>OZ253581.1:0-1632500 GCA_965263055.1 Vicinamibacterales bacterium | reverse complement strand
AAACGACGTATAGGGTCTGACGCCTGCCCGGTGCCGGAAGGTTAAAGGGAGGGGTTAGCGCAAGCGAAGCTCTGAACTGAAGCCCCGGTAAACGGCGGCCGTAACTATAACGGTCCTAAGGTAGCGAAATTCCTTGTCGGGTAAGTTCCGACCTGCACGAATGGCGCAACGATCTGGGCGCTGTCTCGACGAGGGGCACTGCGAAATTGTGGTACCGGTGAAGACGCCGGTTGCCCGTGGTAAGACGGAAAGACCCCGTGCACCTTTACTACAGCTTAGTAATGAATGCTGGTGTGTTATGCGCAGGATAGGTGGGAGACTGTGAACCCGGCCTTTCGGGGTCGGGGGAGTCGTCGGTGAGATACCACCCTTAGCATTTCGGTGTTCTAACCTCGGCCTGTGAAACCAGGCCAGGGACATTGCTTGGTGGGTAGTTTGACTGGGGCGGTCGCCTCCCAAAGTGTAACGGAGGCGCGCGAAGGTTCGCTCAGGCTGTTTGGAAATCAGCCGTAGAGTGCAAAGGCAGAAGCGAGCTTGACTGCGAGACCTACACGTCGAGCAGGTGGGAAACCAGGCCTTAGTGATCCGGTGGCTCCGCATGGAAGGGCCATCGCTCAACGGATAAAAGGTACGCCGGGGATAACAGGCTTATCTTGGCCAAGAGTTCATATCGACGCCAAGGTTTGGCACCTCGATGTCGGCTCATCGCATCCTGGAGCTGTAGCAGGTTCCAAGGGTTCGGCTGTTCGCCGATTAAAGCGGTACGTGAGCTGGGTTTAGAACGTCGCGAGACAGTTCGGTCCCTATCTACCATGGGCGCAGGAGATTTGAGGGGGGCTGTCCCTAGTACGAGAGGACCGGGATGGACGAACCTCTAGTGTACCAGTTGTCGCGCCAGCGGCAGTGCTGGGTAGCTACGTTCGGATGGGAGAAACGCTGAAAGCATCTAAGCGTGAAACCCTCCCCAAGATGAGATCTCCCTGGATCTTCGGATCCCTGAAGGCACCTGGAAGACTACCAGGTATATAGGCCAGATGTGTAAGGCTTGCGAAGGCTTGAGCTTACTGGTACTAATCAGCCGTGAGGCTTGACCATTTTTTGACGCTGCGTGGTTGGAAAGCTGCCGTTCGTAGGGTATTCCGTTGTCGGCTCTTTGACATGAGCGGCCAGTACCGTGGGGCCGTTCCCAGATTTCCCGGTGGTCATAGGAGAGGGGAAACACCCGTTCCCATGCCGAACACGGCAGTTAAGCCCTTTACCGCCGATGGTACTGCGGGGGCGACTCCGTGGGAGAGTAGGTCGCTGCCGGGAGCTGTTGACGCCCGGGCTCGGAAGCCGAGTCCGGGCGTTTTTGTGAGATGAACGCACTAGAGGCGGTTGAAGCGGGCAGCCGGACGGATGGTCGGGGGATACCGGTCGAGTTGGCCAGTGACCGGCGGATCCGGGCGCGCAACAAGGTGCACTACCGCGTGTTGCACTGGCCGATCTGGGTATGGGCGTTCTTCATTCTGCCGGGGCCGCTGACGTTCGATCTTTTCGAATCGGGGTTCGACCTGCGGATGGGGGCGTGGCTCGGCATCGTCGTGGTCGGTACTGGCGTAGCCGGTCTTCGTGGCCGGTTGCCCGGGGTGGAGCGGCGCCCGTACATCATCCGCTTCACGGAGGACCGGCCTAACCCGCTGTACCGGCGCGTCTGTTATACGGTCGGGTGGAGCATCGTCGTGACGTTCGCGGTGCTCAACATGGCGGGGCTGGGGTGGGCGATGGCGACCGGCGATTGGCGGATGCGGCAGATTTACGATGCCGGCTACTTTCCGATCGCGGGAACGATTTGGATTCTGGGCGCGGCGGGACGCCTGCCGCGCGTGAAGGCGTCGACAAAGGGGGAAGGCCACGAGCGGCGCTTCTTCTATGGTTCAGTCTGGGCCGTCTGCCTCGCGCATCCGGTACTCTGGCTGCTGTGGGCGGTATTGCCGCTGGGCCCGCCGGGGAACATCGTCAAACTGACCGTGTTCGTGGGGCTCCTGGCCTTCGTAGGCTTTCTGTCCTACCGCGGCCGGCTGCCGCGTACGCGTCCGATCGTCGCGGGGGAGCTGGCCGTCAGCGACTGACGGCGTTGGCCGCGGCTTGCGCATCCTCGGCGCGCGAGCCCGCGAGTATGCCTTCCATCCCGTAGTTCCCCTCGTGGCAGGCGAACTCGAAGATGAGGTCCGGGTTGCGCTTCATCGGATGCTGGACAGTCCAAGGCTGCGTCCAGATCGTCGGATCGGTGACCGTGTACTCGTACATCAGGTTGCCGTCATCCATGAGTGAGAACCGCTCGACGAGTGAAAGGTTCTCGCCGGAACTCAGCAGGGGCCGGCCGACCTGATCGTGCTTGCCGTTGAACTGGACGGTCTCGACGATGAGCGTGTCGCCGTCCCAGTGGGCTCGCGAGTCACCCATCCACTGGCGGATTTGTGGCGTTGCGTGCGGCCGCCCGTCGAGGGGAATGACACGTGCGTCGTGGTTCTGCTCGGCCAAGATGACCACGTGGTCCGGTGTTTGGAAGATCTGAATATTGTTGTTGTAGCCACCGGTGCTGATCGGCGGGCCCGCTTTGGAGTGCTGAATGCACCGGTCGCCGGGATCGAGTTCCGTGTAGGACGCAGCAGGGAGCGTGCCCCGCCGCACCTGGGCGATGCGCGCGGCTTCCGGGGAATCGGCCAGCCGCTGCGCCTCATCTGTCAACGCCGGGAGCCGCCCGTTGGACGGATCGACGATGAGCGACGTGCGCCGCGTCCCGATGGCGGTCGTGCCCCGATCGAGCCAGAAGTTGTTGTAGAAGCCGGGTGTGCCGTCATCTCGCCGGTCCACCTGATTGCTCGCCGATGTCCGCTCGGCGGCCCGCCCCAGCAGTTCCTCGTTCCGTTCCAGGGTTTCCCGCTCGAGCGCTGCCGCCTCCTCTTCGGTGAGGAACGCCTTGTCTCCCATTTCCTCCGGTCGTTGGAGGGGGGTAAGCGTGCGGTAGTCCCACACGCCCTGCAGATCCGGGGCGCCCCATGGCAGCCTCCGGGGACCGTCGGATTGGGCCGCCGCTAGCATGGGTAGGAGGGCTACGGTTGCGATCGCCGCCGCGAGTTGTCTTTGAGGCATCTGATCCTCCCTGGGAAGCCTGCGCTCTGTGCGCCGTATCCATCATGGACCAGAACCGGCAGCCGGACAAGCACCATCCGAATCGGCTTCCTTCGCGACTAGAATAGGGTCATGGTGACCTTCCGCCGACGCCTCGTCGGCTTCGCTGGGCTACTGATTCTGGCGAGCTGCGCAGTTCTGGCGCGCATCGGACCGGGATCGGCTGAAATGCAGGCCCAGGCGCCGGACAATGATCTCTTCGACGCGTACTTTCTCGACAAGACGATGCGTGTCGATTACTTCCACGCCGGCGGCATCGAGACCGAGATCGTCGCGCTCGATCAGGTCGTATCCGACGGGCCTTGGCCCGGCAGCCGGTCCCGCCTGGTCGACGACCTTAACCTGGGCAAGTACCTCTTCGAGGTGATTGACCGCCGAACAAACCGGGTGATTTACTCGCGCGGCTTCGCGTCGATCTACGGCGAGTGGGAAACGACGACCGAGTACCGCGAGACGCACCGTACATTCCACGAGTCCCTCCGCTTCCCCTGGCCGCGGCAGGCGGTGCAGGTGGTTCTGAAGGTGCGTGACGCCGAGAACAGCTTCCACGAGATCTGGTCGACGGTCATCGACCCCGACTCCCGCTTCGTCAACCCCGCCGACCGGGCGCCGGAGGGGGAGGTCTGGCCGCTGTTCGAGAATGGACCGCCCGCCGAGAAGGTGGACCTGCTGGTATTGGGTGACGGGTACGCTGCGGACGAGCTCGACAAGTTTCATGCCGACGCGCGCCGCTTGGTCGAGGCGCTGTTCGAAGAGGAGCCGTTCCGGAGCCGGCGGGCCGACTTCAACGTCTGGGGCCTCGACCTGCCGTCAGCCGAGTCCGGCGTGACCCGTCCCCGCGCTGGGCAGTTCCGGCGCACGCCGCTCGCTGCGGAGTACAACATTTTCGATTCCGAGCGCTACATTCTCACCTACGACAACCGCGCGCTACGCGCCGCCGCGTCCGCCGCGCCGTACGAGTTCATCGAAATCCTGGTGAACGAGGAGCAGTACGGCGGTGGTGGCATCTTCAACTTCCAGGCGACGGCGGCGGCCGACACCGGGTTTGCCGAGTACGTCTTCATTCACGAGTTCGGCCACCACTTCGCCGGTCTGGCCGACGAGTACTACACGTCGGATGTCGCGTACGAGACCGGCGCGTCGTACCACCCGGAGCCGTGGGAGCCGAACGTCACCGCGCTGCACGACGCGGCTAACGTCAAGTGGGGCGACCTGATCGAGGCGGACACGCCGCTGCCCACCCCGTGGGACAAGGAGCTGTTCGAGTCCGGCAGCATCGAGGCGCAGCGCGAGCGGCGTGACCTCCGGGCCGTCAGAGCGCCCGAGACGGAGGTGGATGCGCTCTTCACCGCGCAGATGGAGCGCGAGACGGCGCTCCTCGCCGGGATGCCGCACGCGGGGAAGGTGGGGGCGTTCGAGGGGGCGTCGTACGAGCCGACCGGCCTGTACCGGCCGGAGATCGACTGCATCATGTTCACGCGGAACCCGGTCGGATTCTGTCGCGTCTGCCAGCGCGCCATCACGCGCGTCATCGATCAGTACTCCAGGCCGTAAGATCACGGTGGACCAGGAGGCGCAAAGATGGCCATCACCGTCACGGGTGTCGGCAGCCACATGGACGCGCAGGTGATTGCGGAACTGGAGCGCATCGTCGGCCCGGACGGCCTCGTGCGCGACGACGGCGAACTGCTGACCTACGAGACCGACGGCCTGGTTAAGCTCCGGTCGAAACCGGGTGCCGCCGTGCTCCCCACCTCCGCCGCGCAGGTTCAGGCGGTGGTCCGGCTGTGTCACGAGCGCGGCGTGCCGTTCGTCGCGCGCGGGCAGGGGACGGGCCTGTCGGGCGGGGCCATGCCGCACCCGGACGGCGTGCTGATAGTGATGACGCGCATGAACCGGATCCTGGACATCGATATTCCGAACCGGCGCATCACGGTCGAGCCGGGCGTGATGAACCTCGACGTGAGCAAGGCGGTGGCGGCCGACGGCTATTACTACGCTCCGGATCCTTCGAGTCAGGTGATCTGTTCGATAGGCGGAAACGTGGCGGAGAACTCCGGCGGCGCCCACTGCCTGAAGTACGGGTTCACGGTCCACCACGTTCTGGGAGTGGAGGCGGTTCTGCCGAACGGCGATCTGATCCATATCGGCGGCCCCGCGCTCGATGCACCTGGACTCGACCTGCTCGGGGTCCTGGTCGGATCCGAAGGCACGCTCGCGGTCGTGACGCAGGTCACCCTCAACCTGCTGCGGAAGCCGGCGGCGGTCGAGACGCTGCTCGCCGCGTTCGATTCGACCGAGGCTGCGGGCAACGCGGTGTCGGGGATCATCGGGGCCGGAATCATTCCGGCCGCGGTCGAGATGATGGACCGCCTGACGATCGATGCGGCTGAGGCGGCTGTCCACCCGAACTTTCCGCAGACCGAGGCAATCCTGATCGTGGAGCTCGACGGCGCCGAGGCGGACGTGTCCGCGCTCTTCGGCCGCGTCCATGCGGTGTGCACGGAAGCCGGCGCGAGCGAGATCCAGGTGGCGCAGACCATCGATCAGCGCGCCCGTTTCTGGCAGGGCCGCAAGGCGGCATTCGCGGCGATGGGTCGGGTCTCGCCCAACTACTACGTGCAGGACGGCGTCATTCCGCGCACCCGCCTGCCGGAGGTGCTCAGCCGGATCCGCGATCTGTCGGAGCGTTCCGGGCTCAAGATCGGCAACGTGTTCCACGCCGGCGACGGCAACCTGCATCCGCTCGTCTGCTACGACGAGCGGATCCCGGGGCAGGCCGCTCTGGCGCAGGAGGTGGCGTCCGAGATCCTCACCTACTGCCTCGACGCCGGGGGATCGATCACGGGCGAGCATGGCGTCGGGGCGGACAAGGCGGCGCACCTGCCCAAGATGTTCAGCGAGAACGATCTCGACACGATGCAATTGGTCCGCTGTGCCTTCGACCCGAGCCATTTGTGCAACCCGGACAAGGTCTTTCCAACCCCGCGCCTCTGTGGGGAGGTGCCCGGGCCGTACCGCCGCCACCCGGCGGAAGCGGCGGGGCTCGCGGATCGCCTGTGATGCCGCTCCCGGCAGGAGGTGAAGCGCGGACCGGCCGCGACGGAGACGCGATCGACGGCGTCCGTTCGCGCCTCGTGGCGGCGCCGGCTACGATCGAGGCTCTTGCCGCGATGCTCACCTGGGCGTCCGAGGAAGGGCTTGCGGTCGTGGTGACCGGTGGAGGCACCAAGCTTGGGTGGGGCGCGCCGCCGGACGCGATCGACCTGCGGCTCTCGACGTCGCGGCTCGACGCCGTGCTGGAGCATCGGCATGGGGACCTGACCGCGACGGTCGAAGCAGGCGCAACGCTCGCGTCGGCCAACATGGAGCTGGCGACGCACGGCCAGCGCCTCCCATGGGATCCCCCCTGGCCTGACCGCGCGACGATCGGGGGCATAGTCGCGACCAACGACAGCGGCCCCCGCCGGCAGGGCTACGGTTCCCCGCGCGACGCCATCATCGGAGTCAGTGTGGCGCGCATCGACGGACAGGTGGCAAAGGCGGGCGGCATCGTCGTGAAGAACGTCGCCGGCTACGACCTGTCGCGCCTGTTTACCGGATCGTTCGGTTGCCTTGGCGTCATCCTGACCGCGACATTCAAGCTGACGCCGATTGCCAGTGCGTCGCGCACGGTGGAGGTAACGGTCGACACGCTCGAGGCAGCGGCGCCGGTTGCAGACGCGCTCACGGCATCCCCGCTCACGCCAGCCGCGATCGAGCTGACCGGGATGCCGCCGGGGCTGCTGATCCGCTTCGAGTCGGTAGAAGCGTCGGTCGTGCAGCAGGCGGACGCGGCGGTTGCGATTGCCCGCGCCGAGGGGGGCGCGGCGCGCATTCTGGACGGCGCGGAGGAGGATACGGCCTGGCGGCGGCACATGGCGCATTGGGATGGCGACGCGACGCTGGTGAAGCTGAGTACCGTGCGCGCGGAACTGTTCCCCGCACTCGTTCGGCTGCACGCTCGCGCCGTCGCGGCGGGTGTGTCGATGATCCCGTCCGGACGTGCCGGCCTGGGTGTGGTCGATCTCCGTCTTGGCGGTCCGACGGACGGGCAGGCGCGACTGATTGGCGAGCTGCGCGATCAGTTGTCGCCCGGCCGCGGGTCCGCCGTCATCCGCCGCGGCAGCGCCGAACTTCGGGGCCGAATCGATCCGTGGGGACCGATTGGGGACAGCCTCGGGCTGATGCGGGCGGTCAAGCTCCAGTTCGATCCGGACGGCCGCCTCAACTCCGGCCGCGGTCCCGGCGGCCTGTAGGCGTCGTGCCGTTACGGCTCGACGCCGCGCATCGACGCATCCACCAGCTCCACGAGGTGCATTGTTCGGAGATGATGCCCCTCGCGGTCCAGCATGCTGTGCAACTGCAACAGGCAGCCCGGGTTGGACGAGACCACCGCGTCAGCGCCGGTGGAAAGCACATTGCGTGCCTTCCGCCGGCCCAACTCGCCTGCCGTCTCTGGCTCCACCAGGTTGTAGATGCCCGCCGAGCCGCAGCAGAGCCCCCCTTCCGGCACATCGCGCACTTCCAGTTCGGGAATCGTGGAAAGCACGCGCCGCGGCTCGGCGCTCACCCCCTGGGCATGCTGCAGGTGACAGGCATCGTGGTATGCGACGCGCAACGGGACCGGATGCCGCGGCGCGCGCGGGTCGAGGTCGGCCAACACTTCCGAGACGTCCTGGCACTTGGCGGCCAGCGCCGCGGCGCGTTCGGCGTACACTGGGTCGTCGCGCAGCAGGTGGCCGTACCCTTTCATCGTCGACCCGCACCCGGCGGCGTTGATCACGATCGTGTCGATGTCGGCGAGCGCCGGCTCGAACGCGTCGATCAACTGTCGCGCCATCGTCGCCGCGTCCGCTTCCAGTCCCGAGTGCAACATCAGCGCGCCGCAGCAGCCCTGCGCCTGCGGGATCACCACGTCGCATCCCTCGGCTGCCAGCACGCGCGCGGTTGCCCGGTTGACGTCGCTGAAGAAGACACGCTGCACGCAGCCGAGCAACAACGCGACACGGCGGCGCGGCTCGCCCTGGGCCGGCACGCGGGCCGGCATCGACGACCATGCGCCGCCGAGGGAGAAGCGCGGCGCCATCGCTTCCATGGCACGGACCCGAGCCGGCAGCAGATCGAGCAGTCCGGTCCTGCGAGCGAGCCACTGGAGGCCGGAGCGCTGATAGAACCAGAGCTTGAGCGCCACCAACCGCAGCCGTGCGGGGTACGGGAAGAGGGCGAAGATCAGCCAGCGGAACAGCCGGTCGGCGAGCGGGCGCGGCACGTGACGTTCTATCTGCGCCCGTGTCGCCTCGATCAGCTTGTCGTACTGCACGCCCGACGGGCAGGCGGTGACGCATGCCATGCAGCCCAGGCACGTATCGAAGTGCCGCGCGAAGACCGGCGTGATCTCGACCTTTCCCTCCGTCGCCACCTTCATCAGGTGGATCCGGCCGCGCGGCGAATCGGTCTCGCGGCTCCAGAGTGCGTAGGTCGGACAGGGGGGAAGGCAGAAGCCGCAGTGAACGCAGTCGGCAAGCAGGTCGGGCGACGGCGGGTGTTCCGCATCGAACGCGCCCGTCGGTTCCGTGGTGGCTGCGCCGCTCATCTCGATGCCTATCCTAGCAGTCTCCATGCCCCGGACCATTGGGCATGGAGACTGCCAGGGCGTGGGATCGATGGGGGCGGCTGCTAAGATGAGCAGCTTTCGGCGGGCGGCGGCCCGTGCCAGGAACGGAGCGACCAAGATGGCACACGCGATTCGGATCCACGAAACCGGAGGCCCGGAGGCGCTTCGGTGGGAAGAGGTCGACGTCCCCGATCCGGGAGCGGGCGAGGCGGTAATCCGTCAGACGGCGTCGGGGCTCAACTTCATCGACGTCTACTTTCGAACCGGCCTGTACCCCGCGCCGTCGCTGCCGGCGACGATCGGCAACGAGGGTGCGGGTGTTGTCGAAGCGGTGGGCGACGGGGTGACCGAGGTGGCGGTGGGTGACCGGGTCGCGTACTGCATGAGCCTCGGCAGCTACGCCGAGCGCCGCGTCATCGCTTCGCGGCTGCTGGTGAAGGTGCCTGACACGATCTCGGACGCCCAGGCGGCGGCCGCCATGCTGAAGGGATGCACCGTGCAGTACCTCATCCGCCGGACCCACGCCGTCCAGGCGGGTGAGACGGTGGTGTTCCACGCCGCGGCGGGGGGCGTTGGGCTGATCGCCTGCCAGTGGTTGAAGCACCTAGGCGCCACGGTAATCGGTACCGTCAGCACTCGGGAGAAGGCGGAACTGGTCCGGGCGTATGGATGCGACCATCCGATTGTCTACACCAAGGAGGATGTCGTTGAGCGGGTGAAGGCACTAACGGGCGGCAAGGGCGTGCCGGTGGTGTACGACTCGGTGGGCAAGGACACGTTCAAGGCCTCACTCGACTGCCTGCAGCCGCGCGGCCTGATGGTCAGTTTCGGCAACGCGTCGGGTGCCGTCGAACCGTTGGCGCCGGGGGTGCTGGCGGCAAAGGGGTCGCTCTATCTGACGCGGCCGACCCTGGCCACCTATACCGCGACCCGCGCCGAGCTGGAAGAGACGACGGCGGAACTGTTCGACGTGATCGGCCGGGGAATCGTGAAGATCAAAGTGAACCAGACCTACCCGCTCGATCGGGCGGCCGACGCGCACCGCGATCTCGAGGCGCGCCGGACTACCGGCTCGACCGTGCTGTCGATCGGCGCCTGATGCGGGCGCCGACACCGTGACAGGAGGATTGACACCATGAGGAAGCAACGGACCGCACTCGTTTTCATCTGCGGGACTGTCGTCGGTGCGCTCGTCTCGAGCGCTGCCATCACGCTCACCGCCACACAGGACTCGTCGCCCCGCGCGATCAACCTGCCGGGGCGCACCACGACGGCGCCGTTCAGCGACGCCGTTCTGGTCGGCGACACCCTCTACGTCGCCGGGCGCCTCGGACTGGAACCCGGAACGGGCAGCCCTCCCGCGTCGGTGGCGCAGGAGGTGCGGATCATCCTCGACGGCATTCAGGCAGTTCTGGCCGAGGCGGACATGACGATGGACGACCTGGTGAACGTGCAGGTCTTCTGTTCCGACGTCTCGCTCTACGGCGAGTTCAACCAGGTCTACACCGAGTACTTCAACGATGATCCGCCGGCGCGCGCCTTCCTCGGGTCCGGGCCGTTGCTGTTCGGCGCGCGCTTCGAGGTGAACGGGATCGCTGTAAGGGGATGACGCACACGCGCGCGGCAACCGTCGCCGTTGGGTTCGCTGCGACCGTGGCCGGCGCACCGGGCGTCGCTGCGCAGCAGATCGAGCTCCCCTGGGTGACGGTTCCGGCCGGAACGTTCCAGATGGGTTGCATTCCCGGCGATGCGCTCTGCCTGGATGGCGAGCACCCGCGCCATGCGGTGACTCTGTCGCAGTTCGATCTGATGGCGACGGAGGTGACGGTCGGTCAGCAGGCGCGGTTCGTCGAAGCGACCGGCCGCGCCGGCCCCGCCCAGCCGGACTTTCCCCAGGCGGGCGACCACCCGGCGGTCCACCTGTCCTGGTACGACGCGGCGGAATTCTGCGCCTGGGCCGCGGGGCGCCTGCCGACCGAAGCGGAGTGGGAGTACGCGGCGCGGGGCGGAAAGGACGGACGGCTCTATTCGTGGGGCGATGACGTCACGCGCGACTACGCGAACTTCGGAGACCTGAGCTGCTGCGGCGGCGCCACGGGCGGCGCCGACAAGTGGGTCAACACGGCGTCGGTCGGGTCGCTGCCGCCGAACGACTTCGGGCTGCACGACATGATCGGCAACGTCTGGGAGTGGGTCGACGGCTGGATCGAAGATGTCTATCCGCAAGGTCCGGCAACCGATCCGCAACCGGCGGCTGCCGGCTACCTCCGGATCATGCGGGGCGGATCCTGGCTCAACCATCCGGAGGTGCTCCGCCTCTCGGTTCGCCTTCCTTTCGCTGCCCAGAGTCACACCAGCAACGTCGGAGCCCGTTGCGCCCGTGACACCCCTACCGTTGTCATCGAGTGAATTCGGGGGCATCCCGTCGGCCGGGCAGTCAGTCCTCAAGGCTTTGACAGGTGCGGGCAGCGCGACTAGCATCCCGCCGGTGGAGGCTTCCATCGCCGCGACGCCGACTAAGGAGGGGGTCACCGCCGACATGCAGGGCTATGCCAACCGCATGAACGACGAACAGATCTGGAACGTCGTCAATTGTCTCCGGAGAGTCGGTCCGTGAGCGCGGCCATTGAGTACCGTCCGATGAAGGCGGACGAGGCGCCGGCGGTCTCGGCGATGATGATAGCGGCGTTCGACGAGTTCATTGCTCCCGACTACGGGCCGGACGGGATCGCCGAGTTCCACGACTTCGCCGCGCCCGAAGCCATCGTGGGGCGGATGGCGGAGGACCACTTCGTCCGTGTCGCGATTGCAGGAAGCGCGCCGGTCGGTATGATCGAGATCCGCGATAACAACCATGTCGCGCTGCTGTTTGTCGACAAGGCGTACCAGCATCATGGCGTCGCCACCAGCCTGCTGGAACTGGCGCTGGCCGATGCGCGCGCCGCGAACCCCGATCTGGCGCGGGTGACGGTCAACTCCTCCCGGTTCGGCGTGCCAGCGTACGAGAAGCTTGGCTTTCGCCAGACGGGCGCGGAGCGGACGGTCAACGGCATCGTTTTCATTCCGATGGCGAAACAGTTGAACGACTGACGTGATGCGCGTCCCGTTCCTCGACCTGGCTGCGCAGCTGGAGACGACGCGGCCCCAGGTCGAACGCGCGATCCGCGACGTCGTCGATTCCGGCCACTACATCGGCGGTCCGGCGGTAGAAGCGTTCGAGCACGCGATGGCCGAACGCCTCGGTGTCGCGAATGCGATCGGGGTGTCGTCCGGCACCGACGCGCTGCTGATCACGCTGACGGGGCTCGGTATCGGACCAGGGGATGTGGTGATCACCACGCCCTATTCGTTCTTCGCCACCGTCGGCGCCATTCTTCGCGTCGGCGCACGCCCGGCTTTCGTAGACATCGATCCGCGGACGTACACGCTCGACCCGGCCGCGCTCGATGGGTGGTTCGAACGCAAGGTGGGGTTGCGCGACCAGGTCCGGGTAATCCTTCCCATTCATCTCTTCGGCCAGTGCGCCGACATGGCGCTCATCCTCCGCACCGCGTCGGTGCACGGCGCTGCGGTCGTGGAGGATGCCGCGCAGGCCCTCGGCGCGCGCTGTCCAGGGGCAGCGCCGGGCACGCCGCCGTCAGACGCCGTCGCGATCGCGAGCTGCCTCTCTTTCTATCCGACCAAGAACCTGGGCGCGATGGGCGACGCCGGCCTCGTCGCGACCGACAGCGCAACGCTGGCGCGTTCGCTGCGCCGTCTACGCAACCATGGCGTGGACGCCAGCTACCGGCATTCGATCGTGGGGGGGAACTTCCGTCTCGACGCGTTGCAGGCGGCGATCCTGCTGGCGAAGCTGCCGTATCTCGACGGCTGGCTCGAACAGCGCCGCGCCCGCGCCGCGTACTACGACGAACATCTCTCGGTGGATGGTGTTGAATTGCCGGCAGCGGCGTGGGGACGCGAGCACCATGCGTACCACCAGTACGTGATCCGTGTGCCGGAGCGGCGCGACGAACTCCGCGCGCACCTGGCCGGACAGCAGATCGAGACGATGGTCTACTACCCGGTCCCGCTGCACCTCCAGCCATGCGTGGCGGCTTTGGGCTACCGGGCGGGCGACTTCCCGGTGAGCGAGGCGGCGGCGGCGCGGACGCTCGCGCTGCCGATATATCCTGAGCTCACCGTCGCGATGCAGGATCGCGTCATCGAGGCGATCGCGTCGTTCTATTCCGGTAGCGCGTAGGCGACGAGCGCCGCCCCGTGCCGGTCGGCGATCCTATACTGGCACCGCGCCAATGGGACGATGTGCCACCCCGACGGAAGGCTGGTACGGCTGGGACGCTTACGCTCCCTTCTATGACTGGGAGAACGGCCGGACACAGGGGCGGCGTGACGTCCGGTTCTGGGTGGATCTCGCGCGCCGCGCAGGCGGGCCGGTGTTGGAGCTGGGTTGCGGCACCGGCCGGCTGTCGCTACCGGTCGCGCGTGCTGCCGCCGGGTTCGTCGGCGTCGACCGTTCGATGCCGATGCTTCGCCAGCTCCGGGCGAAGCTGCGGCGCTCCCGCCTGAGCAGCCGCGCGTCGGTCACGCAGGGAGACATCCGCGCGCTTCCCTTCCGGCGGCGCTGGCGCTGCGCGCTGGTGATGGCGCCGTACGGCATGTTGCAGTCGTTGCTGACGGATGACGACCTGGACGCGGGGCTCGCCGCCGCCGCGCGGGTTCTCCCGCCGGGCGGCAAGCTCGGCATCGACCTGGCGGCAGGCCTTGCGCGCTGGCGCGAGTACGACCGGGAAGTGAGCCTCCGGGGATCGATGTCCGGCGGACGCCGCGTGACGCTGATCGAATCGGTTCGCCAGGTGCCGCGCCGCGGCCTCACCGTCTTCGATCAGGAATTCATTGAGTGGCGCGACAGCCGGCGGCGGGTTCACCGCTTCTCGATCGCGTTCCGGACGGTGACCGTGCCGCGGCTGGCGAGCCGGCTCGAGCGGGCGGGTTTCACCGTCGACGCGGTGCTGGGGGACTACCGGGGCGCGGAGTGGTCGCCGGATGCGGACGTGTGGGTGATCATCGCGCGGCGCCGCGGGCGCGTCCGAGACTGAACCGGCGCGCGAGGTCTAACCTACGTCGCCCGCGCCGTGCGATAATAGGCCGCGCGGCGCGCGCGCCGCCGCCGGTCAGCAGCGGAGCAGGGCCTTATGTCAGGGCATTCCAAGTGGGCGTCGATCAAGCACAAGAAGGGTGCGGCGGACGCACGCCGCGGCAAGCTCTTCACCCGCATCATCAAGGAGCTGACGGTTGCCGCGCGCGACGGCGGCGGCGACCCCACCTCGAATCCCCGCCTTCGCACCGTTATCCAGGATGCAAAGGCGGCGAACATGCCGCAGGACAACATCAGGCGCGCAATTCGTCGCGGCACCGGCGAGGAACCGGGCGTGTCGTACGAGGAGGTGACGTACGAAGCGTACGGCCCGGGCGGCGCGGCGCTGCTCATCGTCTGTCTCACTGACAACACCAACCGGGCGGTGGGCGAGGTGCGGCACGTTCTGTCGAAGCACAACGGCAATCTGGGCACCACCAACTCTGTCGCGTGGCTGTTCGAGAAGCAGGGGCAAATCGTCGTCGAACAGGAGAGTGCGGACGAGGAAGCGCTGATGGCGGCGGCGATCGACGCCGGCGCCGACGACTTCCGCGAGGATGGCGGCAACTGGGAGATCGTGAGCAGTCCGGAGGCGTTCGAGACGGTCCGCGCCGCGGTCGACGGGACGGGTGCTTTGCCCGTCTCGGCGCAGATCGCGATGCTGCCGCAGAACTTCGTGAGGCTGGAAGGGAAGACCGCCCAGCAGATGCTCAAGCTGATGGACGCGCTCGAGGATCTGGACGACGTGCAGCACGTCTGGTCGAACTTCGACATCGAGGACAAGGAAATCGAGGCGTCGCTGGCGTGAGAATCTTCGGGGTCGATCCCGGCTCCGCGCACACGGGCTACGGCTGCATAGACACCGACACCAGCCGCCACCGGATCGTTGCCTGCGGCGCCCTCAGCCCCCCGGCCGCAGCTACCTTTCCCGAGAAGCTTCAGTCGATCCACGACGGTCTCGCGAGACTGTTCTGCGAATGCGAGCCGGACGCCGTCGCAATAGAGGATCTCTTCTACTCCCGCAACGTCCGTAGCGCGCTCAAGCTGGGCCACGTTCGCGGCGTCGTGATGCTGGCTGCGGCAGAAGCGGGCCTGCCGGTTGCCGAGTATGCCCCGGCGGCGGTGAAGCAGGCGGTGGTGGGGTACGGCGGCGCTGAGAAGCAGCAGGTGCAGCAGATGGTGGTGCTACTGCTCGGTCTGGCGCAGCCGCCGGCCACGCTCGACGCGACCGACGCGCTCGGCGTCGCGATCTGCCACGCCCACACGATCGGTCCATGATCGCGGCACTTCGAGGCAGGCTCGCGGAGAAGGCGCCGAACCGCATCGTGGTCGATGTGGGCGGAGTCGGCTACGACGTCCAGATTCCGCTTTCCACCTTCTACGCGGTGGGGGAACCGGGCGCCGACGTCCATCTCCGCATCCATACGCACGTCCGGCAGGAGGCACTCTCGCTCTTCGGCTTCTCCACCCGCCTGGAGCTGGCCCTTTTCGAACGGCTGATCGCGGTGAACGGTGTCGGACCGCGGCTCGCGCTGGCGGTGCTGTCCGGTATCGAGCCGTCCGATCTGGTCCGCGCCATCCGGACCGCCGACGTAGCGCGCATGACTGGCATCCCGGGCATCGGCCGGAAGACGGCGGAACGGATCGGCCTGGAAATGAAGGACAAGCTGCCCGACTCGGTGCTGCCGGGCGCCGGAGGGGTGGACGGCGGGCCGGATGAGGAGGATCTGCAGAGCGATCTCATCTCGGCGCTCCTGAACCTGGGCTATCCGCGCACCCAGGCCGAGCGGGCCGTCGCCGCTGCGCTGAAGGCGGAACCGGGAGGCTTCGAGGCAACATTGCGGCAGGCGCTCCGGGATCTGACCCGGTGACGGCTAGAATGGGCAGCCGTGGAAACGACCGACCGTGTCCTCAGCAGGATCCGGGCTGACGAGGAGGCGCAGTACGAAGCGGGGCTCCGCCCGCGCGCCCTCGACGACTACATCGGCCAGGACCGGGTCCGCGAGAACCTGACCGTCGCCATCACCGCGACCTGCAACCGGAACGAGGCGCTCGACCATGTACTCCTGTATGGCCCGCCCGGGCTCGGGAAGACGACACTCGCTTATGTGATCGGCCACGAGTTGGGGGTTGCCGTACGCGCGACGGCAGGGCCCGTCCTCGAGCGGCCGGGCGACCTTGCCGCCATCCTGACGAACCTGAAGGCACGCGAGGTTCTCTTCATCGATGAGATCCACCGGATGAGTCCCGCCATCGAGGAGATCCTCTATCCGGCGATGGAGGACTACGAACTGGACATCGTCATCGGGCAGGGACCGGGGGCGCGATCGGTGAAGGTCTCGTTGCAGCGCTTCACGCTGATTGGTGCCACCACACGGGCCGGGCTGCTCACCGCGCCGCTCCGGGCGCGGTTTGGTATCGTGCACCGCCTCGACTTCTATGCCGAGCGGGATCTGATCGAGATCACCGACCGCTCGGCCAGGATTCTGGGCGTGCCGATCGACTCCGATGCTACGGCCGAGATCGCCCGCCGCTCGCGCGGAACGCCGCGTGTCGCCAACCGCCTGCTGCGCCGCGTGCGCGACTATGCGGAGGTGCGGGCGGACGGCGCGATCACGTTGGCGGTGGCGCGCGACGCGCTGGCCCTCCTCGAAGTGGACGACCATGGGTTCGACGAGGCGGACCGTCGGTTGCTCCACGCCATCATCGACAAGTTCGGCGGCGGTCCGGTCGGGTTGAACAGCCTGGCCGCCGCCATAAGTGAAGAGAAGGACGCAATCGAGGATATCTACGAGCCCTACCTGATTCAGGCGGGATTCCTTGACCGGACGCCGCGGGGCCGGATGGCGACGGCGCGGGCCTACGACTACTTCGGGCTCGACAACCCGGAGCGGCACCCGCGCCTGCTCTAGCGCGGCGAGCGGAGGAACTGAACGAGTGGCGAACGATGTGACGGGACAGTTTGCGCGCGGCGGCATGTTGCGGGGGGTAAAGGTGGCTTCTCTCGGGACGTACGTTCCGGCACGCCTCCTGACCAACGCCGACCTGGAGCGGATGATCGACACCACGGACGAGTGGATCCTGAAGCGGACCGGCATCCGCGAGCGGCACATCGTCAGCGACGGGGTTGCCTCGTCCGACCTGGGGACGGAGGCAGCGCTCGCCGCGCTTTCAGGGGCGGGCGTCACACCGGATCAGATCGGCTTCATCGTCGTCGCCACCACCACGCCCGACATGTTTTTCCCGAGCACCGCCTGCCTGGTGCAGCACAAGATCGGCGCCAGCAACGCGTGGGGCTTCGACCTCGGCGCCGCCTGTTCCGGGTTCACCTTCGCGCTGACGACCGGCGCGCAGATGGTGGCGACCGGCGCCCACGATCATGCGTTGGTGATCGGCGCCGATGTGATGTCGTCGATCATTGACTTCAAGGACCGCGCCACCTGCGTGCTGTTCGGCGACGGCGCCGGCGCGGTGGTGGTGTCGCCGGCGGACGACGACGGTCTGGAGATCATCGACTTCGCGCACGAGATCGACGGCAGCGGCGGCCCGGCGCTCCGGATGCCGGCGGGGGGCAGCCTCCGGCCCGCGTCGCACGAGACGGTGGATCAGCGGCTTCACTATGTCCACCAGGACGGCCCCGCGGTCTTCAAGTTCGCCGTCCGCAAGATGACCGAGATTTGCCAGCGCGTGCTCAGCGCCAACCACCTCACCTCGGATGACCTCGACCTGTTCGTTTCGCATCAGGCGAATCGGCGGATCATCATGAGTGCGTCGGCACATCTTGGCGTCGACCCCAAGAAGGTGGTAATCAACATCGAACGGTACGGCAACACCACCGCTGCCACGATCCCGCTCGCACTGGCCGATGCGCGCCGTGACGGACGGCTCAGGAAGGGAGCGCGGGTGCTGCTGGTGTCGGTGGGCGCCGGCTTCACGGTGGGCGCCGTCCTCCTGCGCTGGGCGTACTGACAGAGCTGCGGGCGCGCGGCTTCACGCAGATCCGCCCGTGGACCGGCAGGGAGAGAGCCATGCGCCTCTCGGATTTCGACTACCAGCTTCCCGATGAGCTGATCGCACAGGAGGCGACCCCCGAGCGTGACACGTCACGCCTGCTGCGGGTCGACCGGAACACCGGCGCCCGATCGCACCACAGGTTCACGGAACTGCCCGAGCTGCTGGCGCCGGGTGATCTGTTGGTGATAAACGACACGCGGGTCGTTCCGGCGCGGCTGCTCGGCCGGCGCGACCCGAGCGGCGGCGCCGTCGAGTGCCTCCTGCTCGCGCGCCTCGACGGCGACCGCTGGGACGCATTGGTCCACCCGGGACAGAAGCTCCGCCCCGGCACGCGGGCCCGTTTCGAGGGGAACGGCCAACTGCTGGAGGTGGAGGTGCTCGAGCGGCACTTCCATGGCCGGCGGACGATCCGGTTGACCGCGGCGACCGGCACGGTGGACGAAGCAATCTACGCAATCGGGCATGTTCCGCTTCCGCCGTACATCAAGCGGCCGGACCGTGCGGTGGACCGGGAGCGCTATCAGACGGTATACGCCGCCGCGCGCGGATCGGTGGCGGCGCCGACTGCCGGCCTGCACTTCACGCTGGCGCTCCTCGACCGGCTCGCTGACCGCGGCGTCGAGCGTTGCGGCGTCACCCTCCATGTCGGGTACGGGACGTTCGAGCCGGTCCGTACGGAGGTAGCGGAGGAGCACCGCGTCGCGCCCGAGCGGTACTGCGTTCCCCCCGCCACCGCCGAGGCGATCAACCGGGCCCGTAGCGACGGCCGCCGCGTAATCGCTGTCGGCACCACCACGACGCGGACCCTCGAGGCGGCCGCGCGCCTCGACTACCCGCTGCGGCCGACGGAAGGCGAGACCGACCTGACGATTACCGGGGACTTCGACTTCCGCGTAGTGGATGGTCTGCTGACCAACTTCCACCTCCCCCGGTCGTCGCTGTTGCTGCTGGTCGCCGCCTTCGCCGGCCGCGAGCGAATCCTCGCCGCCTATCGCGAGGCGGTTGGGAAGTGCTACCGCTTCTACAGTTACGGGGATGCGATGTTGATCCTGTAATGGCCGGGGCGTGACGTATAATCCAGGGTTCCTGCCGGTGTAGCTCAGCTGGTTAGAGCAAGCGGCTCATATCCGCTAGGTCCGGGGTTCAAGTCCCTGCACCGGCACCATCGTAGAATGAAGCGTTGTGCTTCGCTCCTGCCTGACGCCGCTCCATCGGCGCGTCCTGCGGGCGATTGATCAAGATCAACTGATTCCTTCCGGAGGGCGCGTCGCGGTGGCGCTCTCGGGCGGTGGCGACTCGGTCGCGCTCGCGGCGATCCTCACGGACCTGGCGGCGGAGGCCGACTGGTCGGTTGCCGGCCTGTTCCACCTGAACCACCGGCTGCGGGGCGCCGATGCGGACGCAGACGAGCGGTTCTGCGAGACGCTCGCGCGAGACCTGGGGGTGCCGATCATGGTCGAACGGATCGACGTCGGCGTGAGGGCCCACGCCGACCGGACTTCGATCGAATCGGCCGGGCATCGCGTCCGCTACGAACAGTTCGCCCGGCTCGTTGCCGGCGGCACGGCCGACCGCGTCGCTACGGCGCACACGAGGGACGACCTCGCGGAGACCGTGCTGCTCCGTCTGATGCGCGGCGCGGGGCCTTCCGGTCTCGCCGGGATCCGCCGCCGCGCCGGAGACGTGATCCGTCCGCTGCTCGATGTCCGCCGTGACGAGTTGCGCGCGTTCCTGGGCCAGCGGGACCTGCCGCACCGCGACGATCCGAGCAACGAGGACTTGACAGTCCCGCGCAACCGGATCCGCCATCGGGTGCTTCCGGTCCTCGAGCGGGAGTGCTCGCCGGGGGTGGTGGATGCGCTCGTCCGCGCGGCTGCGATTGCCGGCGCCGACGCCGACTGGATCGACGCCGAGGCGAAAGAGGCCGAGCCGCGCGTTGTTCGCACGATCAGCGGGGAGGTGGAGATCGATGCCGCGCGGATCGCGGCGGAGCCACCGGCGCTGGCGCGGCGCCTGGTCCGCCTGGCGCTGGAGCGGGCGGGCGGCCGCCGGGTCGGATTTAATCATGTCGCGCAGGTACTGCAGATGGTGCGAGCGGACGGAAGCGGACCGTCGCGCGTCGACCTCCCGGGCGTCCGAGTGGAGCGACACGACGGCTGGCTCCGCTGTGCACGGCCGGCCGGCCGGCCCGGAAGAAACCGGCGGGACCCGGGGCGCGGCGTCGACGCCCCCGGCGGGCCGGAGGGCTTCGAGTATCTGCTACCCGTCCCCGGCGAGGCGGCGATCCCGGAGTTGGGGCTGTGCGTCTCCGCGACGCCCGCCACCTCTTCCGGGCTCCGCGACCCCCGGAGTGACGCGGTCGCGGTGCGGGCGGCGAGCGTGACGCCACCCTTCCTGGTTCGGAACTGGCGTCCGGGCGATTCCTTCCGGCCGCTTGGTCTGGGGGGGCGAGCCAAGAAGCTGCAGGACTTCTTTGTGGATCGGAAGATCCGCCGCGCCGAGCGGGCCGCCATCCCGCTGGTGGTCGACCCCCGCCTGGGAGTGGTCTGGGTGGCGGGGCACGGTCTAGCGGAGGATGTCAGAATTACCGCGCCGGACGAAGGCGTGTTAGTCTTTAGAGTAACAAAACTGGGAGGAATAGGGTGAATCCGTCTGTTCGGAGTTTTGCCTTCTGGGCTCTGGTCGTCGTCGTCGTCGCGCTGATCTGGAACTTCTCGACGACCTACCAGGCAGGCGACGACGCCATCTCGTTCAGCGAGTTCATGCGCCAGGTCGAGACTGGCCAGGTGGAGAACGTCACGCTCACCGGGAGCGAGGTGACGGGCACCATGACTTCCGGCGAGTCCTTCCGTACCTTCGCGCCGCCCCAGTACGAAGGGCTCGTCAACCGCCTGATCGAGCGCGATGTCGCGGTCAGCGCCGAGGAGGCGACGGGCAGCCCCTGGACGACGCTGCTGTACTCGTGGGCGCCGATCCTTCTGATCGTCGGCTTCTGGATCTTCTTCATGCGACAGGTGCAGTCGGGCGGCAACAAGGCGCTGTCGTTCGGCAAGAGCCGCGCCAAGCTGTCGTCAAGCGCACAGAAGAAAGTCACTTTCAAGGATGTCGCCGGGGTCGAGGAGCCGAAGGAAGAGCTGCAGGAGATTATCGAGTTTCTCAAGGAGCCGCAGAAATTCCAGAAGCTGGGCGGCCACATCCCGAAGGGCGTGCTGCTGATGGGCGCGCCGGGGACCGGCAAGACGCTGCTCGCGCGCGCGGTGGCCGGTGAGGCTAACGTGCCGTTCTTCTCGATCAGCGGCTCCGACTTCGTCGAGATGTTCGTCGGCGTCGGCGCGTCGCGCGTCCGCGACCTGTTCGAGCAGGGGAAAAAGAACGCCCCCTGCATCGTTTTCATCGATGAGATCGACGCGGTGGGCCGCCACCGGGGCGCCGGCCTGGGGGGCGGACACGACGAGCGGGAGCAGACGCTGAATCAGTTGTTGGTGGAGATGGACGGCTTCGAGTCGAACGAGGGAGTGATCCTCGTGGCGGCAACCAACCGGCCTGATGTTCTCGACCCGGCGCTGCTTCGCCCTGGGCGCTTCGACCGGCGCATCGTCGTCAACCGGCCCGACGTCAAGGGGCGCGAAGGGATCCTCGGCGTCCACACGCGGAAGATCCCGCTGTCGGACGATGTCGACGTGCACGTGGTGGCTCGCGGCACGTCCGGCTTCTCCGGGGCGGACCTGGCCAACTTGGTGAATGAGGCGGCACTCAACGCCGCGCGCTTCAACCAGAAGGTGGTCCAGATGCAGGACTTCGAGTTCGCAAAGGACAAGGTCCTGATGGGCTCGGAGCGCCGCTCGATGATCATCAGCGATGACGAGAAGCAGGTGACCGCCATCCACGAAGCGGGCCACGCGTTGCTGACAGTCCTGCTGCCGCACGCCGACCCCATCCACAAGGTGACGATCATCCCGCGTGGGATGGCGCTCGGGGTCACGCAGCAGCTGCCGGTCGACGACAAGCACAACTTCTCGCGCGACTACCTGAACGATCAGATCGCCATTCTTATGGGTGGCCGGATCGCCGAAGAGCTGACGAATGGCAACATGACGACCGGTGCCGGCAACGACCTTGATCGCTCCACCGAGATGGCGCGCCGGATGGTCTGCGAGTGGGGGATGAGCGACAAGATCGGGCCGCTCACCTACGGCAAGAAGGAAGAGCAGGTCTTCCTCGGGCGCGACTTCGCGCAGTCGCAGGACTACAGCGAGGGGATCGCAATCCGGATCGACGATGAAATCAAGCGCATCGTCACCGAGAACTACGACCGCGCGAGGAACGAGCTCGAGACCCACAAGGACGAACTGGTCCGGATCGCTGAGGAGTTGCTGATCCGGGAGGTGCTCGACGGCGATCAAGTGAGGCGGATCGCGAAGGGGTTGGTGATCGAGGATCCGGTCCCCGCGCCGACCCGGAGGTCCTCCGGACCCGTTACTTCGGATGCCGACGAGCAGGCGAAGCCGGTTGTTCCGCCAGTTCCCTCCTTCGACAAGGCCGTCCCTCAGGAGTGACGCCACGCACGCGGTACATGCTCGCGTTGCCTGACGGGCGTGCGCTGGCGCTCGGCGCCCGCACTCTCGTGATGGGGATAGTCAACGTCACTCCGGATTCGTTTGCCGACGGCGGAGCCTGTCTCGACCCGGATCGCGCAGCGGACCACGCCCTTGCGCTCGAGGCGGCGGGCGCCGACCTGGTCGACATCGGAGCGGAGTCGACACGGCCGGGAGCTGACCCGATCCCGGTGGACGAGGAGTGCCGCCGGCTGTTGCCGGTGCTCGAACGCCTCGCTGGCCGCCTCCGCGCACCGATCTCGGTGGACACGCGGAAGCCGGCGGTGGCCCGGGCGGCGCTCGGGGCGGGCGCGGCAATCGTTAACGACGTCTCGGCCCTCGCGGACGGCTCCGACCTGGCAGCTGCCGCCGCGGCGGCAGGCGCGCCCCTCATCCTGATGCACAATCGGGGGGAGTCGCGCGACATGTACGCGCGTGCGAGCTACCGCGACATCGCGACGGAGATGGCGGCGGAACTGCACGCCGCGATCGGGCGGGCGGTCACCGCCGGCCTGTCGCGGAAGCAGATCATCGTCGACCCGGGACTTGGCTTCGCGAAGCGGGCGGATCAGACCGCTGCCGCGCTCGCGGCGCTGCCGGCGCTCCGGACGCTCGATCGGCCGATCCTGGTCGGGCCTTCGCGCAAGTCGTTCCTCTCGGCGGCACTTGGCGAGCGGGCGCCCGCCGATCGAGAGTGGGGGACTGCCGGCGCAGTCGCGGCCGCAGTCTGCCTGGGCGCCCACATCATCAGGGTCCACCACGTCGATGTGCAGCGGGACGTAGCGCGGGTCGTCGATCTGATCCGCGCCGCGGCGTAGGAATCCGCAGATGGCGTTTGAAGGAATCGGGGGGCTGTTCGACGGTGTCGATGTCGGCTGGCGCGACCTGCTGGACATCGCCATCGTCACGTTCATCATCTACGAGTTCCTGAAGCTGATCCGCCACACGCAGGCAATCCAGATGGTGTTCGGCGGCGCGCTGGTGGTTGGCCTCTACTACGTTTCGGAGAGCGCGTCGCTCCGGACCGTCAACTGGATCATCGGCGACATGTTCGGCTATGTCGTCATCGCCGCCATCGTGCTCTTCCAGGCCGACATCCGCCGCGGCCTCGCGCGGCTGGGGCAGGCGCCGTTCGTCCGGTACTTCTCGCAGCGCGACACGACGGGAGAGACGCTGGCGGAGGTGGCGATGGCGGCGGGGGTGCTTGCAAGTCGGCAGGTGGGGGCCATCATCGCCATCGAACGCGGCATAGGCTTGCGCAACTATGTTGAGAGCGGCATCCCCCTCGATTCGCGCGTCACCTACGACCTGCTGGTCAGTATCTTCCTGACCGACTCGCCACTCCACGACGGCGCCGTGATCATTCAGGAAGATCGGATCGCCGCTGCCTCCTGCTTCCTGCCGCTGACGGTCCAGCCGCAGCGCACCGGTCTTGGCACCCGCCACCGCGCGGCGATCGGGTTAACCGAGGAATCGGATGCGGTGGCGGTGATCGTTTCCGAGGAGAGCGGAGCCGTCTCGTTGGCGGTCGACGGCGAGATCGAGCGGAACATCGATCCGGCGCGGCTGGCCGAGTGGCTGGAGCGGCTTGTGCGGCCCGGCCGCCGCTCGCATCCGGTCTCGACGGCGGACGAGGTGGCGTGATGCGCCGCTTGCGCGATTTGTTTCTCGGCGACCTGAACCTGAAACTGCTCGCCCTTGCTCTGGGTATCGCGTTCTGGTTCAGCGTGGCGCGCGAGCCGGTGATCCAGCGCCGGATGGTGGCGCCGCTCGGTCTGGAGAATGTGCCGGACGCTTATGACGTGGCGGGCGACGTACCGGAGAATGTGGATGTGCGGGTGCGCGGCGCGGCGAGCATCGTCAACAGCCTGGTGCCGGGCGCCGTGGTAGCGTCGGTCGACCTGGCCGACCTCGGACCGGGCCGCTTCACGCTCCCGGTGACGGTAACGTCCGGTCCGGATGTAGGCGTGACGGATGTCGATCCCCCCAGCATCCGCGTCACGCTCCGATAGCGCCGGCGCGGCGGCGCGTGACAGATCGTCCATGAGCAACCGGATGTTCGGTACCGACGGCGTGCGGGGCGTCCCGGGGACGCCGCCGCTCGACGGAGAAACGATTCTGCGGCTCGGCTCGGCGCTCGCCGAGGAACTGCGCGCGGCGCCGCCCGGACCTGGGACCCCGCGCATCGTCTGTGGCCGCGATACCCGAGAGTCGGGCGTCTGGATCGAGCAGCAGCTTGCCGCGGGCATCGGCGGGAGTGGCGGCGAGCTCCTGAGCGCCGGTGTCATGCCGACGCCTGGCGTCGCCCTGCTCGCGGCGCGCGGCGGCTTCAATGCCGGTTTGGCGATTTCCGCCTCCCACAATCCCCACCCGGACAACGGGATCAAGTTGATCGCGGCCGGCGGTGCCAAAGCCACGGCAGAGTTCGAGGGGCGCATCGAGGCTCGCATGGCGCGGGATGGCACGACCCCCATGATCGGCGGCGCGCCCGGGGCGGCGATCGATGCGACCCATCTTCTGGCGAGCTACGTTGAGCATCTCGCCGGGGTAGCGGGCGGGATAGCCTTGGACGGAATGCGCGTCGCGATCGATTGCGCGCACGGCGCCACCAGCCATGTTGTTCCCGACGTGCTGTGCGCTCTGGGCATCGACGTCGTCACGCTGCACGCTGCGCCCGACGGACGGAACATCAATCAGGCGAGTGGATCGACCCATCCCGAGACGTTGCAGGCGGCCGTGGTGGAGGAGGTGTGCGCGGCCGGCTTCGCCTTCGACGGCGACGGTGACCGGGTAATCGCGGTGGATGCCGGTGGTCGCCTCGTCGACGGTGACGGCATCCTCTATCTCGTGTCGCGCGCCCTGCGCGACGCGGGGCGCCTGCCCCACGACGGCATCGTGGCGACCGTCATGAGCAACTACGGCCTGGAGAGGGCCCTCAGGAATTCGGGCATCTTTCTTCATCGCTGCGGCGTCGGTGACGCCGCGGTGTATGCCGAGATGCAGCGACGAAGGCTGGCGCTCGGGGGCGAGCAGTCGGGTCACATCATCTTCACGGACCTCCTTCCGACGGGCGACGGAATCGCCACGGCGATCATGGTGCTACGGACCCTGACGGAGCAGGAGGCCGACCTGGCGGCGCTGGTGGACGGCCTGACGATTCTGCCGCAGGTCCTCGTGAACGTCCCGGTTGCGCGGATGCCGCCCATTGTTACGGTGCCGGGGCTGGATGCCGCCGTCCGTGAAGCCGAGGCGCAACTCGCTGGCGCCGGACGGGTGCTGGTCCGCTACTCCGGCACCGAACCGCTTCTCCGTGTCATGATCGAGGGGCTCGACCGGGAGGCGGTGGAGGCGCTGGCGTCGCGGATCGCCCAACAGGCGCGCGCGTCCCTGGCCTGAGCGAACCGGCAGTCACTCGAAGGACAAATCGTCATGCGCCTCGGCGTCAACATCGATCACGTCGCCACCGTCCGGCAGGCGCGGCGCACGCGGGAGCCGGAACCGGTCGCCGCCGCGCTCCTGGCCGAGCTGGCCGGCGCCGAAGGGATCACCGTCCATCTCCGGGGCGACCGCCGCCACATTCAGGAGCGGGACATCGAGCTGCTCCGCGAGGTGATCTCCACGAAGCTGAACGCCGAGATGGCGGCGACGGCGGAAATGGTACGCATCGCGTCGCGCGTCAAGCCGGACCAGGTCACGCTCGTGCCGGAGCGTCCCGACGAGCTGACGACAACCGGCGGTCTAGATGTCGCCGGCGCTGCACTCGCGACGGTGACGCGCGCGGTTGACAGGTTGACGAAGGCGGACATCGCCGTGAGCCTTTTCATCGATCCCGATCCAGCCCAGATCCATGCCGCCCGCGCCGCCGGCGCCGGAGCGATCGAGATCAACACCGGTCCGTACGCCGACGCGCGGTCTGCCCGCGCCCGCCGGATGGCATTGGCGCAGGTGGCCGAAGTCGCGCGCCTGGCCCACGACGAGGGGCTCGAGGTGCTGGCGGGCCATGGTCTTACTTACGTCAACGTCCACGCGATTGCCGGCATTCGGGAGATCGTCGAGGTGAACATCGGTCACAGCCTCGTCGCCCGCGCCGTTCTGGTCGGGATGGAACGGGCTGTTCGCGAGATGATTGCCCTCTTGAACCCGCGCTAGCCGAATGCCGCCGAGTTCCACCGAGGGGGCTGCTAGTATCGGACGATCCGATGTTGGGCTGGCTGCTGCGCGGCGTCTTTCTCGTGCTGATCCTGCGCCTCGTCTGGCGGTTCGTCGCCGGGCTGCTCAACGGCGTGCGCGGAACGAAGTCGGGGCGTCGAACCGTAAGGGGCGGATCGCTCGAGCGCGATCCGGTCTGCGGGACGTACGTCGAACCGTCACGCGCGCTCACGGCGCGCGTGGCAGGCAAGACGCAGTACTTCTGTTCGGAGCGGTGCCTGCGGGCGTTCCGGAAGACGGCGTGAGGGGAAAACTGCCGGCAATCACTATCCGGCAATCACCATGAAGGAGACTGAAGCGCTGCGCGCCGACATCGTCGAGGTGGGGCGCCGCCTGCACGAGCGGGCGTACGTCGCTTCCAACGACGGCAACATCAGCGTCCGTCTCGATGGCGACCGGATCCTGACGACACCGAAGGGCGTTTCGAAGGGGTTCATGACGCCCGACATGATCGTGGTGACGGACCTCGACGGGAAGAAGCTGTCCGGTGAGCGTGATCCGTCGTCCGAGCTGTTGATGCATCTGGCGGTCTACCGGCGGAGAAGCGACATTGGCGCCGTCGTCCATGCGCACCCGCCGGTGGCGACCGGGTTCGCCGTCGCCGGCATCCCGCTCGACCGTGCGGTTCTCGCCGAGGTGGTCACCACGCTCGGCAGCATCCCGATCGCCGACTACGGCACGCCGTCTACGCACGAGCTGGCGGACGCCGTCGACCGGCACATCGCGGTGCATGACGGCCTGTTGCTCGCGAACCATGGCGCCATTACGGTGGCGGATCGGCTGATGCCCGCCTACTACAAGATGGAGACGATCGAGCACTTCGCCCGGATCAGCCTGGTGGCCCGCCTGCTGGGCCGCGAACGCCTGCTGTCGCGTGAAGAGGTGAACCGGCTGCAGGAATTGCGCGGCGTGTACGGCATCGCGGCGCCGGCGCCCATCTGCCCGGAAGGGACAGACGGCATCGTTGCGGGCGAAGACGCCGGGTGCCAGACGCTGGAGGCGCCATCGTCGCCGGGACAGCGCGTCGTGGACGATTCGCCGGCGCCGTCGGGCAGCGGGGCGCCGGTCCCGGTCGGCGGAGGCGCGGGCCGGTCGGGCGACGATGCGGAAATTCGGCTAACATACCGCGAACTTGCGTCCCTCATCGAGGACGCGATCACCCGGTTGCGGCAATAAGCGACATCGCGCGGGCGCGCGGAGGATTACATGGGCGAAGCGTTGGGCATGGTCGAGACGAAAGGGCTCGTAGCGATGATCGAGGCGTCCGATGCCATGGTCAAGGCGGCGAAAGTGACCCTCGTCGGCTGGGAGAAGATTGGCGCCGGCTACGTCACCGCCATGGTGCGGGGCGACGTGGCGGCGGTCAAGGCGGCGACCGACGCGGGCGCCGCCGCGGCACGGCGGGTGGGGGAGCTGGTGTCGGTCCACGTCATCCCGCGGCCGCATGAGCACCTCGAAGGAACGCTCCCGATCGGCAAGGCGGGCGAGTAGACGGTAAGTCGTGATCCTCGCCAAGGTGGTCGGCACGGTCGTGGCGACGCGCAAGGACGAGCGCCTCGTCGGCAGCAAGTTGCTTCTCGCGCAGCCGATCGATCCGGACGGACAGCCAAGGGGCCATCACCTGGTGGCGGTCGATACGGTCGACGCCGGTGCTGGAGAGACCGTGCTCATCATTACCGGCAGCTCGGCGCGCATGGCGCAAGGATTGCGCGATACGCCGGTCGATGCTGCGATCGTCGGGATCGTCGATTCGGTCCAGCTCTTGTCCGGCTGATTCGCTCGGGGCCCCACGGAGCCCGTACCATGCACTTGGCGCGCGTCGTTGGAAACGTCGTCTCCACAGTGAAGGACGCCAGCCTCGAAGGGCAGAAGCTGCTATTGGTGCAGCCGGTGACGCCGTCCGACGAGCCGATAGGTGCGCCGATGCTGGCGATAGATGCCGCGCAGGCGGGCGTCGGAGAACGGGTGCTCGTCGTTCGGGAAGGCCGCGCCGCCGTCGCGGCCGTCCGGCGTTCGGCTGCACCGGTCGAAGTGGCGATCGTCGGCGTCGTCGATACCGTGCATCTGGCCCCGGCGTCCGAGCGATGACGGATTCTGCCGTCCGTACTGCCATCGACGCGGCGATCCGGGCGCACCTCGAGCGCCGCGGGGGCGTGCCGCCTCCAGCCGCCGGCGCGCCCGCCGCGCCGCCGTCATCGCCCCCCGATCAGGACCCCAGCCACGCCCAGTTCGGCGACAATCGTCTCGCCGGCGACCCGCCACCCGGGCGCTGCGTCATCGAGCCGTCGGTCGAGTGCGTGCACTGCGGCTACTGCCGGTCGCAGGGCTACTGATCGTCTGCCTCGATGCCGTCCCCGTTCAACTCCCCGCGCGGCATCGGCGTCACGATGCGCCGGATTGGCCGGGCGATCGAGGCGATGGACCTTCCCGCGATTGAGAAGGTGGCCGAGGAGCAGCAGGGCGATCCATTCCAGGTGCTGATCGCCACAATGCTGTCGGCGCAGACGAAAGATGCGGTGACGCACGAGGCGTCGACGCGCCTGTTCCGGCAGGTGTCGACGCCCCGGTCGATGGCGCGACTGGACACGCAAGCGATCGAGCGGCTGATCTACCCGGTCAGCTTCTACAGGAACAAGGCGCGCCATGTGAAGGAGGCGTGCCGGCGGCTCGTCCGTGATTTCGGCGGCCGCGTGCCGACCACCATGCGGGAGCTGCTCACGCTCCCCGGCGTTGGCCGCAAGACCGCCAACCTGACGCTGATCGTGGCGCACCGGAGCGCGCGCAACATCTGCGTCGACACGCACGTCCACCGGATTGCCAATCGCCTGGGCTGGGTCACAACGCGCACGCCGGAGAAGACGGAGCTGGCGCTCTATGATGCCGCGCCCCGCCGCCGGTGGGCATCGATCAACCGCTACCTCGTCACCTGGGGCCAGAATGTCTGCCGGCCCGTCTACCCCCTCTGCAACACCTGTGCGGTCTCGGACCGCTGCCCCCGAATAGGCGTCACCCGAATCGGCCGGTCCTGAGCGTTCAGTTCCGGGAGCCCTATGGCGTGGGTTCGGCGCGTGGTTAGGTGGATAGAATGCAGGGTCAGGCGTCCGGATCGCGAGCAATGCTGACGGTCAACGAGATCTTCTATTCGATTCAGGGGGAGTCGAGCTTCACCGGACAGCCGTGCGTCTTCGTTCGCCTGACCGCCTGCGACCTGCGCTGCCGATGGTGCGACACGCCGTACGCGTTCGTCGAGGGGGCGCCGGCGTCCGTGGACGACATCCTGGAGCGCGTCGAGGCGTACAACTGTCCGCTGGTCGAAATCACCGGCGGCGAGCCGCTCCTGCAGGCGGAGGTGTACCCCCTGATGCAGCGGCTGCTGGACGGTGGCAAGACGGTGCTGTTAGAGACCGGCGGCCACATCGATATCTCGGAGGTGCCGCGCGACGTCGTCAAGGTGGTCGACGTCAAGTGCCCCGGCAGCGGTGAATCGGATCGGAACGACTGGTACAACCTGGAGCGTCTTGCGGCACACGACGAGGTGAAGTTCGTGATCGCCGACCGGGTCGACTACGAGTTTGCGCGTGACGTCGTCCGGGAGCATCAGCTCGACCGGCGTTGCGGCGCAGTGCTCTTTTCGCCAGTCCACGGCGAACTGGAGCCTGCGTTGCTGTCCGCGTGGGTGTTGGAAGATCACCTGCCGGCGCGCATGCAGGTACAGTTGCACAAGTACCTGTGGGGCGCGGAAACCCGTGGCGTCTGACCCCGTTGGCCGTCACGCGGTCATCCTGCTGAGCGGCGGCCTCGATTCGTACACCGCCGGCGCAATCGTGAGAGCGGACGGCTTCGCGCTCCATGCCCTGACGGTCCGCTACGGCCAAGTGCACGCGCAGGAGATCGAGGCGGCGCGGCGCGTCGCCGCGGCGCTGGGTGTCGATGCGCACCTGGAACTGCCGGTTGATCTCTCCGCGATGGGAGGATCGGCGCTGACCGGCACTGGGGAGGTACCCAAGGACCGGCCGCTTGACGACGGCGCGATCCCTCCGACGTACGTCCCGGCGCGCAACACGGTGCTGCTGACCCTCGCGCTCGCCTGGGCGGAGTCGCTCGGCACGACCGACCTGGTGATTGGAGTCAACGCCCTCGACTACTCCGGTTATCCCGACTGCCGGCCGGAGTACATCCGGGCGTTCGAGGGGCTCGCGGCGCTGGCGACGAGGGCGGGGGTCGAGGGGGCGCGCTTCCGCGTCCACGCGCCGCTGATCGCGATGACGAAGGCGGAGATTGTCCGGCGCGGCATGGCGCTGGACCTCGATTACGGGCTGACGCACAGTTGCTACGACCCGGCGTCCGACGGCCGGCCGTGCGGGCGGTGTGACAGTTGCCGCCTTCGCGCGCGGGGCTTTGCCGAGGCGGGCGTCGCCGATCCGATCGCCGCGCGGTAGCTGGTTGCGCTCAGCCGGCTGGCCCGCGAGCGAAGCGGCACGGCGCGCGGAATCGTCGGGACCTTGCCCTCGGCGCCGGCGCCCGTTCAGGGCCGGGCGTAGGCGGCGATCGCGACGACCGCGTCGTCGATGGCCCGTGTCACCTCTTCGGACGGGACGGTGTAGTTGTTCGCCAGGATCGCGAACGCGATCGGCTCGCCTTCCACGGGTGCGACGTAGCCTGCCAGTGCGCGGACGCGTGTCATCGAACCGGTCTTCGCCCGTACCACGCCCTCCGCTGCGCTGCCGACCATTCGGCTGCGCAGCGTGCCGTCTCGGCCCGCGACCGGGAGCGTGCCGACGAAACGTTCGCGATGGCTGGGGTCGCGCCATATTCGCGCCAGCACCCCCAACAGTCCGGCGGCACTGAGCGCGTTGTAGCGGGAGAGCCCTGACCCGTCCGCGATGATCGCCTGCGATCCGCCGATGCCCCACTCCTGCAGCACCGCCGCCGCCGCGGCAGGCCCCGCGTCACCGGTCCCCCCGGCGACCGCGCCCAGATGCTGCAGCAGCGACTCGGCGTACAGGTTCTGGCTCCGCTTCATCAGTCCGACGGCAACCGTCGACAGCGGCTCCGATTCGTGCCGGATGAGCGGCCTCAGCCGTTGACGCAGGGTCTGCTTCACCGCGGGATCGAACTGATCGATGTCGATCGCTTCGCCGTCCACCTCGACACCCGCCTGTCGTAGCGCTGTCCGCAGCCCCTGCACGAAGAACAGGGTCGGATTGGATATCGCCCCGGTCCGGACGACTGGCGGCGCGCCGAGCGGAATCTCCCCGGTGACTATCAGCGCCTCGCCATCCGGCCGCCGGCTCAGCCGGATATCCGTCTCGCCGCCGGACGCTCGCGTCACCGCCTGGTTGATCAGGGTGACGCCGCTCGCCAAACCGGGGGTTATCCCCGGAGCGCGGATCTCAATCCGAGCCGGACTGCCGGGCCTGTCGGCCGGCGAGACAGCGACATCCACCACGTTCTCGTGCTGCTGCAGCGCACCGGCGGGCGCTGCGAAGGCAAGGGCCAGGTCGTCCCACGCCCAGCCGGCGCCCAGACCGGTGGCATCCTCGCCGCGCTTGCCGCCATCGAACACATCGTCGTCGCCGACGATGCGTCCAGCAATCCGGGTGATTCCCCGTGCGCGTAGCTCGGCAGCCCAGCGAGCGAAGAGATTCTCCGTTCCCGGCGCGTTGATCGTCGGATCGCCCGTGCCCCGCACGACCAGGTCGCCCTCGATCGTGCCGCGGCGGATCTCACCCGCCGCCCAGAGAGTCGTCTCGAAGCGATGATCCCAGCCGAGCCGCTCGGCGGCGGCGGCCAGGGTAACCACCTTCATGGTAGAGGCGGGCGTCAGCAGGAGTTGCCGGTTGCGGGCGTAGAGCGTCTCGTTCGGGAGCGCGCGCACCTCCACGCTCCAGACCACCGGGCCGAGGGCGCCGTCACTGAAGATCGCATCGAGGATCGAACCGAGCCGCGTGTCGGCGCCGACGTCCGCGACGCTTTCGGGTATTGTGCTGCCCGGGAAGCCGGCGGCGCCGGGGATGGTGGCGGTCTCGGGCGGTCGCCGTACGACACAGCCCGTCACCAGGAGCACGATTGCTGCGAAGGAGCCGGCGAACCGGAGCCGAGTGACCGCGTGCACGGCTTACCCTGCCGGCACGTTCGGGTCGAGCGCGTCGAGCGCCCCTATGGCCGTGTCCACCGCGACGACGTCGAGTACCCCGGCGCCCGGCTCGTCGCCGTGTGCGCCATGCGCGGCCTCGTCGGTCCGGTGAATGAGCGCCGTTTCCGTCTCGCCGTCGCCGAACGTGGCGGTGACCCTCAATGTGGGGTCGTCGAGGCCGAGGCCGTCACGGCTTGCCGTGAATCCATTCGCCGACAGGTTCGAGAGCCCGCGGAGCAGGGCGTCCATCTCGGTCCGTTCGACCTCCGCGGAGGATGGTTCGACGCGGCGCCAGACATCGGCGGCCGTCGAAATCAGCGGCGCATCCGTATTGTCGTCGCCGCCGGGCGGGAGTTCCTTCTCGAATCGGATCGTCCGGCCTTCACGCTCGATCAACAGCTCGGTGACGTTGAACGGCCGGAAGTCGAACAGGTCGGTTTGCCGGTAGGTGTCGGCGCCGCGCAGCAACTCATCCACCATTGCGGCGTCGACCGTGAAGACCAGCCGGCGTGAGGCGTCACGTGCCCAGACCGTCATCTCCGGGGTCTCGTTGCCGACCAACAGCGTGTGCGTCTCGCCCGCCACCGCAATCGCGACACTCGCGCGCGGCGTATCGAGGCCGTATGGCGCGAGTGCTTCCCCCTCGGCCGCTTCCTCGACGACAGCCAGCATCTCGGCCGATCCGACTCTTCCGACGAGTGCTTCCACCAGGCCGAAGTCGGCGCGGACGTCGAGCGGCTCGACGAGCCGCCAGTCTCCCTCCGCCCTTGCGAAGCGGAGTGTCCCCTCCACCTGGCCGTCGGCGGGCGCGGCGGCATGCTCGATCGTGAGCGACGTCGTGTCAGGACCGGTGAACTCCAGTACAGACCGGTCGCGCAGGTCGAAGGTGTCTCGGTTGAGCGTCGAATCCAGGAAACCGGGAATCAGCAGCAGGCGCCCGTCACCGATCGTGGCATAGCGTTCGCCGCCGGTCGGGGTCTCGTCTCCCACCGCGACGGTGCGCGGCTCGGCGTCTGCCGTGGTGAAAGTCACGCTGAACGCCGGGGGCGCGAGGCCGAAGGGGGAAAGATCCACGACGGTTTCCTGGACGACGCGCCGGATCTCCAGAGCGGCCACGCTGCTGGCGATCGAGGTCGCCGCGTTGCTGTCGGCCGGCGCATCGATCGGCGACGTCACGGTCCAGTCGTTCACGCCTTCACCCGCGCGCGACAGCTCGGTCACGTCGCCGTTGTCGGCGGTGACGGTGAGCGCGGTGATCGCGTCTGCCTCGAGATCGCCGAACGCCTGCTCGGGCGGGTCGCCTTCCGAGGCGGGCGGTCGTTCGCGCTCCACGAACCAGGCGTAGCCGCCGATGACGAGGAACGCCACCAGCAGCACCAACGTGGACCGGAGGCCTCGCATGGCTAAGTCGTTTCCGCTACCCGCGCCGGGTCCACCACGACAGGAAGCCGAGCGCCAGGATGCCCCCCGGCACGATCGCCAGCGCCAGCCAGTAGATGCGCGTCTGCTGATCGGCGGTCAACGTGATCCGCCGATCCTCCGGCTCGCGCGGCCGGATCGCGATCAGGTTCTCCTGTTGCGCCAGCCAGTTCACGACGTTGAGCAACAGATCACGGTTTCCCTGGATGCCGACCGCGGCGTTCGAGGCGAAGTCGGAGTCGCCGAAGACGGCGAGGCGCGCCTGGAGCGGCGGGTCGTCAGCGGCGTCGTCACCGCCTTCGCCCTCGTCCGCCGTGGCACCGTCTGCCGATTCGTCCGTTTCCTCCGCGTCCGGCCGCTCCACGGTCTGCGACACAACGGCCGCGATGGTGACCGGCCCGGGCCGGTCGCCCGCCGGTTCGTCCAGCGTCACTTCGCCGGTCCGGAGCTGGCTCAGGTCGGCCTCCGCCCAGCTCCGTTCGCTCGTCTGCACGATCGCCTCGGCGGTCCGCCCGTTGGTACCCCCGGCCACCGGCCGGACCGAGCGGGCGAGCGGAAAAGCGGTCAGCAGGGCGAAGTTCTCCGTAATCGCGTGCGGCGGATACGTGGCGGCGACGGGCACCGACGCGTCGGTTCCGAGGAGTTGGCCGACGCCGCTCGCATCGACCACCACGTCGTTGCCAATCTCGATACCCCATTCGGCGGCGAGCGCCTCCAGGTTCGGCTTCGGCGGGTCGTCGTTCGTCTCGGGCGGGTCAAGCAGGAGAAGCAGCTTGCCGCCGCCTTCCAGATAGTCGCGCAACAGGTCGGTCTCGCCCGGCAGCAGGTCGGTGTCGGGCCCTGCGACAACGATAACCGTGGCGTCCGGGGGCACTTCGGTTGCCTGAGCCAGCACGATCGTCTCGATGCGGAAGTTGTCCCGTTCCAGCGCGCCGGTCACGGCGCGATAGCCGTCGCGCTGATCACCCTCGGGGTCCGCCTCGCCATGTCCCTGGACGAAATAGACGGTCCGTTCCTCTCCCTCCACCACCTTGATCAGCGCGTTGGTCAGTTCCTGCTCGGTGTCTGTGGTGGTTCGTTCGATCCGCCCTTCGTATTCGAAAATGACCGTCCCGTAGACGTCCACCTCGTACTGCCGCGCCCGCGCCGGGCTTTGGTCGACGTCGATGTACTCCACCTCCACCTGTGACGAGATGTACTGGTACTCGTCGAACCGGTCACGGTAGCGGGGGAACTCTGCCTCCCTGGCGAAAACGAGCACGTTGACCGGCGATTCAAGCGATTCCACGACGCGGCGGGTCTGATCCGACAGGGAGTACTGCTGCGCCGCGGTCAGGTCCCAGCGCCGGTTCTGTCGCGAGAGGATGAAGTTGGCGGCGACCACGATGCCGAGCGCCAGCACGATACCGGTCGTGGCGATCGCACCGGCGCGCGCCTGCCGCTGCCCGGCGAACGCGAGAATCTCGCGCCACTGCGTCGCGGTGTGGGCCACCACCAGGACGAGGCCGGCGACGGCCAGCCAGTACCAGAGCTCCTGCTGCTCCGGGAGAAGGAAGCGGACGGCGACCCCCGCGAACACCAGGGCGACGCCCATCCAGCCGAGCGCTCCGAGAATCCTGTTCAGCATCGTTAATCGTCTGTCTGGTCTAGGTATTACGCGCGCCACCGCTCACTGTCGACCGACTTCGCCGTCAGGAACAGGCCGAACACGATGAAGCTGAGGTAGTAGGCGAGATGCGCGGTATCGATCACGCCCTGCGCGAAGTCGTCGAACGGCGCCCGAATCGCCAGCGCGCGCATGACGGCGCCGGCCACCGGCCCGGCCGAATCCGCCATCCAGTCCATGACGAAGAAGAGGAGCACGAGCGAGAAAGTGACCACCCCCGCCACGATCTGGTTCCGTGTCGTACTGGACACCAGCAGCCCGAGCGAAACGAACGACGCCCCCATCAGAAAGAGACCGAGGTACCCGCTCAGGATCGGCCCGAGTTCCGGCTCGCCGTAGACGAACAGGATGATTATGTGAACGCCGGTCACCGCCAGCATCAGCGTGAAGAGCGCCATCGCGCCCAGGAACTTGCCGAGAATGATCTGGAGGTCGGTCAGCGGCGAGGTGAGCAACAGCTCGATGGTGCCGGAACGCTTCTCTTCAGCGTAGGCGCGCGCGGTCAGGAAGGGAAGGGTGAACATCATCACGATCGACGTGTTCGCGAGCAGGGGCCGGATCATGAACTCGTTGATGTTGATCGTCTGCGGCCCCCCGCCGAGCATCCCGCCTGCGCGCTGAACTGCACCATGAAGCTGAGGCTGGCAATGTAGAAGTAGCCGTACAGCAGGGCAAAGAAGCCAACCACGACGTACGCGATCGGCGAGACGAAATAGCCGCGCAACTCCTTTTGCGCGATCGCGAGGACGTTAGTCATGGTTCTGCTCCCCATCCGTGCTGGCCGCTGGTGTCTGCTCTGCCCCGTCGTCGTCCTGCGCGGTCTCACCCGCGGCCGGCTCATCTGCTTCCTCGGTCGTCAGCTCCAGGAAGACTTCCTCCAGGCTCAGGCGCGCGCGCGTCAGTTCCAGCAGGCCCCAGCCGCTGGTCACGACCGTGTTGGCGAGCGCACGCCGGATGTCGGCGCCCGATTCCGCCTGCACTGCTACCAGCATGCCGTCGCCGTCCGGGGCGTCGACGCTAACCGCCGCCACACCTGGCGTCCCGCGCAGCGCCGCTTCCGGATCCGCACCACCCGCATCGATCCGCAGCCGGACGGTCTCGGAGCCCTGCAGGCGCCCCGTCAGGTTATCGGGCGTATCCTCCGCCACCACCTTTCCGCGGTTGATGATCACCACCCGCTCGCACGTCTGCGACACCTCGGGAAGGATGTGCGTGCTGAGGATGATCGTGTGGTCGCCCGCGAGCGCCTTGATCAACTCGCGCGTCTCGATGATCTGCTTCGGATCCAGCCCGGCGGTCGGCTCGTCCAGGACGAGGACATCGGGGTTGTGGAGAATGGCCTGGGCCAGACCGACGCGCTGCCGGTAGCCCTTCGAGAGCTTGCCGCAGTGGCGATCCACCATGTCGGCGACGCTGGTCCGCGCCATTGCCTCGTCGATCCGGCGCTTCCGTTCGGACGACGGCAATCCGTTTATGCGCGCGCAGAAGGTGAGGTACTCACGCACCGTCATGTCGGGGTAAAGCGGCGGCGTCTCGGGCAGGTACCCGGTCCGCCGCTTCGCTTCGATCGGCTGGTCGATCACGTCGAAGCCTGCAATCTTCGCGGTCCCGCCGCTGGGCGGCACGCAGCCGGTCAGCACCCGCATCGTGGTGGTCTTCCCGGCCCCGTTCGGGCCGAGGAATCCAAGGATCTGCCCCTTCTCCACCCGGAAGCTGACGTCGTTGACCGCGGCCACCGGGCCGTAGTGCTTCGTGACGTGTTGGACTTCGATCACGGCGTCACACCTCTTTCACCAACAACGGTTCGGATTCGCCGAGATGGACCGGAACTGCCTGCAACGTGGGCAGCGCCAAGAAACAGACAAAAAGCGTAGTCAGAAGTCCAGCAGAGTGTCAACGTCCGCGCCGCCGGTATCGTGACGGTCGATGAAGCGGTCGATCGCCGCCTGATCCGACGCCGAGACCCGCTCGAACTGCAGCCCCATGCCGAGCCGCTGATCGCTCCAGGCAACGCGCGCCTCCATCTCGAAATCGTGCTCCGCCCCTGGCAGGCGAAAGCGGACGGAGACGGCCGTGCCGGTTTCAGGCGGCGTCATCGTCCGCACTCCGATTCCACCCTTGCCCAGATTCAGCATGAAGGCGGCGGTAATCGTTCCCTCCACCCGGCAGGTGACCGGTATGCCGAGCCGGACACGGGGACTGATCCGTCGGTTGAAGCTGTCGGGGAAGAGGTGGGGCGCCAGTGAAGGGACGATTCGTTCTGCGCCGCTGTGCTCGTTGACGTAACCGTGAATGCCCAGCGCCGCGAGGTCGCGCACCTCGCCAGCCGTGGTGATCGATCCGCTGAACACCAGGATCGGCCACTGGCCGCTCTTCAGCGAACGGATCGACCGGACCAGGTCGACGCCGCCGGGACGGCCGAGCCGCAGGTCGACCACCAGCAGGTCAATCGGGTCGGTCCGGTCGCGCAGGCAGGACAGGAGCTCCGGCTCGCTTCCGATGCCGATCGTCGTGTGGCCGGCTCCCTTCAGGGCCGCCGAGAAGCGATCCCGAACCGCATCCGCCGGGTTGGCGACAAGGACGGTCTTGGGCGCCGCGGCAGAGGGAGCCATTGCCCGGCTTATCGGCTGCTCCGGTGTCCGGGATCACCCCCCATGTCTGTTCCCGGATGGCGATTGACATGCTTTGGTCAAAGTCTGTAACCTTGCGCCCTTGACGGCGGGCTCTCTCAGGCGCCGCCGGCCGCCCGACCTGAGTGTACAGGGCGGGAGACGAGGGACGCTGAACGCTGGAGATCAAACCATGAGAGCAGCTTGGCGATACCTAATCGCAGTTGGGCTGAGCGCCATATTGGTGCTTGGCGCCGTGGCATGTGGCGGGAATCCGCCGCCAGAACCTCCGCCTCCGCCACCACCGCCGGCGCCGCCGCCGCCGCCGCCGCCACCTCCGCCTCCGCCACCACCGCCGCCGCCGCCTCCCGCGCCGCTGACTCCGGAAGAGTTATTCGAGCGGATGTCACTCGACGAGCTCAACAGCACGGCGCCGCTTGATCCGGTCTTCTTCAATTACGACGAATCCGAGATCCTGCCGGAGGCGCGCACCATCCTGCAGCGGAATGCTGACTGGATGCGGATGTGGCCGTCGACGCGGATTCGCGTCGAGGGACATTGCGATGAGCGGGGCACCAACGAGTACAACCTCGCGCTGGGGGATTCGCGCGCCAACGCGGTGCGCGACTACCTCGTCAGCCTGGGGATTCAGGCGAGCCGCGTGCAGGTTGTAACCCGCGGCGAAGAGTCGCCTTTCTGCACCGACAGCCACGAGGGTTGCTGGTCTCGCAACCGTCGCGGCCACTTCGCGGTCACGGCGAAGTAGACCCCGGACTGGGGATCCGGCATCTCTAGCGCGCCTGAATGGCGTGCGTGTTGGCCGTGCGCGCCATTACGAACTGACCCAGGCGGTTTCCCGTCCCGTCAGGTCGACGGTTCCGACAAGCTCCGTCACCCCGGCACACCCGTGCCGCTTGAGGTACTCGACCAGACCTTCCGTCAGCTTCGGCCAGATCCCCGGATCTTCGAAGTTCGCCGTTCCCACCTGTACCGCGCTCGCCCCGGCGATCAGGAATTCCACTACGTCCCGAGCACTTGCGATGCCGCCCATCCCGATGATCGGCACGCGGATTGCCGCCCGGCACTCGTACACCATGCGCACCGCTATCGGCCGGATCGCCGGCCCGCTCAGCCCGCCGACAACATTCGAAAGGAGCGGCCGCCGCGTCTCGACATCAATGGCCATCGCCAGGAAGGTGTTCACCAGCGATACGGCGTCCGCCCCGGCGTCTTCCGCTGCCCGCGCCATCGCCGCGATGTCGGTCACGTTCGGCGTCAGCTTCGGAATGATCGGCAGCGGTGTCGCCGCCCGGACGGCCTGCACGACGCCGCCGACGCCCTGCGCGCTGCAGCCGAACGTATGTCCTCCCTCGTTGATGTTGGGACACGAGATGTTTATCTCGATGGCCGCCACCCCGTCGGCGTCCGAAAGGATCCGCGCCAGCTCCGCGTACTCGGCGACCGTCGAACCACAGATGTTGACGATGACCGTGGCGCCCGCGTCGCGCAGTGCCGGCAGCTTCTCATCGACGAAGCGGCGGACGCCAATCCCCTGCAGGCCGATCGCGTTCAGCATGCCGGCCGGGGTTTCGACGATGCGGGGAGGAGGATGCCCATAGCGCGGTTCGAGGAACAGTCCCTTCACCGCCACTCCGCCGAGCGATGCGAGATCGACCAGATGGGCGTACTCGACACCGTAGCCGAAGCAGCCACTCGCCGCGATGATCGGATTGGTCAGGCGGAGGCCGGCGACGTCGACGCTCAGGTCAGGTCGGCCCACGCGACTCGCGTTCCCTCGAAGACCGGTCCGTCCACGCAGCCGCGTACGTAGCGGGCGCCGTTCCCCGTCACCGGCACGACGCAACTGTAGCAACCGCCCATACCGCATCCCATCACCGGCTCGAGCGACACCTCGAGGCTGAACTGACGTCCAGCGCCGCCGGTCGTCATCAGCGCCGCCACGGCCCGCATCATCGGAGTCGGTCCGCAGGCGTATATCTGCACGGACTGCCGGCCAGCGGCGGCCGCCGCGAGTTCCCGTTGCAAAGGCACGGTCACGCGTCCCGCTTCGCCGCGCGTCCCGTCTTCCGTCGCCAACACCACGCGGACGCCGAGCGCTTCGAAGAACGGTAGGCGGTACAGGTCGTCCGCCGATCGCCCGCCATAGAAAAGCGTGGTCTCGACGCCCCGTACCCGCAACTGCTCCGCCAGCGTCGCGAACGGCGCCAGCCCGACGCCGCCCGCCACCATCCAGGCGCCCGCCGGGGGGTCGACCAGCGTGAACGAACGCCCGAGCGGCCCGAGGCAGCGAATCCGTTCACCTGGCTCGATCGCGAACAGCTCCCGCGTCACCGTCCCGATCGCCTTGCTCAACAACGACAGTCCCCGTACCGTCCCGTCGCCGTCACACAGCACTTCGAATACCGAGAAAGGCCTCCGCAACAGGGGTTCCCGCCCGAGCGCCCGTTTCACCATCACGAACTGTCCCGGCTGCGTTCGCTCCGCAATCGCCGGCGCGTCGAGTTCCAGCACGTTGTAGATGCCGGACAGTCGATGGTTCGCGAGCACCGCGGCATCGAGATCGAGGGGAGGCAACACGCCGCGAGTATACCGGGGCGAACCTGTGGTACCATCGGAGCGACTCTTTAATCGCGGTCCGGCGAGGCCGCAAAGAGGTGACGATGCCGGTAGTGATGGCGACGGACCGCATCGGCCATGCGCTGACGCGGATCGCCCATGAGGTCGTCGAGCGGAATCGGGGCGCCGACGATCTCGCGCTGATCGGCATCCGCCGCCGCGGCGTCCATGTCGCGGACCGGCTGGCCCGGCTCCTTCGCGAGATCACCGGGCAGGAAATACCGACCGGCTCGCTGGACATCACGTTGTACCGCGACGACCTGATGCACCAGGCGCTCGGGCCGCAGCCGGTGCTTCACCGCACGGAAATTCCCTTCTCGCTCGACGACCGGCGCGTGGTGCTGGTGGACGACGTGCTGTTCACCGGGCGGACCATCCGCGCCGCTCTCGACGCCATCATCGACTTTGGCCGCCCGCGGGCTATCCAACTGGTGGTGCTGGTCGACCGTGGGCATCGTGAACTGCCGATCAAGGCGGACTACGTGGGAAAGAACGTCCCCACCGCGCGCCGCGAGAGTGTCGAGGTGTTGCTGCAGGAAGAAGACGGCATCGACGAAGTGCGCGTGGAGAAACTGAACGACCTCGACGACGACGAAGTGCGTGGGGAGACGTGATGAGTATCGAAGCCCGGGCGGGCTGGGGCAGTGGCGGCCTCCTCGATCTGACGGCGCCGGCGGATCGGGTGGCCGGCGCCCCCATCGGCACCGCCGACCGGCTCCGCTCGAAGCACCTGCTGAGCATCGCCGACCTGAGCCGCGAAGAGCTGCTCCTCATCCTCGATTCCGCCGAGGCGATGAAGGAAGTGGGCACGCGACGCATCAAGAAAGTGCCGGCGCTGCGCGGCGTCACGGTCGTCAATCTGTTTCTCGAGCCGAGCACGCGCACGCGCATGTCGTTCGAGATCGCGGAGAAGCGGCTGAGCGCCGATACGGTGAGCATCGCGGGCGGAGCCTCCAGTCTGCTGAAGGGGGAGACGCTGGTCGACACGGCGCGGAACCTGCAGGCGATGGACCCCGCGATGATCGTTGTCCGCCACGGCGCATCGGGTGCGTGCCAACTGCTTGCCGAGACGTGCGACGCGCGGGTCGTCAACGCGGGTGACGGAATGCACGAGCATCCGACCCAGGCGCTGCTCGACGCGTTCACTATCCGCGAGCGGAAGGGACGCGTCGAAGGACTGAAGGTAGCGATCGTCGGCGACCTGCTGCACAGCCGGGTGCTCCGGTCGAACATTGTTGCACTCACAGCGCTTGGCGCGGAGGTGTGCGTCTGCGGGCCGCGGACGCTCATGCTGCCGGATGCCGAGCGGTTCGGCGTCCGCGCCACGACGTCGGTGGAGGAGGCGGTGGAGGATGCCGATGTCGTCATGCTGCTCCGCGTGCAGATCGAGCGGATGCGTGGCCACTTCTTCCCGTCGCTCCGGGAGTACTTCGCGCTGTTCGGTATGACCGCGGCGCGACTCGCCCGGGCGAACCCGGATGTCATCGTGATGCATCCCGGGCCGATGAACCGCGGTGTCGAGATAGCTTCCGAGGTGGCGGACGGGCCCTTCTCGGTAATCCTTGATCAGGTGGCGAACGGCGTCGCTGTGCGGATGGCGGTCCTCTACCTGCTGGCCGGCAGCGCACTCGGCGGGGGAGAGGAGTGACGCCGCCGAACCAGCCGGCGGGCAATGGCGCGATCCTCCTGAGAGGGGGGCACGTCGTCGATCCTTTCCAGTCGATCGACGGCAGGGCCGACATCCTGATGACGGACGGCGTCATCGCCGCGATCGGCGCGGATCTGCTTCCGGTCGACGGTGCGACCGTCGTCGACCTGCCGTCCGGCCTCGTTGTCTGTCCCGGCTTCATCGACATGCACGTCCACCTGCGCGAGCCGGGGCAGACGCACAAGGAGACCGTGGCGACCGGCGCCGCCGCCGCGGTGGCGGGCGGCTTCACGGCCGTCGCCTGCATGCCGAACACGGACCCCGTGAACGATCACGCCGGCGTTACCGAACAGATCCTCCGGAAGGCGGCCGAAGCGAACCTGGCGCGCGTCTATCCGATTGGCGCCGTCTCGGTAGGCTCCGCCGGCGAGCAGATGACCGAGGTGGCGACGCTGCGCGATGCGGGCTGCGTCGGCATCAGTGACGATGGCCATCCGGTGGCGAGCGCGCTGATGATGCGGCGCGCACTGGAGTACGCCGCGATGGTCGGCCTGCCGGTGATCAACCACTGTGAGGATCCGACGCTGGCTGACGGCTGCAGCGTGCACGAAGGATTCCGTGCGGCGCAGTTGGGTTTGCGTGGTCAGCCGGCGGAGACGGAATCGATCATGGTGGCGCGCGACGTCAGCCTGAGTGGCCTGACCGGCGGCCCGTACCACGTCGCGCACATGAGCGCCGCCGCGTCGCTCCGCGCGGTGAGCGACGGAAAGGCCCGTGGCGTGCCCGCGACGTGCGAGGTGACGCCGCACCATTTCATCCTGACCGACGAGGATCTCCGGTACGACACCGACTACAAGATGAACCCGCCGCTTCGTGCCGCCGCCGATCGCGACGCCATGCTGGCCGGCCTTGCCGACGGAACAATCGATGCGATCGCGACCGATCACGCGCCGCACCATGCCGACGAGAAGGCGCGCGAGTTCGAGGAGGCGCCGTTCGGCATCATCGGTCTGGAGACCGCGGTCTCCCTCACCCTCGATCGGCTGGTCCACCGCGGCGTCGTTCCGCTCCGGCGGATGGTGGAGCTCTATACCTGTAACCCGGCGCGCATTCTGGGGATCCCGGGCGGAACGTTGGCCACCGGCTCGGCCGCCGACATCACGATCCTCGCCCCCGGCACGGAGATCGAGGTCGCGGCCGACACGTTCCGTTCCAAGGCACGCAACACGCCGTTCGACGGCTGGCGGTTGCGGGGCGCCGTCGCCGCCACCGTGGTGGACGGGCGCGTCGTCTATTCGAACGACGCCGCGCCGGGCGCCGCCGCCATCGCCTGGCCGGCGCCGTGACGCGCGTGCGCGGCCGCTCCCCGCTCCGTCCGCTCCCGCCCGCGGCGCGGCATGCGCTCGACCAGGTCTACCGGCAGTTCGAGCGCCGGACGGACATCGATGATCCAATTCACCGGGTACGCCGTTACCGCGACCCGCGCGATCTGGAGGTGGCCGGCTATTGCGCCGCCGCACTCGCCTTCGGCCGGGTGGCGAGCGTGCTGCGGTCCGTCGACGCCCTGCTCGGCGCGATGGCGGGATCGCCCGGCCGTTTCGTGCGGGGGTTCGATCCGTGGCGTGACGCCGAAGCGGTCGGCGCCATCACGCACCGCTGGGCGCGCGGCGCCGACCTCGTCGCGCTGCTCTGGATCCTCCGGCGGACGATCGAGACGTACGGATCGATCGAAGCGTGCTTCCTCTCGGGGTACGACCCGGACGCGGTGGACGTTGCCGGCGCCATCGATCGCTTTTCCGAGCGTGCGCTGTCGACTGAGGGCCTCGACGACATCTATCGGGCGTGCGACCGTGACAGGGCGCACGCGGGCGCCGCCGCGGCGCGGCGGAGTGTCGCCTATTTCTTCCCCCGCCCGGCAAAGGGGAGCGCCTGCAAGCGGGTCAATCTCTATCTCCGCTGGATGGTGCGGCGCGACCGCCTCGACGTGGGCGCCTGGCGCGGCGTCCGCCGGGCGCAGTTGATCGTGCCGCTCGACGTCCACGTCAGCCGGGTCGGGCAGTGCCTCGGCCTCACCCGCTACCGGAGCCCGGGGCTGCCGATGGCGCGCGAGATCACCGCCTCGCTCCGTCGCCTCGACCCGGACGATCCGGTGAAGTACGACTTCGCGCTCTGCCACCTCGGCATGCTCAACCGCTGCGGCTTCAGGGAGCCGCGCGGGAGCGCGGACTGTCCGCTGAGCGACTGGTGCCGGCCGCGGCGGCGTAGACCGCGGCGGTTTCGTCCACCATCCGGCCGGCGCTGAATCGCGCGCGCGCGCGTCGCTGTCCCGCCTCACCGAACGCGCGCCGGGCGTCGTGGTCGAGCAGCATCCGGGCCATTGCGTGCGCAATCGCCGCCGGATCGCGCGCCGGGACGAGCAGGCCGGTCTCGCCGTCGACGATGCTCTCGGGAATACCGCCGGCGCGCGTCCCGACCACCGGCAGGCCCGCCGACATCGCATCGAGCACCGACGTTCCGAGCCCCTCGGTGACCGAGCTCATGACGAACAGGTCGAGCCCGTGCAATAACGAAGGAATGTTGTCGCGGAACCCGGTCAGGATGACGTGCGCTTCCAGGTGGTGGTGGCGGATCCGCCGCTCCAGCGCGCTCCGCAGCTCGCCCTCGCCGACGATCAGAACCCGAACGTCCGGCACGTCGCTCACCAGGAGCGCCACCGCGTCCACCAGTCCGACCTGTCCCTTGTGGGACACCAGCGCCCCGACGTTGCCGACGACGGGGCATCCGGCCGGCAACTGGAATGCGCGATGCAGGTCGAGCCGCGGTGCGGCCTCGATCCGTTCCACGTCCACCCCCTCGTACACAACGACCGTCCGCTCGCCGGGCACCCCGCCGCGCATCAGAATCGTCTGGATCGCCCGCGACGCACAGATGAAACGGTCCACCTGCTGGTACTTCCAGCGGGAAAACGCGTTCCGCCGGACCGGGAAATCGACCCGTCGCGACGCCAGCAGCGCCGTCAGCCCGCGCATGCGGATGCTGCCGGTCGCCGCCTCGCGCTTTCGCACCGCCGACGCCCGGCCTCGCGCGATCGACATCGCAAGCGCCGCCGCCGCTACCGCGTGGGCGTCATGCGCATGGATCACGTCGGGCTGGATCTCGCGCAGCAACCCGGCGAGTTTCCACCCGGCACGCAGATCCGTCTCTGACCGCGGGGCGAGCGGAAACAGGTCGTGTCCATTGCCGGCCTGCGCGCGCCTGATGAGCTCCCCCTCCGGATGAGCCGCCAGCACCGCCCGCTGGCCGAGCCGGCGCAGCCCCAGCACCGTCAGCAACACCTGCTGCTGTCCGCCGCGCCAGGTCCGGGCCGTATCGAGATGGAGGGAGACCATCAGGCCTGCGCGCGAGGACGGGAGCCTGGCTGGACTGCAGGCTCGCCCGTGGCGCACTGGGGGCAGTCGGACGGCTCCAGGGCGGGGTAGGCAACGGTGGCGAGGGCGCGGAAGGGAACATCGAAGCCGGCGGTGGCGCCACTACGATCGATGATGGCGGCCGCCCCCACGATGTCGGCCCCCGCCGCGCGCGCTACATCGATCGTCTCGCGCGTCGAGCCGCCGGTGGTGACGACATCCTCCACCGCCAGCACCCGCTCCCCGGCAGCGAGCGTGAAGCCGCGCCGCAGCGTCAATGCGCCGCCCTGCCGCTCGGCGAAGATGGCGCGGACGCCGAGCGCGCGTGCCACTTCCTGGCCGATAACGACGCCGCCCAGCGCCGGCGACAGCACCACGGAGGGTGCGAGATCGCGCACCTGTCCTGCAATTGCCGCGCCGAGCGCCTCCGCCTGCGCCGGGTGCTGCAGCACCAGGGCGCACTGCAGGTAGCCGGGGCTGTGAAGGCCGGACGAGAGCTCGAAGTGCCCCTCGAGCAGTGCTCCAGCGCTACGGAATCGCTGGAGCACCTCGCTCGGCTGCATGGGACGGCAAGTATACTGACGCGCGCCGATGCCCTGCCTGTCGGTCGTCATCATTGCCCGGGACGAGGCGGCCAATATCCGGGAGGCGCTGGCGTCGGTCGCCTGGGCGGACGAGCGCGTCGTCGTCGATTCCGGCAGCATCGACGAGACGATCCAGATCGCGCAGGAGGCGGGCGCCCGGGTCGAGACGCGCCGGTGGGAAGGCTACGCCGCACAAAAGAACCACGCTACGGCGCTCGCCGCGAACGACTGGGTGCTGTCGCTCGACGCCGACGAGCGGGTCACGCCGGCGCTCGCGGACGAGATCCGCGCACTGCTCGCCTCCAGCCCGTCGGCGCACGGTTACCGCATCCCGCGCGTCACCCGCTACCTCGGCCGCTGGATCCGGAGCACCGACTGGTACCCCGATTCGCAACTGCGCCTCTACGATCGCCGCCACGCGCGCTGGAAGGAGGTGCTCGTCCACGAGTCGGTCGCGCTGGACGGCCCCCCGGGCCGCCTGCGGGGAGAGTTGGAACACGACCCGTACCGTAACATCGCGCACCACCTGGAGACGGTGGACCGTTACACGACGCTTGCCGCGGAGCAGATGCGCAGGGACGGCCGCCGCGCCGGCGTCTCCGACCTCGCCCTGCAGGCGCCCGCTGCGTTCATCCGCAACTACTTCCTCCGCGGCGGCATCCGCGACGGCGCCACGGGCCTTCTCGTCTCGACTCTGAACAGCTACTCCGTCTTTTTGAAGTTCGCGAAGCTCTGGGAACTGCAACAGCGGGGTCAGGGTCGGTCGTAGGTCGATGGGATGCGGACCCTGAGGCTGACGCTGTCGTACGACGGCACCGGTTACGTAGGTTGGCAACGGCAGGCGGGCGGGCGATCGATTCAGGGTGAGCTTGAGCGCGCGCTGGCCGAAATAGAGGGACAGCCGGTGACGGTGAACGGTGCCGGGCGCACCGACGCCGGCGTCCATGCGCTCGGGCAGGTGGCGAGTGTGCGGCTGGCGCATCGGATCGAGATCGATGCGCTCGTTCGGGCGCTCAACGCGAAGCTGCCGCTCGCCATCCGCGTGCGGCAGGCGGCCGAGGCCGAGGAACAGTTCCATGCTCGGTTCGGCGCGAAGCGGAAGACCTACCGCTACCAGATCGAAACCGGCAGGGTCGCCGATCCGTTTCTGGGCCGCTATGCCTGGCGCGTCACCGATCCGCTCGACCTCGCCGCCATGCGGACCGGAGCGGCGCTGCTCACCGGCAACCATGACTTCGCCGCGTTCCAGGGGGCGCGTGCCGGCGCGGGGTCGACCGTCCGGACCGTCCACGCCCTCAGCGTCGAACCGCACGGACCTGGATCGCTTCTCGACACCCCCAGTCTGACGATCACGGTGACGGGTGACGGTTTCCTCCGCCACATGGTGCGGATCATCGTCGGCACACTTGTCGACGTGGGATCCGGGCGCCGCACGGCCGGCGACGTGGCTGGCGTTCTTACGTCGCGCGATCGGGAGCGGGCGGGTCCGACTGCGCCGCCTCAAGGGCTGTTCCTGGTGTCGGTCGACTACGCCGACGCCGCCCGTCGACTACGCCGACGGGATCCGATTTGATTATCATTACCGTCATGATGGGTCGTGACGACGTTCTTGCCTGGACCCGGGAAGGGTCCATCGAAGCCCACCAGGCGGGGCTGATCGACTTCGAACGATTGCCGGCGCACGTCGCGGTGATCATGGATGGCAACGGCCGGTGGGCGGCGCAGCGAAGCCTTCCCCGCGTGGAGGGACACCTTGCGGGGATCGAGGCGGTGCGGGAGACGGTGGAGCTCTCCGCGCGGCTCGGCCTGGGAGCGCTGACGCTCTACGCCTTCTCCGTCGAGAACTGGAAGCGTCCACCCGCAGAGGTGGCGGCGCTGATGGGCCTGCTGAAACGGTACCTCCGGCTGGAACTCGCCACCTTGATGGACAACAACATCCGCTTCCAGTTGATCGGCAGCCGTGCGGAACTCCCCTCGGACGTCTGGGACGAGCTCGACGCTGCGCAGGAACGGACCGGCCGCAATACCGGACTGGTCTTCAACATCGCCCTCAACTACGGCGGCCGCGCGGAGATCGTCAGGGCGGCTCGCCGTGCGATCCATGCGGGTATCGACCCGGAGGAGCTCGACGAGGCACGCTTCGCGGGCCTGCTCTACACGGCGGGACAGCCCGATCCGGATCTCCTGATCCGGACGAGCGGCGAAATGCGCGTCAGCAACTTCCTCCTCTGGCAGATCGCCTACACCGAGATCTGGGTGACCGATACGTACTGGCCCGACTTCCGCGCGCGCCACTTCCTTCAAGCGCTCCTCGACTTTCAGACGCGCAGCCGCCGTTACGGCGGGATCACGGAAGAACTGGCAGCGGTCGGCCAGTAGTCCACCACCGTGACCCGACTCCTCAGCGCAGCCGCGCTGGTGTCGATCATCCTCGGTGTCGTGTGGTTCCTGCCACCCGTCGCCACGGTTCTGCTGGCGGGTGTTTTCCTGCTGCTGGCGTTCGTCGAGTACACGCGGCTCGCACGCTCGGCGGGGGTGGCCTTCAACCCGGTCCCGAGCGGCGCGGCAACTGCCGCGACGGCGGCGGCGGTTGGCTTCGCCCCGGGCGCGCTACCCCTGATCGGGATGTCCGGCGGTCTGGTCATCGCGCTGACCGCCCTCGCCGAACGGCGCCGCGAGGGTGCGCTGGCGGCAGTCGGCGCCGCCGGATTCGCCCTCATCTATCTCGGCCTGCCGACCGGTGCGGTCATTGCGATTGCGCTCGAGGCGGGCCGCGAGACGCTGCTGCTGCTGCTGGCGACCATTGCCGCTAGCGATACCGCGCAGTACTACGGTGGCCGCGCGCTGGGTCGCCGTCCCCTCGCGCCGGCGGTCAGTCCGAAGAAAACCGTGGAAGGCGCGATATGCGGCGTCCTGGTGGCGGCGGCGGCTTTTGCCGTCATCGGTGCGTGGTGGATGCCGGCGCTGCCTCTGGCGCAGCGCGTAGCGCTCGGCGCGCTGCTTTCGCTGCTCGGCATCGCCGGCGACCTGTTCGAGTCGCACCTGAAACGGGCGTCCGGCCTGAAGGACGCTTCCGGGTTGATTCCGGGCCACGGCGGCGTCCTCGACCGTATCGACGCGCTTCTGTTCGCGGCGCCGGTCTACTATGGGTTCGTTCTGGGCGCCGGGTGACGCGCAAATGAAGCGGATCGCGATTCTCGGCTCCACCGGATCGATCGGACGGAGCGCGCTCGCAGTCGTCGCGGCCCACCCCGACCGGCTGCGTGTCGTCGGCTTGGCGGCAGGCGGCAACGTCGACCGGTTCGCGGCGCAGGTGGCGGCAGTCCGGCCGCAGGTCATCTCGCTCGCCGGTCGCGAGGCGCTCGATCGCCTGCGCGCTTCCGGGACCCTCGCGGACGGAGTCACGGCGGGTTGCGGCGACGACGGGCTGACTGCGGTGGCGACGCACCCGGACGTCGACCTGGTGTTGTGCGCCTCGTCCGGGACCGCGGCGCTCGGCGCGACCCTGGCCGCGATCGAAGCGGGCAAGACGATCGCGCTCGCCAACAAGGAAGTGCTCGTGATGGCGGGCTCGCTGATGGTCGACGCGGCCGAGCGGCATGGCGTCAGCCTGCTGCCGGTCGACAGCGAGCACAACGCGATCCACCAGTGCGTCGACGGGCGCCCGCGCGAGGATGTCGTCCGCTACATCCTGACCGCATCGGGCGGGCCGTTCCGCGGCCGTTCCGCCGCCGAGCTGGAGCGCGTCACGCCGGAGGATGCGCTGCGGCATCCCACCTGGTCGATGGGGCCGAAGATCACGGTTGATTCGGCGACGCTCATGAACAAGGGGCTGGAGCTGATCGAGGCGCGCTGGCTGTTCGGCGCAGCCGCCGATCAACTGGCCGTCGTCGTGCATCCGCAGTCGATCGTCCACTCGCTCGTGGAGCTGCGGGACGGGTCGTTTCTGGCGCAGTTGGGTGTCACCGACATGCAGTTGCCGATTCAGTACGCCTTTTCGTACCCCGAGCGGTGGAGCGCGCCGTTGCCGCCACTCGATCTCGTGGCGGCGGGGCGGCTGGAGTTCTTCCCACCGGACCCGGAGCGGTTTCCCTGCCTGCGGCTCGCCCGCCAGGCCCTCGCCGGCGGGGCGGCGCTGCCGGTGGTGCTGAACGCCGCGAACGAGGTGGCGGTGGCGGCGTTCCTGGAGCGGCGCCTGCCGTTTACGGGGATCCCGCGCGTCATTGAAACGGCGCTCGACCGCGCCGCCGGCGAATCCGATCCCGCCCCAGCGACCCTGGCTGACGTCCGCGACCTCGACGCCTGGGCCCGAGACGCCGCGGCGGCTGCGACGTTGTAGGCTCCTGGCAGGTCTCGGGCAACACGCGTACCGGAAGGGGCGTTACAATCGAGAGGAACCCATGACCAGTCTGCTCGCGTTTCTCTTCGTGCTCGGCGTACTCGTCTTCGTGCACGAGCTGGGGCACTTTGTAGTGGCCCGGCGGCTCGGCGTACGCGTCCTCACCTTCTCGCTCGGCTTCGGGCCGAAGATTGCCAACGTCAAGCGGGGCGACACCGAGTACTGCATCAGCGCCATCCCCCTCGGCGGTTACGTGAAGATGGCGGGCGAGAGTCTGGGCGAGGCGCGCACCGGGGCCGGCGACGAATTCATGTCGAAGACCAAGTGGGAGCGCTTCCTGATCCTGATAGCAGGACCGGCGATGAACCTGATCCTGGCTGTCATCGTGATGTGGGGCGTGCTCTACCAGGGTGCGGAGGTGCCTGCCTACGAACAGGAGCCGCCGGTGGTGGGGCGTGTTGTCGAGGACTCGCCCGCGGCGCGCGCCGGCATCGGGGTGGGCGAGCGGATCGTGAGCGTTGCCGACCGCGCGGTGGAGACCTGGGACGACCTGTTCGTCGCCGTCATGCCGCGCGCCGAGCGGGAGATTCCGGTCGTGGTACGGGACCTCGCTGGCCGCGAACGGACCCTGGACGTGGTGCCGGAAGCGCGGACCGAGTTCGAGATGGGCGACCTCGGCGTCGGTCCGGAGATGCGCCCGCAGATCATCAGCGTCACGCCGGGCGACCCGGCTGACCGCGCTGGAATTGAGGTGGGGGACATCATCGTTGCGGTCGACGGCGAGGACGCGGCGGGCGGCGATTTCGTCGAACGGATCAGCACCAGCGCCGGCACGCCGCTCACGTTCACGATCCGGCGGGGCGATGGGACCGAGCAGGTGCGGGTGACCCCGGAGATGCAGGGCGACCGCGCCATGATCGGTGTCGGCTTCTCACCGTACGAGCTGCGCGTGTTGGAGCCCGGGTTCTTCGAGGCCTTCTCGATGAGCCTGGAGCGGAACTACGAGTGGTCCGGGCTGATCTTCCAGACGCTGGCGGGCCTGCTGACGGCCGAGACGTCGCCGCGGCAACTGGTGGGCCCGGTCGGCATCGCCCAGCTTTCGGGCGGCGCCGCCCAGGTGGGTTGGGTGGCGCTCTTCAGCCTGATGGCGATGATCTCGCTCAACCTGGGGATCCTCAACCTGCTTCCGATTCCGATCCTCGACGGCGGCCACATCTTCATCATGGCGATGGAGGGGGTGAGCCGCCGCGACTTCAGCATCCGCGTCAAGGAACGGATGCTGCTGGCCGGCTTCGTCGTCCTGATGATGCTGATGGTGACGGTGATCTACAACGACCTGACGCGCATCGATTGGATCGAAGCCCTCATGCCCTGGCGCTGAGTGGCGGGGTCCTCGCCTCGCCACAAGCGCACCGCTGCCCGTCCGGAGTCAGGGATCGAGAAGTGCGTCGAGAGCCTGTGCGAGACCGCAGTCGTCGTGCGTGCCGGTGACCGGCCAGCCCAGCGCCAGGAGCGGAGCAACCGCGTTCCCCATCACCACGGGGGCGCCGGCGAACGCCAGCATCTCCCGGTCGTTCAGGTTGTCGCCCACCGCCATCACATGGGCACGGTCAATCTGCAGGCGGCCGCCCAGGACCGCGAGGGCCGCGCCCTTGGAAGACCCGCCCGTGACGATGTCGAGCAGCGAGAAGTCCTGTGCGGCGTACTCGGTCAGCGTGACGGTGACGCGCCCCGCGTCCGGGAGTGCGCGCACGGTGTCGGCAAGCGCGCGCATCTGCGCCACGCTGCCGGTGTAGGCGACCTGTACCGGATCCTCGGTCAGCGCCTCCTCGATCGGCTCCGCCTTCGTGATGTAGGCACGGTTCCGTTCGTAGTACCACGCGCGCCGCGGATGGCTCCAGTCGATGCCGTCGTAGACATACTGGCGAGCGTCGTTCCGGTCGAAGATGACGGCGACGCCCTGATGCTTCGGCCGCGTCGCGGTGACGATGGCGCGCGCGACCTCGCGCGGCAGCAGCCGGCTGGCAAGCGTTGCGCCGTTGAGCCGCTTGACAAGGGCGCCGTTGCTGACGAGGAGGCTGAGTCGATCGTCCGGGAGCGCAGCATCCCACAGCGCCTCCGCGATGGGACGCGTATGGTGGAACGCGCGGCCGGTCGCGAGCGCCACGTGGATTCCGGCGCGCGCGGCGCGATGGACGGCGTGGCGGTTCCGCTCCGGCAGGTTGCCGTGGCCGTCGAGCAGCGTGCCGTCGATGTCGATCGCGACCAGACGGATTGCGACTTCGGTGGAGGGCGCGGTTGCGGCGTTGCCGTCGGCGCCTGGGGCGTGGCCGGTCACGGGGCGCTAGCCGCCACCAGCCTTCGGGCGTAGTTCGCGTCGATGTAGTCGTCGATCAACTGGCGGAACGCTTCCGACAACTCATCGCACGAACCGCGCAGCGTGGTGGCATGCCTGCCGTCGATATAGACGGGGCAGGTGGGCGCCTCGCCCGTGCCGGGAAGGCTGATGCCGATGTTGGCGGCCTTCGACTCCCCTGGGCCGTTGACGACGCAGCCCATCACCGCAACCGTCATCTCTTCGACGCCATCGTAGGTCTGTTTCCACACCGGCATCATGCTGCGGACGTAGGTCTGGATCCGTTCCGCCAGTTCCTGGAACGTCGTGCTGGTGGTGCGCCCGCAGCCGGGACAGGCGGTGATGCTGGGTGCGAACGACCGGAGGCCGAGCGCCTGCAGCAGTTCGCACGCCGCGTACACTTCCTCGCGCCGGTCGCCGTCCGGCCTCGGCGTCAGCGAAACGCGGATCGTGTCGCCGATCCCCTCGTTCAGGAGGATTCCCATCGCCGATGCCGACCAGACGAGGCCCTTGGTTCCCATGCCCGCCTCGGTCAGGCCAAGATGCAACGGTTGCGAGGTCTGCCGGGCGAGCGCGCGATAGATCGCCACGAGGTCGCGCAGGCGCGACACCTTGGTGGAGATGATTATCTGCTGTTCGGTCAGCCCGCTCTCGAGCGCGAGGGCGGTTGACTCGACGGCCGAGATCACCATGCACTCGTTGATGATCCCTTCCGACGTCATCCCGAGATCGTGATCGGTGTTCGCCTGCATCCGCTCCATGACCAGTTCCTGGTTCAGGGAGCCGCCGTTGACACCAATCCGGACTGGCTTGCCGTGCTCGGCGGCGACCCGACAGATCGTCTGGAACTGCTCGTCCCGGCGCTCGCCGGTGCCGACATTGCCCGGGTTGATCCGGTACTTGTCGAGCGCGACGGCGCAGTCGGGGTGACGCGTCAGGAGCTGGTGGCCGTTGTAGTGGAAGTCGCCGATGAGCGGTGCGGTGACACCCGCGTCGAGCATCCGCTGCTTGATCTCCGGCACCGCGCGCGCCGCGTCCTTCTGGTTGACGGTCACCCGAACCAGCTCGGATCCCGCTTCCGCCAGTTCGATGCACTGCTGCGCCGTCGCCACCGCATCGGCGGTGTCGGTCATCGTCATCGACTGCACGGCGATCGGCGCCCCGCCCCCGATGGTGAGCCCACCGACCGGGACGGGGCTGGTCCGGTGCATCCGCACTTCAGTCGTCATTCCTTTCTGCATGATACCGCCGTATATACGGTGGCGGACGGGCGACGGTGCGTGGAGCAGGCCGGCTTGGCCAGCCAACGCAGTATATTAACGGTAACAAACCAGACAATTAATAAGCATCTGCCGTGCCGGACCTATATATTAAGAAGAAGCCGCTATTTCTTTAATAGTGGCTCGGGCGGCTCGAATCGTGCGATCGACATCCTGATCCGTATGGGCTGCAGAAAGGAACCAGCCTTCGAACTGCGAGGGTGGTGGGTAGATCCCCCGGGACAGCATGCCGCGGTGGAAGACGGCATAGGCGCCGGTGTCGGACGCCATGGCCGAGACGTCATCCGTTACCGGGCCGGGGTGGAAGAAGGGGGTGAGCACCGAGCCGGCGACATTCGTCGTGAGCGGCACGCCCGCGTCGCGCGCGGCGTCGCGGAGGCCGGCGGCAAGTCGTTCACCCAGGCGAGCCAGACGCCGGTAGAGCTCGGCCGACAGTTCCGTGAGCGCCCAGATGCCGGCGGTCATGGCGAGCGGATTCCCCGATAGCGTGCCCGCCTGGTAGACCGGGCCGGCGGGCGCGACCTGATCCATCAGGTCGGCCCTCCCGCCGTAGGCGCCAACCGGGAGGCCGCCCCCGATGATCTTTCCGAGGCAGGTGAGATCGGGCAGGACGCCGTACACCTCCTGGGCGCCCCCTTTCGACGCGCGGAAGCCGGAGATCACCTCATCGAAGATCAGGATGATGCCGTCTGCCTCGCACAGTCGGCGCAGCGCCTGCAGGAAGCCGTCCGTAGGCGGCACGACGCCCATGTTGCCCGCAATCGGCTCGACGATCACCGCGGCGATCTTCCCGCGCTGCCGCTTCGCCAGACGCTCGACCGACTCGATGTCGTTGTAGCGGGCGATCAGCGTGTCGGCCGCGGTGGCGCGCGCGACACCCGGGCTGGTCGGCACCCCCAGCGTCATCGCGCCCGAGCCGGCCGCGACCAGGAAGCTGTCGGCGTGGCCGTGGTAGCAGCCGGCGAACTTCACGATCCGATCGCGCCCGGTCGCCGCGCGCGCGACGCGCACCGCGCTCATCGTGGCTTCGGTGCCGGAGTTGACGAACCGCACGCGCTCGACCGACGGAACCAGACGGCAGACCAGGCGGCCCAGATCGAGTTCGAGCGGCGTCGGCGCCCCGAAGCTGGCGCCTCGCGCGGCGGCGGCGCGGAGTGCGCGGGTCAGTTCGGGGGGGGCGTGACCATGGATGAGCGGCCCCCACGACATGACGTAGTCGATGTAGCTGTTGCCGTCAACGTCGGTGATGCGGGCGCCGCGGGCGCGCTCGATGAAGGGCGGCCGGCCACCGACCGACGCGAAGGCGCGGACCGGGCTGCTGACGCCGCCGGGGAGGACGTTCTGCGCCTGCGCGAACAGCCGATCGGATCGGGTGGCGGACATCGGGAGCGAACGATATCACGGCGCCACGGTTCCTCGAAGCGGGGCTGCCGGGTGTCGGACCGGCCCGGATCCACTCCTGCGCGGGCTGCGGTCTGGGCCAGGATTTCGAACTGCTGCTGGAGAAGCGTTGAACCTGCGCCGGGAAGTGCGGTGGGGAAGGCACCTGTGGCAGAATAGCGGCCGAGTGAGGCGGTGGGGGTTATGGCACGTCCGATCAGACAGGTTGTATTCAGACTGGGTGTGGCGGTTCTGCCGGCGGTGGCGTTCGGGCTGACGCTGGCGGCTGCCCAGGAACGCACCACCGGTGATGGTGTCTATACGGCGGAGCAGGCGGAGAGCGGACGCGAGGCGTACCGGGAGCAATGCTCGGCGTGCCACGCGACCAACCTGATGGGGGGCGAGATGGCGCCGAGCCTGCTCGGGCCGAACTTCATTGGCGGGTGGAGCGGCACGACGCTCTTCGAGTTCGCTGACTTCGTGAACGCCACGATGCCGCAGGATGCGCCGGGGCGGCTGACGTCGGAAGAGTTGAACGACATCCTCGCGTTCATCCTCGAGCGGAACGAATTCGCGGCGGGATCCGAACCGCTGGCGATCGACCTCGACAACGAGGGCTATCCCATCATCATCGACTGAACGGCGGGGTCAGGCGAGGGCGCGCGCGGCCTCGCGCGCGTAGTAGGTGATCACGATGGCAGCGCCGGCGCGCCGAATGGCAGTCAATGTCTCCATCATCGCGCGCGGCTCGTCAATCCAGCCGTTTCGCGCTGCCGCTTTCAGCATCGCGTACTCGCCGCTGACGTGATAGGCCGCGAGCGGCACGTTGAATGCCGTCCGCACCCGCGCGATGACGTCGAGGTAGTGGACGGCCGGCTTTACGATGACAATGTCGGCCCCTTCCTCGATGTCGAGTTCCACTTCGCGGAGCGCTTCCGCCGCGTTCGCCGGATCCATCTGGTGCGTCCGGCGGTCGCCGAACGCCGGGGCCGAGTCGGCCGCGTCCCGGAACGGTCCGTAGAAGGCCGAACAGTACTTGGCGGCGTAGGACATGATGGCGACGTCGGCGTAGCGGCCGTCGTGTTCCGGATCGTCGAGCGCGTCGCGAATGGCGCCGACCCGCCCGTCCATCATGTCGGAGGGCGCTACGATGTCGGCCCCGGCGCGTGCGTGCGAGAGGGCGACGCAGGCGAGGCGCTCCACCGTGGCGTCGTTGACGATGGTCTCGCCTTCGACGACGCCGCAGTGGCCGTGCGACGTGTACTCGCAGAGACAGACGTCGGTCGCCACCAGTAACCCGGGCGCAGCCTGCTTGATTGCCCGGACCGCCGCCTGCACCGGCGCGGCGTCGTCGTCCGCCGCGCTACCGACCGGATCCTTTGCGGCGGGAAGCCCGAACAGTAGAACGGCGCGGATGCCGTCCGCGGCGGCGGCTGAGGCTTCCGCGACTGCCTCGTCGACCGAGAGCTGGCACACTCCCGGCATCGAGGGTACTTCGCGCCGGACTCCTTCCCCCTCACAGACGAAGAGCGGATAGATGAAATCTGCCGGCGAGAGGCGTGTTTCCCGAACCAGGTCGCGCATCGCCGCCGAGCGCCGCAGCCGCCGCGGCCGATGCGTCAGATCGAGCGCCGCCGCCGTTCTGATGGTGTCCACCACGTTGCACACTCTACACAACCGTCAGAAGTAGCCGGCGATTGCGTCAGCGAGGGCCGGGACGGTGGACTCTCCGGGAACGATGTCGGCCCTGAGGCCCAGGTCCTCGATCGCCCTGGTCGTGACGGGGCCAATGGACGCCACCGCAGCGTTCGCCACGAGCCTCGCCGCCGGATGGGGTCCGCCGAGGAGCGTGACGAACGTTCGGACGGCGGAGGCGCTGGTGAACGTGACGACGTGCAGCGCCCCCCGCCCGAGCATGCCAACGAGATCGACGTCGCCCGTACCGGTCACCGCAATGGTCCGGTACGCTACCAGGTCGGTGACTTCGGCGCCGGCGGCCCGCAGGGCCCCCGGAAGCTCCGGTGTCGCGAGGCTGGCGCGCGGGAGAAGGATCCGCGCGCCCTTGACGTCTTGACCGCCGACCAACTCCTCGGCCGCGGCTTCGGCGCGGTGCTGCGCCGGGACGATGTCGGCGCGGACGCCGTACAGGTCGAGCCGCGCTGCAGTAGCGGGGCCGACCGCAACGATCCTCGCGCCGCCCGGCGGCCGGTCGCGGTCCGCGAGGCGCGACATCACCGCGTCGACGCCGTTCGCCGACGTGAAGACGATCCAGTCGAACGCGGCGGCGTTGGCGCACGCGCCGGCGAGGGGGCGATCATCTTCCGGCGGGGCGATCCGGATCATCGGGACTATCAGCGGATCGGCGCCGAGGGCGCGGAGCGCGTCAGCAAAGGCGGCGGCCTGATCGCGCGGGCGCGTGATGAGGACGCGCCGGCCGGCGAGGGGGCGGCGCTCCGGGTGCGGACGCGGTGTTGGCGCGTTCAGTGCCGGTCCGGAGACCCGCGCATCTACCGGCGCGCCAGGCGCACGCGGCCCACCGAGGAGGTGGCTGGCGCCGTCCTCGAGAAGCGCTTGCGCGACCCGCGCGCCCAGGGCGGCGGCGCTGTCCACAGGACCCGCCGCTCGCTGCCGCGCCACCCGCGTGCCGTCGGGCGCGGCGACGAGTGCCCGGAGCTGGAGCGTGCCCCCCTCGACGGTGGCGATGGCGCCGAGGGGAGTGTGACAGTCGGCGCCGAGGGTCTCGACCAGGGTTCGTTCGGCGGTCAGGGTGGCTGCGGCGTCGGGCTCAACGAGCGTCGCGATCACGTCGCGCGTTAGCGCGTCATCGGTACGGTACTCAGCCGCGAGGATTCCCTGGCCGGGCGCCGGCAGACAGAGGTCGAACGGCAGGAGCGCGGCAATCCGGTGGGCGAAATCCAGCCGAACCAGGCCGGCCGCCGCGAGGATCAGCGCGTCGTAGTTGCCGTCGTCCAGCTTGCGGAGACGGGTGCCGACATTGCCGCGGATCGGGGCGATGTCGAGTTGCGGATGGGCGTGACGCAGTTGCGTCGTGCGCCGGATGCTGCCGGTGCCGATGCGCAGGCCGGCGGCCGTGAGAAGGCTGGCCGCGGAACCGCCGGGTGGTCGATCCTCCGGCAGGACGATACCGTCGTGAGGGTCCGCGCGGTCCAGTACGGCGCTGATGGACAGGCCAGGCAGCCGGCTGGCCGGCAGATCCTTCGCGCTATGGATCGCCAGATCCACGCGTCCGCTCGCCAGCGCTTCTTCGATCTCCTTGACGAAGAGGCGCTTGCCACCCTCCTTCGCGAGCGGACGCTCCGACAGCCGGTCGCCGCTCGTCCTGATGACGATCAGTTCGGTCGTCGGCCCGCCCCGCTCGGCGATGGCGGAGGCGACACGGTTCGCCTGCCAGAGCGCCAGGGGGCTGCCGCGCGTGCCGATCCGTAGCCGACTCACCGGCGGCGCACCGGCTGATCGCGCAGGCGGAAGAGGCGGTTGAGAGTGTCGGCATCGGTGGCCGCAGCCTCGTCATCCGGCGCATCCTTCAACCGTTCGGTAGGGGACGAGAGGAGACGCTCGATCAACAGGCGCGTCACCTCATCGACTCGGGCGCGCGCCTCCGGCGACAGCGGCGCGAGCTTCGGCGCCAGGCGTTCGAGCTCCTCCTGGCGGGTCCGCTCGAAGTGCTCGCGGAGCGCCACGACGGTCGGAGTGGCGCCGCGCGATCGGAGCCAGCGGAGGTAGGCGTCCGCTTCCTCGCGCACCATCTGCTCGCCCAGGTCCACCTGCGCTTGCCGGCGCGCCCAGTTGTCGCGCACGATCGCCTGCAGGTCGTCGATGTTGTAAAGGAAGACCTGCTCCACGTCGCTCGCTGCCGGTTCCACGTCGCGCGGCATACCGATGTCGATGATGAAGAGCGGCCTGTCCCGCCGCGGCCGCATCGCGTCGGCGACATGCTCGCGCGTCAGCATCCACTTCGACGAGCCGGTCGCGGTGACGACGATGTCGGTCGCCGTCAGCTCGTCGGTAATCGACTCCCAGGGCACGGCAACGCCGTTCACCTTCGCGGCAAGGGCCTCGGCGTGCGCGGCAGTCCGGTTAGCGACGCCGATCCGCCCCACCTCCTGCGACTGCAGGTGCGTCGCCGTCAGCTCGGCCATCTCTCCAGCCCCCACCAGCAGTGTCCGGCGCCCGGCGAGGGTGCCGAAGATCTTCCGCGCGAGCGAGATCGCCGCGTAGCTGACGGAGACCGCTCCCTCGCCCAGGCCCGTCTCCGCGCGGACCCGCTTGCTGGCAGCAAAGGCATGGTGAAACAGGCGGTTGAGCAACGCGCCGGTGAAGCCCCACTCCGACGCGGCGGCGAAGGCATCCTTCACCTGCCCGGCGATCTGCGGTTCGCCGACGACGAGGGAGTCGAGACCCGCGACGACGCGGAACAGGTGCCGCGCCGCGTCGCCCTGGAACCGGCCATAGAGATGCGGCGCGAGTTCCGGCTCCGGCACATCGTGAAACGAGCTAATGAACGACGTCAGCCGCTCGCCCGCCGCTTCCGGATCGTCGCAGACCGTGTAGATCTCGGAACGGTTGCAGGTGGAGAGCACCACCACCTCCGCGATGCCGGAGAGCCCGGCAATGCCGGCCAGCGCGTCGGGCATGCCACGCCGCTCGAAGTCGATCCGCTCGCGCAGATCTACCGGCGCGCTGTGGTGGCTCGCGCCTAGAAGAAACAGGTGCATCCGTCCGTCCGTCCGTCTGCGTCCCGTCAGTCGAGCGTATAGAAGTTGTGGCTCTCGCTGCCGAAGTAGCCAATCGGCACGAAGTTGAGCATCAGGATGGCGAAGCCGATCGTGGACAGCCACGCCGCGCGCCGTCCGCCCCAGCCGATGGCGCGCCGCGCGCACATCTCGAACGTATACACACCCCAGCAGACCAGGACCGTGAAGATCTTCGGATCGAAAAGCGACATCGCCTGCACGCGCGGGTCGGCGGTCGCCGATCCCACCTGCAGCAGCCAGACGCCGCCGACCGTGAGGCCGACGGTCAGAAAGCTCCAGCCGATGGCGACCGCGCGGCTGTTCATCCGGTCCAGGTTGTCAAGCGACGGCAGCCGCGCGTAGAAGACGCCCAGGTGCTTCCCCTTCAGTTCCTTGAAGAGCAGCAGGTAGGTGACACTGACGACGCAGGCGAGCGCGAACGCGGCGTACGCTATCAGCAGCGACGAGACATGCGTTTCGAACCAGCGGCTCTCCAGGATCGGCGGGCGCGCCGCGACGGTGTTGCCGACGGCCGGAATCAATTGCAGCGCGACCAGCAGCGGCGCGATGAACAGCCCCATCGCGCGTTCGCCGGTCGTCATCTCGGTGTAGAGATAGGCTAGCGCCAGCACCCAGACGAAGGCCGAGATGGCCCCGGTGGTGCCGGCCAGCGGGACATGTCCTACCTGCATCGTCTGCATCCCGATGACGAAGGTATGGACGAGTGATCCGGCGCCGAGGGCCAAGGTGGCCAGTTGCCCGGACTGTGTGCTGCGCTGCCAGAAATGGATGGCGTAGGCGCAACCGGCGATGGCGTAGAGGGTGAGCGGAATCGCGTTCATTGTCAACCGCTCGGCGCGTAGTAGCCCTGTTTGGTTCGCGCCGTGACATGCTCCCGGTCGACGCGGAGGATAATGCGCCGCCACGCACCGTTACGGAGCGGGTTGGCCGAGATATAGCCGATGGCGTACTGGCTCGACAGCTCGTCCGAAATCTGCTGATAGATCGCCGGCAGTTCCTCCACCTCCTCCGGGAAGAAGGCGCGGCCGCCGGTTTCCTGCGCCAACTGCCTCAGGACGAAGTCCGCCTCGCGGAATCCGCGGCGGGACCGGCTGTCGTCCGACTGCAGGCCGATCGAGTAGATGGCGGTGTCGGAACGCTTCGCCAGCTCAAGCACTTCGTCGAAGGTGACCAGGCTGGAGGTGTCCTCGCCGTCCGAGAGGACAATGATCGCCTCGCGCCGCAGGTCGGCCTGTTGCAAGGGGGCCTGGGCCATCTCGCGCAACGCGATGTAGAGGGCGTTGTAGAGCGATGTCGAGCCGCCGGCGGTCGTCTTGCGGATGGCGTTCTCGAGCCGCTCGATGTTGTTCGTGAACGGCTGCAGGATATCGACGCGGCTGTCGAAGTCGACCACCTCCGCGAGATCTTCCGCGCGGAGCCGCTCGGCGAAGCCGATCGCCGCCTCCTGCGCGGTGCTCATCTTCTCGTCCATGCTGGCGCTGGTGTCCATGAGCAGCGCCAGCGCGATGGGCAACTGGGTCTTCGTAAAGAAGGTGACTTCCTGCTGCACGCCGTCCTCGTACACGAGGAAATCGGCCTGCTCCAGATCCGTGACGAAGCGTCCGTCCCCGTCGGTGATGGTAGTACTGAGGGAAACGATATCGATGCCGGCCCGGAACCTCGGCGGTTGCGTGTCGGGCGGCTGGGCGGCGACGGTGATCGTCAGCAGCCAGGCGCCGGCGCCGGCGGCGATCACCCGTTGAAGCCTGATCACGGCCGTTCCCCTTCCCGCCGGAGCGGCGTGCCGCGCGCGTCCATGTCGGCGCGGGTGACGTCGACGGAAACCGACTCGGGCGGGATGAGGGCGCCGGGTCGGGAGTAGGTGACCAGGTACTGGCCGCGCAGCTCCGCCACCAGTTCGTCCATCGCCCGTTCGAGCGCGGAGCTGGCCATCAGGTTGCGGCGTCGTCCGCCGCTCTGGGACGGACCCTGCTGCAGCACGAGGTCGCGCTCGATGCGTTGCCGATCGAAGGCGTTGCCGAACGTTCCCGGGCTGGTGGAGGGCACGCCCCCCTGATCGCGCAGGGAGAAGGTGTACACCGCCGCCGCGCCCTCCTCCACCGCTTCCAGAGTGTCGCGCGCGTTCCGATAGCTGTAGTCGAGCCCTTCGCTCGTCACCACGACGATCATGGGGCGGTCGGGCACGCGCTGGATGATCCCGTTCGCCACCTGTTCGATGGCGTCGAGGAGGTAAGCGGCCTCACCCGTCCGCGGGAAGACCCGGCCGATGCCGTCAAGCAGGCGGTCGAGGTCCCGGGTGGCGGGGACCAGGATCCGGGGCGGCCCGCCGAAGGTGACCAGGGCAATCTCGTTTTCGCCATGCATCCCGTCGACGAACGCCTCGAGGCCGCGCCGGATTGCGGAGCCCGCGCGGACCGCTCCCTCGCTGGTGTCCACGAGGAGCATGACGTGGCGATCGTCACCCGCCGGCTCGACCCGGAGCACTTCGCGGGGGACATCGTCTTCGCGGATGTCGAAGTCGGCGGTGGTGAGATCGGGCACCGGAACACCGTCGCCGTCGAGGACCGAGACGAGCATCTGGCGCTCCGTGGGGCCGGACGTAGGCTGGCCGTAGAGCGGCGCGGCTGCGGTCAGGGTGAGGATCAGCGAGAGCGCTGCGCAGTAGTGCCCCATGGGTTGTCAGGCCTGATGCGAGTATATAGCCGTCTGCTCGCCCAGGGGACGGATCCGGCGCCGGCGGGGCCGCCAGGGGAGGCGCCGTGGGAGGTCGCGTGAATTGACACCGGCTGGGGGGACTGCCATATAATTTGCGCGGTTTCAGGCTCGCACGCGCGCGCTCCCGAACGACAAATGCTCGACGCCTACGTCCCGATTCTCCTGTTCATTCTCGTCGCGGTCGGATTCGCGATCTTCACCCTGATGATCTCGAAACTGGTCCATTCGAGCGGCTTCAACAAGGTGAAGCTGGAGCCGTATGAGTGCGGGATCGAGCCGCTGACCGACGCGCGCGACCGCTACAGTGTCCGCTACTACCTGGTGGCGATGCTCTTCGTCATCTTCGACGTCGAGACGGTCTTCATGTTTCCCTGGGCGGTCGTCATGGACGAACTGGCGCTCTTCGGCCTGATCGAGATGCTGGTCTTCCTCTTCATCCTGGTGATCGGCTACGTGTACGCTTGGCGCAAGGGCGCGCTCGACTGGGCCTGACGACACGGCCGGCAACGACTTCCATGACGGACGAAACCAAGCCGGAAGGGCAGGGAGACGGCGCGCCGGAGAAGCCGGTTGCCCCCGCGGCCGACACACCGAAGCCGGCGCCGGCCGCCGCTAGGCCGGCGCCAGCGGCCGCGGCCCGTCCGAGACCGAAGCCAGCCCGGAAAGCGCCTCCGGAGCCTCCCAAGGGCCCGGAAGATCAGGCCCCCCCGGACGGGATGGCGCTGCCGCCGGCGGTAAGCGCGCTCCAGGAAGGCGTGCCGGGCGCGGTGTCGCAGGTTTCCTACTGGGTGGGCGACTGGACGGTTGTCGTCGCGGCCGACCGCCTGCTCGACGTGATGCGCTTCCTGCGGGACGATCCCGCGACCGCGTTCGACTACTGCTCCGACGTAACCGCCGTCGACTGGCCGCCGCGGAAGCAGCGCTTCGACGTGATCTACTGTCTCTACTCCATCCGCCTCCGCCACCGGCTGCGGGTGAAGGTGCGCGCCGGCGAGGGCGAGGCGATCGAGTCGGTCGTCGCCATCTGGTCTGCGGCCAACTGGCTGGAGCGCGAGGTGTGGGATCAGTTCGGCGTGAACATCGTCAACCACCCCGACCTGCGCCGGATCATGATGCCGGACGAGTGGCAGGGCCACCCGCAGCGGAAGGACTATCCGCTGGAGGGTCCGGGCGAGTTGCTGATGGAGAGCCCGCAGGACTGGTTGCGGGTCCGGAACCTGCCGGACGAAGCAGTGGTGGGCGCCCCGGACGAGGAGATCGAATAGGGTGGCCGATCCGATGACGACAACGCTCGACGCTCCGCGCGCCTCGGCGACACAGTTCGACACGAACGAGCTCGTCATCAACATGGGGCCGCAGCACCCCAGCACGCACGGCGTGTTGCGGGTGGTGCTGAAGCTGGATGGCGAGAAGGTGATCGACGCGGACTGCGTCATCGGCTACATCCATCGCGGCATCGAGAAGCTGTCCGAGAACCGCGACTGGACCCAGATCATCCTGCTCACCGATCGGATGGACTACGTCGCCGCGGCCACCAACAACCTCGGCTACTGCGAGACGGTCGAGAAGCTGATGCAGGTCGAGGTGCCGCGCCGGGCGCGCTATGTCCGGACCATCCTGGCGGAGCTGCAGCGGATCGCGAGCCATTGCCTCTGGCTCGGGACGCACGCGATGGACATCGGCGCGATGACGGTCCTCCTCTATGCGTTCCGCGAGCGGGAGTTCGTGCTCGACTTGTTCGAAGAGTTCTGCGGCGCGCGCCTCACCTACAACGCGATGCGGATCGGCGGCCTGCCGCTCGACATCCCGCCCGGCTGGGACCGGAAGGTGCTTGCGTTCTGCGACCTGATGGAAGGGAAGCTGAACGACTACGAGACCCTGCTGACGAACAACCGGATCTGGTTGAAGCGGACCCGTAACGTCGGCGTCATCTCTGCGGACGAGGCGATTGGGCTCGGCCTGTGCGGCCCGCCGCTCCGAGGCTCCGGCGTGCTGCGTGACGTCCGGAAGGACGAGCCGTACGCGGCGTACGACGAGTTCGATTTCAACATCCCGATAGGCACGAAGGGCGACACGTACGACCGCTATCTGATCCGCATGGATGAGTTCCGCGAGTCGATCCGGATCATCCGCCAGGCGGTGGAGGGACTGCCGGAGGGGCCCATCGTCGGCAAGGTGCCGCGCCTGCTGAAGCCGGCCGCCGGCGAGACCTACCACCCGATCGAATCGCCGAAGGGAGAGCTGGGCTACTTCATCGTGAGCGACGGGAAATCGACCAACCCGTACCGCTTCCGCGTCCGGCCGCCGTCGTTCTGCAACCTGCAGGGACTCAAGCGTCTGGCGGTGGGGCACATGGTGGCGGACGTAGTGGCGCTGATCGGAACCATCGACATCGTTCTGGGGGAGGTGGACCGGTAGGCGGCGAGCCGACCGACGAACGCGATGGACGCCTTCCTCGAGAACTTCGCCGTCCCGTTGCTCAAGATAGCGGTGCTGCTGAATGCAGTGCTCGTCGCGGTCACCTTCCTGGTGCTGATGGAGCGGAAAGTGATCGCCTGGGCACAGTCGAGGCTCGGTCCGATGCGCGTCGGGCCGTACGGCATCCTGCAGGCGATCGCCGACCCGATCAAGCTGATCCTCAAGGAGGACATCACCCCGCGGAAGGTGGACCGCTACGTCTTCACCCTGGCGCCGATCCTGAGCCTGGTGCCGGCGCTGGTGGTGTTCTCGGTCGTACCGTTCGGACCGGACCCGTTCTACTACATCAGCGACATCAACGTCGGGCTGCTGTTCATCATCTCGGTGACGTCGATCGGCGTCTACGGGATCATCCTCGGCGGCTGGGCATCGAACTCGAAGTACCCGCTGCTTGCCAGCCTGCGCGCCTCGGCGCAGCTCATCAGCTACGAGATCGCGGTGACGATGACACTGGTGAGCGTGATCCTGACGACGGGGACGCTCAACCTGGTCGACATCGTCGAGGCCCAGCAGGAGCGTGGCCTCTGGTTCGCATTCGTGCAGCCGGTGGCGCTGGTGCTGGTCTTCATCGGTGGCCTCGCCGAGACCAACCGCGCCCCGTTCGACCTGCCGGAAGCGGAGACCGAGCTGACCGGCGGGTTCCACACCGAGTACAGCGGAATGCGGTTCTCGCTCTTCTTCCTGGCGGAATACGCCAACATGATCGTCATCTCGGCGGTCATCGTGCTGCTGTTCTTCGGCGGCTGGCTCCGGCCGTTTCCGGGCATCGAGGCGCTCGCGTTCCTCGACTTCGTGCCCCCCTGGATGTGGTTCATCGGGAAGATCTTTCTCTTCCTCTACGTCTTCATCTGGATCCGGGCGACGCTTCCGCGCTACCGGTACGATCAGTTGATGGGGCTCGGCTGGAAGGTGTTGATCCCGGTGGCGATTGGCAACCTGGTGGTGACCGCCGTCCTGAAGGTGCTGCTCTAGACGATGGTTGACGCACTGGTCTTCTGGCTGCTCGCCGCGGGGATCCTCGGGCTGGGGATAGCGGTGGTGTCCGCTCGGAGCGCGGTCCACAGCGTGCTCTTCCTGGTGATGAACTTCCTCCTGGTGGCGGTCCTCTACGTGACGCTCGCGGCGGAGTTCGTGGCAGTGATTCAGGTGCTGGTGTACGCCGGCGGGATCGTCGTGCTCTATCTGTTCGTCGTCATGCTGGTCAATCTGAAGAAGGAGCCGGAGCGCTTCTCGGACCCGCGGCGCGCGGCCCGGGCGGGCCTGCTGCTGGCGGGCGCGGTGCTGGCCGAGCTGGTTGGCATCGCGGTCGTGGTGGCCTATCGGGGCGCGGACGCGTCGGCGACATCGGGCGGCCTCGGCTCCGACACGCCGTATGCGACCGGCAACACCGAGCAGCTAGGCTGGGTGCTCTACACCAACTACCTCATTCCGTTCGAGCTGGCGTCGATGCTGCTGCTGGTGGCGATGGTCGGCGCCATCGTGCTCGCGAAGCGCCAACTGGGCGAGATCCGGGAAGCGGACGAGGGGAGCGGAGAATAACGATGGGCCTGCTCGAGGTTACGCCGCTCCACTACAGCCTGCTCGCGGCGGCGTTGTTCATGATCGGCGTCATCGGCGTCCTGGTGCGCCGCAACGTCATCATCATCTTCATGTCGATCGAGCTGATCCTGAACGCGGTCAACATCAACCTGATCGCACTCGCGCATCAGTTGCAGGACCTGGCGGGGCAGGTGTTCGTCGTCTTCGTCATCGCGGTGGCGGCGGCCGAGGCGGCGGTGGGGCTCGGCATCATCATCGCGTTCTACCGCAACAAGGAGACCGTCAACATCGACGAGATCCAGTTGATGCGGTGGTAGCACGGTAGTTCCATGGACCTCATCTGGTTGATCCCGCTCCTGCCCGGAATTGGCGCCGCCGTCAACGGCCTGATCGGGATCCGCTATTTCAGCAAGAAGACCGCCGGCCTGCTCGCCGTCACGATGATGGCGGGCGCATTGGTCCTGAGCGTCAACGCCTTCGCGCAACTGCTGGGCGATGCCGACCGCTACCACCAGGTGGTGGTGGCGCATTGGATCCCGCCGATCCCGCTTGAGACCGTGGGGGGCATGGGATCGTTCGAGGTGCCGTGGGCGTTCACCCTCGACCCGCTGAGCGGGATGATGCTGCTGGTCGTGACCGGTATCGGATTCCTCATCCACATCTACTCCGTCGGCTACATCGACCACGAGCCGCGCGGCGGCGTGGCGCGCTTCTTCTGTTACCTGAACCTCTTCTGCTTCTTCATGCTGACGCTGGTGCTGGGAAGCAACTTCCTGGTGATGTTCGTCGGCTGGGAGGGGGTGGGGCTCTGTTCCTATCTGCTGATTGGCTACTGGTACACCAAGAAGAGCGCGTCGGATGCGGGCAAGAAGGCGTTCATCGTCAACCGCATCGGCGACTGGGGCTTCATCCTCGGTGTCTTCCTTGTCTTCTTCACGTTCGGGACGCTCGACTTCCGTGCCGTGGCGGAGGCGGCGTTCCAGATGCCGGCCGAGACCGCAGCGGTCGGCTTCGGCGTGCTGTCGCTCATCTGTCTCTTCCTCTTCATTGGCGCCGCCGGCAAGAGCGCGCAGATCCCGCTCTACGTCTGGCTGCCCGACGCGATGGAGGGTCCGACGCCGGTCTCCGCGCTAATCCACGCCGCGACAATGGTGACGGCGGGCGTCTACATGGTCTGCCGTAACGCGGTGCTGTTCACGCAGGCGCCGATGGTGATGGAGATCGTCGCGGTGGTGGGTGTGCTCACGGCGCTGATGGCGGCGACGATCGGCCTGGTCCAGACCGACATCAAGCGCGTGCTGGCGTATTCCACGGTGTCGCAGCTCGGCTACATGTTCCTCGCGACCGGTGTCGGCGCGTTCGGGGCAGGCGCCTTCCACCTGATGACGCACGCCTTCTTCAAGGCGCTCCTCTTCCTTGGCAGCGGCTCGGTCATCCACGGGATGAACGAGGAGCAGGACATGCGGAGGATGGGCGGCCTGAAGTCGAAGATGCCGATCACCTTCTGGACCATGACTATCGGCGCGGTGGCCATCGCCGGCATCCCGCCGTTGTCAGGCTTCTTCAGCAAGGACGAGATCCTCTACCGGACGTTCCTGCACAGCCCGATCCTCTGGGGCCTCGGCGCCCTCACCGCGCTGATGACCGCCTTCTACATGTTCCGGCTGATCAACATGACTTTCTTCGGCGCCTACCGAGGGCCGGCGCCCGATGCGCATGGCGGAGATCACGGCGACGCGCACGGGGGCGGTGACGGCCATGCCTGGCACGGGCCCCACGAGTCACCACGGGTAATGACGACGCCGCTGATCGTGCTCGCCATCGGCGCGGTTGTCGCCGGTTTCGTCGGTGTCCCCGCTGCGCTGGGTGGCAGCAACGCGATCGAGCACTTCCTCGAGCCGAGCTTCACCGTGCCGGGCGCCCTGCAAGCCGCCGAGGAGGCGCACCACTACGAGGTGGAGTGGGCGCTGATGGCGTTCTCGGTGCTGCTGGCGGCCGGCGGCATCTGGTTCGCCTGGCGGAACTACGTGCAGCAGCCGGAGAAGTCGGAACAGATGGCCGCTTCCTTCGCCGGTGCGCATCGCGTGCTGACCAACAAGTACTACGTCGACGAGCTGTACGACGCGACCGTCGTGGGCGGCACCATGGGGAGTGCGGGCGGCCTCTGGACCGTCGACAAACGTGTGGTGGACGGGGCGGTCAACGGCACCGGCCGGACCACCATCATGGGGTCGTGGGTATCCCACGTCATCGACAAGTATGTCGTCGACGGCCTGGTCAATCTGGCGGCCTGGGTCTGCGGGGAGGCGAGCTACGTATTCCGCCGCGTCCAGACCGGCCTGATTCAGAACTACGCGTTCGCCACGCTGGTCGGGGTGTTCGCTTTCATCACGTGGTACCTATTTGCCCGCTAGCCTGGCCACGAGTGCAGTGTCATGAATAATGCCGCCGAGTTCCCGCTGCTGTCGCTGATCCTTTTCACGCCGCTGATCGGCGCAATCATCCTGTTGTTCGTCAGCAAGCAGAACGGGAACCTGATCCGCTGGATCGCCAACATCACGGTCGCCGCCGGTTTCCTGGTGTCGGTCCCGCTCTGGTTCTGGTACGACGGGTCGAATCCGGAGTGGCAGTTCCGCGAGCAACTGCAGTGGATACCCTCGATTGGCGCTTCCTACAGTCTCGGCGTCGACGGCTTCAGCGTGCTGCTAGTCCTGCTGACGACGATGATGGGCGTGATCGCAGTGCTGTCGTCCTGGACCTCGATCCAGATGCGGCTGAAGGAGTACTACATCTTCCTGCTGACGCTGCAGACCGGGATGATCGGCGCATTCGTCGCGCTCGACTTCCTGCTCTTCTTCCTCTTCTGGGAAGTGATGCTGGTGCCGATGTACTTCCTCATCGGCATCTGGGGGAGCGACAACCGGCTCTACTCCGCGATCAAGTTTTTCCTCTTCACACTGATCGGCAGCGTAGTCATGCTGCTCGGCATCCTGGCCGTCTACTTCTACCAGGAGTCGATCACCGGGGTGTACACCTTCGACGTGACGGTGTTCCACGAGCTGAACATTCCGTACGATCTCCAGTGGTGGATCTTCCTCGCCTTCTTCCTCGGGTTCGCGGTCAAGGTGCCGATGTTCCCGTTCCACACCTGGCTGCCCGACGCGCACACCGACGCGCCGACGGCCGGGTCGGTCATCCTGGCCGCCGTCCTGCTGAAGATGGGGACCTACGGCTTCATCCGCTTCAGCCTGCCAATCCTCCCGGACGCGACGGCGGCGTTCGTGCCGGCGGTGGCGATCCTGTCGATCATCGGGATCGTCTACGGCGCGCTGGTCGCCATGGCGCAGCGCGACTGGAAGCGACTCGTGGCGTACTCGAGCGTCAGCCACATGGGGATGGTGATGCTCGGGATGTTCGCACTGACGCCGGTCGGCATCACCGGCAGCATCGTGCAGCAGCTCAACCACGGCATTTCCACCGGTGCGCTGTTCCTGCTCGTCGGCGTCGTCTACGAGCGGCGACACACGCGCCTCATCGCGGACTACGGCGGGCTGTCGAAAGTGATGCCGGTCTACGCGACGATCTTCCTGGTGATGACGATGTCGTCGATCGGGCTGCCGACGCTGAACGGCTTCATCGGCGAGCTGCTGATCCTGCAGGGAGTCTTCGTCGTCTCGAAGCTCTGGACGTTCTTCGCCGCCAGCGGGATCGTACTGGGCGCCGCCTACATGCTCTGGCTCTACCAGCGGACGATGTTCGGAACGGTCGACAACCCGAAGAACGAGGGACTGCCCGACCTGAGCCTGCGCGAGTTCGCGACGTTCGTGCCGCTGCTGATCCTGGCGGTCTGGATCGGCCTCTACCCGAAGCCGTTCCTCGACCGGCTCGAGACCTCGGTCGACAAGGTGATGATGCGGGTGAATGCCGACTACACGCCGCGGTTCGCGCTGCGTGAGTCGGGAGACGGAACAGTCGAGGTGGCGGTGGATGCCAGCCCGGCGGCGGGTGACGCGGCGGGGAACTAGCGGGAGCTTGAATGCCAGCCGGACTCACCGCGGCCGACTTCTACTACATCCTGCCGGAGCTGTTGCTGACGGCGGGCGCGCTGATCGTGCTGGTGGTCGAGATCCTGCTGCCGAAGGAGGATCGCGCCATCCTGGGCGCGACGCTGGCGACGCTGGTGGTGACCGGCGGCGCCGTCCTGGCGTTCGCCGGCGTGGATACGACGGTTTCCGCCGGCCTGCTCGCGATTGACGGTTTCGCCACCTTCTTCAAGTCGATCTTCATCCTGTCGGCGGTGCTGACGGTGCTGATGTCGGCGCCGTACTTGCGGGTCGAAGGCGTCCGCGCCGGCGAGTACTGCTTCCTGATCCTTTGCGCCACGCTCGGCATGATGTTCATGGCGAGCGGGATCGACCTGATCACGCTCTTCATCGGCCTCGAGACGATGGCGATCTCGTTCTACATCCTGGCCGGCTTCCTGAAGCCGAGTCAGCGGTCGAACGAGGCGGCGGTGAAGTACTTCCTGCTCGGCGCGTTCTCGCTCGGCATCCTGCTCTACGGAATGTCGCTGCTCTACGGCGCGACCGGCACCACCAACCTTGTGGGCATCGCCGAGTCGGTTGCCAGCTCGGAGGGTTCGCTGCTGCTGTCGCTGGCGATCATCCTGGTGGCAGCCGGCATGGGCTTCAAGATCGCGGCGGTCCCGTTCCACATGTGGGCGCCGGACGTTTACGAGGGAGCGCCGACGCCGGTGACCGCGTTCCTGTCGGTCGGATCGAAGGCGGCGTCGTTCGCGATGCTAATCCGGATCTTCGTCGAGGGATTGCCGGGCCTCGCCGCCGACTGGCAACCGATCTTCTGGGTGCTGGCCGCGATCACGATGACGGTCGGCAACATCGCCGCGATCACGCAGACCAACACGAAGCGGATGCTGGCCTACTCGTCGATCGCGCACGCGGGCTACATCCTGATCGGCCTCGTGGCCGGCACCGGCCGCGGCGTCGCCGCGGCGATGGTCTACCTCTTCGTCTATGCCTTCATGCAACTCGGCGCGTTCGCCGTGATTACGATGCTGCGCCGGAAGGACGTGGTGGGAGACGAGCTGAAGGACTTGAGCGGCCTCTACCTGCGCCAGCCGTTCGCCGCCATTGCGATGCTGATCTTCATGCTGTCGCTCGGCGGCATCCCGCCCACCGCCGGCTTTATGGGCAAGCTCTGGCTCTTCAGCGCCGCGATCGAATCGGGCCTCGTCTGGCTCGCCGTCATCTTCGTCGTCAACAGCGTCATCTCGATCTACTACTACTACCGCATCATCGTCTTCATGTGGCTCAAGGACGAGGCGCTCGGCTCCGAGATCACGATGACGCCGGCCATCGCGACCGCGCTCGTGATCGCGGTCATCGGCTCACTCCTCTTCGGCGTCTATCCCGATCAGCTCTTCGACAGCGCCGTCGTCGCCATCGACATGTTCTCCGCGCCCTTCCCGGGCGCGGCCGGCAACTGATCCCGTCCTGAGGTGCGCCGGACTCCAGTCCGGCATACCGACGGTGCGCCTTGCCCGGACCGTACCCGCTTGCTATGATTGGCCGTTTGTTTTGCTTCTGGAGGGGCTGTCCAGAACCATCCGGATACGAACCGGTGGACCGGACGGCTCGGACACCCGCCACTGGCGAGCGTTCGCATGCCCGACGAGCGAGACCCGTACCTGGCGCGTTCCCTTCGTTTCCTGCAAGAGAACATCCGTCGAGCAGGACCGGCGGCAGCCGCCAGTTACACGTTGATCGGAGCGATTCTGCTTCTCGGCGGCGCCGGCTACGCGGTGGATCGCTGGCAGGACACCGAGCCGTGGGGTCTGTTGGTGGGGCTGCTGATCGGGCTGGTGATCGGTTTCTACGAAATGGCGAAGGTGGTCTGGCGGCCGTAGACGGCCTCAGCGGAGCGGGCGGACGGCGGCACGGATGAGACGCGTGACCCAACGGGGAATGATGGAGATGCGGACAGCCTGGATCACCGGCGCGCTCGTCGTCGCCACCGGCGCCATCGTCGCCCTGGCCGTCCCGGTCGCCGCACCGGCGGTGCTGCTCGGCATGCTCGGACCACTTGCCGTCGCCACCGGCTCGCTGGTGGCGGTGGACCGGGCCTACCGGCGGAGTCCCCAGCGCGTAACCAAGCTGATGCTCAAGCTGTTTCTCGGAAAGATCGTGGCGTTCGGCCTCTATGTTGCGCTGGCGATCGCCACGCTGTCACTCGACCCAGTCTGGTTCATCGGCAGCTTCACCGTCTCGTTCGTCGCATTCCACGTGGCCGAGGCAGCGCACCTGCAACGGCTGTTCTCCAGCTGACGCCGCGAAACGATGCTTCAGCCCGACCAGGACGACCACGCCGTCGAGCAGGCCGCCGAGGGGTTCGACGCCGGCGAGGTGATCATCTCGCACGTTGCGAACGGTTCGCACGAGCACCCGATCCTGCACCTGCCGCCCCTCTTCGGCGTCGACTTCTCGATCACGAAGCATGTCTTCATGCTACTGCTCGTCGCGACGGCCGTCTTCCTGCTTGTAACGCTGACGGTCCGGCGCTACCTGCGGCAGGAACGAATGATTCCGGCCGGCTTCATGAACGCGCTGGAGTTCGTCGTCCTGTTCCTCCGCGACTCGGTCGTGCTCCCGAACGTCGGTGCGAAGTACGTCAAGACCTGGGCGCCGCTGGTGCTCACTTTCTTCTGCTTCATTCTGGTGGCGAACATGGTCGGGCTGATCCCGATCTTCGAGGTGCTCGGCCTGATCGACCACTACGTCTTCCACACCGGCGAGCATTCGCTGGTCAAGAACATCATCCATGGCGGCACTACGGCGACGGCGAACTTCAACGTCACCGCGGCGCTTGCCACCATCACCTTCTTCTCCATCATCGTCGCCGGCACGCTCGCGCACGGCTTCATCAAGCACTGGATCAACCTGGTGCCGCGCGGTCTCGCCTGGCCGATCTACATCCTGCTGATCCCGATCGAGGTGATGGGGATGTTCGTCAAGCCCTTCGCCCTGACGATGCGGCTTGCCGCCAACATGACCGGCGGGCACATCGCCATCCTCGCGATTCTCGGGTTCGTCTTCATCTTCACGGAACTGTTCGGCGCGGCGGCCGGCGTCGGCGTCGGCGTCGCGGTTGCGTTACCGCTCGCGGTCGGCATCAGCGCGCTCGAGATCATCGTCGTCCTGGTGCAGGCATACGTCTTCACCCTGCTCACGGCCGTGTTCATCGGCATGGCCATCAACGTGCATCACTGATCACAAACACAACTGAAACGGAGGGTTACACGGATGGAAGGCTTGTACATCGCTGGCGCGGCGCTGGGGCTCGGACTGATCGTGATTGGCGCGGGCCTCGGCATCGGCCGTCTCGCCGCCGCTGCCGCCGAGGGGGTCGCGCGCCAGCCGAGCGCCGCCGGGCAGATAATGGGCGCGGTGAACCTGCCGCTATTCCTGCTCGAAGGCGTCGCGATCCTCGGCGAGGTCTTCGTGCTGGTCATCGTCCTGCTCCGGTAGGGAACACGCATGGACCTCGTCCAGCCCGATCCCGGTCTGTTCTTCTGGACGATTGCCGTCTTCGTCATCCTCCTGACGCTGCTCAGGAAGTTCGCGTGGATGCCGCTCCTCAATGCGCTCGAGGAGCGGCAGGCGGGCATCCGAGAGTCGCTTGACGATGCGGACACCGCCAAGCGTGAGCTGGCGGAGGTGCAGGAGAAGGCGGAGGCGCTAATCGGTCGGGCGCGGATCGACGCGAACTCCATCCTCGGTGAGGCGCGCGCCGACGGCACCAGGTTGCGCGAAGAGATGAAGCAGCGGGCGCAGGCCGAAGCGCAGTCGATCGTCGAGAGCGCCCAGCGTCAGATTCAGCTCGAACGTGACCGTGCCGTCGCACAGATCCGGGAGGAAGCGGTCGACCTTTCCCTCGCGATCGCCTCGAAGCTGATCCGGCGCAACCTCACCAAGGCCGACAACGAATCACTGATCGACGACGCCCTGAAACAGGTCGAGTCCCGCCGGGTTCAGTAGTCACGGACCCGTCGTCCCGTTGCCGGCCGATTACCAGACGGTGAACTCGTAGCAGCCGGGCGCCACCAGCAGACGCGTCTCATCCGGGAAGTAGAGGCTCGACGGCTGCACCGCACCGGCCGCCTCGAGCTGCACCGTGCGGATCTTTTCGCCGGCCGGGTTGTAGACGTAGAGATACGGCACCGACAGCGCGATCCAGAGGTTGCCGCGCCGATCGAGCGCCGCCGTCCGGACGTTCGGGGGCACGACCGGCAGCGTGCGTCCCCGCTCGTCGGTCCGTTCCGGCCAGACCGAGGGCAGGCTGTTGATGATCGAGTCGACCTCCGGTCCCTGCACGACGCGCTCGAACAGCAGCACCCCGTCGCGGTCGTACTTCCGGAACGCGGGCCGTCCCCCCTGGAAGACGAAGTAGTAACCACCCGTCTCGGCGTCGGCGAGCGGGATGCCACTGTTGAGCGCGAGGTGGAGGTCGCGCTCCGACTCGTGGCCGGTGGTGCGCAACGACCCTATGGTCCGGTACGGGTAGCCGTTCAGGCTGTACAGCGTGATCAGGCCGCCCGCCTCCGCCTGATTGATCAGGATGGCGCGGCCGGTGAACTCGAGGGAGCCGATTCCGTTCAGCACCCAGGCGCCCAGCGTCAGGCGGGGCGCTGCGCGGCCCGGGATCCGGAAGCTGCCGAGGCGCGTGCCGTCGCTCTCGAACAACTGCACCCGCTCGCGTCCCTCCGGCGCGTCGGCGACGACGAAACGACCATCCGCGGCCAGGTCGAACGTGCTGGCGGCGATGATACGCCCCGCCTCGGGTCCGATCTGCACCAGCGCCTCCGCCGAGTCGCTGTCAGGCGGGATGCCATAGACCGAATGCCCCCGCCGGTCGAAGATGTAGGCGTATCCGTCATCGGATTGCTGATAGACGGACGGCTCGCGGAACGTGCCGACGATGTGCGCCGACAGACCGCCGGTGGAGCCGAGGCGCTCGACCTGCTGCGCGCCGACCGGTGTCCCGCAGAGCAGCGCGATGGCGACCGTCAGGCAGAACTTCAGGGGTTGAGTCAGTAGCTCGCGACCTCGCGCACGGCGTCGAGGATGTCGGACGCCTGAGGAAGGATCGCCTCCTCGAGAACGGGGGCGTATGCGACCGGGCAGTCGAGCGCGGCGACGCGCTTGATCGGCGCGTCGAGCTGATCGAACAGCTCGTCCGCGATCCGCGCCGCCAGCTCCCCGCCGAAACCGCAGGTGAGTTGATCCTCGTGGGCGATTACGACGCGGCTGGTCGCTCGCACCGCCTCGGCGATCCCGTCCCAGTCGTACGGTGCGATCGTCCGAAGGTCGATCACCCGGACATCGATCCCTTCCGGGCTTGCCCGCTGTGCTGCCAGCATCGTCCGCTGCACCAGCGCGCCCCAGGTGAGGACGGTGACGTCGGTTCCCTCGCGGCAGACCGCCGCGCGGCCGAACGGCAGCGTGTAGTCCGTGCCCGGGTAGACACCCTTGTTGTAGGTCTGCCGGTAGAGGTGCTTGTGCTCGAGGAAGAGGACCGGGTCGTCGCAGCGGATAGCGGTCCGCAGCAGGCCGGCCGCGTCCTCCGCGTTTGACGGGAAGGCGATCCGGAGACCGGGGCAGTGGGCGAAGATGCTCTCGCCCGACTGGCTGTGGTACAACGCGCCCCCCTTCAGGTAGCCTCCGATTGGCGCCCGGATCACGACCGGACAGGACCAGGCGTTGTTGGACCGGTACCGGAGCATCGTCAGCTCGTCCCGGATCTGCATCATCGCCGGCCAGATGTAGTCGAAGAACTGAATCTCCACGACCGGCTTCAGCCCGCGGATTGCCATGCCGATCGCGCGTCCGACGATATTCGCCTCGGCAAGCGGTGAGTTGAAAACCCGATCCGATCCGTAGGCACGCTGCAGGCCGAGCGTCGCTTTGAACACACCCCCCTTGCCGGCCACTTCCGACAGGATCTCGGCCCGGCTCGCGTCCGCGACGTCCTCGCCGAAGACAACGATCCGCGGGTCGCGTCCCATCTCGTCATGCAGGGTCCGGTTGATGGCGGTGACCATCGTGTCCGGCTTCGGCCCTTCCACGTCGGCCGCGCCGGTCGCATCGCCGCCTCGCGCCGGTGTCGATTCGAACGTCGCCGAGGCGGGATCGATGTCGGGGGAATAGACGTAGAGTGTCGCTTCGCCCACGTCAGGTTTCGGCGCCGCGATCGCTCGATCCGTCGCCAGCTGAATCTCGCGGGCGATGTCGTCGGCAATGGCGGCGAGCTCCGCTTCGGTCGCATGGCCGCCATCGCGCAGGAACTGCGCGAACCGCCGCAACGGATCCCGCGCTGCTTCCGCCTCGCGCTCCGCTTCGATCCTGTAGTTCCGCTCGTCGTCCGACATCGAGTGGGAATAGGGGCGGATGACATGTGCGTGCACGAAGGCAGGGCCGGAGCGGGCGCGGACCCAGGCGAGGGCCTCGCTCATCGCTTCGTAGCTGGCGATGCCGTCGGTGCCGTCCACGCGCACGATGTGGAGGCCGGGGAACGACTCGACCAGTCCCGAGATGTCGCCCCCTGCCGTCTGCACCTCGACCGGGACCGAGATGGCGTAGCCGTTGTCCTCCACCAGGTAAATGATCGGCAGGTTGCGAAGGCAAGCGGTGTTGAGCGACTCCCAGAACTCGCCGCCGCTCGTCTGGCCATCTCCCATTGCGACCAGCACCACCTCGTCGTCTGTGCCGTCGACTGCCGTTTCGAGGCCAGGGACTCGTTGCCGCAGGTTGCCCGCCTCGGCCGCGCCGACTGCATGCAGGCACTGGGTAGTGCAGCAACTTGACGACGAGACGATCTGCAGGCGGGGCGAACTCCAGTGGGTCGGCATCTGCCGGCCTCCGGAGAAGGGCTCGCCCCTCGCGCCCACTGCGCTGAGCAGCATCTCCTCCGCGGTCAGGCCGAGCGTCAGGCAGAGCGCCCGGTCGCGGTAGTAGGGGAAGACCCAGTCGTGGCCCGGTCGCAGCGCCAGCCCCGCCGCCACCTGCACCGCCTCGTGGCCGGCGCCGCTGATCTGGAAGTAGCTCAGGCTCTGGTTCTTGAGCTGCAGCTCCCGGTCATCGAGTCGCCGCGCGAGCAGCATCGTCCGGTAGAAGCGATGCAACTGATCGCGCGACAGCCCGGCCGTCCGGTGCGCCGCGGCGGATCGAGCGCCGGCCGGGGTTCCGTTGGAGATGGCCGACTGCTTCATGCAGCGGAGCCTCCGTGGTGGGCCGAAGCGCCGGGCGCCGGCCAGCCTGATGGCATGACGAGCACACTCACACTATATCACGGCGACGGCGTGGCAGCCGCGGTCAAGCATCCGTCCCAGATCGGCGCAACCTATTTGATATCATAGAGTTATAAGGACCGGATCCGCTTTCCCGAACCGGAGGACACCCGATGCCTGCCACCCCGGTCGTCCATCGCTGGGACGAGCTCGCTCTGGACAAAGTGACCGAGCTGGTTTCCCGCAAGATCGTCGCCGGCGAGCGACAGATGCTGGCGCAGGTCTACCTGAAGCGAGGCGCCCTGGTCCCGCTCCATCGACACGAGAGCGAACAACTGCAGTACGTCCTGCAGGGAGCGCTCCGCGCGGTGGTCGATGGCGCCGAGGTGGTGGTGCGGGAAGGGGAGGTGCTCCGAATTCCACCCGGGGCCGCCCACCAGGCGGAGGCCCTCGACGACACGTTCACGCTGGAGACGTTCAGCCCGGTCCGCGAGGACTGGCTCGCGTCCGCCGGCGCGCCGGGCGCCGAGTGAGTGTGCGACACTCTCCGGCGACATGGTGCGCGCGGGACTGATCGGCTTCGCCTCCTCCGGGAAGACGACGCTGTTCCACCTGTTGACGCGGGGACACGAGGGGCGCGCCGGCGGCCGCAGCGACGCGAGCATCGGCCAGGCGCAGGTGCCCGATGCGCGGCTCGACCGGCTGACGGCGCTGTACTCGCCGAAGAAGCAGACACCGGCGGCGGTGACGTTCGCTGACATGGCAGCGCGGCGCGGCGCGGATGGTGGAGCCGGAGCGGGCGCGCTGGTCGATGTCGCGCCGTACCGGACGGCAAACGCACTGCTGCATGTCGTCCGTGCGTTCCATGACGACGCGGTACCCCATCCGGCGGGATCGGTGGACCCGGGGCGCGACGCGCGCGCGATGGAGGACGAGCTGATTCTTGCCGACCTCGCCGTAGCGGAGAAGCGGCTCGGGCGGCTGGAGCAGGACAAGAAAAAGGGAGCACTGAAGGAGGCACGGGAGGCCGAAGCGGAGCTGGGGGTGCTCCAGCGCTGCATCGTGGCGCTCGAAGCTGGGACGCCCCTCCGTGCCCTGCAGCTCGACGCGAACGAAGCGAGGCGTCTGCGCGGCTTTCAGTTCCTTTCCGAGAAGCCGCTGCTGCTGGTGCTGAACGTCGACGAGGCCGATGTCGCCCGCGCGACCGGCGAAGCGGTAGCCGCCGCCGGTCTCGACGACTTCGTTGCCGCTCCGTCGATTCAGGCGCTTACCGTCTGCGCAAAGATCGAGCTGGAGATCGCGCAGCTCGACCCCGACGACGCCGCCGCGTTCCTGGCCGACCTCGATCTTTCCGAACCAGGACTGGATCGGGTGATTCGCGGGGCGTACGACCTGCTCGGCTACATCAGCTTCTTCACCGTGGGCGAGGACGAGTGCCGCGCCTGGTCGATCCCGGCGGGGACCGGCGCGCAGGAGGCGGCGGGTGAGATCCACTCCGATCTGGCGCGCGGCTTCATCCGCGCCGAGGTGGTCGACTGTGACCGACTGGTCGAACGGGGCTCGTTCGCCGACTGCCGCAGGCAGGCGGAGGTGCGCCTGGAGGGCAAGGACTACGTCGTTCGCGACGGCGACGTGATCAACGTCCGCTTCGCCACATGACCTCACCCGGCGCCGGCGCGCCCCCCGCTTCCGGCACGCCAGCCGGGCCGGACCCAACCGGCGGCGCTTCGTCTCCCACCGCCCGCCTTGCGAAGTCGGCCGGCGTCGTCGGGGCCGCGACCCTCACCAGCCGGATCCTCGGCCTCGTGCGCGATCAGGTCCTCGCCTATCTGTTCGGCGCAGGTAACGCGATGGACGCCTTCAACGTCGCGACGCGCATTCCGAACCTGATGCGCGATCTCTTCGCCGAAGGGGCGATGAGCGCGGCGTTCGTTCCGACGTTCATGCGGAAGCTGACCCACGATGGCCGCGCCGCGGCGTGGCGGCTGGGTGCGCAACTACTGAACGCGCTGATCGTGATGACCGGCCTCGTTGTCCTTGCGGGCATGGTCTTCGCCGAACCGCTCGTTCGCCTGCTCGCCGGGTCGTATGCGGAGGTGCCGGGCAAGCTGGAACTGACGGTGCTCCTGACGCGGATCCTCTTTCCCTTCCTGACCCTCGTGGCGATTGCCGCGGCGATGATGGGGATGCTCAATTCGGTCAACCGCTTCTTCACCCCGGCACTCTCCCCGGCGATGTACAACGTCGGCATCATTGTGGCGGGTGCGTTGCTCGTGCCGCTGATGCCGGGGCTGGGGCTCGAACCGATCGTCGCGATCGCGATCGGCGCGCTGCTGGGCGGCATCGGACAGGTGGCGTTGCAGGCGCCGGTGCTCTACCGGGAGGGCTTCCGGTATGAGGCGTCGCTTGACCCTTCGGACCCCGGACTGCAGCAGGTGCTCCGTCTGATGGGCCCCGGCACGCTTGCCGGTGCGGCGGTGCAGATCAACCTGCTGGTCAACATGGTGCTGGCGACCGGGCAGGGGACCGGCGCCGTGTCGTGGCTGGGTTACGCGTTCCGCGTGATGTACTTGCCGATCGGTCTGTTCGGCGTCTCGATCGCGGCCGCGAACCTGCCGGTCGTCTCCCGGCACGCGGCGCGGAACGAGCCGCACGAGATACGGGCCGCGGTGTCACGTGCGCTCCGGCTGATGCTGGCGGTGAGCGTGCCGGCGACGATCGGTCTCATCGCGCTCGGCCAGCCGGTGGTCGAGCTGATCTTCGAGCGGGGCAGCTTCACGCCGGCCGACAGCGTGGCGACTGCGGCGGCGCTGATCTTCTATGCGCCGGGGCTGGCCGGGTACTCGGCGGTCCGGATCGCCGTCCCCTGCTTCTATGCGCTCGGCAACAGTCGCATCCCGGCCGCGGTCAGCATGGGGGCGGTGGCCCTGAACATCGTACTGAACCTGACCCTGGTGCAGGTGCTCGGGTACCGCGGCCTGGCCCTCGGGACGTCGATCGCGGCCGTCGCGAACGCAGTGACGCTGCTGGCCCTGCTACGGCGGAGGCTGGATGGACTCGACCTGCCGCGCGTCTTCCTGATGCTGGCGAAGATGACCGTGGCGTCGGCGGCCATGGGGTTGGCGGCGTGGTGGCTGCACGGCTGGCTGGCGGAGACCTGGGAAGGGGTTTCGTTGCTGGTGCGCCTTGTGCGGGTGACCGCGTCAATCGTGGCGGGGGTTACGGTGCTCTTAGTGACGGCACGGGCGTTGCGGATCCGGGAGCTCGATCTTGCCATCGAGCAGGTGGTGGCGCGCCTGCGGTAGCGCGCCCTGACGCGCGCGTCCGTCGCAGACTCCTGGCGAGCGTGAGCCGATTCATTCCTCCTTTGCGCACTTACCAACCGTGAGGGAGGAAACGTTCACACTTGAATCGGCGAGGGGAGTCGTCATGAGGACATCGTGGGCGGTGATGTCGCAGGTGATAGTTGTGTTGATTCTGGCGCTGACACCGAGCCGAGCCGTAGCTAGGGCGCCACGGACTCGTGGGCAGAGTTGGCGGGGTCTGAACGGCTGCGGTCGGGGGACGCGGTATCCGTAGTAGACGGAACCGGCGCGTCCGTGGACGGTGCGATCCGCGACCTGACATCGGATTCGCTGGTGATTGCAGTCGGACGGGGGTCTCGGATGTGGGCGAGTGACGATGTCAGGAAGATCATCCGCAGGGATTCAAGGAAGAACGGCTTTTGGATCGGAGCGGGAATTGGTATCGCCGCAGCCATGGGGATCTGTCAGCTCGCCAACCCCGGGCCTTGCGCGACTTATGAAGGTGAGCCCTTCCATCTATGGAACGCGGGCCTTGGCCTTGGCATCGGTGGAATCGTTGGGTTCATCGCAGATGGGAAGATGAGGGAGACTCTATACGAGCACTCCGGATCTGTCCGCGTGGCCGTGTCTCCCGCAATGTCGTCGGCAAAGGGGCTGGGTGCACGAGTTGTTGTGGCGTGGTGATGTCGGCAGGCGATGGCAGGATGCCATGCCCGCCGGCCTTTAGTTCACGGACCTGTCCTGGTCACATCATCTGGACGTGGGCGGTCGAACCAGCAGTTGGATCAGCGGGACGATGGCACGCTCAGGCTAACGGGGTCGAGGCAGACGGATCTTCGCGCCCGCCGCGCGTCACCCACCTACCCCGTACTGGTACGATGAGCGCGATGCGAAGGTTCGACTACGGCGGCGGGTACACGTTCGGGCCGGGGATGATGACGCCGGCGGTCCGGCTCCTCCTCTGGACGAACGTCGGGGTCTTCCTGGCGATGGCGCTCGTGCCGCCGCTCGGGAGCTTCTTCACCCAGTACTTCGGTCTGAGGCCCGCCGCGGTCCTCACGCGGTTCTGGTTCTGGCAGCCATTCACCTACATGTTCCTGCATGGCGGCTTCGGCCACATCCTGCTGAACATGCTGGTGCTCTGGATGTTCGGCGTGCAGCTCGAGCGGTTATGGGGATCGCGCTTCTTCTTCCGCTACTACTTCGTCACCGGCATCGGCGCGGGCCTCGCCACGATAGCCGTCGCCCTGCTGCCGTTCGGGTTCGCCGACGCCACCTACGTCGCGATCACGATTGGCGCGTCGGGCGCGATCTACGGGCTGCTGATGGCGTTCGCGCTCTACTACCCCGAGACGCCGATCCTGATGTTCTTCCTCTTCCCGGTCCCGGCGAAGTACTTCGTGATGATCATCGGCGCGATAGCCTTCCTCTCCGTGCCGCGCGGCGGGGGCGTCGCGCACATCGCGCATCTGGGCGGCCTGGTGGTGGGCTATTGCTACCTGCAGTTGCGCGTGCGCGGCCCGAACCGGCGCCTTGGCTTTGGACGGATGGGTGTCGTCGCCGACATCAAGTACCGCTGGTTCAAGTGGAGGATGGGCCGCCTCCGGAAGCGCTTCGACGGCTACGAGGGCCGCGGCGGGCGTAACTGGGACGACCGGGTCCACTAACCAGCCGCAGCCTCCCCCCTTCGGCAACAGCCCGTTCCCCGTTGACATCGGGACGGGCGTCACCTACGATACGGGTGGAGTCAAATGGACTAATGTGGAGTTATGTAGCTACGCGAGGCTGGGTGTGGTGGCAACGGGAAGAGGTGTGAGGGCATCCAGGTGCTGAGGGGGAGCATCGCCGCTCGGATCGACGACAAGGGCCGGCTCAAGGTGCCGACCGCCTTCCGGACGGCGATTACCGCCCAGTACGGTGACGCCCTGTACGTCACCAGCCTGACTGGACAGTCCGTCCTGATCTACCCGATGCCGGTCTGGACCGCACTCGAGGAACGGCTGCGGGAGGTGCCGGCGACGCTGCCCGCCCGCCAGCGCTACATCGATCGCATCAGTTTCTTCGGCCAGGAAGCCGCGTTCGATCAGCAGGGGCGGGTGTCGATCCAGGGCCATCTGCGCGAGGCGGCCGAGATGGTGGGTGAAACACGGGTCTTCGGCAAGCTCGATCACCTGGAGGTCTGGAACCAGTCCCAGTTCACGAAGAAGTTGAAGCAGGAGCCGCTGACCGACGACGACTTGACCGCGTTGGCCGATTTCGGGATCTGACACGAAAAGAAGGACGGGCGGAACGACGATGGCTGGCATTGAGCGGACGCCCTGCGATGCGCCGACGTCGCACGCCCCGGCAATGGCGGCCGAGGTGGTCACGCTGCTCGATCCGTCGCGCGGCGGGTTGTTCGTCGACTGCACGGTCGGCGCCGGCGGCCATGCGCGCGCCCTGCTCGAGGCGGGCGCGGATCGCCTGCTGGGCATCGACCGCGATGCCGACACGCTGCCCCTCGCGCGCGAGGCGCTGCGTCCATTCGCCGACTGCGTCGAGCTCGTGCACGCCGACTTCCGAACGGTCGACGCCACTCTCGATGCGCGCGGCATCGAGGCGATCGACGGAGGCGCACTGGCCGATCTGGGTGTCTCGTCGATGCAATTCGACGGTCCGCGCGGCTTCAGCTTCCGCCGCGACGAGCCGCTGGACATGCGAATGGATCGCAGCACCGGTCCGACGGCGGCGGACCTGCTGCGCGAGGCGCCGGAGTCGGAGCTTGCGGACGTCATCTATCGGTACGGTGAGGACCGGCACGCCCGGCGGATCGCCCGCAGCCTGGCAGCCATTCGCGAACGGGAGCCGATCGTCTCGACCGGTCAACTGGCCGACGCCGTCCGCCGCGCAGTCAGGCGCCCGGGGCGCTGGCGCATCCATCCCGCGACGCGCACCTTCCAGGCGCTCCGGATCTGGGTCAATCGGGAGCTCGAGGGCCTCGACACCTGGCTCGAGGCGATCTGCAGGCGCCTCCGCGCCGGCGCGCGCCTCGCCGTAATCACGTTCCATTCGCTCGAAGACCGGATCGTCAAGCAGACGTTTAGGCGCCTCGAACGCGAGGGCTTCGAGGGCGCCTCCGCTTCGGCCGTCCGCATTCTGACCCGGCGTCCACTCCGGCCGTCCGACGGGGAACGGTCGCGGAATCCCCGCGCCCGCAGCGCGAAGCTGCGCGCCGCCGAGAGGGCCGCATGAAGCAGGAAGACTTCTTGAAGGACCTCTATACCCAGGAGATCCGCAACAACCGGATTCATCGGGAAGTGGATGCGGAGCGGCAGCGGGAATTGCGGCGCCTGTTGCTGGTGGTGCTTCCGCTCGTGATCCTTTTGCTGGTTGCCGGTTGGCAGCACTTCCAGTTGTTGCGGCACGGCTACGAAGTGGAACGGTTGCGGCAGGAACAGGCGCGCGAGACGGAGATCAACCGGCATCTCCGGCTGGAGATCGAGACCCTCCGGGCGCCGGCCCGGATTGAGCGGATCGCGACTGAGCAGTTGCACCTGGTGGCGCCGGCGCCGGACGAGGCGATCGTGATCGAGCGGCGGGCAGCCCCGGCCGTGGCGGAGGCGGCGCATGCGCAAACAAACTGACCGCCGCGGCGGGCTCCGCATCTGGTTCGATAGGGTCACCCGGCGGAGCCCGGACGGCGACACCGGGCCGCCACCGTTGGATTGGCGCCGAACGCTGCGCCGCCGCGTGATCGTCGCGGGCTGCGGCTTCGCCCTTTGGGCCGTCGGCATTGAGGCGCGCCTGGTTCACCTGCAGGTGGTCGAGCGCGAATTTCTGGCGGAGCGGGCGCGCAATCAGCATCAGCGCGTGATCGAGCTCCACCCCAAGCGGGGGGAAATCGTCGACCGACATGGCCGTGTGCTCGCCTACAGCGTGGATGCTGACACGATCTATGCGGTCCCGGTCGAGGTGGAGGATCCGTTGGTGACCGCCGCCGCGCTGTGTGGCGCGCTGGACGACTGCACGCCCGAGCAGCGCGACAGGATCGCCGAACGGCTCGGCCGCCGTAACGCGTTCGCCTACGTCAAACGCCGGGCGACGCCCGACGAGGCGCGCCGCGTGGCCGAACTTGGCCTGAGCGGCGTCGGCTTTCTCACCGAGAACCGCCGCTACTACCCGAACGGGACCCTCGCTGCACACCTGCTCGGCTACGTCGGGGTGGACAACCAGGGGCTCAGTGGGATCGAGTCGACGTTGGACAGCGAGATCAGCGGCGACACCGGCCAGGTGCTCGTGCAGACCGACGCGCGCCGGCAGGCGTTCAGCCGGATCGAACGTCCTCCCACCGGCGGGGCGACGATCGAGTTGACGATCGACGCGCAACTGCAGCACATCGTCGAGCGCGAGCTGCGGGCCGGCATCGAGGCGTACAACGCGGACGCGGGCGCCATCGTGATGCTTGACCCGCGTAACGGCGACATCCTCGCGCTCGCGAGCGAGCCGACGTTCAACCCGAACGCGTTCTCGGACGCCACGCCGGAGCAGCGGCGCAACCGCGCCGTGCAGGACCTCTTCGAGCCGGGCTCCACGTTCAAGGTCGTCACCGCCTCCGCCGCGTTGGAGGAGCGGGTCGTCGACCGCGACGAGGTGTTCGACGTGAGCGCCGGTTCGATAGTCGTCGCCGGCGACCGGATCCCCGACTTCAGGCCGAACCCCCCGTTGACGTTCACCGACGTCATTGTCCGGTCGAGCAACGTCGGTGCGATCATGGTGGGGCTGCGGCTCGGGCCGGAGCGGCTCAGCCGCTACGTCCGCCGATTCGGGTTCGGGCAGGCGCTCTCGCCGGACTTTCCGTCAGAAAGTTCCGGCCTGGTCTGGACCCCGGAATCGCTCACCAGGCGAGCCATCGCGTCGATCGCGATGGGCTACCAGGTCGCGGTGACGCCGCTGCAGGTGGCGGCGGCGGTCGGGGCAGTGGCGAACGGGGGCGAACTGATCGCGCCCCGCCTGGTTCGCGCGACCGTCGGGCCGGATGGCCGCAAGGAGCGCGAACGCCGCGTGATCCGCCGCGCGATCTCACGACAGACGGCGGCCGAACTGACAGACATCATGCGGCAGGTGGTCGAGCGCGGCACGGGGCGCAACGCGCGCGTCCCGGGCTACACGATCGCCGGCAAGACCGGAACCGCGGAAAAGTTGATTGACGGTGCGTACTCAAACTACGACCACAACGCGTCGTTCGTCGGCTTCGGACCGGTAGAGGACCCGCGCTTCGTGATCCTGGTCATGATTGACACGCCTCGCTCCGCGGTGATCAACGGCGTGCTGCAGCGGGTGTACACCGGCGGCGCGGTGGCGGCCCCGATTTTTCGACGTATCGCTTCGGAGGCGTTTCGGCGCCTTGATGTGCCGGCGACCGGCGACGGCGCGCCGCCGGTCATGGTGGCTGAGGCGGCCGCCGTCGAACCGACGCCAGCGGTTCAGGCGCCGGGTGGTCCGCCCCGGCCCGCTTCGACCGGCCGGTGGATGCCCGACCTGCGCGGACTAAGTGCGCGCGAGGTAGTCGACGCGCTTGCGCGGCTCGACCTCCGGGCCCGCGTCGTCGGAGACGGTGTCGTAGCGGGACACGATCCCGCGCCCGGCGCCGCCGTCGAGGCGGGCGGCGACGCGATCGTCTGGCTTGATCGTCACGCCGCGGCCCCGGTGGAACTGCCGCTCGTGGAACCGTGATGGGGGGTGGTGTCGTGACCGTCGCCATGTTGCTGGCGCGCGCCGGGATCGCGCCGGGAGGCGCGTCACCTCCACTCGATCCCGCGCTGCTCGAGACACCGGTTACCGACGTCTGCTACGACTCCCGCCAGGCAGCCGAGCGTTCGGTCTTCGTAGCGGTCCCTGGCACGCAGTTCGACGGTGCGCAGTTCGCGGCCGACGCCGCGGCGCGCGGCGCGGCGTTCGTTGTGGGTGAGATGGCGCAGCCGGATGGCCTGCCGGTTCCCTGGGTGTCGGTCCCGAACGCGCGTGTCGCGCTGTCCGCCCTTGCCGCCGCGTTCCATGGGGATCCGAGCGACGAGCTGCTCGTGGTTGGAGTGACTGGCACGAACGGCAAGACGACGACCACGTACCTGATCGAGTCCGTCCTCGAGCAGGCGGCGATCCCGTCGGGCCGGATCTGTACCGTCTCGAACCGGATGGCGCGCAGCGGGGCGGATGACGAACGGCCGGCGGTTCACACCACCCCCGAGGCGCCGGAGGTGCAGGGAATGCTCCGCGCGATGCGCGACGCGGGCTCGCGCGCCTGCGTGCTGGAAACTTCTTCGCATGCGCTCGCGCTGCACCGCGTGGACCACGTCCGTTTCAACGCCGGCGTCTTTACCAATCTGACGCGCGACCATCTCGACTTCCATGGCGGAATGGAGCCGTACTTCGCCGCCAAGCGACGACTCTTCGAGATGCTGACCGATAGCGGCCCCGCCGTCGTCAACATCGACGATCCGTACGGCGCGCGCCTCGCCGCGACGGTGAGCCGTCCGGTGACCTACGCCCTCGAGAGGCCGGCCGACGTCAGGGCTGCTCGGGTGGATACCGGTGCGGACGGAACACGGATCGAAGCCGCGACGCCGCGCGGGGCGCTCAGTATCCGATCGCCGCTGATCGGCCGCGCCAATGCCGGCAACCTGCTGGCAGCGGCGGCGGCCGGCGTCGCGCTCGACCTGCCATCCGGAGCGATCGCAGCGGGATTGGAGGCGGTCAGGGGAGTGCCGGGGAGGATGGAACAAGTGTCGACCCCGGACGACGACATAGCGGCGATCGTCGACTTCGCGCACACCGACGATGCGCTCCGCCATCTCCTCGAGACTATTCGTCCCCTCGCGTCGCGGAGCGTCATCACCGTCTTCGGCTGCGGCGGCGACCGCGACGCGACGAAACGCCCGTTGATGGGGGCGGTCGCGGCGCGGTTGAGCGACTTCGTAGTCGTCACCTCCGACAACCCCCGCTCGGAGGATCCGCTCGCGATCATCGCTGAGGTCGAGACGGGCATCGCTGCCGAGACTGGCGGCGCCGGTCATAGGGCGGTCCCGGATCGCGGGTGCGCCATCGGCGAAGCGATTCGTGACGCCTTGCCGGGTGACGTCGTCGTCATTGCCGGCAAGGGCCACGAACGGACGCAGGTGGTTGGACCGGATGTAATTCCGTTCGACGATGTTGCCGTGGCCCGCGCCGGGCTGGCTGCACGCCGGTCCGGGAGCGGAGCGTGACGGGAGGGTGGCAGGTGGTGGGCCGTTACGGCTTCGGGCGGACGAGTTGGCGGCGGCAGCCGGCGGCGAGCTGGTCGCCGGTTCGCCGGACCGCGAGGTTGAGGGTTTTTCCATTGACAGCCGCCGGATTCGGCGCGGCGACTGGTTCGTCGCCCTACGCGGAGAGCGGTTCGACGGTCACAGCTTCATCGCCGACGCACTGCAACAAGGAGCGGCGGGTGTGATCGTGAGCGAACGCAACGCGCTGCCCGGGTCCGGCGGGACGGGAGCGGCCCCGGTGGTGATCGCCGTCGGCGACACCACCGGGGCGCTCCAGTCAATCGCGCGTCACATCCGGCGGCGGTCGGGCGCCGAAGTCGTGGCGATCACCGGGAGCGTCGGCAAGACGACGACGAAGGAGCTGACTGCGGCGTTTCTTGCGACCCGCCACGACGTCGTCCGGAATCCGGGAAACCTGAACAACCACATCGGCCTGCCGCTCTCGCTGCTGGAGCTGCGACATGGCGCGCGGGTGGCGGTGATGGAACTGGGCATGAACCACGCCGGCGAGATCCGGACGCTGGTGGGCATCGCCGAGCCGAACGTCCGGGTCTGGACCAACGTGCGGGAGGTGCATGCCGCATCCTTCCGGTCGATCGAGGCCATTGCCGACGCCAAGGCGGAGATTCTCGACGGGGCTCGCCCGGAGGATCACTTGGTGACGAACGCGGGCGACCCGCGTGCGATGGCCCGGATCGGCGGTTTCCCCGGGAGCGTGACGACATTCGGGGTCGGGGCGGCGACCGGCGCCGACGTCCGCGCGACGGGCGTTGAGGATCGCGGCCCGGACGGGTGGTCCGCCCGGGTTCGCACGCCGGTGGGCGAGGCGGCCGTCCGCGCGCGCCTGGTAGGGGCGGGGCATGTCGCGAACCTTCTCGCCGCCATCGCCGTCGCGCTCCGCTTCGGCGTGCCCCTCGACGCCATGGTGGAGGTCGCCGCGGCTTTCGGCCCGCCGCCCCGGCGCGGTGAAGTGATCCGCCTGAGCGGCGGCGTCACGCTGGTCGACGATTCCTACAACTCCAACCCGGCCGCACTCGCCCAGGTGGTCGAATCGCTCGGTCGGGAGACGACGCACGCGAGGCGCGTGGCGGTCCTGGGTGAGATGCGCGAACTGGGTGAGCGTGCTCCGGCATTGCACCGGGAGAGCGGCCGCGTCGTGAGAGAAGCGGGGTTCGACCTGGTGATCACGGTGGGGGGCGATGACGCCGCCGCGCTCGCCGAGGGCGCGCGCACGGCCGGGTTGTCCGCCGACGCCGTCGCCGTCTGTGCCGACAGCGGCGCGGCGGCGGACGTGGCCGCCGAACGGATCCGTCCGGGCGACCTCGTGCTGGTGAAGGGGTCCCGTGCAACGCGCACCGAGGTGGTGGCGGACCGGCTGAAGGAGAGGTGGGGCTGATGCTGTACCACTTCCTCTTCCCGCTCCACGAGCAGTTCGGGGTGTTGAACGTCGTGCAGTACATCACCTTCCGGACCGCCGCCGCGAGCATTACGGCGTTCGTCGTGACTCTCGCGTTCGGCCCGTTCACGATCCGGCGGCTTCGGGCGCTCGGCGCGCGGCAGCCGATCCGGGACGACGGACCAGCGACGCATCAGCAGAAGCAGGGCATCCCGACCATGGGGGGACTGCTGATACTGACCGCGGCGTTCGTTCCCACGCTGCTCTGGGCCGATCTGACCAACGTCTATATCCAGATCGCGTTCGGCGCTACTGCCGCGTTCGGCGCCATCGGACTTGCGGACGACCTGCTGAAGGTGCGGGGCGGATCGCACCGGGGGCTGTCGGTGCGCGGGAAGCTGGTGCTGCAGGGAGCCGTCGGCGCCGGCGTCGGTGTCGCGCTGCTGCAGCTCTCGGCTGCCGGGGTCTACAGCACGGAGATGCTCTTCCCCTTCTTCAAGCAGTTCACACCCGACATCGGCTGGCTCTACGTCCCGTTCGCGATGCTGGTGCTGGTCTTCGCGTCGAACGCGGTCAACCTGACCGACGGGCTCGACGGCTTGGCGATCAGCATCTTTACCGTGGCGGCGGGGGCGTTCACCGCGCTCACCTACGTGAGTGGCCACGCGGAGATAGCGGAGTTCCTGCTGCTGGTCCGCTTCCCGCCGGCCGGCGAACTGACGATCTTCTGCGGCTCGCTGGTCGGGGCCGGGCTCGGGTTCCTCTGGTACAACTCTTACCCCGCCGACATGATCATGGGCGACGTCGGATCGCTCGCCCTGGGTGGCGCCCTCGGCACCGTCGCGCTGCTGATCAAACAGGAGCTGCTGCTACCGATCATCGGCGCCGTCTTCGTCATGGAAGCGGTGTCGGTGATTCTGCAGGTCGGCTCGTACAAGCTGACCCGCCGGCGCATCTTCAGGATGGCGCCGATCCATCACCACTTCGAACAGATCGGCTGGAGCGAGCCGAAGATCATCAGCCGCTTCCTGATCCTTGCGATTGTCTTCGCGCTCTTCAGCCTGACGACACTGAAGCTGCGATGAGTGCGGACACGATGCGCGGCTATTCGGTGACCGGAGCAGAGGCGGTGGTGGTGGGCGCCGGCCGGAGCGGCGTGGCGGCGGCGGCGTTGCTTGCCCGCCGCGGCGCCCGCGTCACCCTCAGCGAGCGGCGTACCGAAACGTCCGATGTGTTGGCGGACCTTCGTGCGGCGGGCGTCAGGCTGGAGTTGGGAGGGCACCGGGCGGCCACGTTCGCGGTCGCCGATCTCATCGTGCTGAGCCCGGGTGTCTCGCCGCGTCTGCCCGAGGTGGCCGCGGCGCGCGCTCTCGGCGTGCCGGTCATCAGCGAGGTGGAACTGGCGGCGCGCTGGCTCCGCGGGCGCATCGTCGCCGTGACCGGGACGAAGGGAAAGTCGACCACGGTAGTGCTGGTCGGGCGGATGCTCGATGCGGGCGGACGGCGCTCCGTCGTCGGGGGGAACATCGGCGTCGCCCTCAGCAGCCAGGTGGAGGCGTCCACGCCCGATGCGGTTCACGTGGTCGAAGTGAGCAGCTTTCAACTGGAGCTGACCGACGCGTTCCGGCCGTGGATCGCCGTCTGTCTGAACCTGTCGCCCGACCATCTCGACCGCCACGCCAGTTTCGCGGAGTACGCCGAGGCGAAGGGCCGCATCTTCGCCAACCAGACGAGTGACGACGCGATGGTGATCAACGCGGACGATCCGGCGGTGCTCGAGCTGGCGCGGAAGGGCCGTGCCCCCGCCTTCCGCTTCGCGATCGACACTCCCCTCGACGACGGCGTCCAGGTGACCGATGCGTGGATCATCCGCCGGTCGGCAGCGGGTGAAGAGCGTCTGGTGCCGCGCGCCGCCATCCGGGTGCCGGGCCGCCACCTGTTGAGCGATGTCGCTGCGGCGGCAGCGGTTGGATCCCTTGCCGGCGTCGCTGCCGAGGCGATGACCCGCGCCGTCGAATCGTTCACCGGTCTGCCGCACACGCTCGAGTTCGTCAGGGAAGTGGCCGGCGTGCGCTACGTCAACGACTCGAAGGCGACCAACCTGGTCGCGGCGCGCGCCGCAATCGAATGTTTCGGTCCCGGCTTGACCGTGATCCTGGGGGGACGTTTCAAGGGCGGGCGTTTCGAGGATCTTCTTTCCCCGCTTGTCGACCGAGGCGCAGTGGTGGTGGCGATCGGTGAAGCCCGCGATCGGATTCGCGCCGCGCTTGCCCCGGACGTGACGGTTCACGAGGCGGAAACCATGGCCGAGGCGGTCGGGACCGCGTCAGCCGAGACCCGCCCCGGGGGAACGGTGTTGCTGGCGCCGGCGTGCGCCAGTCTGGACATGTTCGTCGACTATGCCGCTCGCGGGGCGACATTCCGAGAGGCGGTGAAAGCCCTGGAGTGATGAGCTGTCATCAGTTGGGTCGCGCGGTGGAGAGCCGGCTGCTGGGAGCGCAGACCTTCCCTCGTCTGCGAGGTCGGTGTCTCCTCCCCGGCCCGACTGATGACTGCTGACCACTCCGGCACCCGATCGTATCGGGCTCAACGTTCCGGGCCTGTAGCCCGGATCGCGCGACGAAGCGGACGGCGAGTATGGCGCGAAAGCTGAAATCGGACAAGCCCCTGTTCATCGCGACCCTGGTCCTGCTGGGCGCAAACGTCGTGATGGTCTACAGCGCGTCAGCGATGCTCGCCATGGATCGGTTCGAGCAGGCGGACTTCTTCGTCTTCCGCCAGGCGACCTGGGTAGTGGTCGGCGGCCTGCTGCTCTGGGGCGTGATACGGATCGACTATCGCGAACTGAAGCAACCGGCGGTGATCTGGACCGGACTGGGGATTACCGCGCTCGCGCTGATCGCGGTTCTCTTCTCGGCGCCGATCAATGGCACCCGCCGCTGGTTCGGCATCGCGGGGTTCGGCGTGCAGCCTTCGGAACTGGCCAAGCTGATGCTCATCATTTTCGCCGCAGCGCAGCTTGATCGCGAGATGTCACGCGTCAATTCGTCACTACGGGCAATGCTGCCGCTCGTGGCGGTGACCGGCGCAGCAGCGCTGTTGATTCTGCTGCAACCCGATTTCGGGACCGTGATGGCGATCCTGGTGATCCTGGGCGTGATGGTCTTCGCTGCCGGACTGCACTACCGCTACGTGATCGGGCTGGCGCTGCTGGCGGTGCCGCTGCTCAGAGTGCTGATCTGGGAAGTGCCGTACCGGCGTGCGCGAGTCCTTGCCTTCCTCGATCCATGGGCCGATCCGCTCGGAGGCGGATTCCAGGTCGTCCAGTCGCTGATTGCGGTCGGGACCGGCGGCATCTTCGGAAAGGGCCTGATGCGCGGCGTGCAGAAGCTCTTCTACCTGCCGGAGCCCCATACCGACTTCATCTATGCGGTGATCGCCGAGGAAACCGGTCTGCTGGGCGCCACCGTCGTCCTCGCCTGCTTCGCGGTGATTGCCTGCCGCGGGTTCGCGGTGGCAGCCCACGCACCAGACCGGTTCGGCGCCTTCCTGGCCCTCGGGCTGACGACGATGGTGGCGCTGCAGGCGTTCCTGAACATCAGCGTGGTGCTGGGGCTGGTGCCGACGACCGGCATCCCGCTGCCGTTCGTCAGCGCGGGCGGGTCGTCGCTCCTGATCGGACTGGCCGGGATGGGGATATTGCTGAACGTGTCGCAACACGCGTCGGCCAGGAGATGACGGTGATTTTTGCGGGAGGCGGAACCGGCGGCCACCTGTTTCCGGGGATCGCGGTGGCGCGCGCGCTTGTCGCGCGGCATCCGGAGGCTTCCGTGCTGTTCGCCGGGACCGGACGCGGCATCGAGGCGCACGTGCTCTCGCGGGAAGGGTTCGCGTTCGTGGTCGTCAGGAGCGCGGGGCTCGTGGGCAAGTCGTTTCCGGCGCTTCTTCGCGGACTCGCCCAGATCCCGGTCTCGTTCGCAGATGCGGTGCGGTTGCTGCGCCGTGCGCGCCCCGACCTGGTGATCGGCCTGGGAGGCTACAGCGCCGGACCGCTCGTCCTCGCCGCCGCGCTCGGCGGACGGCCGACGATGCTGTTGGAGCAGAACGCCGTGCCGGGACTGACGAACCGGCTGCTGGCCCCGATGGTGCGGGTGGCGGCGGTCTCGTTCGCATCGGCCGCGGCGCGCTTAGGTCGGAAGGCGTTCGTCACCGGCAACCCGGTCCGTGCCGCGTTCTTCGAGGCTGGAGCCGCGCGGGCAAACCGCCCCGCCGGGCCTCCGCGCCTCCTGGTGGCGGGCGGATCCCAAGGGGCGCACCGGTTGAACCTGGCCATGCTGGCCGCCGCGCCAGCGGTCGCCGCGGCGGTGCCGGGAGGGATCGAACTGACGCATCAGACCGGGGAGCACGACTGCCAACTAGTGCGTGATGGCTACCGGAGAGCAGGTATCGAGGCTCGCGTCGAGCCGTTCCTCGACGCGATGGCGGGCGAGATGGCGGCGGCGGACCTGATTGCGTGCCGCGCCGGGGCGACCACGCTTGCCGAAGTGGCCGCGGCGGCGTTGCCGGCAGTCGTCGTGCCGCTGCCGTTCTCGGCCGGGGATCACCAGCGGCGTAATGCCACGTCATTCTCCGAGGCGGGGGCGGCCGAGACGATTGAAGAAGCCGAACTGGAGGCCTTGTTGGCCGAACGTCTGGCGGCCTTGGCGAACGACCCGGCGCGGCGCCGGGCGATGAGCGAGGCGGCGAGGCGGCTGGCGCGTCCCGATGCGGCGGACCGCATCGTGGCGTGCGCGGAAGAACTGATGGGGAGCACCGCGTCGGGCGCGTGATGTTGCAGGCGGATGAAGGGACGACTCGTGTGCTCGAAGGAGTCAAGCGGATTCACATGGTCGGCATCGGCGGTGTCGGGATGAGTGGCATCGCCGCTTTGCTCGACGGCCAGGGGTACCGGGTGAGCGGCTCCGACCTCGTCGCCTCGGCCGCGGTGGAGCGTCTCCGTGCCGCCGGTATGCCGATCGCCGTGGGCCATGACGCGTCGCATCTCGCTCAGCCGAGTATTCCCGGCCTGGTGGTCGTCTCATCAGCCGTTTCCGAGGACAACCCGGAGCTGATCGCGGCGCGGCGCCACGGCATCCCGGTCGTGAGCCGCGGCGCGATGCTGGCGGAGCTGGCCCGGACGAAGCGGACGCTCGCCGTTGTCGGATCCCACGGCAAGACCACGACCACCTCGATGGCGGCGCTGGTGCTGGAAGCGGCCGGACTGGACCCGACGGTGGTCGTCGGCGGGGTCGTGCGCCCGTTCGGCGGCAACGTCCGTCAGGGGACCGGCGACGTAATGGTGCTAGAGGCGGACGAGAGCGATCGATCGTTCCTGGCGTTGGCCCCGCAGGTGGCGGTGTTGACGAACGTGGACGACGAGCACCTCGAGGCATACGGCGGCATCGGCGGCCTCGAGGACGCCTTCGGCAACTTCGCCCGGCGGGTCCGTGACAGCGGGGGAGAGGTGGTCTGGTGTGCCGATGATCCGCGCCTGCGGGCGATGCTCGATTCGTCTGGTGACTGTCGCGTGAAGTCCGGCGGCTTCGGCGTCGTTTCGGAGAGAGCGTATGTCCGCGCGCACGATCCCGACTACGGCCCGGACGGCACACGCTGCATCGTCACGGTCGCCGGCGAAAGCCTCGATCTCGAACTGCGGGTGCCGGGACGGCACAATCTGCTGGATGCGCTTGCCGCGATGGCCGCGGCGATGCCGATGGGAGTCCCGCCGGACGAAGCCGCGGCGACGCTGGCCCGGTTCACGGGCGTGGGCCGCCGTTTCGAGACGTTCCCGGCGCCGGGTGGCGTCGAACTGATCGACGACTACGGCCACCATCCGACGGAAATCGCCGCGGTGATCGAGACGGCCCGCCTCCGCAAGCCGCGCGCCCTGATTGTCGTCTTCGAACCGCACCGCTACAGCCGTACCGCACGGTTGCTCGACCGTTTCGGCGCCGCGCTCGCCCTGGCCGATCAGGTGATCCTGACCCCGTTGTACGCCGCGAGCGAGCCGCCGGTCGCCGGCATCGATGCCGGCGCCGTAGCGGAAGCCGTCCGGCGCCACGCGGACATTCCGGTCGAGGTCGCGGCGGGCCATGCCGAGGCGGCCGGGCAGGTCGCGGCAGTGGCGGGACCTGGCGACATCGTCGCGATCCTGGGGGCCGGCGCCATCGGGGGGCTCCGGCCGCACATCGCCGCCGCACTCGAAGGGAAGGTTCGATGAGCCCACGCCCTGCCGCTTCCAGACCGGGACGCGGAACGCCGAAGCGTACGCCGGCCCGCCCGCGTCCCGCCCGCTGGCGGCGCAAGTGGGCGCCGCGGGCGCTGGTCGGTTTGGCGTTCGCGGCCGGAGCGGCCCAGTTGGCGTTCGCCGCGCGTCATGCCGAAGTGCTGGCGATCGACACGGTTACCGTCACGGGACACAGGTGGATGTCGGAGGGCGAGTTGCTCGGCCTGCTCGCACCGCTCCGTGGCGAGAACCTTCTCGACGCGGACCTCGACCGCGCCCGCGCCGCGCTGCTCGGTTCTGCCTGGATCCGCGGCGCGACGCTGCGTCGCATCTTCCCGTCGACGGTCGAGGTGCGGGTGACCGAGCGGCGGCCGGTCGCGCTGGCCCGCTTCGGAGAGTGGCTCTACCTGATCGCTGCGGACGGCTACCTCATCGATCAGTTCGGGCCCCGTTATGCGGATATCGACGTGCCGATTGTCGATGGACTGCCGCCGCCGGTGGAGCCGGATGACGGCGTCGTGCGTGACGTGCGGATGGCGCTCGCCGCTCGCCTCGTTGCGGACCTGGCGGCCGATCCGGCGCTCGCTGCGCGCGTTTCACAGATCGAAGTCACGGATCCGCACAACGCGGTGGTGCTGTTGAGCGGCGATCCAGCACGGATTCAGCTCGGCGAGGGATCGTTCGCGGAGCGGCTGCGTGCATATATCGATGTTGCGCAGGCCATTCGGCGCGGGGTTGCATCGGTCGACGCGGTCGACATGCGGTTCGGCCCGCGGGTGTACGTCCGACCGGCGACGCGGGACAGTACATCGCCTGACGGGCAATCGGCGGCGTTCGGGGGGGTCCGGCGATGACCGGACCGGTGGCGGGGGAGGCTGAAGCGGCGGGCCGCAACGGACGCGGTCAACGGAGGCAAGGTGGCACGTAGGGATCAGTATCTGGTCGGTCTCGACATCGGGACGTCGAAGATCGCCGCGGTCGTAGGCGAGGTGATGGAGGACGGCAGTCTCGACATCATCGGGATAGGCGTCGCCGCAGCGTCGAACAGCATACGCCGCGGCGTTGTCGTCAACCTCGAGCTGGCCGTCGAGGCGATCAAGCGCGCGATCGAGGAGTCGGAACTGACCGCCGGCGTTGAGATCGACACGGTCTGGGTCGCGCTGTCCGGTGAGCACGCACGGGCGTTCAACAGCCGGGGCGTGGTGGCGGTGGCCGGGAAGAACCGCGAAATCGACCGGACGGACGTCCGGCGCGCGATCGAGTCGGCCCACGCACGGGCCAAGCTGTCGCACGGGCGGCAACTGATGCACATCCTGCCGCAGGACTACATGGTGGACGAGCACGATGGCGTCAGTTCACCGGTCGGAATGACCGGCGCCCGCCTCGAAGTGAACGTCCATGTCATTACCGGCAGCACCTCGACGATCCAGAACCTGATCGCCTGTGTCAATCGCGCCGGCGTGACGGTGGCCGGCACGGTGCTCGGTCCGCTCGCCGCCACCGAAGCAGTCCTGACCACGGACGAAAAGGAGCTGGGCGTCGTCGTCGTCGACATCGGCGCCGGCACTACGGACTTTGCCGTATTCGAGCGGGGCAGCGTCTGGCACACCGGCGCCATCGGCATCGGCGGCGACCACTTCACGCACGACGCTGCCGTCGAGCTGCGGATGCCGATCCCGGAGGCCGAGAAGACCAAGCGCCGGAGCGGCTGCGCGTTCGCCTCGCTGGTGGACGATGACGAGTCGATCGAGATTGCCAGTGTCGGCGGCCGCCAGCCGCGGGTGCTGAAGCGCCGTCTATTGGCCGAAGTCCTGCAGCCACGCGCGGAGAAGATCTTCCACAAGCTGTGGGACGACCTCCGTGCGGGAGGCTACGAGAGATCGCTCCATTCCGGCCTCGTGTTGACCGGCGGGGGATCCTTGCTCGACGGCCTGCCGGAGATTGCCGATCAGATCTTCAACCTGCCGATTCGCCGCGGCACTCCGATGGGTGTCGGCGGATTGACCGACCACGTCAGCAGTCCATCGTTCGCCACCGCCGTCGGCCTGGTGATGTACGCGCACCGGCACCGGGCGCTGGACCGGGAACGTTCGTCCGGCGGCCTCCGCCGGGTAGCCGGCCGGCTGCGCGGATTCTTCAAGGAGTACTTTTCATGAACGGACCAGAGAGTTCCGCGGAGCGCGCGCTCCGCATCACGCTGGAGGATGCTGCCGGGACCGGCGCGCGCATCAAGGTGATCGGCGTCGGGGGCGGCGGCAACAACGCCGTCGACCGGATGGCGGCGGCCGGGCTGGGAGGCAGTGGCGTCGACTTGATTGTCGCCAACACCGATCAGCAGGCGCTCGAGCAGAACAATGCGCCGATCCGGTTGCAGATCGGGTCGAAGCTGACGAACGGTCTGGGCGCGGGCGCCAATCCGGAGATCGGCGAGAAGGCGGCCCTGGAAGATACCGAGCAGTTGCTCAGCGCGCTGGCGGGCGCCGACATGGTCTTCATCACCGCTGGCCTCGGTGGCGGGACCGGTACCGGCGCGGCGCCGATCGTGACTTCCCTCGCCGCCGAGTTGGGCGCGCTGACGGTCGCCGCGGTCACCCTGCCGTTCACCTTCGAGGGCCGGGTCCGGGCGCGGCGCGCGCAGCAGGGGCTCGGCCGGCTGCACAAAGCGGCCGATTCGGTGATCACGATTCCGAACGACCGGCTGCTGGGCACGATCGACCGCGCGTTGCCAATTACGCAGGCATTCGAAGTGGTGGACGATGTGCTGGTTCAGGCGATCCGGGGAATCGCCGATCTGGTTCTCGTGCCGGGACTGATCAACCTCGATTTCGCCGACCTGAAGACCACGATGTCTTCCAAGGGGATGGCGATCATGGGGACCGGCACCGGAAAGGGAGAGTCCCGCGCAATGGACGCGGCGACACGGGCGGTTTCGAGCCCGTTGCTCGACCGCGCCGGCCTCGACGGCGCCCGGAGCGTCATCGTCAACGTTACCGGCGGAAGTGACCTGTCCATGATGGAGGTGAGCGAGGCGACTACCACCGTGCAGGAGGCGGCGCACGAGGATGCGAACATCATCTTTGGTGCGGTGATCGATCCGGCCATGGATGGGGAGGTGAAGATCACTGTGATCGCCACCGAGTTCGAACCGGAGGCGGAGGCGGGGACCGAGGGAACTGCCCTGGCCGCCGCCTCCTCATCGGCCCCGACGCCGAACGATCTGAACGCGTATGTCGCCCGACAAGACCAGGATGTTGCGGAGGCGGCGCGCGGGGCCGCCGTTGCCGATGGGCGGTCGTCGGAAGTCGTCGGCAGGAGCCGCGAAGCAGAAGCCGAAAGCAAGGCGGACCGTCACGAAGCGGCTTCGGAGTTGCTCGAGAGGGTGGTGGGCGACGACATCTCGGATCGGCCGACCGCCGCGTCGCTGGAGGAGTCCGCGGCGGACCAGGCGATTGCCAAGGCGCGTGCGCTGTCGAATCTTTCTATCGCGCGCCGCCCGACGATCGAACTGCCGATTGCTCCCGATCCGGCCGCCGAGGTCGACATCGATGCGAGCGACGAGGGGGCGGAGGACATTGTCGACCGTCTTCCGGCGTTCCTTCGATCGGCGGACTAACGCCTGGAGCGGCCGAGGTCCGCTCCCCCGAGCAGGATGACCTGCGCGACGGAATAATGCCGCGAGTGCGTCAGCGTCAGCAGCGTACCGCCGCCCGCCAGGTCGTCGAATCGCCGCCGGGCTCCGCCGCGCAGCGCCAGGGTGGGAGGGCCGCCGTGCCGGACCACTTCGATGTCGCGCCAGAGAACGCCGCTCGCCCGCCCGGTGCCGAGCGCCTTCATTGCAGCCTCCTTGGCGGAGAACCGCGCCGCGAAGTGGGGCGCCTGGCTGCGGCGTCTCCGGCAGTAGGTCGCTTCCGCGTCGGTGAAGATCCGCTCGACGAAGCGGTCGCCGTATCGCCGCAGCAGGTCGTCGACCCGCCCTACCTCCTCGATGTCGATCCCGATCCCGATTATGCCGGTCGCAACCGGCGACGGCTCAGGGCGGACGTCTGGAGCTGGGCGTCTCCCCGGCGCGCCATCGATCGCCAGGTTGGCTAGCAGGTCTGCCCGGGCGTTCTGCTCGCGCGGGACATGCTCGTACTTTACCGAGTCGAACTGTGCCGCGGCGGCGGAAGCCTGGACGTAGAGCGGCCGAAGCGACGGCGCACGCACGCTGTAGGCACCGGTCATCTGCCGCACCAGCAGTTCGGAGTCGGAACGGATGAGCACGTCGCGATGGCGGTGTGCGGCGAGGTAGTCGAGCGCGGCGATAAGGCCGCGGTATTCGGCGACGTTGTTGGTCGCCGTTCCGATCGCCTCGTGCAATTCGGTGATGAGGGCGCCGTCTTCGGACTCGATCCGGACCCCGTAGGAGGCGGGACCGGGGTTCCCGCGCGCCGCGCCGTCGATCCAGGCGATGGTGCGGGGTGCGATCGGCTGGCGGGGCGTCACGATGCGGTCGCAACCGGGAAGTAAAGGATTCGCTGGCAGCTCTCGCAGCGGATCAGCGCGTCGTTCTGCCGCACTTCGTTCTGGAGTTGGGGCCGAAGCCGGACCTGGCAGGCGCCGCAGCGCCCGTCACGGAGCGGGCTCACCGCCACCCCTTTCCGGTGGCTCGCCACACTCTCGAAGAGCGTCAGGAGCGACGGCTTCAGTTTGGCGACCAGGGTGGCGCGTTCCTCCGCCTTCCGTTCCATGTCGACCTGGAGTCGGTCACGCTCTGCCTCGAGCGCCTGGCGCGCCTCGGCCACCTCCACCTCCGCGGTCTTGAGCGCGGCACGGGCGGCGTCGGCCGCCGCCAGGAGTTCGTCCGCTTCAAGCATCAGCTCCAGCAGCCGATCCTCGTGGCGTTGGCGGTCCGCCTCGCCGTTGGCAATCTCGAGCTGCACGGCGTGGAATTCCTTGTTCGTCTTGACCGCCATCAACTGATCCTTGAAGCGGGCAAGCCGTCCTTCCACCTCGCCCAGCTCCTTCTCGATGCGCACCCGGGCGGCCTTCTGGTCGAGCTGCCGCGCTTCGGCCTCCTCAACGCCGGTGCGGCATGCGTTCAGCTTCTCGTCGAGCGCAGCGATCTGGTCGGGAAACTGGTCGATCGACTGTCGCGCGACGGCGACGTCGAGGTCAATCCGTTGGAGGCGGATCAGCCGTTCGAGGTCAGGGTGCATGGCAGGGTGGTGGGCCCGCCAGGATTCGAACCTGGGACCACCCGGTTATGAGCCGGTGGCTCTGACCGCTGAGCTACGGGCCCACGGAGTATTATCACGTCCCTCCCTCGAGGAACGCGCGGAGCTTCCGGCTTCGCGACGGATTCCGCAGCTTCCGGAGCGCCTTGGCTTCGATCTGGCGAATCCGCTCGCGCGTGACGGCAAAGCTCTGCCCCACTTGCTCGAGCGTATGTTCGCTTCCGTCGCCGACGCCGAACCGCATCTTGATCACCTTTTCCTCGCGCGGCGTCAACGACTTGAGCACCGAGGCGGTCTGCTCCTTCAGGTTTCTGTCGATCACGGCGTCGGCCGGATTGACGGCGTGGCGATCCTCGATGAAGTCGCCGAGGTGGCTGTCTTCTTCTTCCCCGACCGGCGTCTCCAGCGAGATCGGCTCCTGCGCGATCTTCTGGACGCGGCGGACGCGGGAGGCGGGTATGTCGAGCCGCTCGGCCAGTTCCTCGATCGTCGGCTCCCGCCCGTACTCCTGCACCAGCCCGCGCTGCGTTCGGATCAGCTTGTTGATCGTCTCGATCATGTGGACCGGGATCCGGATCGTCCGGGCCTGATCGGCGATGGCGCGGGTGATCGCCTGCCGGATCCACCAGGTGGCGTACGTGGAGAACTTGTAGCCTCGGCGGTACTCGAACTTGTCGACCGCCTTCATCAACCCGATGTTCCCTTCCTGGATCAGGTCGAGGAACTGCAGCCCGCGGTTGGTGTACTTCTTGGCGATCGAGATCACGAGGCGGAGATTCGCTTCCACCAGTTCCGTCTTGGCCCGTTCGGCCAGCGCTTCCCCCATCCTGATGGCGTTGAAGGCATGGCCGCGCGTCCGCGTGGTCTCGCCAAGCCGGAAGGACCGTTCCCGAATGTTCTTTCGGAGTTCGCGTTGCCGGCGCGCCAGCGCCTTCCGTTCGCCGCCGGAGAGGCACGTGACGTTCGAGGGAAGCAGGCGCCGGTTGATGGACCTCAGTTCCGCCTGCTCCCGCTTCATCTCCGTGGCGGTCGCCTTGAGCAGGTCGATCCAGTCGGCGACTAACGACTCGGTGAACTCGATCCGGCGGACGAGCCGCGACAGCCGGACGCGAGCACGCAACAGGCGCCGCCGCATCTCGCGGTAGAGCACCCGGTTCTGCTTCGGGATCTTCGCGAGTCGAGTCTGCTTTCGCTTCAGTTCGGCGTTCGCGACGCGGATTGTGTCGATGTCGCGGAGCAACTCTTCACCCCACCGGCTGACCGTTTCGGGAGCGAGCGTCTCGTCGTGCAACACGATCACTTCGCGCAGCGTGCGGTCACCCCGGCGCAACTCCTCGCCCAACCGGATCACGTCCGCGACGACGGCGGGCGAGCGGCAAACTACCTTGAGCACCAGCAGCCCGCCTCGCTCGATCCGCTTCGCGATCGCCACTTCGCCCTCACGGGTGAGGAGCGGAACCGTTCCCATCTCCCGCAGGTACATCCGGACCGGATCGCCCGTCTTCTCCACCACCCCGGGTGTCAGGTCAAGGTCGCGGCCGTCCCGACCGTCGGTGGAGCGGCCGGGGGGAGCCGGTTTGGCTGCGGCGTATTTCTCCTCGGACTCGACCACGTCGATCCCGGCGGTGTGGAGGGTGCTGAACAGCTCGTCGAGATCGTCGGACGAGACTTCGGGCGGGAGCACCTCGTTGATCTCTTCGTACAGCAGGAAGCCGCGCTCCCTGCCGACGAGAATCAACTGCGCGACCTCGTCGTACTTCTCTTCGATCGACAACGGCTCGTTCGGCATCCCGTTACCTCGCCCAGCCCGTGTCGCGGCCGCGGGCCAGTGCGATTCGCAGGAGCAAATTGTAGCTAATCGAGTGCGTGATCAAACCTTCCAGTGTCTCAACCATACGTCGCGTCGGTCACTCGTGTCACCTGCCAGCGCGCCGATCGGGATCGCCAAGCGCGTCGAGCCGACGTTGCAGGTCCAGCTTGCGTGCGAGCAGGCCGTCGTCGATCCCGCCGGACGCGCCGTCGCGCTGCCTGCGGTCTATCTCATCCTGCACGGCGGTCAGCTCGCGCTCGTGGCGCCGCCGCCGCAGTTCGTCTCCGCAGTCTTCGACGGCCGCCGGCGCTACTTGCATTGCGGCGATTGCGTGGACGAGCGCCGCTTCGTCCTCGGTCAGCCGCTCGGTCATCGTCTCCGGCATGTTCTCTGCCGGCACGCCGGCAAGGCTGTGCGCCACTTCCAGGATCGAGGCGGTGTAGAGACCCTCGAAGTGCGCCGGCTCCAGATGCAAGAGAACATGCTGGGCCGCCTCGGGCTGGTGCATCACGGCCCAGATCAGGCCCTTTTCCGACTGTAGCGGGTCGCGCTGCACCGGGGTGGCCAGCGCGCTCGGGGACTCCCGAAGTCGTCCGCCGATCGCCTGTCGGATGGCGTCGCGCACTACCGCCTCGGTCGCCCCGGCGCGGTGCGCGATCCGGTCGGCGAACTGATCGCGCGCCACCGGGTCGGGAATCCGCGCGGCGACGGAGCGCATCTCGTTCACGAACGCGGTCCGCTGGCTCTCGCGCATCAGGTCACGAGACTCGGCCGCGCGCTCCAGTACGTAGTCGAGGTACGGCGTCGACTGCTTGAGCCGCTCGACGTAGTACGCCCCGCCATGCTGCCGGATCGCCGTGTCGGGATCCTGGCCGTCCGGCAACCCGACAACGTTCACCTGGAAACCGGCGGCGATCAGCAGGTCGCCGGATCGGGCCGCCGCCCCCGCCCCCGCCGCGTCGGGGTCGAAGCTGAGGAGCACCTTCGTGCAGAAGCGGCGGAGCAGCCTTGCCTGTCGATCGGTCAGCGCCGTACCGCAGGTGGCCACCACCGGCGCGATCCCCGCCTGGAGAGCCTGCGCCAGGTCGAAGTAGCCCTCGACCAGGACCGCGAAGCCGCGCTGACGGATCGCTCGCTTCACCAGGTGAAGGCCGTAGAGCGTGCGGCCCTTCGTATAGAGCGCGGTTTCTGGCGAGTTGATGTACTTCACCTGCTGATCGTCGCCCAGCGCGCGGCCGCCGAAGGCAATTACCGATCCCGTGTCGCGGGAGATGGGAATGATCAGCCGCTGGCGGAAACGGTCGATTGGCGGGCGTCCCTCCGCCGCGGTTAACAGCCCGCTCTTGCGGAGGAGTTCGATCGGCTGCCCCGCTTCCATCAGGTGTTGCGTCAACCCGTCGCGGCGTGGCGGCGTGCAGCCGAGACCGAGGGTGTCGGTCGTCTCCGGAGCGATGCCGCGCTGCTCCAGGTACGCACGGGCGCCGGCCCCCGACGGCGCGGCGAGCTGTTCACGAAAATACGCCGCCGCCAGTTCATGCACCTTGAGCAGCGCCTCGCGCTCGGCCTCGGCGGCTCGATCCTGTTCGGGGTCGCCCCCTTCGGGAAGCTGTACGCCGAAGCGCTGCGCGAGCGACTTCACGGCTTCGGGAAAACTCAGCTTCTCGTTCAGCTCTATGAACTTCAGAACGTCGCCGCCGGTCGAGCAGCCGAAGCAGTGAAAGAAACCTTTCTCCGGGTTGACGTGGAAGCTGGGCGTCTTCTCGTTGTGGAACGGGCAGAGCCCCTTGTAGCTGTTCCCTGCCTTTCGGAGTGGGACCACCTCCTGGATCACCCGCACAATGTCCGCCTGCACCTTCAGGTCGGCGATGAAGCCGGACGGATAGCGCGCCATCTGCGGGCTGCTAGTCCTTCAGCGCGATAACGGTAACGCCGCTCCCACCATGCTCCGGTGCGGCGGGCGCGTACGTCTCGACCAGCGGGTGGTCACCCAGTAGCTGTGCGATCGCGCGGCGGAGCTGTCCGGTCCCGTGACCATGAATCACGCGCAGTTCGCGCCGCTCGTGCAGCATCGCGCGGTCGACGTATTTGTCGACGCGGGCGAGTGCCTCGTCGACACGGCAGCCGATTACGCTCAGCTCGAGCGGGGGCGCGCTCTCCTCGGCGACACTCACCGTGACGCCGCCACGTCCGCCGGAAGCTGCGCCGGCGCCGCCGTCTGACGGTCGCGCTGCCGGGTCGAGTTGACGAAGATCGCCCACCCGAACATGGATCCGCTTGCCGAGCGCCTCGACTTCCGCGTCGTCGCCATCGATTACGGCCAGGATGCCGACGAGGCGGAGGCTGGCGACATGCACGCGGCTCCCGACCGAGGGGGGCGCCGCGTTCGGGCGCGGCGCCGCGCCGGTCTCGCGTTGCCCGGGGGTGCCGCCGGCCGGGCCGGCCTTCGGTTCGCGGGCGTTCCGCCCCGCACCCGGTGGGCTCTCTTCCTCCTCCGCCGATTCGCCCGGCGCCGCTCCCGTGACCGCCTCGAGTGCCTCGACCGCGTGCTTCTTCAGCTCGCCCGTATGCCCGGTCGACAATCGCGGCGACGACCGGTCCTGCCGCACGGCGCGCTTGCTCAGCACGGCGGCGCGCGTGCGGAGATCATTCACTATCGCATCGATCTCCCGCCGCGCCTTCCGAAGTTCGGAGTCGATTCCTCGCCGGAGCCGTTCCTTCGCCGTTGCCTCGCGTTCGCTGAGCGCCTGTTCCGCGGCGGCATGTTGTTGGCGCTCACGTTCGAACGCGCGCCGTTCGGCCGCCAGCGCGTCGCGCTCCTCCGAGGCCCGCGCCAAGTCCTGTTCCACCTGCGCCAGGTGTTCGGCCAGTTGCGCCTCGCGCGCACTCCGGCGTGCGCGCGCGTCTTCGATGATCGAAGACGCGACCCCGAGGCGTCCGGCTATCTCCAGGGCGAGGCTCCGGCCCGGCGACCCGTAGGTCAACCGGTATGTTGGCGCGAACGTGTCCGGGTCGAAGCCGAATCCGGCGCCGGCGACCCCGGGGGTGGTCGCCGCGTATGACTTCAGCATGTCGTCGTGGGTCGTCGCCAGCACCAGCGCGCCGCGTTGGCGAAAGTGATCGACGACGGCCGCCCCGAGCGCGCCTCCTTCCACCGGATCGGTTCCGGCGCCCACCTCGTCGAGCAGCACCAGCGCGGGCGCGCGCAGTCGCGCATCCATCGCGACGATGTGCGCAATGTGGCCGGAGAAGGTAGACAGACTGTTTGCAATCGACTGCTCGTCGCCGATGTCGGCGAAGACGGATCGGAACACCGGAAGCGCAGCCCCGCGCCCCGCCGGGACGTGCAGCCCCGCCTGCGCCATCAGCGCGAGCAGCCCGGCCGTCTTGAGCGCCACCGTCTTCCCCCCGGTGTTCGGACCGGTCACCAGCAGCGCCCCGGTCGGCGGCTTCAGGGCGATGTCGACCGGCACCGGCTCCTCGCGGGCCGCGCTGGCACCATCGGCGGCGTCGGGCGGATCCGTAACCGGTTCTGCCACCGTCGTCTCTTCGGCCGCCGCCCGGTCCACGACCGCTCGCATCAACAGCGGATGCCGGGCCGCTGGCAGCTCGACCCGCAGATCGGCACTAAGCGTCGGCTCGACGCCGCCTATCAGCTTCGAGAACCTCGCCCGCGCCTGCATCAGGTCGACATCGGCGGCCGACCGCAGGGTCCGCCGCAAATCGAGCGCCCGGGCTCGCAGCGCGTTCGACAGATCGAGCAGGATTCGGTGCACCTCCTGCCGTTCTTCCTCCTCGCGCGCGACGATTTCGTTGTTGATCTCGACGGTGCTGAGCGGTTCCAGGAAGAGACTGGCGCCGCTGCCGGAACTGCCATGGACGATTCCCGGAATAGCGCCGCGGTGTTCCGCCCGGACAACGAGGACGAACCGGCCGGCCCGTTCGGTCACCACCTGTTCCTGCAGATACTTCGCCGTCTCGCGTCCTCGTAGGTACGACTCGAGCGTGCCCCGCAGCCGCTGGCGCTGCCGCAGCAACTGCTGGCGGATGGCCGCGAGACGCGGCGTCGCGTCATCAGCAACCTCTCCTTGCGGTGTGATCCGGCGTTGAATGTTGCCCGCCTCGCGGTCGAACTCCATCAGACCGCCGGCCGCGGCCCGAAGCATCGGCCAGCCGCGCGCGTCGTCCGGTGGAGCGGGCGCGGTTTCGATCGCCTTCGCCGTCGCGCCGACGGAAAGGAGGAACGCGGCGAGCCCCGTGAGTTGAGTCGGCTCAAGCGGGCGGCCATCGATGGCGAGGGCCGCGATCGCAGCTTCCAGATCGTCCGGTGCTTCGAGCGGGAGCCGATGATTCGCGTCGAGGTACGCCGCCGTCTCGGTCGTCGCCCGCAGGGCTTCGGCAACCGCCGCCTGCTCGGTCATCGGCGCCAGCCGGCCGACGGAAGTCCGGCCGAGCGGTGTTAGCGCGAAGCTGCGGACCGCCGCGACGACACGGTCGAACTCCAGCGTGCGGAGTGTGGCGTCGTCCGTCGGTGGGGATGCCATCGTGATGATTCAGCCTATCCCAACCGACTACTCCAGGTGATTGATCAGGTGCGCGATGACGGCGGCGCCGAGGCCGTTGTCGATGTTGACGACAGCGACGCTCGACGCGCACGAGTTGAGCATGCCGAGCAGGGCGGCGAGCCCGCCGAAGCTGGCGCCGTAACCGACGCTCGTCGGCACCGCTATGACCGGAGTCCGCACCAGGCCGCCGACGACACTGGGCAGTGCCCCCTCCATGCCGGCGACGACGATGGCGACCCGGGCCGCATCAAGCCGTTCGCGCTCCGCCAGCAGGCGGTGCAGACCGGCGACTCCGACGTCGTACAGCGCATCCACACGGTTGCCGAGTGTCTCGGCCGCGACGCGGGCCTCCTCCGCGACCGGGAGGTCCGACGTGCCGGCGGCGGCGACCAGGATCGTCCCGCGTCCGGTTGGTTGGCCGGTGGCCGGCCGCGCGATGATGCGCGCCGTCTCGTGCCACTGTGCATCGGGCGCCACCGCGCGCACGGCGAGGAAGGCTTCCGCCGTGGTGCGCGTCACAAGGAGTGGATCGCCGGCGGCGACGATGCGCTCGGCGACGGCGGCCGTCTGCGCTGCCGTCTTGCCGGCGCCGTAGATCACTTCGGGGTACCCCTGGCGCGCCGGGCGGTGATGATCGACACGGGCGAAACCGAGATCCTCGAACGGGGCGCGGCGGATGACGTCCAGTACGCGCGTCTCTGCCTCACCGGCATCGATCGCGCCCTTCGCGAGCGCTTCGAGCACCTCGCGCACGTCGTCCCGCGTCACGCGGGGGATTGTGGCACAACTCTCCCGGCCGGCTCCGGCGGGGGCTTAGACGGCGCACATGTTAAATGTATAAGCACATACATATAACAGAGATACCTAAGCTATGCATGTAGCTTAATACTATGCGTATTACTTTAATAGGGTACTGGCTCAATGCAGCGGCCGCGCCGCCGGGCGCCGGTTGACGGACCGGGCGGCGGGCGGGTACCGTGGCGGCTATATGGCCTCGGTGGACGGGATCATCCTCACCTGTTACTTCGTGGCGCTCTGCGGGCTGAGTGTGTACGGGGCACACCGGAGCCTGCTCGTCTGGTTCTACCTGCGGGGTTCGGGGCATGCGAGAACGCGAACGGCTCACGATGTGCTGCCCTGCGTCACCGTCCAGTTGCCGATCTACAACGAACGGCATGTCGCCGAGCGTCTCATCGCCGCGGTTGTCCGGATGCGGTACCCGCGCGAACGGTTCGACGTGCAAGTGCTCGACGATTCAACCGACGAGACGGAGGAGGTCGTGGCGCGCGCGGTCAAGCGGTGGCGTGCGCGCGGTGTGGCGATCCGTCACATCCGGCGGAGATCGCGCGACGGCTTCAAGGCGGGCGCGCTGCGCGAGGGGCTGCGCACGGCAAGGGGAGATTTGATCGCCCTCTTCGACGCCGACTTCATGCCGCCGCCGGACTTTCTCGAGCGCGCCATCGTCCCGTTTGCCGACGCGCGAGTCGGGATGGTTCAGGCGCGGTGGGGCCACGCGAATCGAAACTACTCGCTGCTGACGCGCGCCCAGGCGCTCCTGCTTGACGGCCACTTCGTCCTGGAGCATGGCGGGCGCTACCGCGGCAGTTGTTTTTTCAATTTCAACGGCGCGGCGGGGATCTGGAGGCGTGCTGCCATCCGCGAGGCGGGGGGCTGGCAGGCGGATACGCTGACGGAGGATCTCGATCTGAGCTATCGCGCGCAACTCGCTGGCTGGCGGTTCGTCTTCCTTCCCGACATCGTCGTTCCCGCCGAGCTGCCGGTCGAGATGAACGCATTCAAGTCGCAGCAGCATCGTTGGGCGAAGGGCTCGATGCAGTCGTGCCGCAAGCTGCTGCCAGCGGTGCTGCGCGCGCGGTTGCCGCTCCGCGTCAAGCTGGAGGCGGCGCTCCACCTGACGGCGAATCTCAACTACCTGCTCCTTCTGGCGCTCTCGATATTGATGGTTCCGGCAATCGCGACGCGCACCGGCCCCGGGGGAGATCCCCGGATGCTCTGGATCGACACGGTGTTCTTCGCCGCCGCCGCCGCTTCCGTTACCGTCTTCTATGCCGTCAGCCAACGGGCGCTGGGGGGGCGCTGGTGGGCCCGCCTGGGCGACCTGCCGGCGGTGGTCGCCCTCGGGATCGGCCTGTCGGTCAACAACGCGGTCGCCGTCGTCGAGGCGCTCGCTGGCGGCACCGGCGAGTTCCGGCGGACGCCGAAGTACGGACTGACCGGCGCTGCGCCGCCGCTCGCCGCCCGTTCTCCAGATGGCCGGTACCGCCCGGTTTCTCGCTGGCAACCGTTCGTGGAGCTCGCTTTCGGCGCCTGGTTCGCGGTTGCCATCGTTTGGGCGCTCACCGCGGGCGCGTACATGATGGCGCCGTTCCTCGCCTTCTTCCTGGGCGGCTTTTTCTACGCCGGCGGCAGGTCGCTCGCAGAGACCTGGACCTACTGGCGCACCGGCCGGCACGTGCGGGCGGCGGCGGACGTTCGTGCCGGCAGCGCGCGCCGTTCGCGTTGGGTGGAGGAGGCGTCGTGACGGCGGCGAAAGGAGGTCTCGAAGGCGTCGTCGCCACGTCGTCGTCGATCTGCCATATCGACGGCGAACAGGGCCTGCTGTCGTACTGCGGCTACGACATCCACGATCTGGCGCGCGAAGCGACGTTCGAGGAGGTATGTCATCTCCTCTGGCATCGGCGTCTCCCGTCGCGGGCCGAGTTGGGCGACCTCCGCTCGGAGCTCGCCGCCGCCCGCCGCTTGCCGGAGGCGGTGCTCCGCCTGATGGGGACGTTGCCGCCGGGCGATGCGATGGATGCGCTGCGCACCCTCGTTTCCGCCCTGGCGCTGATCGACCCGAAGGCGGATGCGAGGACTGGCGCCGCGGTGCAGGATCCAGACGCCTCGTACCACACCGCCGTCCGGCTGACCGCGCAGGTGGGAAGCCTGGTTGCCACCTGGGGCCGCCTCGCCGCCGCCGGCGGTCCCATCGATCCGGACCCGGCGCTCGACCATGCGGCGAACGTCCTGCTGATGCTGAACGGGGAGCGCCCGACGCGGGAAGCGGCGCGGGCGTTGGACGTCGCGCTGATCCTGCATGCCGACCACGAACTGAACGCCTCGACGTTCGCGGCGCGCGTCACCGGCGCGACGCTGAGCGATCTCTATTCGACCGCGGTCGCCGGGATCGGCGCGCTGAAGGGCCCGCTCCACGGTGGCGCGAACGCCGAGGTGATGCGGATGCTGCTCGACCTGGGTGAAGCCGCACCGGACGACGTGGTGGAACGGACCATCCGCGGAATGCTGGCGAAGAAGCAGAAAGTTCCGGGCTTCGGCCACCGGGTCTACCGCACCGAGGACCCGCGCGCGACGCACCTCCGCCAGATGTCCGAGACGCTCTCGAAGCAGACGGAAACCCGCTGGTTCGCCATGTCCCGGACAATCGAGCGGGTAGTGAAGGAAGTGCGGCAGATCGACGCCAACGTCGACTTCTATTCCGCCTCGACGTACCACATGCTGGGCATTCCCATCGGGCTCTTCACGCCGATCTTTGCGGTAAGCCGAATCGCCGGCTGGACGGCCCACGTCCTGGAGCAGTACGCGAACAACCGCCTGATCCGTCCCCGTGCCGAATACACGGGAGCGAAGCCGCCCCAGCCGTTCCCGCCGCTCGGCCGGCGCGTATAATTGGGGAGGCCGTTCGGCCTGCCCTCCATGAACCACCGCCAGATCCGCAATTTCTCCATCATTGCGCACATCGATCATGGGAAATCGACGCTGGCGGATCGCTTCCTTGAGCTGACGGGTGCGCTCCGTCCCCGTGAGATGGAAGCGCAGGTGCTCGACTCCATGGACCTGGAGCGCGAGCGAGGCATCACGATCAAGGCCCACGCGGTGCGCCTCAGCTATACCGCGGAAGACGGCGAGACCTACGTCCTCAATCTGATCGACACGCCCGGTCACGTCGACTTCTCGTACGAGGTGGCCCGCTCGCTCGCCGCGTGCGAGGGGGCGCTGCTGCTGGTCGACGCCGCGCAGGGCGTGGAGGCGCAGACCGTCGCGAACGCCTATCTGGCGGTCGAACACGACCTGGAGATCATTCCGGTCATCAACAAGGTGGACCTGCCGGGCGCCCAGCCGGACGAAGCGGCGCTGCAGATCGAGGATCTGGTCGGCCTCGATCCGTCGTCGGCGCTCCTCGCGAGCGCGAAGGAGGGGCTCGGGACGAAGGAAATCCTCGAGGCGGTGGTCCGCCAGGTGCCGCCGCCGGCCGGCGATCCGGAAGGTCCGCTCAAGGCGCTGATCTTCGATTCGTGGTACGACGCCTACCGCGGCGTCGTCATCCTGGTGCGCGTCGTCGATGGCGCGGTTCGCTCCGGGATGAAGGTCCGCTTCATTGCGGCGGCGCACGACTGCGAAGTCGAGCAGGTCGGAGTCTTTTCCCCCAAGCCGGAGGAGGTCGACGCACTCGGTGTCGGCGAGGTGGGTTTCATCGTCGCCAACGTCAAGAACGTTTCCGACGCGCGAGTGGGCGACACCGTGACCGAGGCGGCGCACCCTACCGTCGATCCCTTCCCGGGTTTCCGCGAGATGAAGCCTATGGTCTTCGCCGGCCTCTACCCGGTGGAGAGCCACGAGTACGCCGACCTGCGCGAAGCGCTCGAGAAGCTGCGGCTGAACGACGCATCCTTCTTCTTCGAACCGGAGACTTCCGCCGCTCTCGGCTTCGGTTTCCGCTGCGGCTTCCTCGGCCTCCTGCACATGGAGATCGTGCAGGAGCGCCTCGAGCGCGAGTTCGACATGGACCTGGTGACGACCGCGCCCGGCGTCCTCTACCGGGTGACCACCACCGACGGAGAGGTGGCCGAGATCGATTCTCCCGCCAAGCTGCCTGACGCGGGGCGTATCGACGTGATCGAGGAGCCGGTGATCACGGCGATGATCCTGACACCGGCGGAGCATGTGGGGGGTATTCTGAAGCTCTGTCAGGAGAAGCGGGGCGTGCAGCGGGCGCTCGAGTACCATGCCGCGCACCGGGTCATGATCACCTACGAGTTACCCTTCAACGACGTGGTTCTCGACTTCTACGACCGTCTGAAGACGATCTCCAGGGGCTACGCGTCGCTCGACTATCATGTGAGCGGGTACTGGATCTCGCCGCTGGTTAAGCTGGACCTGCTCGTCAATGGCGATCCGGTCGACGCGCTGTCGATCATCGTTCACCGCGAGAACGCCTATGCCCGCGGCAGGGCGCTGGTCACCCGGATGCGCAAGCTGATCCCGCGCCAGATGTTCGAAGTGGCGATTCAGGCCGCGATCGGTACCAGCATCATCGCGCGCGACACGGTCCGCCCGCTCCGGAAGAACGTTCTCGCGAAGTGTTACGGCGGCGACATTTCCCGCAAGCGGAAGCTGCTCGAAAAACAGAAGGCAGGAAAGCGGCGGATGAAGCGGGTCGGCAGCGTCGAGATCCCGCAGGAGGCGTTCCTCGCCGTGCTCCGCGTCGGCGACGACAATCAGCCGGTGGGGAAGACACCCCGGGCGAACCGGTGATGGCGAAGCGTAGCGGCACGCGTGGCGCAAGGCGGAACGGGCCGCCCCCCGGCGCGGGCCGCGAGCCGTCGGCTGCGGATCGAGGCATGCCGTTTCGGAAGTCGACGGCGCGCGAGTATCTCGAGGCGATCGTCATTGCCGTCATTCTGGCCCTCTTCGTCCGGACGTGGGTGGTGCAGGCGTTCACCATCCCGACCGGATCGATGGAGCACAACCTGCTGGTGGGGGACTACCTGCTGGTCAACAAGTTCGTCTTCGGCCCCGTGCTCTCCGACACCGAGCAGGCGGTGCTGCCGAAGACCGATGTCGCCCGGGGCGACATCGTGGTCTTCAAGTTCCCGCTCGATCCGGAGCGTGACTTCATCAAGCGGATCATCGGTCTCCCGGGGGAGACCCTTGAAGTGCGCGACAAACAGGTGTACATCGAAGGTGTGGCGCTCGACGAGCCGTACCTGCCGGAGCATGAGCGGCGCCTCCGGCCGGGAGGGCAGCTGGTGGGTGGCCGCGACAACCACGGCCCGATCTCGATCCCCGACGGACACTACTTCGCCATGGGGGACAACCGCGACGACTCGGAGGACAGCCGGTTCTGGGGACCGCTGCCGGTCGATCACATCAAGGGGAAGGCAACGGTGATCTACTGGTCGTACGACGCCGGGCCTCCGGTCGTGATCCCGCAGCCGGGCCTCGGAGCCGCGGTCCGGCGCGCTGCCTCGGGCGCGGTCAGCTTCTTCGCGCGGACCCGCTGGGACCGCATGCTTCACCAGGTACGCTGACCCGGCAACGCGAGTACAGGGGGGACGCCGATGCGTGCGACCGTGGCAGGGATGGCTATCGCCGGTGCGCTGATCACCGCGCTGGGTCACGAAGTCATCGTCGCGGGGCAGCAGCGTACGGATCCGGGCGACGGCGCAAGCGACCCGCTCGCCGTGCTGGTCGGCCGGCTCGATCTGGAACGCTACAAGGCGGTCATCAAGGGCCTGACGCAGTTCGGCGACCGCCGGCAGGGAACGCAGCGCAACCGCGATGCCGTCGGTTGGATCGAGGCGCAGCTCCAGGCGGCCGGCTGTCCCACCGAGCGGCTGTACTACACTTACGACCCGCCGCCGCCTCGCGACGGCGGCGCCAGAGGCGGCGCGGCCGCGCGGGGCTCGCTGAATCCGACCGAGCCAACGCCGACCGGCGGACGCATCGGACGCAACGGGAGCGGACCCGGCGGCAGCTCGATCTTCGGCTATCGGGCACGCACCGGCGTCGTCCGCGATCCGCTGATGCAGCCGGACGAGGCGCTGCGCGCGCTCAACCTGGAGGAACCGATCAACGGCGAGCGGTCGCAGGTGTACTGCACCAGGGTAGGAGCTACTCGGCCAGGTGAGATGTACATCCTCGGCGCGCACATGGACGGGCATGGCTTCGGCGAGGCGGCCGACGACGACGCGTCGGGCACGGCGCTGGTGATGGAGCTGGCGCGCATCCTCAGCGCCCCGGACGTGCGGACCGCCGTGTCGATACGTTTCGCGCTCTGGAACAACGAGGAGACCGGGCTCAACGGAAGCCGCGCCTACGTTGAGCAGCGACGCGAGCGGCAGGGCCTGGAGGACCCGCCCGGGTCGGGCCGCTATCCTGAGCCGCGCTGGCTCGGGATGATCCAGCACGACATGATGCTGTTCGACCACGGGGCGCCGGGGCAGGACGGCGTGGTCAGCCGGGATCAGCGGCGTGAGGCCGACGTCAACATCGAGTTCCAGTCGAACTCGGATCTGGCCGTCGAGTCGCGCGACCTGGCGTTCCGCTTCAAGGCCGCCAACGACGCCTACGCGACCGATTACCCGGCGACCGTCGGCCCCCACATGACCAATACCGACTCGACGCCGTTCATGAACATCACGCCGTCGATCAGCCTGCGGGAGAACGAGCGTGGCATGCACGTCGGAGCCGGCTGGAATCCCCACTGGCACCAGCCGACCGACCTCTACGTGACGTTCACGGACGACGACTTCCGGCTCGGGCTGAACGCGGCGCAGACAACGCTGGCCGCGATAGCCGAGCTGGCCGGGGCGACGATCACTGCTGCACCGTAGCTCAGGATTCCGGCTAGCGGATCGGCGTGCGGCGGCCGAACAGGCCGGTGCCCACGCGGACCATCGTCGCGCCTTCCTCCACCGCCGCCTCGAAGTCGTGGCTCATACCCATCGAGAGGTGCGCGAGCCGCGACTCGGGGACGCCTTCGCCGTGGAGGGTGTCTCGCAACTCGCGGAGCTGACGGAAGTAGGGGCGGGTTTCCTCCGGGTTCTCGTTCCAGGGCGGGATCAGCATCAGACCGCGCGACTCCACGGCGCGGCAGTCGGCGGCGGCGTCGAAGAGACGGCGCACCTCGTCGCGGCCGGCACCATGCTTCTGTGCTTCACCCCCGAGGTCGGCCTGTATCAGCAGTGCAGGGCGCGTGCCGGCTTCGACGGCGGCGGCGTCGAGACGGCGAAGCAGCTTCACGCTGTCGACCGAGTGAATCCAGTCGAACTTCGCGGCTGCCTGACGCGCCTTGTTCGACTGCAGATGGCCGATCAGGTGCCAGCGGATCGGCGGCAGGTCCGAGGCCGGCTCCATCTTCCCGAGGGCCTCCTGCACACGGTTCTCGCCGAAGTCCTCGAGCCCGGCGGCGGCCGCGGCGGCGATCGTCTCGAGCGGAAAGGTCTTCGAGACGGCGACCAGTCGGACATCGTCCGCGCTGCGGCCCGAGGCGGCGGCGGCACGTGCGATCCGGTCACGGACGGACCGGATGTTCGCGGCGAGCCGATCCGCGGCGGGCGCCGCGCTCACCGCGGCGGGTCCAGGACGGCGAGGCGCGCCCGTGCGTCGGCGGCATGTTCGCCGCTCCCGTCGAGGCTGAGGTAGCGGTAGAACGCCGCCGTGGCAGCGGTCGGATCGTTCAGCTCGACGAAAGTGACGCCGAGCCAGTAGTAAGCCGGCGCGTGCGTCATGTCGTAGGTGGTCGCCTCCTCGAAACGCGTGCGCGCATCTTCGAGGTTGCCCGTGTCTCGCGACACAAGGCCAAGGTCCACCGCGTCGACGGCCCGCTGTCGGTTCATAGCGAGCGCGGAGAGCGTCAGCTCGGTCGCCGCCTCACGCGCGGCCGCAGCATCGTCCGGTCGCCCCCACCTCGCGTAGATGTCCGACAGGCCGTAGTACGCGGCGGTGTAGTCAGGCTGCACGGCGAGGGCGTCGTTGAACGCGCGCTCCGCCTCCTCCCACTGCTCGAGCGCACCATACGCGATGCCGGCGTTGTAGTAGCACTCAACGCAGCTGGGGAAGAGCTGCACGCCCAGACTGAAGTAAGTGATCGCCTCGGCAAAGGCGCCTTCACGGTTCGCGGCGACGCCCGCTTCGAACAGCGAGTCGAGTTCCGACTGATCGCCGCCGGCCAGCCGGGGCGCCGAGGTTCGGCCCGCCTCGAGGATGAAGCGGACCTCGGCCGTCCGGCGGTCGCGCACCTGGACCCGGTAGACATCGCTTCGCTGATCGCCTAGTGCGGCCGTGATGGTGTAGAAACCGGACGGAATGTCGGAGCGGGCGAACCGGCCGTCTGCGCCGGTTTCCAGCTCGACTGCTTCCCTTCCCTCTCGCATCGGCAGGAGAATCACGAGCGCACCCGCGACCGACCCGCCGTCAGCGTCGGCGACGGTGCCCTGAACCATTCCGGTCGTCTGGGCGTAGGTTGACACGGTCCCGAGGACGACAGCGATGAGTGCGGTGATGTAACGGGTCATGGCTCCAGTCTATCGCCCTTGAGGAAGTTGTATACATCGGCCAGGTCGTGCGTCACTCGAGCTGGGGGGAGTGAGTTCAGGAAGCGGCGGCCGTAGCCGCGCGTGCGGAGCCGTGGATCGAGCAGCGCGAGCACCCCGCGATCGGTCCGGTGGCGGATCAGGCGGCCCAGGCCCTGGAGCAGCGTCAGGATGGCAAGCGGCACCTGATAGTCGGCGAACGCGTTCCTCCCTTCCTCGGCAATCTGGTCCAGCCGCGCGGCGACGATTGGATCCCCGGGCGAGGCGAATGGCAGCTTGTCGATCACGACGCAGCTCAACGCCTCGCCAACGACGTCAACCCCCTGCCAGAAGCTGGACGTGGCAAGCAGCACAGCGTTCGGCGTCGCGCGGAACTCGCGCAGGAGCGCGCTGCGCGGTGCGGTTCCCTGCACAAGGAGGGGGTACGGGCAGGTTGGCTCTATCCGCGCTCGGACCGCCTGCAGGTTTGCGTAACTGGTGAACAGGACGAAAGCGCGTCCCGCGGTCACGTCGAGCAGCGCGCGCACTTCCCGGGCGACCGCCTCGGCGAAGCCGCGGTCTCCCGGTGGCGGCATGCGGCGCGGCAGATACAGGACCGCCTGGCGGCGGAAGTCGAACTCGGAGGGCACCTGCAGCTCGGCCGCGTCATCGATACCGAGGCGTCCACGGACATACCGGAACGATCCGTCGACGGTCAGCGTGGCGGAAGTCAGGAGCACGGATCGCATCCGGTCGATCAGCAACTCCCGGATGATGTCGGAGACATCGATCGGCGCGGCGCTCAGCAACGTGCCCCGGCCACGCCGTTCGAGGTAGTAGACGAAGCGCGGATCGTCGGCCGCGACGAGGAACGCGATCTGTTCCCGGAGTTCGGCGGCCCGGCGGCCGAGGCTGGCGAGCTCGGCATCCTCCGCCGGTGCGGCCGCCTTCGACAGGAAGTCGGCCATATCGCCCAGGGTGCCCGCAAGCAGCCGGCCCGCCTCGGCCGCGGGGATGAGCATGTCGGCGGTGACACGGATTCGGTCAGGACCGGGGGCGAGCGGTTCGAGCAGGGCGAAGAAGTTGCGCGCGTCTGCTTTGAGGGCGTCGATCCGAACGTGCAGCTCGCGTACGTCGGTCTCGCTCGGTGCGTTGCCGGGTACCGTCCGGTTGTTGTCGGTCTCGTCGTTTCGGAAGGTCGTCCGTGCCGTGGCGGCCGAGGCGCCTGACGCCACCCGCCTGCCGTCACGCTCGAGTTCGGCCAGCTTGAAGCTGCTGATGCTGTTCGCGAACGACCGTGTCGCGACATCCTCCAACTGGTGGGCTTCGTCGATGACTACCGTCGCGCAGTCGGGAATGACACTGCCGGCGCCGGCGGCCGCGTGCCGCACTGCCGCATCGGCGCAGAGAAGATGGTGGTTGACGATCACGAGGTCCGCCTCGGCGGCGCGTTGCCGCATCGATGTGACGAAGCAGTCGTGGTAGCGGGGGCAGTCCAATCCGATGCAGTTCTCGGTTGTCGCTGCGATGTCGTTCCAGACCGGGAGGTCGTCCGGAAGGTCTTCGATCTCCGCCCGGTCGCCCGTGTCCGTCTGCACGGCCCACTCGGCGATCCGGTCGAGGATGTCGCTCTCCGCGTGGGGAAGCAGCCTCATCTGGGCCTCGGTCCGCGCCGTCTCGAAGCGGTGGAGGCACAGGTAGTTGCCGCGTCCCTTCATGTAGGTGGCGCGGAAGGTGACGCCGAGGGCGTCGCGCAGCTCGCGCAGGTCCTTGTAGAAGATCTGATCCTGCAGGTTACGCGTGCCGGTCGAGATCACGACCCGCTCGCCGCTCAGGATCGCCGGCACCAGATAGGCGAGCGTCTTGCCGGTACCGGTTCCCGCCTCGGCGAGCAGCACACCGCCCGTCCCGAGCAGGTGCGCCACCGCGGCGGCCATCCGGCGCTGACCCGGTCTCGGCTCGAAGCCCGGCAACGTCCGCGCGAGCCATCCGTCGTCGGCCAGCGCCTCGGCGACCTGCGACGTCAGATCCGCGACGTCGTCGTCCGGTTCGACCGTCAGTTCCCGCTCGGGCTCGACGCTGTCGTCGGGTACAGGGGGAACTTCCGGCATAGCGCTTCCACCTCGGTCCGGACCATGCGGGCCACGCCCTCGTCCTCGGGGTCGGCCAGAACGCGGCCGATGAACTCCGCCACCGTCTCCATTTCCGTCTCCGCCATGCTACGGGTCGTGAGCGCGGGCGTCCCTAACCGGATGCCGCTGGCCACCATCGGCGGCTGCTGGTCGAACGGGATCGCGTTCTTGTTCACCGTGATGCCGGCGCGGCCAAGCGCCTTCTCAGACACCTTCCCGGTCAGGCCGCGCGAGAAGACATCGACCAGCAGCAGGTGGTTGTCAGTCCCGCCGCTCACAATCCGGAAACCCTGTGCGGCGAGCGCGTCCGCCAGGCGGGTCGCGTTCCGGACCACCTGCCGCTGGTAATCCGCGAACTCCGGCTCGGCGGCCTCCCTAAGGCAGACCGCCTTGGCGGCGATCACGTGCATCAGCGGCCCCCCCTGCACGCCGGGGAAGAGCGCCCGGTTGATCGCGGGACGGTGGTCGTCCCGGCAGAGGATCAGGCCTCCGCGCGGACCGCGGAGCGTCTTGTGCGTTGTCGTGGTGACCACGTCGGAGTGCGGGATCGGGCTGGGGTGGATGCCGGTCGCGACCAGACCGGCGATGTGCGCCATGTCGGTTACGACCGATGCGCCCACCTCGGCGGCCACGGCGGCGATCCGTGCGAAGTCGATCACGCGCGGGTAGGCGGAGGCGCCCACCATGACCATCTGCGGCTTGTGTTCGCGCGCGAGACGCTCCAGGTTGTCGTAATCGATGCGCTCGTCGTCGCGCCTGACGCCGTACGGCACGATCGTGTAGAGCTGCCCGGAGAAGTTGAGCGGGTGGCCATGTGTCAGGTGCCCGCCATGCGCGAGGTTCATGCCGAGCACGGTGTCGCCCGGTTTGATGAGCGCGAAGTACGCCGCCATGTTCGCCTGGGCGCCGGAGTGAGGCTGCACGTTCGCGTGCTCGGCGCCGAAAAGCGCCTTGGCCCGCTCGATGGCGAGTGATTCGGCAACGTCGACGAACTCGCAGCCGCCGTAGTAGCGCCTGCCCGGGTAGCCTTCGGCGTACTTGTTGGTGAGGACGGATCCCATCGCCTCCATCACCGCCTCGCTGGCGAAGTTCTCCGAGGCGATCAGTTCGAGGCCGTCGTTCTGCCGGATCCTCTCGTTGGCGAGGGCGGTGGCGATCTCCGGGTCGCGCGCGGCGAGCGGCGTGGTGATGTCGAGGGTGTCAAGCGTGTCGGTCATGGCGTGGGGCCGCGTTCGATGGCCGCGATCTTGTCGACGCGGCGTTGGTGGCGTCCGCCGGCAAAGGGCGTTTCGAGGAACGCCTTGATGATGGTCAGGGCGTCCGTCTCGGACAGCGACCGGCCGGCGAGGGCCAGGATGTTGGCGTCGTTGTGCTCGCGGCAGAGCCTGGCGCTCTCGACCGTGTGGACGAGCGCCGCGCGGATGCCCGGCACCTTGTTGGCGGCAATCGACATGCCCACCCCGCTGCCGCAGATCAGGATGCCACGGTCGTACGCGCCGCTTGCAACACCGGCCGCGACTTCCCGGGCAACATCGGGGTAGTCGGCGGGATCCGTCGAGTGGACGCCGAGGTCGAACAACTCGTCGACAATGCCAACCGGCAGGCAGTTGCCGTTCCCGTCGAGTGTGCCCCGAACCCGATCCTTGAGCGCAACTCCCGCATGATCGGCCCCCAGCGCGACCCGCATGATTCGATTGTACTACCTCGTCCCCCGGGTGCGCCCGCCGGGGGCGCGTGCTATATTCGATGCAGGTCTCGTCCGCCGCGCGCGGACGCGCGCGGACGGAGGAGCAAGAAACGATGGCGAGTCCCGCCGTTCCCACTGCAGCCAAGACCGTTACCACAGCCCGTTTCGCCGACGCGTTTCCCAACTCGCGAAAGGTGTATGCCGGGAGTGACCGAGTTCGCGTACCAATGCGCGAGATCGCGTTGAGCGAAGGGGAGCCGCCCCTCCGCGTTTACGACACGAGTGGTCCGCACGCCGTCGATGTCCGTGCCGGCCTCCCGCCACTCCGTCGCGACTGGATCCTGGCCCGTGGCGACGTCACCGAGACCGCGCCGGCGGAGCGGGCGCCCGGATCGGCGGAGATGCCCGCGTGGCTCCACCGCCCGACGGTGCGCGGCCGGGGCGCCGTCACGCAGATGGGCTACGCTCGCCGCGGCGAGGTGACGCCCGAGATGGAGTTCGTGGCGCTGCGCGAGGGGTTCGATCCCGATTTCGTCCGTGCGGAGGTGGCGCGGGGCCGCGCGATCATCCCGGCGAACATCAACCACCCGGAACTCGAGCCGATGGTGATCGGCCGGAACTTCCTGGTGAAGATCAACGCGAACATCGGCAACTCCGCCGTCACGTCGTCCATCGACGAGGAGGTCGAGAAGCTTCGCTGGGCAACGCTCTGGGGCGCTGACACCATCATGGACCTCTCCACCGGGCCTGACATCCACGAGACGCGCGAGTGGATCCTTCGCAACGCACCGGTGCCGGTCGGTACGGTGCCGATCTACCAGGCGCTTGAGAAGGTGGGCGGGCGGCCCGAGGAGCTGACGTGGGAGATTTACCGCGACACGCTCGTCGAGCAGGCCGAACAGGGCGTCGACTACTTTACGGTGCATGCCGGCGTTCTGCTTCGTTACGTTCCGATGACGGCCAGACGGATGACCGGCATCGTCTCGCGGGGCGGATCGATCCACGCGAAGTGGTGCCTGGCGCACCACCAGGAAAACTTTGCGTACACGCACTTCCGCGAGATCTGCGAAATCATGCAGGCGTACGACGTCTCCTTCTCGCTCGGCGACGGGCTGCGCCCCGGATCGATCGCGGACGCGAACGATGAAGCGCAGTTCGCAGAGCTTCGGACGCAGGGCGAGTTGACGCGCATCGCCTGGGAGCATGACGTGCAGGTCATGAACGAGGGCCCGGGCCACGTTCCGATGCACCTGATCCGCGAGAACATGGAGAAGCAGCTCGAGTGGTGCGACGAGGCGCCCTTCTATACGCTTGGTCCCCTCACCACCGACATCGCCCCCGGCTACGACCATCTCACCTCGGCGATCGGCGCTGCGATGATCGGCTGGTACGGAACGGCGATGCTCTGCTATGTCACGCCGAAGGAACACCTCGGCCTGCCGAACCGGGACGACGTCAAGGCGGGGGTGATCGCCTACAAGATCGCCGCGCACGCGGCCGACCTCGCCAAGGGGCACCCGCGCGCGCAGGCGTGGGACGACGCGCTGTCGAAGGCGCGCTTCGAGTTCCGCTGGGAGGATCAGTTCAACCTGGCGCTCGATCCGGTCACCGCACGGGCTTTCCACGACGAGACGCTTCCCGCCGACGGGGCGAAGGTGGCGCACTTCTGCTCGATGTGCGGGCCGAAGTTCTGCAGCATGGAGATCACGCAACAGATCCGCGAGTACGCTGACGAGCGGGGTCTCGACGAGCGTGCGGCGGTGCGGGCGGGGCTCGACGAGAGGTCGGCGGAGTTCCGCAAGGCGCGCGAGATATACGTGCCGACGAAGTAGCGGGGACGGGCCGGGTGCAGGACCGGCGCGGAGGCAGACCGGCGCCCGCGCGCGGGAGTCAGCGTTCGTCAGTCGCTGCCGGTGAGTTCGGCAGCGTCGTGATCTGAATGATCGTCGGAAACGCCGGCGGTTCGGTTCCCGGCGTAGTGTTCGGATAGCCGGGCGAACCGTTCCAGTTGTAGTCCTTGATCGTCACGCTCGGGCGGTAGTCCATCTCGCGGTCCCGGAACCGCGCGGTCTCGAACTGGTGAATGGCTGGCTGGTCGTAGACCCGGCGGCCCCGATCGTCGAGCACGACCGAGTAGTAATCCACGAGATCCGTGAACGGCGCGATGGAGCCGAAAAGGTGGAAGCGCTGCCCTCGGCCCGCGTCGTACGACGTGATGAATTGCGCGCTCGGGAAGATCGCCACGCCAAGGTCCGCCTCGGTGGGCGCTTCCCGATCGAACAGGGCGGCAGCGGACTGCGGCGCACCGTTCAGGGGCGGTTGTCCGGCAGCCAGGGTGGCGGAGGTTCCGTCCCCTTCGTTCGGCGCGACCGCCTCCGGTTCCCCGGGCGCCGGGAAGGGCCGGGGCGTGAGCGGTCGCCGTTGCGCCTCGGCGGCGACCGGAATGGCGACCGCGGTGAGGGCGGCGACAGCGGCCACAAGAATCAGCCGCCACGCCGCATCGACGTGCGTCACAGGCCTATTATGCCCCAAATGCATGCAATTCGGCAGTTCTGCGACGCCCACTACGACTGGCTGATCGAGACACTTGTCGCGCTGGTCAGTGCCGAATCACCCACCACCGACCGCGACGCCGCCAACCGGTGCGGACGCCTGCTGGCGCGGCTGGGCCGCGAACAGGGGGGCGAGGTCGAGAGGGTTCCGTCCGAGGTTTGCGGCGACCATCTGGTCATCAGATTCGGCAAGGGATCGGATGGTCAGGTGCTGTTGTTGGGGCACTTCGACACCGTCTGGCCGGTGGGGCAACTGAAGCGGATGCCGATCCGGGAAGTAGACGGCCGGTTGCATGGCCCGGGCGTCTACGACATGAAGGGAGGCATCGGTATCGGCCTGCTCGCCCTGCGCGCGCTCGCGGCTACGGGGCGGCTGGGCCAACGCCGGGTCACCATGCTCCTGACCGCGGACGAGGAGCGGGGAAGCGCCACGTCGCGTGCTCTGGTCGAAAGCGAAGCACGGCGGAGCGGGGCGGTGCTGGTGCTGGAGCCGGGACTTCCGGGCGGCGCGGTGAAGACCGCAAGGAAGGGATGCGGCGAGTTCGAGGTGCGCATCCAGGGCGTCGCGGCGCACGCCGGGATCGATCCGTCGCGCGGCGCCAGCGCGATCGACGAGCTGGCGGCCCAGATCGACGCGATCGGCGCGCTGCGCAACCCCGCGCGCGGAGTGACCTTGAACGTCGGGATCGTCGAGGGTGGCAGCCGGCCGAACGTCGTCGCGGACTCGGCGCGTGCGGTCGTCGACGTCCGTGCCGGCACGATGGCCGACGCGCGCTGGATCGAGGAAGGGATGCGGGCGTTGCGGCCGACCATCGACCGCACCGTGATCGAGGTGGCCGGCGGCTTCAACCGCCCTCCCTTCGAGCGGACGCCGGCGGTGGCCCGTTTGTACGAGACGGCACGCGTCGTCGCCGCCGGGCTGGGCCGTGAACTGGGCGAGGGATCGACCGGCGGCGGATCCGATGGCAACTTCACCGGCGCTCTCGGTGTCCCGACCCTCGACGGCCTGGGCGCCGTGGGAGACGGCGCGCACGCGCTGGACGAGCACCTCCTGACCGCCGATCTCACGTGGCGCGCTGCGCTGGTGGCCGGCCTGATCGAACGTCTGGGCGAGGCGCCGACCTAGCGACTGCCAGCAGCGAGACTGTTAGAATCGAGGCAGGAGAAGAAGGCGAAGGGATGAGAAACGCATTCAAGACGGCACTGTTGCTCGGCCTGTTGAGCGGCGTGCTGCTCGCAATCGGACAATGGTTTGGCGGATCGAACGGACTGGTGATCGCCTTCGTGTTCGCTGTCGTGATGAACTTCGGATCGTACTGGTGGTCCGACAAGGTAGTCCTCCGCATGTACCGTGCACGGGAGGTGGGGCCGGATCACAAGCTTCACCGGATCACGGCACGGCTGGTGCAGCGCGCGGAGTTGCCGATGCCGAAGGTGTACGTGATCCCGGACGGTTCGCCGAACGCCTTCGCCACCGGACGCAACCCGAAGCACGCGGCGGTGGCGGCGACCGAAGGGCTGCTGCGCGTGCTCGACGATGCGGAGATCGAAGGGGTCATGGCGCACGAGCTGGCGCACGTCAAGCACCGCGACATCCTGATCAGTTCAATCGCAGCGACGATCGCGGCAACGATCATGATGATCGCGAACATGGCGCAGTGGGCGGCCATCTTCGGCGGTTTCGGCGGGCGGGACGAGCGGGGCGGGAACCCCCTGGCGTTGCTCGCCACGATCATCGTTGCGCCGCTCGCGGCCGCACTGATTCAGGCCGCCATCTCCCGGTCGCGCGAATTCGCGGCGGACCGGCGCGCCGCGCAGATCGTCGGGAGTCCCTACGGCCTGGTGAATGCACTGAAGAAGATCGAGGTGGCGGCGCAGCGCGTCCCGCTCGACGCCAACCCGGCAACGGCGCACATGTTCATCATCAAGCCGTTTGGCGGGAGGGGGATGATGTCCCTCTTCAGCACGCACCCGCCGACCGAGCAGCGGATCCGGGCGCTGCTCGGAACAATCTAGCGCGCTAGCGCGCCCTGGTGGGCGCGCTGGTCTTGTCGCGGATCGCTCTCGACGCCGCGACCCGTCCTGTCTCAGGCTGCCTCGCCCCGCACTCTCGCTCTCCAGTGGTCGAGTAGGCGGGCGAGCGCCTCGTCCAGGCTGACCGTCGGGCGCCAGCCGGTGGTTTCCGCCAGCCGCGCGTTGTCACCGAGCAGTAGCGGGTAGTCGCTCGGCCGCAGGCGCGCAGCATCGACCCGCACGCCGATCGGACGGTCCGAGAGTGCCAGCAGTCGGTCGAGAACCGTCCGCATCGGATGCGCGGCGCCGGAGCAGACGTTGTAAACGGCTCCGCTCTCGCCGCGGTCCATCAGGGACCGGTACGCCGCGACCGTGTCCCGGACGTCGAGGATGTCACGACGGGCGTCGAGAGCGCCCACATCGATCACCGGATCGACGCCGCCCGTTTCGATCCGCGCGATCCGTTTGGCAAAGCTGGAAGCCGCGTATCCGGTGCTCTGGCCCGGGCCGATGTGGGTGAACGATCGGGTCAGGATGACGTCGAGGCCGTCTGCGGCGGCGACGCGACGCGCCAGCATCTCCTGGGCCAGTTTGCTCAGGCCGTACGGGCTGATCGGACCGAGCGGATCGTACTCGGTGAGGGCCGTCGGTTTTGGGCGATAGACAAAGGCCGAACCGGGGATCAGGACGCGCGCGCCGGGCGCGTGGGCCTTTAGCGCGTCGAGCAGGTGTTCGGTGCCGATGACGTTGGTTCGGAGGGTCGCGGCGCGGGTCCGCCAGGAATCTGCTGCGCTTGCGGCGCCGGCGCAGTGGTACACCTGTGTTGGCCGCAACGCCGCCATCGCGCGCGTGACGGCACCTGCGTCGAGGATGTCGACGTCGGGGCGTCGCCAGGCGGTGACTGCTGCATTGCGGGTGTCGGCGCGCAGTGCGGCGACGAGGTGCTGGCCGACGAAGCCCGCGGCGCCCGTGACGAGAATGCGATGAGGCATCGATGCGGTCGTGAGGCGGCCACCCGACAGCCGGCGCCGCCGGGCTCCGCCGCTAGTTGGTGCCCCCCAGGGCTCCGAAGACGTTCGCGAAGCGGCCGAGACCGGCCAGCGTGAACGACACGTTGAAACGCCGGTCGCTCGGCAGGAACGCGCGCGCGCCAAGTCCCTCGAAGTTGTACACCTGGTACTCGAAGCTGACGTTGCAGCACTGCGCGTTGTAGTAGACCAGCAGCCGCTGCATCAGGTACTGCCGGCGCCGGACGTCGTAGTTGAACGAATAGACGCCGCCCAACGCGTTACCCGGGGTTCGCATCGAGGTGTACGCGTTGACGTAGTGGTCGAGCCGGTTCGGGTCGTTGAAGCCGGGGAGCTGTTCGATGAGCCGTCGCTGGCTCCAGCCGCCGCGCGCCTCCAGCCAGCCCCCCAGCTCGTAGCTCCCCTCGGTGGAGATGGACCGCAGAGCGCGGTAGGTCGGATCGATCTCGGCCCGCATGGACGCGCCAATCTGGCGGGTCGGCGCCGCCCGGACCATGAACGACATCGGCGACCAGTGCGTCGGCCTGGTGCCGGCGAAGCTCGTCCGGAACGTCCGGTCGTACTGCGAGGCGTTCTCGTCCGTGTAGTAGCTCTGCGTCACCGACGCCGACAGGATCTCCCGCGCCACCGACTCGCCGCGCTCCCCTTCGTACGCGCGCGCGAACAGACGCGTGTCCAGCCCGTACTGGTACTGCCAGATGTCGCCGACGATCGAGTCGATACCCTCGATCCGAACGATCCGGTCGAACGTGTCGATCGCGCTGACGCGGCGTATGCCCCACCACGGCTCGATCAGATGCTTCATCCGTTCCGAGTAGCCGCTGTTCGGCGTGTCCCAGATCTTGACGAAGGAAGGTCCGGTCACCGTGCTCGCCAGTTCGAAGTAGGACCGGCCAAGACCGACCGGCACCTGCTGCCGGTCCTCGAGGCTCTCGTCCCAGTAGGTCCAGCGGAACTGCGCGCTCGAGTCGAACGTGAGGAACGGCCACTTCGTGAACGGGAACTGAACGGCCGGGTTGATGTCGAGCCGGTTCAACCCGGAGTCGATGGCACTCGTGGCGCTTCCGCTCCGGATCCGCGAGATGCGGAGCAGCCGGACGTACTCGGTGTTGAGCGAGTAGTAGAGCGGAGTGCCCGGTATTTCCGTCTTGCCCTGGCCAACCGCGACACGCGGTCCGCCGCCGTAGACGGCCGAGTGCGTCCCTCCGAAGAACGTCTCGCTCCGGTCGAACGTGCCGCTCACCTGATAGCGGCCGATCTGGCCGCTCACGTTGCCCGACATGCTGCGCGAGCTGTTCGATGCGTCGAAAACGTTGTGGTTGTACGTCTGCTGCACGTCGATGTTCGAGAAGTAGTTGAGCTGGCCGCGCGCCATCCATCCGCCCGGCAGCGCCTGCCGCGTCTGACCGGTGAGACGGTAGCTCTTGCGCGCCTGTCGGGTGAACGTGCCACCCCTGCCGGTGACTTCCGCCTCGTTTTCGTTCAGGTAGTGCACCCGCGCGTTCCCCTCCGATCCGGCCCCCCGCGTGTAGCGGTACTCGGCCGCCGTCCCCATGCCGCCAAGCGACGTGTACCAGTCGTGGAACAGCGTGACGTCCTGGCTGCGGCCGAGGGCCCAGAAGAACGCGTTGCTGAAGCTGCTGCCGTGGTAGGTGGAGTTGCCCCAGGCGGGCATCAGGAGACCGGTCGCGCGTCCTTCCTCCGGTATCGGGTAGGGAAGCATCGGGATATAGAAGACCGGCACCCCCTTCACCTTGAGCACCGCGTTTCGCAGCATGACGTAGCTGTCGAGGTTGATCGTGAACGAGCTGGAAACCAGCTCCCACCGCGGGGTCGGCTGCACGCAACTGGTAAACGCCCCCTTCGTGATCCGGTAGGTGCGGGGTGCGAGCCGCTCGATGCGCTGGCCGTAGAAGAGCATGTCGGGTTCCTGGGTGCCGAACATGCTCCGATCCACTTGGTCGGCCAGACTGATCGATCCGCTGGCGTTCTCGAAGCTCGCGGTTTGATCCTTCGTGTGGTATTCCAGCCGGTCGGCGGAGATGCGTGTGTCAAGCCCGGTAAAGACGACGCTGCCGGTGGCGACGAGGCGCGCCGTGACGTTAGCCGGCGGATCGGCCGGCTCATCATCGTCCTCGGGTTGGCCGTTGCCTGCCTCGTCGTCTGCGTCCTGCGCTTCGGAATTCGCCTCGGCGTCGCCGTCGGGTTCACTCTCCACGACGCCGGCCGTGTCGTCCTCCGGCTCCGTCTCGTCGGTCTCGATGTAGATGTCGACCTGATCTGCGGAGAGATCGAACGTCTCGCCGCTGATCTGCACGTCGTCGCTGAGTCGGAGGTGGGTCCCGCTCACAACCTCGTAGTACCCCTGCCGGTAGTCGAACGGGAGGTTGGGGAAGAGTTGCGCCGAACCGGTGGCTGGCAGGAGGAGTACAGCCGTTGCCGCTGCCGCTGTCAGCACCGCCGGTCGATGAATGAGGGGCACGTCGACTGATTCTACCCGTTGCCGGGCGGGGTTCCGCCACGCGCTGCCAGGGCTTGCAGGAGCGCCCCTACCAGGTACGTCGAGCCGGTGGCGAGGGCGAGCGGACCGTGGCGCCATGCCTGATCGAGGGCGGCGCCGGGGGTGTCCGCCGAGGTTGCGGCGAGGTCCGGGCGGGCAGCGCGGACGGTAGCGCGCAGGTCGTCCAGGGAACGGGCTCGCGGGCTGTTGATCGGGGCGCAGATTACCTGGGTCGCTGCCGGGCCGAGGGCGCGAAGCATGCCTGCCGCGTCCTTGTCGGCGAGCGCACCGAAGACGACCGGCAGGCCGGCCGGTGCGAAGGTCTTCACGTAGTGGGCGAGCGCCGTGGCGGCCGCAACGTTGTGGGCCGGATCGAGCAGCACTCGCCGGCCAGGGCCGGCATCGACCAGTTCGAGCCGTCCTCGGCAGCGCACGTCCGTCAGCGCCGACACGATTGCCTCGCGGGATACCCCAAGGCCCGCGCCCGCCAGTTCCTCCAGCAGGCGGAGGGCGACAAGCCCGTTCCGCACCTGGTGCCGGCCGCGCAGGGCGAGCGTCAGGGGACCGTAGTCGCCACGCTGCGTCGTGAGCCGATCGACCCGCGTCAGGCCGGCGTCGTCTATTGCCCACCGCACCGTGACACCATCGTCGATGTCAGTGAGGCGGGCGCCCTGTTCCGCGGCGGTGGCCTCCAGCACCCTCCGGGCTCCCGGTTTCGTTTCGCCGGTGACCACCGGGGCGCCGGGTTTGATGACGCCAGCCTTCTCTCTGGCGATTGCCTCGATCGTTGCACCCAGGTGCTGTTGGTGGTCGATGTCGATGGACGGAATAGCGACCGCCGCCGGCGCCACGATGTTCGTCGCATCGAAGCGGCCTCCGAGTCCGACTTCAAGAACCGCTGCCTCGATCCCGCGTCGGCGGAACAGCGAGAGAGCGAGCGCGGTGGTCGCTTCGAAGAACGTGGGAGGGTGCGGCAGACGGCCTGCAGCCTGCAGCGCGCCGGCCGTGTCGAGGATGGCCGCCGCCTCCGTGGCGAGCGTGTCGCTGCCGATTGCCTCGCCGTCGAGCGCGAAGCGCTCCGTCAGGTCGATCAGGTGCGGGGAGGTATAGAGGCCGGTCCGATAGCCTGCCGCCCGCAGTCCCCGCTCAATCGTCGAGGCCACGGATCCCTTGCCATTGGTGCCCGCAACGATGATGCAGGGGAAGCTCCGTTCAGGGTGGTCGAGCGCCTCCGCAAGCGTTCGGATGTTGTCGAGTCCGAGCTTGATGCCGAAGCGCTTGAGGTCGAAGAGACGGGCGACAGGATCGTCCGGCGGGGCCAAAACGGCATGCTATCATGGCGCCCGCGATGTACCGCGACCGACGCGCGTCTCTCCTGTTGCGCGCGTCGTTCATCCTTCGCGCGCGGCTTTTCCTTCCGATCCTGATCGCCCTGGGTACGGCGTCGTGCGCGACGCGGGAGGCCCCGGTCATCGTCAGTCCGCCCTCAGTCTCCGAACAGGTTGCCTGGATTCTCCGTCTGGAGGACGAGCGCCGCCTGGAGGATCCACCGCCCGAGCCGCCACCCGATCCGGCACCTGAGGGCGAAGGCAACGGCGACTCGGTGGCCGCGCTCGCATCCGCCGTGCCACCTTCACCGCCGGCGCTGCGGCCCAGCCTGCTTGCGCTGCTCGCGGCGCCGGAGGCATATGTCCGCCGGCGCGCCGCGCTCGCCGTCGGACGGGTCGGACTGGCGGAAGGGGTGGAGCCGCTGATCGCGCGTCTCACGGATCCCGAGCCGGAGGTGCGCCAGATGGCGGCGTTCGCGCTCGGGCTGATCGGCGATCCCGCAGCGACCGATGCCCTCCTTGAGAGCCTGCGCGACGTCTCTCCGAAGGTGCAGGGGCGCGCCGCCCGCGCGCTCGCCAGGATCGGCGCCTCGACCGCGGCGCCCGCGGTCGGCGCCATGGTTCGCCGGTACGTCACGAGGGCGTTCGGCGTGGACCCGGAAGAGCTTGGCTACCCGTTGTCGGACGAGGTGGAAGCGTTTCGTAGCGGCCTGTACGCGTTGGGCGAGATGGGCGCGTACGAGCCGCTCGCCGAGGCGGTGATCGGCGACGAGGAGCAGCCGATTCTCTGGTGGTGGCCGATCACCTACGCGCTCGGCCGGACCGGTGACGTCCGGGCACTGACACCGCTGGCGACTCTTGCGGGCGTCGTGGGTAGCCACGGGGTTGCCCTGGCGGCGCGGGGGCTGGGCGCCCTGGGTGATCCCGACGCGATAGAGCCTCTCGCCGAGTTGGTCGATCTCGACCGGCGCGATGACCGCGTGGTCGCCGCCGCGGTTGGCGCCCTCGGCACAATCGATCATCCCGAGGCGGTTGAAGCGCTCGACCGGTTCGTCCGAGTTCGACGCCTGGACGAACCGCTTCGGCGCGCGGCGGTCGAAGCGCTCGCCCGGCACCGTGCTACTGCCTCGATCGAGGTGTTCATCGAACTACTGGGCCACCCGTCGCCATTGCTTCGGGCCGCGTCCATCCGCGCGCTGGCGGCGGCCGATCCCGAATCGTTCATCTTCGTCCTCTCGGGACTCGGCACGGATCCCGACTGGCGCGTCCGCAAGGCGCTCGCGGACGCCCTGCGCCAGGTCGATCCGGCCGGAGCGACACCGCGGCTCTGGTCGATGCTCGACGACGACGATCCGCGCGTGGTGCCGTCGGTGCTTGAGGCGCTTGCCGCAATCGATGCGCCCGACTTGCCAGGACTGCTGATCGATCGACTTCAGGTGGAAGACGCGGCGGTCCGAGCGACGGCGGCGCGCCTGCTGGCTGAACGCTGTCCAGCGGAGGGGGCTGCCGCGCTGGCAGACGCGTACGTCGCGGCGGAACCGGATCCGGCTTACGTTGCGCGGGCGGCGATCGTCGAGGCAATTGGAAGCTGCGGAGGCGACGCGGCGGTCGAGACGCTCCAGACAGCGCTCGCCGACCGCGACTGGGCGGTGCGCGTCGCGGCGGCGGGCGGACTGGCGCGACTCGACCCGGCAGGAGATTACCAGTCGGCGATTCGCCCGGCGCCCGGTCTGCGGCGGGTGGACTTCTCCGCGCCCCACCTGGTCGCGCCGCCGGTCTCTCCCCACGTCTACGTCGAGACGCGCCACGGCACCATCGAGATCGAGTTGGCGGTGCTCGACGCACCGCTCGCGGCCGAGAGCTTCATGACCCTGGCGCGCGATGGCTACTACGACGGATTGACCTTTCACCGCGTCGAGCGACACCAGGTGGCGTATACCGGTGATCCGCGAGGTGATGGCACGGGAGGGCCCGGGTACACGCTGCGCGACGAACTGAATCAACGACCGTTCCTGCGTGGTACGGTCGGTGTGACGCGCGGCGCGGCGGATACGGGCGGCAGCCGGTTCTTCATAACGTTGTCGCCGCAACCGCAGCTCGACGGCCGCTACACCGTGATCGGCACCGTGGTTGCCGGAATCGAGGTGGCGGACGCTCTCGAAGAAGGTGACCGGGTCGACCGCGTGCTGGTCTGGGACGGTGTCCAGCCGTTCCGCGGCGTCGGGGACGAACCGGAGAACGATCCCGAGAACTAGACGAACCTGACCAGCCGCACGTTCAACGCGCGGCTGGCGGCGCCGGCGCCCTTCCACTGAACGAGGAGCGGGCTCTGGTAGGTGCCCCAGCCGATCTCACCCACACCGGTGCCCTTCCGGTCCAGGACGGGAAGGCTGATGCCCCGCTTCATCCGCAGGAAGTGAGCCACGGGAAGGGCCAGTGCCCGGTTCACCACTCGCTCCACGAACGAGCGGCGGGCGCCGATCTGGTCCATGAGCCTGTTGAACACCTGGACGGCGTCGTACTGCGCGTAGTTAAGAGCCTTGGCGGGTATGGCCCGGGGCGCCTGGAGCGCCTCCTTCCCTATCTGTGCAACGAAGCGGAGGGGATCCTTCAGCACGTCCCGCAGGTCATGGGTCATGAGCAGGGTCTCGTACTCGTTGACCGTCAGGCCCGCGTCGCTCTCCTCCACCGCGAGGGAAACGTCGAAGCGGCCGAACGACACCTGGTGGGCGCGGGCCAGCTCCTCGAGTTGCCCGATCAGGTCGAGACGCGGGTCGCGGAGGTTCTGGGCATCGATGGAATGTGGGGATGCCGGTACATGGACCTGGCTCTGCGCCACGTCTTCCTCGCCGGAGTAGGCGATTACCGTCGTGCGTCGGTACCGCGTCCCGCCGACGTGGACCCCGTCCAATTCCACAAACCAGACCGGTTCGTCCCCGTGCAGTTCGTACGACGCAGCGCTGCGCATGCCGCTGCCCATGAACGCGAGGTGGGAGTCGGCGTTGAGTGGCTCGACGGCACGCTGCTCTTCCGACAGCTCGGTCCGCAGATGGAGCTTGTCGTGGTTGTAGCCGGCGCCGGCCGGAAAGAGCTTCAGGAAGACCTGGAGGTAGTCCTGAATATTGTCGCTGTCATGGTCGAGCACCTTGGCGAGGCGCTGGTCCAGGTAACCGGCCGTGGTGTGGTCCGAAATGTAAAAGGCCTTCGGGTAACGGGTGAATTCAGGGCCGAACTCATCGCGCAACTTGCCCCGGACATCGATCAGGTCGACGCGCGCCGCTGGCTTGATTTGAAGCGTGGCGTGGAAAGGCGCCCCGTGGGTCTCGGTGTGCCTGTTTGCCAGAATCATTCGCCCAGTTTGCCAGTCTATCCAATCTGCCGGCGCCGGCGCGCGTGCCGGTCGAGGGCCAAATCGATCAGCCGATCGAGCAGCGCGGGGTACGGGAGGCCGGACGCTTCCCACATTTTCGGGTACTGACTGATCGTCGTGAACCCGGGCAGCGTGTTGGCTTCGTTCACATACAGGCGCCCGGCCGCTTCATCGAAAAGGAAATCAACCCGCGCCATGCCAGCCAGCCTGAGCGCGCGATACGCCTCCACCGCCATGGCTCGAATCTCCGCGACCCGCGTGTCGCTCAATTGCGCCGGAGCGATCACCTGTGAGCGGTCGTCGAGGTACTTCGCCTCGTAGTCATAGAACTCGCCTGCCGGGATCACTTCGCCCGGCAGGGATGCTTCGGGCGCGTCGTTTCCCATCACCGAACATTCGATCTCGCGCGGGTTCAGCACCGCCGTTTCGACTACGAGCGTGTCGTCGTACCGGTTGGCATCGGCGAGCGCGGCCCGCAGGGCCGATGCATCCGACACCTTCGAAACGCCGATGCTCGAACCCAGGTTTGCCGGCTTGACGAACAGGGGATAGTCGAGCTTCGCTTCGACCTGCGACACGACCGCACCGGGATCGACTTCCCAGTCGATGCCGCGCACGACTTCATACGGCACGACCGGGAGTCCGCGCGCGGCGAGAAGCAGCTTGGACACCGACTTGTCCATCGCCACGGCCGAACCGAGCACCCCCGCGCCGACGTAGGGCAGGTCCGACGTCTCGAGCACCCCCTGCAACGTACCGTCTTCGCCCCCGGGGCCGTGGACGATCGGGAAGACGACGTCGAGATCGAGCCGCGAGAGAATCGATCCGTCCCCCGCGCTCGCGGCATCCCTCCCAAGAGCGGTGTCGCCGGCGCGCGCCCGGCGGATCACGGTGCCGGCAGAAGGTGTGGCGGGCGGCTCGTCAGGCACCGTCCAGCCGCCGGCGCGATCGATATAGATGGGCAGCGGGTCGTAGCGCGCGGGATCGAGCTGACTGAGGATGGAGGCGGCCGACGCGATGGAAACCTCATGCTCGCTCGACCGGCCGCCGTAGATCACGCCAACGCGCAGGCGTTGCACAAGTGGGCTGTAGTATACGCGAGCGTGAGCCGCGATGCGGGTAGGGCCACGTTCGGCTTCGAGGTGACGGCGACCGGCGGCGCGGCGCGCTGCGGGCGGATGACGACACCGCATGGAGCCATCGACACACCGGCGTTCATGCCGGTCGGGACCGCCGGCGCGGTGAAGGGGCTCACGCCGCGCGACCTGGATGATCTCGGCGCCGGGATTATCCTGGCGAACACGTATCACCTGCACCTGCGCCCCGGGGACGAACTCATCGCGCGCCGGGGCGGCCTCCACCGCTTCATGGGCTGGAACCGCCCGATCCTGACTGACAGCGGCGGCTATCAGGTGTTCAGTTTGGCCGCGCGACGCGTGGTCGACGAGCAGGGGGTCCGTTTCCGGTCACACCTCGACGGCAGCGAGCAGGCGTTGACCGCGGAATCGGCGACTGACATCCAGGCCCGCCTCGGGAGCGACATCGCGATGGCGTTCGACGAGTGCACCCCCTGGCCGGTCACGGACTCGGAGGCTCGCGAGTCGATGGAACGGACCCTGCGCTGGGCGGAACGCTCGCGGGCGCGGCACGCCCGGCTCCGGGGATCGCCGGCGGGGGCCGGGGCCATGATGACGACGCCGGGTCAGGCGCAGTTCGGAATCGTGCAGGGGGGAATGTTCCGGACGCTGCGCGAGGAGAGTGCGCGCGCTACGGTGGCGTTGGGGTTTGACGCGTACGCCATCGGCGGGTTGAGCGTTGGCGAGCCGGTCGCCGTGATGTACGACATGACCGAGGCAACCACGGCATGCCTCCCGCGGGACCGGCCCCGGTACCTGATGGGAGTGGGGACGCCGCCCGACCTGTTGGAGTCCGTGGCGAGGGGTGTGGATCTCTTCGACTGCGTCCTGCCGACCCGGAACGGGCGCAACGGCCAGTTGTTCACCCGGGAAGGGCCGATCTCAATCAAGAGAGCGGCCTTCGCCGAAGATGACGGGCCGGTCGATCCGGAGTGCGGCTGCTACACCTGCCGGCACGTCGGGCGCGCCTACCTCCGGTACCTGCAGGTGGCGAACGAGATGACCGGTGCTGTTCTCAACACGCTGCATAATCTACACTTCTACGTTGACACGATGCGGCAGATCAGGGACGCTATCCGGTCGGGCACGTTCGAACGGTTTCGGCAGGCCTTCCATCACGCGTACGCCGGCAGGCCGGCGGCGTCCGTGAATATGCTCGCGCGGTAAGTCCGAATTCAGGCATCGCAATCATCCATGTTGACGCTTGACGACGCCGTGACGCTGTTCGCCATGGGGCAGCCGCCGTCCGGCCAGCAGCCGAGCCTGTTCGTGCAGTTCCTGCCGCTGATCCTGATCCTGGGGATCTTCTACGTCGTCATCTGGATGCCGATGCGCCGACGGCAGAATAAGATCCGCGAGTTTCAGGCGGCGCTGAAGGTAGGGGATCGGATCGTGACGACCAGCGGCATCTACGGATCGATCACGAGGCTGAACGACAAGTCGGTGCAGGTGGAGATCGCTGACCGGGTGCGGATCGAAGTCTCCCGCAGCGCCGTCGGCGGCTATCAGGGCCAGGAGCCGGTCGTGCAGGACGGGAGCGCATCGTAGCGCCGGGACGGCGCCGCACCGAAGGAGACCGGCATGCAGAAGAACCTGCAATGGAAACTGCTCCTCATCGTCGCCATCGCCGGACTGGCGGCGTGGGGGGTCTATCCGCTGGAGGAGAAGATTCGTCTTGGGCTGGATCTGCAGGGAGGCGTCCACCTCGTGTTACGGGTCCAGACCGATGACGCGCTGCAGGTGGAATCGGAGACTGCGGCCGAGCAGTTGGCCGAGCAGTTGTCGCTTCAGGGCATGGACACCGTGATGGTAGTCGCGACCGATCCGACCACCATTCGCGTCGAGGGGGTGCCGACGGAGCGCGACGCCGAGTTCCGAACGATCTCCGACGAGCGGTTGTCCGTCTCGTACGACCGCGAGCCGGGCGCCGGGGGGTCGTACACCTTCCGGATGCGCACCCCGGTCACCTCGTCGCTCCGGGAGGAAGCGGTTCGGCAGGCGCTCGAGACGATTGAGCGTCGTGTGAACGAGTTGGGCGTCAGCGAACCGATTGTCGCGCCGCACGGCATCGGCGGCAATCAAATCCTCGTGCAGTTGCCGGGCGTCTCGGACGTGGCGCGCGCCAAGTCGCTCATCCGGTCGACGTCGCTGCTCGAGCTGAAGCTGGTCGAAGAAGGACCGGCCGCGTCGCGCGATGCGCTGTTGATGGCGCGCAACGGAGTCGTCCCACCCGACATGGAGGTGCTGACCGGGTCGTCGGGCACCGGGTCGACCGAGCCCTTCTATTACCTCGTGCGTCGGGTCGCCGCGGTGACCGGGCGGGACCTGCGGAACGCGAGGCCGTCGCTCGACGAATTCAACCAGCCAGCGGTCAGCTTCACTCTGAATCGCGAAGGCGCGAGCAAGATGGGAGAGACCACCAGCGCCAACATCGGCCGCGGGCTGGCGATCATCCTTGACGGGCAGGTTCGCACGGCTCCCACCATCCAAGGGCGCATCACCGACAGCGGGCAGATCACCGGCGTCTCGCAGCAGGAGGCGGAGGATCTGCAGATCACGCTCCGTTCGGGCGCGCTGCCCGCGTCGCTCACCTATCTCGAGGAACGAACCGTCGGGCCGACGCTGGGAGCCGACTCGATCCGCGCCGGCGTAGCCGCGGCGATCACTGGCCTGATCCTGGTGGCGATCTTCATGCTGCTCTACTACCGGCTGGCGGGCATCAACGCCGTCGTCGGCGTTGGGCTGAACTTGCTGATCCTGATGGCGTGCATGGCCTACATCGACGCGGTGCTGACGCTGCCCGGCATCGCCGGCCTGATCCTGACAATCGGCATCGGGGTCGACTCGAACGTCCTGATCTTCGAGCGGATCAAGGAAGAACTCGGGACGGCCAAGACCGTCAAGGCGGCGGTGGCGGCCGGCTTCGACCGGGTGCTCCTGACGATCATCGACACGCATGTCGCGTCCCTGATCGCGGCGGCGTTCCTTTTCCAGTTCGGCTCCGGAGCGATCCGGGGATTCGCGACCACGCTCTTCTTCGGGCTCGTCTCGAACGTCTTCACGGCGGTCTTCGTATCGCGGACACTTTTCCAAACCATCCTGGCGCGCCGCCGCGCGGCGACGCTGAGTATCTGAGGCCGCCGGAGGACGATGCCGCGTTTCAAGGTTCCGCACATCGATTTCGTTCGCCTGCGCTGGGCGGCGTTTGGGCTGTCGGCGCTGGTGATTATGGTTGGCGCCGCCGTGGCTCTTGCCAGGGGCGGCCTGCCGCTCGGCGTTGACTTCTCCGGCGGCTCGCTCATCGTGCTGCAGTTCGAACAGCCGACGGGCGAGGGCCCGGTACGCGACGCGCTCAGTAGCATCGAGGCAAAAGTCGTTCAGCAGTACGGCGACCCGGGCGACAACCAGGTACTGGTTCGCTTGCCGATCGCCGGTCCGGAGTCCGGAGCGAGCCTCGAGGAGGGAGCCAACGCCGTCGCGGCCGAGCTGCAGTCGAGCAGCCTAGGCGAGTTCCAGGTGCTCAGTCAGGAGCTGGTCGGCCCGGTTATCGGCGAGGAACTGCAGCGGCGCGGCGTCAACGCGTTCGTCTTCGCGATGGCGGGCATCCTCGTCTACATCGGGCTCCGCTTCCGCTTCTCGTTCGCGGTCGGCGCGGTAGTCGCTGTCGCGCACGACATCGCGATCACGCTGGCGATGCTGGTGTTGTTCGACTACGAACTGTCGCTCAACGTCGTCGCGGCCATGCTGACGATCACCGGGTACTCGGTGAACGACTCGATCGTCGTCTTCGACCGGGTGCGCGAGAACCTCCGCGTCATGCGGCGCGACACCTTCCCGCACCTGGTGAACACCAGCATCAACCAGACGCTCTCGCGCACGATAATCACGTCGGGTACGACCGGCGGCGCGGTGCTGGCGCTGTACGTGCTGGGAGGCGAGGTGCTGCGCGGCTTTGCCTTCACGATGCTCGTCGGTGTGGTAAGCGGCACCTACTCCACCATTTTCGTCGCGTCGATCATCGCCATCGCCATCACCGAGCGCCGCGCCACCCGGGCGCAGCAGGCAGGCGCGACGCCCGGCGCGGGGGGAGCGCCGGCGCCCGCGCGGTCGTCCAGGCGAGGCCGTAAGGCAAGAGCGTCGTAGGTTGTTGCCGCAGTTTTTCGACCGAAGTCAGTGACAGCTCTCGAGGCCGTGCTCCTCGGGGCCCTCCAGGGGTTGACCGAGTTCCTGCCGATTTCGAGTTCCGCCCACCTGCTGCTGGCACGCAGCGTGTTCGGCTCGACGGTAGACTCCCGCTTCGGCTTGGCGTTCGATGTTGCCGTGCACCTTGGCACGCTGGCCGCGGTACTGACTTACTTCCGCACGGAGGTCGCGGCGCTGCTCCGGGCGGCCGTCTCCCCGCGGAACTGGTCTGACCGCAGCGGGGCCGGCGCGCTGCTCCGCGCCATCGTGATCGGCACGGTGCCGGTGGGGATCGTCGGTTTTCTGGCGGCTGACAGGATCGCCACTTCGCTGCGGAACCTCGAGGTGGCCGGCGTGGCGCTTGCTATCGGCGCCGTGGCGATGCTCGTGGCGGACCGGGTCGGGCGGGGGGGACGGGACGAGAGCGATATCAGCGCCGGTGAGGCGGGTTTGCTAGGCATGGCGCAGGCTGCGGCGCTCGTGCCGGGCGTGTCACGATCCGGCGCCGTGCTGGTGGTGGCGATGTTCCTGGGGTTCGGGCGCGCGTCGGCGGCGCGCTTTGCGTTCCTGCTCGGCATCCCCGCCATTCTGGCGGCGAGCGCACGCCAGGCGATGGTGTTGCTGCAAGACGGGATACCGGCGGGCGGCGCGGCGGCAATGGCGATCGGGCTGGTCGTGTCGGCGCTGGTCGGATACGTCGCGATAAAGTATTTTCTGCGCTACGTCGTCCGGCGCTCTTTGGATCCGTTCGCGCTCTATCGGCTGGCGCTGGCGGGCGTAGTGCTGGTCAGGGGACTGTTCTGAGACCGACCGGTGTTGGTGGGACCTTTGGAGATCGCCGACCGATGCAGTGGCTGCGGCGGAGCCTGATTACCGGGATCGTCGTCATCGTGCCGATCGCCATCAGCGTGGCGGCGTTCATCTGGCTGTTCGGCCTGATCGATGGTGTGATGGGGCCGATCTATTCAGGCTGGCTGGGACGCGAGATCCCCGGACTCGGCCTGCTGACGCTTGCCGCCCTTGTCGTGCTGGTGGGTGCACTGGCGACCAATGTGCTCCTCGGCCGGCTGTTGAGCAGGGGTGAGGAGTGGTTGCTCCGGCTGCCGCTCTTCGGCACGGTCTACGCCACCGTAAGGCAGCTTGTCACGGCCTTCTCGCCGGACACGGAGGTCGGCTTCAAGCGGGTGGTCCTGGTCGATGACCCAAGGCGGGGACTGGTGCTCGGTTTCCTGACGAAGGAGTTCAGGCTGGAGGAAGGTGACGGAGAGGGCGTGACGGAGGCCGGCGGAACCGACGGAGAGGACGGGTCGTTGACGCACGTCGCGGTTTATGTTCCGACGAACCATGTCTACTTCGGTGACATCCACATCTATCCCCGGTCGGTCGTCTCGTTCCCGTCGCTCACCGTGCAGGAGGGACTGCAGGTATTCCTGACCGGAGGGATGTCGTTGAATGAACGGCTCCGGACCGAGCGGGAGAAGTTGAGCGCGGGAGGGTCAGGATCGCCCCTTGCGCCTTGACAGTTTCGGCAGGGCAAGTTAGTTTCCAGCGTCTCACGCGGCCGGACATCGCGTGCCGTCCATCGAGGGGGAAATGGAACAGCAATTGTACTTTGCGCTCGGGTGGGGTGCGCCGGTCGTCTCGGCTCTGTTTGCTCTACTCCTGATCCGCCGTATCAACAGCTACGCACCCGGTACCGATCGGATGCAGCGGATCGCCGCATTGATCAGGAGCGGCGCCATGGCCTTCCTGCGGACGGAGTACACCGTCCTGGCCGGCTTCGTGGCGCTGATGTTCGTAGTGCTGCTGGCGTTCTTGCCGGGAGATTCGCTGCTGACCGCCGTTGCGTTTCTGGTGGGCGCGGTGCTGTCGGCATTGGCGGGTTGGATCGGCATGCGAACCGCCACGAGTGCGGCAGTCCGGACAACCCAAGCGGCCACGGAGAGCCTGTCGTCGGCGTTGCGGGTGGCGTTCTCGTCGGGTGCGGTGATGGGGCTGACGGTCGTGGCCCTCGGCACGCTCGGGATCTCCGTTCTATATTTCGCCTATGGTGGCCTGGGGGATGCAGGGGCTGACGCCGTCAAGTCGCTCTTCGGCTTTTCGCTCGGCGCCTCGTCGATCGCTCTCTTCGCCCGTGTCGGCGGCGGCATCTATACGAAGGCGGCCGACGTGGCGGGCGATCTGTCGGGCAAAGTGGAGGCGGGCATCCCGGAGGACGACCCGCGCAATCCGGCTACGATCGCCGACAACGTGGGCGACAACGTCGGCGATGTCGCCGGCATGGGGGCGGACCTGTTCGAGTCGTACGTCGGCAGCATCATCTCCTCAATCGCCCTCGCCTGGGCGCTCGGAGCAGCGACGGCCGGCGCGCTCTGGGGGATCGACGAAGGATCGTTCGCGGCGCTGCAGGGACGCCTGGTGATCTTTCCGTTGCTCCTCGCCGGCGTCGGCATCCTGGCATCGATACTCGGCACGTTCGCCGTCAACACGGACGACGAAGCGAAGATCGGCAGCGCGCTGCACCGCGGTCTGATCGTGGCGTCGGTTCTGGTCTTCGCCGGCGCCGCGGGGCTGATCGCCCTGCTCGAGATCCCGTTCGCCGTCCTCTGGTGCGTCGTGGCGGGGGTGGTCGCCGGCGTGCTGATCGGCCAGATCACGGAGTACTTCACAGGCAAGGACAAGCCGCCGGCCCACAGAATCGCGCAGCAGTCGGAGACGGGTCCCGCCACGAACATCATCGCCGGCCTGGGCGTCGGCATGATGTCGTGCGCGCTGCCGATCGTGGTCATCTGCCTGGCGATTTGGTTCAGCTTCGCGCAGGCGGAGCTGTACGGCATCGCGATCGCCGCGGTCGGGATGCTCTCCACCCTCGGGATCAGCCTGGGAGTGGACGCCTACGGTCCGGTCGCCGACAACGCGGGAGGGATCGCCGAGATGAGCCGCTGCGAGGCGTATGTCCGCGAGCGGACTGACGCACTCGACGCGGTGGGGAACACCACGGCGGCGATGGGGAAGGGCTTCGCCATCGGATCAGCGGCGCTGACGGCGCTTGCACTCTTCAGCACGTTCCGCACCACTGCCGGCACTGCGGTGGAGGCGGCCGGGGGCGCGGCGGCGTTCGAGCCACGGCTGCTCAACCTGGCGCTGGAAAACCCGAACGTCCTGATCGGGATGCTCCTGGGCGGCATGCTTCCCTTCCTTTTTTCCGCCCTGACGATGAATGCGGTGGGCCGCTCGGCGAACGACATGATCGGCGAGGTGCGCCGGCAGTTCCGCGAGATCCCCGGCCTTCTGGAGGGCGAGGCGGAACCGGACTCGGCGCGCTGCGTCGAGATCTCGACCAGGTCGGCGATCCGCGAGATGGTGGTGCCCGGACTGATCGCGGTGCTGGCGCCGGTCGCGACCGGTTTCCTGCTCGGGATCTCCGGGCTGGGCGGCCTTCTGGCGGGCGCGCTCGTGACCGGTGTCCTGATGGCGCTGATGATGGCGAACGCCGGCGGCGTCTGGGACAACGCGAAGAAGTACATCGAGGAAGGTCACCATGGAGGCAAGGGGTCGGACCCGCACAAGGCGGCGGTGATCGGCGATACCGTGGGCGATCCGTTCAAGGACACCTCGGGGCCGAGCCTCAATATTCTGATCAAACTGATGACGATCGTCGCTGTCATCTTTGCTCCGCTCGTGGTCGCCTGGATGCAGTAGCCGGCGCGACGGCCACTGCGGAGCGGGCCATTTCATTCGCGCCGGTGTCGAAGAAGGATGAACGCGTGGTTGGGAAGTTCGGTTTCGTTGACACCGGCAATCGGCCTGCTATAATCGCCGCCTTGGAAACAGGCGTACGCGTGTGGAGCAGGTCAGGAGGGCGTTTCCGTGGCTGATACACAGAGAAGGAATCCGCCGTCGAAGGCAACATCGCCAGGCGCTGCCCCGCGCGCGAAGGGCGGACTGCCGAAGAAGGTACAGCCGGTGATGTTCGGGGAAATTGCGAACCCAACTATTCAGGTGGGCGCACGGAAGTGGTACACGCTGCCGGTGTCGATCATCGCGCATGTTGTGGCCATCGGCGTGGTCGTAATCGTGCCGTTGATGGCGGTCGACGCACTGCCGACGCCGGCGTCGATGTTGGCGTTCGTCGCCGCGCCACCGCCACCGCCACCGCCACCGCCACCGCCGCCGCCGCCGGCTGCGGCCGAGGCGGCACCGCCGCCGGTTATCGACGTCAACCCGAACGCGGCACCGATCGTCGCGCCGGAGCAGATCGTTGAGGAAACCGGTTTCGACCTGTCCGAAGCGCGAGGCGTTGAAGGGGGTGTCGCCGGCGGTGTCGTCAGTGGCATCGTGGGCGGCTTGCCGAGCGCGCCGCCGCCGCCTCCCCCGCCGCCGGAGCCGATCCGTGTCGGAGGCAATATCAGCCCCCCGACCAAGGTCCGTGACGTCCCGCCGGTCTATCCGCCGGTGGCTCAGCAGGCCCGGGTTCAGGGTGTCGTCATTCTCGAGGCGGTCATCGGTCCGACGGGCGCGGTGGCCGACGTGAAGGTGCTCCGGTCGGTGCCGCTGCTGGACGAAGCGGCGATCAACGCCGTGAAGCAGTGGCAGTACACCCCGACGTTGTTGAATGGCGTGCCGGTGCCGGTCATCATGACGGTGACCGTCAACTTCACGCTGCAGTAGTCAGTTCGTTTGAACGTTCTGGTAAAACGGAGTTGTTGAGGGCCCGATGAGGCCCGCGGGGAGGAACAGATGGATTTTCTTGAACTCTGGGAGCAGATGGGGATATCGGTCAAGCTTCTGATGGGTGTCCTGGCAGTCATGTCGATGGCGTCGGTGGGCGTCTTCTTCGAGCGGCTGTTCACCTTCGTACAGGCGACGAAGCAGTCGAAGCTGTTCGCGCCGCAGGTGGCGAAGCACCTCAAGGACGGCAAGCTCAAGGAGGCGATCACCATCTCGCAATCGAAGAACTACAAGTACAGCCACCTCGGCAAGGTCGTGCTGGCCGGGCTCCAGGAGTACCAGTTCCAGCAGGACAGCGGCGTCGATCTGCACAAGGACGATGTCGTTGACGGTGTGCACCGCGCCATTCAGCGGGCGGCCGCGCTCACCTCGTCCGACCTGAAGCGGGGAATGGGTATTCTTGCGACCATCGGATCTACGGCCGTGTTCGTCGGCCTCCTCGCCACCACGCTGGGCGTCATCAACGCGTTCCAGGGGATTGCGGCGACCGGGTCGGGCGGTTTGGGCGCAGTTTCGGGCGGCATCTCGGAGGCGCTCGTGGGGACCGCGATCGGTCTGTTCGTGGCGATTCCGGCGGTCTGGTTCTTCAACTTCCTGACCGGTCGCCTCGAGTACTTCTCGGTCGAGATGGACAACTCGTCGTCTGAGCTGCTCGACTACTTCATCAAGAAGTCGTAGGCCTTCGCCGCGCAGGAGATCCGGCCGGACGCTTCCGGCGCCCGTGGCGGACGCGGCCGGGTTGAGTCTTCATTTTTGAGGAGAACAGACCATGGGAATGCAAGTTGGCGACAAGATTGATGGCCTGAATTCGGAGATCAACATCACGCCGCTCGCTGACGTGATGCTCGTGCTGCTAATCATCGTCATGCTCATCGCGCCACTGTTGCAGGCGGGCGTGACGTTGACGCTGCCCGAGGCGACGAACACGAATGACAAGGCGGACAACGACAACAACACGATCGTGGCGGTGACGTCGGACGGCCGGTACTTCGTCGACAACGTGCAGACGACGCCGGGCGAGCTGCTTAATTCCATCAATACGGCATTGGGCCGGAAGCTGGAACGCATACTGCTGATCAAGGCCGACACCAACGCCCAGTACTCAGCCGTGATGCAACTGATGGATCAGTTGCAGCGGGCCGGTATAGAGAACGTCGGACTGATCACCGAGCGCGAGCTGGGTGGCAGGGCCGGAGGAGGGGAGTAGTTCGCCATGGCGAGACACAAGCACCACGGTGCCGACACGGTCGTCGGAGCGTCGAGGATCGCTGCAAACTCGGATATCAACATCACGCCGTTCATCGACGTGCTGCTGGTTCTGATCGTCATCTTCCTGGCGGCCCTGCCCCTCGGACAGCGCGGCCTGGATATCAACCTGCCGCTGGAGACCCAGGGCTCGGCGCAGGCGGCGACTGACAGCAGCCAGATCGTCCTGGAGTTCACGGCGGACCGCCGGATCTCCGTCAATCAGCAGCCCATGGAAATGGCGACGCTGGAGGCGGACCTGCGGAATATCTTCGAGACTCGGCGCGAGAAGACAATGTTCATCGCCGGGGCGGGTTCCATCACTTACGGCGAGATCATCGATGTGATTGACGCCGCGAGGGGAGCCGGGGTCGAAAAAGTAGGCATCGTGACGGAAGGCATGCGCCGCGCTGCCGGCGCTGCGCCGGTCGGCTAGGCCGGGGCTGTCGATAGCCGAGAAGGAGAACATCATGCAGACCGGACGCACCTTTCTGAGACTGGTCCTCGTAGCGGTGCTCGTGACGCCTTTGGTCTCGTGCGCCTTCTTCGCTCAACTTTCCGCGATGCGGACGTTCAAGGACGCCAACCTCCTGTACGGCCGGGCCGACTACGCAGGGGCAATCGAGGAGTACCAGCAGGTACTCCAGGTCATCGCCGACGATCCGGAGAGCGAGCTGTCGCAGGTGATGACGGTGGCGTACTTCTACATCGCCAACTCCTACGACAACCTCTACACGCCGGCGTTCCGGGGAGATCCCGAGAACGATCGGTTCCTGGAGAACGCCATCGAGTACTACCGGCTTGCTTCCGAGGAGATCCCGAACCCGGACTTCCAGACGCTGTCGATGCAATACCTGGTGGCGGCTTACGGTCCGGATCGGCTGAACGATCCGAGTAATCGCGCACTGCTGCTGCAGGAGATGATCCAGCTCGATCCTGCCAATCCCGACAATTACTTCGTGCTGGCGCAGCTCTTCGAGGAGTCGGGTCTCTTCGAAGATGCCGAGGCGATCATGCTCGAGGTCAGGAACATGCGGCAGGACGACCCGACCGTCTACCTGCAGCTTGCCGGCTTCTACAACCGGAGCGGTGACTTCGACCAGACGATCGATGCACTGCGGCAGCGCGCCCGGATAGAGCCGGACAACCCGGAGGCCTACTACACCATCTCGACTTTCTTCTGGGAGAAGGCGTTCCGTGACTTCCGCATCACGCAGGAGCAGAAGGCGGAATACATCCTCGCGGGGATTGACGCGGCCGACCGGGCGATCGCGCTGAACGACCGCTACGTCGACGCGCTGATCTACAAGAACATCCTGCTGCGGATGCAGGCGAACATGAGCGAGGATCTCGACGAACAGAACGCGCTGATTGCCCAGGCGGATGAGTTGCGCGATCTGGCCCAGCAGATTCAGGAAGAGGCGCGCGGAGAGACCGAAGCGGCAGCCGGCGCCGAAGGGGAGTAGGCGTCCGGCATCCACGCATCCCTCCCAGATCGGTGACGTTCGGGGCCGGGCGCTCGTGAGGGCGCCCGGCTTTTTTTATGACCAGCCTCTACGGCCTCATCCAGAGAGTCCAGGCGTACAAGCCGGACGCCGACACCGACCTGTTGCGCCGGGCGTACGACTTCTCCGCCCTGGCGCACGCCGGTCAGACGCGCCGCTCCGGCGAGGAGTACATCACGCACCCGCTGGAAGTTGCGGAGCTGGTGGCGGACATGCATCTCGACGATGTCGCGGTCGCCGCCAGTCTGCTCCATGACGTAGTCGAAGACACGCTCACCACCGAGGAGAAGGTACGCGAACTGTTCGGCGAGAACATCGCCCATGTCGTTGCCGGCGTCACCAAGATCGGTGCGATGCAGTTCTCGTCGAGGGAGGAGCGGCAGGCGGAAAACTTCCGGAAGATGCTGCTCGCGATGGTGGATGACGTTCGTGTCATCCTGGTGAAGCTGGCCGACCGGCTGCACAACATGCGAACGCTCGACCACATGCCGGAGGCGCGGCGGCTGCGGATCGCGCAGGAGACCGTCGACATCTATGCGCCGATTGCGCACCGTCTCGGCATGAGCAAGATGACGCACGAACTCGAGGAGCTGGCTTTCCGGCAACTGGAACCCGGGGAGTACGAGTCGCTCCGGACGTTGGTGGACAAGCGCCGCAAGGCAACCGACCGAACGGTGGCGCAACTCAAGCGGACGCTTACGGACAAGCTGCAGAACGCCGGTGTGCCGGTGGTCACCATCGAGGGACGGATCAAGCAGCCCTTCAGCATCCGGGAGAAGATCAAGCGGCAGCGGATCTCGCTCGATCAGGTCTACGACCTGGTGGCGGTCCGTGTCATCACGCGCTCGGTACACGACTGTTACGCTGCGCTCGGGATCATCCACCAGACCTGGTCGCCGGTGCCGGGCCGCTTCAAGGACTTAGTCGCGATGCCGCGGCCGAACGGCTACCAGTCGCTGCACACCTCGGTCGTCAGCGACCGGGGTTTCCCGTTCGAAGTGCAGATCCGGACGAAGCAGATGCACCAGATTGCCGAAGAGGGAATCGCGGCCCACTGGAAGTACAAGGAGGGGCGTGTCGGAGCCGAGGCGGACGAGCAGTACTTCCTCTGGATCCGGCAACTGCTCGAGTGGCAAAAGGACGTCCCTGACCCGACCGAGTTCATCCACAGCCTGAAGATCGACCTCTATCCGGAGGAGGTGTACACCTTCACGCCCAAGGGTGAAGTCAAGGCGCTGCCGCGTGGCGCGACGCCGATTGACTTCGCCTACGCAATTCACACCGACGTCGGCCACACCTGTGTTGGTGCACGCGTCAACGGTCGGATGGTGCCCCTACGGACCCGTTTGGAGAGCGGTGACATTGTCGAAGTAGTGACCGCGGCCGGACACCACCCCAGCCGTGACTGGTTGAACATCGTCGCTACCACCCGCGCGCGCAACAAGATCAAGCAGTTCATCCATGCGGAGGAGAAGCTCCGCGCCGTCGACCTGGGACGCAAGCTGATTGAGAAGGAGGCGCGCCGCTTCGCACTCAAGACCAGGGCGGTTATGGACACGGCTGCCGTCGAGACGATCTGCAGGGACTTCAACACGGTGAAACCGGACGACCTGTACGCTGCCGTCGGGTATGGAAAGGTTTCGGCCCGGCAGGTGCTCGACCGGCTGGCGCCGGAAACGCAGTCGCAGGAGCCGAAGCGCGAGACGCTGGTGACGGCCGCCGTTCGGCGGATTCTGAGGCCGAACGAGGATGTCATCAAGGTACGCGACTTCGACGATCTGATGGTCTTCCGTGCCGGCTGTTGCAACCCGATCCGGGGCGAGAAGATCGTCGGCTACGTAACGCGCGGCAAGGGCGTGTCGGTCCACGCTGCGAACTGTCCGAATGTGCTGAACCTGCTGTACGACCCGGAGCGACGGATTGAGGTTGTCTGGGGCAAAGCGGACAGCGATGCGTCGTTCACGGTTTGCCTAACGATCCAGGTGGAAGATCGTCGCGGCATGCTGGCTGACGTCACGTCGCGAATCGCCGAGACGCGGATCGACATCCGGAAGGTGGAGGCGTCTTCGGGTGAAGATCAGCACGGCCACATCAGCGTTACGATGGACATCGTCGACCTGAAGCACCTGCAGAAGGTGATCAAGGTCGTCCGTGCCGTCCCCGGCGTGTTGAACGTCGAACGCGTACTGCGCCAGCAGTAGAGAGAGTTCAGTCCGTGCCGTCGGGCACCCTGGCGATGCAGTCGATCTCGACCAGAGCATCCTTCGGGAGCCGCGCCACCTCGACGGCGGCCCGCGCCGGGGCGGGGTCAGCGAAAAACGTGGCGTAGACTCGGTTCATCGCCGCGAAATCGTTCATGTTGGCCAGGTAGACGGTCGTCTTGATGACATCGGCGAGCGTCGCGCCGGCGGCGGTCAGGATGCCGTCGACGTTCCGCAACACCCGCTCGGTCTGCGCACTGACGTCGCCTTCGGCCATCTCGCCCGTCTCCGGATCCATGGCTATCTGACCCGAGACAAAGAGCAGATCACCGCTTCTGATTGCTTGAGAGTACGGACCGATAGCGCGTGGCGCGCCCGTCGTCGTGATGGGAGTCCGAGACACGTCCTGTCCGGAAGGGACCCGCGCTTGCGTTGCGGGGTGTCGGGCTACGGCGCCTTGACTACCCGATTCGATCGGATGCAGCGGGTACAGACCTTCAGCCGCTTCACTCCGCCGTTGACCAGCGCGCGAACCGCCTGGATGTTGGCCTCGAACCTCCGCTTGGTCACATTGTGGGCGTGTGAGACATTCCGGCCCATCTTCGGACCCTTGCCGCAGATGTCGCAACGTTTTGCCATGAGCGTCCGCCCATTCTATACCAGACGCGGCTGGCGAACGGGATGACCCGGCAGCGCAACTCCGCGGGTGGAGAGAGCCATCCCTTCTCGGAATCAGCGGCCTGGGACAATCAGGCCCGATGCCGAGGTCCCTTCCGAGGTGTCTTCTGCGCCGCCCAACGGGTCCCCGTCGCGCGGCATGGCCGACGCCAGGCGTTTCAGCGTGGCGATGCAGGCGGTTTCGCCGCCCGCTTCGCCCAGCAGCTCCCGTCCCTCGCGCGCCCCGCGCTCGATCCGGCGAAAGATGCTCGCAGCGTCATGGTCCGGGATTGGCGTCCCCTGTTGCACGGCTGCCTCGACCACCCCGGCCATCTCCTTCATCAACTGCCGCGCATGTGCAGTCTGAGCCGTGTGCTGGTAGACGATCCCCCGGCTGGCAGTTTCCGCTGTCTGGGCCATCGCCTGCGCCGCTTCGACTATGTTGGCGTCGCGCAGGCCCGGAAGGTCGGGCCGCTCCTGGCCCAGCAGGGCCAACAGCCGATAGGTGAGCGCCTGCTGCTGCGGCGTCAGGCCATGCAGCAGCGCCACCAGAAAATGAACATCCCGCTCCCGTTGCCGTTGCACCACGGCGGGGGGGTGGGTGGAGGCGGACTGAAGCCAGACGCAGTCGGACGGGCAGGCGATTTCGATCAGACGCTTGGTTCCGCAGCAGACCGAGCAGATGGAGACTCCCTTGGCGGGGCAGGCGCGCCGCGCTTTCCGGCGGATGCAGAGCGGACACTCCTGTTTGGGCATGGAGATCGGATTATGACAGCAAGGTCTGCCTCCGGCATTCCGAACCGCCGGTGTACTGCTGCCGGCCGCTCCCGTCCTCCGTGGAGGACACGCGAGATGCCGAAACCAAACCGATGTATCCGTCGTCTAAGCAAAGTAGCGCCGTTGCCTATGGCACGGATCATGCACTGCGATCGACAGGGCCCGAGCGGGACAGCGGCTACGAGCCGAAGGGAACACCGCCTGGAAAGGAGCAGGCATCATGACGACGCAAGCACGCACCACGAAGAAGAAGCTGAGTACGGTTCGCTACAGAGAGCTCAAGCAGATGCTTGAGGCACGGCGCCTCGAGATCATCGGTGAGGTGCAGCACAAGATGCGAGACACCCGCCTGGAGCACGCAGCGTCGCCCACGCCGGACGTGCGCGACGAGGCGGAGACCTCCGAGATGGACATCCAGGGCGACATCGAGTTCGCCGTGCTGCAGATGAAGACCGAGACGCTTCACAGGATCACCGAGGCACTCGACCGGCTCAACGAGGGAACTTTCGGGTACTGCTACGAGTGCGGGACGGAGATCGCGACCGAACGGCTCCGTGCTCTGCCGTTCGCCGTCCGCTGCACCGAGTGCGAGGCGGAGCGCGAGCTGGCGATCGAGCGGGAGCAGATGTACGAAGCACGTCGGGCTCCCGGCTCGCTCTTCACCGACTATCAGGGCTAACGATGAGCGAAGGTCGACGTCCCCCGGCGACGGCGTCCGCGCAAACGCACGAGGTGCCGTCCGAGCTCCCCGTGCTGCCGCTGCGCGACACGGTGCTCTTTCCGGGCGCGTCATGCCGCTCGCCGTGGGGCGTTCCCGCTCCGTCAAGCTGATAGAGACCGCCCTCGAAGAAAGCCAGTTGATTGCCTTCTTCACGCAGCGCGATGCGGCGCTCGAGGAACCGGGCGAGGACGACCTCTATCGGGTCGGCACGTTGGCGCAGGTTCACAAGATCTTCCCGCTGCCGGATGGAAGCTATCGGCTGTTTGTGGAGGGGATCGGTCGAATTTCCCTCGACAGGCTAGTGTCCTGTCATTCATCACGTGTCGGATAGAGGCGTTTCAGCTTGACGCGGGCGTCGTCCGTGGTGAACTGCCAGTTGACCTTGGCCTGGATGCGGTCTCGGGACGCCTGCCAAGCCGCGACCTCGTCGTGCAGGATCTCGAGGGAGTCAATGCGGCGGTTGAGGCACTGACGGGTCATGACGTTGAGCTCGACCTCGGCGACGTTGAGCCAACTGCCATGCTTTGGCGTGTAGACGAACTCGAAGCGGTCCCACAGGGCGTTGGCCTCGGCCGGTGGAAAGGCCTCGTAGAGGGCGCCGGGGCGGTGGGTGTTCAGGTTGTCCATCACCAGCGTGATCCTCTGGGCGCCGGGGTGGCGCTCGGCGATGTCGTTGAGGAAGTGCGCCCAGTCGGTTTTGGTTCTGCGCGCAGTCACCTTGGTCATGCGCCGCCCGGCCAGGGGTTCGGTCGCCATGAACACATTGCAGCTTCCGCGGCGTCGGTACTCGTAGTCTTCGCGCGCCGGTCGACCCGGTGCCGCCGGAACCGGTTCGCGCGTCGCGCTGATCAGTTGCCGGGGCGTCTCGTCCATGCACACCACCGGAAAGGCCGCATCGTAGGGACGCCGGTAGACGTCGAGCACCTTCTCCATCGCCGCCGCGAAGTCCGCGTTGCCCTGTGGGGGAATCACCCAGCCGACTCGCCGCCACGGTTTGATTGCGTTTTTTTTAGAACCCGCCGCACCGTCTCGTGCGACACACTGTCGATGTGGCCGAGCTCCACGACGCGATCCGCCAGCAACCGCAGCGACCACTGCGAGTGGCCCTCTGGAGGCTCGGCGCAGCTCAGCGCCACCAAGCGCGCCTCGAACTCGCCGTCGGCCTTGCGCACGTAGCTGGAACGGCGACCCTGCCGACCGCCGACTGCCGCCTCCATGCCCTCCTCGACAAAACGCTTCTTGACCCGATCCACCTTGCGCGCACTGATGCGCAGGATCTCGGCAATGGCCGCCCCGCGCGCCCGGTGCTCGTTGAACTCGCCCTCGTCCGAGTTGAGCAGAATCAGCGCGTTGAGCACCTTCTGCGACTGATGCGACCCCTTGCGCGTGATCCCCGCGAGCTCGGCACGCTCGTCCTTCTCCAAAGTCACCACGTAACGCTTCATGCCAACCTCCTTGCCGTCGTTGGACGACGAGAAGGCTACCATTAAACATGCAACATATCACGTGTGACGTGACACTAGTCACCATTGAGCCGTTCCACCGTGCCGCCGTTCATGGCGTCGAAGACCTGACGATCGCCGGCGACCGGGAGGCAATCGAAGAGCTCGTCGCGACTGCCCGAAAGCGGTTTGTGCAGGTTGTGGCGGCATCTCCGCATCTGTCCGACGACGTGCCGGGGTTCGTGGAGAACATCACGGAACCGGGCCGTTGGGCCGACGTTGTCGCATCAGGGCTGCGGACGATCGGCTCCGAGGAACAGCAGGGGATTCTAGGGACGCTCAACGTCCGCGAGCGGTTGGCCCGGCTCAACCAGCTCCTTGCCAAGGAGATCGAGATCCTCGATATCCGCTCGACGATCCAGTCGCAGGTGCAGTCGGAGCTGGGTAAGAACCAGCGGGAGTACCTGCTGCGCGAGCAGATGGCCGTCCGCAAGCTGAAGCCAGACCATAAGGGGCCGATCCTGTGCGTTGTCGGCCCGCCCGGCGTCGGCAAGACATCGCTCGCCAGGGGGATCGCCGAGTCGCTTGACCGCGAGGTAGTCCGGGTGTCGCTCGGCGGCATGCGCGACGAGGCGGAAATCCGGGGTCACCGGCGCACCTACATCGGTGCGCTGCCGGGACAGGTCATTCGTGGCCTGCGACGTGCGGAAACCAGGAATCCCCTCTTCATCCTCGACGAGATCGACAAGCTCGGCACTGACTTCCGGGGCGATCCCGCCTCGGCGTTGCTCGAGGTGCTGGATCCGGAGCAGAACAACACGTTCCGCGACCACTACCTTGACGTCCCGTTCGACCTGTCCGAGGTGCTGTTCATCACGACGGCGAACTTCCTCGATCCAGTTCCGCCGCCGCTACTCGACCGGATGGAAGTCCTCGAGCTGCCCGGCTATACCGAGGACGAGAAGCTTGCCATCGCTACCGAGCACCTGGTGTCGCGGCAGGTGGATAGACACGGCCTGTCGGCGACGCAGATCACATTCACCGATCGGGCAATCACGACCCTCATCCGGAACTACACAAGGGAAGCGGGTGTCCGGAATCTGGAACGGGAACTCGGAGCACTCTGCCGGAAGGTCGCGCGCTGGCGCGCGGAGGGAAACGAAGCGGCGGTGTTGGTGACACCGGAGTTGCTGGCCGAGTTGCTGGGCCCCGCGAAGTTCCAGGACGAGGAGGTGGCGGAGCGGACCAAGCGTCCCGGAGTGGCGACCGGTCTGGCCTGGACGCCGGCCGGCGGCCACGTGCTGTTCGTCGAGGCCGCACGGATGAAGAACGGGAGTGGGCTGGAGTTGACGGCGTAGTTGGGCGACGTGATGAAGGAATCGGCCTCCGCCGCCGTCTCCTGGCTCCGGACGAACGCCGCCCGCTACCAGGTGGACCCCAGCTTCTACGGCAACGGAGACATCCATATCCACGTGCCGTCGGGCGCCATCCCGAAGGACGGTCCTTCAGCCGGCCTGACGATGGTGGTGGCGCTCGTATCCGAGCTGACCGGCCGTCCGGTTAGAGGCGACATCGCCATGACGGGGGAGATTACGCTCTCCGGCCTGGTGCTGCCGGTGGGCGGCGTCAAGGAGAAGGTGCTCGCGGCACGTCAGCTCGGCATCTTCCGCGTCATTCTGCCGAAGCGGAACGAGCCCTACGTCAACGAGGACCTGGGCACGGAACTGCGACGTGAGATGGAGATCTATTACGTCTCGACTATCGACGAGGCGCTCGCTCTCGCGCTCACGCCGGTGACGGCGCCGCCCCACCACGCCGCACACTCGGATGCCGCTGCGTCCGGTCCCGTCACCGACGTCGTTCAGTAGCGTTCGCGGCTGGCGTTTCCCCTTCCACGCCGTCCCGCGTCAAGCCGCGCGGCCTCCAGCGCGCGCAGATCCTCCACGATCCCTTGCAGGTCGTCCGGCAGGTCGCAACTGAACGCCAGACGGCGGCTGTTGCACGGATGAGTGAACGCCAGGCGCGCGGCATGCAGGAACGGCCGATCGAGCCGCTGCACGATCCGATGCGCGTCACGGAGCACCGGGGGTACATGGCGCTTCCGCCCGCCGTAGGTCTGATCGCCCGCTATTGGATGTCCGATAGCGCTCAGGTGGACCCGGATCTGATGCGTCCGCCCGGTAGCGATGGCGATCTCGGCCAGCGTCATCGCGGCGAGCGGCTCCGCCTTCGTGACTCGCGTCACCGCCTCGCGCGCGCGACGGGCGCGCGCCGAGATGCGCTTCCGGTCGAAGGGGTCGCGGCCGATCGGAAGATCGATACGCCGCCCCTGGCGCACGACGCCCCAGACGAGGGCAGCGTACGTCTTCTCCACTTCACGCGCCTCGAACTGGCGCGCCAGCTCGGCGTGGGCCGCGTCATGTTTCGCAACCACCATCAGCCCGGAGGTTCCCCGGTCGAGGCGGTGTACGATGCCGGGACGGAGTTCGCCGCCGATGCCGCTCAGGTCGTTCACGTGGTGGAGCAGCGCGTTCACGAGGGTGCCGTCGGCGTGGCCGGCGCCGGGGTGGACCACCATGCCGGCCGGCTTGTCCACTACGACGATGTCCGGGTCGTCATGCACGATGTCAAGTGGCAGCGTCTCGGGTTGCGGCGCCGCCGGCGCCACGGGAGGAATCTCCACCCGGATCCGGTCGCCCGCGCGAACGTGGCTGCTCATTCGCGTGCGTGCCCCCGCCACGTGCACATGTCCGCCGCGGATCAGTCGCTGCACCTGCGAACGTGTCCAGGCGGTTCGCGCCCCCGCTCCGCGCGCGTCGAGCTGAGTGGTGACGAACTGATCGAGCCGGACGCCCGCTTCACCGGCCCGCACCTCGAACTCTTCGATTACCGGCGGGTCCGCTGTCGGATCGCCAGGCGTGGTCACGGGCTCCTACGTGGCGTGCGCTGCCGCGCGGCGCGGCGACCCGCCGTCCGGTGTCCGGCCGAGCCGGATCAGCATGATGATGCTGATCGGAATCAGCAGCACGGATACGAACTGTGACGTCGAGACCAGGTCGAAAACTGTCCCGCGCGGATCGCCCCGAAAAAACTCGATCGCGAAGCGCGCGACCGGATACAGCAACAGGTAGCTCCAGAAGAGCTGTCCCGGGAACATCCGTCCACGCCGTTCAAGCAGGAGTAGAACACTCACTATGAGGAGCGCTGCCGCGGATTCGTACAACTGTGTCGGGTGAAGGGCGACATCGAGCGGCGTGCCGGCGTTCGCCGCGGCCATCGGATCCGTGAAGGTGATTCCCCACGGGAGATCGGTGGGCTGCCCGTAGCAGCAACCGGCGAGCAGGCAGCCGGCTCTCCCCACCGCTTGGCCGAGTGCAATCCCCGGTGCGAAGGCGTCGCAGGTCGTCCAGAGTGGCATCCGGTGCTTTCGCATGAACCAGAACGCCGCCCCGACGGCAAGGATCAGGCCGCCGTAGAAGACTCCGGCCGATTGGAGGAGCGTCCAGACGAATGCCGGGTTCTCCAGGATGTGGTCGAACTCCACGACGAACAGCAGCAGCTTTGCGCCCACGAGCGCTCCGAAGATCACCAGGATTCCGAGGTCCATCACGCGTGCGTCGTTCAGTCCGCGCGCTCGGCCGCGCGCCACGGCCACGCGGAGGCCTATGAGGTACGCGGCGACCAGCATCAGACCGTAGGTGTAGATGCTGACGCCGTAGAGCTCGAAGAGTCGCGGATACATTCGGCCTATTCCCGCTGAGGGCTCCTGATCATGTCAAGAATGACACACCCTGCTCCGACTGTGATCGCGGCGTCGGCGACGTTGAACGCCCAGAAGTGCCAGTCACGCCAGTAGACATCGACGAAATCGACGACGTAACCGGTGGCTATCCGGTCTATGAGGTTGCCGACGGCGCCCCCCACGACGAGCGCCAGGCCGAACTTCGTCAGCCGCTCGTCCGCCGCGGCGCGGCTGGCGTAGGCGGCGATGGCTATCAGAGCGAAGAGGGCGATCGCCGTCATCAGGGCCGGCTTGAATGGAATGTCGACATTGTTCAGCAGGCCGAACGCGGCGCCGGTGTTCCGGACGTACCGGAAGTCCAGCAGATCGGGGATGACCGTGACGGCGGAGTGGAGTGGCAGCCAGGCGCGCACCATCCCCTTGGACACCTGATCGGCGATGACTATCACCGCGGCTGCCACAAACATGAGCCGTTGCGAAGGGACCGGAGGCGTAAAGGGCGGGTCCGGCGGGGATGCTGGGGGACCGTGATCCGATCCCGCCGCGTCAGCCAACACGCTCCACCGTCTCGGCCAGCGCGGCGGCGCAGCGCGTGCAGATTCCCGCCGGGTCGGTGTCGGTGACTTCGGGAACGTAGCGCCAGCACCGGTCGCACTTCACCCCTTCGGCGCGCCGCACCGCGATCACCCCGGCGCCGTCCGGCTCGGTAAACTGCGCCCCCGCCAACGCGGCCTGCTCGGGATCCAACGGGAGGGCGGTATCCGTCTCGACCAACGCTTCCGATGTGATGAACAGGGTCGGCAGCTCCGGCTCGTACTGTTCGATCAGCGCCGCCGTCACCCCGTTCGCGCGGATCGTCACGCCCGCTTCCAGCGAGGTGCCCACCACTTTCGCCTGTCGCAGCCGTTCCAGTTCGACGTTTACGGCATCGCGTAACGCGCGGAGCCGAGCCCAGCGGTCGAGCAGGCCGCGGTCGACCAGTTCGTCGCATCCTCCCGGGAAGTCGGCAAGATGGATGCTCTCCGCCCGGGTGCCCGGCAGATGACTCCAGAGATCGTCGGTGGTGATGGGCAGGATGGGTGCCAACAGGCGCGCCAGACCATCGGTCATCGTGTAGATGGCACTCTGCGCCGAGCGCCGAGCCGCCGATCCGGCGGCAAGGGTGTATAGCCGGTCCTTCGAGATGTCGATGTAGAACGCGCTCAGGTCAACGGTGAGGAAATGGTTCAGTGCGTGCGAGATCGGCTGCAGCTCGTACCGGTCGTACGCCGCGAGAATCTCGACGGCGGTCTCGCCGTAGCGGGCGAGCGCGTAGCGGTCCACCTCCTCCATCTTCGCCACCGGCACCAGGTCCGCAGCCGGATCGAAGTCGTACAGGTTGGCTACCAGGATCCGGAAAGTGTTTCGGATCTTCCGGTACGCCTCGACGACGCGCGCCAGGATCTCGTCGCCCAGCCGCATTTCCTCCCGGTAGTCGGCCATCGCTACCCAGAGGCGGAGGATCTCGGCGCCGTGCCGCTCGATCACGGTCTTCGGATCGACGCTGTTGCCGCGCGACTTTGACATCTTGTGTCCCGTCGCGTCGACTACGAAGCCGTGCGTCAGCACCTGCCGGAAGGGCGCCGCGCCGTGCGTCCCGATGCCGACCAGGAGCGAGCTGTGAAACCAGCCGCGGTGCTGATCGGATCCTTCGAGGTAGAGCGTCGCCGGCCACTCCAGTTCCGGGTGCGCCGAAAGGACCGCCTCGTGGCTGGACCCGGAGTCGAACCAGACGTCGAGGATGTCGGTCTCGCGCTCGAACGAGGTGGCCCCGCACGACGGACAGGTGAAGCCGTCGGGTACGAACTCGCTCAGGTCCCGCTCGTACCAGGCGTCGGCGCCGTGCTCCTCGAAGACTTCCACCGCGCGCTCCGTCAGCCTGGTGGTGAGCGCCGCCTGGTGGCACACCGTGCAGTAGAGCGCCGGGATCGGAACGCCCCAGGAGCGCTGGCGCGAGATGCACCAGTCCGGGCGGTTCGCCACCATCTGGCGGATCCGTTCTTCGCCCCACGATGGGAACCACTCAACGCCGCTGATCGCTTCAAGCGCCCGTTCGCGCAGGCTGTCCTGATCCAGCGCAATGAACCATTGGGCGGTAGCGAGAAAGATCACCGGCGCGTGGCAGCGCCAGCAGTGAGGATACGAATGCTCGACCGCCGTCTGCCGCCAGAGCCGTCCGGCGGCGGCGAGCGCGTCGGTCACGGCGGCGTTCGCATCGAACACCTGCATCCCGCCGACGATGGCGACGTCGTCGAAAAAGCGCCCGTCGGGACCGATGGGGGCCAGGATCTCCAGGCCGTACCGCACGCCGGTATTGAAGTCATCGGCGCCATGGCCCGGAGCCGTGTGGACCGCACCGGTTCCCTGATCGAGGGTGACGTAATCGGCCAGCACCGCCACGGAGTCGCGGTCATAGAGCGGATGGCGGAAGCGGAGGCCTTCGAGATCACCCCCGCTGAACGTAGCGAGCGGCTCCCCGAGGGTCCGGCCCGTCTCGCTGGCGACGCGATCCGCCAGCGGCTGGGCAACGATCACGGCGGCGTCGCTGGTCGCCGAGGCGCTGTTTACACCGGTTGGGGCGTAGGCGGCGTACGTCACCTCCGGGTGGAACGCAATCGCCAGGTTGGACGGGATTGTCCAGGGCGTCGTCGTCCAAATCAGCACGGACGCCTGCCGTTCCGCCAGTACGGGCGCCAGCGCCTCGAGCGCGGCGCGGCTCTCATGCGCCAGAGGGAACTCGACATGGATCGACGGCGAGCGGTGAGCGTCGTATTCCACCTCCGCCTCCGCGAGCGCAGTCTGGCAGCCGATACACCAGTGCACCGGCTTCTTGCCGCGGTAGACGAGGTTCTGTTCGACGAACTTTCCGAGCGCGCGGACGATTGCCGCCTGGTACGGGTAGCGCATCGTCAGGTACGGCTCCTGCCAGGCACCCAGCACTCCGAGTCGGCGGAAGCCTTCGCGCTGAATGTCGATGTACTTCTCGGCGTAGCGGCGGCAGGCGCGACGCAGCTCGACCACTGGCAGCGCCTGTTTTCCGCTCGCGGTCCCGCCTCCCAGCTCGCGGTCCACGCGCAATTCGATCGGCAAACCATGGCAGTCCCACCCCGGAACGTAAGGTGCGTCGAAACCCGCCATCGTGCGCGAGCGGACGACGATGTCCTTCAGGATCTTGTTGAGCGCAGTGCCGACATGGATCTCGCCGTTCGCGTACGGCGGTCCATCATGCAGGATGTAGCGGGGTGCGCCCTGCCGCCGCTCGCGGATCTTTCCGTACAGATCCATCCCGTCCCACCGCGCGATGGTTTCCGGCTCGGTCTTCGGCAGCCTCCCCTTCATCCGGAAGGCGGTCTTCGGCAGGTTGAGCGTTTCCTTCCAGTCGGGCATGGCAGGGATGGGTGCGACGGCTCTCGGTTCGGGGCCGAATTCTTCAATCTTAGCTGTAAATATAATGACGCGCATGGCGCCGGGCCGACGCGTCGAGGCGGTTTTCTTCGACGTCGACTTCACCCTGATTCACCCCGGTCCGGTCTTCGACGGCGAGGGCTACAGCGCCTTTGCGCGCAACCACGGCCTCGAAGCAGACCCGAACCGCTACGAGGCGGCGGTGCGCGAGGCATCGAGCGAACTCGACGATCTGCAGGATGCGGTCTACCGTCCCGATCCGTTCGTCCGCTACGCCCGCCGAGTCCTGACCGAGATGGGCGCGCGTGGCGATGGTCTCGACGCTTGCGCTTACGAAATCTACGAGGAGTGGGCCGCCTGTCATCACTTCACGCTGTACGAGGACGTTCGGCCAGCCTTCGCGGCGCTGTGCGACGCTGGCTACCGCATCGGCCTGATCTCGAACACGCACCGCTCGCTCGACACGTTCCAGACCCACTTCCAGTTGAAGTCGTACGTCACCGTCGCCGTCTCGTCGTCCGAACAGGGCTACCTGAAGCCGCATCCGAGCATCTTCCGGGCCGCCCTCGCCGCCGCAGGCACGGCTGCCGCCGACTCCGTCATGGTGGGCGACAGCCTGACCCACGACATCGCCGGAGCAAGGCAGGTCGGCATGTTTGCCGTCCTGCTGATCCGCTCGAAGAGCGGAGCCAGCCCGCTCTCCGTGACCGGCGCCGAGAACGAGGTTCCGGTGATCCGTTCCCTCGACGATCTCCCGGGCCTGCTGCCCCGGTTGTAGCCGGCCGGCCGGACGAATGCCGGCTCGCTACCCCGGCGGCCACGTCATGGGGCGGCCGGCGAGGAGATGGAGATGGATGTGGAAGACGGTCTGGCCCGCGTCGGCGTTGCAGTTGAAGACAGTCCGGTAGCCCGCCTCGGAGTGGCCGCGTTCTGCGGCGATGGTCTTTGCACGGTGGATCAACCGGCCGATCAGATTCACGTCGTCAGCGACGAGATCGTTCAGCGTCGCGATATGCCGCCGCGGCACGATCAGCACGTGCGTTGGCGCCTGCGGGTTGATGTCGTTGAACGCGATCAACTCATCGTCCCGATAGACGATGTCACCGGGGATCTCGCCCGACGCAATCCTGCAGAAGAGACAGCTAGTCATGATGCATCTCACAACAATCTGCGAATCACTGCCACCCGCGGAATTCCCCGAAGGTCGACCCGCAGACCGTCGAGGTCGAGACCCGCCGCATCGTTCACGAGCGAGCGGATCGCGTCAGCTTGGCTCGCCCCCATTTCGACGAGCAGGTAGTTGCGAAGCGCGGGGTTCCGTACGCCGCCGGAAGTGCTGGCGCTGGCATCGGCGCTACGCCAGGCCCGCAACAGGACCCGCACCGGATCCAACCCATCGGACCCACCGTCCAGCGCCACCCGCGGTTCATGGTCACGCACTTCGGGCGGCAAAGAATCGATCTCACCGCTGGGAACGTACGGCAGGTTCGCCACCATCAGGTCGAAGCGTGCGCCGTTGCCTCCGTTGCCCCCCAACCAGGTCTCGAACCCCGCATTGACCCACTGAATCCGCCCCGCCACCCCGTGCGCCGCCGCATTCCGGCGCGCCACGTCCAGAGCGTCCGCCGAAAGGTCAACCGCCGTCATTGCCGCCCGACGAAATTCGCGCGCCAACGTCACCGCCAGGCATCCCGACCCGGTTCCGATGTCGGCAAGCGCAAGGGGTTCGTCCCGTCGATCCGCGAGGACCTCCAGCGCCGTCTCGACAAGCAGCTCCGTTTCCGGCCGCGGCGTCAGGACCGCCGGCCCGACGGCGAACCGCCCGCCCCAGAACTCGCGCTCTCCCGTGATCCGCGACACCGGCTCGCGCCGTTCACGCCGTGCAACGAGCGGTGCGTACCGCGCCGCGAACCCGAGCGGCGCCGATTGCCTTCGCTCCGCAAGCCAGGTGGCCCAATCCCACTCCAGCGCGTGTCGTGCCAGCAACTCGGCGTCGGCCGCCGCCTCAGCTTCCGCGATGCCGGCGCGGACAAGGCGCGCCCGGGCGGCAGTCACCTGGTCGACCAGGGGTGTGCCGGCCGTAATCGTCGCGGCCGATCCAGGCGTAGCGAGCGTCACGATGCCGCCGCCTTCTCCACCCGGGAGGAACCGTCCGCCTGCTCTTCCGCCTTGAGTTTCTCCGACTGGTAGTACATCACGACCGCGTCGATCAGCCCACTCAGATCGCCCTCGAGCACGGCGGGCAACTGGTGCGTCGTGAAGCCTATCCGGTGGTCCGTGATCCGGTTCTGCGGGAAGTTGTAGGTGCGGATCTTCTCCGAACGCTCGCCGGTACCCACCTGGCCGCGGCGGTCGCTCGCGATCTCGGACTGCTGCCGCTGCAGTTCCCTCTCGTACAGGCGCGAGCGAAGCACCTTCATCGCCTTGGCCTTGTTCTTGATCTGAGACTTCTCGTCCTGCTGCGAGACGACGAGACCGGTCGGGATGTGAGTGATCCGGACGGCGGAGTACGTGGTGTTGACACTCTGGCCACCGGGGCCGCTGGAGCAGAACGTGTCGATCCGGAGATCCTTCGGATCGATCGTGACGTCCACTTCCTCCGCTTCCGGAAGCACCGCGACCGTCGCTGTCGACGTATGGATGCGGCCGCTCGCCTCCGTCGCGGGCACCCGCTGCACCCGGTGTACGCCGCTCTCGTACTTCAGCCGGCTGTAAACCTGCTTTCCGTCGATCAGCGCAATCACCTCCTTGATCGCGCCAACGCCCGTCTGGTTGGACGAGAGCACCTCGGTGCGCCATCCCTGCCGCTCGGCGTAACGGTTGTACATTCGGAACAGGTCAGCCGCGAACAGCCCCGCCTCGTCGCCGCCCGTGCCGGCGCGGACCTCCAGGACGACGTTCCGCTCGTCGTTCGGATCCTTCGGGATCAGAAGCAGCCTGAGTTCCGTCAGTAGCGTCTCGCGCCGCGAGCCCAGCGTCTCGATCTCCTGCCGCGCGAGGTCGCGCAGCTCCGGGTCGTCGCTGTCGGCCAGCTCCTTCGCCTCCGCCGCTTCCTCTACGACGGTCCGGTACTCGCGGTACTTCTCCACGAGCGGCTGCAGTTCCCCCAGCGCGCGCGCATGCGTCCGGTAGACCGCCTGATCCGCCTGGACCGACGGATCCGCGATCAGCGCCATCAGGTGGTCGTACTGTTCCTCGATGCCGTGCAGTTTGTCGAACATCGTCCCCGACGCCTGTGCAGGAGCGCCTCGCGCGCTCCGGTGGACTGTCCCCCGTTGATCCTATCCGCCGGAGACGGGCGGCAAGAACGCGATGTCGTCGCCGTCAGCAAGTGCGACGTCCATCCGCGCATACTCCTCGTTGACGGCGACCGAGACCGTGGCCTGATACGGTTCGAAGTCCGGAAAATCGGCTGCCAGCCCATCCCAGAGCGCGAGCGCCGTCGCGCCGTCGGGCAGTTCGCGGTCGAGGTCGGCGGCGCCGGCGAGGTCGCGAAGCCGGGCGAACAGCCGGACCGTCACGCGCATGCCCGCTCCAGCGCGGTCTGCCGTGCCGCCTCGTCGTCCGGGTCCGCCGTCGCTCCCTCGATCCAGACGTCTCCCCCCTCGAAGATCTCGTGTTTCCAGATCGGTGCGATCTGCTTGATCCGTTCGATCGCGTAACGGCAGACAGCAAAAGCGTCGGCCCGGTGCGGCGACGCGGCCGCGATGGCTACGCTCGCCTCGCCGATAGCGAGCGTGCCGACGCGGTGGTGCACCGCCAGGACGGTCTCTGGCCACCGTTCGGCTGCCTCCGATGCGATTCGCTCGAACGCTTTCAGGGCGAGCGGCGCGTACGCCTCGTACTCAAGCCGTTCCACCCGGCGTCCCCGGTTCTCGTTCCGGACAGTGCCCAGGAACGACGTAACCGCGCCCGCGCTGGCGGACGCGCTGGCCAGCCGGTCGGTGACGACGTCGATCAGCGACGCCAGATCCAGGGCCGCGTCGGTTACCAGGAAGGGCACCGTTGCCATCTACGACAGTATAAGGGGCGCGCTCGCGCCGGAGCCCGCCGCTTGCCGCATCAGGTTTCCAACGTAGAGCTGGGCGTGTCGGGCAGCTTCCACGACGCTCCGGCCGGAGGCGAGGGCAGCGGCCAGGGCGGCGCTGTGGGCACAGCCGGTCCCGTGCCGGCGGGTCAGCTCGCTCTGACGAGGGAGCTCCAGGTGGACGATCCGGGCGCCGTCATCCACCACATCGATTACCGCGGCGCCGCCGTTGTCCAGGTGGCCGCCGGTGACGACGACGGCGGCTGGCCCTAGCTTGCGGATCTTCCGGGCGGCCGTCTCGGCGTCGGCGAGCGACGCGATCACGATCCCGCTCAACCGTTCCGCCTCCATCCGGTTCGGCGTCGCGACCGCGGCACGCGGCAGCAGCGCCTGAATCAGCAATTCCACTCCCGCTTCGTCCAGCAGCGCGACACCGCTGGACGACACCAGCACCGGATCTACCACGAGCGGCGCGTCGATCCTGGCGACTCGTTCCGCCACTGTCTCGACAATTCCCGCGGTCGCCAGCATGCCGGTCTTGACGGCGTCGAGGGTGAAGCCTTCAGCCACCACCTCTATCTGCGCCGCAACCAGTTCCGGCGGCAGCGGATACGCAGCCGCGATCGTACGGTCGTTCTGCGCGGTGATGGCAGTGACGGCGCTGAAGCCCTGCAGGCCGCACGCCGCAAAGGTGCGCAGGTCCGCCTGAATGCCGGCGCCGCCCCCCGAGTCGCTCCCGGCGATGGTCAGTGCGACCCGCATCGCCGCTAGCCGATCGGCTCAACCGACTCGCGTGCCACGAAGACCAGGAGATACTGAAAGCGGAACTGATCGTTGCGCGACTGCAGGCGGAACCCGGTCGCCTCGGCGTCGCGAATGATGGTTTCCGGTTCGACCCGCTCCTCGACCGGCGGCCCTGGCCCGCCGCCGTCGAGGCGGTACTCGACGATGCCGACTCGGCCACCCGGCTTCAGCCGCGGGAGGACGTTCCGGAGCAGCGTCACCGGATCCTCGAGTTGACCGTACACCTCCACCATCAGCAGCGCGTCGATCGGCGCCGGGATCATCGGGTTGCTCGGCGTGCCAATGATCGTCTGCACGTTGGTCAGCCCGGCGCGGCTCACGCGCCGGTTGATCGACTCGATCATCTGCGGCTGAATGTCTTCCGCGTAGACCAGGCCATTCGGTCCGACGCGCTGCGCGAGCCGCACGGTAAACCAGCCGCCGCCCGCGCCGACATCCGCCACCACGGCGCCATCGGCGATCGAGAGCGCGTCCATGATCAACTCCGGCTCCTGCCAGGCGTCCCGATCCGGACCCTCGAGCAGACCGAGATCCTCGGGCGGGAAGAGCGAGCCGTGCGGTGGCCGCACCTGTCCGTCAGCCCGCGCGGCACCCGCGAGCAGACCGCCAGCGGCGCAAACGACCATCACAACCAGTGCAGACCGCATCCCTACCTATCTTACGGTCTCTTCCGGAGGCGGACAGGGGAGATTCCGCGTCGGGACATCGCGCATCGGCGGCCGTGCGTAACCACGTCCTGCGGCCGCCGCATCGAGGTCGCAGGTCTCGAGATCCAGCACTGGCAGCAACACGAACAGCGTCGCATCGGGTACGTCCACCTGCTTCAGCCAGCCGCCGCAGCCCCGGCAGAATTCGACGCGTCGCGCGCCTTCCGGATCCGCAATGGCATCGGCGGTGGCAACCAGGTAGCCGTCGCCCGCCTGCCCGCAATAGACGCACGCCGTTCTGGCAGGCGTCCAGTCGGCGCCGCAGAACGAGCAGCGGAGATGCCGCCTTTTCCCCCAGACTTCGGCGAGCGCCGGCCAGGATCCGCACGCTGGACAGTGCCCCTGCCGCCACGCAGTCGCAGCGGCGCGCAACTCCGCCGACGCCGGAGGTCCCAGCGCCTGCTGCTGCAGGTGGTTCGCGATAGGCCCGACGGTCAGTTCTGCAACCAGCCAGACCAGGTCGGGGGATACGCCGAGATGCTCGGCACGCATCCGAATCGCCGTCTGTTGCCGTGCGAGCGATGCCCGCAGGAGGGATCCCGGCTCGATGTCACCCCGCTTGAGCACTGCCCGCACCCGCCGCGCGGGATCGCCCGCGCCACCCGCCGCGAAATCGGCGCAGAAGCCAAGCAGGGCGGTGGTGAGCCGCTCGATGTCCAGGTCGTTTATGGCGAGGTCGAGCACCGGCGCATCCTCGCGCGCGAGGCGCTCGGCGACGTCTTCAGGCGCCGCGCTCGCCCCTCGGGTAAGCCGCTCGGCGTCGGCCGCCACTTCGGCGCCGCGTGTCACCAGCACCCGCTGCAGCTCGACCGCTGCAGCCAGCTCCGGGCGCCTGTCCGCGATCCGAAGCCAGCGTTGCTCGGCATCGGCCAGCAGGTCGGTGGGGGATTGGCGCTGAGCAGTCATCGGCACCCGATTATCGCGTGGCAGCGGCGTCAACGCCACCGCCAGGTGAACCCGTGCCGACGGCGCACTCTCGGCACACGCTATAATCAGTATTCGAGCGTTGCTGGCAAAGGACAAGGGGAGACAACAGTGGCTGAGACAACGGTGGCCTGCGGGCCGGTGAGCGTGACGGATACCGCCGCAGGGAAGATACACGCCCTGCTGGCGGAGGAAGAAAAGTCCAAGGCGGGGCTGCGCGTCTTCGTGCAGGGCGGCGGCTGCTCCGGCTTCCAGTACGGGTTGATGATCGAGGACGGGCCGGGCGATGCCGAGTCGGACCGGATCTTCCGGTCGAACGGCATCACGCTGTTCGTCGATCCGATCAGTGTCCGCTACCTCAACGGGGCAGAGGTGGACTTCGTAGACAACCTGACGGGAGGCGGCTTCACCATTCGGAACCCCAACGCCAAGACGACCTGCGGCTGCGGCCAGTCGTTCGGCGTTTAGCCACGGACAGCGCCGCGCCGCACCGCCGCGCCGGACCGCAGAGCACCGGCCGCCGGCCCCGCGCCGCGCAGGCGGATGAGCGCGATGGAACCGCGGGAAGCATTCGTCGAGAGCCATCGTCCGCCGGGCGGGCGTCGGTCCAGCAAGCGCGATCAGATCGTCAACTTCTTCCTGCAGCAGGAAGGTCACTTCACTGCCGATGAACTGGTCGACGCCATGCGTGCGGCGGGCCACCGGATCAGCCGGGCCACAACCTACCGAACGCTTCAGTGGATGGTGGACGCCGGCATCGCGCGGAAGGTCGATTTCGGCGAGGGGCGCGCCCGCTTCGAGCACGCCTACCGGCACCCGCGCCACTTCCACCTGATTTGCCGGAGTTGCAGCCAGTCTTTCGAGTTCATCTCGTCCGACATCGAGGGACTGATCGAGGAGATTGCCAACGATCGCGACTTCGAAACCGGGGAGAGTGTCGTGCAGATCTACGGTACGTGCGAAGCCTGCAAGGAGGGCCGCTATCCGTCCCGCGCGCCGGTGGCGACCGAACTGCTCTTCGCGCGCGACGCGCTACGTATCGCCATCGCAACCGAGCGGAGCGGCCTGGAGTTCTACACGCGCGCGGCACGGTTGACGAGAGACGAGCGCGGGAAGCAGATCTTCCTGAAGCTGGCGGAGGAAGAGAAAGAGCATCTTGCCACGCTCGAGTCGCGTTACGCCGAGTTGCTCCAGCAGGATCCGCGGCTCGAGGGCTGGCCGACATTTCTTTTCTTCAAGGGGGCTGCCAATGGCCTCTTCGCCGCCGGCGCCGACGAGTTGGCTGCCGGGGTGGACGACCGGGAGGCCCTCCGGATCGGCATCCGTTGCGAGCGGGGGTCGCACCGGTTTTTCCGGCGTTACGGCAAGCGTTTCGAGGATTCCGAGGGAAAGCGGATCTTCCTGGAGTTCGCCGAGGAAGAACGGGAGCATCTTGAACTGCTGATCCGCGAGTACCGCGATCTGCAGGCGCGGCAGGAGGGTGCCTCGCCGGCATGATCGACCTCCACACCCATACGACAGCCTCTGACGGTTCGCTTCCCCCGGCCGAATTGATCGCTCGGGCGGCATCGGCCGGCATACGCACCCTGGCCGTCACAGATCACGACACGTTGGCGGGCATCCGGGAAGCAGCGGACGCGGCGCGGGCGCGCCGCGTCGCCTTCCTGCCAGGCATCGAGATCACGGCGGTGCATGAGCATCGTGACGTTCACGTGCTCGGCTACTTCCTCGACGGCGACCCGCCCGGCATGGGACCGTTCCTTCGGCCGGCCCGGCAGGACCGCAAGCGCCGCGCGCTGGCGATGTCGGAGAAGCTCGCCGCGCTCGGTGTCCCGGTCGACATCGAGGATGTGATCTGCGAGGCGGAGGAGTCGGGGAGAGCGGTTGCGCGTCCCACGGTTGCGCGTGCCCTCGTCGACGCGGGGCACGTCAAGTCGGTGCAGGAGGCGTTCGACCGCTACCTGGCGGATGGCGGCCCGGCTTACGTCGCCCGCGTCGGAGCCTCCCCGGCCGAAGTGGTGGCGCTGGTCAGGGCGGGAGGTGGCATCTCTTCGCTGGCGCACCCGGGACTGCTCCGGAAGGATCATCTGATCCCGGCTCTGGCCGCCGCCGGTCTCGATGCCATCGAGGCGTTCCACAGCGAACATGACGCGGCTGATCAGGGGCGCTACTGCCGCCTGGCGGAGCGGCACGGCCTCGCCGTGAGTGGCGGCTCCGACTTCCACGGCGATGACCACCGGCGTGCTGACCGGTTCGGCCGGGTCGGTCTGCCGCCGTCACACTTCGACGCGCTGCGCCGCCGGCTGGAGCGGGCGCATGCCGACGTCCACGGCGAGACGAGCCCGGCGGAGTTCCGGCTGCCGGCACTAGAACCGGGCGTGGCGCCCGCCGGGTCGGCAAGGTGACGGCTGCGCTGATCACGGCGACCGCTCTCGGCATCGGTGGTCTGGGCTACTGCACTGTCCTCGGTTTCGTTGCCTCGATGCCGGCTGACGTGGCCCGCCATGTGTCGTTCGGCATCTTCTTCACGCTGATTACGCTCCTGGCCCATTCGATGACGATGTTCTACCTGATTGGCAAGGGGAAGGCGATCCGGGAGGCGGCGACCGAGGCGGGACTGCCGGACGAACTCCATCTGGCCGTGGCGCGGGCACGCCGGCCTGTCTTCTCCCACGGGATGCTCGCGATGGCGCTGACGATGCTGGCCGCGATCCTGGGGGGCGGGGTCGATACCGGCGTGCTTCCCGCCGGCATTCATTCCTCCATTGCCCTGCTGGCGGTGGTGTCGAACCTCTATCTGTTCAAGGTGGAGTTGCTGGCCCTGACCACTGCGGTGGAATCGACAGCAGAAGTCAACCGGCAGGTGGAATAGAACTGACCGCCCGACGCGCGCCGGACGGCGAGCGTCAGGACGGCGGGCGGCAATGGCGGAAGCGCCTGGGAGTCGAACCCAGCCCCCCCGCGTCAGCGGGGAGCGACCGATTTTGAAGACCGGGAGGGCCACCGGGCCCCGTTCGCTTCCGGGAGTGGCGACCGAACGCAGTTCGACCCCAAGGGGAGGCGGGACCGGAGGCGGCGAGAAGTATTACCGCTGGACTACGAGTCGAGCAGACGGACTTCGCCCGCCCGCGGGCCCTTGTCCGAGTGCTCGGGCGTGAACTCGACGCGCTGGCCTTCGCGAAGCAGTTCGAACACTGCGCTACGCACGGAACTCCGATGGAAGAAGTGCTCGATGCCTCCTTCATCGCGAATGAACCCGAAGCCCTTGTCAATCAGAAGACGAGCGATGGTGCCTGTCGGCATACGGTCCCTCCGAGGGGTCTGGCCGCCGGGCAGATGTACCACCGCCGAGCCCCCACAGAGGGAATTCTAGGCAACCACCCGAGGGATGTCAACCGCCGATCTGTCGAGCACGCGGCGATCAAAAGGGACCGTCTGCCACGGGCGGCTTGGGACGTTTCGCCGTCGCAGGAGGCGTCACGGCTGTCTTGGGAGTACGGCGGGTTTCGGCGGGGCGGGTGGCTTGGGCGCCGGATAGGTGGTCCAGAAATTCCGGCCGCATTGCCGGCACTTCCAGAACTGCTGGATTGGCCAAACCCTCCCGAACTGCCAGTCCACCGGGTCGGTCAGCGTCATCTGGGTCCCGCAACTCTGGCAGCGGATCTGAACGTCAAAGTCGCTCATGGTCGGAATTCTAGTGCTGCCCCGACCCGTTTTCAAATCGGCGCCGGCAGAGGCGGGGTGGTGGACCAGACGGGGATCGAACCCGTGACCTCGTGAATGCCATTCACGCGCGCTCCCAGCTGCGCCACTGGCCCACGGCTCGGTGCCCAGGCACCGAGATCCATCATTCTAATACGGAACGGAAGGCGCGTTCGTATGCCTCGGGGGTGTCGATGTCGATGAACGGAGCATCGCCTGCGACCGGAACGGTGACCGCCCGGTTCTCGCAGGCTCGGATGATCGGCTTGGCGCCCTGTGCAGGGTCGGCGCAGCGGAGGAGGTCGAAGAGAGCGCGGTCGAGGATGACCGGATGGCCGTGCCGGCGAGAGGTTCCGGTGCTGGCCGTGCCGGTGTGGACGGGGCGCACCACCGGAGCGCGGGTCCTGGCGTAGGCGTCGAGCAGGGCGCGAACCGTGCCGGGTTCCACGAGGGGGACGTCGACCAGCGTGAGTAGCATCGCAACAACGTCGGGCTGATCGATTGCTTCGAGACCGCAGAGCAGGGACGAGAGCTGGCCGCGGGACGGCTCGGGGTTGAGGATGATTCTTGCCAGCCGGTTGTCGAGGGAAACCGGCCCGCCGACGGTGCTCACCGCCCGACGGGTGGTTGGCGCCAGCGCCGACCGGATCTCGCGTAACGGCCCGTCGCTGGCGGCGACGACGACGACGTCTCGCACGCCCCCCTCGTGCAGGGTCCGGACGACGCGCGAGAGAAAGGTCTCGCCGCCGCCGGCCGGCAGCAGCGCCTTGGGCCGCCCCATCCGCGACGACCGTCCAGCTGCAAGCACAACCCCTGGGACGATCATCGGGTCGATGTCAGCCGCCACATGCGTCCGGCTGCCGGGAACGGCGCACCCACGGGCTCCTAGTAAACCCGGAACATGCGCTGGACTTCGTTGCCGTCATCGGTGATTGCCAGCGCGAGCATCAGCAGGATACGCGCCTTCAGCGGCGTCAGGTCTTCCGCCGAAACCCGGTTGGGATGGTACCGCCAGTCGCTGTCGCCGTTGCCGTCCGCGGGCGGCTCGACCGGCCGCCGCCGCGCCGGAACGCGCCCGGCCCCCGTGCGCGTTGCGAGCACCACGACCGTCCCTGACTCGACCAGTTGCCTCACCGCCTCGCTCTGATCGGGCGTCGTCGATCCGGCGCCGGCCGTCGCTATCACGAGACCCTCGGCCCCCTGCTCACGTGCGGAGAGCAGCAGGTCGCCCGGCGCGCCCAGGTAGGTCATCACAACGTCGACGCGAGGCAGCCGGTGAATCCCGGCGACATTGAATTCGCTGCGCCGCGTGTGGCGCCGTCCCGGCCTTCGGTAGTAGACGATCGTGTCGTCGTCCACCACGCCGAGCAGGCCGTACGAACCCGAGTCGAACGTATCGAGCCGCTGCGCATGCGTCTTCCGGACCTCGCGTGCGGCGTGGATCTCGCCGTTCAGGACGACGACGACGCCACGGCCGCGGGTGACTGGCGCGGCCGCCACTCGCACCGCGTGGAGCAGGTTGGCGGCGCCGTCATAACCGGTATCGTCCGGCGTCCGCATCGCACCGACCACTGCCACCGGACGGTCGCTCCGGACGGTCAGGTTGAGGAAGTACGCTGTCTCTTCCAGCGTGTCCGTACCGCTGGTCACGACGATGCCGACGAGGTCGGACCGCTCACGGAACAGGCTGTTGATCCGCCGGGCGAGCGCCAGCCATTGCTCGGTCGTTATCGAGCTGCTCTCCAGGTTGGCGAACTGCTCCGTCTCGACGGTCGCATGCCGGTCCAGTTCCGGGACGAGCGCGACCAGCTCATCAACTGTGAGGCGGCCGTCCCGGTGATTGGCAATCGTGCCGCCCGTCGCGATCACCCGGACCGTCGGCCGCTCCCGAGCCTCCTGCTGCGCGCCGGCATCCGGCGCGACGGCCAGCCAGAAGCAGGCTGCGGCGACCAAGGCGCGTAAAGACCGTGTGACGCGCATCACACATGGACTATATCGCCAGTGCGGGCGCGAGGGATGGGCTCCTAGGCGGACGTCTTGGCGGCGGCCGCCCGGGCGGCCATCCGATGGGCGGCGGTGAGCCAGCCCGTGAGACGGTCGCGCGCCTCGCCGGGCGTCGCGCCGTAGAATGGCATCAGCGCGGTTGGCAGGCCCGCCGTCCGGACCAGTGACGCGCGCCACCGCCCCCCGAGAGCCCGACCCACCTCGATCGAGTACTCCTGTCCGTTGATCGTCTCGCGAAAGCGCTGACTGGAAGTGTCTCGGACGGCCAATGTCGTACTGTGATCGGGGGTTGTTTGCGTACCGGCAACCTTAGAATTCTCAGGGACACGCGTCAGGCGATCAAGCGAAGAGGAATGCGAAAGTGATGTCCACACGTGGCAGCTCCACACGCTGACCGGCGAGAAGCGAAGAAAAAATCTTTCTCAACACGGAATACACCTTCCTTCCACCGAACTTCCACCGGCGATCCACAGTTCCGGCGTGACCGGGAGTGGGACCGGCGTGGACGCCGGTGCAGCCACGGGGTGAGAATGCGGACGCAGCCATTGTGATCACGCCGCGCGAGACCCGACTGCTTGCTGTCCCGACGCTCGGTACGTACCAGCGTGCGATCGCCGCGCGGGTCGCCGATTCGCGTTTGTCCCTCGAGGAGGGCGAGCCGGCGATACTGGTGCCGACGCGCGCCGCCGCCGATCAGTTGCGCCGGACACTGCGGGAGCTGGACGCGTGGGGGCGTGACAGCGCGGCGCGCCCGGCAGTTCTCCCCCGCGGCGACTGGTACGACTGGCTGCACGAACGGGCCGCGATTCCAGTGCGCCTGCTCACTCAGGTCGAACGGGAAGTCCTGGGCAGCCTTGCGGCGCGCGACGTCGCCGCAGCCGGTACGCTCCCGCCGTTCAGGCTGCGGCCGGGCATCGTTGCGGCGTTCCTCGCCTTCTACGACGAACTGCGTCGGCGCCAGCGGACCGTCGACGCGTTCGAGCGACTGATGGTCGACGACCTCGAGCCGAGCGCCGACATCGATCGGGGTGCGCGCCGCCTGCTGGATCAGACTCGCTTCCTGGTTGCCACGTTCCGTGCCTACGAGCGCCGGCTTGATGCGGCGGACGGCGTCGACGAGCATCGGCTGCGCGATCATCTTTGCCGCACGGGGACACGCGAGCCGTTGACGGAAGTGATCGTCACCGTTCCCGATCAGGTTGCCCATCCGGACGGGCTCTACCCAGCCGACTTCGACCTGCTCACCCGGCTGCCGCGGCTTGCGCGCGTCACGATCGTCGCGACCGACGCGGTGCTCGACAGCGGCCTTCGCGAACGCCTCGATCACCTCCTGCCGGAGATGGACGAGCAGCGGGTCGCGCCGGACACGTCACCGGCGCCGCACCTGGTCGTGCCGGGCGACGGGACGGGGGACGGGATGGGCGACCGCCCGTACTTCCTCTGGCGCGACCGCGAGGAGGAGCTGCGCAACATCGCCCGCGCCGTAGGCCAGGCGCGCGCGGACGCCCCGGGGATCTCCGCTGCCGTCGTTGTCGCTCGCCCGCTTCCGTACGTCTACCTCGCGCCGCCGGTTTTCTACGAGGCGGGCCTCCGCCCCCGTGCCGGCGACGGGCTTCCGCTTGCCGCCGAACCGTACGCCGCCGCCGTCGACCTGGTTCTCCAGTACGCCGCCGGGGATCGCAGCGCCACGACGATGTCCCTTTTCCGCAATCCCCACTTCGTCTTCGCGCCGGACGAAATGGACACCGCGGACTCCGAGCTCGCCACCCTCAACGAACCGCACCCCCTGGCGGATCACCTTGCCGCGCTCCGGGCCTTCCTCAACCGTCACGCCGCTCCGCTGCCTGATCCTGCCGACCCGACAACCGATCGAACCGCACGTGCCCGTGCACTGATCCACGAGGCTCTCGTCGCGCTCGAAACCGCCCATCGCGCACTTAACGCCGACGGCGCCGACGTCAAGATCGCCGAACTCACGACGACCGTGCGCCGCTGGATCGAGAGCCGCACGTATCCTCCCGACCGCGGTGGGGCCCGAAGCGCCGACGTTCACCTGATCGATGTGCACGCTGCGGCCTACGGCCGCTTCGATCATGTTTTCCTCGCCGGCCTGACCGAAGCGGAGTGGCCGCACCGGGCGGCGAGGGACATCTTCTACCCAGCCGGCATGCTCGCCTCGCTCGGCTGGCCGCCCGAGAGCGAGCGGCTCCGGGCGGCGCGCGCAACGTTCGGCGACCTGCTCGGTCTTTCCCGCGGCCACGTGCAGATCTCCGCCTTCCTGCTGGAGGACGACGCGGCAGTGGCCGTCTCGCCGATGCTCGAAGACCTTGATGCCGATGCACTGGATCGAATTGCGGTGCCGGAGACGTCCCCGCGAGTTGCCGATTCCGATTCCGATGCCGCCGCCGAGCGCTGGCGCGCGTTCCGTGTCGCCCGCGCCGCGACCGGCACGGCGCGCGATCGCCTCCGGGGCGACATCGGCCCGCAAGCGCCGCACGCCTACGCAGTCGGCGCCCTTGAACGCTACCTCGAGTGTCCCTTCAAGTACTTCGCGCGCCACACGCTCCGCCTCGAGGAGGAGGATGACGAGGAGCAGACGATGACGGCGAAGGAGCGCGGTCGCTTTCTCCATCAGGTGTTCGAGAAGTTCTTCCGGGCGTGGCAGAGCGACGGCCACGGCGCCATAACCCTCGACACGTTCGACGTTGCCCTCGAACGGTTCGCTGGCGTGGCCGAAGGCGAGCTCGCCCTGCTGCCGCCGGCGGAGCAGGCGGTGGCGCGAACCTGGCTGTTCGGCTCGCCCGCCTCACCCGGCCTGGCCGAACGGCTGTTCAGCCGGGAAGCGGAGAACCCGTCCGCCGAGATCGTCGAGCGGCTGCCGGAGTACCGGATCAGGGGCACGTTCGAGCTGGGCCCCGCCACCGGCCGCCGCACCGTTGCGCTTCGTGGCGTCGCCGACCGGATCGACCTGCATGCCGACGGGACGCTCATGGTCGTCGACTACAAGACCGGCCGCGCCCCGGACCGGTCGCGCGCACTGCAGTTGCCTCTCTATGCCCGGTGTGCGGAACAGCAGTTGCGTGGTCGCCACAACCGCGACTGGCGCGCCGGCGGCGGCATGTACGTCGCGTTCGGCGAGTCCCGACTGACGGTGCCGATGGAAGGAAAGGGAGAAGCGACCGACGCGATGGATGACGGCGAAGCGCGTGCGCTGGCGGCTGTGGCGGGGATCGAAGCCGGGAGGTGCCCACCGCGGCCGGCGGAGCTGTTCCGCTGCACGATGTGTCCCTACCAGACCGTCTGCCGGAAGGACTATGTCGAGGATCTCTGAGGGCGGGTTGCCGTTCGATGCGGCGCCGGACGAGCCGCCGCCCGCGCCCGCCGCGCCGCCGCCGCCGGGTGCGCCGCCGGATCAATCGGCCCGCGCCGCGGCGGTCGACCCGACCCGCAACATCGTCCTCGAAGCGTCGGCCGGCACCGGCAAGACGACGGTGCTCGTCACCCGGTACCTCAACCTGCTCCGCGCCGGCGTCGACCCGGTCAACATCCTGGCGATCACCTTCACGCGCCAGGCGGCAGCAGAAATGCGCGAGCGCATCATGAGCGAGCTGCGCGCCGACGCCCGGCGCTCGGAGGAGGGGGCGGAGCGTTGGGCCAGGCTGCGCGACCGCCTTGGCGAGATCTCGATCCGCACGATCGACGCGTTCTGCTTCTCGCTGCTCCACGAGTTTCCGCTCGAGGCGGACCTCGACCCCGGCTTCGGGCTGGCGGACGAGACCGAGATCCCGAACATCATTCGGCAGGCGGTGGAGCAGGCGCTCGGCGCCGGCACCGGCATCGCGAAGAGCGATCCCGACCTCGCGATGCTGATCGCGCAGATTGGACCGTGGAGGATTCGCGCCGCCCTGACGGACCTGCTGCGCCGCCGCCTGGCCGCCGAGACGACGATCCGGCGCTTTCTGGCCGGAACGCCGCGCGATCTGACGGCGGCACAGGCCTGCCGCGCCTCGGTCACACGTCTTGCCGATCACCTGGAAGGTCCGGACGGTGTGCTCGGCCGGCTGCTCGCGGACGGACCGGACGCTGGCCCCTTTGCCGTCATCGCGCGCGACATCTCCGATCTGGGTGCCCTGGCGGAACGCGACCCGGTCCGGATCCGCGCCGCGCTGGACCGATGCCGGATGTACTTCCTGACGCAGCAGGGGGCGCCGCGCAAGCGGGTGTTCGACACGCATCTCGCCGGCAGCGGGCAGCGTGCAAAGCGGTTCCGCGCAGCGGCAGTCGAAGCGGCCCCAATCGTGCACGAAGTGCTGGAACGGTTCGACCGCGACATCAATCTCGTGATGGCACGCGGCGTGCAGCGGCTCTTCACGATAGCGGTCGACGCCTACCGCCGGCAGCTCGATGCGCGCGCCCTGCTCGACTTCTCCGATCTGCTGGAGCGCGCCGTGGCGCTCCTCCGCCGAATGGACGAGTTCGCGCGGTCGCGCTTCCGTCTGGAGTCACGTTACCACCACGTGCTCGTCGACGAGTTCCAGGACACGAGCCCGGCGCAGTGGGAGCTGGTCTCGCTACTGGTGCAGTCCTGGGGGGAGGGTGCGGGCCTCGTGCACGACGCAAGACTCCCTCCGAGCGTCTTTGTCGTCGGAGACCGCAAGCAGTCGATCTACCGCTTCCGAGACGCTGACGTCGCCGTCCTCGACGATGCGGCGGATGCCGTCGCCACCCTGCGCGAAGCGGACCGTGCCGACGCCTCGGACGCGGGTCAGGGCAGGCGGGACCCCGTTGCCCCCGCTACGCCCTCCGGCATCCGACAGTCGATATCCAACAGCTTCCGCACCGTCCCCGTCCTGCTCGCCTTCCTCAACGATCTGTTCGCGGCCGTCCCGAAGGTATCCGGGCGTCGCGACGCCTTCCGCTTCGACGCGCGCGATCGCTTCCCGCTCGAGTCGGCGGCGGTTGCCGCAGGGACTGGCGAGCCGGTCGTTGGGCTCGCCGTCGCCAACAGCGTTGAAGCGACCGCCGATCTCGTGGCAGCCGAAGTCTCGCGTCTCCTCGACACGGGCGAAGTGCGCGACCGTCGTACCGGCGTGCTTCGCCGTCCCCTTCCCAACGACGTCGCCATCCTGTTCCGTTCACGGCAAAGCCACCGCGAGTTCGAGCGGGCGTTCAACGCGCGCGGTATCCGGACGTGTGTGTACAAGGGTCTGGGGTTCTTCGACACCGACGAGATCAAGGATGTCCGTGCCCTGATCCGTTACCTGGCCGACCCGCGCTCGGAGCTCCGCGCCGCCGCCCTGCTGCGATCACGCTTCATCGGCATCTCGGACGCCGCCCTCGCCGCGTTGGCAGGGCACCTTGCCTCCGCCCTGCTGGGCGAAGCGCGGCCCGCCACCGCATCGGTGCTCGACGGCCACGACCGCGCCCTGCTCGACCTCGCCCGCGACACCGTCCCGAGCTGGATCCGCCTGGTCGATCGCCTGCCCCCCGCGGAAGTGCTCGACCGAGTCTTCGCGGCATCGGCGTACGCCATCGAGTTACGCGACGGTCACCCCGCGCAGGCCCGCGAGAATGTCAAGAAGATCCGAAACCTGGTCCGCCGCGTGCAGAACCGGGGCTATGCCACGATGGCGCGTGTCGCCGATCACATCGATCACCTCTCGGGCGATGTCTCGAATGCGGTCGTCGATGCGTTCGACGCGGTCAACCTGATGACGGTCCATGCCGCCAAGGGGCTGGAGTTCCCGATCGTTGTCCTGGTCGATCTGGGCCGCGGCACCGGCCTGGGGGGAGCGGCGATCCGTGTGGCCACGGACACGACGGGTGAGCCGTGGGTGAGCGTGTCACCGTACCGGACGCCAGCCGATCGGGAAGAGCGCCTCGGCGACCTGGAGGAAACCAAGCGCCTGCTGTACGTCGCCGCGACCCGGGCGCGGGACCGTCTCTATCTTTCGGCGGTGGTCAACGACGCCGGATCCATCGCTGGCAACCCCGGCAGTCTCGCGGAGGCGCTTCCGCAACCATTTGTCGACCTGATGGCCCGTGCAGCAACCGAACGCGGCAGCCTCCACTGGATCGGCGAGAGCGGCCAGTCCCATCGCCTGGCCATCGTCCGTCAGGTCTAGGAGCCCGTGGTGAGACCCCGCGTAGCACCGAGAGTGGTGAGGCGCCCGCCTGACAAGGCGCGACGAGGGAGCATATTGGCCATATGCGACCGAGGAGCAACGCCGTTCAGGCGGGATGCATCGCCGCTCGAATGTAGTGGGGGTTTCACCACGGGCTCCTAGGAGCCTGCGGCCGACGAGCCCGTCAGGGCGCGCTCTCGCTGCCTTCGTCCTCGGCCGCCGGTACGGGGGCTGGCGGCAGCAAGCCGGGGTCGTTGGAGATCCGGTCCATCCACTGCCGGGCGTTCGACTCCGCTTCTTCCTGGGTCTGCCCCGGCAGCAGCACCGATCCGACCGGCGCCGACGTCCCGGGCGACGTCAGCCACGCCACCCAGTGCCCTGCCCTTGCCTCACTCTGAATGCTGTATTCCATCGTCCTGTCCGTCCCACCGTCCCCGAACCGGGCCGGATCGTACACCAGGCCGTTGCTCCGCGCACCTTGACAACCGTTCGAAGCGGCTCTTATCGTACGGATCCGATGTTGGACGACCGGATCCCTGACACCGTGCGGGCGAACGGCAGCGTGAGTATCCGCCGCGACTCGTCGCGCCACCCTGTCCTCGCGGACGAGGTGGCGGTCGACTTTCCATCGATGCGGCCCATTGTCGAGAGAATGCTCGCCGAGTTCCTCGCGGGGGAAACGGACACGGACGATCCCGTTACCCGCCACGCACGGTTCGAGTTGACCGCGCGCCAGGCGCTCGAAGGGGTGCGCCTGCCGCTCGACTTGATGGTGCGCCACACCTGTCCCGCCTGCGGTGGCCGGGGCGAACTGCAGAGCGGCTCGTGCGGGCTCTGCGGCGGATCCGGCACCGGCCTGCTCGAGCATCGCCTTCACGTTCCGGTGCCGCCAGGCGTCCACGACGGTGCCCGCCTGCGGTATGCGCTTGCGCCGCCCGGTGCGGACAGGACGCATGTCGAGGTGCGCATCGCGGTCCAGTAGCGCCCGGTGCAGCAGCCCTGGAGGATTCCTGCAGGTTCATGAACATCACAGACACGGAAGTACTAGATGCGCTCCGGGCGGTGACCGATCCCGATCTGGCACGCGACATTGTCAGCCTCGGCTTCGTCAAGAACCTGACGGTCGACGGAGGCCGCGTCGCCTTCACGATCGAGCTGACGACCCCTGCGTGTCCCGTCAAGGATCAGATGCAGCAGCAGGCGCGCGAGGTGGTCGCGGCGCTGGACGGGGTTACCGACGTTGCGGTGGAGATGACCGCGAGCGTCCGTTCCGCTGCGGCCTCCGTTACCCAGCCGCAACCGATCCCGGGCGTTCGCAACATCATCGCGGTAGGTGCCGGCAAGGGCGGAGTCGGCAAGACGACCGTCTCGGTCAACCTGGCGGTGGCGCTCGCACGCTACGGCGGGCGGGTCGGCATCATCGACGCGGATGTCTACGGTCCCAATGTCCCGATCATGCTCGGCGTCGACGCGAAGCTCGAATCGGACGGCAGGAAGATCCGTCCGGCCGAAAAGCATGGCATCCGCCTCGTTTCGATGGGCTTCCTGACAAGTGCCGACGCGCCGATCATCTGGCGGGGTCCGATGCTGCATGGCGTCGTGCGGCAGTTCTTTCAGGACGTCAACTGGGGTGAGCTGGACTACCTGGTGGTCGACATGCCGCCCGGCACCGGCGACGTCGCACTCAGCCTGAGCCAGACCGTGCCGGTGACTGGCGCCATCGTCGTGACCACGCCCCAGACGGTCTCGCTGGCGGACAGCCGCCGCGCCGTCGGGATGTACCGCAAGCTGAACATCCCGACGCTTGGCATCGTCGAGAACATGAGCTACTACGCCTGCCCGCACTGCGGCGACGAAGCGGATCTCTTCGGACGCGGGGGCGGCGAGGGTGTCGCCGAGGAGTTCGGGGTACCGTTCCTGGGTCAGATACCGCTCTACGCGCCGATCCGTGTCGGCAGCGACACCGGCGCCCCAATCGTGAGCTCCGAGCCGGATTCGCCGGCCGGCCGAGCACTCCTCCGGATCGCCGAGCAAGCCGCCGCGCAGGTCTCCATCGCCAGCTACCGCGAACCGGTTGCCGCCGCACCGGTCGTGTAGGCCCGCCACCAGGGCGGGCTACCGCTGCCGATCCTGCGCTTCGCCGGTCATCGGAACGAACCGGACCGGCAGCACTGACTCGGTCGTCGTCCCGTTATCGGTCTTTGTCACGATCAGGATGTCCTGGTAGAAGCTGCCGACCGGGATTACGAGCCGGGCGCCGACGGCGAGCTGCTCCACCAGCGCCGGCGGCACGTGGTCAGGTGCGGCGGTGACGACGATGGCGTCGAACGGCGCCGCGTCCGGCCAGCCCCGATAGCCGTCGCCGGTCCGCACGTCGATGTTGTCGTAACCCAACTCCGCGAGGAGCGCGCCTGAGCGGTCGCCCAGCTCCGGCACGATCTCGATCGTGTAGACCCGACTCGCGATCTCGGCCAGAACCGCCGCCTGGTAACCGGAGCCGGTACCGATCTCCAGCACCCGGCCATCAGGCCGCAGCGCTGCGACTTCGGTCATGAACGCGACGACGTAAGGCTGCGAGATCGTCTGGTCGTAACCGATCGGGAGCGGGTGGTCGTCGTAGGCACTTGCCGCCAGTTCGGCCGGGACGAAGCGGTGTCGGGGCACGGCGGTCATCGCCGAGAGCACCGCCTCGTCAGCGATACCGCGGTCGCGGAGCTGTCGTTCCACCATCTGCTGCCGCTCCTCCAGGCGGTCCGTCGGAGTGCCGCCTTGACGCTGGGGTGCCGACTCGGCCACGCTCGGAGCTTCACTGGCCGATTCGACCGGACCGCCGGCGCACCCGGACGAGTCGAGGGTGACCGTGCAACCTGCAGCGATGGCGGCGATGGCGGCGATAGTCGTGCACACCCGCTGCCCGTAGCGGCGATCGGGAGACCGACGATGTTCTGGCTGTTGATGGCAATCGGCGCCGGTCTGGCGGCGCTGGCGCATGCCGCGCCGTTCCCCTTCCTGCTCGACGTGGGTGCGCCGGCGCCGTCGCTCTGGAGCATGCCCGAAGGCGACGGCCCGCCCGCGGTCTACCTGACGTTCGACGACGGCCCGAATCCGACCGCTACGCCCGACCTGCTCGACGTCCTCGCCGAATTCGACGCGCGCGCCACTTTCTTCATCATCGACCGGCATCTGCACGAGGACACCGCGCCGATCGTCCGGCGGATATTCGATGAGGGGCATGCGGTCGGCATTCATACGGATACGCGCAGTTGGGCGTTCCTGGCGCCCGACGCGATCGCGGGCCGGATCCAGGCCGCGGCCGCGCGCATCGAGCAACTCGCCGGCGGAACGCCCTGTCGCGCGTTCCGCCCGCACGCCGGCTTCCGGAGCGGCTGGATGTATGCCGGCCTTGAGCGCGCCGGCTACTCCTTGGTGGGTTGGGGATGGAGCCTCTGGGACTTCAACTGGTTCCGCCGGCCGGACCCGGTGGGCCTGGCGGCGCGGCTCGCCCGGCGCGTCTCCGGCGGCGACATCATCGTGATGCATGATGGCCATCATCGAAACCCCGTCGCCGACCGCAGCTACACGATCGATGCGGTCCGCCTCCTGATCCCGAAACTACGCGCCGACGGCTATACGTTCGGGACCATCTGCTAGGAACTTGTTCCTGGCACCTTATCACCAGCGGGCGGTGCTCCTGTTCCCTCAGGCGACCCCGCCCGCAGCCAGTCGAGCGGCGGCGACCGCCGCACCGAGCAAGGCAGGGTGATCGATCCGGATGACATGGACCGGCATGGCGGTCATCAGCTCCGTCATCGGGCCCTTGTCGCGAAACGCTTCCAGAAAGACCGGGGAGTGGAGCGCCGGGAGGATGTGCGGGGCGATGCCGCCGCCGATGTAGACGCCGGCTGTCGCCATCCCGCGGAGACCCAGGTTGCCCGCCTCGGCGCCAAGCGCGCCGACAAAGAAGTCAAGTGCCGCGGCGCATCGGGAACAGCGCCCGTCAAGCGCTGCCCTGGTGATGCGGCGTGGCAGGCTGTCGTCGTTGCCGGGGGCGGACGCACCGGTGAACGCGCACGGTTCGCCGCCATGCGTCACCGCGTGGATGTTGACGAGGCCGGGACCGCAGAGGACATCCTCCAGGGAGGCGCGGCCCAAACGCTCGATCAACGCGCGGAGCAGGTCGATTTCCGCGTCGCTGCGCGCCGCGAAGTCGGCGTGGCCGGGCTCGCCCGCAACCGGGATGAGTTCTCCGTCGACCCGGTGCAGGGTCGTCTCTCCCAACCCGGTGCCGGGCGCGATGACTGCCGCGTTGCCCGCCGGATCGGGATCCCCCGGCTGCAGCGTCACGAGTTCGTCTGCCGTCAGCACCGGGAGGGAGCGGCCCATCGCCACCAGGTCGTTCAGCAGCCGGACCTGCCGGATGCCGAACCGCTCCGTGATGGCGGACGCCTCGATCCGCCACGGGACGTTGGTCAGATCCGACGCGTTGTCGCGGACCGGTCCGGCGACGCCGAGGACTGCCGCCGCGATTGTCCGGCCCGCGCCGTGGCGATCCAGGAACGGGGCGAGCAGCGAATCGATGCCGTCGTGCTCCCGTGTCGCCACCTCCGCCACCGCGATCGGATTGGGACGCTCGCCGCCCGCCACGGTGAACAGACCGCAGACAGTCTTCGTGCCGCCAACATCGGCGGCAAGCAGCGCAGGCACCCTTGACTTTACGATCGAACGGTTGCATCGTTCCACCGTTCGAGCGGGCCTCGGTGTCAACTTGGCGGTGCGCGCGCGAATCGGTCAGAGCTACCATGTCGCGGACGTTGCAGAAGCCGCCGACGCCGTCGGAAGAGGAGGTGCAGCGGCGCTACCACAGCCGGCGGCGGATCAGGGAACGGTACCCGGATCTACGTGAACGGTGGATTGGCCACCTGGAAAAATGGGGGCTCATCCGTCCGGTCGTCCGTACTGCCACCGACACCTACTACACCTTCCGGGACCTGGGTGTCGTCAAGCGGGTTCAGGAAGAGGTCGCCGCCGGCGGCTCGTTCCGCGGCGCCGTCCGCCTGCTGTTGGCTGAGCACGACGGCCAGCTCTCACTCGACTTCGACACGGTGCGTGGCGAGGCGCAGCCGGCAAAGGTCATAGCGCTGCCTCGCCGCGACCGGTTGGCGGCGCGCCCTTCCACTGCCAGCGGCGCCCATCAGTCGGATCGGGCGGTGCTCGCCGCCCGTTTCTTCCTGGAAGGCTCCGAGCTGGACGAGCAGCCGGGCGACGGGCAGAACAGGGCCCGCCTCGCATACCAGAAGGCGCTGCTGCTCGATCCGACGCTCGTTCCCGCGCTGGTCAACCTGGCGAACATCCACTATGCGTTTGACGAACTGGTGGAGGCGCAGGCTCTGTACGAGCGGGCCCTGGCGCTGGATCCCGACTGCTTCGAGGGGGCGTTCAACCTGGGCAACATCCACCACGACCTGGGCCGCTACGACGACGCCGTCGGGTGCTACATGGATGCGCTGCGGGTCAACGACAGCTACGCCGACGCCCACTTCTACCTGGCGGTCACGCTGGAGAAGACCGGCCGCTCCACCGACGCCAAGCCGCACTGGCGGACCTACCAGGCGCTTGCCCCGGACGGCGACTGGGTCGATCTGGCACGCGAGTTCAGCGAGTAGACGGTTGTCCGCTGGGCAGCGGCAGGCACGCGGGGTTTCACCACGGGCTCCTAGTAGTCGTCGTACTTGTCGTCGAATTCCAAGCTGTCCGGCTTCTTCGGCTTCCGGCGCGTCTTGTAGAAGTCGCAATCGGGGCACCAGGCGGTCGGGCTGAAGCCGCGCTGCCCGGCGTACGGCTTCACCTCGTGGTGCCCGCAGTACTCGGTGCCGTCGGTCAGCGCGCAGTGCCAGCGACACGCGCGGAACCGGGCGACGGCCGGATTCGATTCGTCGGGAGGCGGCGTCGGTTCGTCATGTTCCGCGCCGGCCGGGTCATCGAACATGATCCCAGTCTATCAGCCGGAGGCGGGCGCACGAGGGTTCAGCGGGCGCGGAAGGTGATGATGCCGCGGTTCGGGTCGTAGGGGGAGACGCCAACGGTGACGCGGTCGCCCGGGACCACCTTGATGCGGAACCGGCGCATCCGGCCGCTGAGCTGGGCGAGCACCTCGTGACCTGCGTCACACTGCACCCGGTAGAGGCCGCCGCTGTGCACGGCCACGATTGTTCCCTGGATGTCGATCAGGTCGTCTTTTGCCACGGTGTGTCGGGATTATAGCGCCTTGACCGCCTCCTCGATCCGGCGGGCGATGGAAGCGTAGTCATCGCCGTCGAAGCGGAGCGGCTCGCCGAAGGCGACACGGACGCGGCCGGGCCGGGCCCAGCGCGCGCCGACCGGCAGCACGTGGTCGATGCCGTCAATCCGGACCGGCACCACCGGCACCTGCAGGCGCGAGGCGAGCATGCCGACGCCGGGCTGGAACGGGTCGATGCGCCCCGTGACGTTCCGCCGCCCCTCCGGAAAGATCAGCACCGAGGAGCCTTGACCCAGGAGCGTGCCGAGGTGGCGCATCGCTTCGCGGGTGCCTGCCGTTCGCTGAGGCAGTGGCGCGATGTCGAAGCAGAGCACGCCCAGGAGGTACGCGAGGTTGGTGCGGAAGCGCTCGCCCGGCGTGAAGCGCTCCGGGTGGAAGTGGGGTGCGAACCACTCGCGAGCGGCGGCGGTCGCAACGCGGCGGCGCGACGCCGGGAGTGCCGCCAGGATGACCGGGCCGTCCATCAGGCTCTGGTGATTGGCGGCGTAAAGAACCGGATCTTCCGTGCGGGCGAGATGCTCCAGGCCCTCGATCCGGGTCCAGGCGAAGCAGCGGGCGAGCGGCAACAGGAAGAGCGCCTGCGTCACTCGGCGGAACCAGCGGAGGGGTGCGAACTGGCTCCAGGTCGGGAAGATGAGTGCGCCGTCACGGCGGCCGGCCGGCGCGCCGCCCGCGGTCGCCGCGCGCGGCGCATCCGCCGCCGCGTCCGGGGCCCTCGCAGCGCCCGTGTCCGCGTTGGGTCCGGCCGCGCCGGCCGACGCGTGCCCCACCAGCGCGCGGAGATCGTCGACGGTCGCGAGCGCGGCGAATGCCGTCTCGTCCACCGTGGTGTCGAAGCGGCGCTCGAGCGCCAGCATCAGCTCGATCCGCTCGATCGAGCTGAGTCCCAGCTCATCCAGCGTCGTCGCGCCGGTGACGTCACGTCCATGCGCGAAATGCGCCACCACCTCCTCGACCGTCCCGCCCTCCGTGCCGTCGCCATCATGCGCCGCCGCCTCGCCGGCCGAGGTCGCGGTGTCTCCCTCGACCCAGCGCTTCACCTCCGCCCGCTTCAGTTTCTGGGTCCCCTCCGTCCGAGGCAGTGACGCGTCGGGCCAGACCGAGAAGGCGCGGATCCGTTGATGATCCTCCAGCCGCGCGTTGGCGCCGCGCACGATCACGTCCGCGTCGGCATCCGTCTCCATCACCAGCACCGCGTGGACGTGCTCGGTTCCCGGCGGTCCGCCTGCCACGACCGCGGCGTCGCGAACGCCCACCTGCTCGCGCACCGCCCGCTCGACGTCGTCCGGGAAGACGTTCAGGCCGTCGGGCATGACGATCATTTCCTTCTTCCGGCCCCGCACCGTCAGGCGTCCCTCCTCGTCGATCGCGCCGATGTCACCCGTGTGGAACCAGCCGCCGCGGAACGCTTCGGCCGTCGCGTCCGGCGCGTTGTAGTAGCCGGTGGTGACATTGGCGCCACGCACGAGGATTTCGCCATCGTCGGCGATCCTGACGTCGACGCCGTGAATGGGTGTCCCGACCGATCCGCGTCGCGTATGGAACGGATGGTTCAGCGTGACAATCGGCGCCGTCTCAGTCAGGCCGTAGCCCTGGACGACGACGAATCCGAGGCGCGACCAGAATGCTTCCACCTCCGGGTCGAGGGGTGCCGCGCCGACGACGAACGCCCAGAACTTGAAGCCGAACATCCGGTGGACACGCCGGTAGCGCCACCACCGCCGGGCGACATGTTCCGGCCGGGCGAGCGGCGCGGCGGTCTCCGGCATCTCGTGGATCACGTAGTCACGCAGCACTTCCAGGATCTTCGGGACCGAGACCAGGACCGATACCCGTCGGGTCCGGACCTGCCGGACGATGTCGACCGGGTTGTAGCCGCGCATGAACACCGTGACCCCCTCGAGCATCGGCGGAATGAACGTCGCCATCGCCTGCCCGAACATGTGGCTCAGCGGGAGAAGGTTGAGGAAGCGGAGCGGGAAGAACGGGCGGCCGTAGCGGCGGTACTTGAGGATTTCGCGTTCGATCGGGACGATGTTCGCCAGCACGTTCGTATGGGTGATGCGCACACCCTTCGGCTCGGCGGTCGCGCCTGACGTGAAGATGATCTCGATGAGATCGTCGCCCGTCACGTCGTCCGACATGGCGACGTCCGACGCGTCACCGTCACCGGAGGCGCCATCCACCAGCAGCTCGTCCAGATCCCATCCGTCGACGCCGTCGAGTGCCGGCGCCGGCAGATCGCGTCCCGCGACCACGACCCGCGCCGCGACGATCCGGGCGACGCGCGCCACCAGGTCGGGCGACGCGCGGACATCGATCGGCACGGCGACCGCACGCGCCAGCAGGCAGCCCCAGAAGGCAACCACCCACTCGGCGCGGTTCTCCCCCCAGAGGATGATGTTCGTCCCGGGCGCCACCCCCGCCCGCTGCAGGCGCCGCGCGAACCGGCCCGCGGCGCGACGGATATCGTCGTACGACCAGGTGTGCGCGCGGTAGCCGCCGTCGTAGACGAGAAAGGGCCGGCCGGACCGGATCCGATCATCGAAGAAATCGAGAAGCGTTGCCCGAGGCATCCGAGCCCTATGATCGCACGCGCGGCAGGCGCGCCGTCAGCGGAACGAGACACCGACGTTCAGTGTCATCTGTGTCATCCGGGGCGATGCCGGCGTGTCGGACGTGGCCGCGATCGGGCTCATCGCGTAGATCCGGACGTCAATCGTGAACGCCATCCGGTCGCTCGTGAACCAGCGGACGCCGCCGCCGTAGTTGAGCGTGTTGGCAGTTGGCTGCGACGGCGCGTCGGCCCCCTCCGCGGAAAGCGACAGGCGCGAGCGCCCGATCCCGCCGCTCAGATAACTCCAGCCGTCGCGCGTGCCGAAGTTGAACGAGACCTGTGGCGACAGCGCCGTGAATGTCTTGCGGAGCGACGGACCGTCCGGGTTCCGGGACAGGTCGCCCGGACTCTGGCTGGCCGCAGCGACGTGGTAGTTGGCGCCGATCCCGAATGTGATCACCCAGAGGCGGAGCGGATACACGTGCGCGCCGATGTCGAAACCGAACCCCGCGCCTGGCGTGTCGGGCGGATGCAGGCCGCGCGCGGAGGCGAGGTCGGCGTTCCGGCTGAAGGGGATGATCGACCCCCGCAGGTCGATAACGTACCCGCCGATCGGTTCCTGCGGCGGCTGCGCCAACGCCGGCGCGGCGAGAAACAGGACGAAAGGCAGGAGCACGAGCGATGAGCGCGCCGGTGACATCGGCGCCTCAGTATAGTGATCGAGTGCGACCCCTGGTCACCCTCGACGCAATCCGGGCCGCGGCAAGCCGCATCACCCCGATCGCCCGGCGCACGCCGATCCTCGATGTCTCTTCGGCCGCCGGTCGCCCGCTGCACCTCAAGTGCGAGAACCTGCAGCGGACCGGGGCCTTCAAGATACGCGGCGGATTCAACCTGATGTCACAGCTCGTCGCGGCGGGCGAGGTCGCCTCGGGTGTCATCACCTACTCGTCCGGCAACCACGCGCAGGCGGTCGCCTGCTCGGCGCAGACGCTTGGCTTGACGGCGGTGGTCGTGATGCCGACGACGGCGCCTGCCGTGAAGGTGGACGGAACGAAAGCGTTCGGCGCGGAGGTGATGTTCGAAGGAACCACCTCGGTCGAGCGGCGAGTCCGCGCCGAGGCGGTGGCGCGGGAGCGGAACCTCACCATCATCCCGCCCTTCGATCACCCGGAGATCATCGCGGGCCAGGGAACGGTCGGGCTGGAAGTCGTCGAGGACCTGCCTGACGTCGGAACGGTCTATGTGCCGATCGGCGGCGGCGGACTCGCCTCCGGCGTCGCCGCGGCCGTCAAGGCCCAGCGCCCGGAGGCGAGCGTCATCGGCGTTGAGCCGTCCGGCGCGGCGGCGATGCTCCGCTCGGTCGAGGCGGGCGAGCCGGTGACGCTCGATCGTGCCGACAGCATCGCCGACGGCCTGATCCCGATCCGTCCGGGGGACCTCACCTATGCCCACGCGGCGGCGCTGATCGACCGCATAGTGACGGTGGAGGACGACGCGATCATCGACGCGGTTCGGTGGCTTGCCGCGCGCGCTCACCTGGTCGTGGAGCCGAGCGGCGCCGCCACGGTTGCCGCGGTCCTGACCGGCGCCGGCGCCGACGCCGAAGGGGACGGCGGTGCGACGGTGGCGATCCTGAGCGGGGGCAACATTGCGCCCGACACGCTGGCCGGCCTGCTCAGTGCAGGTCGCTGATCAGTTCGCGCGCCGCGGTGGTCGCCTGTTCGACCGTGGTGATCTCCCCCTTGAGCTGCCGCTCGTAGACCTGTTTCAGGAGCTGGCCCATCTGCGGCCCGGGCCGAAAGCCGAGCTCCAGCAGGTGCCGCCCCAGGAGGATCGGCGGCGGCGGGCCATGCTCCACGCCGAGAGCGCGGGCACGGTCGAGGAACCAGTCCATTGCGGAGCAGTCGAAATCGCCGGTCCGGCCGAGGCAATCCGACTTCGCAAGGCGCGCGAGCAGCTCCAGGTCCACCTTGCGCGCCAGCCGCCGGAATGCGCCGTCGCCGACGCCGTCCCTCGCGGTCCGCCACATCCCGGGCTTCAGGTGGTGCGCGACGAGGCCGAGCACCTGGTGGCGGACGTCATAGCCGTCGAACGAATGGATGTTCAGCCGGTCGAGGAACGCGGTGGCGGGCGCCACCCCTTCCGCCTCGTGGTCGCGCGAACGGATCCGTCCGTCGATGAACGCGGTGGTGGCCGGCTTGCCGAAGTCGTGGCAGACCGCGCCCAGCATGATCACAAGTTGCTGCGGCCGCGGCAGGTCGTCGATCCGCGTCCGCGCCTGATCGATCACCAGCAGCGTGTGTACCCACACGTCCCCCTCCGGGTGCCATTCCCGCTCCTGCGGGCAGCCGACGAGTGCGTGCATCTCGGGGAACAGACGTTCGACGACGCCGATCTCGCGCGCCAGCCTGAATCCGATCGACGGCTGCCGGGCGAGGAGCAGCAGCTTCTCCATCTCGCTCCAGATCCGTTCGGCCGGCAGGTCGTCGAGCGGGATCTCGCGGCAACGCGCCTTCGTCGGCTCGTCGACGTCGAACTCGAGCCGCGCCGCGAACTGCACCGCCCGGAGGATCCGCAGACTGTCCTCGCCGAACGTCTCGGGATCGACCATCCGGAGGCAGCGCCGTTCGAGATCGTCGCGTCCGCGGTGGGGATCGATGTACTCGTCGTCGAGCGGATCCCAGGCGATCGCGTTCACCGTGAAATCGCGCCGGCGCGCCGCCCGCCCGATCGGCAGCGACGGGTCGCCGGTAACCGTGAAGCCCCGGTGGCCCTTCCCGGTCTTCGACTCCGTGCGGGGGAGTGAGACATCGAGCCGTCCCAGCTTGTAGACGGTGAAGCTGGCGCCGACCGTGTCGACGCGGCCGAACCGATCGAGCAGCGCGTGCAGGCGGTCCGCCGCGAGGCCGTATACCTCGAGGTCGAGGTTGTCCGGGTCAAGGCTCTCGGCCCCGAGAAGGCGGTCGCGGACGTAGCCGCCGACGATCAGCGCGCGTCCGCCTTCGGCGCGTGCCGCACGGGCGACGTCGAGCGCGAGCTGTAACGTATTGCGGCGCGTCGGGCGCGCGCCACCCGCCCCGGATGGGTCGTTCACCGTCCGCCTCCTGCCGGCAAATCGCGCACTACGCGGAAGCCGTAGTCGGTGTACCGGAACGACGGGTCGAGCTTGCTCCGCGCGGCGACACGGCTGATCGTCACCGCGTGGCGCCACGATCCGCCGCGCGACGCGCGCCGCACTCCGCCCCGCGGTCCGGATGGATTGCGCGCCGGCGACCGCGCATACCAGTCGCGCGCGTGCCAGTCGGCGCACCACTCGTGGATGTTCGCGGCGATGCCCCGCACACCGTACCGGTTCGGCGGCCCGAGACCGACCGGCCAGGGACCGTCGAGCGGTCCGCGCCCGCCGTTCGGAATCCAGTCCGGAATGGCGCCGTTCTCGCCCCACGGAAAGTCGCGTCGGTCCCGGCCGCCGCGCGCGGCGCGTTCCCACTCCGCCTCGGTCGGCAACCGAACCGGTGCGGCATCGTCGCCGTCGCCGCGTGCCGACGAGCGCCAGAGGCAGTACACCACGGCGTCGTTCCAGCTCACCCCCACCACCGGCAGGTCTTCCCGCGCGAAGGCAGGGGCGTCCCACTCCCGCGGCCGTTCGCGCCCGGTCGCCTGCAGGAAGCGCGCGTACTCCGCCCGCGTCACCGGATCGACCGCCATCTCGAACGCATCCACCCAGACCCGATGCGGCGGCCGCTCGTCCGCCTGTCCCGCATCGTTTCCCATGACGAACCACCCGCCCGGAATCGCCACAAACGCCCCCATGCCCAGGATCATGCCACGGGGTATCGCTGGTATGATCGAGTCTGGCCGGAACAAGTCACGCACAGACACATCACGCCTGGATGGGTAGCCCTCTTCAAAGCGCGGCCCGCTTCGCCGCAGTTCTGGTCGTAGTCGCTTCGCTCGCCGGTTGCTCCCTCCGCTCGATGGCGGTCAACGCGGTGCTTCCCACGCTGGTCAATCCGGCCGTCTACCTCTCGGAGGAGGACCCGGAACTGGCGCGTGACTCACTCCCGTTCCTCCTCAAGACGATCGAGTCGATCATGGATGCGGATCCGGAGCGTCAGGACGTCCTGCTGTTCGCCAACACCGGTTTCGTTCTCTACGCCAACGCCTTCCTACAGGCCGATGCCGCCATCGCGGAGTGGGAAGACTACGTCCTCGCCACCGAGTTGAACGAGCGGGCGCGCCGGATGTACCTCCGGGCGCGCGACTACGGCCTGCGGAACCTCGAAGTGGATCACCCCGGCATCACCGAGCGGTTGCTTGTCGATCCGGAGGGTGCCGTCGCGGTCTTTGAAGCGGCCGATGTCGAGAGCCTGTACTATCTGGGCGGCGCGTGGATTCTCGCCATCTCGCTCGGCCTCGATCAACCGGCGCTGGTGGCCGACCTGCCGGCGGCCCGCGCCTTGCTGGACCGGGCGCTGGAGCTGGACGAGGACTTCGAGCGGGGTTCGCTGCACGTCGCGTTCATCACGCTCGAGTCGGTCGGTGAAGCGATGGGTGGCTCCTATGAGCGGGCACGCGAACACTTCGCCCGTGCCGTGGAGCTATCGGAGGGCGAGGATGCAGGTCCTTTCCTTGCGTTGGCGACCGGCGTGGCCATTGCGGAGGAGAACCGCGACGAGTTTCGGGAGCTGCTGGAGACGGCGATCGCCATAGACGTGGACGAGGCGCCCGAGAACCGATTGCTGAACACGATCGCACAGCGGCAGGCGCGCGTGCTGCTGGACCATATCGACGATCTCTTCTTCCCACCGCTCGACGACGAAGCGGAGCAGGAGATTCGACCATGAGAGAGACGTTCGGGCCTCCGGCGACCCGGCTCGCCGCGGGCAGGACAAGGGCGGTTACGACTTTCCGGGTTGCGGTTGTCGCCTTGCTGCTGCTCGCCGCTCCGGCGTTGCTCACCGCGCAGCGCGCCAACCTGCGCCTCGGCACCATCCTGCCCGCCAACTCGATTTGGGACCGCGCGCTGAAGCAGATGGCGTCGGAGTGGCAGCAGGCGACCGACGGCCGCGTCCGGCTCCAGGTGCGCGGTACGACCGGCGACGAGTCGACGATTATCCGGCGAATGCGGATGAACAACCCGCAGGTGGCCGCGTTTTCGTTGCCCGCCCTGACCGCTATCGATGACGCGTTCGACGTGTTCGGCATCCCGTTCTTCTTCGCGGACGACGCCGAGGCGCGCCACGTTCTCGACGCACTCACGCCGAGGATGCGCGACGCGCTCGCCGACAACGGCCTTGTGTTGGTCGGATGGGGCCATGGCGGCTGGGTCCACATCTTTTCCGCCGATCCGGTAACCGACATCGACAGCCTGCGCCGGACGAAGCTCTTCACGGCGTCTGGCGACGACGGGATGGTGCAGTGGTACAAGGAGAACGGCTTCAACCCGGTGCCGCTCGCCCTGACCGACGTGCTGATGGGGCTGAACACCGGTTTGATCGACGCTTATCCGAGCCCGCCGTACGGTGCGCTCATCTTCCAGTGGTACCGCCAGACGTCGCACATGCTCGACGTGCCGCTCGGGCCCCTTTTTGGCGCCACTGTCGTGACCGAGCGTGCCTGGGAACGGATCAGCGAAGCGGACCGCGCCGCAATCCGCGAGAGTGCGGAGACGATGGCCGACTTCCTCTTCGCCGAGGTGCCGCGCCAGGACCGCGATGCCGTGGCGGAAATGCAGAAGCGCGGTCTGACTGTCCACTCGGTGAGCGGCGCCGAAGCGACCGCCCTCCGCGCGGATGTCGAGACGCTCACCGCTAGCTGGCGTGGCACCCGCGTCCCCGCCGACGTTTACGACGCAGCGGTTCGGGCCCGTGCCGAGTATCGCAACCGGTAAATGGCCGGGCGCGCGCCTCGCCTGCTTCGCTTCCTGCACACCGGCGAGGAGTTGTTCGCCGCCTGCGCCCTGGGGGCGATGGCGCTGCTGCCGCTCGCCGAGATCGTCATCCGTCCGTTCATCGCGGGGGGGATCCCGGGATCGATTCCGTTCGTTGAGCACCTGACGCTCTGGGTCGCGTTCCTGGGGGCGGGACTCGCCGCGCGGCGCAGCAAGCTGATCGCACTCGCCACGGCGACGTTCATTCCCGAAGGCGCGGTGCGGCGCATGTCGCAGGCGTTCGCGGCGATGGTGGGCGCCGGCGTGTCCGCGCTGCTCGCCTGGTCGGCGATCGACGTCGTCGCGATCGAGATGGAGGTGGGGGGCGAGATAGCCCTCGGAATTCCGTCGTGGGCGTTCCAGCTAGTGCTGCCGTTCGCGTTCGGGCTGATCGCCGTTCGCCTCGCGTGGGGAGCGGGAACCTGGGCAGGGCGCGTCGCCGGGGCGCTGGGGATCGCCGCTGGCATCTGGCTCAGTACCACGGGCGCGGCGTGCGCGAACGTGGACGAGGCATCGTGCATCGTCGCAGGGGGCGCCGGGTGGCCCTGGGTGCTGCTGGTGGTGGTGGCGGCGCTTGTCGGCGCGCCGATCTTCACGGTGTTGGCCGGCGCGGCGGTCTTTCTCTACATGGTCGACGCGTTCGACCCGGCGGCGGTGCCGCTCTACGCCTATGACCTGGCGACCGAGCCGCACCTGCCGTCCATCCCGCTCTTCACGTTGACCGGGTTCATCCTGGCCCAGGGGCAGTCGTCCGAGCGGCTGCTGCGGGTCTTCCGCGCGCTCGTCGGCTGGATGCCGGGTGGCACGGCGGTGGTCTGCACGGTGGTCTGCGCGTTCTTCACGATTTTCACCGGCGGCTCCGGCGTGACGATCCTGGCGCTGGGCGGCCTGCTGCTGCCGGCGCTGCTCAGAGACGGCTACCGCGACCGCTTCTCGGTCGGCCTGCTCACCGCGTCCGGATCGCTCGGACTGCTCTTGCCGCCGGCAATGCCGCTCATCCTGTACGCCATCGTCGCGCAGACGGCGCCGGAGAACCTCTTCATCGGCGGCATCCTGCCCGGCCTGTTGCTGATCGGCATGGTCGCCGCCTGGGGGATGCGCGAAGGGATGCTGACCGGGGCCGGCCGCCGCACGTTCGCCGCGCCCGAGGCGCTGTCCGCGCTCTGGCAGGGAAAGTGGGAGCTGCTGCTGCCGGTCGTCGTGCTGGGCGCGCTGTTGAGCGGCCGCGCGACGCTGGTCGAGACCTCGGCGCTGACGGCGCTCTACGCTGCGATCGTGACCGGCCTGGTCCACCGCGACTTCCGCCTCGGCCCGGGGCTCGGCACCGCGTTCCGCGAGTGCGTCGTCCTGATCGGCGGCGTGCTGATCATCCTGGCCGTCGCCAAGGGCTTCACCGCCTACATGGTGGATGTCGATATCCCGTTCCGCCTGCTGGAGTGGACGCAGGCGCGGATCGAGTCGCCGCTGCTGTTCCTGCTGGCGCTCAACGTCTTCCTGCTGATGGTCGGCTGCGTGATGGACATCTTCTCGGCGATCGTCGTCGTCGTGCCCCTCATCGCGGCGATCGGCGCGGCGTATGGAGTGGACCCGGTCCATCTCGGCATCATCTTCATCGCCAACCTGGAGCTGGGGTATCTGACGCCGCCGGTCGGGCTGAACCTGTTCCTGGCCTCGTACCGGTTCGACCGGCCGCTGCTCGACGTCTACCGCGCGTCGGTGCCGCTGCTGATCATCCTGGGCATTGGCGTGCTGGTGATCACCTATGTACCATGGCTGACGCTCGGCCTGCTGGAGATCGTGGGCAGGCAGTAGCCGCCAGGAGGAAGTCGTGCTGATGAGTAACCCGCGTTCCCGGTTCGCGCTGATCGGCGTCGTACTGTCGTTCGCCATCGCGTGCGGCGCGCCCGCCGAGGACCCGGCCGAAGAAGCGCCTCCCGCGGCTGACGTCGGCGCGGCAGATACCGGGGGAGACACGGAAGTCCACCTCGCGAACATCCGCCAGCTCACCTTCGGTGGCGAGAACGCCGAGGCGTACTTCTCGTTCGACGGCTCCCAGATCATCTTTCAGTCGACCCGCGAGGGGGTTCCCTGCGATCAGATCTTCCGGATGGCTCTCGACGGGTCGAACCAGGAGATGGTGAGCACGGGCGAAGGACGCACCACCTGCGGCTACTTCTACCCGGACGGCGAATCGATCGTCTATGCCTCGACGCACCTCGGCGGCGCAGAATGCCCCCCGCCCCCCAGCTTTGCGATGGGTTACGTCTGGGCCATCTACGACAGCTTCGACATTTTCCGTGCCGCACCTGACGGCAGCGGCGTCGAGCGGCTGACCGACACGCCGGGCTACGACGCCGAGGCGACGGTCGGACCGGACGGCCGGATCGTCTTCACCAGCGTGCGCGACGGCGACATGGAGATCTACTCGATGAACCCGGACGGCTCCGATGTCCGCCGCCTGACGCACCGCCAGGGTCCTGACGGCGGTCCGTTCTTCTCGCCCGACGGCTCGAAGATCATCTTCCGCGGCCGCGAGATCCCGAACGGCGAGGAGTACGACGACTACAAGAGGCTGCTGGACGAAGGCCTGTGGCGGCCGACGGCGGTCGAGGTGTTCGTGATGGACGCCGACGGCGGCAACGTGCAGCAGGTGACCGACTTCGGCGGCGCCAGCTTCGCGCCGTACTGGCATCCCGACGGCGAGCGGATCATCTTTTCGTCGAATCTCCACAACCCGGACGGCCGGAACTTCGACCTGTTCATGGTGAACCTCGACGGAACTGGCCTCGAGCAGATCACCCACAACGACACGTTCGATGGCTTCCCGATGTTCTCACCTGACGGCTCGCGGCTCATCTTCGCGTCCAACCGCAACGCCGCCGCGGAAGGCGACACCAACGTCTTCATAGCCGACTGGGTGGAGTAGGAACAGCGGCGGACCGCTCAGCCGCCGTCCTGTGTGAGCACCGGCTACCCTGAAGCCGCGGGGTCGCGGATCGGTGCGGCCACAATCCAGGACCGCCAGAACGACGTCCAATGTGCTACAAGGCGCTACAATCTGCTACGCTGCTGGGATGCGTACCATTTCGCAGCGACAGCTTCGGAACGAGTCTGCGGCCATTCTGCGAGACGTACAGGGGGGCGAGCGGATCGTCGTGACCCGGAATGGCACACCGGTCGCTGAACTGGGGCCGATTCTCACGCACCGATTCGTCCCGCGCGCCAGGATCGCAGCCGCCGCGTCCACGGCGCCGAGGATCGATGCCGTGCGGTTCCGCGCCGACCTCGACGCACTCGCGGACCCCTCCGTGGATTTCTCGGGTGGCTAGCCAGTCGTCCCCGAGGGAGAATGCAGGTGTCGTTCGCGGCCTGCTCGATACGTCGATCGTGATCGACCTGGACCTCATCGACGGCGACTGCCTGCCCAACGAGACAGCGATTTCCGCCATCACGCTCGCGGAACTCGCCGCGGGTCCTCATGCCACGAGCGACCGGGAGGAACGGAGTCGGCGGCAGGATCGTCTGGTCTGGGCCGCTTCGCTGTGGGATCCGTTGCCCTTCGACGCGGCAGCCGCCCGGTCGTACGGCCGGGTCTACGCTGCCGTGAAGGGGCGTGGCCGGTCCACGCGCCGGCGTCTGGCTGACCTGCTCATCGCCGCCATCGCTCTCGCGAACGACCTGCCGCTCTACACGCGCAATCCGGCAGACTTCGAGGGGCTCGAGCGCCTCATCGTGATCAACGTCGTGTGAAACGACACCAACATCTTCGTCGCCGACCGGGTGGAGTAGAAACAGCCGGGAAGGCCATAAGGGCGCGATCATCGGTTGCGCCGAGTCCAGTCGTGCATCGCGGCACGTTCCTGAGGATCAACGCCAGGGGGGCTACCCCAAGGCAAGGAGACTTTATATTAATTGTAAACCTCATATATTAAATATGGACCCCGGGGAACGGTCTTGCATGTTAATGAAATAACCATAATATATTAATAATGGTTTCCATCGCTTCTCAGGGGCTTCGTGCGACCTCCTCACCCGCCGGTCGGATCGCCAACCTTGACGATGTCGGCGCGTTGCAGTCGCTGCTTCGGGACGATTCGCCGAGGGCGCTGGGAGCCGCACCGTCAGCGCTTGGGGCCGCACCGTCGGTTGCGCGCGCGGCGGCGTTGCTCGACGATGCCGAGGGTGTCCTCCGAGCACCGGCGGAGACGCTGGCGGCAGCGCTCGAGGCGGACGGTGCCGAGGAACGCCACGTCAACCTGCCGATCCCGTTTCGCTTTCCCGGCTACGACGCGCGCGGCCGCACCATCCGGATCGATCCCGCGCGCCGCCAGTTCGAGACGCGCGCGGACTGGGCGGCGTGGGTCGTGACCGCCGTCACCGCATGGGGCGTGCGCCTGGCGACGCCGAAGCCGTCCTTGCCGCGACACGACGGGTCCCCCACCGGTTTCCGCTATCCGTTGCGCACCCGCGAGTCGGACGGCACCGCCGTCGTGGCACTCTTCTCCGACTGGGGGACCGGCTACTACCACGCCCGCTACATCGCGAAACATGTCGGCACGGTGGTCGGCGCCGGCCAGGCTATCCACCTGGGCGACATCTACTACACGGGGACCGCCAGCGAGTTCGCGCGCTGCTTCGACCGTGCGTTCGACCGCTGGGTGCTCCGGCAGATGCCTTTCTACGCGCTGAATGCGAACCACGAGATGGACTCGCACGGCATTCCCTATTTCGCGTTCCTCGAAGAGAAGCGACGCCGCGGCCGCGCCGGACGCATCCAGGAACAGCCGCAGGAGGGGAGCTACTTCTGCCTCTCGAACGACGGCTACCAGGTGGTGGCGCTCGATACGGCGTATGCCGGGAACGGCCGCTGCCGCGACGCCGCCGTGCTCGACTGGCTCCGCGATCATTTGCATCGCGGCCGCGAGCGCCGCCAGGTGAACATCCTGTTGACCCAGAGCGAGCCGTACGGGCGGAGCGGGCCGCGCCCGCTACTGACCGACGACCTTGTGCGCGACGCCGTGGCGGATCGCCTCGTCGACCTCTGGTTTTGGGGCGACGAACATCACTGCGCGCTCTACCATCCCTCGGACGCGGCGCCCTTCGTCGGAAGCTGCATCGGTCATGGCGGCTACCCCTATTCCCGCCGCACTGTAGCCGAGCTTTCGTCGCCCACCGCCGAGCTGGCGTGGGGAGAGACCGCGCCGCGGTTCCCGGAAGCTCTCGGTCTCCGTCCCGGCCGCGGCAACAACGGGTTCTGCTGCCTCATGCTTGGCCGCCGCGCCGTCGAGTTGACCTACTACGACTGGCGTCTCGACGTGCGGCACACGCGGCGCTACCCTGTCCGGCAGGGCCGGCTGGCCACGTCGTAAGTTGATGGACACACCGTTCTGGCGGTGGCGTACGGACGCTGCCCGGCGTCGATGGAGGGGGGTCGGGCTACCGCCGCGGGCGTGCTGTGCCTGATCATCGGGGCAGCCTGCCGGCCGATGCAACGGATGGAGCCGAATCCCCTGATCGGTCTCCGAACCCCCTGGACGCTGAAGAGTGACCGATCCTGGGTGGCGCTCCTGACGTGGTACTCCAACGTACAGTGGCGCGACGATCCGGACCGCGGGTAGGCTGCGGCCACGCTCTTCGCTATCGGCGCTGAGCGCCCAGTTGTTCGTAGAGCAGGCTGCGGACGACGAAAAGAACGTTGGCGGGACGTTCGGCAAGGCGGCGCATGAAATAGGGAAACCAGTCGGCGCCGAAGGGAAGGTAGATGCGGATGCCGTAGCCTTTGGCGGCAAGCGCGGCCTGCAGGTCCCGGCGGACTCCGTAGAGCATCTGGAACTCGTAGCGCTCGGCCGGGATATTGCGCGCCGCTGCCGCCGCGTTCACTGCCGTGATCATTCGTGGGTCGTGCGTGCCGAACGCGGGCTCGATACCCGATTCGAGCAGCGTCTCGGCGAGCCGGGCGAACGCGTGGTCTACGTCCCGCTTGTCGGGGAATGCGATATCCGGCTCTTCCCGGTAGGCGCCCTTCACGAGGCGGACCGCCACCCGCGCCTCGTTGAGGCGGGCGAGATCGTCCGGCGTCCGCTTCAGCATCGACTGCAGAACGGTGCCGACATCGGCGTGACGTTCGCGCGCCGACACCGCAATCCGCAGCGTCGTGTCCAGGAGCGCGGAATGCTCCATGTCTATCCGGACGAAACAGCCGGCCGCCTCCGCCTTCTGCAGGATCCTCTCCAGGTTCGCTTCGCAGAGGCCCTGGTCGATCTCCAGGCCAAGCTGGGTCAGCTTGATCGAGAGGTTGCACTCAAGCTTCGCGGCGCGCACCTGGTCAATGACCGTCCCGTAGGCCGTCGTCGCTTCCGCCGCCGCCTGTTTCGTCCGAACATGCTCGCCCAGATAGTTGAACGTGTGCGTCATCCCGTGCCGTTCGATGGCGCGCGCCGATTCGATGGCCTCCGGGATGTCGCGCCCGCCGATGAACCTTCCGGCGGGGGAGCCAGGGCCGCGCATGCCGTAGCGCGTTGCCGCTGCCTTCAGCAGGCGGCTGTCGGCGGCGGTCAGGAAGAGCCAGCGGGAGAGCCGGTCAACAAGCAAGGGTAAACACGATCGCCAGCGCCGCCTCTCAATGGGTCAGGACGGATTCGCCGCGCGGTCTGAGCAGGTGCTCGATGGTGCGCGCGTAGTAGCGGAGCACCAGCCGCTGCCGCACACGGTAGCGACTGCCTTCGACCACGATGATGCCGCGCGTTGCCAGCGGCTCGGTCGCCATGTCGAGCGACTCGCGGCCGGTCGTGACATCCAGGTTGGCGCCGGTGGACTGCAGGATCTCGATCAACCGATCGATCCGGTCCTCCAGCGCGGCCCGCTCCATCGGCGGCCGGAGGGCGGCTGCGAGCAGGGCTGACGGCAACACCTTGTAGCAGCGGCCGACCGCGTCGCGGATCCGGCGCTGCAGGCGGACCATGTCGCGCCGGTCATCCGGGTCGCAGCCGTCGAAAGTAATCGGATCGCCGAAGGTGACGATGCTGCGCGAGCGGTAGCCGACCGCGTAGCGGATCATCTCGGCCACCTCCTGGCTGAACGGCCGCTGGAGGCGCTTCACCTGCTGGCGCGACAGGATGAAATCCTCCAGTACCAGGTCGTAGGCGATCGCGGTCGGGACGATCACGGTGTCGCTCCGCTTCGCGGACGCCGCGGCATGAAGCAGTCCCGTCTTGAATGGCTTGAGCGCGCCGCTGTAGCTGCGTCCCCCTTCGAGATAAAGGAACAGGTCGGTGCGCCGCAACGACTCGGCGACGTAGGCCTTCAGCGTGACCAGGTACGCGGGGTCCTTCGTCTCGCGGCGGATCGGGATGGCGCCGGTTACATGCTTGTGGATCAGACCCAGCGCGCCGCCGAACAGGTTGATGCCGGCGGCGATCACCGGCGGGCGGATGCCATTGTCGTCCAGGACGAGCGGCTGGACCAGATAGTCGATGTGGCTCTTGTGGTTCGACGCGTAGATGACACGGCCCTGGCGCGTCGCGGTGCGGACGACGTCGATCCGCTCGCCGATCCGTTCGATCTTCCGGAGGATCGGGTAGACCGGGTGCTGCAACGCGCGGTACATCCGATACCGCTGGGTCGTGCGGAGTTCGTCGAGATAACCCTGAATGGCGGCCTGGGCCTCGTCGGGGGTGCGGCCGCCGCCTCCCTGCAGGTACCGGATCACTTCGTCGCGGTTCAGGACCGCTTCCGCGATCTCGTCCGACTGCGGCACGGCGCGCACTGTAGCAGGGGAGCGTTGCATCCGCTGAACGTCCGCGTTACGGCTCGACCGCGATCGTGGCGGGCCGTGACAGCCGGACCGTCACTGTCGCGCCGGCCACCAGGGTGGCCGGTTCGCCGTCGCCTGCAGCGGCGGCGGCTGTCCCGGCCGACGCGCCGGCCGCCCCACCGATCGCCGCACCGCGGCCACCGCCGAAGATGGCGCCCAGAATCGCGCCGGCGATGGCGCCGCCTCCCACCTTCGCGGCATTCTCCTTCCCCTGCGGTTCGCCCTCGCGGTAGACCGTCTCGGTCATGATCGGTGTCTCCACACCGTCGTCGAAGACGATCGTGTGGAAGCGCACGCCGAGGCGCGCCCTGCCGCGAAACTGCCCCGCTTGCTCGACCAGGACGACCGAGCCCATGATGACGGTCCCGGCCGGGATCACGACGCCGTCCTCTTCAATAACGTCGCGGGTGACCCGCGCCTGCACGTCGTCCTCCACTTCGGCGGTGTCGCTCGAGACATGCGTGTCGATCTGCAGGCCGATCACGGAGTCGGCGTCAAGCACGACTTCCGTGGCCACCGGCGCTACGAGCGGCGCCGGCGAACCGGGACGGTCGATGTCTCCGCCGCCGCCGGCGGTGGCGGAACTGCCGGCCGCTTCCGCCGTGCGGGAGACCGGCCAGCCGTCGGCGTCGGTGGCAACCGGCGCGGCTTCGGCGGCCGTCTCCGAGCCGGGCAGATCCGCAGCCGCTGCGTCCGCGGGGCGCTCGGCTCGACGCCAGCCGTCGATCCGGGGGAGGTCGTCCGGAGCGTCGCGGTTCGGATCGGGCGCCGCGGCCTCCGGAGAGGCGCCGGACCCGTCGTCGTCGGCCGGCTGCGACGGGGACGTGCCGGTGGCTTCGGACGGTTCCGGGCGGGGCTCGGGTTCCGGTTGGAACACCGGTTCCGGTTCGGATTCCGGCGCCGGGGCTGGCGGTGGCGCCGGAGGCGGCGGTGTCGCGCGGCGTTCTGCCGCGCGGGGTGCGGGCGGCGGTTCAGGCTCGGCCGGTTCCGGTTCCGGTTCGAGCGTGGCCGGTTCGACTACCTGCTCGGTGGCGTCCACCGGCATCGCGACGCCAGCGGTACCGGCCATTGCCAGTTGCCCTTCCAGCCCGGAGGCGGCGCCCGAGTCCGCGTTGTCGCGCACGGCGAAGTAAGCGCCGATACCTGCTGCACCCGCCATCACGGCGGCGGCAGCGATGAACGCCGCGGGTCTCATTTCCATGTCGGCATTCCTCGTCCCGCCGGCAAGGCGGCAAGCAGCCTGCCGGCGTCTTCCGTGCCTCAATTCGATTATGTCCCGATCCCGCCCGATTGGAAAGGCAGCCGACACACCGTTGAAACCCGCGGACTAACCGCGTGATGTAGAATGCGCCCGCCTGCGTCGGATGAGGGGCCGGCCGAGCATCGGAGAGAGCTGGAAGCTTCCAAGTCGACGTGCCTGACACCTCGCCGGCCCCTGGTTCCCGGCCCGCTCTGGCTCTCCGCCTGCTGAGCGCACTAGGCTTCCTGTTTGTTTTCCTGGTTGGTGTCAACGGCTTGGGTGAAGGCTTCGAGCTGTTAGGCCAGGACATCATCGAGGGCTTCTTCGCCGCCACTTCCAACCCGTTCGTCGGCCTCGTGGTCGGCCTGCTGGGCACCACGCTGGTGCAGAGTTCGTCGGTCACCACCGCGATGGTCGTCGGCCTGGTGGCTGCGCCGGAGAACCCTCTGCCGCTCGGCAACGCCATCCCGATGGTGATGGGGGCAAACATCGGTACGACGGTCACGGCGACCCTGGTGTCGCTGGCTCACATCGGCCGCAAGGACGAGTTCGGACGCGCCTTTCCCATCGCCATCTGCCACGACATCTTCAACATCCTGACGGTGATGATTCTGCTGCCGCTGGAGCTGATGACGGGCTACCTTCGAACCACCGCCATCGCCATGGCCGGTCTGCTTGGCGACCGGATCGGGGGTATGGAGTACGAGAGCCCGCTCAGTAGTGCGATCGACCTGGGCTATGCGCCGCTCGCCTGGCTCGCCGCGCTCATCCCGGTTCAGGGGGCGCAGGCGGTCGTGCTGATCGGGCTGAGCGCAGGCTGCATCTTCGTTGCGCTTTTCGTGCTGGTCAAGGTGCTTCGCTCGGCGGTTCACTCGCGGGTGGAGCGGATGGTCAACGGTGCCTTGCAGGCGAGCGCCATCGTAGCCATTCTCGTGGGCTGCATCGTGACTGTGATGGTGCAGTCGAGCTCCATCACGACCTCGCTGCTCGTACCGCTGGGCGGCGCGGGCCTGATTGCCCTCGAGCAGGCGTTCCCGGTGGCGATCGGCGCCAACGTCGGGACGACCGTGACTGCGCTGATCGCAGCCCTCGCCGTCTCGGGACCGAACGCCGCCGCCGGCTTGCAGATAGCGCTGGTCCACCTGCTGTTCAACTTGAGCGGGATGCTGCTGATCTATCCGGTCCGCGCAGTCCGGCGGGTGCCGCTCGGCGTGGCGCGCGGCGTGACCGCGCTGGCCCTCCGGTCGCGCAAGCTGACCGTGCTGGGGGTGTTCCTGCTGGCGTACGGCGTCCCGGCGCTGCTGATCTTCGTCACGCGGCTGCTTGACTGAGAGCGAACGACGGGTGCGGGCAAGTCGATGCTGCGCGAGCTGTTGACCATATTCGGGAAGAGCGATCCGCTGGCCGGGATGGGCCGGAACTTCGTGCGGATGCTGGAATTGACGCGCGAACTGAACCTGACGGCCGCGCGGATGTTCTTCGGCGAGAGCGGCGACGGCAGCCCCACCGAGCGGGCAGAGCGGTACGAGCGCGACGCCCAGGTGAACGCGCTGGAGCAGACGATCCGTCGGCAGGTGGTGATCCACTTGGCGGTGGCGGGCAACGAGGCGGACATTCCGTACTCGTTGCTCCTGATGACGCTCGTCAAGGATGTGAAACGGCTGGGAGATTACGCGAAGAACCTCTCGCAGATCATCGACCTTCATCCCGAGCCGCTCCCGTCCGGCCGGTTGCTCGACGAGTTGAGGGTGATCCGTACCGGCGTAGAGCGGGTGTTCGAGGAAGTTGCGGACGTGTTCCAGCGCGCGGAGCGGGACGAGGCGCTTCCGCTCATCCGGGAGGCGCGTGCGCTCGCGCGGCAGTGCGACCGGCTGGTCGCGCGGGTCGGGCAGGGAAACCTGGATGCGGCCACGACGACTGCCTTCATCCTGGCCGCGCGCTACTACAAGGGGATTGGCGGCCATCTGCTCAACGTGCTGACGAGCGTCGTCATGCCGCTCGACAAGGTGGACTACTACGATGAGCCGGATCTCACCGACGGTACGGCCGAACGGTAGCCGACCGTAGTACACTGATCGGTCCGGGCTGCGACCGAATCGGAAGCCTCGCACCACCGTGAACCAATCGTCCGATGTCGTCGTGATCGGTGCCGGCATCGTCGGCTGTGCGGTCGCCTACGAACTGGCCCGGCGCGGCGTCCGGGTGCGGGTGATCGACCGGCGGAAAGTCGGTCAGGGGGCGACCCAAGCCTCCGCTGGCGTGCTCGCTCCGTTCATCGAGGCGCACGGCCGGGGGACGTTGCTCGACCTCGCCGTCCGCAGCCTCGATCTCTACGATCAGTTCGTAGCGCGGGTCGTGGAAGATTCCGGCGCCGCCGTGCAGTACGTCCGGAGCGGCACGCTCGAGGTGGCTTGGGACGAGCGAGGAGCGGCGCAGCTCGACGCGATTCATGCCACCTGCAAGGAGCGGGGGATTCCGTCCGAACGGCTCGATGGGGCCGCGGTCCGCGAGGCGGAACCGCACCTCGCCCCGTCGGTGACGGCAGGCCTGCTGGTCGAGTCGCACGGTTTCGTCGGGGCCTCGGAGCTGACCTCCGCGTTGCGCCGCGCTGCTACCGCACACGGAGTCGTCTTCCGGACCTCGGCGGAAGCGACGCGGGTCAGGGCGAATGGCGGCCGCGTCCGGATCGACACCTCGGCCGACTCGATGGTGTGCGAGTTGGTAATCGTCGCGGCCGGCAGTTGGTCCGGCCGGGTCGAGGTGGACGGCGCGACGCAGCTCCCGATTCGGCCGGTGCGGGGGCAGATCCTGCACGTTGGCTGGCCGACGCCGCCGCTGCGCCGGGTCGTCTGGGCGCCGGACTGTTACCTGGTGCCCTGGAGTGACGGCACGGTGCTGGTGGGTGCAACTGTCGAGGAGGTGGGATTCGACGAGCGGGCCACCGTGGCGGGGGTCCGTTCGCTCATCGACGCCACAGCGCGGGTCGCACCCGAAGTGGGGCAGGCGTCTTTCCTCGAGGCGCGCGTCGGCCTGCGCCCGGCGACACCGGATGCGTTGCCTGTCATCGGTCGTTCGGTCTCCGTGCCGGGGCTCGTGTACGCCTGTGGCCACTTCCGGAACGGGATCCTCCTGGCCCCGCTCACCGCGAGCCTCCTGGGCGATCTCCTCGTGGACCGGAAGCAAGATCCCGCGCTCAATTTCACGGCGCCGTCCCGCTTCGGCAACTGCTGAGACGGGCTCATCGGTGGTGCTGTACGCTTTAGGGGAAGAGGAGCCGTTCCGCAATGATCAACGCCCGTACCAATACGCCCGCCCCCGTCAACGAGCCGGTCCGCTCCTACGCTCCCGGCTCGCCGGAGCGCAAGGAGTTGCAAGCGCACCTTGACGCTTGCGCCGGAGAACAGATAGAGATCCCACTCGTTATCGGCGGCCAGCAGGTCCGGACCGGCGACATCGGCCGGGCGGTAATGCCCCACAACCACCGCCACGTGCTGGCGACGTTCCACAAGGGTAACGCGGAGACCGTGGCGCAGGCGGTGGCGGCGGCCGAGGCGGCACGTCCCGGCTGGGCCGGGTTGCCGTGGGAAGCGCGCGCCGCGGTCTTCCTGCGGGCGGCCGAGTTGCTTGCCGGCAAGTACCGCCCGGTCGTGAATGCGGCGACGATGCTCAACCAGAGCAAGACGATCATGCAGGCGGAGATAGATGCCGCCTGCGAGCTGATCGACTTCCTTCGGTACAACGTGTCGTTCATGCCGCAGATCTTCGGCGAACAGCCGGGGAGCGGGGCGGCGATGTGGGATTACGTCGAGTACCGTCCGCTCGAAGGATTCATCTTCGCCGTCACGCCGTTCAATTTCACCGCCATTGCCGGCAACCTGCCGACCGGCCCGGCGATGATGGGTAACACGGTGGTCTGGAAGCCCGCCTCCACTGCGGTGCTGTCTGCCTGGTACCTGATGGAACTGCTCCGTGAGGCAGGACTGCCCGACGGCGTCATCAACTTCGTGCCGGGAAGCGGCGGGACGATCGGCGAGCCGGCGATGAACCATCCGTCGCTCGGCGGCGTCCACTTCACCGGCAGCACGGAGGTGTTTCAGGGGATGTGGCGCACGGTGGGAGCAAACATCGCCAACTACCGGAGCTATCCCCGTATCGTCGGGGAGACGGGCGGCAAGGACTTCATCTTCGCGCACCCGTCGGCAGACCCGGCGGTCCTCCGGACCGGTCTGATCCGGGGCGCCTACGAGTACACCGGGCAGAAGTGCAGCGCGGCCAGCCGCGCCTACATCCCGAAGTCCCTCTGGGACGGGCACGCTGACGACTGGTGCCACGAGATCGAGGGGATCCGCTACGGCGATGTCGCGGATCTCACCAACTTCATGGGCGCCGTGATCGACGCCGCTTCGTTCAGGACACAGAAGACCGCGATCGACGAGGCGCGGGCAGCGTCCGACGCCGACATTGTCTGCGGTGGCGCCTGCGACGACTCGAGCGGCTATTTCGTCGCGCCGACGCTGATCCGGGCCCACGACCCGCACTACCGGACGATGGAGGTGGAGCTGTTCGGCCCGGTGATGACGGTCTACGTCTACGACGACGACCGGTACGCGGAGACGCTCGAGTTGTGCGATCGGACGTCGCCCTACGCGTTGACCGGCGCGATTTTCGCGACCGACCGCCAGGCGATCGATCTCGCGCACCGAACCCTCGTGAACGCGGCGGGGAACTTCTACATCAACGACAAGCCGACCGGCGCGGTGGTGGGGCAGCAGCCGTTCGGCGGAGCGCGGGCTTCCGGGACGAATGACAAGGCAGGTAGCGCGCTTAACCTGATCCGGTGGGTGAGCGCCCGGACGACGAAGGAGAACTTTGCGCCGCCGACTGACTACCGCTACCCGCACATGGAGGCGGACTAGCAACCCGAGCGGTGGCGATCGAGCGACGCACTCGTTGTCACGCGCGATGAGGAGCGAGCAACACCAACGAGGAAGGCGGGTCGAAATGGCATTCTGTGACCATTGCGCGGGTCAGCGCTTCGATCGGGCGCAGGTGCTGCGCACCTTACGCGCAACGCGCAAGCGCCTGCGGACGGAGGGGTCCGAGCGCACCGGCCTCGAGGCGATGGACCTGGCGATCCAGGTCGTCCGCGCCCTCGAGACTACCCACCTGGAGCTACTGGAGGAGATGGGCGACGATACGGTCATCCACTGATCCAACCGTCGCCCGCATGGGCTGCTACTTCGGCTGCGGCACCACCCGGATGTAGGGCAGCGGCCTCTGCCACCCATCCGGGTAGAGCGCCTTCGCTTCGTCGTCGCTCACCGCCGGCAGGATGATGACGTCGTTCCCCTGCTTCCAGTTGGCGGGGGTCGCCACCTTCTTCTGCGCGGTGAGTTGGCACGAATCGAGCAAGCGAAGGATCTCGTCGAAGTTTCGCCCGGTGCTCATCGGGTAGGTGAGCGTCGCCTTGATCCGCTTGTCGGGGCCGATCAGAAAGACCGACCGCGCGGTGGCGTTGTCGGCCGGCGTGCGCCCCGCCGAGGTGTCGCCCGCATCCGCCGGCAGCATGTCGTACTGCTTGACAACCGCCAGCGAGGGGTCGCCGATCAGTGGGTAGTTCATCGGGTTTCCACTGAAGGAGGCGATGTCCTGCGACCACTTCGCGTGGTCGCTCACGCCGTCGACGCTGATGCCGAGCACCTTGCAGTTTCGCTTCGCGAACTCGTCGCGCAGCCCCGCCACGGTCCCGAGTTCGGTGGTGCACACCGGCGTGAAGTCCTTCGGGTGCGAGAAGAGGATCGCCCAGCCGTCGCCGATCCACTCGTGGAAGCTGATCGGCCCCTCCGTCGTCTCCGCCGTGAAGTCGGGTGCGATATTGTTGATTCTGAGTGACATTCCGGTTCCCTCCGTCTTGGGGCACCAGAGCGTGGCTGCGTCCGGCGCGCCAACAGCTTACCGACGAGCGCGTTCGCCAGGAACGCACCCTTCCCTCATCGCGCGAAGCCTAAGTTTATACCGTCACCCCAAGTGATATTCTCTGCACGGTTCCGGCGGCACCGGGCTGTGTTCGGGTCCAATTCCTCTCGGCGCAGTGGAGCAGCAGATGGAGCGGATACAGAGTGCAATACCGGTGCGGGGATTTGGTGAGACTTCCCGGCGCGATACCTGGTGGCTGCAGCCGGCCGCTGCCCTTGCCGGCTTCACGGCTTTCGTCGTCTACTCGACGTGGGCCGCGTTCCAGGGCGAGTACTACGCATACGGCGGTTACCTGTCGCCGATGTACTCGCCGGAGCTCCTGGGCGACTCGCCGCATGCCATGTTGGGGCCGTCGCCGGCGTGGTGGCCGGCGTGGCTACCCGTTGCGTACTCGCCCACGTTCCTGATCCTTTGGGCGCCGCTCGGCTTCGGGTTTACCTGCTACTACTACCGGGGCGCGTACTACCAGGCGTTCTGGGCCGATCCGCCGTCGTGCGCGGTCGGCGAACCGCGGAACGTCTTCCGCGGCGAGAACTCGTTCCCGCTGATCCTGCAGAACGTCCACCGCTACTTCCTGTATTTCGCACTCATCTGGATCCTCGTGTTCTTTCCGTACGGTGTCTGGAACGCGCTCTGGTTTGAGGACCCGGCCGGTAGCGTGTCGTTCGGCATCGGAGTGGGCACGTTGGTGCTCGCGCTCAACGTCGTCCTGCTCGGCACCTACGTGTTCAGTTGCCATTCGCTCCGCCACATCGTCGGCGGCCGGCGCGACTGCATCTCGGAGAATCCCGTGCAGAAAATGGCTTACGACTGCGTGAGCTGCCTGAACCGGCGTCACATGCTCTACGCCTGGCTCAGCCTTGTCTGGGTCGCCTTCGCCGACCTCTACGTGCGGCTTTGCGCGATGGGAATCTGGACCGACCTGCGCCTGCTCTGATCACGCAACCGTACGATGGATTACCAGACATTCGAACATGACGTCCTCGTGATCGGCGCCGGCGGCGCCGGCCTCCGCGCAGCGATTGAGGCATCCGCGGCGGGCGTCTCGGTCGGCCTGGTCTGCAAGTCGCTCCTTGGCAAGGCGCATACCGTGATGGCCGAAGGGGGGATCGCGGCCGCCCTCGCCAACGTGGACGACCGGGATTCCTGGGAAGCCCACTTCGCCGACACGATGCGGGGCGGGCAGTATCTGAACAACTGGCGGATGGCGGAGATCCACGCGAAGGAGGCACCCGACCGGGTGCGCGAGCTCGAGGCGTGGGGCGCCGTCTTCGACCGGACAGCCGACGGGCGGCTCCTGCAGCGCAACTACGGCGGCCACCGCTATCCGCGCCTCGCGCACGTCGGTGACCGGACCGGGCTGGAGATGATCCGGACGCTGCAGGACCATGGCATCCACCAGGGAATTGACGTGCACATGGAGTGCACCGTCGTCGAGCTGCTGAAGGACGGCGACCGGGTTGTCGGCGCGTTCGGCTACGACCGCGAGCGGGGACGGTTCCGGGTCTTCAGGGCCAAGGCGGTCGTCCTGGCCTCGGGTGGCATCGGCCGCGCCTTCAAGGTGACGTCGAACAGTTGGGAGTACACCGGCGACGGACAGGCGCTCGCCTACCGTGCCGGCGCCGAGCTGCTGGACATGGAGTTCGTGCAGTTCCATCCGACCGGGATGGTCTGGCCGCCGTCGGTCCGGGGCATCCTGGTGACGGAAGCAGTGCGGGGCGAGGGGGGCGCGCTGCGCAACAGCGAGGGCCGCCGCTTCATGTTCGACGACATCCCCGACCTCTACAAGGACCAGACCGCCGACAACGAGGAAGAGGGGTGGCGCTACACGCAGGGGGACAAGGAGGCACGGAGGCCGCCCGAGCTGCTGACGCGCGACCACGTGGCGCGCTGCATCGTCCGGGAGATCAACGAAGGCCGTGGCAGCCCGCACCGTGGCGTCTTCCTGGACATCGCCTGGATCAAGGCGAGGCTGCCGAAGGGCGCGGAGCACATCCGGAAGAAGCTGCCGAGCATGTACCACCAGTTCAAGCAGCTTGCCGGCCTCGACATCACCGAAACGCCGATGGAGGTCGGGCCGACCACCCACTATGCGATGGGGGGCGTACGCGTCGACGCCGACTCGCAGATGTCGGCGGTGCCAGGGCTGTTCGCCGCCGGCGAAGTGGCGGCCGGCCTGAACGGCGCCAACCGGCTGGGCGGCAACTCGCTTTCGGATCTGCTGGTCTTTGGCAAGCGCGCCGGCGATTACGCGGCGGCGTTTGCGAAGGAGCAGGGGCAGGGCCGCGTCGACGACGCCGCGGTGGAGCGGGCGACGAAAATGGCCCTCGAGCCGCTGGAACGACAGGGCAGCGGCGAGGCGCCGTACCAACTGCAGTACGAGCTGCAGGACCTGATGCAGAGCCAGGTGGGGATCGTCCGGAATGACAGTGAGCTCCGCGCCGCCCTCGACAGCCTGCTCCGGCTGCAGGAGCGCGTGAAGCGGGTCGAGGCGCCGGGCAACCGGGAGTACAACGCCGGTTGGCACACGGCGCTCGACCTGCGCAACCTGATGGTGGTGTCCGAGGCGGTGACACGCTCGGCTATCGAACGGCAGGAGAGCCGGGGCGCCCACTTCCGCGAGGATTGCCTCGGGAAGGACGAGTCGTGGGGCAAGACCTCGCTCGTGATCCGGCGGGCGGAGGGCGGTCCCATGGAGGTGCGGCGCGAGCCGCTCCCGCCGCTCCCCGACAACCTGCAACGCATCATCGACGAGAACCAGAAGAGCTGACGGGCCGGGGGGCGAGATGGCAAGCGCAACGTTCAGGATCTGGCGGGGCGGCCGGGACGGGGGCGCCTACGAGGACTACACCACCGAGGTGTCCGAAGGGATGGTCGTGCTCGATGCGGTCCACCAGGTGCAGGCGGAATCGGCCAACGATCTGGCGGTCCGGTGGAACTGCAAGGCGGGCAAGTGCGGGTCGTGTTCCGCCGAGGTGAACGGCAACCCGAAGCTGATGTGCATGACACGCCTCAGCAGCCTCAACCTGGACGAGCCGGTAACGATCGAGCCGATGAGGGCGTTCCCGCCAATCCGCGACCTGGTGACCGACGTCTCGTGGAACTACGACGTCAAGAAGCGGATCAAGCCGTTCAAGCCCCGGCCGCCCGACGCCGAGGACGGCACCTGGCGGATGGCGCAGTCTGACGCGGAGCGGGTGCAGGAGTTCCGGAAGTGCATCGAGTGCTTCCTCTGCCAGGATGTCTGCCACGTCCTGCGCGACCACCGGCTGCACCACGAGTTCATCGGCCCGCAGTACTTCGTCCACACCGCGGCGCTCGAGATGAACCCGCTCGACACCGAGGACCGGGCCGACGAGTTGGCGAACGCCTTCGGTGTCGGCTACTGCAACATCACCACGTGCTGCACGAAGGTCTGCCCGGAGGAAATCATGATCACCGACAACGCGATCATCCCGCTGAAGGAACGCGTCGTCGATCGCCTTTACGACCCGTTGACCCGCCTGCTCCGCATCTTCCGGTCATAGCGGGACGGCCGGCGCTCCGCGCCGATTTCGCCTCAGCGCGTTTCGGCCGGTCCGGGGGCAACCGGCGAACAGGCGGCCCGCGGCTGCGCGAACGTCACCCCGGCGCCCGTGGCGACGTTCACCGCGAGCGCGACGATGCCGGCGTGGATGTTCCACACCTCCGGCCGGCCGGCCAGGAGCAGGCCGGCGTAGGTGGCGCAGCCGGCCAGCATGCCGGCAAGGGCGGCAGACGTGGTGAGGCGCCGCCAGCCGACACCCAGTATGAAGAGCGGCGCTACCTGCGCCAGGATTTCCATTTTGATCTCGGTCAGTCCCCAGAGCGTGATGCGGGGCTCGAGCGCAACAGCCACCAGCAGGGCCACCACCACCCAGGAGAGCCGCTTGCCGATCCGGGTGAGCTGCGCCTCAGGCGCCCCCCGCAGGAGCGTCGCGCCGACGATGTCCTTGGCCAGGATGGACGAGAGGCTCAGCAGCACCGAGTCGGCGGTCGACATGACGGCCGCCACCACCGCGGTGATGACCACGACCGAGAGGATGTAGAGCAGCAGCGATCGTTCGGCCCAGGCGGTCAGCAACGCCGGTATCACCTGATCCGCGTCGCCGACGGTCCCGAGTTCCGTGATCGCCAGGATCCCGATCATGAACATGACGCCGGTCGTCACGAGAGGCAGGAAGACCATGATGCTGAACGCGCGCTTCAGCGTGGCGGCGTCGCGCGCCGCGTAGATCCGCTGAATCGCGTGCGGATAGACCGCGCCCGAGAATCCGATCAGCAGGATCGTCGAGAACCAGTAGCGCGATAGCTCCCATCCGGGAACCGCCGTCTTCTCCGGCGCCGCCGCGGCGACTGCCTCCGTCAGTTCGGCGAGATGCCCCGGCGTCGGTACGACCGCGAGGAGGAGGCCGACCAGGCCGACCAGCAGCATGATTCCCTGCACGCAGTCGGTCCAGGCGACGGCGCGCATCCCGCCCGCCGTCTCGTAGATGATCACGACGAGCGTCAGAAACACGACGCCGGCCCAGTAGGGAATTGCGCCGCCCGAAAGTCCCTCGGTGACGTGGCCCATCGCGATCAGTTGCGCGAGCAGGTAGTTCGAGATCGCGAGAATCAGCAGCACATTGGCGATCAGCGTGAGCGGCGGCGAGTGGAACCGGTACGCGATCCAGTCGCCCGGCGTGACGAAGTGATGGCGGCGGGCGATCACCTGCAGGCGCGGCGCGAACAGCAGATAGGCGACGATGATCGCCATCATGAAGCCGACGCTCATCACCCACGCGTAGCCTGTCCGGACCGCTTCGCCCGGGTAGCCGAGCAGCGTGTTGCCGCTGTACTGCGTCGCGTACAGCGTCAGGAGCAGGACGAAGCCGCCCAGATTGCGGCCGGCGAGATAGAAGTCGCCGAGACCCGTCTGCCTTCCGTGCCGGCGTGTCATCCAGCCGACGCCGATCAGCACGGCCAGGTAGAGGCCGACGGCGATCCCGGCGCCGGCCGTGAGGCTCATGGCTCCGGCTCCTCCGCGGCGGCGTCATCCGGTGCGGGCGCCGCATCCGTGGAGGCTTCGCCGTCCGGTTCGGGCCAGCAGTTGCGCACCACCCAGACCGTAAAGAGCGCGACGCCGAGGTAGGCGCCGAGCGAGATCACCACCCAGTGGGGCAGGCCGAACCAGAGCCGGAGCGGCTCGCCCGCCGGCAGGTACCAGGGAATCGACCCGGCGAAGAGACAGAAATAGATCGCCCAGATCCAGGGACGCGAACGGGGTTGTACCCGATCGGGCGTGGCCGGCATGTTCGCGGGTGGGCCCGGGCGCCGCGTTGCGGACCCCGCCGGCCCGTGCGCCTATGATAGTGCATGACCTGGAGGGATGACCGATGATGCGGACGACACGCGCATCGGGCGCTTGGCGGCGTCTCGCGGTCGCGGCCGCCTGCGCAATGGCCGTCGCCGCCGGCGTGGCGGCAGCCGGGCAGACGGAGGTGTCGCTCGTTGGCGTCGTCGATCTCCACGCCCATGCCGGACCCGACTCGCGCCCCCGGTCGGTGAACGACATCGAGGCGGCGCGCCTCGCGCAGGCGGCGGGAATGCGCGCCATCCTGCTGAAGAACCACTTCACGATGACCGCCGACCGCGCGGCGATCGCGATGGCGGAAGTCGATGGCATCGAGATCTTCGGCGGCGTCGTGCTGAACCGTGCCGTCGGCGGGATCAACCCGGAGGCGGTCCGTCAGATGGCCACCTTCTCGGGCGGACGCGGCAAGGTGGTCTGGCTGCCGACGTTCGACGCGGAGCACTACGTCACCGAGGCGGGCGGCGGCGCGCCGTTCGTGTCCGTCGTGGAGAACGGCGGGCCGGTGCCGGCGGTGCTCGAGGTGTTTGACCTGATCGCCGAACATGACCTGACGCTCGCCATGGGGCACTCGTCCCCCGAAGAGGTACTTCGCCTGATCCCGGCGGCGAGGGAGCGCGGCGTCGAGCGGATCCTGGTGACACACGTCTTCGGCCAGGACGCGACGATGGATCAGATGCGCGAGATGGCGGACGCGGACGCGATCATGGAGATCGACTGGCTCGCCGTCTACTCGGGTAACCTGCCGCTGGAGGACTATGTCACCGCGATCAACGAACTGGGGGAGTTCGCGTTCGTGATGTCGTCCGACCTGGGGCAGGCGGGCAACCCGGCGCACGCCGACGGCCTGCGCGCGTACATCCGCGCCATGCGCGACGCCGGCATCTCGACCGACGCGATCGACGTGATGGCGCGGCGCAACCCGGCGCGTCTGCTCGGCCTCGACCCCTGGTGACCATGCGACCCGCCGTTGCCATGACCGTCGCCGCTCATCGATGAACGCCATCGTCCGCCTTGTCCGGCCCCGCGACTGGTTGAAGAACGTCTTTGTTCTGATGCCGCTGCCGTTCGCGCTCGGAGCGAGCGGGACGTTCGATCCGGTGGTGGTCGTGGCGGGTCTGGCGGCGATGAGCCTGGTCAGCTCGGCCGCGTACGTCTTCAACGACCTGTGGGACGCTGGACGCGACCGACTGCATCCCCATAAGCGGCACCGTCCGATCGCGGCCGGCGCGGTCTCTCCGGCCGCGGCGGGCCTGTTGAGCGCCGGTCTGGCTACCGTCGGCGGGGGACTCGCGTTTGGCGGCACTCCGCCCGGGGCAGGCGGCGTGCTGCTTGCCTACGTCGGCCTCCAACTCGTCTACACGTTGTACGGCAAGGATCTGCCTCTGGTCGACGTCGTACTTCTCTCGTCCGGGTTCGTCCTGCGCGTGCTGCTCGGCTGCGCGCTGGTCGGCGTGACGCCATCAAGCTGGTTGCTCCTCTGCTCGTCGTCGCTCGCGCTCTTCCTGGTGCTCGCCAAGCGGCGGGGCGATCTGCTGCGCGGCGTCGACGACACGCATCGGCCGAGTCTCGCGGGCTACAGCCGCGTGTTCCTGGAACAGGGCCTGACGATCGCGGCCGGGCTGACGATCATGGCCTACGCGCTCTATTGCATGGATGCTCCGGTCCTGGCGCCGGGACGTGAGTTCCTGACGTTGCCGTTCGTCGTCTTCGGCGTGCTGGAGTACCTCCGAATCGTGCATCTGCACGGGGCAGGGGCGGCGCCGGTAGACGTCCTGCTGTCGTCCCGGTCCCTGCTCGTCTGCGGAGCCGGCTGGGTTGTGGCGGCACTCTACAGCGTTGGATCGGTGACCGCGCCGTGAGCGGGGCCCGGCCGTGAGGAGCCCGGAAACGACCGTGTGCGGGTGGGGACGGGTCGGCGTCGCCGGCCGTGAGGTCTACTCGGATGACCTGGAGCGACTGAGTGAGCGGGCGATCCTGTTCCGGGGGCTCGGCCGGTCGTACGGCGATGCATCGCTGCCGCCGCCTTCGGCGCCGGAAGTCGCCAGCACGGTGTTGGGCGACCGGCTCATTGATTTCGACGACAGCACCGGACAGCTCCGGGCGGAGGCGGGAGTGAGTCTGGCGTCGCTGGTGGAACTCTTCCTGCCCCGAGGCTGGTTCGTTCCGGTCACCCCCGGCACGCGTTTCGTCACGCTGGGAGGCATGGTTGCGGCGGACGTGCATGGAAAGAACCATCATGTCGACGGCTGCATCGGAGCGCATGTCGACGCGCTCCGCCTGCGGGTCGCCGACGGCCGGATCATCGACTGCTCACCCCGGGAAGAGCCGGAGCTGTTCCATGCAACCATCGGCGGGATGGGCTTGACCGGACATATCCTCCAGGTGGCGTTGTGCCTGACGCGTGTCCCGTCTCCCTGGATCGAGCGCGAGAGTCTTCGCGCATCCGGCATCGATCCGTTGCTGGACGCGCTGGAGAGTTCGAGTGCGCGCTGGCCCTTCACAGTTGCGTGGGCCGATCTGCTGGCGCGCGGTGCGCGTCTGGGACGAGGGATTGTCTACCGGGGTCGCTGGGCGGAGGCTTCCGGCGCGCCCCGAGGCAGTCCGGCGCCGCCTCCCACGATCGACGTGCCTTGCGAGGCGCCGCAGCGGTTGCTGAATCGGACGTCGATCGGTCTGTTCAACGCGACGCGCTACCGCCTGCATGGCGCCGGGTCGCGCCGGGCCGTCGAGTCGCCTTACAGCTTCTTCTATCCGCTCGACCGGATCGCCAACTGGAACCGCCTTTACGGCCGCCGCGGTTTCACCCAGTACCAGTGCGTGATCCCGGAGTCGCGCGGCGTCGAGGGCGTCCATCAGGTGCTCGATCTCATAGCCCGGCGCCGCGCGCCGGTCTTCCTCTGCGTCATCAAGAACTGTGGCGACGAGGGGCGCGGCCTGCTGTCGTTCCCGTTCCGCGGGATGTCAATCGCGCTCGACCTGCCGGTGGGCGACGGCACTCAGGGGTTGATCGACGCGCTGAACGGGCTGGTGATCGATCTGGGGGGACGGATCTATCTCGCCAAGGATGCCTTTACCCGGCCGGAGCACTTCCGCGCGATGGAGCCGCGGCTCGACCGCTGGATTGCGGTGCGGCGACACTGGGATCCGGAGTGCCGCCTGCGGAGCGCCCAGTCGGTCCGTCTCCTGGGGGATCCGGCATGAACGTGGTGATCCTGGGTGCGACGCGTGGAATGGGTCGCGCCGTCGCCAGACTGCTTGCGGAACGGGGCGACGCGGTCTGCCTGCTTGGGCGCAGCCGTGACGCACTGGTAGCATCCGCGCGTGATCTTCAGGTCCGGGCCGGGCTGCCCGGGCCACCTCCGGTGGCGCACTGCGACCTTGAACGGCCCGACAGCTTCAGTCCTGCCCTCGATGCCGCCGCGATGGCGCTTGGCCGGATCGACGCGGTCGTGGTGACCGCCGCTCGTTTCGCAACGGAGGACGATCTCGCGGCAGAGGACCCTGACGCGGCGCGTTCGCTCGCTACAGTCAACTTCGCGAACACGGTCGGTTTCTGCGAGGTGGCCCGCCGCCGGCTGCTGGCGGACGGCGGCGGCACGCTGTGCGTCTTCTCGTCGGTCGCAGGCGACCGGGCGCGCGCCCCGCTCGTAACCTACGGCGCCACCAAGGCAGGGCTCGCCGCGTATCTCGAAGGGCTCGACCACCGCCATGCACGCGAGGGACTGCGGGTTGTCTGCGTCAAGCCGGGCTTCGTCCGGACAGGGATGACCGCCGGGTTGAAGCCGCCGCCGTTCGCCGGCGACGCCGAACCGGTGGCCCGCCGGGTCGTTCGTGCAATCGACCGCGGCGCGCCGGTTGTCTACGCTCCCGCGATCTGGCGCCTGGTGATGCTGGTAGTCCGCTGGTTGCCGCGCGGCATCATGCGTCGCGTCCGCTTCTGAGCCTTCTGGTCGGATGGATCGGCGGATCGTCTCGGTTCAAGGCTTCGAGTTCCCGCTCGAGGACTTCTTCCATTTCCCATGCGCGGCGGCGCTTGGCGCGACGCAGACGGTGGCGCCAGATCGCGGCAAGGGCGAGCGTCGTGATCGCGGTCCAGAGGGTGAAGGGACTGGCGACGAACGTGATCCATTCCTCCCACCCGCCGGCGCTGCGCCAGAACATCCGCGCCGCCTCCCGCGCGGTGGTGCCCGTCGCGCCGAGGAAGGCGCTGTCGAACGTCGCGCCCGCCGCCACACTCGTCAGGATCCGTGGCACGACCGAGGCGCCGTGGCGCCGGATGACGTCGCGGACGATCGCGTGCGAAATGACGTAAGCGCGCGCCGCGCTTGCCGCGTCACCGGCGAAGAGCCCTTCGATCTCGGTGACGGTCGGCTGGCCTGCGAAGAACGCGGCCCGGAGAAAGCGCGTCCGGTTGCCGATCCCCCAGGTCCGTTCCGCGACGCTGGCAAGCCCCTCGCTGAACCAGCGCGGCACGCGCCCACCGCCCGCCGCACGCGACGCCAGAATGTGGGCCGCCTCGTGGTGAAGCACTACCTCCAGCGAGTCGTGCGGATACGATCCGATGCGTGCCGGGAAGAGGACGACCAGGTCGTTGCTGGGATCGGCGAACGCCGCCACCCACGGCGGCAGGTCACGCGCGAGGCGCGACTCCTCCGGGATTATCGCGACGCGGATCGGGTCGCCCGGATCGGCGAGGCCGACCAGACGCATCACGCCGCCGAGCCGTTCGATTTCGAGCCGGCGCACCTGGCCAGCGACGGCGCGCAGGTTCTCGGGTGCGTCGACTATGAGCTCCGGCAGCCGTGCCTGCGCGTCAGCCGTCGCGCCGGCGGCAGCGGCGACAACGATCGGAACGAGGGCGAGCGCGGCGGCCTGCCGCCGGCGCGGCGTGGGCTTCATGGCTGCACATAGTCCGCCGTCACCTGCGTCGTGATCCCGCCGCGCACCGAGAAGTCGCCCACCACCGTCATCCGGCGCGGCCGGCAGGCGGCCACCAGGTCGTCCAGGATCCGGTTGGTGACCGCCTCGTAGAAGATCCCTTGGTTGCGGAACGCGACCATGTACAACTTTAACGATTTCAACTCGATACAGTGCCCCTCGGGCACGTAGGTGATTCGGATCTCACCGAAGTCGGGAAGGCCGGTCTTCGGACAGACCGAGGTGAATTCGGGACACCGGATGGCGATCTCGTAGTCGCGCTCACGCGACGGGTTCGGGAAGGTTTCGATCACCGTGTGCTCCGCCACGGGCACCGAGTCGGCCGGCTCCCGGACGTTTGCGCCGTCCGCCATGGACCGATTCTAGCAGCCCGCGTTGGACCCCCCCCGTGGTGTGAAGGGGGCGCGGATCCAGCCCACCCATTGTTTGACACCGAACACCGCGCACGCTAGCATGGCCGCGTTGTTCGTGGGGCGGTTCCGTTACGTGCGTGGCCGCGCCAAGGCTCTATCAGTGCGAATATCCGGGGGGGGGTAACCGATGGCCGACGGCCGCATGAGCAAGACTAAGCTACACGCGCACTTTGCAGAGAAGCTGGGTATCACGCGGAAGGACGCGGGCGCATTCTTCAGCGAATTGGCTGGTTTGGCGGAGGCGGAACTCACGCGGTGCGGCGAGTTTGTCTTGCCGGGGGTCTGCAAGTTGGTTCTCCAGAACCGCCCGGAGCGAACCGGCCGGAACCCGGCGACGGGCGACACGATCAAGATCGCGGCCAAGACCGTCGTGAAGGCCCGGATCGCGAAGCCGCTCAAGGACGCGGTGCTCTAGGAGTCCGATTCCCCGCGGCCTCCTCAGCCAATCTTGAAGGCCAGCCGGGAGCATGATCTGTTCCCGGTTCGATCCCGCTTCGCCGCCCACGCGGTGACGATGGCTACCAACGTCCTCATGCCTCAACTCGGCGAGTCGATTGCCGAGGGGACTATCATTAGCTGGAACAAGAAGGTTGGTGAGCACGTCGACCGCGACGAGCCGCTCTTCGAAGTCTCCACTGACAAGATTGACGCCGAGGTTCCCTCGCCGGCCTGCGGCGTGGTGGCAGAACTGCGCGTGCAGGCGGGTGAGACGGTGGCGGTCGATACCGTCGTCGCGATCATTGTGGCGCCGGACGAAGAAGAAGGAGCGATCCCCGCTTCCCGCAATGCATTGCCGAACGTGAGTGGCGGGCCGAACGCGGACGCTGGCGCAGCGGCCACGGCGCCCGCCGGCAGCGGCGACCCCTCATCGGCTGCATCTACCCCGGGCGCGGCGCCGCCGCCGCGCGTGGCGAAGAGCGGTAGCGACGTGCGACTCTCGCCGGTGGTCCGGCGCCTGGCGCGTGAGCATGGTGTCGATCCGACCGAAGTGACCGGCACCGGCACCGGCGGACGCATCACGCGGGAGGACATCCGTGCGCATATCGCCGCCCGCGGGAGGGACGGCGCGCGGCTGGCGGGCGAGCGGGTCGAGCCGCTGTCGGTGATGCGGCAGCAGATCGCCCGGCACATGATCGACAGTCGGCGTACGTCGGCGCACGTCCATACGCTCTTCGACGTCGATTTCACGCGCGTCGCGGAGCTGCTCGGCGCCCACGCCGGGGCATACGCGGCGCGCGGGGCCAGACTGACCTACCTGTCGTTTGTCGCGAAGGCGGTAGTCGACGCGCTGGGCGCCGTCCCGGTTGTCAACGCGGCGCTGTCGGAGGATGGTGCTTCCGTGCGCTACCGTTCCGAGGTGGGACTCGGGATCGCCGTCGCGCTCGACGCCGGGGAAGGGCTCATCGTGCCGGTTGTTCGCGACGCGGGTGCGAAGAGCGTTGCCGAGCTGAGCCAGGCGATCGCCGATCTGGCCAGGCGCGCCCGGGAAAAGAAGCTTTCTCCCGACGAAGTGCAGGGGGGCACTTTCACGATCACCAACCCGGGCGTCTTCGGATCGATCGCCGGAATGCCGATCATCAATCAGCCGCAGGCGGCGATCCTCTGCGTCGGCGCCGTCGAGCGCCGGGCGGTGGTGCTCGAGGACGATACGATCGCTCCCCGCCACCGCTCCTATCTGACGCTCGGCTTCGACCACCGATTGATTGACGGTGCGATCGCCGACCGGTTCATGTCGGCGGTGAAGAAGGCCATCGAGCAGTTCGACGAAGGGCAGTTGTAACTCTCTTCGCGCGACCCTGCGCACTCCAGCCATGCCTCGACGCTCCGCGGGCCGGCGGCTGGTGGTTCGGCGCCTTGGCGTCGTCGCCTTCGCCGATGCCGTGCGGTTACAGGAGCGGCTCGTCGCCGATCGCCAGCAGGACCGTATCCCGGATCAACTGCTGTTGCTCGAGCACCCGCCAGTCGTCACTCTCGGCGTCGGCGCGCACCGCGACAACCTCCTCGTCCCGCCGGGCGAACTGGCGCGGCGCGGCATCGAGTTGCACGCGGCGCGGCGCGGCGGCGACATCACGTACCATGGTCCGGGCCAGCTCGTCGGCTACCCGATCCTCCTGCTGAAGCCGGACCGCTGCGACGTCCACCGTTACGTTCGCGATCTTGAGGAGGCGATCATTCAGGCGGCAGCGCGCTTCGGCGTCCGCGCGGGGCGCATCGGCGGACTGACCGGCGTCTGGGTGGGGAGCGACAAGCTGGCCGCGATCGGCGTCCGCCTCTCCCGGTGGGTGACGTCGCACGGATTCGCCTTGAACGTCACGACCCGCCTGGAGGACTTCGAACTGATCCGCGCCTGCGGCCTGACGGATCGTGGCGTGACGTCGCTCGCGCGTCTGACCGGTAGCGAGCCGGGACTTGACGAGGTTGGGGATGCTGTCGCGGCGTCGATCGCGGCGGTGTTCGATCGCGCCACGTTCGATGCGGGCGGCGCGGCCGCGGTCAGTCTCCCTGCGCCGCCTGCAGTTCCCCCCGTTCCCGCGCGCTGAGCGGCGGCTCGATGATCCGGACAACGCCCGACGCATCGAGCGCCACCGGCATTGCCAGGGCAGGTGCGTCTGCGCGCGACACCGGTACCGGCATGACGAAGCAGGAGGGGCGGCGCCCGTTTCCGGTCAGCGCCGCCGCGACGACATGCGCGGCCGCCGCGGCGAGTGCGTACGGCCCCGGCGGCCAGAGCGCGGGAACGCGCGTGCGGAGACGGGCGACGGTGGCCGGCGGCAGCAGCAAGTCGATGGACATCCCGCCCGCTGTCGCCTGGCTCCAGGGGACGACCGTCCGGTCGGGCGGCGCGCCGAGCAGGGTCAGTGCCACCTCCGACGCGGGGCAGCCCGCCTCGAGGGCGACGATGGCGCGCAGCGCCGCGCGTAGCGCTTCCGGTGCGGATCCGATCAGCCGCCGCCGGTCGATGCCGACAGAGGACACGCCCATTGCGATCAATGCGCGGTGCCCGGCGCCGGCACAGACGATCAGCGGCCGCGGACTTGCCGCCGCCACCTGTTGCAGAGCGTCGAGTCCCGCCTCGTCGTCCCACTCCGCCTCGCCCGCAACCGGTCCGGCGAGCAGCACCACGTCGGCGCCGGCGAGGCCGGCAGGTGGACGGTCGGCGACGACACGCGTCTGGAACCGTTCGAGCGGTCCTGCCTGTCGTATGTCAAGCGCCTGGCCCGCCGCCACGTCGGTGCTGTCATCCAGCAGGCGGATCTCGCCGGCAAGGTTGCGTGCGGCGAGCGTCCGGGCGAGCGTGCCTCCCAGCGTGCCGGCGCCAAGAATGGTAATGACGGGCATGGTAAGTCCGGCGGTTCGGAAGAGGCGCCGATGATGGCGCCCGGCTTGTGGCGCTCCCGCGCGGCACAGCGATCACGGTATTCTAGTGTCCGCGGATGATGGCCGGAAATCAGGCGGCAGTGACGCCGCCGCCGTTCGAAGGACGGGTGGCGGTCGTGACTGGCGGCTCGCGCGGCATCGGCCGGGCCGTGGCCGAGTCCCTACTCGCGGCGGGGGCCGACGTCGTCATTTCGGGGCGGTCGATTGATGGGCTGCGCGAGGCGGCGGATGGACTGGCGGCGGGCGACGTGTCGGATGGCGGCGGACGGCTCGAGACCGTGGAGGCGGATGTGCGGCGTCCGGACGGTGCCGCACGGCCGATCCGGACCGCTATCGATCGCTTCGGCGGACTCGACATCCTGATCAACAACGCCGGTGTCGGGCATTTCGCGCCGGTGGCGGAGCAGTCTGTCGACGACTGGCTGCAGATCGTCGAAACGAACCTGCACGGAGTCTTCTATTGCTGCCGGGCGGCCATTCCGGAGCTGCGCCGGCGGGGCGGCGGCTGGATCATCAATATCAGCAGTCTCGCCGGCTGTAACCCGTTCCCGAACGGCGCCGCCTACTGTGCGTCGAAGGCGGGCCTCGACGCATTCACCGCCGCGATGATGCAGGAACTGCGTCACGACAACATCCGCGTCAGTGAAGTGGCGCCCGGATCGGTCGGTACCGGGTTCGCCGGCTCCGCTCACCGGCATGCCGCGGCTCCCTGGAAGCTGAGCGCCGGGGACGTCGCGCAGGTGGTGATGGATCTGCTCGCCCATGACGCGCGCAGCCTGCCGAGCCGCGTCGAGCTCCGTCCGTCGCGACCGCCGCGCAAGTGACGGACCCGGGGAGCGTGATCATGCCGGAGGCGGGATAAACGATGTGGGTCTTGCACGCGGAAGGTGAAGAACCGCGAACGCTCCGCCTGCCGCCGGGCGCTGTCCGGACGGTGGGGCGGGACAACCGTTCCGACTTCGTCGTGTCTGACCGGATGATGTCGCGTATCCACTGCCGTCTCCTGGCGTCCGAGGGCGATCTTGTGGTTGAGGATCTCGGCAGCACGAACGGCACGTTCGTCAACGGGGCGCGTGTCGAGGAAATCGCCCTTAAGGAGGGAGACCATCTGCGCATCGGCCGATCCGACTTCCGTATCGCCCGGGACCGGCCCGCGCCGGCGCCCCCCGCCAGGGACTAGCTGGCCGGGGCCATTGTGCGCTCCGCTCAGTCGTCCGCCGGCAGCGTCCGGGCAATCCAGTCGAGGATAGCCTCCGCCACGGCGGGTGTAACCTGCGGCGCGGGAAGCGTGGCGTATTCCTCCACGCTGCCCGTCTCCGCCGGCGTCAGCAGGTGGTTGACGCCATCGAGCCGAACGCGCTCCACCGTCGCGCCGCTCCGGGTCCGGTCGCTCGCTACCGCTTCGAGCCGGTCGGCGTGTTGCCGCGGCATCTCCTGATCCAGCGTGCCCTGGACGAGCAGCAACGGCTGACGGATGCGGCGCAGGTTGTCTTCGGGATCGAACGCGAGGAAGCTCCGGAACCAGGGGGTGTCAGCCGTCTCGCGCAGCGGCTGCGGGATGCCCTCCCAGTCGCCCTCGCCCAGCACGGCGCGGTTGATCCGGGTCTGCAGGTCGGTTCTGTCTTGCCGTTCTGCGTCGGAGACGTTCAGCCGATCGAGCATTAACTGTTGCTGCTCCAGCACCCGTTGTTCACCCATGACCGCGGGGGCGGCCATCAGGACCAGTCCTGCCACGCGCCCCTCGCGGCGTGTCGCCAGCAGGGCGACCCAGCCACCCTCTGCGTGGCCGACGACGACGACACGGTCACCATCGACGTCGTCACGGTCCCGCAGGTAGCGGACCATGGCGCGCGCATCGTCGGCGTAGTCCTCGAGCCGGGCCGACTCGACCCGCCCGCCGCTCTGGCCCGTGCCCCGCCGGTCGTACCGCGCAACGACTACGCCGTTGTCGGCAAGGGCACCGGCGATCTGCCGGAAGATCGGGATGTTGTGGAGCGTACCGTCGCGATCGGAGGAATCGGCGGCGGGTACCAGCACGACTGCCACACGGCCATCCGAACCACCCGGCGGCGCCGCTTCGGGGGGCGCCGTGACGGTGGCGGAGAGGCCGAAGCCTTCGCTCTGCACCCGGACCTGTTCGTCGCCCGGGTGCGGCTCGCCGGTGAGCCGAGTCGATGCCGCCGACAGATCCCGGCGTATGACTTCGAGTGACGCTGTGGGGACGCTGAGGCGCAGCAGGCGCCCCGTGTCGTCCACCCAGACCTCGGCGCCGAGTGGCTGATCGGGATTCTCGAACGTCAAACGATAGGTGGTCGCGACGATGGTCCGGTCGGCCGTGTCGATACGCTGCGTGTCGACCCAGTCGACCCGCGCCGTGATGACGCCGTTCGGCGCGACGAAGATTGGCAGTGTGCTGCCCGGCTCGGCCCCGCCCAGTCTGAACGCGAGGGCCTCGTAGGCGGAGTAGATGTAGTTCGGTAGCACAATCGACTCCGGATCGATTGCCGCCTCCGAAACCACTGGCGCATCACGCTCCGTCAGCGTGCTGGTTGCGGTTCCGCCGGCGATCGTCGCTTCCAGCACGAACGGGATTCCCGCGCGCGACCCGTCAGCCCCCAGGCTCACCGGCCGCCAGTCGTGGTCGTAGGTCACCTCGAACCGGCGGAGATCGCTGGGCAGCGTTGTGGTCACCTGGCCGCTCGCGCGGATCACCCACCCGTCGTCGGACCGGATCAGTTGCGAGCGTTCGAAACCGACCGGCGTCGCGTTGATGAAGATATTGAATGTCGCCTCACCGGTTGCCGGCTCGGCCGGGGCTTGCGCCAGGACCGCGGCACAGAACCAGGCGGCGAGTAACGTGGGACAGGTGACGTGGCGGACGGTGGTGGCGGCTCGCCTCATCACGGGCGCAGCATATCATCTGCCATGCGGCCGAACGGATACGACGCACTCCGGAGCGCCGCGGCGTGGCGCGTCACCGCCGATCGCGGGTGGATCGCCGTCGGGGGAGCGGATCGCGCCCGGTTCCTGCAAGGGCTCTTGACCAACGATATCGTCGCGTTGGCGCCGGGCACCGGCTGTTACGCCGCGTACCTGACGCCGCAGGGCAGGATCATCGCGGATATGCACCTGCTGGCGGAAACGGATCGGGTCGTCGTCGATCTCCACCGCAGCGTGAAGGACCGCCTGCTCGAACGGTGGGATGACCTGATCTTCACCGAGGACGTCACGTTGACCGACCTGACGCCCGACACCGCGGCGGTCGACCTGTGTGGTCCCGGCGCGCACCCCATCCTGGCGCGCATCGCCGGTGCGCCCGGCGACCCGGGCACTCTGGGGCTCTACCGGCACCGTGCGGGCGCGGTTGCGTCGCACGCGGTGAGGGTCGCGCGCATCGACGACCTCGGCATCGAGGGCTATCGCCTCCTGATCCCGCGCGCCGCCGAAGATGTGCTGCACAGCGCGCTCTCGGATGCAGGCGGCGTCGCAGCGGACGACGCCGCCTGCGAAGCGGTTCGCGTCGAGTCGGGCCGCCCCGCGTTCCCGATCGACATGGACAGTGAGACAATCCCGCTCGAAGCGGGCATTGCCGACCGGGCGATCGACTTCGACAAGGGTTGCTACGTCGGCCAGGAGGTGATCATCCGCATCCTCCACCGGGGCCAGGGGCGCATCGCCCGCCGGCTGACCGGCCTGATGCTCGACGCTCCGCAAGGCGGTGCGGCCGGGCCGGCGCCGAATCCCGGGGCGGCCGTCGCGCACGGCGGCGACGAGCGGGTGGGCCGCGTCACCAGTGCTGTCCACTCGCCGGCCCTGGGCAGGCCAATCGCGCTCGCCTACCTGCCGCGCACCCTTGCCGACACTCCGGGCGCGCAAGTGTCCGTCGCCACGGAGCAGGGGAACGTGGCGGCCGTCGTCACGTCGCTGCCGTTCGCCTGAGGGCGAAGGTCGGCTGACACCGCACGCGCCGGCGTGTCGTGGGCCGGCCGTCAGGGCCCAGCCGGACGCGTCGTCGCCGACGCCGTGTAGATGAAGTCGCCGAACTCCGAGGCGTCGTCGTTAGCCGCGTTCGCCGCCGCGTGGAAGACGACCGACGTCGCGTCGACGGCCGGCGGGCGCCAGACGACGGTCCAGGAGGTCGTTCCGGGGCCGATGAGCGCGGTTCCCGGCTCCGTGTGTTGGGCATAGATCACGCCGTCCGCTGCCGTAACGGCCTGCACGCGCTCGTCGCCGCCCAGGACCTGCAGGGCGCCCGCCGGTCCGCCGGCGCCGTCCCCTTCGCTGACGCGAGCCGCCAACTGGAAACCGGCGCGCCCCATCCCGGGCCGTTCCAGGGACACCGTGATGCGGTAGGTCGCCGAGGCGTCGAACGTGTCCGGCACGCCGCTGAGCGTGAGCGAGCCGCCGGGGGCATCGAGGTCGTTCTCGAAATGGCAGGCGTGACAGGTGTCGCCGCCGAAGCCGCCGGCATGGGCCGCCGGCGGACCTTCGAGGTAGGCCGCCTCCGGCAGTGGAGCGGCGGCCAGCAGCGCCGCCGTCAAGGCGCCGGCGAAGCCAGCGGTGCGCCAGCCAGGCAAGTGCTTCCGCGCTACGGCACCACGCGCGCGCGGCCGACGTTGTTCGTGTCGGTGCCGAACCAGATCTCGCCCGTCGGCGCGTGGTAGTACATGTGGCGTACGGTTCCGCCCCCGCTGGCGATCTCGGTCATCGCGAAGAACTCCTTGGTAGCCGGGTCGAATCCGACGAAACGGTTCGGTTCGATGCCCGACTCCACGAAGTAGAGGCGATCCTGCTCGTCGACGGCCATCCCGTACGGCCGAGCCTCCGCGCCGCCGGGAACCGCCCACTCCTGGACCTCGCCGGTGGCCGGATCGAGACGGCCGAGGTGACCGCCCGCGTAGTCGACGTACCAGACCTGTCCGTTTGACGTCAGGGCCAGCCGGCGCGGCCGGGCCTCGGCCCGCGGCAGCTCGAACTCCTCAAGCTCCATCGTCTCCGGATCGACGGTGGCGAGCACGTTCGTGCCGAACTCGCAGAACCAGGCGCGGTTGTTCGCGTCGACCACGATGCCGTAGGGACGCCGACCGTCGCCCTCGATCGGGATGAGCTCCACGGTGCCGGTCTGCGTGCCCAGCTTGCCGACGAAGCTGCCGCCCTGCACCGAGAACCAGATGTCGCCGTTGTGGTCGAAGACGAGCGTATGCGGATCCCGCGCGTCGGGGGTCGGCATCATGAACTTCTCGATGTCGCCGGTCTCCGGATCGAGCCGGCCGATATGCATCGCGCGGTTGCCCGCGTACCACACGAAACCGTCCTCGTCGACGATCAGGTTGTGCGGTCCGGTGCCTGGCTCGAGCTCGTAGCGCCGGAAGTCGCCCGTCGCCGGGTCGAGGTAGGCCACATAGTCGCCCCGCTGCCCGACGAACCAGACGCGTCCCTGGCCGTCGACGTAGGGGTCGCGCGGCCGGGTGTCCTCCCAGGGCACCACCCACTCCGTGATCTCGATGTCCTCGGCGGCGGCCGTGGCCGCGCCGAGCGTGCCGAACGCCCCGAAGGCGATGACCGCCGCGAGCAGCGCAGGAATCAGGTTTCTCATAGCCAAACCTCCAGTTCGTCGATCCCGGCCGGAGTCGTGCCGCCGCACCCGGTCGTGGTCTGCTTCTTGATGACCCTGCCGGTTGCGAGCGCGTTTACCGGTCCGTCAGTAACCCATCGCGTAGAGCAGGACGTTGATCCCCAATGAGTAGCCGTCGGGCGCAAACTCCTCGAAGAAGCGCGGGTCGTCCGCCTCGCGCTCCCAGGCGTCCTGGATGTCGGTGTTGTGCGTCATCGCCACCATGATGCGCTCGCGTTCGTCGAGTATCACCCGGAAGTGCGGCTCCGCGCTGTCGTAGCCGCGCTCCGACGTGTCCCCCCCGGAGCGCATCCAGAAGCCGATGTTGGCGATCTGCGGCACCTCCCAGATGTGGAACATCGTCCGGAACAGCGCGTGCTCGATCGGCAGGTCGACGATCGGGTACTGCCCTGCTGGCAGCACCTTGTGGATCTGGCTCACCCACTGCTCCCACTCCCAGCTTCCCCAGAAGTCGTCGACCCACAGAAAGCCGCCCTTCAGCAGGTACTCGCGCAGGTGGCCGGCGTCTTCGTTGGAGAGCACCATCGACCCGACGGCCGAGGCGATGATGAAGGGGCAGTCGAACAGCGCGTCGTCGGTGACCGGGATCACCCAGTGGATCGGTTCGTCGTCGGGGTCGAAGTTGACATTGGTGGTCGACATCTCCGACAGCCGGATCATGAAGTTGATATCTGCGAATGGGTAGTCGGTCGACCAGCGGCCCATGCCACGCCCGGTGTACTCGCTGGAGTACATGAGCCGGCAGAACGAGAATCCGGCGTCGCGCTGATCGGGGGGACGGAAGCGGGGCGGATACCGTGATCGCCCCCACCCCCACTGGGCGAACGCGGCGCCCGTAGCGAGGACCATGATTACGGTAAGCGCCGTAGCCACGACGGCCGACCGCTTCATCAAGCCATTGTGCCACAGGGCGGGCGGAATGGCACGAGGACCGAACGCGGGGTTTCACCACGGGCTCCTAGCGAGTGCTCGATTCCACGACCGCCTTGACGGCGTCGAAGATGCCGCGGGCGAGTTCCTGCGAGATCCGCTCGCGGATCGCGCCGCACGGCACGAGCACGGTATCGTCGGCCGTTTCGATCGCGACGTCCCACCGGTCGCGGGTGATCCCGTCCGGGCGATCCTCGAGCACCTCGGTGGGGATCGTGTTCGGTTCGGGGTGGCCGGGAGCGACGGCGGCGGCGATCGGCGCGCCGTTGATCAGGACGCGCGCCGCGCGAATGCTGTGTTTGGGGATCTCCCGGTCACCGAAGTGAAACGCGTTCGTCTCCTCGGTGAAGAGCGTCAACCCCTCCTCGCCCGGGATCTCCGCGAGGACCGACCGTCCGCCCGCATCCAGCGCCGCCCGTTCGGTCTTGCGGCGCCGCCGATCCTTCGTGAGCGACGTGGCCAGGCGCAGCGCCAGCACCAGCAGTGCGATGGCGACCAGAGCCGCCACGACGTCTCGCATCCGGGGTATCGTAACGGGAACCCGGCCGGGATGTCTGCGCCGCCCGGGCTTCCGGCCCAGCCGCCTGGAATCGCCATGGATTCGGTCATCGTTCACTACCAGGAAATCGCGCTGAAGGGGCGGAACCGTCCCTGGTTCATCGACCGCCTGGTTGGCAACCTGCGCGAGATGACGGCGGACCTCGACGTGAAACAGGTCCGCGCCCTGATGGGACGGATCGAGATCACGCCCGGCCTATCCGCCGACTGGCCCGAGCTGCGGGAGCGGTTGTCCAACGTCTTCGGCGTAGCCAACTTCGCCCGCGCAGGGACATCGCCACCTGACGTCGACGCAATCGCCGCCGCCATCGTCGAGCAGCTTGAAGCGGGTGAGGGCGGGGCGGATGTCGACACCAGCTTTCGTGTCCGTGCGACCCGCGCCGACAAGACATACCCGCTGACGTCGCCCGAGATCGAACGGGAGGTGGGCGGGCGGATCAAGCAGGCGCTCGGCTGGCGCGTTAACCTCGGACAGCCCGACGTTGCCGTCCGCGTCGAGGTGCTGCCCGGCCGTGTCTTCCACACCATCGGCAAGGAGCCGGGAGCGGGGGGACTCCCGACCGGCACGAGCGGTTCGGTTGTCTGCCTCCTCTCCGGCGGCATCGATTCGCCGGTCGCCGCGTACCGCCTGATGCGGCGCGGCTGCCGCGTCCGGTTCGTGCACTTCCACGCGTACCCGATCCTGTCGCGCGCCGCGCTCGACAAGGCGCGCGAGCTGGTCGAGCTTCTCACCCGGCGGCAGTTGCAGTCGCGGCTGTACGCGGTGCCGTTCGGCGAAATTCAGCAGCAGGTGGTCCTGTCGGCGCCGCCGCCGCTCCGCGTCGTCCTGTACCGGCGGCTGATGATGCGGATCGCCGAACGGCTGGCGCGCACCTGCAACGCCAGGGCGCTCGTGACCGGCGAGTCGGTGGGGCAGGTGGCGTCGCAGACGATCGAGAACCTGGCCGTGATCAATGATGTCGTCAGGCTGCCCGTGCTGCGCCCGCTCATCGGATCCGACAAGGAAGAGATCGTCAACGAGGCTCGCCGGCTCGGAACCTACCCGATTTCGATCATTCCGGATCAGGACTGCTGCACGCTCTTCGTGCCGCGTCGTCCCGCCACCCGCGCCTCGAGGGACGATGTCGAGCGGGCCGAGCAGCACCTGCCGATCGAGGCGATGGTGGAGCAGTCCGTTGCCGCCGCGGAGCGGACCGACTCGGTATTCCCGGTGCGGCGCGACCCGCAGGTATCGACTTCGCCGCCCGCCGAAGGTGCGCCGAGCCGTGCGGAAGCGGCGCGCGGCCTATAATTCAGCCCGATGTCCATCCTGAAAGTGGCGCGGATGGGGCATCCGGTGCTCCGCTGCCGCACGCCGCCGCTCGACCCGTCCGAGATCGGAGCGCCCGAGATCCAGCAACTGATCGACGACATGTTCGAGACGATGCAGGAGTACGCCGGCATCGGCCTGGCGGCGCCCCAGGTGCATCGCGAGCTCCGGTTGTTCGTGGCCGGCGTGGACGATCCGGAGCAGAGCCTTCCGCCGGTCGTGATGATCAACCCGGAGATAGAACCGGTCGGGAACGGCACGGAAGAGGACTGGGAAGGCTGCCTGAGCATCCCGGACATCCGGGGCCGCGTTTCCCGCGCGGTGGAGATCCGGGTGCAGGCGCTGGACCGGCACGGCGCGCCGCAGCGGTTCACGGCGAACGGCTTTGCGGCGCGGGTGATTCAGCACGAGACGGACCATCTCGACGGCCTGCTGTTCCTCGACCGGATGCGGTCGTTCGACAGTCTCACCTTCCTCTCGGAGTTCGAGCGCTTCGCGGCCAAGGACTGACTGGCCGCCCTACCGAGCGTTCCGCTTCCGCTCGCTCGCCCGCTCGGCGTCGAGCCGCTCGAGTTCCACCGCCGAGTGATTGGCGAACGTCATCGCGTCGGCGATTGCGCGGTGGCCGGCGCGTTCGGCAATCAGCCGGTGCATCCGCTGGCAGACCCGCCGGTACGCCGGATGTCCCTGCGGCGCCGTCCGAAGCTCGATCACATGCATCGCCTCGCGCGCATTCATCCGCATATAGAAGCGAATCCGGTACGCCATCGCGACGGCGTACTGCGCAACGAGCGGCGAGCGATCGCGCCCGAGGCGGTCAGCCAGCTCGGCGGAGTCGTCCATGACCCGGTCCCACTCCGCGCGGGCGCCCGCGCGGTCGATCGCCTCCGGCCGCGCGCAACCGTGGCGCGCGGTCAGCGCCTGCCAGTCGAGGGTCAGCAGGCGGTGTCGCTGCAGATCACGAAACGCGCCGTAATCCGACACGATGTCGAACGTGTAGTCGGAATGCTCGAAGGCGCGGCCGGGACGGTGACGCCGGTTGCTCCGCTCGCCGACGTACGCCCGCAGCACGCGCACGCGGTCGTCGGTCGTCATCGCGCGCGCCGTTGCCAGGAGCTGCGCGTGCGGGACGTGCGACCCGGCGTAGAGCGCCGCCGCCACGACCTTCACCTCGCCGTCGGGATCGAAGTCGGTCAGCGTCACCTCGTCCGCCGCCGCATCGCCGGCGTCCGCGCCGGCCATCGCGGCGCCCATCGACGCCGCGAGCCCGTCCGCCCCCGCGCGCCGCGCGCGCAGGTAGTCGCTCCAGCGGACGCCCCGGTCCTCGCGGTCCACCCGCTGCAGGAACGCCGGGATCACCTTCCGCAATTCCGGGAGCATCAGCGACGCCACCTCGCGGCTCTCGGCCAGCAGCTCCGCGCGCATCCGGAGCAGCAGCGCCTCCCACGCCTGGCCGGAGCCGTAGATGCCGACATTCGACCGGGTCGCCGCCGGCAGCAGGCCGCGTAACGTGTCGAGCGCCTTCGCCCGGATGACAGCGCGGTAGACGACGTCCGAATCGCCCGGCGCCTGGGGGTGCCGTTCCCGGAAGAGCTGCTGCACCGGCTCGATCCACCGGGCGTAGGTCTCGAACGCCCGGTCGAGCACCGCGGCGTAGGCTGTGCGCTCGGCGTCGTCCTGCAATTCACCGGGGATGACGTACTTCCAGCGTCCACCGGGCCGGTCGGTGTAGGGGACGTAGCGCGTCGACTGCTCCAGGTACGACATCAGCCGGCCCCGCTCGAGCACCTTGGTCAGGACGTTCGACACGCCCTCGCAGGCAAGGTGGGCGCCACCGAGCTGGGCCACCGAGTCGTCACCGTATTGATCGAAGACGCGTCGGTAGAGCGATTCGGCCCGCGCCGATCCCGGGCCCTCGGCGCCACCGCGGTCTACACCGCCCGCCGCGTCGAGGAACTCGTCGAGGAAGAGGCGGCGAACCGACTTGGCGGAGCGGGAGTAGCGGGCGAAGAGCGCCCCCTTGACCACCTCCGGCAGGTTAGTGAGGACGAAGATCGGGCTGTCGGTGTTGCCGAAGTAGGGGACGAGCGCGGCCGCCTCTTCCCGCGTGAAAGGCTCGGTCGCGGCCACGGCAGATTGCACGCGATATAATACGTCCGGCTTCCGTGACCCCCGCATTTTCCCACCGGATCGAGGTCCGCTTCCGCGACTGCGACGCGTACAAGCACGTCAACAACGCCGTCTATTTCACCTACTTCGAGCAGGCGCGCCTCGTGATGGCGGAGACGCTCGGCCTGCGCCGCACCCTCGAGGAAGCGGGGCTGAGCCTGATCCTGGTGCACGCCTCGTGTGACTACAAGGTGCAGGTAGTGTTCGGCGACCAGATCGAGGTGCGCGTCGGCGTGGCCCGGCTCGGCGGCGCCAGTTTCACGCTCGAGATGGAGGCGCGACGTGTGCGCGACGATGCCCTGGTCGCCACCAGCGAGTCGGTGCAGGTGGTCTACGACTATTCCGCCGAGCGGCCGGTCCGGATCCCCGACATCCTCCGCGAGAAGCTCGAGGCGCTGATGAGCGGTTCTCCGGTCGTCTCGTGATGTGAGTGCGCATCCGATGGCAAACCGGGCAAACCCCAAGGGCTACGCCAATCCCCGGCTGCTGATCACGCCGGACGAGCTGGCGGAACAGTTGGGCGTGGCGGCCGGGTCCGCGGCGCGGCGCCCGCCTGCCGATGCCGCGAGCGTACCCGTGCTGATCGATCTCCGGCCCGCCGATCAGTACGCTGCCAGCCACATTCCGGGCGCGGTGCACCTCGACCTGTTCGGGATCAGCCTCGTCGACACCGATCCGGCGCCGCTCGACGCGTTCCTCTGGATTATCGGCCACCTCTTGGCGACGCGCGGCGTCGACGCCAGCCGGCCGGTGGTGGTGTACGACGAGCAGTCCGGTATCCGCGCGGCGCGCGCCTTCTGGTTTCTGGAGTTCTTCGGCCACCTGAATGCCCGGCTGCTCGACGGCGGCGTCGGTGCGTGGGAGCGCGACGGCTACTTCACCACGACCGACGCGGCGCCGCCCAAGCCGGTGAGGTGGGAGACGGGTCGCGACAATACGCGCCTCGCGACATGGCGCGACGTCGAAGCGCGGTTGGACCACGCGGATACCGCGATCCTCGACACCCGCACCGACGGCGAGTATTGCGGAACGACCGTCCGCGCGAAACGGAGTGGCGCCATCCCGGGAGCGATTCACGTCGAGTGGACGCGTAACCTGGACGAGAACGGCGCCTTTAGGCCGGCGGACGACCTGCGCGCGATGTACGAAGCCGCGGGTGTAACGCCCGACCGGGAGGTGGTCACCTATTGTCAGGGAGGCTACCGCGCGGCGCACGGGTACCTGGCGCTCCGGCTCATTGGCTATCCGCGGGTCCGCACCTACCTCGGCTCGTGGAAGGAATGGGGCGACCGGGAGCACCTGCCGGTCGAAGTTCCGGCTGCGAGGTAACCGCCAACCGGATCCTCCCACCGAGACCTTGATCTATAGGAGTTCTCGAAGGTCGAGGAATCGCGCCTGGACCTCGTCCCACGACGGAAAGCCACCTGCATCCTCCGCGTCAAGCGACAGACTGCGGTCAGCGAGGAACTCTCCGATATAGGAGTGCAGTTCTACCGCCTCGGCCGGCTCTCGGCCGCTCGCGGTTCCGGCTTCCACGAGCACCGTTCCTGCGACCTCGCCCGGCCCGCCGAAACCCTGAGCGTAGGCGAATCGGTCCGAGCGGCCGAACCCGCCTATGGTGTGGCTTTGCTCCTGAAGGAACGTCAGGGCCGGATGCGCATCCAGCGAGTCCCGGAGCGCCCTGAGCTCCCGGTTGATCGCGTTCCTGCCGAGCGGAGGGTCAAACGCGAGGGGATCGAAAAATATGTCGATGTCTTCCGAGAACCGGCGGATCAGATTCCATCCCTTTGACAAGCTCGTGCCGCCCTTGAAGATCGTCTTCTCGCCCACGGTGTCGGCGATGATGCGCAGCGCTTCCGTCACGTAGTAGTCCTTCTCGACGATCGCCGGCCGCAGACCACGCTCACGGAAGTGCTCCGCGGCTTCGAGAACCACCTGCTCGAAGTCCGGATGCTCGAACAGCCTCATCAGGCCGTGCTCCGTTTCGCCTGCCAGTCCGCCGCGTGAGCCAGACTGTGCAGCATCCCAAAGTCAAACCGGGAGACGGGGTTGAGAGAGCCGCGCAGCCGCTTGAGCGCAGCGGGCTGCTCGCCGAGTTGGACGCCAATCGCGCCGAGCATGCCGCGGACGCGCGGCGGCTCACTCGCTGCGACTCTGAGAAGCCGCTTGAAGCGTCCCTCCTCACGGCACAGCGCCAGTGTGCGCTTGACGGTTTCCTCGGGCGAGAGTTCGCTCGTCCTGCCCGCGCGGCGCAGGAAATCGAGCAGCGCCGCGTCGGTTGCGGTCAGCTCCTTCCAGGCTTCCGGCCTGCGGGTATGGACCACCGTGTCGCTGCCCAGAAGCTTGCGCGGCAGCCGAAAGCCGCTTGTTGCCACTTCGCCGCGGCTGGCGCTTTGCGTAGTAAACCCCAGGAGGTTCGCCGCCGGGACGCCGGCGGGGAAGACGGATTTGTCGCGCGTGGCGGCGAGCTTGCGGATGGCGGCGGGGTTCGGCCGGCTCGTCCCCAGAGCGGTTTGCCGGGGGCGGTAGTAGACGCCCTTGCTCAGTCGTTGCAGTGTCCCTTCGCGGGCCAGCCGTGAGAGGGCCTGCGCCAGAGCGGCGGCCGGAGCGCCGGGGAAGTCGTCGAAGCGCCATAGACGCTCCCCGCCCTGTTCGATCCGCTGCCGAACCCAGCGAGCGACTTGCCGTGTTCCAGTGAGACGTTTGGGGCGTCCGAGCATGCCTCCACTCTGGGCATGGCGGAGCATGATGTCAAGTTTTTAAGCATAAAAGCATGACAACATCCTGCGGCGCCGTGCGGCCCTATCCGCGAGCGGATCTCGCATTCTCGACGCCGTCAAGGCAGTAGTGGAATCGAGCGCTGGCCAACCGGACCCGACCTGAGCTTCGGCAGGCCGCTGTCGACCGCGCCGGGCGTGGCGACACACGCTTCCACCGCTTGCGGGCTGTAGCCCCAGTGATCCGGCGTCCGCCGCCACGTCAGTCAGTCTCTCGGCGCCGGGTTCTGGAGCATCACGTCGGTGACGGGGACGAACGTATAGGAGGACTGCGCGGAGGCGATGACCACGCCGGACGCCAGCGCGATCACGACAGCGGCGATCCGGCGCAGGGTTGGCCGCATAATGCCTGCAGGCAATTTCATAATATTGTGACTTGCGGTCAATAGCCCGGCCATGCTTCCCTGTCGCCGCAGTCGTCACGCTGGCCCTTGGCGCCGTCCCGGCGGCTGCCGCTCAGCCCGACGAAGTGGTGGCGGCACGCTTCGCCCGGCTCGCGCTCGACTGCGTGCACCGCGAGTACCCGAACAAGATCGCGCACGTCCTCAACGACGACGGTGACGCACGGCCACCACGTGAGCTGACCCCGGCCTTCTACGGCTGCTACGACTGGCACTCCTCGGTGCACGGGCACTGGCTGCTCGCCCGACTGGCGCGGCTCGATCCGGGTGCGGACACGACCGGGGCGTCCCGGGCCGCACTGGCCAGAAGCCTCACGGTGGAAAACTTGCAGGACGAGGCGGAGTACCTGGAAGCGCCCGGACGCAACGAGTTTGAGCGGCCGTACGGGTTGGCATGGCTGCTGCAGCTCGCAGCCGAGCTGCGCGAGTGGGACGATCCCGACGCGCGCCGCTGGCGGGACGCCCTCGCCTCGGTCGAGACGCTGGCCGCGGAGCGGATTCGGGAGTGGCTGCCGAAGCTGACGCATCCGATCCGCGGCGGCGAGCACTCCCAGACCGCATTCGGGTTCGGGCTCATCCTCGACTGGGCCCGCACCGCCGGCGACGATGACATGGTCGCCTTGATCGAGCGCCGAATCAGCGACTTCTACTTCGCCGACTTCGACTGTCCCCTGCGCTACGAGCCGTCGGGACAGGACTTCCTCTCTCCCTGCCTGGCTGAGGCGGATCTCGTCCGCCGCGTGAAGACCCCGGTCGCCTTCGCCGACTGGCTGCACCGGTTCCTGCCCGGAATTCCGGATGACGGCAGCGCGGGGTGGCTCGAGCCCGCGGTGGTGAACGACCCGACCGACGACAAGCTGGTGCACCTCGACGGCCTGAATCTCAGCCGCGCCTGGATGCTCGATGGCATTGTGGCCGGGCTCCCCGCGGGCGACGGCCGCAGGCCCGCGCTCCTCGCCGCCGCCGCGGCGCACCGAGCGTCGGGGCTCGCCTCGGTCACCGGGGCGACCTACGAAGGCGGCCACTGGCTGGGCACCTTCGCCGCCTACCTCCTCACCGGCCGCGGCCTGGCGCCGCCGGACTAAGTGAACGAGACATGACCGCCTCTCACCACCCGACGGATACCTGCGCGCCGAAACGCCCCTTCGACACAATCGGCTTCACGGACGCTCGCGCTGACCCGGATGCGCGGTAAACCGTCTTGTGCATATTCGCATCCACGGTGATGCCTGCGACGGCGCCAGCCACCATCCAGAGTCCTCCCCACTTCGGGTGTATCAGGTACAGCCCGCACTCGCGGGCTCCGAGCATGTGGCACCACCCGTAGAAGGACGCCGCCCCGGCCAGGACACCGTACCCGAAGCCATTCGCCCAGGAATCCTGGCGATCAATCTGGATCACATCGGCACCGGTCAACGTCCATGCTTCGCCTCGATGCGTGACCTCCAGTGCGGTCGTTGACAAGTCGCTGATAGTACCCTTCAGGCGGTACCCCCTCGCGTCGGTGACGTAGATCCCGTCGCCGGGTTGTAGACCGCCGGATCGCAGTAACTCTTCGAGTGAATCCGCCACGTCCTGTGCCGCCGCCACTCCTGGCAGCAACAAGAAGCCCACTGCCGACACCCCGATCCTCCCGCGCCACGTCATGACCATCTCACCCTCCCGTGTGCTTCGAAACAGGGGCGACTTGCCCCGTCATGGGAGAGTGCGCAAACGAGGCGATTATTGGCTCACGTCCGTCGACCGCCGTCGCACCGGAACCTGTCTGCGATCGTCGATTGGCTATGATTAGGGTTGGGGAAGGGGAGAATGGAATCATGAACAGACGCCAGTTTCTCGCAACATCGGGCATGACGGTGATGGCGGCGGCGCTCAGGGATCTGCCGCTCGCCGGATGGCAGGAGCTCACGACATCGTTCGAAGACCTGCGACGAGGCGTAGGCATCTTCAACGGCCAGGGCGGCACGATCGGGTGGCTCGTGAACGCGGACGGGATTCTGATCATCGACAGCCAGAACGCCGCCGCCGCAGCGGCTTGCATCGACGGGATCCGGGAGCGGTCGTCGAATGCGATCGACCTCCTGATCAACACGCACCACCACGGTGACCATGTCGGCGGCAACCAGACGTTTCGCCCGGTGGTCGGCTCGATCGTCGCGCACGAGAACAGCGCGGCGTGGCAGCGGCGCACGGCCGAAGAGGCGGGGAACGCAGACTCGCAGGCCTACCCGGACGAGACCTTCGCCGACGAATGGCGGACGACCATCGGGGACGAGACGATCGTGGCGCGGTATCACGGCGCCGGTCATACGAGCGGCGACTGCGTGGTGACCTTCGAGCAGGCCAACGTCGTGCACATGGGCGACCTGATGTTCAATCGCCTGCACCCGTTCGTCGACCGATCGTCCGGTGCGCGAATCTCGGGCTGGATCGAGGCGCTGGAGCAGGTGACGGCCGCGAACTCGGCGGACACGATCTACATCTTCGGGCACGGCACCCCGGGTGCCGGCGTGACCGGCGACCAGGGCGACCTCACGCATCTGCGCGACTACTTCACGGCGGCGCTGGAATTGACGCGCCGTGAAATGCAGGCCGGCCGGTCGAGGGACGAAATCACCGGCACCGAGGCGTTGCCCGGGTTCGAAGACCACCTGTCGCCGTTTGCGCTACTCAGCCTGAGCGGTGTGCTCGGCGTGGCGTACGACGAGCTCAGCGAGGGGTAGCAACGGGGCCTCAACAAGGCGGTTACCGGTCGCTTTTCTCGTTGCCGCCCGAGTCGCACTACCTCAACTGCGCGTTCATGGCGCCGGCCTCGAAGCGCGTCGCCGCTGCCGGACGCCGGGCCCTCGAGCGCATCGAGGCGCCGGCCCGGCTCGGCATCCCCGATTTCTTCGAGCCGAGCGCGCGCGTCCGCCGGCTCTTCGCCCAGATCATCGGCGCGTCCGACCCGGACCGCGTCGCGATCATTCCGTCCGTTTCGTATGCGATGGCGACGATTGCGAGCAACACGCCGCTCGCGCCCGGACAGGCGGTGGTCGTCGTCGAGGAACAGTTCCCGAGCGTGGTCTACACCTGGCGGCGCGCCTGCCACGAGGCGGGGGCCACGCTGCGCACCGTCGCCGCGCCGGAGACCGCGGGCTCGCGCGCCGAGGCGTGGAACGCCGCCCTGCTCGACGCGATCGACGAGCGGACAGCGGTGGTTGCCATTCCGGAGCTGCATTGGACCGACGGGCTGCGGTTCGATCTCGACGCCGTCGGCGCGCGGGCGCGTGCCGTGGGCGCCCGGCTCGTCATCGACGGAACGCAGTCGGTCGGGGCGCTGCCGTTCGACGTCGGACGCACCCGGCCGGACGCCGTGGCCTGCGCCGGCTACAAGTGGCTGACCGGACCGTACTCCGTCGGCGTGGCCTGGTACGGTCCCGCCTTCGACGGCGGAACGCCGATCGAGGAGAACTGGATCACCCGCGTCGGCAGCGACCGCTTCAACGAGCTCGTCAACTACCGCGACGACTATCGGCCGGGCGCCATCCGCTACGACGTCGGCGAACGGTCGAACTTCATCCTGCTGCCGATGCTCGAAGCCGCGCTGGATCAGGTGGGCGAGTGGGGGCCGGAGACGGTTGCGGCGCACACGCGCGCCCTGACCGGCGCGGCAGTGCCGCGGCTCCGCGAGCTGGGCTGCAGGATCGAGGAAGAGCGCTGGCGCGCCGGACACCTCCTGGGCGTGCGCCTGCCGGCCGGCGTCGACGTCGAACAGCTTGGCCGCAACCTCGCCGCGCGCAAGGTGTCGGTGTCGCTCCGCGGTGGCGCCGTCCGTGTGGCGCCGCATCTGTACAACGACGCCGGCGACCTCGACGTGCTCATCGACGTTGTCGCTGGTGCCGTGCGGGCCTGACGAGGCCCGGGTCAAGCCGGGCGTCCGCGCGTTGATCTACGCGTTCCCTCATTGGCGGCGGCGCACGCGCCCCACGGGCGCGTCACTGGCGGTCCGCGATTGGTTTGCCCGTTCCGCTGAGCGAACCTTGCCCGCTCGAGTACGGAAACCCGGGGCCACGCAGTTGCGCAAGCGTCATCCCGTTCGAACGATCCAGTGCGGCAGCGAACGCGCGTGTCGCGCGCTCAAGACCACTCGCCGGCACCAGCTCGGGCACGTCCAGCGAGGTGTGATAGATGACGTGGTCGATGATATGAAACGAAGGTGCGAAGCGGCCGTTCTTCGGGCGGTCCTCCATCGCATAGACTGCGACGCCGAACTGCCGCAGCGTCTCGAAGACCATCGCCTCGAACTCCGCGCTACCCAGGGCGTTCCAGCGAAACGCGCCGACCGAGTTCGTCGGCGTGAGGCTGTCGTTGTACATGTAGAGCAGCGTCTGCGAGGGGTGCTCCATCGTCAGCTTGACGGCAACCTTCTCCCACGGCCACTGCTCATCTACGAAACGGCGCAGGGACACCTCGCCATGGTGATGGTCGGGGAACTGGATGAACTTCATCGTGCGCGGCCGTTCCTCGACAGGCCGGGCGGCATGGAAGCGAGCGAGCTCCAGCGCGCTCGCCATGCCGGATGCATTGTCGAGCGCCGCTGTGAAGTAGCCGTCCGTATGGGTCATGACGACGAGCTGCTCGTCGGACATGCCGGGGAGCGTCGCGACGGTGTACTCCGTTTCCACGTTCAGCAGCTCGGGCACCTCGAGCTCGACGTGGACCGACACACGCTCGCCGTTGTCGAGATGCTCCTTGAGGGCGAAGCCCTCGTCCTGGCTGACTGTGAAGTGCGGAATCTCGCTGATGCCGCCCTCGGGCTGAAACTGCCCGTTGCCCGGCACGCCCATGACGTTGATGATGGCCGCCGCCCCCAGCTCGACCGCGCGCGCATTCGCGTTGAACAGGCCAGCGCGGCTACTGGCCGAGTGACTGCGCCCACCCGGCACGAACACGCTATAGATGACCACGGCCTTTCCGCTGACGTCCCGGCCGATGAAGTCCGCGCCCGACCCGACACCGACCCACACGGCCTCGGCAGTCAGTCCTCCGGGCTCGGTCGCCCGCGTGCGCGCGACTGGAAAGGCAGTGTTCAGGGCAACCGTGTCGCCGCTTGCAGTGGTGTAGCTTGCCGAGAAGTCGGTCGGTCGCCAGTCGCTGGGCAGCGTGAAGGGAAAGTGCTCGACGGTCAGCCCGAGCCGCTCGAACGCCTCGGTCATGTAGGCCATGCTCTGACGGTCGGCCGACGTGCCGGGTAGGCGGCCCCACCACTTGTGTCCCGCGTCGCGGTACTGCAGGGCGATGTTGGCGAAGTCGACGACGTGCCCTTTCATACGCGGCCCGCTGATCGAGGCGTAGGCCTCCTGGTCGGGCGTGAGCGGCCAGACTGGATACTGCTCGTCCGCGAAGATCAGCGCCTCATGGTCGCGTGGGAGTCCCCGTCCGAACGTTGTTTCGGTCTTGGGTCCCGAGTCGATCTGTGCCCGAAGCACGCTGCCGTTTGTGACCAATACACAGAGAAGGATTCCGGCGGCGACGGCAGTCCGCTTCCCGGTTGTCATGTCCCTTGCTCCTTCTGGACCATGTGGCGCCTCTTGTGTGCCCCCCGCGCTCGCCGTCGAGGAGACTGCGCGCCGCTCACCTTCAGGACCGAGCGGCTATTCGACGGTGAAAGTCCCGGCCACGGTGCGCCCGCCGTCCGCGCGGCGCCGGCGCACCGAAGGGACGTCGCCGACGGTGAACTCGAACGCGCCGGTCCGGATCGGCGTAAAGCTGAACTGGGCCGTGCCGCCGACATCGAATTCGATGGCGCGGAACGCCAGGGCCTGCAGGTGCACCTCGATCCCGTTGATGGTGACGAGGCGCAGGTGCGAGTTGCGTAGCAGGTCGTCGACCTCGAGCCGCCACGGCTCGACGCCGTCACTCGCGACGTTCAGCCGGTAGTACTCGCCCGTGATCAGGTTGAACTCCGTCGTGGAGAGCGACGGGCCGTCCGGGCCCGTCGTGATCTCCAGGTGAATGTCGAGCGGCGGTCCGGCGGTCAGATTGCCGCCCACCTGTGCATGTGCGGCGGCCGCGGCGAGCGCCAGCGCCAGGCTGCAGGATGCGACAACGATGGCGCGTGGCAACATGCTGGTGGTTATACCCGAACGTCGCCCGGCGGGCCAGAGGTTTCGGCGCGGCGGCGCGTCGGCAGCCGCGCTGACCGGCGCACCATGCTAGTTGAGGCTGGCGACACGCCGGCGGAGGGCCTTCACGTGCTCCCAGATCTCCGCCTGCTCGTCGTGTCCATCGCCTCCTTCGTCGTCGGGATCCGGACGGGCCTCCTCCGGCTTCGTCGTGAAACGCAGGTAGGTCTCGAGATCGCGCAGCGCCGCCTGATAGTCATTCAGGTGGTAAGCCAGCAGACCCCGGTCGCGCAGCTCCGTTATCGCGGATGGATTGAGCCCGAGCAGCAGCCGCGTCACCGCGTGCGCCTGCGGGAAAGAGCGCAGCTTGACGTAGATCTGCTTCAGGTTGATCAACATTCGGATCAGGATGTCCTGCTTGGTCGCCCGGGCGAGCGCACGCGGATCGAACGTCGCATCCTTCCCGGCGTACTTCTGGAGCAGCGACTCGCAGTCGCCGTCCGAGAGAATGGCGCCGTCATGGAACGGGTCGACGATCACGTGATCGCCCGCGCCCTCTGATCTTCCCGGCTCGAGTGGCGACTTCAGCAGGAAATGACCCGGGAAGTTGACACCGTGGATCCGAACGCCGGCGCGGCGGGACACCTCCATGTAGACCAGCGCGAGCGTTATCGGGATGCCGGTGCGACGGTCGAGGACGTCGTTCAGGAAGCTGTTGCGCGGATCGTCGTAGTGCTCCCGGTTGCCGGCGAAGCCCTGTTCCTTGAAGAGGTAGGCGCTAATCTCGGACAGGCGCCGCAACGGGCCTGCGCCGTCGCCAAGCGCCGCGATGCGCGCCCCCGCCTCGCTGCCCATGCGGTCCAACTGATCGAGATAGAGCGACGTGTCGAGCCGGGGGTATTCAAGCCGGGCGATCAGGAAGGCGGCCGGTGCCAGGTCGGGGGCGGGCGACCTGGCGACCTCGGTGAAGCGCCTGATGAAGTCTTCCGAGATCATGATCGATGACCGCGCCGCGTTAACGCGCCAGGAGCGCCGCCAGCGTGCTGCGGTTGAGTGCGTCGAGACTGTCGACGACTGCGGCGGCGCCCTGAAGTTCGTTCGCAGTATAGCTGGTGGTGACGGCGACGCATGGGAGTCCGGCGGCGTTGGCCGACTCGATTCCCCAGTGCGAATCCTCCACGGCGATGAACCCGGTCGGCGAGACGGGACGGTGGAGAGCGCCGCAGAGCAGTTCGATTGCGCGTACGTACGGTCCGGGCGCCGGCTTGCTCTCCGCCACGTCGTCGGCTGCCACCACCGCGGCAAAGTGCTGCCGGAGTCCGGCGCGCATCAGGATGGCATCGATCTCGTGGTGCAATGCTCCTGACGCTACCGCCAGCGCGACGCCGTCGGTGGCGAGCAGTTCGATGCAGCGCCGGGCGGCGGGAAACACCACGTCCACCGCCGCCAGGCGCGCTGCGAAGTAGTCCGCTTTCGCCGCCGCCAGCCGGGCCGCTACCTCGGCGTCGAACGGGGCGTTCTGATCGCGCGCCAGCGCCGCGAACAGTCCGGCGTCGTCCAGGCCGAGATAGCGCTCCCAGTACGCCTCGTCCGACAGCAGCATGGGTCCGCCGGCCAGCGCGTCCTGAAACGCCCGCAGATGGATCGGTTCGGTGTCGGCGATGACGCCGTCGAAGTCGAGGATGACGCCGAGGAGCTTCACGGGAGTCGGCGTTCGTCCTCGGGCGGCAGCTTCTCGCCGGCGAGAATCGGAATGGGCAGGCGGTTCTGCGGCGGCGGGAATGGGCAGTCGAACTGCTCGTCGAAGTAGCAGGTGGGATGGTAGGCCCGGTTGAAGTCGAGGTCGTACACGCCGGTGGGAGAGAACGGAAGATCGAGGTAGCGCCCGGCGGCGTACGTGTCGGTGCGGCTCGTCTCGTCACGGAACGGGATGAACAGTCCGGGATCCCCCTCGGAGACCAGCGCGTCGAGCCGATACTGCTCCCCCTTCAGGATGAACTCCAGGTGGCCGACATGCTCCATCTGCCGGATCAGCCCGGTGGACGTCGGGACGTCGAAGATCTGCGGGTCTTCCGCGAGCACCAGGCTGGCGGGGACGCGGTACTGCAGGTCCGGCTCGTAGTACCGCAGGGGGAGCATCCATGACCGGCGGTCGAGCGGCACCGGCGAGTCGGGACCGTTGCGGAAGAAGTTGTCCTTGAGGGCGCGGTCTTCGAGTAGCCGCGACACGTAGTTTCCCTCGTCGGGCGGCGGCGGGCCGCACGCGGCGGCAGCCGCGACCGAGGCAAGCAGGGCCAGCGCCCCGACACGGCGGGTCGCGACCCGCCGGCTGGTATGGCACCAGCCGGCAGGCACTGTCGTGGAGATCGTCGTCACCCTTCCGTCCTAGATCGGATACGCTCCCCGCGCGACCGTGGCGTCCGCCAGGCGGCGGCGGATCACTACGGCGTTGACTGGAGTCACCTTCAGCAGGCGGCGGAGGGCCGCGAGGTGCGTGCGGAGGGCATCCCCTGCCGCCATCGCCCCGAGCGCGGCGCGCGCCGCGACATCGATTCGCATCGCCGCGTCGTTGACGTAGACGGTCGCGGCATCCACTTGCAGATCGGCGCCGGGCACGCCGGCCACCGACGCCGCCCGCGCCCGCTGCACAACACTGTCGGCCGCGTAGGTGTCGATGATGATGTCAGCGGCGAGCGACAGGAGCTCCTGTTCGTCGGTCAACCGGTCGCCATGCGTCTGGAGCGCCAGGCCGACGACCGCCAGCACCACCTTCCGGAACATCCCGACCGCCGCGGCCTGCGCCTCGAGCGGACCGTCGCCGGCCGGCGCGGCCGGCGACGGCGTCAGCAACTCGTCCTGCAGCTTCCGCGCCGCGTCGATCAGCGGCAGCCCGCCCTTGAGTGCCCGCTTGATCAGCATGCCGGGGATCAGAAGCCGGTTGATCTCGTTCGTCCCCTCGAAGATCCGGTTGACGCGCGAGTCACGGTAGTGCCGCTCGGCGGGGTAGTCCCGGACGAAGCCGTTGCCGCCGTGGATCTGGACGTTCTCGTCCAGCACGTAGTGGAGTGCCTCGCTGCCGGCCACCTTCAGGATCGACGATTCCACGGCGTACTCCTCGAGCGCCCGCAGCAACGCACCGGAGTCGTCCGCCTCCGCCTCGGCGAGGGCGGCGTCGATCAGGCCGGCGGTCCGGAAGACCATCGATTCGACGGCGTACGCCCGGGCGACCATCTCGCCCAGCTTGTGCTTGATGGCGCCGAAGTTGGCGATCGGCTGGCCGAACTGCTGTCGGCTGGCGGCATAGCGCGCAGCCTCGCCGACAGCCGACGTCGCGCCGCCGCCGGCGGAGGCGCCCAGCTTGAAGCGGCCGTAGTTCAGTACGTTGAAGGCGACGCGGTGGCCCTTGCCCACCTCGCCCAGCAGGTTCTCCGCCGGCACGTGGACATCCTGCAGCACGACCGGCGTCGTCGACGAGCCGTGCAGGCCCATCTTGTGCTCTTCCTTGCCGCTCGCGACGCCGTCGAACGCACGTTCGACGATGAACGCGGTGAACTGCTCGCCGTTCACCTTGGCGAAGACGATGTAGAGGTCGGCGAAGCCGCCGTTGGTGATCCACATCTTCTCGCCATTCAGAACGAAGCTGCCGTCCGCCTGCGGGGTCGCGCGGGCCCGCGCTCCGAGCGCATCGGAGCCGGAGCCGGTCTCGCTCAGGCAGTAGGCGCCGACCAGTTCGCCGGTGACCAGGGGAGGCAGGTAGTGCTCCTTCTGCGCCTTGGTGCCGAACATCAGGATCGGCAGGATGGCGAGCCCGGTGTGCGCGCCTATGGTGGAGCTGAACGAACCGCACCGGCCGGTCGACCCGCCGATGATCGCCGAGCTCACCTTGTCCAGCGCGAGGCCACCGTACGCCTCCGGCACGTCAGTGCCGAGCAGCCCCAGCTCCCCCGCCTGCTGAAGCAGCCGGCGAGCCAGGTCCCAGTCCTTGGTTTCGAGCTGATCGTTCTGCGCCAGCGTCTCCGCTGCGAACTGATCCGCGGTCTGAAGGATCAGCCGGTGCTCGTCGGTCATCCGTTCCGGCGTGAAGATGGCGTCGGGGCGCGTCTCGGCGAGCAGCCAGGCGCCACCCGGCGACGGGTTGTCCTCTTCCGTCATCGTTGCCGTCGCCATCGTCATCTCCGTACTTCTCGCTAACAGTCAGAGCCGCTCGAAGATGCCGGCCGCGCCCATGCCGCCGCCGACGCACATCGTCACCATGCCGTAGCGTCCGTTCCGCCGCCGCAGCTCGTGCAGCAGCGTCGCGGTCAGCTTCGCGCCGGTGCAGCCGAGCGGATGGCCCAGCGCGATTGCGCCGCCGTTGACGTTGAGCCGGTCCGGGTCGATGGGGAATTCCCGGACGCAGGCGAGCACCTGTGCCGCGAACGCCTCGTTCAGCTCCACCAGGTCGATGTCGTCGATCGTGAGGTTGGCGAGACGCAGCGCCTTCCGCATTGCCGGGACCGGCCCGAGGCCGAACAGCTCCGGCTTGACGCCGGCGGTGGTGTAGGTGACGAACCGCGCGAGCGGCGTCAGCCCGAGCTTCGCGGCATGCTCCGCCGTCGTGACGACCACCGCCGCCGCGCCGTCGCTCGTTTGGGACGAGTTGCCGGCGGTGACCGAGCCGTTGACCTTGAAGGCCGGCCGCAACGATCCGAGCTTCTCGAGCGACGTGTCGGCGCGCGGCCCTTCGTCGGTGGTGACGAGGACGTCGCGAACCGTCGGTCCATGACCCTGGCCGTTTCCGCCGGCGCCGGCGCCGTTGCCGGTTCCGTTACCGTTTGCCGGTTCGGCGCGCTGCACGGTGACCGGGACAATCTCGTCCGTGAAGCGCCCCGACTCGATAGCGGCGAGCGCGCGCTGATGGCTCCGGAGCGCGAAGGCATCCTGTTCCTCGCGCGTGATGCGTGACTCCCGCGCGTGGTTTTCCGCCACCAGGCCGGTGCTCAGGTAGACGTCGGGGTAGTGCTGCACGAGCACCGGGTTGGGGACGAACCTGTGGCCCACCATCGGCACCAGGCTCATCGATTCGGTACCCCCGGCGACGATCGTCTCCGCCGTGCCGGCGAGGATCCGTTCGGCCGCGAAGGCGATGGACTGCAGGCCGGACGAGCAGAAGCGGTTGATGGTGACGGCGGAGGCCTCGACCGGGATGCCCGCCCGAAGGCTGGCGATCCGGGCGACATTCATCCCCTGCTCCGCCTCCGGCATCGCGCAGCCCAGGATCACGTCATCCACCTTGGCGGGATCCATGTCGCCGGCGCGGTCGAGCGCCGCGCGGATGGCGACGGCCGCCAGTTCGTCGGGCCGCGTGTTGCGGAACGATCCCTTCGGCGCCTTGGTGGCGGGGGTGCGGACCGCGGAAGCGATGACTGCGTCTCTCATGACCTGACTCCGTTCTCGATGTCGTTCACGCCGCCCGCCGCTCATCCGCCGGCCCCGTGCGTATCACGCGGGGGCGGGGGCCGGAACGGCACAGTCGGCGGCGGCGGCGTTGGCAAACTGGGCCACCACGTCGGCGAACCGGCCGGGCCGGGTAACCAGTCCTATGTGGCCGGTCTGTTTGATCCAATCGTACCGCGCCCCGGGGATGGCGTCGAGGTACGCCCGGGTACTCTCCACCGCTACCACCCGATCCAGCCCCACCTCGCCGGTCACCACCTGCACGGGAGCCTGAACCCGCGCGCAGTCGGCCGTGAAGTCGACGCCGGCGGCCAGACGGACCCGCTGGGCCATCCGCGTGGGCGACATCGCGTAGCGGGTCACGCGGTAGAGATGGCCGGCGGCGAAGCGGGCGCGGTCCCCCAGGTTGGGAAGCGCTGCAGCGATCTCCGGGTACAGACGGAGCGGTGAGCTGAGGGCAAAAATGGGGGAGAGGAGCCGTGGCGCCCGGAGGTACCACTCGACACGGCAGCCGGGCTGCCACCCGGGAGCCGGCGTGGACGTGAGCGTCAGGCTGCTGACCCGCCCGGGCCGAACCGCCGCATAGTGGAGTGCGACCCACCCGCCGAACGAAACGCCGCAGAGCGCGGCGCGCGCGACACCGGCGCGGTCGAGCAGCGCGTCGAGCCACGCGATGTAGCTGTCGAAGCCGAGCGTAGGGTCGATCGCGTGGGACGAGCCGGTGTCACCCGGCAGCGATCCGGTCAGCACGCGGGTGCGTGCCGCCAGGGCGTTCACGGCAGGCGCCATCCACTCCCAGCGGCCCTGAATCCCCGGGATCAGCACGAGGGGCGTGCCGGCGCCGCGGTCGATGACCATTGTCAGCGCTCCCGCCGTCAATTCCTGAGCGGCTTACCTGTCTTCAGGATATGCGCTATCCGCTCCTGCGTCTTCCTCTCGCCGAGCAGACTGAGGAATGCTTCCCGTTCGAGGTCGAGCAGGTACTGTTCGGTCACCGTGGTGGCATGGGGCAGCTCGCCCCCGGCCAGGATGCGCGCGAGGAGGCGGCCGACGTGCGCGTCGTAGTCGCTGATCCGTCCGGCGCGCCAGGCGATGTGGACACCCAGATCGAGCGCCGCCCGGACACCGGCACCTCCCACCGGTATGTCGGTGAGCGGCGGCGGGTGGTAGCCGGCGCGCGCCAGGTCGAGCGCCGCGCGCTTGGCGTCCGCTATCAGCCGTTCCCGGTTCATCGTGACGCCGTCGGTCTCGCGGAGGAGGCCGAGGCGTTTGGCGTCGGCGGCGCTGGTCGATACCGTGCCGAAGCCGATCAGCTCGAAGGCGCGCTGCACCTGCGGCAGGAGATCGCCCCGGGGCGGCACGAGCCGCGTGAACCGGACGAGCAGCTCTTTCGTTCCGCCCGCCGCCGGGATCAGGCCGGCACCCACCTCCACCTGCCCCATGTAGGTCTCGGCCGCCGCCTGTACCCGGTCGCTGTGCAGCGTTATCTCGCAGCCGCCGCCCAGAGTCAGTCCGGCGGGCGCGGCAACTACCGGCACGGCGGCGTCGCGCAGGCTGACGACCGTCGACTGGAAGGTCCGGATCATCAGATCGAGCTCGTCCCAGTTCTCCTCCTGCGCCTCGAGGAGCGCCAGCATCAGGTTCGCGCCGGCCGAGAACGCGGGCGCATCGTTGCCGATGACGAGCGCCTCGAAATGCTTCGTCGCCTCGTTGATCCCTGCCGTCAGCATGGCGAGTGTGTCGCCGCCGATGGTGTTCATCTTCGAGTGGAACTGGACCCCGAGCACGCCGTCGCCGAGGTCGATCAGGCTGGCGCCCGGGTTCTCGCGCACCGGCGGCCGTTCGGCTCTCGCACTCCTGAGGATTTGCAGGCCGGGCGCGGCCGGGGGCACGAGCCCGTCGCGGAACCGGGCCTTGCCGGACGTGGAGGCGGCGCGCCGCGCGGTCACCAGTGGAGGAGGATCGTTGCTCGCGCCTGCCGCCTCGAGCACCGCGTCGATGCCGATCGCGTCCCACAACTCGAACGGTCCCAGCTCCCAGCCGAAGCCCCATCGCATCGCGCGGTCGATGTCGTCGATCGAATGCGCGATATCGGGCGCAACCCGCGCTGCATAGACGAGTGTCGATGCGAGCGTTGCGCGCAGGAAGTCGCCAACCCGGTCACGACCGCGGAACAATGCGCGGATCCGCTCGCCGGCGGGTTCGATCGACGCGGCGGCGTCGAGCGACGGCAAACGCACCGACGCGCGCGGCCGATACTCCATTGTCCTCGGGTCCAGCGTGACGATCGCGCCCCCCTCCGCCTTCGGCTGCTTCCGGTAGAAGCCGCGACCGGCCTTCGCGCCGATCCAGCCCCGCTCCACCAGGGCGGTTACGACCGGCGGGAGCCGGAACGCCGCGCGGTCCGCGTCGTCGGTCAGTTGACCGGCCAGGTTGGTGGCGACATGCGCCATCACGTCGAGCCCGGCGATGTCCATCGTCCGGAACGTGGCCGACTTCGGCCGGCCGATCGCGGGTCCGGTGATCGCGTCGATCTCCTCGATCGTGTAGCTGTCGAGCTGATCGAAGATCCGCAGCACGCCGTACAGGCCGATCCGGTTGCCGATGAAATTGGGCGTGTCCTTCGCGATGACCACCCCCTTGCCCAGGACGCGATCGCCGAACCGGGTCATCGTATCGACTACGGCCGGGTCGGTCCCGGCGGTCGGGATCACCTCGAGCAGCGGCAGGTAGCGGGGCGGATTGAAGAAGTGCGTCCCGAGCCAGTGCCGGCGGAAGGCGTCGCCGCGCCCCTCGGCGATGCTGGCGATTGGGATGCCGGAGGTGTTCGAGCTGACGATGGCGTCGGCCGCCCGGTGCTGTTCCACCCTTGTGAGCAAGGCCTGCTTGATGTCGAGCCGCTCGACGACCGCCTCCACGATCCAGTCGCAGGCGGCGAGGCGATCGAGGTGGGTGTCGAACCCGCCGGTCGTGATCAGACTGAGGGCAGCGGGCGCGAAGAACGGATCCGGCTTGAGCTTCTGCGCCCGCGCCAGGCCCTCGCGCGCGGTCGCGTCATCCAGATCGAGCAGGAGGACCGGCAGGCCGGCATTGGCGGCGTGGGCCGCAATCTGCGCTCCCATCACCCCCGCGCCCAAGACGCCGACCGATCGGATCTGGTGCACGGGGCTCTGGCAGAAGAGAGTGCTAGGGAAGTGCGGCGAGCGTTGCCTGCGCCTGGGCGCCTTCCTCGGAATCGGGGTCGACCTCAACGACGCGCTGGAAGTACTCCTTCGCCCCCTCCAGGTCGCCCTCGTTGAGTGCTACCAGCGCACGCTTGAAGAGCGGTGGCGCCCAGTTGCTGTCGACCGCGATTGCCCTCTCGTACCACTCCGCCGCTTCCTCGGTCGCGCCGCGGGCGAACGCCTGCTCACCCTGGTTATAGAGATCCTCGCGCGACGCGCTCAGGCTGGAGGCCGCTTCTTCGAGGAGTTGCATCTCTTCGGGGGTCGCGAGGCCGGCCGCCATCCGCTGCCGGGCGCGCATCACCTGGAGCTCCACGTTGTCCGGAACCACCTCGAGCGCTCGATCGAACGAGGCGACCGCCGCTTCGTAGTCCAACAGCATGGAATAGGAGTTTCCGATGCTGACGTGCAGTTGAGTCAACTGGGGGAGCTGAGCGAGGATCTCCTCGTATCGGGTGATCGCCTCCGCGTAGTCGCCTGCGACGAAGGACGCATCCGCCGCCTCCTGGGTCGCAACGATCGCGTCAAGGTCGATTCCCGCGACCGCTTCCGACCCGAGCGCCTGTTCGAGCGGGTGGAGGATGCGCGACAAAATGAAGTCGACCGGCGGCCCCGCGGACTGCGTTATCCTCATCGGGCCCTGGTTTGGCGCAAAACCGCGCGGCGCGCCGTTCGGCGCTCCGCACTCCGCATCGCACTCTGCCCGAAACAGCCATTGACCGCTCGCGAGGCCCAGGATGCCGTAGCGTCCGTCGTCGTCGGTAGTCACCTGGAACTCGGCTGGGTTCGCTTCGGGGTTGGTCGCCGTGAGCGTGACACCGCCGATCGGGTTCCCGTCGTCGTCGGTCACCCTGCCGTTGACGCGTCCACGTTGCGCGTAGGCAGTTGCTGCGACTGCAAGGATGACCAGCGCTGCAGTGCCGGAACGGACAGCGTGACGTGCAAACAGGTTCATCACAAACTCCTCATGGCCAATTCCAAGGCAATTATCTCATGAGTATATCCGAACCGGACGGTATGATTACCGGGTGATTCGGACGGTAATCGGCCTCGTCGCGGGCCTTGCATTCGTCGGGGCGGTGGCGGCCTGGGTGTCGGCGGGACGGGCAGAGGGTCCGGCTCTCGCCATCGAGCAGCCTGCCACGTACATCGGCCGGACCGCGTCGTTCGTTGCCACCGCCGAGGCGCCCGGCGCGGAGTTCACGGCCCTCGCGGCGCACATGGAACAGGACGGCGCCCTCCATCCGCTCTTCTCGCTGAATGGTGCGGAGCCTGCGGCGGCGCAGGCCGCCGTGACTCTGGAGACGCCGACCCGCCTTCGCATCAGGCGGACGATCGATCGCGAGACTCATCCGGAACTGGCGCCCGGGCCCGCGCGCGTCGTCGTCACCGCCACCCGCCCGGTGCTGTTCGGCCTGCGCGAGCGAAGCAGCGACGTGTCGGTCGACGTCACCGTCCGCTTCGACCCGCCGCGCCTGACGCCCGTGTCGAGCCTTCACTACATCAACCATGGTGGATCGGAGCTGGTGGTCTACCGCGTAACGCCCGACGATGCGGACTCCGGCGTGCGCGTGGGCGGCCGGGAGTACCTTGGCTATCCGCTTTCGGCCGCCGGTGTCGAGGGTCCGGATGATCTGCGCGTCGCGCTCTTCGCGTTACTGCACGATCAGGACCTCGGCGCGCCAATCGAACTATGGGGACGCGACCCGGCGGGCAACGAGGCGTCGGCACCTTTCGATCACCGCGTCTTCGAACGCCGGTTCCGGCGGGCGCGCCTGCCGGTCGGGGACGCATTCCTGCGGCGCGTCGTTCCCGCCATCGCCGCCCAGGCCCCCGAGTTGGCCGACGAGGAGGTGAATGGCGAGACGGAGGCGTCCGATCTGCTTGACCTCTATCTCTTCATCAACCGTGAGCTCCGCCGGCAGAACCGCGAGACCGTAGCCGCGCTCGCCGGGGAGACCGCCCCGCGGCGGCTCTGGGACGGTCCGTTCCGCCAGCTCGCCAACACGCAGGTGGAATCGGGTTTCGCGGATCACCGGACGTACCTGTACGGGGGGAACGAGGTGGATCAGCAGGTGCACCTCGGCTTCGATCTCGCGTCCACGGCGAACGCGCCGGTCGCCGCCGCCAACGCCGGTACGGTCATCTTCACCGGCTACCTGGGCATCTACGGCAACTGCATCGTGGTCGATCATGGTCTCGGCCTGCAGTCGCTCTACGCGCATCTTTCTACCGTGGATGTCGCCGTCGGCGATGCGCTGGAACTGGGCGCGACACTCGGCCTGAGCGGCCAGACCGGACTGGCGGGGGGCGATCATCTCCACTTCGCCATGCTGCTGCAGGGCCAGCCGGTGACGCCGACGGAGTGGTGGGATCCGCAGTGGATCGAGGATCGGATCATGCGCAAGCTGCGCGATGCGGGCGGCGGGTGATGTCCCCGCGGGTTGCGCTCCCGGTTTATAATGGCCGGGATCGATCGTTGCCCGGGGCCGTAAACGTCACTGCGGCCGTTCCGTTTTCAACAATCCACACGGCGCAGGAGAGAAGCGTGATGCGACAGCGAACATTCTGGACTCTCGTCTTGCTCGCGGCGGTCGCGACGGCAGTCGCGTGCAGCCGCCGTTCGGACGTGCCGCCCGTTGCGGTGATTCCCGCAGCGGGAGGTGGCGCCGCCAGCATGGGGGCGGGGGCCACCGGCACGAGCAGCGTCACCGGGGCCATCATGCTCGACGGCACGCCGCCGGCGGCGGAGACGATCCGCATGAACTCCGATCCGGTTTGCGTCATGGGGGCGACGAACACCGAAACCGAGTACTACGTCGTCGGTGACGGCGCCGGCCTCGGCAACGTCTTCGTCCACGTGACGGGGGAGAGCATCGCGGGGACGTACCCGACGCCGAGCGAGGCGATCCTGCTCAATCAGGAGGGCTGCCGCTACACACCGCATGTATTCGGCGTGCAGGTGGGGCAGGCGGTGACGATCCAGAACTCCGACCCTACCTTGCACAACATCCACGCCACGCCGGCGGTGAACGCCGAGTTCAACACCGGACAGCCGATCCAGGGGATGACCATGGAACGCACGTTCGATGAGGTCGAGGTGATGGTGCCGTTCAAATGCGACGTCCATGGCTGGATGAACGCCTACGTCGGCGTCCTGCCCCATCCGTACTTCGCGGTCTCCGGCCCGGACGGCAGCTTCGACATTGCGAACCTGCCGGCGGGCAACTATGTGGTCGAGGCGTGGCACGAGATGCTCGGGACGCAGACGCAGAGCATCACCGTCGGCGACGGTGCCACCGCGGAGTTGTCGTTCACCTTCAGCGCCGGCTGATTCCCCGGCGGGCGGGAGCGCGACGTGCAATGGCTGCATCGCTACACCCGGCTTCTGGCCGTGGCATCGCTCTTGCTGATAACGGCTGGGGGCCTGGTGACGAGCACCGGTTCCGGTCTCGCGGTGCCCGACTGGCCGAACACGTACGGCTATTTCATGTTCGCGTTCCCCCTCTCCGGCATGGTGGGGGGGATCCTCTACGAGCATGGTCACCGGCTGATCGCGAGCGTCGTCGGCCTGCTGACGATCGGCCTGGCAATCTGGCTGGCGCGGGTCGAGCCGCGCCCGTGGGTGCGCCGTCTCGGCTGGATCGCGCTCGCGGCGGTGATCGTGCAGGGAATACTCGGGGGGATTACGGTCCTGTACTTCCTGCCGGCGCCAATCTCGATCAGTCACGCCGGACTGGCGCAGCTCTTCTTTACGCTGATCGTCAGCCTCGCGCTCTTCACGTCGCCCGGCTGGCATGACTGGTACCGCGCTCCGGCCGAAGCGGCCACCGGACCGCGCGCAAGCGCCACCGATCCGATCCTGGCGCGGCTGTCGGTCGTACTGCCGGCGGTCATCTACCTGCAGATCCTGGCCGGCGCCACGATGCGGCACACCGGGGCGGGACTGGCGATTCCGGACTTTCCGCTCGTCTTCGGGGGGATCGTTCCGCCGGAGTGGACGAGTGCGATCGCGATCCACTACGCGCACCGGGTCGGCGCGGTGCTGACGACGGGGTTCGTGTTCGCGACGGCGACGCATGTGCTGTACCACCACAGGGCGCGGGGAGAGCTGGCGCGGCCGTCGATGCTGCTCGGCGCGCTGGTCGTCGTACAGGTGGGTCTGGGCGGCTGGACGGTGCTGAGCGGCCGGCAGGTTGCCATCAACACGGCGCATGTCGCTGTTGGCGCGTTGCTGCTGGTGACGTCGGTCGTCCTGGCGCTGCGGGTGCATCGCGGAAGGTTCGCCGACGCCGAGGAGGAGCGCCGCGCCGCGTCCCCGGCCGCGGGCCGTCGGCTGCAGGCCGGATCGGAGTCACCCGCGTGAGCACGCTCAGAACCGGCGCCGTCACCCTCGCCGCGGCACCTCACCGTGCGCTTCATTTTCTCGCGCTGACGAAGCCGCGGCTCAACACCCTGGTGGTTGCCTCGGCCGGCGTCGGTTACTGGCTGGGCGCGACGGGTCCGTTCGATCTGGTGGCAACGTTCCACCTGCTGGTGGGGACGGCCCTCGTGGCGGGGAGCGCCGCCGCGCTGAATCAGGTGGAGGAGCGCGACATCGATGGGCGAATGGCGCGAACACGGATGCGTCCGCTGCCGGCCAACCGCGTCACGCGGTCAGAGGCGCGTCTGCTAGGTGTCGTGCTGGGCGGGGTGGGTCTGCTCGAATTGGCGTTGTGGGTGCATCCCCTCGCGGCGACGGTCGCGTTGGCGACGCTGGTGAGCTACGTCTGGATCTACACGCCGCTCAAGCGCCGGACCGGGTGGGCGACCGTTGTCGGCGCCGTGCCCGGTGCGCTGCCGCCAGTGATCGGGTGGACTGCCGCGCGCGGCGCACTCGGCATAGAGGCGCTCGTGCTGTTCGGGATTGTCTTTCTCTGGCAGATGCCGCACTTCCACGCGCTGTGCTGGCTCTACCGCGACGACTACGTCCGTGCCGGCCTGCCGCTTCTGGCGGCGACCGACCCGGATGGCCGGCGGACGGCACGCCATGCCCTCGGCTACACGGCGGCGCTGGTTCCGGTCAGCCTGGCGCCGGCGTTCGTCGGCCTGGCGGGTATGGGCTACCTGGCGGTTGCGGCCGTGCTCGGTTTGCTCTTCGTCCTGCTGGCGACCCTGTTCCTGCGGCAACCCACCGAGAGGCGCGCGCGTTCCCTGTTTGTCGGTTCGCTCGTCTACCTGCCCGTGCTCTGGAGCGCACTGCTGGTCGAGCGGGTGTTGTGATTCCGCTCGCGGCGGGCAAGAGAGTGGACCGACGCCGGCGGAACGACTCGAGGTGACACGATGCCCGAAGTGACCTGGCTCCCTCACTTGAACGCGATGCTCAACGCGACCTCCGGCATCCTGCTGTCGTCCGGTTATCTCTCGATCCGCGCCGGCCACGTTGCCCGCCACCGTGCCTGCATGCTGGGCGCGGTCACCGTTTCCGTGATCTTCCTGATCTCGTACGTCATCTATCACCTGGAAGTGGGATCGGTTCCGTTCACGGGCGAGGGTTCGATCCGGATCTTCTACTTTGCGGTTCTGATCTCGCACGCGGGGCTGGCTGCCGTCACCGTGCCGCTCGCCGCCATCACGGTGACGCGCGCATTGCGCGAACGGTTCGAGCAGCACGTGGCGATCGCGCGCTGGACGCTGCCGATCTGGATCTATGTCTCGATCAGCGGGGTAGTGGTGTACTGGATGCTCTACCGGATGTGATCCGGTGCGAGCCGTTCATCTGCCGTTCAACCGGCCGCACTGACCGCGGCGGCCGCGAGCGTCGCGACCCGTCCCCGCAGCGCGACGACATTCCCCCCGCCGTCCGGGTGCACCCGGTTGGACAGGAGGACCACCACCGTTTCGGTCTCCGTATCGATCCAGATGGACGTGCCGGTAAACCCGGTGTGGCCGTACGATTGCGTCGGCGAGAAGAGATCGCCGCGCGGCGACGAATAGGGCGAGTCGATGTCCCAGCCGAGACCGCGGCGCACCGATAGCGTCGGAGGCGTCGATGGGGTGGTCATCCGCTCGACGGTGAGCGATGACAGGACCGCGCCGGTCCCGTCCGGCGACCCGCCGCGTGCGAGCAGCATTGCGCCGAACCGGGCGAGATCGTCCGCCGTCGAGAACAAGCCGGCATGACCGGCGACACCGCCCATCCGGCGGGCCGTCGGATCGTGCACCGTTCCGCGCAGCATGACACCATCGGGGCTGCCGCATGGCCAACCGAGCGGCGTGCATGCCTCGGTCGGCGCGATCCGCTCCCTCGCGCCGGCCGCCGGCCGGAACGTCGTCTCGCGCATGCCGATGGGGTCGAACAGCCGCTCCCCGGCAAACAGGTCGAGCGTCCTGCCGCTCAGTCGTTCCACGATCACTCCCAGCAGGATGAAGTTGAGGTCGCTGTAGATGAAGCGCTCCCCCGGGGAGGCTTCCAGCCGTTCATCGAAGATTCGCCGCAGCGCTTCGTCTGCACCCTCGAACTCCTCTTCCAGCGGCAGGTCGGGTCTGAGCCCCGAGACATGGGTCAGCAACTGCTCGACGGTGATCGCTTCCTTGCCGTGGCGCTCGAAGCCGGGCAGGTGATTCGCCACGCGGTCTCCCAGCCGAAGGGCGCCATCCTCGACGAGCGCCATCACGGTCGGGGCGGTTGCCACCACCTTGGTGAGCGACGCCAGGTCGAACAGCGTATCGACGGTCATCGGCTCGCGCGCCGGGCGAACCGACCGCAGGCCGAACGCTTCCCGGTAGATGGTCCGGCCCCGGTGGGTCACCAGCACGACGGCGCCGGGAAGATCGCCCGCCAGGATCGCCTCCTGCACGATCGCTCCGATCCGCGCCAGGCGGGCCGGGTCGACCGGCGCGGTCCCTCCCGGCTGGCCAGGCGCTACGGCGGAGATCAGGAGAAACGCGAGTAGCGCCACCGGGATCGGGGCGGTTCGAAGCCATCGGCGGCTCGAGTTCATCCTTGCGGTTCCGGTGTGGCCGTTCCGAGTGTATACTGGCTGCTCCCTGCAGTACGGACTGAGGACAGCGGCATGCCGAGAGTAGCCCTCGTCGTCACGGCGTTGTTGATCGTTGTGTCGTTCGTGCTCGGCGACGTCCCATTGGCCGAGGCGCAGCCCGGGTTCATTACGGGCGTCGTGCGCGATCCGGCCGGAGATCCGATTGCCGACGCGGACGTAATAGCTGAGAACCCGGTCACCAATCGTCGCCTGGAGGATTCCACGAACGGCGCGGGCCGTTTCTCCTTCGTCATGGTGTCCGGGCGCTGGTTGTTCACGGTCAGTCGCCGCGGATACGAACCCGTTCAGGGGCTCGCCAACATCACCGCCAGAGGTAACCTCCGGGTCAGTTTCGTCCTGGAAAGGGATCCGGTGCGTCCGCCCGCACCTGACTCCGGCGTGCTGGCCAACCTGCAGGCGGACGAACTGCAGACCGCGCTCGATGCGGCCGACGCGCACTTCCAGAACGGTGACTACGACGCGGCTATCGAGGGGTACGAAGCCTTGCTTTCGACAGTGCCCAGCCTGACTGCACTGCGCCTGCAGATTGGGCACGCCCATGAGGCCAAGCAGGAGATCGACAGCGCGCTTGCTTCCTACCGTGCCATTCCGACCGACGATCCGGTCAGCACCGAGGCGCAGGCGGCAATCGATGCGCTGCTGTCGGATGGCAGCGATCGTTGACCGTCGAACGGCCCGGTTGCTAGAATAATTTCGCCTCCAACGGCCTGTGGCGGTATCGTCTAGGGGTTAGGATACGTGGTTCTCAGCCACGGGACCGGGGTTCGATTCCCCGTACCGCTACCATTTCTCAGTCCAACCTGGTCCAATAACCACCCATAAGGCACTGTTTATACGGGCTTTAGGCCTGTTATACTGTCCGACATGGTCCCCTCAGTTTCCGGGACAGCCGCCCCTGCATGTGGGGCAACTCTGGGGGCAACAGGAAGACACCAAACAGGAGTTGCCCCCTCATGCCGCTGACCGACGTCGTGGTCCGTGCGGCCACGCCGCAGTCCCGGACACGCAAGCTGTTCGATGGCCGTGGCCTCTACCTGGAGATCAGTCCCTCGGGCGGACGGTGGTGGCGCTGGAAATACCGGGTCGGCGGGAAGGAAAAACGACTTTCACTGGGAGTCTACCCGGATGTCAGTCTGAAAGCGGCCCGCGCGCGACGGGAGGCGGTCCGCCAGCAGTTGGCTGCCGGCATCGACCCTGCACAGGCCCGCAAGGCGCAGAAGCTCGCGCTCACGGGCGCCGACAGCTTCGAGGCTATCGCTCGGGAGTGGCACGCGAAGTTCTCGGCGGGGTGGGTGCCCCGCCACGGCGATCGCATCTTGCGCCGATTGGAGCACGACCTGTTTCCCTGGCTGGGTCAGCGGCCCCTCGCCGATATCCGGGCACCGGAACTGCTCGCGGTGTTGCGCCGGATCGAGAGCCGCGGCGCGGTGGAGACGGCCCACCGCGCCATGCAGAACTGCGGGCAGGTTTTCCGGTACGCCGTCGCCACCGGCCGGGCGGAGCGCAATCCGACCGGCGATCTTCGCGGCGCCCTGCCTCCGCCCACGGAACGGCACTTCGCCTCGATCATCGAACCGAAGCGCATTGGTGCTTTGCTGCGGGCGATCGACACGTACGAGGGGTTCTTCGTGACGAAGTGCGCCTTGCGAGTCGCCCCGCTGGTGTTCGTCCGCCCGGGTGAGTTGCGCCGGGCGGCGTGGCCGGAAATCGATCTCGCCGCGGCCGAATGGCGCATCCCCGCCGAGCGCATGAAAATGCGCACGCCGCACATTGTGCCGCTCGCCCGACAATCCGTCGACGTGCTACGCGAGCTGGAGCCGCTGACGAACCGCGTGTCGGCCATGACGCTCGACGCACCGCGTTTTGTGTTCCCAAGCGCGCGGTCCGCCGCGCGCCCGATGAGCGAAAACGCCGTGCTCGCCGCGCTGCGACGGATGGGCTACACGAAGGAAGAGATGACCGGCCACGGCTTTCGCAGCATGGCGTCCACCCTCCTGCACGAGCGGGGCTGGAACCATCAGGTCATCGAACGCCAACTTGCTCACGCCGAGCGCAATGCCGTCAGCGCCGCCTACAACTTCGCGGAGCATCTCCCGGAGCGGCGCAAGATGATGCAAGCTTGGGCCGACTATCTGGACACGCTCAAGGGCGCTTCCCACGTGTAGCCCCCCGAGCCGCCCGACGGTCCTGGGGCACGTTAAACGGCCCCCCTCCTCGGGGGGCGTCGCGTCAGCGGCGCCGCGCCGGGGTTCCCGGCCGTCCCGTCATGTGTTTGCGGATGGTGCTCGCGTGGCAGCCGGCCGCCACCGCCTGCTTGGCAAGCTGCCTGGCGTACCACACGTCGGACATCTGCGGGCGCCGCTGCTTCAGCGCGCGGTAGGCCGTTTGCCAGCGCGCGTACCGCGCCTGCGACTCGAGCGTGCGGGCCTCGCGCCGCGTCGTGCTCGGCGTGTAGCGCGGGTCGGCGGTCGTCGCCGCATCGACGAGGTGGCGAATGGCGGCGGTGTCCAGGACGTAGGCGCCGCGATCGAAGTCGATCAGGTCCGCCAAGGCCACCGCCGTGTCCGCGACGACCAGCGTCACGTCCCCGTGCGTGCGCAGGCCCAGCATCTGGTGCCGCGTGTCCCCGGCGGCGAGCCCGAGGGGCCGGGTCCCTGAATCGTCGATCCGATGCCGGCTCCGGCGCAGGCCCAGCCGCTCGACGACAAACCGGGCGAGCGCCTCCCCGTCGCACTTCCACTGGTCCACGTGTGCCGAGGTCAGCGCGACCCGGTTGATGTCGCTGCGTTTGTCACAGACGATGAAGCGCGCCGCCGCGCGCGGCCCCGCGGGGATCGTCTGCACCGGCATGACGCAGTCGGCTTCGCAGCCGGGACACACCACCGTCCTGGCGGGACGGGCCCGGACCAGGAGCCGGTGCGCCTTGAGGGCAGAGACGGCCTCGGCCGGCCACTGGCGGACGTCGGTCTCGCTCACCCGCACCGCCGCGCCGTCTCGCGCCCCGACACGGGCCACGAGGTCGAGGAGGGCCTCCCGCGGCGTCATCCCGTCGGCGGCTCCGCCTCGGCGGGCGCTTTTGGCTCGATCCCGGAGGCGTGCAGCATGGCGCGCAGGGTCAGGCCGAGATCGTCGTAGGGCAGGGAGCACGCGTTGGGACGGGTGAGGCGAATCGTCACGTTCTTTGGCGGCTGGGTGCTCTCCGTGATCACCGACGCCGCCAGCTCGACCTGGGTGACGTGGTAGAGGTGGAGGGGGACGGCCGAGCCCAGCCGCGCCAGCAGGTCGTAGATGGCCGTGGGGTAGCCGACCGCGTCGGCTTCGAGCGTGAGGCGGTCCCCCGTCGTCACCCGCGACGCGAGGCGCAGCGCCGTCACCACGACGTCCTGAATGCCGCTGGCACTCTCGTAGACAAACTCGAACCCGGGCTCCAGCAGCGGCGTCAGGTCGTAGACCCGGTCGTCGGTCGGATCGGGGGGCAGCGCGGGCTGCTTGAGGATCGCGGCGGCGAACAGACCCTGGAGTGGTTCGACGGCGATGCGCGCCCCGCGGACGTTCAGGTCGAGCGTGCCGTCCGCTTGCGAATAGACGTAGATGACCTCGAAGGCCGGGTGGTGTGGCCGCTGCCCAAACTGGCCGTCCACCCATTCGATGCTGTGCTGCGAATAGTCCTCGGGGTAGGCGAAGAAATAGTCCAGCGTGCCCCGACGAACCGGTTCCACGACGCAGCGGGTGCCCCGGCCTTCGGTGCGGCGGAAGTACGTGCTCAGGCCGGCGGCCAGGGCCTCAAGGCTCGCCGCGTCCACGGCCGCGGGCACCTGCGGCAGGTGGGTGCGCTTGCGCCAGGCGGGCAACGCCTCCGCGTGAAAGAAGCGCGCGGCGCGCCGCCAGCAGGCGGGATGGTCGAGGAACGTCGTCATCGCACGCGCGCCATGATGCGGCAGTGAGGCGAGCTGCTCGACGAAGGCCGCGTGGGCCGCCGGGTCCGTCGCGAACTGCCACACCGCGTCGTCGAGGATGGCGCGGCAGCCCTTCTCGCCACTCAGCGCCGCGATGTCCTGGAACGCGGCGTCCATCGCGTGGCGCTGGGTGTCGTCCAGCGTCAGCCAGGCCGCCCACAGCGCGTCGGGCTGGGACTCCGGCAGCGCGGCAATGTCGAGATCGCCCAGGACGCCGCGGGCGTGGAAGTAGCGGGCCAGCAGATGGTTCGGCATCTGCCGGAAGAAGTCGCGCGTGGCGTAGTGGCGCGCCATCAACCCTCTGCGCGCCCGCTCCGGGCCTCCCGGCGTCCCGACGTGCGCCGCAGCACGCCGTGATCGGCGCGGTCTGCAGTGCGGGCGCACGTCGGGTGCCATCAAGGTCAACCGGTGCCTGGGCGTGCGATCACGTACGCCCAACCGGCGCGTCCCTCGCTCGTCACCTGATCATTCGCGTCGCCCACGGCGCGCCGCAGGCGTGCCGTGGAGCCGCCGCTACCACTGCATCGTGGCCCGCGCGAGCGCGCCGTGATCCGTGCCGCCCTGCAGGGCGCGTTCCCGGCGCTGCGCATCGACGCCTAGCTCAAACTTGGTACCCTCGCCGCCGAGCGCGCCGAGGCTGTAGCCCAGCCGGTAGTCCCGCCCGTATTCGGAGGTCCGGACGCCGACCCGCGGCGTCCCCACGAAGCGGCTGCCGACCGGCAGTCCATAGCCGACGTCCGCATCGAGCCGGTTGCCTGCCGCGAGGCTACCGTGCGCCATCCCCGCCATGGTCTCCCGGCCCCACAGCGCCTCGGCCCCGCTCGTCGCGACCGCCCCACGACGGCGCGAGCCGCGCCACAAAGCCCAGCGGCGTCGACGGCGTCGGGTTATAGCTCAGAGACAGCGCCGTGCCTCGCTCGCGGAACCCTTCGGCCTGGTGCATCACCAGCATCCGCACCCGCAGGTCGACCGCCAGCCCGGTCGACGCGTCCGACACGACCAGCCCGCCGCCCACGTCCATGCCGGCGCCGGTTTCGGCGTCCCCGCCGTCGTGCCGCAGCCCGATCTCCACGCTCGGCGTCAGCGACAGCCGGCCCGCGAGCGTGTAGTCCCGCGAGCCCTCCAGCCCCGTCCGGAAGCGGGTCACCGTGGGTCAGTCGTGGGTGGGGGCCCCGTTCCCCCGATCCTGCTACCACTGCACGGTCGCGCGCCCGAGCACGCGCTGGTCGGTGCCTGCCCCCTGCTCCTGCATCTGGAACAGCGCGCTCTCCCGTCGTTCGGCGTCCACGCCGATCTGCAGGTTCAGTCGTCCCTGCTCGAGGACGCCGACGCCGTAGCCGATTCGGTAGTCGCGGCCGTACTCCGATGTGCGCACGCTCGCCCGCGGTGTGCCGACGAAACGGCTGCCGATCGGCAGCCCGTAGCCGACTTCGGTGTCGAGGCGGTGGCCCCCGCTGCCCCTCACCGACGCGTGGCCCATGCCCCCCATGCTCTCGCGGCCCCACAGCGCCTCGGCGCCGCTCATGGCGTCGCCGCCCCAGGCGGGGGAGACGCGTGCGGTGAAGCCGAGTGGCGTCGTCGGCGTCGGGTTGTAGCTGACCGAGATCGACAGGCCGTGCTCGGCGAACCCGTCGGCTTGGTGTACGACGAGCCGTCGGACTCGGATGTCGACCGAGAGGCCGGTACCGGCGTCGGCGAAGACCAGGCCGGCGCCGACGTCCATGCCGGTCCCGGTTTCCGCGTCGCCGCCGTCCTGCCGGATGCCCACCTCGACGCTCGGGGTGAGCGCCATGCGGTTTCCGATGGTCAGGGTGTGCGACCCTTCCAGCGCCGTGCGCAGCCGGTTCACCGCCGCGTCGGTTGCGGCGAGCCGTCCGCCGGGACCGTCGACCGCCTTCGTGTGCGTTCCGACCCACAGGGCGTCAGCCTTGAATGCCAGGCCGAAGCCGTTGCCGTCGCCGAGGATTTGCCCCCGGCCTCCGCCGGCTACCATGGCCATCGACAGCCCGGTCTCGATGGCCGGTCCAGCCCCGGGGTTGAGCCGCAGGCCGCCCGCCCCGTAGCCGGCCACGGTCCATACGGTGACCCGTTCGCTGGCCTTGTAGCCGATCCAGGGGTAGAGGCCCGTGACCGCGGATGTCATCCGGCCGCTGTCGACGCTGGCGTAGTTGCCGAGGCCTCGGCTGTGCGACAACGATACGCCGGTGACCATGCGCCCCTTTGAGTAGTCGGCCCCGAACATCGTCGTTCGGACGTCGCCGTTGAGTGCCATCACGCCGTCGCGGCCGTGGAACTGGGACTGCGCGCTGCGGCTCCAGAACGAGAGGATCCCGCCGCTCGATGTCGCCCGGTTGAGCGCGAACTCCGATCCGCTCAGCACGCGGTCGCGCTGGAACCCGATGCCCATGCCGTACTGTCCGGCCTGGTCACCGTGCATCTGTTCCATGCCCCCGCTGTGCAACCCGCCCATCGCCGGGTTCATCCCGCCGCCCGGTGTGTTGAGCGGCGTTCCGCCGAGTCCGGAGCCTCCCGCTCCCGGGTGCCTCGTCTGTTGACTCGTATTGCCCGGCATCGGTGTGCCGTAGCCGGCCTGCCCGCCGAGCTGTTGCAGGAAGTCGAGCGCGAACTCGCGTCCCATCTTGCCGTTGATCTCGCGGCCGGCGACTCGGCCGTCGAACCCAGGCCTGCGCGGCGCGTTCACGCGCGCTTCAACCTGCTCGATGATGTGCACCGCCGCGGTGCGGCCGAACCGGGCGATCAGTGCGCGCGGCATCGCGTCGTGGTTCTCGATCGTGCCGGTCGCCGTCGCGTCGGTCAGGACTCCGCTCGACGCGTTCGACAGCGTCAGCGTCAGCGTCTCTTCGCCGTCGTTGTGCGAGTCGTCGAGCACCGTCACCTCGATGCTGCCCGACGAGCTTCCGGACTCGATGGTGAGTATCCCGCTCGCTGCTGTGTAGTCGGCCCCCGCGGTGGCGCTTCCGTCCGAGGTGGCGTAGTTGATCGTGATTGGGCTGCTTGCGCTACGGCTCAGCGTGACCGCGAAGGCGAGTACCGCGCCGGCCGCTTCTTCGACTCGCGCATCGCTGACGGATATGCCGACGGGCCCCTGGACGCTGTCCGATGTCGAGTGGTTCAGCTTGCGTCCGTCATCCGTGCAGATGGCACCCGCGTTGTGGCAGGTGGTCGTCTCCGGCAGCGTGATGCTGACCCCGCCGTTGCCGGTCGGGTCGACCGTCACCGTCCAGTTCTGGTTGCTTCCCTGGGTCTTCCGTTGCGCCTTCTTGATGTTGGCGCCGTTGACGCTGAACGCGTGGTCGCGGATTCGGGCGTAGCCGGCCGCGACGTTCTCGCTGAAGCTCAGATCGAAGGTGAATGTGCTGCCGTCGTGCTCGGCGGGCATGTTGCTGAAGCTCGCCGTCACCGGCACGGTCGATACGCCCGGCGGCCCGGCGACCGTCGTAGAGGGGCTGTTGCTCAGCTGTACCGGGTGGTCCTCCTTGGTGCAGATGGCGGCCGTCGTTCCGCAATCGCGGTTGCCCGGGAGCGTGACCGTGACGGCGTCGTTGCCCCACGGCGTGACGGTGATCTCCCAGCTGTCGTTCCGCCCGTTGTTGCGGCGGGCGCGGGTGACCTTGCCGTTCGTCACCGTGAACGAGTGGTCGCGCAGCGTCGCGTAGCTGATGCCGATGTCGCTGTTGAAGACGGCGTCGAAGCTGAACGGCGTGCTGCCGTCGTGCTCGCCCGGCACGTTCTCGAAGCTGCCGGTCAGGATTTCCGTGTTGAGGATGGTGCCGATTCCAGTATCGTCGGCGCTGTCCGCGCCCTTAGCGTTGAACAGGAGCAGCGAAAATGTCTCGCCGCTGTCGTTGACGTCGTCGTCGATGATCGGAACCTTGATGGTCTTGCTGGTCTCGCCGGGCCGGAACGTCAGGGTTCCGCTTCGGTCTTGGTAGTCCACCCCGGGTGTTGCCGATACGGTGAAGATCGTGAGGTAGTCGACGGTTATCGTCCCACTCGATTTCCTGTTCAGCGTGACGACGAAGTCCGCCGTCTCGTCGACGCCCTCGGTCGCCGTCGCGTCGCTGATCGAGATCAGCACCTCGGGGTTGGCGTAGCCCTCGACCTGCATGCGCATCGCGGTGATCGAGTCGGTGTAATTGCTGTCGGCCGACCCCTCCGGCTTGACCAGTCCCCCGTCGCCGATCGACCAGCCTGGCGCTCCGGTTTCGGTAAACCCGGTGTTGTCCACTTTCACTTGCGTTTTGTCCTCGCCTGCCCAGAGAAACACCCAGTACTGCGTGTTTGCGTCCAGGTGCACCGAGCTTGCGTTGAACGGAGCAGGACGCCCGTATTTCCTCACCGTGTACTTGTTCACCCCGAGGACGGGACCTTCGAAGGTGGCCCCGTTAATCGTCGGCGTTGCGATCTGGTCCCTGTCGTTGGGGCGTCCTCTTCCGTTGTCCCCATACACGTACACGTACACCGGCTCGTACTCGCGGCTCCTCCCTACCAGGAAGTTGATGGAGATCGATTCGAGCTGGTACCCGCTGGCGTTCGTACCCGTCGTGAACGGCTGAGCGAAGTCGACGTCACCCAGCGCCTTACCACTGGTGAGACTCGCGTCACTAAGGTTGGTCACCAGGACCTGTGCCGCCGCCGGTCCGGCGCCGCCGATCAACGCGACGATCACGGCGATCGCCGTGATCAGCCTTGCGGTCCCTTCTGCCCGCTGGGTGGTCGTCGACCTCAGCTTCCCAATCCATCCGCGCCTGCGGTTCGCTGTGTGTCCCTCGCGGCTCGTGCCGCGGAGTTGGGTCGTTCCTGCTCGCATCCTGTTCCTCCGTCGTACTTAGCGAAGGCCATCACGCCGGCGCGGGGCGACGCGGCCCAAGAGGTTGCGCTGCTTGTGGATGGGGGCACGAGGTGTCACGATTCGCTCCTCCGCCATGCCTCAAGAGCCATCGTGACATCACGCCCGTTGCGCGAAGCGCGCGACCGACAACTGCGCCAGACCGTCCCGGCAGTCGTGAGAAACCGACAGTGTAGTTAGCGCACTTCCGCGCCGCCCTGTCACTACCCGATCGGGAGAATTCGGAAGGAAAAAGGCGGAACGCGGCCGACACCCGGGCCGCCCAGAGGACGCCACCGCGTGGCGGTTTACTCGAACTCAGTGAGTGACAGCACCAGCCGCACCAGATCCACCTGCCCGGCGATCGAGTGTCTCCGGTAGATCTGCTTCAGGTGCCAGGTGATGGCGCCTGGGGTGCGCCCCGTGGCCGCGGCCATCTCGCGCACGCTCTTGCCTTCGGCCAGCCCGACCGCAATCCGACTCTCCATCGGTGTCAGCCCCAGGGTCCTGGCCACCAGGTCGGGGTCGATCCGATGCTGGCTCCTCGGCTCGACAATCAGGACCAACGCGGCCACGTAGCGCGCGCCGTAGTCCGGTTGGGGCACGGCGACGGGTTTGACATGCACCACGAACGGCGAGGCATCGGCCGCGCGCGCCAGCAGCATCGACCCGCTGACCGGGACGGCCCCGGCGGTCGGCAGCGCCCCGGCCACGAGCCGTTCAAGACGGCGCTGATCGGCCGGCTGCCGTGCCCGCAGCACCCCATCCCGGTCCGACAACTCCTGGCCACGTCGCAGGAGGCGACGGGCGCGGTCATTGACCTCCAGGATCTGCCCGCGCCGGTCCAGGTGGATGACCCCAATCCGAGGATTCTCCAGCAGGGCGGCCGCGGTCGTGGCCCGCGCCCCGGCCCGGACCAGCGCCTGCCGGACGCACACAAAGTGCCGGATCTGGGGCAGCAGCCTCTGCAGCAGCGCGATCGTCGCCGACCCCCAGCCATCCGACGCCACCGGATCGCCGAGACCCCACGTCATATGCGAGCGATCCGGCCCGTCCAGGCGCACGTTCAAGCCCTGCTGGTAGTGGGCCCGGCGCAAGATATCGTTGTAGCTCGGTGAGCGCTTCAACTCCTCGGCCGTGTACAGGTCAGCGATGGGCACCACCTGACTGTCGGGCAGTTGCCGCAGGCGCGGCACCGCTTCGTCGAGGGGATGGTAGACCTGGAGGTACTCGCGTTCCAGGTCTGCCTGACGCTCCCCCCGAGCGTACACTCCGACGAACATGGCCCGGATGTCGTCGGGCGGGCCTTCCCCGACCAAGAGGCAATTGCCCGTGATGCCGCAGGCTTCGTCAATCAGGGCGGAGGTCACCGGCCAGTGGCGATCGTCGAGCGTGGCCTGGTACAACGACGCCAGGATCCGCGCGAACGCGTCTTGGTCGCTCACAGCGAGTCTTCCTTCAGCCAGGCCAGGATGAACAGCACCTGTGACGCTGTTGATGTCCTGGAGCGGTCGCGTGCTCGCTCCAGAATGCGGCTTTTCCGCGGCGAAGTGCCGGGAGGGCGCGAATAGCCGGCAGCGTATTGCAAGCACTCCCTCGCCGTCTAGTCACTACCCAATCGGGAAAATTCGGAAGGAAACAATACAGGAAGCGGCCGAGGCGGGCAAGCTTCCAGACGACGAGCACGTCGCCCGCTCGGCGCGCGCGCATGCAGCTGTCGAGTCCCGGGCGGTCGTCGCGGGCACCGGTCGCGACGTCGTGGTAGACGTTGACGGCGTCGACGCCCGCGGCCTGCAGCGCATCGCGCGGCAGGTCCAGCGACTAGGAACCGTCCGCCTTGGAGACGCGGGCGTAGCTGATCAGCCTATGTCGTAAACGGTCGTTTTAGACAGGATGGCGTGGGCGCCGTCCGGCAAGCACATGCGCGTGTCGGATCCCGTGTCTGATTCTATGTCTTGCATACGTTGTCGAGCGCGTGGGCCAGTGTCGTGCGCCGAAGGCGCCCTGCGGAGTGTACGGACGGCCGGTCGCTCACACCCGCCGTGGGATTGGTTCCAAGGGGTCGCGTGACTCACCTGCTGCGTTCCGAGATACGGGACGACCATAGCCAATGCTTTCGGATGCGCTACCGGCCGGGATCATCTTCGGCCTCGGCATGGCGCTCGGCGCGGCCAACTTCATTACCCCGTGACCTTCGGTCACACGGTGTGGATGGTGACTTCGCTCACGATTTTCCGCACGAGCGCCGGCAGACCATCATCAGTCCACGTATTCGTAGTCTGGCTCGTCGTCAACGATTTCGAATCTGCCAGTGTGTCGATTGAATCGCCGGGTGAAGCCAGTGCGGCGACTATTGCTCAACTCATCAGCATAGATGATCTTGCCCATCACCCAAAGTGTAGTGCGTCCGGCACGGATATCGGTGAAGTCGCTGCCGGTAATCTGTCGTCTTGGGAAATCAAGGCGCGTTGTCGTTCCTGGGCTCAGTAGCAGTCTAGGCTTCCGATTCAATTGATTCAATGGCTGATTGGAACAGGGGTTTTGAGCGGGGAGACGCTCAGTCCCAAGATAGATGACGGCCTCCCCATAAGTGATGGTGGCAGCAGTGGTGCCGATGTTTGTAATCCTGAATGATCCCGTTAGTTCTGTGACGTTCGCTTGGATCGCGGTATAGGCGGTGGAGATATCGTCTCTTCTCGTTCCGTCAGCCTCGGTCCTCGGAAGCAGCTGAAGCTCGGTAATATCAATTTCCCTGACGACAATCTTAGGGCGATGAGTCTTTAGAATAGACTCTCTTGTGAGATCAATCTGACGCTTGAGCCCGCCAAGAGTTTTGAGAGCAGCTATGGCCGCTGCGGTTCCGACAATAACCAACGCCCAATCGGCTGGACCACTCGTCCACAGCCAAGAACACTCGACTTGGACTGGCAATGACGCGCATGCGGTACTTGATAGGAGTACAAGAAGAAGGAGTCGTGGTAGCACGGGGCATCGGAACACGTGCTTGTCAGTCATGACCGTAACACTCTCGTCAACGTTTTGCGGGTCGGGCATGCACCTTCTCGGCAATCGTCCGCGTGTGGAGTAGGAGTTGCCACGGATCCGGAACCTCGCGATCGGCGTGATGAAGAACGACATTCGCCCGCTGACGTATCTCGTGTGCCACGCCGCTCAACTCCGTGGGCAGCACCCCGGAGCGGACTGCGGCCTCGATCAGCAGTTGGAGCTTTCCAGCTTCCTTGTCGCTCAGTAGCCTCGCTTTCAGCAGCATGGACTGCAAAACTCGTCGCTCCAGGGCGTCTTCCAGTACGGTTCTACAAATGGCAAGGGGCTGTCCTATCTAACGACGCTTCGAGCCCCTCTCCAAGATGCCACTGGCCGCGCCCCTTGTCCTCAAGCGCCATCGGCGGATTCTCCGTTCGCATTCCGAATGGCGGAACCGATCCAGAACAGCCACGAAGCCAAGTCTAGCCAGAGAGTCAATGTGAAGTTGGGGCTGTTAAGCCGGGATTTCCGTTTTGCCTGCCCCGGATGGTCCCTTTTATACACCCGAGAGCGATCGGATAGTCGACGGAAACGCGGTAGACTTGGCTCGAAGGGCGATACAGATGCCGATAGGACCGACGGGCGAATGGCGCCCGGATGACCCGATCGCGTGCGCCGTGCACGTCGCCAAGATCGCGACCGGCCAGATCGAGGAGACCTACGAGCCGCCAGCCGAGCCCGAGGACGCAACTCCGAGCCCGGCCGTTGCGGGGGGGGCGAGCTCGCGCCGCGAAACTCACCGCGGACGAGCGGGCGGCTCAGGCCCGGCGCGCGGCCAACGCTCGATGGGGCAAGAGGGCTGACGCTTGATCTCCCAGTCGATCCGACGGGACGCATCGTGAACGGGCATCTCACGTGCCAGGGGTGCGGGGCCACTTTCTACGGGCGGAGCCACCTCCGCGACGATCGCGAGACCCTCTGTGTCGAGTGCATGGCGGCTCCTACGCGGCCATGCCACGTGTGCGAGGGGCTGTTCGGTCCAGAGGGAGACGAGGATCTCGGATTGTGCCTGCGGTGCTCCGATGCGCTCCACCGACTACGCCGCGAGGGGAACACGACCCCGACGCCTCACCGCGAGAGTTGGGCGAAGGTAAACGTGCCCGTCGATGAGGGGGCCGTCGAAGTTGTTGAGCTTCTGTCGATGATCCCCGAACTGGAGACGATCTCAAGCTGCCAGGGCGACAGAGGTTTGAATCGCGGGTATGTCTCCTTCCGCTATGGGGATTGGAAACGAACCGGGGCCTTCCTGTTCGAGGAATTGCAGCCGGCTCTCGATACTGTGGGGGTGCCAGGCAGATACGAACTGAAGGTGCTGGAAACGATGGGCGTGATCGAGTTTTCGCCGGACCTGATCCCGCAGATTACGGCTGCACTCAAGAGCGTGCTCGACGCCCGCCGCCCCTCGGAGGCCATGCAACCCGCCGCTCCCCCGGTCGCGCTCGCCGAGCCCCCGCCCGACCCAAAGTCAAACTGACGCACTACCCAACCGTTGCCGTGCCGTCAGATGGGACGGCGGCGACGGCCAGCACGCCGGTCCGGATAGGTCCTTGGTCCGTGCCTGGGGTCTTCCCTTTTCCCGTGCGGTCCAGAAATTCATGCGGCTGCCCGGTGGTAGAACGGTGGCGGCGGCCGGCGTGGTTGGACGAAGCCCCTCCTTGGCCTCGATCAGTCAGGCGAGCGTGCGGAGCACGAGCGGCAGCCCGCGCTCAAGGGCCAGACGGTCCAGCACGCGCGTGACCGGGAGGCCCGCTTCGGCGTCCCCCAAGAAGCCGACAACGCAGCCGTGAACAATCTGGCGTCGAATACCGTGTACCAGCGTCGTTCGGCCCGAGCCAGGGCACTGAAGAACCAACAAGATACAACACCAGAGTTAAGCTGTTAACCGGAGGGTCGCTGGCTTGCTGCGGCTGGCCCTCCCACTGGAGAGGAGCGTTGCCACAATGTTGCCAAGACTGGGGTCGACTCGGGGGGACTCCAGGAGACTGGAGGGGACGACCGCATGGCGGGAACGTGAGGACCGACAAAGACTTGTTGCCAGAAGTCCTTTGCCATCATTAACTTAGAAAATCACGTGGTTCGGGTTCGACTCCCTGCCCCCCGGGTGTTCGTCATTCCTCGGTTGCCGCCGCCGGGCGGTGCGTCCGCTGCACATCCGGAAGAACGACAAGCGCGGCGGTCGGCAGGACGTTCACCTGCCAGAGTATCGGGGTTTCGGCCCGCTTCAGCAGCGTTATTGGGGAACACCAGCAACGTAGAATTCGGTATACGTCGTTCCGTCCTGTCCCGTCGGCGTTCTATCGCTCATGCTGCTGCTGGCGCCGACGCTGACGCCACTGCACGTGCGCAGTTGCTTCTCGAGGTCGACGGCGTGGAGCTGCACGGCGCGGTGCGGTTGGCGATCTCGGGAGCCGCGACCTGCAACGTCCTGGAGACGGACACCGATTACGCGGAGAGATGGGCGAATGCTGGGCTTGACGGCCCCGTGCAGGCGTTTCTTCTCGTGCAGGGGCCGTCAGGGCGTCGGCCTGCCGGGCGACGACAGACGCCGCCTGCGCGGGGGCGAGCGGCCCGTCCCGCAGACGATCCTCCAGCGTGCCGCCGGCAGACGCACGCATGCAGAGAGAAGGCCGCGGCGGGGAGCGGTCCCGCCGCGGCGTTTCGTGCGTTAGGCGGCGCCGGCGTCGTCCTGCGGGTTGCGGAGTTCGATGGCGTTCTGCAACTCGTAGATCCGCGTGTTGGCGAGGTCGGCGACCTTCGCGACCGTCAGCAGGTCATCGCGGCCGAATGCGGGCGTGCGGTCCCAGTTCAAGCCGCGGCGGAACAGGCGGGTGATGTGGACGCTGTAGAACACGCCTTCGTCCGTGGGGGTGTTCTGCCAGATGGCGGCGATGATCCTGCCGACTCGGATCTCCGCGACGGGCTTGCCGTTGGTGTTGTGTGCCATGTCGTTTCTCCTGTCCGTTGTGGGCGTGATTGCCCTTCCGCTCGTGTAGAGCTGGCGGAAGGGGGATGAGCGACCTGGACAGGAGGCCGCGGCCGAGCGGCGAAAGGAGGAACAGGAGCGCCGTGGCAACGGACGTGACAGGGACCGAAGGTCAGCGTAGCGTCCTGGCGCGGGGCGGTGCGCGCTCCCCGACTGCCGCCGCGGAGCGGGGCTGATGGCAGACAACATGCGGCGAGATTGGCGGGGTCGTGTCGGTGGAGAGGTGACGCTGGACGGAGAGTCATCGCGGCGGTTGGGGGTGTAGGCCGTCCGGGTGTGGAGCGTAGTCGGGGGCGTTGGGACCTGGCTCCCGCGTTCGTCCGCGTAGCGGCGGGAGTCGGAAGGTGCGGATACGTGTTGCGGAAGTCGAAGTGAGAGATGGGCAGCGGGGCGCTGGTGTGGAGCCGTTGGCGACGGTTAGGTTCGTCGCCAACGGATGCGATTCAGGCGCGTGAGCGTGTCGACCGATGAGAGAACGATGTGCTCTGGCTCGCCGGCCGCGTAGCGGTGGAAGTCGATAACGTCAGGATCGGCGCCGTGGGCCGGGTTCCAATCTCCGCCGGTGGGGATGGGTCCGAACCACGGGCGGTTGGCGGTGGGGTTGTCGTCTTTGTTGTGCGCCATTGGTTGTCTCCTGTCCGTTGTGGGCGTGATTGCTGTTTGGCGTCAAGTACTTCTGCCGCTCAACGACAACTATTCTTGCCGGCTCGGACGGGTGCTCCCTGGGACCACGCACGCGGGTGGCCGGACGGGTGGCCCCGCTGGCGTTCAGGCCGTTCGCTGGGCGTTGCTGCGGGTTCTGAAGAAGCAGAAGACCAAACGGAGTGAACGTCCGCTTGGGGACGTTCACGTAGTGCGGTAGCCGAGCGCGCGGCTACCGAGGGATCGGCTGCTGGCCACTACGCGAGGAGCGGTGTGCCCGCCGAGGACGGCTGGACGGATCGTCGTCGGGGCCCGTGCCTGTATCCGTTGACGTTCGCCGGCGGCGTGGCGGGTCATGGCCGGGATGGAGATGACGCGCGAAAGAGCCTGCGGGAAGATGTGCGCCGTGAACGTCGCCGCCGAAGCGGTGATCGATTCCGGAGGGAAACGCTCAGGAGGTCGCAGGTCGGCGACGCCGCGGCAGCAACGGACCTGGTGGTCGTCCACGAGGCGCGGGCGGTGGTGACGGTGGCGGCGACGTCGGCCGCGACGGGTCCGTTCGAAAGCTCGGCACGTCGAACTCGAGCAGCACCGAGTGGTGCACCAGGCGGTCGATCGCCGCGGCGGTGGCCATCTGGTCGCGGAAGATCCGGTCCCACTGGCTGAAGACCAGGTTGCTGGTCACCATCACCGAGCGGCGCTCGTAGCGCTCGGCGAGCAGCGTGAACAACACCTCGGCTTCGTCGGGACTCTGCTGCACGTAGCCCAGATCGTCGAGCAGAATCGCCTCAAAGAGGTCGAGCTTGCGGAGTGCGCGGGGCAGGTCGAGGTCGCGTTTGGCGGCGAGCATTTCCTGGACCAGGGCGTAGGCCGGCACGCACAACACGCTGTGACCGGCCTCGACCAGGGCGTGCGCGACGGCGCTCAGCGCATGGCTCTTGCCGACACCCGGCAGACCGAAGGCGAGCACGTTGGTCGCTGTCTCGAGAAACGCCCCGGTGGCCAGCGTCCTCAACTGCTGCACGACCGGCGCCGGCAGCCTTCCGGTGTCGAGCGTCTCGAACGTCTTGCCGGGCGGCAGACGCGAGGTCCGTCGCAGCCGGGCAATCCGGCGCTGGCGTCGCGCCTCGGCTTCGGCCTCGAACACTTCCAGCAGCACCGGCAGCGTGTCGTAGTGTCCGGCCTGCGTCAGTCGCGGGACGAGCTCCTCGGCCGCCGTCGTCAGATTGAACTGTGTCAGCAGCGTCGTCACCTGCTCGCTCGGCACCGTCATCCGCGCAGACCTCCGGTCAACAGCGCGTCGTACCGCGCCAGATCCGGGCGCGGTATGTGCACCACCGGGACGGTCGGGACTGGCGGCCGCACCTCGGCCTGGACGCTGGCGTAGTCGCACGTGTCGCCGGCGTCGAGTCGAGCGCGAAGCGTCGCCTCGACCTGACGCTCGCTGGTCGTGGCGGCCAGGTGCAGCAGCCGCACATACTCGACGTCGGCCCGCTCGCCATGCGTCCGGCCTAGCGCGTCGTACACCGCGCGGAACGTCAGCGACGGGAACAGCTCCTCCCGGAAGCGATACCGTGCAAAGGCACCCGGCTTGCGGACCAAGCTCGCGATGATGTGGCGATAGTCGATCCGGTGGTCCGCCGCACCCCGCAGCCGCGGCATCGTGCACAGCACCCGGCCGCCGTAGAGAACCTCGACCGTCGACGGATGCTGCCGCGCCTCGACCGTGTGGCCGATCAACCGCGACGGCACCGAGTAGATCCGGCTGCCGATCCGAATCGTGCTCCACTTGCGCACCCGGCACTGGAACGTCGTGTACTCGGGGATGCGAGCCGTCGGCAACGGCTGCAGATACAAACGCTCCTCGGCCAACCGTGCCGCCGCCGGCCTATTCCGCTCCTCGTCGAGGACCGCCCGCACGAAGCGCAGGTACGCCGACTCGTCCGCGAAATCTCTGTCGCCCCGCAGCAGCAACGCTTGCTCGATGGCCGTCTTCGTCCGGAAGTGTGCCTGCTCGGCCACGCCGTTCTCGTGCGGTTTCCCCGGCTGGATCCGCGACGAGCGCAGCCCGTAGTGGTCCATCACCTGCTGAAACCGCGCCGTCAGCTGGCGCCCACCGCTACGCTTCAGCTCGTGCGTCGCCGCCGACAGGTTGTCGTGTCGCAGCACTGCCGGGACCGCGCCCAGCATCCACAACGCGCCCTGCAGGCCCGACACCAACGCCTCGAACGTCTCGCTCAGCGCCAGCCCCACATACGTCCACTTGCTGTAGCTCAGCACCCACTCGAACAGCAGATGCGGGAACGCCACGCCCCGTATCGTCACGCCCAGGTCGCTCGCGTCGGTGAAGTCGAACGCCGCTTCCCGACCCGGAACCGCCACCTGCTCGAAGTACACCTCGCGGTCCGGGCCGTACTGCACCCGCCAATCGCGGACCCGCCGCTGTAGCGTCCGTAGCTGCCCCGCCTGAAAGCGACCCGGATGCCGTCGGCACAGCACTTTGAACAGCGTCAGCGCCTGCAGCCGGCCGTCGGTATCGGCCACCAGCTGCGGCACGACCTCCGACTGCCACACATCGGCGAACGGGTCCTCCCGCGTCCGCCACGTCCGCGGCGCCTTCGCCGTCGACGGCAACGCCCCGCGCTGCCACGTGCGCGCCGTCCGCTCGCTCATCCCGGCCGCCGCCGCCGCTGCCGCCAATGTCTTTCCGGACATCCGTTTCTCGCGCAATCGCCGAACCTGTGCATTCGTGACCAACCCGTCCTCCGCAAGGAAAACGGACAGTCTCACACGCTGCCACCATCACCCATGAACCGGCCAATCCCGTCCTCGGCAACCGGCAAAAATAATTGTCGTTGATCAATTGCCCTTCCGCTCACGGAGAGCTGGCGGAAGGGGATGAGCGACCTCGGCAGGAGGCCGTGGGGGAGCGGTGGCGGGAGGACCAGGAGCGCAGTAGCAACGAACGTGACAGGGACCGGAGGTCAGCGTAGCGACCTGGCGCGGCGCGGTGCGCGCTACCCGATTGCCGCCGCGGAGCAGGGCTGATGGCGCACAACAAGAGGATGAGCATTCGGGCCGGCAGGCTGCTTGGACTCAGATCCATGGTCACGTGTGTTGCAGACGGTCAAGCGCGTGTGCTGGTCCAGGCCGCGGTGACCAGGCCCGGCGCCGCCATCGGACGCCCGATGCTGCTCGCGCGGGAGCTGGAGAGCCGGACGCTGGTCCCGCTCTTCGACCGCCGGGCCGAGGTGCCCGAACGTGGCTGCCTCATCACCACGGCAGCCGCCCGGCAGCGGCCCGAGGTGCGGGCGTTCCGGGCCTGGATCCTGGACGAGGCCCGGGCGGCGTCCGACGCGGTCCCGCGCCACGCATGACCCGGCGCCAGACGGGGGCACCGGGGCTGCCTCCCCGTCAGCCCGCCGGCGCCCAGGGCGCCTTGGTGATCCAGGAGCCGCGCGTGTCCGCGTAGGCGAAGAACGCCGGCAGCTCGCCGCCACGTCGGCCCCGCCGACGCCTAGCGCGCCCAGCGGTGCCGGGTGCGGTCGGCCAGCGCGGCGCCGCGTCGGCAGTCGCTCGCCTGTGTCGCCGCGTGGGTCGCCAGCGCCTCCCACGCGTCGGCGGCCGCGCGATGGTTCGTGGCGGCGGTCTGCGCCGCGTCGACGACGTGCGCGGCCCGCGCCTGGTGCGCGGCGTCGGACCGCGCGGCGTCCGCGCGCGTGATGGCGGCGCGCATGGCGTCCAGGCTCTTGGCCGCCCGCGTACGCAGTGTGTCCGCTGCTGTGGTCTTGAGGTCGGTCATGGGGTGGGTCTCCCGGTTCGTGATGTGGGGGGGCGCGCGCTGGTGTGCCAGCCCGCCGCGTGGCGAGGACGGCGAGGGTGAGGAGGCGTGCGACGCGGCCTCAGACGGGCACGCGGTCGAGTCGGTGTACGTCCCATTGATTCGTTCCGGCGTCGTAGCCGTTCACCACGGCGGCTTCTTCCACGAACCGCCGCCCGTCGCGGCGCGTCATGTGGATCACCAGGGCGATGCCGTCCACCACGCCCCGACAGGTCACGTCCCACGGGAGATCGCCCCCGCCCTGCATCGCACAGCTCGCCACGCGGGACAGGGCGCTCTCGGCGTTGTTCGCATGGACCGTGGTGAGCGAGCCGCCGTGTCCGGTGTTGAGGGCTTGCAACAGGTCGGCGGCTTCGCCGCCGCGCACTTCGCCGACGACGATGTGATCGGGGCGGTGCCGCAAGGCGTGGCGCACGAGGTCGCGGATCGTGACCGCCCCGCGCTGCAACCCCCGCGCCTCGAACCGGACGCAGTTCGGGGAGTCGATGCGTAGCTCCAAGGTGTCCTCGATGGCGACGATCCGCTCGTCGTCGGGGATGAGGGCAATGAGCGCGTTGAGCAGCGTCGTCTTGCCGCTCCCGGTGCCGCCGCTCACGAGAATATTCCGGCGGGTGTGCAACACCCGCGCGGCCTCGTCACGGATGTGCGCGGGCAGCGCGCCTTGTGCGACCAGCTGCGCCGCCGAATAGGATCGTGTGCCAAACCGCCGGATGGTGATGGCGACGGACGGGCTGGCCGGCGGGACGCAGATGGCCACGCGCGACCCGTCGTCCAGGCGCGCATCGAGGATCGGCGTCGTGGCCGGATCCAGGCCCAAGGGCCGGGCGATATGGATCGCCGCCCGCTCCAGCGCCGCCGCGTCGAGCGCGGGCGCGGCAATCGGCCGGAGCCGGCCGTGGCCTTCGAGCCACACGTTGCCCGGCCCGTTGATCATGATTTCGCTCACGTCCGGATCGTCGAGCGCGGCCTCAAGCCCCGGCAGAAACGGTTTCCGATGTGAATGTCTTGTAAGTCATTGACACATATGCACCTTAAAGCATTCCTGGGTTCTTGTTCCCCTCGCTCCATCCCTCGTTCTGCATCGGATTCCAGCGGACCCAGTGCACCGTCCTCGAATGAATTGGGATCGGAGACCGCAACCGGTGGGGTTACCCACGGGCACCTCGGATGGGCCGTCTGCGCGACGGCGGGCGGAGTCGGACGGCGGATCCGACGCGGCGACGTCGGTCCGCATCGTGAACGAGGATGTGCTCTTGAACACCGTGCCAGCGGAGCTCGCCCTGTCCGCAAGACGCGGACCTTGACGACGAGTGCCGCGAGGCCACTCAGCGCCGTGATGTCCTGGAACTGGGCTGGCGAGGAGGCGCTGCCCCCTTCGAACCCTCAAAGGCCCAGATGCCTCGTCGCGCTCCTTCGCGTCGCACCGTGGTCGCCCACGCCCGGGTGACGCCGGCCGAGCTGGCCGCGTGGAACGCGAAGGCGTCTGCGGCCGGCGGCCCGCCGAGTCGTCCACGCCCATCGCGCGCGGGGCTGTCGCACGCGCGTCTCCACGCAAAGCGACGCTACTCCGCGACGATGTGTCAGAAACGGAGACGCAGGCCGCCGGACGTCTGTAGACCTCCAGTGTCGATGGCGACGCCGCCCCCGTCCTGCGAGTCCAGGTCGACCGCGCCACGGCTGAATCGGACCATGCCGCCGACCCCGACCCAATTGGAGAAGTAGAAGGCGACGTCGGCGCCGGCGTGAAAGCCGATCGTCGAGGCCGACTGCGGCTGCCGGCTGGCCCCGGCGAACGTCACGTCGTTGTACGGGTAGGTCTGATCGAAGGTCACGCCGGTCACCAGATCCTGCGTGACGTTGAAGAACGTCGGCCCGCCGAACAGGGCGATGTCGACTGACCCGCCGGCCGGAATCACCCAGAGGGCCTGTATGTGCACGGCCACTTCCTGGCGGGCGAACTCTGTTGCGGTCCCGCTGATCTGACGCAACCTGTCGAAGAGGAATGGGTGCGGAATCCGCCCGGTTATTCCGGCGTCGTCCTCGTGGGAGAACTGCGACACGGCGGCGCCGACCGCCAAGTGGCGCCAGATGCGAACGCCGCCACTCACGTCGAGCAGCGTGTCGCCGCCGCCACGGTAGCGCGCATCGAAATCGCCCTCTTCGGGACCGAACAGCGGATGACTGAAGGCAATGTTGTCCGAGAAATCGGCCGACGCTGCCTGGAGCCCGCCGTTGATGGTGATGAACCCGCGTGCCTCGGACGGCTGGGCCGCAGCTGGGCGGACGGTGCCGGCGGACCCGCCAACGCACAGCATAGAGAGCGCCACGGAAATGCGGAACGGGCGTGAACAGCGACGCATGGACATGGGTTTTCTCATCATGGTCCTAGGTGGTGGGGCCTACAGGCCGACGGCGCGTAGCGCCTGATCGATCGTTCGGTGGGTGGTGCTGCCAGTGCCGAACAGGTCGACCGCCGCCTGGCGAATGACCGCCCCTGTGATCGAGAAGTCCGGGTGGGCCGGCATCAATTCCGTGATGGCACGGAAGTACACCTGTTCGACATCTCTCGCCGCCGGCCGCCCGACGCCCGTGACGCTTCGCCCGGTCGTCGCGTTCCGGCCGCCTTCGATGGCGAGATAGAACGCGTGACTGAGAATTGTCGAGTTCCAGTGAGCGCCACCTGCATCCGTGGACGGCAGCTCCCCGGCGAACCGGTTGTTCACGAAGGCCAGCGGGATCCACCGCGCGACCCGTCCGTCGAAGCCGACCAGAAACTCGAGCGCACCCTGCGCGGCGTCCGGGTAGCGAACCGTCGCGCCGCCAATGGTCCGGGAGCGCGGATTCGCCAGTGACCGGGTCGGGCCGTCCGGGATATCCTCGCCGATCAGGTAGTCGGCCGGGAGCGGGACCGACCCAGCGTCGTGGTGGAAGAACTCGACCGCGGTCGCGAAGATGTCCGAGAAGGCTTCGTTGACGGCCCGTGCCTGGTTCGAGAACAGCACGAACCGGCCGTCCTCGCAGACCGCGGGCAGCTGGAGGCCGTCGGTGTAGCGAAACCGGAACGTGTCGCAGGTGAACATGCGTCCGCCATGCCTGAAGCTTCGAAGGTTCGGCCGCCGGGCATTCAGGGTATCGACAAGGCCCCGCGTGGACCCCGTCCGGCCGTTCACGGCGAAGAACGTCACGCCGTGCATCAGCTCATGGGCGACGAGATCTTCGGCGACCAGCGGCGTCCCATCCGGCGCCTCGCCGAAGACGTAGGCTCCGGCACCTTCCGGTCCGAAGGGCGGCCGGAGGAAGAAGGAGTCTGGAACGCCGTTGTTGACCAGCCCCACCACGCGGCCGTTCTTACCGTCGATGCCGGCGTAGCCGTGCGCCAGAGCGAAGTAGTCGTAGGTCCAACCCGCGTGGACATGAGCGTCGACGACCGCCGGGTCGTCCCACGCATTGTCGGCGTCGCTCGCCACGTCGCCGCTGACCCAGCGCACTCCGCCACGAGCGGGTCCCAGCAGGTGCTCCAGCCGTTGCCCATCGTGGCGCACGTCGAGCGTCAGGGTCTCCCCCGGCCGGAGTCTGTCGAGTGCCTGAAACGTCCCGTCGGCGCGCGTAGCGCTGACTTTCTTGCGATGGCCTCGGATCCCGACGCCGCTTCCGACCGCGCTCTGCGCCTGCGCCTCGGCGACGTCGAACACGATGCGGCCGGTGTGCGCGTTCACGAAATAGGTCCGGGCGTTGTTCAGGGTTGCCTGCCAGGTCAGGGCATACAAGCCGTCCGGCAGCGGAAAGACCACCAGCACGGGCAGTTGGCCGAGGACGAGGGAAGTCCCGGTCTCCGCCTCAAGCCGCGCGGCGGTCTCCTCGGCGGAGATGCTCGGGATCGTCTCGACGTCTATCGAACGGTGCACGGTGCCGAAAATGGAGACGGTCACGCCGCGGTCGAGCTGCCGGGACACGCCGCCGCCGTGAACCGGAACCCCCAGGTGGTATTGCGTGAAGCTCTCGTGCGTACGCCCTGGCACCTGGCGGTCCGCCCGGTGGCCTCGGAGCACCAGCGCGTCTGTCCGCGCCATGGCGTCGACCCATGTGTCCCACCGGCGCAGGCCGGCGATATCGGCTGTCTCCGACGCGGCAATCGACGCCACGCTTCCGCGAACAACCGGCGGCAAAGCCATTCCGTTCGCCGCCGGAGAACCCGCGTGACCAGGCTGAGCCGACGAGCTGGTCAGCGTGCTGGGCTGTGTAAGGCCGACGAACTGCGTAACGGTGAACGTAGCGTTCCCGACCGTGATGGTGCCGACGCGTGTCGCGGCACCGGTGTGCTCCTCGACGTGATACCGGACGACTCCGTTACCCGTGCCGCTCGCCTGGGTCGCCCGGAGAAACCCGTCATTGGTGCTCGCGTTCCAGGAACAGAGGGAGCTGTTCGCGACGACTTCGAACTCGAACGGTCCACCTCCGTACTCCAGCACGTAGTGGTACGCCGGTCTCAGCGTGAAGCTGCAGCGGAACCGCGTCGGTCGGAAGTTCGCCACCGTTCGGCGGGTGTTGTTGAGGGCTCGCCGCGCGTCTGACGGTCCGGTCACGCTGTCGTCTCGGTGGTCGCCGGGAACGCCCAACCGATCGCCCGCGTAGGTCTGGTTCGGATTCGAGAAGCGCAGGATCCGTGAACAACTAAAACCAGCGTCTACGCACTGGCTGCCTCTAGCCATGATCGTGTGCCAGCGGGTGGACTCCGGCGCGCCAGATGCGAACGCTTGCTGGTTCACATAGCCGAAGCCGTATGGATGCACCACAACACTCTTGTCCACCGTCGTATACCGATCATGAGTGAGCGACATGTTGTGGCCAAGCTCGTGCGCGAAGGTGTAACCGCCGCAGCGATAGTCGGTGAGGGCGAAGCCGAAACTCTTGAAATCACCCGTCAGCCTGACGGTCGGGATATACGCTTTCCCGCAAACGTCGAAATTCCCTCCGTGGTCCCTGTCGACGATGAGGTGAACCAAGTCGGCGCCGGTCCGGTCGCGTATCCCGTGTACGCCGTCCATATGACCATCCGTCCGATCACGTAAACGGTTCAAATCATCTCCTCCACTCGACGCCTCGGAGTAGCCCACGAGTTCCCTCGCCACCAGTCTCACCCGCTGAATCACAGCACTGTCCGCATAGGCCTGGTTCGTCTCGGCGACCATGAGATCGATCACGGCCTCGATGCCGGTGGATCCGCCCGCCGAGCGCTGGGCGGCCGGGGTATGGAAAACCGCCACGTCAATCACGGATCCGTCATCGTCGGCGGCGGTCGAGGGATCTTCATCCGGTCCTCTGGTCTCCGGCGGCGCGGCTCTCAACGGCTCGCCGCCCGGGGGTAACGTCGAGGGAGCGATCTGACGGATGACGTGCAGGCCGTTGCCGGCCGGGCGGATCCGATAGGTTGCGCCCGGAGTTAGGACCGTGCCCGCGACGACCGAGCCGTTGACTACCAGGGTCATCGATCCCAACGCGACACCGTCCAGGCTGCCGGAGAGAACGTAACCGCCGGAATAAGTCGGCGCCGTTCGCTCGACGATTCCGAAAAACACGACGTCGTCGAACAGGTTCAGCACCAAGGGCGGGTTCGTCGCCGACTCGGCGGCAGTTTGCGCCGCGGCCAGCGCTTCAAGGTCGATCTCCGTCAGGCGGCTCCGCAGAACCGTGACGCCGGAAGCCGTGCTTTCATCGGCGGCGGTCTCGGACGGCAGGAACACCCCCTGTCCCTGGGCGGAGGCGTAAGGACTACCGCCCGCCAGTGCGGCAGACACAACCCCGATCAGTGCAGCGGTTCGAGCAATCCGACTCGTTGCTCCACGACACGGTGCAGCCTTCATGTTCTTCATGAGCCTCTTGCGAAAACCGGTGATCAACATCCGAACTCCTCCGTGTTCAACACGGCTAACGTTAGCGCGTTCAACACCTTCTAGTAACTACCAGGATTGGTAGTCGCGAGGTCCACCTGCCGGGAGATCGGCAGTTTCCGGTAGATCTGCTTCAGGTGCCAGTAGATGGCGCCGTCCGTGAGCCCCGTCGCCCGGGCGATGTCGCGCACGTTTTCGCCGTCGGCCAACCAGGCCGCCACCTGACTCTCGGCCAGCGTCAGCCCCAGGGTCCTGGCGACCACGTCGGGATCGAGACGCGGATGGCGCCCCGGCTCGACAATCAGGACCAGCGCCGCGACGTGCCGCGCGCCGTAGTCCGGTTGCGGGACCCCCACGGGTTTGATGTGCACCACGAACGGGGGCAACCCGGACACGCGACCCAGCCGCATCGATCCACTGACCGGGACCGCACCGGAGGGCGGTAGCGCCTCAGCCACCAGCCGCGCCAGACGGTACTGGTCATCCGGCGCACGGGCCTGCAACACCCCCTCCTTATCCGACAACCACTCACCCTGTCGGAGGAGGCTCAGGGCACGGTCATTCGCCGCCAGGATCCGCCAGCGCCGGTCCAGGTGGACGACGCCGATCCGAGGGTTGTCGAGCAGGGCGGTCACGGTCGTGTGCCGCGCTTCGGCGCGGACCAGCGCCTGGCGGACGCCGACGAACTGCCGGATATGGGGCAGTAGCCTCGTGACCATTGCGATCCGCGAAGCCCTCCAGCGGCACCCAGCTCCCGGAGCGCGGGGCCGACTGTCCCCCCCCACGGACTGCTGATTCAAAGCAGTTCTGCCTCCTCCTCTTTCATCTGTGAGATAGGCGTCGGCCGGTGAAGCGGTGCGCAGGGGGGTTCGGCCTATGGGGCCGCTGTGCAACTACCTCTCTCGGCTCGCAAGTTGGTCCGAGTGTGGGTTGCGGGTCGTCTCGTGAAAGTCTCAGGCCCGGCTGCCGCTGGCGCGGGGAGCGCGACGTCGCTGGGAGAGGACCTCCACTCCCGGGCGCGGAGACAAGCGGGATACTGCAGAAACATTGCGACTCGCCCATCGATGCTCCGGACTCGGCCACTGCGCATCTCCGCTGCCGGTCGATTCTCCGGCGTTCCCGGTGGCCCGACGGGTTTCAGTTTCCCATCGACGCCTGGCTCGGCGGGGGTGGCCTTCCTCTACTGGTCTTCCCCGGCGAAATAATCCTCATCGATCCGTTTGACCGCATACCGAATCCGGGTGCGCACGCCGATCTCGTGGACGACCATGAGGCGCGCGAGTTCCTCCCCGTCGATCAGGACGATGCGCTTGGGACTCTTGGCCACATAGTCCCTCGCGGACCGCGTAAACCCGGCGGTGGTCACGAACACGCCCTTGGTCGTGTTCGCCGCATCGATCGCCCCGGCGAAGTTCCGGAGGTCGCCTTCACCCACGGTGGTGCTGGCGGCGTATTTCTTGGCCTGGAGATACACCTCGTCCAGCCCGAGCGCGTCTTCCCGGATCGTGCCGTCGATGCCCCCGTCACCCGGCCGCCCCGTCACCCGGCCTCGCGCGGCGTCGCCGCCGCCATAGCCCATGGCGATCAGTAGATCCACCACCACGCGTTCGAGAAACGCGGGAGGGGCGGCCCGCACCCGTTCCAGGAGGTCGTCCTCGAGCGCCCAGCGCATTTGCGTGGCGGCGCGATCCAAGGCTTCCTCCGGCGTCTCCACCGCATCGTCCGCCCCCGTGGACGCGGGATCCGGCTTCGGCAACGGCGCATGATTCCATGTGGCATACACCGGGTAGGCGTTGAGCAGGAACTTCATGTCGATCCGCGCTGGCGCGTCCGCCAGCAGCTGGGTGCCTGCCGCCGTCAGCTGGTAGAGGCCATGCCCGACCTTTTCCACCAAGCCTGCTTTCCCCAGATGCACGATTGCCCAGCCAACCCGGTTCGCGAACCTTGTCGCCTTGCCGCTGGGGAGCAACTCCTGTAACGCCTCTGGCGTGAGCCCTTCGGCGGCGGCGACACGCTGCCGCACCTCGGCGGTGGGCGACGTGTCCGCGCCGGCGAGCGCCTTGAGGGTTGGGAGCATGAGCGATTGAAAGTCAGGGACTGGCAATGAGACGTCCTCCGTTCTGTCTACGGTCCGGTGAGGCTGGCCGCCGCCCGGAAGGGACTCACCGGCGCGGGCCTTGAGCCGCAATTCTAGCTCGCCATGACGCGGCCATTATCGCGGACTCCGCGCACCAGATCGCTACGCGTGGGCTGCGGTGCAGCAACTGCGAGGCAGGCGGGGTGACACGGTCGAGGTTGAGGCGGCGCCGTCACGGGCGCCCAGCCGCCCCGCCAGTGGTTGGGTCGAGGCGAGTGCAGGGAGCGGGGTCGGCGCGGACGGCCGCAGACGTGGGATCGGGATCGTCGAGAGCCGCCCGGTGTCGCCAGGATCCGCCGATCAAAGACAAGGGCGGCGCGTCGCGCTTCAAGCGGGTCCGTAATGGGCTGTTCGCGCTACGGACGCCCGACGACGAGTGACGGCTAGCGCCCCGGCGGTGCCTTGTCGTTGCAACTGGGCCGCGCGCCGTACTGCCGAATGTGCGCGTTGTAGCGCCGTAGCTCCTCGGCCTTGTAGTCGCTGCGGTACTCCAGCCGGTACTTATTGGCGTTCAATGTGATGCACAGGTCGCTGCCACTGAGATGGTCCTGCAACCGGCTTTTCACCTCGCCGCTGCTGCCGATGTACACGACTTTTTCGTCGGCGTTGCCCAGCTCGTAGACGCCGCCCTTGTCATGATCCATCGCTACTATGTCTTTACTGAACGTCCACCACGCACTCATTGCCATCGTTCCCTCCGGTGCGGGCGGAATATAGCACCGCCGGGGCACCCCGGCCTAGCCCCTGCATGTGGGAGCCCTTCCCCACGCGTGGCAGTCAGGGCTTCCGACGCCAATACACCACAAGTTGTTGTTACTAAAGGATTTTATAGTCATTGATGGGGTTCGTTCCCCCCAGTCTGTCCCCCGTTCCCAAATGGAACCCAACGCGCGGTACCAGCCCTCCATGGACGGCTTGACGGGCCACTCAGGGTTTTGGCCGGTCCTCTTGGGCCGAAACTACACGGCGCGGCGGCAAGCGGACGTACTTGCGCCCCGAAGCCTCCTGCTGGGCCTGGATGTCCCGGAAGATCTCCTCGACATCGTAGTTGAACCGGGCGGCGTGATCGTCGCGCACGGCCCGGAGTTCAGCGATGATCGGGTCGGTTTGCGTCTCTCGCATGGCGTGTCTCCACAAGCTCGCTGGGGGTGCAAATGACTGGCGGTCCATAGCCTGACCGCCGACAAACGTCTTCGATTCGGGATCGCATCGTCGCATTGGCGATGTGCCGGAAGTTCCACGTAACCAGGTAATCGACGCCGTTCGCAGCCGCGATGGCGATGTGCGCCGCATCTTCAGCCGCGTTGCGCGGGACGGCCCCTCGGTCCAGCAGCTTCTCGGTCAGCTCGACTGCCGGCCCCGTCGCGTCGAGAAGCGGGAGCGTCGCCAGGATGTCCAAGCGAGCGCGCACGGCCTCTGGATCGCCGGTGCGGGCCTCGGATATCACAAGGGCCGAGACGTAGAGCACGAACTCGCCCGGAGCACTGCGCCACCACTCGCGCGTTACCTCCTGATAGGCCGCGACCACAACATCCCGAGAGGGCCGGGCAGTGAGGTAGCTGACGACCGATGTCTCGACGTATACGGAGGGGTTCATCGCCGCCTCATGCCGGTCATGCTTCGAGCCTCGCCGGATGCGTCCTGCCAAGAGTGGTTGTCCGTATCGCCGCAATCCGTCGGGCGATCTCCGTGAAGCGCTGCACTTCCTGGGGCGTCAGCGCACGGTCAAGAACGCGACGTTCACGGTAGGACAGCCACTTCTTGAGTACCGGATAGCCGCCGAGCTTGTACATCCAGACGGCAGCCGGGACGTTGCGCCAGAACGCGTTCTCGTTCAGGTAGATGTCGAAGGTGGTTCCGCCAAGCGTCGGAATGGCGTCAGCAAGCGCCGCGCGTTCGGTCGGCGTGTAGGGGCGTTCGACAGCCCGGCCTTGGCCGGGCATCACCGCATCACCTGAGCCGGAATGGCCCCATCCCGCGGTCATCGCGAAGTCCTCGCCGGTCATGTTGCGGCCGTCCGCGGTGGCAGGGACGGCGACGGTGGCTATTCCGGGACGCAGTGTGCCGTCAGTGACTCCCGGAACGGGTGCGGCCGGGTCGAGGAGGCAGGCAAGTTCACGGCCCCGCGCTACCGAGCGGGCCAGCGCCGCCTTCGCGCCTTCGCTCTCGCCGCTCGGCCAGCCGGGAAGCGGGATGCGCGGCCATTCCATGCGCAGCGCCCCGGCATTGGCCGCGCGGTAAGGAGGATCGTGCAGCGTGGCCAGGACGTGGAAGAATAGGTCTTCGACGCTCGCGCCGAGTTGGTCGAGATAGCGCTGCGCCGCGCCGGACAGGTTCGGACGAGGCTCGGCACCGGTGTCGGTTCCCCATGTATCGTCTTGAAGCCAAGCGGGGAAGTAGCTCGACAGCCCGTTTCCGAAGTTGTCCGCGAGGAATCGCACCAAGGTGCCGCGGGAGAAATCCTCCTTGGCTTCCCGTTCGCGTGCCTCGACCCACAGGTTCCCATCGAACACGTGCGGCCGGTAGTCTGCGCGCTTCTCATCGAGCAACTTCGTGTCCTTCTCCCAGTAGAGCCAGCGGGTGTCGAACGGCCGGTACGCGAATCGGACGAAACCGCCTTCGTCCGGTCCGCCGCGTGCGAGCAGCGCGTCACGGACCTTGCGTGCGTTGAACCGCGCCGTCGTCTTCATCACGCCGGGATAGAGCCGCGCGATCTCCTCGTGGCTCAGGTCCGGGTCGAAGTAGTCGCGGATACGCGCCCGCAGCCGGTCGAGATCGACATCGACCAGAAACCCATCGCGGCTCGTCTTGACGCCGGGGAACGACACCGGAAACAGGTCGGGTAACGCCGGCCAATCGAACCACTCATCGCTCACCGCCGTTCGCACGAACGGCAGGCCAAGCGGCAGGACAGGCTTGATCCCGTCGTAGAGCGCATCCGGTTCCGCGTCCGCCGCCGAGATCAGTGCTTCCGGCTTGGCCTGCCCCCACAGATGCCGGAATCCGATCTCCCCGGTCGGCTTGTGGTCGGCCTTGCGAATCAGCGTCGCGATGGCGGTGCCGACCTGGATGCCGACTGGATCGCCTTTCGTCGAGAAGATGCTCGGGTCGGGGGAGCCGTCAGGCGCGATCTTACCGGTCTTGTACTTGTCGCCGTTCAGGCAGTCGATACGGACCGCGTCGAACGCCTCGAGATACCGCTCCCGCATGCCCGTGAAGGACAGCCCGTCGAGCCAGGAATAGTTGGAGATGAAGCAGACCACGCCTCGGCCCGTCGTCTCCGCGATCCGCCGCTCGGCCATGCGGAAGAAGCGAATGTAGAGATCGTTCAGCCCTTGACCCTCCGGCGGTCGGACGCGCTTCGTCGTGCGATAGGCATCGGACAGTTCCCGTTCCTCGTCCACCGCCATGCCGGCGAAGCCGTTGTAGGGCGGGTTGCCGAGGATCACGAGGATCGGCCGCTCCTGTTTGACCCGCTCCGAGCGGTCGCGTTCTTCCTCAAGCTCCGGGAAGGGCAACGGCTTGTTGGTGCGGGGCTCCCAGCCGGTCAGCGCGTTCGTGAGGTAGACACCGGCGCGCTCCGTTCCGTCGTCGGCCAGCGGCGCATCGAGGTCCTGCATGGTGAGGCCGACCTGAAGATGGGCGACGACGAAGGGCGCCGGCATGATCTCGAAGCCGAACACCCGCTTCGTCGCCGCCTGCTTCACCCGCGAACCGACGAGCGCCCCCAGTCCGCGGCGGTCGAGATTGGCCGCGATGCGCCGCAGCACCTCCGCCAGATAGGCACCGGTGCCGCAACACGGGTCGAGCACGTAGACGTTCTCGGCAGCCAGCCCGTCGGCGATGCCGAGATCGTCCCGGAGCGCCCGGTCCACACGCGCCACCATGTAGCGCACAACTTCCGAGGGCGTGTACCAGACGCCAAGCTGCTTCCGCAGATCGGGATCGAAGGATTCGAGGAACGGTTCGTAGAAGTACGGCACCGCCTCGCCTTCGTTGAAGCGGGCGAAGAAGGCGGTGCGATCCACCCGGTCGAGCGCAGCTTCGGTCCAGTCCAGCACTTCGGTCAGACCGAGTGGTTGCAGGCGACCGGGATCGGCGATCTGCTGAAACAGCGCTCGGAGCACCGGTGCCCGCAGATGCCAGACGGCTACGCGCCAGTCAAACCGCGCAGCGTCTGGAACGCCGGTGAACAGCCGTCCCGGCTCCGGCGTCGCCGCCTCCGTACGCGCCCACAGCACCCACGCGGAGAAGATGCCGTAGAACAGCGTTTGCACCAGCGTCGAGCGGAAGAAGCGCCGGCCCCGTTCGCCCTCGAACCGGATGCCAAGCGCGTCCTCAAGCGCCGAGCGCACGGTGGCAAGCTGCGGCGCGTCCCCCGCTGCCTCGACGCGGGCGAGGCCGTCGCGCGCGTACGAGGCGAGCAGCCACGCCAGATCCTTCGGCTCCGTCAGCGCCGCTCGGTGCGACAGCGCCCGTGCGAGATACTCCCCAAGGCGCGCGCCCGCCTCGCGGGCGAACGTGCGCGGCTTCTCCAGACGACGAAGGAACTCGTCCTCGTTGCCGGCGAGCCGAAGGGTTTCGAGGGTCGCGGGCTTGCCGTGTGCGTCCTCGCCCAGCAGCACGAAGTCGCGGGCGTTTGTCACGAGCACGAGCCGGTACCGACCCCAGTAACGGCTCGCTTGGGTGCTCGCCGCCGTGAGCCATGCGTCATCTGCCGGGGATTTCACCTCGACCACGCCGCGCTCTGGCGTCTGCCCTTCGCGCGGCGCACCGTTCTGTACTTGTTTGGCCGCGTAGAGGCCGAAGTCGGGATGGCCCGCGCCCTGGTCGGCTAGTTCCTGAACGCAGAACACTTTGGGACTGACCGTCGCGCCGATTGCCGTCAGGAGATTGCCGAGCGGTCCATACAGCGACCGCTCCTGGGTCGCACCCCCGGAGGCCCGGACTCGGTGCAGGTCGGCGAAGTACTCTTCGACCGTCGCCGTCAGCTTCGTGGTCGTTCCGCTCATCGTCCTGACATCGGGTGACGGTGCTATTGTCGCATTGGATCGCAATCGGCGGCTTGTCGGGCGGTCCGCGCGGGGATGCTCCCTGCCGGGGGCCGCGCCATGCGATGCGGAGAACGCGGATGCAACGGTCGTGGCGTCGTGGTTGGCCTTCCTGCCAAGGAAAATTTCGAGGGGAGCGACCCGGCGCGGCAGGTGTGACGAAGGAGCACGTGCCGGGTCCGGAAACCGGCAGGTTTCCGGTGGGTCGCTCCCCGTCTTTCCCCTGACCCCGTTCCTGACCCCAATGGTGGCTCGTGGGTGTGCGTTGTGGTCAATGGAATCAAGGCGTTAGAGAGTGAACCGTGTGATCGGGGGTGTGACTGGAGGTGCGACTGGGGCTGTAACTTGTCACGGTCAGCCCTGTTATAGGCTGGCACGGCACGATCGGTGTAATTTCGCCCTGATGCTCACCTGACGCTCGTGGCTCCCCTCGGTTACCTTGAACTTCTTCCTGCACCTGGCCTGCTCTCCCGTGTCCTGATGCTCGCGCTCTCTCTCCGTAACCCCAATGCTCCTGTCCCGCGGTCCGTGGTCGATGTTTCCCGTCCGTGCCCGTCCATGGTCGCGGTTGCCCGGCCGTAGTCGTCGTTTCTCGTACCGCGGTTCAGGTGGATGCGGGTCGGTGCGGACGTGAGTTTGTGCCGCGTCTTCACGGTCCGGCGTCAGCGGCGGTTCCTTGCGAACCGGCTCCCCGACGCGGCTGGGCCACGATGCCAGCGCCCGTGCCACTCATTCGGGCACCCGTCGAGACCACCAGGTCCGTCCGGTCGTGATCAGCGGCTTCGGCCCACGCGCGGCGGCTACGTCCGTCGCCAGGGCCGCGCATCGGGCGATGGCTCCGTCGCTGCGCGCCCTGCTGCTGCGCGCGGGGCTCTGGCCCATGGTGATCGGCCTGAGCCTGTTCCTCGGTATCTGCGGCGGGAGCTGGGCGGCGATGCACCCGGTTGGCGACGACCATCGAACGCCGGATCGAGACCTTGGCGGCAGTCAACGTGGACATCGAGCGGGCCCGCGGGACGCTGGCCCAGCTCAGGGAGACGACGTGGGGCGTGAGGTTGCGAGAGATCGGCGTCGGCGGCAGGGAGCGCTTTCCAGCACGCCTTTCCGGCACCGGACGTTCCCAGGTCCCGAGCACGCTAGCTTCGAGACGTGCCTGACGCAGAACAGCTAAGTACCGGAACCGCTGGCTGGACCGATTTCTCTCGCCGGGCGAAACTGTGATGCCGCATGAAGTTCCGAGGAACAAAGGCCGATCTTGAACGCTGGATCGACTGGGTAGACGACAACCTTCGTCACGTGCCGCACGGTCAAACGGTCCGATCCGGCGATGGGCCAGAGCGTCGCTTGACCGTGCGAGAGATGTTCACGCACGTCCTAGATCACTTGGACCGGCTCGGTCCCGACGCCGTCGTGCGAGGCGATCTCTTGCCGTTCGAGGAGTACTGGCGGCAAACAATGCTGTCGTGTTTCCCTCCAGATAAGCGGTACGACTCGGAGTACGTGAAGCGCCGACTGCAGAAAAAGGGCGCACATCTGATCGTGCTGCCGGCCGTGAGCGTCCCGGTCCTGTGTGCATCTGGGATGCACTTCAAGGTCGAGACCACTGTCGGGGTCGACGACCACTGCGCCGTAAAGGTGTCCATCCCACCGTCGATATATCGGCGGAAGAAGGTGCTCGGCCAGATGACCCGCTATCGCGAGGACGGGCGGATCATCTTCTGTTACGGATCTCCAGCCGTCGTGCACAGTTTCATTCAGGGGCAGCGTGGCGGTGACGTGCCGGACGTGCCAGACATCCTCCGGCGCTACGCTGTCGATGTCCTCGGCCGGCCACCAGAAACGGTCGAGCACTACGTATCCCAGGATTACTGTGTGCTGGACGGCCTCACGCCGGCCGGAAGAAGGTCAAGCCGTTCGGTGCACGGTTCCGACGAGCACGAACTCGGTGATTGAACAACACCAGGCGCACCAGGTCCACCTGCCGGGAGATTGGCTGTTTCCGGTAGAGCTGCTTCAGGTGCCAATAGATGGAGCCTTGGGTGCGCCCCGTGGCCTCGGCCATGTCGCGGACGGTCTTGCCTTCCGCCAACCAGACCGCGACCCGACTCCCCATCGGCGTCAGCGCCAGGGTCCTGGCCACCAGGTCGGGGTCGATCCAATGCTGGCTCCTCGGCTCGAGAATCGGTATCCGCGCGGCGACGTGCCGCGCTCCGTAGTCCGGTTGGGGAACCGCGACGGGTTTAACGTGCACCACGAACGGCGGTGACCCGGACGCGCGGCGGAGCAGCATCGACCCGCTGACCGCGACCGCCCCGGAGGCCGGCAGCGCGGAGGCCACCAACCGCTCGAGACGGAGCTGATCGGCGGACGCATCGTACACAGACCAGCGCAGGCATCGGTCGCCGCGACGGAGCGGTCTGCACCGGCGCCGCGGGTTCCACGTCAGTCGGCCATCGAGACTCAGCTCGATGTAGTCCTCGCCCCGGTCCAGCTCGGTGAGCATCCGGCGGATGTCGTGGCAAAAATCGCCCTTCACTTCCAGGACCAGCGCGGCGGCGCGCCGCTCGGGATTCGTCGCGTGCCAGCCTAAGAGCTGGCGCGCGAACGGGTGCATACACGCCGACGTTTTGCCGGACCCGACCGCGCCGAAAATCGCCACGCCCGTATAGAGGCCACGCTCGGGGATCGTCAGCCATGCGGGAGCCGGACTCTCGATGGCTCTGACCGGGTGATGGACCTCGCCGAAGACGATGGCCGGCCCGTCGGCCGTAGGCGAAAGCGGCCAGCGCGGAAGGCGGGACCGGCGCCCCACACGGACGCCCATCCGGGCGAACCAGATCCGCGATGTGCTGATGAGCAATTGGCCGGCCAGGAACACGGCCACGCCGGGCGCCACGTAGTACCACGCGACGACGGCGCGGTACACGTTCGGGGTGTGGTAGGGGACGAGCACCGCCACGGGATCGGCCGCGGGAAACGGGCCGGGCCACGTCCAGGCGCACGCGACACTGACGCCTCCGACGACCAGGAACGCGCGGATGAGTCGGTCAAGCATCGCGCCGCTCGTCGCTGCTCGTCGTCCGGCCCGCGTGCGGGCCGGGGAGCCTTCCTGCAAGGATACATACAGACGGGAGCGACCTCCCCGAAGGCGAGGGGGGGCTGACACGGTGCCTGACACCGTGGCTGACACCCCCCACTTCGCCGTGCCGCGCCAGCGGCACGAACGGGGGGGTCGCTCCCGTCACGTCCCTCTCCGCTGGCGCGGTTCGGGTCGGCCGGTCGTAGGACGAAACGCCGAACAACGACAGCGACAAATGGAAGGGGGGGATGGGACACCCCCCCTGCTGTTTTTGGGACACCCCCCCCTGTGTCCGTGTCAGATTTTTCTCGCCCCCGGCCTCGCCCTTCGCTTCGACCCCGGAACGGTCCAGAGGACGGGGCACCATCAGATAGCCACCTCGGGCGTGGTCAACCGGACGGTGGGCCAGATCGTGAAGCGGTCAATCGCCCCTCGCGCGGTCGCCTTGGTGGGCGTGTCGTCCGGGAGGTGTTGCAACCACTCAAGACGATCCGCCGCCTTCTCCCATCCGCCGGCCGCGCGCAACAATTCACGGTTGCCCATGCCGATCGCCGTCTGAAGCCGGGCGATTTCCTGGCGGATGTCCGGGTCGGCCTTGGTCGGCCCGGCCGGGTCCGCCGCGCCCTGGCCGTCGCCGTCCTGGGTCCAGCGTTTCAGGACGGGCGCGGCGCGTTCCGCGGCGTCAACACCCGTGCCGACAGCGACGACGTGCACGGCGAACGTCCGCGCCCGGAGCGCGGCCCACAGGGGCGCGTGGGCCACGCCCCACGCGCGCAGCTCGCTATCGGTGGACTGGCCGGCGTCCACGTACACGAACGTCGCCGCCCGCTCGTCTATGGCGATCGGAAGTTTCAGCGCAAAGTAGCGCGGCTGGCCCTTCTCACCCTCACCATATTTCCGGTACGGCAACACGGCCCGGTCGATGCCGAGCGCCTCGAACCGCCGAACTTTATCGGCCTCAGTCGGGAGCCATCCGAGGGTCGGCCGCTCGATGAGGTAATCGAGCGAGAGCAACCGGCGCATGAGGATGAGCGTGGTCGCGTTCTTGCCCCGACGGTGCCGCACGTCGGGGATGCCCAGTGCCCGATAGAGGACTTTTCCGGTGAGCAGGACGGCGCGCGCGCCGCCGGGGAAGATGGCCCGCTCGTCCTCGATGGCGAGCTGCTTGTCGATGAGCGAGCGCACGAATACGCGCGCCGCTTCGCGGTTCGCGCCGTCGAAAAAATAGCACCATTGCGACCGCGTAAAGACGCCGGTATGGAGCGCGACGAGCGCGATCCATTCGGCCTTTCGGCCGCTCCATCCGAGGGGTGCAAGACAGCGCGCGCGGTCCTGCAACGTCGAGACCGTGACGGGGCGCGGTGTCTCCGGGGCGGGGCTCGTCGTCATCCGGTCACCAGCGCGCGATCGCCGCGCACGTACATGATGAGGAGGCCCATCGGATTCACGATCATCAGCTCGGGATCGACCGTCTCCAAAAACATGACGTGGAGTGAGCGCGTCCAGCGGTCGCGGCCCACGTCCGCGCCGCCACCGGTGCGGGCGGTGATGGTCGGCCGTCCCACGATCGTGTGCGGCATCGTCACCCTCCTCGCCGTGCAACGGAACTCCTACCACCGTCGCTGTGCGCGTTGTGCGCGAACAGCTCGGGGTCAGTGAGCAGACGTACTCCCGATGGCGGCGGGAGTCGGGCGGGCTCCGTGTGTTCCGTCGAGATACGCCGCCCAATCGTCCATCAGCCGGCGCCGCCGCTCGAACAGGTCCGAGCGAGCATAGGCGGCTTCGACCTTATTCTGGACCACGTGCGCGAGCGCCGCCTCGACGACCTCGCGCGGGTGATTGGTCTCCTCGGCCGTCCAGTCCCGGAAGCTCGAACGAAAGCCGTGCGGAACGCCGCCGATCGCCAGGTCCCTGAGCAGCCCCGACAGCGCCATATCGGCCAGCCGCTTCCCCCGCTCGCTCGGGAACACCAGCGCATGGCCGTCGCCGAGCGCGCGCGCCGCGTCGAGGATCTGGGCGGCACGCCGGCACAGGGGAACCCGGTGTTCCCGCTTGGCCTTCGTGCGCGTGGCCGGGATGGTCCAGACGTGGTGCTCCGCGTCGACCTCGGCCCACTGCGCCCCGCGGACCTCACCGGATCGCGCCGCCGTGAGCACGAGGAACTCGAAGGCGAGCGTCACCACGGGCGGAGCCCCCGACGCCTGCACCGCGCCGATGGCCGCCGCCACGTCGCGATGCGGCAGCGCCCGCATGTGCTGGACCAGATGCTGCTGCGGGCCCAGGACCGGCCCGATGCGGTCACAGGGGTTGTCGGCTCGCAGGTCCATCGCCACGGCCCATTCCATCACCGTGCTGATGCGTTCGCGCACCCGCCGCGCCGTCGCCGGCCGGACATGCCAGACGGGCCGCAGCGTCTCGATCACGTCGGCGCTCGTCACCTCGGACACCGGCAGCTGGCCAATGAGCGGGAACGCGAACCGCGTCAGGCTCGACATCCAATCCTTGCCGTACTTCGGATTGCGCCAGCCGGGCTGCATCTGCGTCCAGACCTGCTCGGCGGCGGCGGCGAAGGTCGGCGTGCGCTGGAGACGGCGCTTCTCGGCGAGCGGGTCGCCACCGGCGCGGGCGAGCTTGCGGTTGGCGAAGGCGAGCGCGCGGGCCTCCTTGAGCGAGACGAGCGGGAAGCCGCCGAGCCCGAGTTCGCGGCGGCGTCCGCGGATGGCGATCCGCTGGACCCAACTCCGGCTGCCGGACGGCTGGACGTCGAGGTACAAGCCCTGGCCGTCGCAATACCGGCCGGCCGCGGCAACGGTGCGGACGAAGGCGGTCGAGAGGGCGTGTTCGGGCTGGCGCGTGGGGGGGTGAGTCGGCAGCATCCTTTCCACCGGTCTTTCCACCGTTATGTGGTGGAACGTAGTGGATGTTATAGGTCGCTCTGGCCGGTGTCAAGCCAAGATAAACTGTCATAACTATCTATAAATGAGATAGTTATGGACGACATGGGACGTTATTGGACGACTCACGCTGAAGCGCCATGGTGGAAACGGTTTCAGCAGATCCAGTCCGTCGCCGGTCATAGCTGGCCGGTCCGTTTCGCGTGCCAGTACGGAAGGTCAGCCGGGAGGTAGTACGGCTTCAGGTACACGCGCCGGGGTGGCAGGGACTGTACGCCGTCGTACGGGAGACAGATCGCCTGACAGTTGCCGAGGAGCGCGAAGTCGCGCGGCTGAAACACGGCCTCGCGGTGGTCCGTGAAACTCTTGCTCGCCCCGACGCTGCCGCGCCCGCCGCCAGCCTGGGCGGACAGGAAATTGATCCCGCTCTGCCGGGAGGTTTCGTTGATGGCGTAGGTGGCTTTGAGCTTGCGGACCTGCCCACAGAGCTTCGAGGCGATCTCGGCGCTGGCCTCGTCGCTCAAGCTCAAGAAGATGCGGGTGCGGAGCGTCTGCAGGAGCGTCCGCCACGCCTCGGAACTGCCCAGCACGGAGCGCAGCGAGCTGATGGACTGCGTGGCGACGATGGGGATGACGCGGCATTGCCGGGTGAGGGCAAACGCTTTTTCGTCGCCGCTCGGATCGTCCTCGCCGACGCTGGCGAAGGCTTGGTATTCGTCGCAGATAAAGACGGCCGGCCGGACGTAGCGGTCGGGCTCGGCCTTCATCCTCGCCGGCCGACGGAGCAGCGATTGGAGCCACGCATTTTTCAACATGACGCCGACGGCGCGGGCCAGCGCCGGGTTGGTGCCGGCTGGCATGTTGAGGGCCAGCACCTTCCCGCTCTCGATCAGTGCATCGAGGGGCGGCAGATCGACGCCTTTCATGGCGGTCGCCGCGAGCGGCGTGGGGTCGGTGCCGGGTGCGTCGTGCGCGTCGCCGGCCGGGTCGTGGAACCGCCGCGCCTCGGGCGCGGCCGGGCAAAACACGCGAGCCACGGACGGCAGGTCGAACATGCTGAGGAACACCGACACGCCTTCCACGATGCTCGACCGAATCTTGTTGTCGAGGGTGTTCCAATCGTGGACGTACCAGCGATTCACGGCTTCGACGCGGAGCCGGATCTCCTGCGCGGTCGTACTCTCAAACCGCTCACGGTCGTGCGTGATCTGGTGTTGTGTCAGGTACGTGAGCACGGCCGGCTCCGCACGCGCGCGGAAGCGGGACAGGTCGGCCGGGTCCGACTGAAACCCGACGCCTCGCAGCGGGGTGATCTGGTCGCCTTTCATCTCCGTCGCCGCGATGGTGATCCACGTGTCGGACATATCCTCGGCGTAGGTCTGCGCCTGTTGAATCTTCTTGGCGAACAGCGCCTTGTCGATGGCGCAGTGGTACACGTCCTGCAGCGTCACCCATCCGCCGGGCAGCACCCGGTACAGTTCGATGATCCAGCGGACCAGATTCGTGTACGCCTGTTGCCAAAAGGGTTCTTTGCCCTTCCCGAAGAGTTGATTCAAGAGGGACGCCACCGTGTACGCGAGCGAGTACGAATCGAGCCAGGTGGCACTCAAGGGATTCCACGTCAGCCGGCCATCGAGGGACAGCTCGATGTAGTCGTCGGCGCGGCCCAGCTCGGCGAGCATCCGGCGGATGTCGTGGCAAAAATCGCCCTTCACTTCCAGGACCAGCGCGGCGGCGCGCCGCTCGGGATTCGTCGCCTGCCAGCTCAAGAGCTGGCGCGCGAACGGGTGCATACACGCCGACGTTTTGCCGGACCCGACCGCGCCGAAAATCGCCACGCCCGTATAGAGGCCACGCTCGGGGATCGTCAGCCATTCGGGAGCCGGGCTCTCAATGGCTCGGACCGGGTGATGCACCTCGCCGACGACGATGGCCGGCCCATCCGCCGAAGGCGAAAGCGGCCAGCGCGGAAGGCGGGACCGGAGCCCTACACGGACGCCCATCCGGGCGAACCAGATCCGCGATGTGCTGATGAGCAATTGCCCGGCCAGGAACACGGCCACGCCGGGCGCGACGTAGTACCACGCGACGACGGCGCGATACACGTGCGGGGTGTGGTAGCGGACGAGCACCGCCACGGGATCGGCCTCGGGAAACACGCCGGGCCACGTCCAGGCGCACGCGACACTGACGCCGCCGACGACCAGGAACGCGCGGATGAGTCGGTCAAGCATGGGGCCGCTCGTCGCTGCTGATCGTCCGGCCCGCGTGCGGGCCGGGGAGCCTTCCCGCAGGGATACATACAGACGGGAGCGACCCCCCCAACGGCGGGAGGGGGATGGGACACCCGGTGGGACACGGGGTGGGACACCCCCCCTCTTGCCGAACCGCGCCAGCGGTCAAAAGGGGGGGGTCGCTCCCGTCTCTCCCCTCACCGCTGGCGCGGTTCGGGTCGGCCGGTCTAGGACGAAAAACCCGAACAACGACGGCGAACAATGGACGGGGGGGATGGGACACCCCCCCCGGCTGTTCTTGGGACACCCCCCCCGCTGTCCGCGTCCCGTTTTCCCTGCCACGGAGCCTGCCACGCGGCCTGCCACGGAACGGGGTACGGCGGGGGGGCACCATCAGATGGCCACCTCGGGGGTCGTCAGCCGGACGGTGGGCCAGATCGTGAAGCGGTCAATCGCCCCTCGCGCCGTCGCCTTGGTGGGCGTGCCGTCGGGGAGTTGTTGCAAGAAGACGAGACGATCAGCCGCCTTGTCGAACCCGCCGGCCGCGCGCATGAGTTCACGATTGCCGGCGGTAATTGCTGTCTCAAGCCGGGCGATTTCCTGGCGGATGTCCGGGTCGGCCCTGGTCGGCCCGGCCGGGTCCGCCGCGCCCTGGCCGTCGCCGTCCTGCGTCCAGCGTTTCAGGACGGGCGCGGCGCGTTCCGCTGCCGCTACGCCCGTGCCGACGGCGACCACGTGCACGGCGAACGTCCGCGCCCGGAGCGCGGCCCAGAGGGGCGCGTGGGCCATGCCCCACGCGCGCAACTCGCTATCGGTGGACTGGCCGGCGTCGACGTAGACGAACGTCGACGTTTTCTCGTCGACCGCGATCGGCAACTTGAAGGCGAAGTACCGCGGGATCTGCGGCTTCCCGTGTGGGCCGTACAGGCGGTACGGGAAGGTTCGCCGCTCGATGCCGAGCGCCTCGAACCGCTGCACTTTCTCGGCCTCGGTCGGGAGCCATCCGAGGGTCGGCCGCTCGATGAGGTAGTCGAGCGAGAGCACGCGCCGCATGAGTACGTGCGTCGTCGCGTCCTTGCCGCGCCGATGGCGCACGTCGGGGATGCCCAGCGCCCGATAGAGCGCTTTGCCGGTGAGGAGGACGGCGCGCGCGCCGCCGGGGAAGATGGCCCGCTCGTCCTCGATGGCGAGCTGCTTGTCGATGAGCGCGCGCACGAAGACGCGCGCCGCTTCGCGGTTCGCGTGATCGAAAAAATGACACCATTGCGAGCGCGTAAAGACGCCGGTATGCAGGGCGACCAGCGCGATCCATTCGGCCGCTCGGCCGCTCCATCCGAGGGGTGCAAGCACACGCGCGCGGTCCTGCAACGTCGGGACCGTGACGGGGCGCGGTGTCTCCGGGGCGGGGCTCGTCGTCATCCTGTCACCAGCGCGCGATCGCCGCGCACGTACGTGATGAGAATCCCCATCGGATGCACGATCATCAGCTCGGGATCGACCGTCTCGAAGAACGTGACGTGGAGTGAGCGCGTCCAGCGGTCGCGGCCCACGTCCACGCCGCCACCGGTGCGGGCGTTGACGGTCGGCAGTCCCAATATCGTGTGCGGCATCGTCACCCTCCTCGCCGTGCAACGGAACTCCCACCACCGTAGCTGTGCGCGTTGTGCGCGAACAGGGGGGACCGGCCACCCCTTGCGCCAAAGACGATCAATGAATACGGGCCTCGGTCAGCCGGGCGCGCGGCGACTGTTGGTCGGCGGCCGATCGAGGGCAGGCGTAACCCCTCTGAAATCAGAGGAATAGAGAGGACGCGTTGTGCGCAAACTTTCCGCCCAACATTTTTAACGTTCTGCGTGCCGCTCGGTCAGACGTGTCGCGTCGGAAACACCCCGTCCACCGGGCTGACGCCGCCACGGGGCGTGGCTCGCTCTCACCGCCGATGCCGAGCGGTTCGTCGGGTCAATCTGAGGCGGCCCATCGCCCCGCTCGACGAGGGTCACGTGAGAGCGGGAACGCCAGTCCGAGCATCACGGTGAGGCCAACGCCGCTTGCAGACATGCACGTGACATGGTTAACTGCACATTTAAAGGTGCAGGGTGGCCGCGAAGCCGACGCCACAAAAAATCCCGCTGATCTTCTACCGTACGGGGGCGGGTCGCGAACCCGTGAGGGCGTGGCTGCAACGACTGGATGAGGTCGAGCGCCAGGAGATAGGGAAGGATCTGCTACGGGCGCAATGGCGGTGGCCGGTAGGCATGCCGCTGTGCCGCCCGATGGGCGACGGCCTCTGGGAAATCCGAACGGACCTGCCGACGAAACGGACGGCGCGCGTGCTGCTGTGCCTCTACCGCCAGCACTTGGTGGTGCTGCACGGGTTCATCAAGAAAACGCAGGCAACGCCAGATTCGGATCTGGCCACGGCGCGAACACGCCAGAAGGAGTTGGAACGATGAGCAAGACGCAGATGGGATCGAGCATCGATGCCTTCCTGAAGAAGGAGGGCATCTTCGAGGACACGCAGGCGCAGGCGATCAAGGAGGTCGTCGCGTGGCAGCTCGCGGAGGCCATGAAGCAGCAGAACATCTCCAAGAACAAGATGGCGACGCTGCTGAAGACGAGCCGCACGCAGGTGGACCGGCTGCTCGATCCGAAAAACGACATCACGCTCGGCAGCCTGCAACGGGCCGCCGCAATGGTCGGGCGCCGTGTGAACGTCGAGTTGGTGTAGGGGCGCTGATGAATTATCCGAACGCCTGCTCACGTCTTACCGTATTCATGTAGGCCGCCCACTCGTCCATCAGGCGGCGCCGACGCTCGAAGAGATCACTGCGGGCGTCGGCCGCCTCTGTGGGGTTTTGTACCGTATGGGCGAGCGCGGCCTCGACCACTTCGCGGGGTGTGTTCGTCCGTTCCGCGGCCCAGTCCCGGAAGCTCGACCGGAACCCATGCGGCACGGCGGGGATGCCGAGTTCCTTGATCAATTTCGATAGCGTCATGTTGGAGAGTGGCTTCCCGCGCAGACCGCGGAACACCAGGCTGGTGCCATCGCTCAGTCTCTGTACGTCGTGCCGGATCGCGAGCGCCCGCCCCGAGAGCGAGACACGGTGATCCCGCTTCGCCTTCATGCGCGCGGCGGGGATGGTCCAGACGCCCGCGTCCAGGTCCATTTCGTCCCACGTCGCCAAGCGCACTTCGCCGGACCGCGCCGCCGTCAGAACCAGGAACTCGAACGCCCGCTTGGTGGTGACCGAGGCCTGGGAGGCTCGCACGGTCGCGAGCGCGTACGCCACCGCGCCGTGGGGCAGCGCCCGCATGTGCTGGACGACGTCCTGCTGCCGCCCGAGGGCCCACATCGTCGGCACCGTGTAGATTCAGGTGTAGATGGCCGCGACCCCCAGCAATTTCATGTGATGTTCTGCTGAAACATGGCGAACGCACTTCATAACGCGCCGCCGGTTGAGACAATGGAGAGACGATGCCGGCTGCACGTGGGGATTCACCGAAGGACGTGAAGGATGACGCCGACCGCGCGGCTGTGCCCACGGGGCTGATCGCTGCCACATGAGTCTCGACATCCCGTTCCGGGGCAGTCTCTTCGCTCACGATTATCTGCAAGAGTCGGTCACGCGCCTGGACGACTGGCGAGACATTGACGCCGCCGCGTTCGAGGCTGCTGTGGGCGGCGTGTTCGCCCGCTTCCCCATGGCCGGATCGCCCAATGAAAGCCAGACCGAGGACGATCTGATCTGGCCGGTTCTTGCGCACCTCGGGTGGACGGAGAGTCTACGCCAGCAGAACCTCTCCGCTCACGGCCGGCAGGATGTGCCCGATGGCCTGCTGTTCCAAGACGCCGCGGCGAAGGACCGTGCAAACGGGTTCACCGAGGAATGGAGGCGCTATGAGCTCGGTCTCGCGGTTGTCGAGTCCAAGCGCTGGCGACGCCCTCTCGACCGCCAGTCAGACCGCCGGGGGGAGGAGACCGCACCCTCGACCCAGATGCTCCGCTACCTGCGGCGGGTCGACGACCTGACGACGGGCGCGCTGCGCTGGGGCATCCTCACCAACGGCGCCCGGTGGCGGCTCTATTATCAGGGAGCCAGGTCCGTCTCGGAGCAGTTCTTCGAGCTCGACCTCGCGGCGCTCCTCGACCTCCCCGGCTACAACGAAGGTTTGTTTGCCCTCACGGCCCCCCAGCGTCGTCACGGGCTCACCGTGTTCGCGCTCGTCTTCCGGCGGGCGGCGTTCGTCGCGGGGCCGACCGATCCGCGCACGTTTCACCAGCGGGCCATCGAGGACGCGCGGTTCTACGAAGAACGCGTCGCCGCGAATCTTTCCGAGCTGGTCTTCGGCCAAGTCTTTCCCGGACTGGCCCGCGCCATCGCCGCCGCCGCGCCAGAGGCCCCGTTGGCGGACGTGCGCGAGGCCGTTCTGGTTCTCCTCTACCGCCTTTTCTTCATCCTCTATGCCGAAGACCGCGACCTGCTGCCCGTGCGCGACACGCGCTATGACGACTACGCGCTCCGCAAGAATGTGCGCGGCGACATCGGGCAGCGCAAAGACCAGGAGGACGTCTTCTCCGCCCGCGCCACCCGCTACTGGTCCGCCCTCGACGATCTGTGTCAGGCCATTGCTCACGGCGATGCGTCCATCGGCTTACCGCCCTACAACGGCGGACTCTTCGACCCGGCCCGTACGCCGCTCCTCGGGCAGATCCGACTGGACGATGCGGTCATGGCCACCGTCATCGATGCGCTGTCGTTTGAGCAGACCCCGGACGGCCGACGCTACATCAACTACCGCGACCTTGGCGTGCAGCAGCTCGGTTCGATCTACGAGCGGTTGCTTGAACACGACCTCGTCCGCGAGCGTGACGAGATCACGATTCGCCTCAACCGTCTCGCGCGGAAAGGATCGGGCAGCTACTACACGTCCGATGACTTGGTTGCCCTGATCATCAAAGAAACGATCGAGCCCCTGGTCCGGTCGCGCATAGACGCCTTCCTGGCGAGGCATGCAGAACTCGCGACAAGTCCCCTGTCAGAGGACCGCCGGATCGGCCGATTGAAGCCGCTTGATCCGGCCGAGAAACTGCTCGACCTGAAGGTCTGTGATCCCGCCATGGGTTCGGGACACTTTCTGGTCAACCTCGTCGATCATCTCGCCGACCGCGTGATTACGGCGATGGCGGAGGCAGAAGCCGCGGTGGACGGCTACCTCTCGCCGCTGATCGGGCGGATCGACAACATCCGCACCACGATCATGGCCAAGGCCGAGGCCAGCGGCTGGACCATCGATGAGGACCAACTCGACGACCGCCACATTGTCCGGCGCATGGTGCTCAAGCGCTGCGTCTATGGGATCGACAAGAATCCGATGGCGGTGGAACTCGCCAAGGTGGCGCTCTGGCTACACACCTTCACGGTGGGTGCCCCGTTAAGTTTCCTAGATCACCACCTGCGCTGCGGCGACAGTCTGTTCGGGTCCTGGGTGCGCACCGGTATCGAGACGGCGACGGAACAGGGCGGATCGCTCTTCTTGGCCGAGCCGATCGCCCGAGCCACCCGGGCGGCAGCACCCATGCAGATTCTTGAAGGGCTGACCGATGCCGAGATCGCCGAGGCTCATCGGTCCGCGGAGGTGTTTGCCGAGATCGAGGCGATGACAACGCCCCTCAATACCTTCCTCTCCCTGGTCCAGGCTTTCGAATGGCTGAACATCCGTGACCGTGACGACCAAAAGGCGCTCTTCAACTACTTCTCCGGGACCTTCGGTGACCCCATTGAGATTGCGTGCGGCAAAATCGAGGTCGTGCAAGAGACCAGGGACGGCGAACGCTTCGCCGAACTGCTGGGTCAGGCCCGCCGGCTTACCACGGAGGAACAGTTTCTGAACTGGCAAGTGGCGTTTCCCGGCGTGTGGTCGGCGTGGGAACTGGCCGGGTTGCACGGCGGGTTCGACGCCGTGATCGGCAATCCGCCCTGGGACCGGATGAAGTTGCAGCAGGTCGAGTGGTTCGCAGCGCGGCGCCCCGAGATCGCCATGACCACGCGCGCGGCCGACCGGACGCGCATGATCACCGATCTTGAGACGGCTGGCGACCCGCTCGCTCGCGAGTTCGCCGACGCCAGCGCGCGGGCCAAGGTGGCGGTCCACAGGGCTCGCACCGGCGGCGAGTATCCCCTGCTCTCCGGCGGCGACGTGAACCTCTATTCGCTTTTCGTCGAGCGCGCCATGACGCTCGTGAAACCGGACGGCATGGTCGGTCTCCTCACGCCGTCAGGTATTGCCTCTGACAAGACGGCGTCGACGTTCTTCAAGGGCGTGGCGACGGAAGGTCGGCTGCGGGCACTTTACGACTTCGAGAACAAAAAGGTGTTCTTTCCTGACGTGCATGCGTCATTCAAATTCTGTGTCTTGGTCGCAAGCCCATCGCCAAATCACGAGCCGGCCCGATGCGCATTTTATTGTCACCGTGTCGCCGAACTCGACGATCCCGATCGCTGTTTTCCGCTGACGGCTGAGGACTTCGCCCGCGTCAATCCGAACACCGGCACCGCGCCGATCTTCCGGACCCGCCGCGACGCCACATTGACCACTGCGATCTACGACCGTCTCCCGGTTCTGGTTGATCGCTCGTCGGGCGAGGCGGTGAAGGCGTGGCCGGTGAAATACTCGACGATGTTCCACATGACCAACGACTCCGGCCTCTTCCGCACGCGGGCGGAGCTGGAGGAGCAGGAAGGCGCCTGGCCCGTCGGCGGCAACCGGTTCGGCAGTCCGTCCGGAGACTGGGTGCCGCTCTATGTCGGTCGCATGATCCACCAGTTCGACCACCGCGCCGCATCGGTCGAGGTGAACACGGAGAACCTGCATAACGCGGCACTCAGCGGCAACATTAGCGCGGAACAGAAGGCTGATCCGTTCTTCGTTCCAACACCGCAATACTGGGTACCGGTCCGCGAAGTCTCGTTTCCCGCCGGACTCGACTGGACTATCGCCTTCCGTGACATCGCCCGCGCCACTGATGCTCGAACCATGATTGCCGCAGCGGTGCCGACGGTTGGCCTGGGAAACAAGGCGCCGGCAATTTTCTCAGACGACGTGGACAGCGATAAATCGACTACAGCCCTTCTGCTAGGTAATCTTGGCGTCATTGTCCTTGATTTTGTGGTTCGCCAAAAAGTCCATAGCACGAGCCTCAACTGGTACATCGTCGAGCAACTCCCCGTCGTCCCGCTGGATCGCTACGATTCCGTCCGCTTCGGCCCGAAGACGGCCGGTGAGATTGTGCGCGAGGCGGTGTTGGAGCTGACCTACACCGCCCACGACATGGCCCCGTTCGCCCGCGACCTCGGCTACCTGGATGAAGCCGGCGAGATTAAACCGCCCTTCCGCTGGGACGAGGACCTCCGCCTGCGGCTGCGTGCCAAGCTCGACGCCGTGTTCTTTCATCTCTACGGCGTCGTCGCCCGCGACGATGTCCGCTACATCTATTCAACCTTTCCCATCGTCGAACGCCAGGAAACGAAAGTGTATGGCCAGTACCGCTCCCGCGACCTCTGCCTGGCCTGGATCAACGCGCTGGCGGCAGGCCACCCGGACGCGGAGATCGAGTAGGGAGTGACGCCGACAAGGTTGCCCTCGTCGTGCGCCGGCCGCTGCCGGCGACGTGTCCGGACTGCGGGGCCGACGTCCTGGCGCATGCGGACATCGAGGGTCCTGGCGCCGCCGGGCCGGCCGGCGTTCAACGCGATGCGGATCCGGAGGGCGCAGCGATGACGTTGCGGTTCATTGTGGCCGTCCGGGACCGGGTGCCCGTTGGAGAGGAGGCACCGGCATGACGACCACAGAGGCCCAGGCCAAGACCATCGACGGACGTGCCCGCACCGTCCGCGAACTGCTCGACAAGGCCAAATACGCCATCGACTTCTACCAGCGTGAGTACGCCTGGCAGGAGCGGCAGGTCCGCGAGCTGATCGACGATCTGACGGGGAAGTTCCTGGACTCGTACGAGTCTGGCCACTCGCGCCACGAGGTTGAGGGATACGGCCACTATTTCCTCGGTTCCATTGTCATCAGTCACAAGCGTGGCCAGCGGTTCGTCGTGGACGGCCAGCAGCGCCTGACGACGTTGACCCTGCTTCTGATCCACCTGCACCACCTCCAGGACGACCGAGACGAGCATGTCGAGGTTCAGACCCTCGTCTACTCCGAGAAGTTCGGCCGCAAGAGCTTCAACCTTGACGTGCCGGACCGCGTCGAAGTCATGCAGCGGTTGATGGACGGCGGGACGATAGATCCCAACGGCACAAGCGAGTCGGTGCGGAACATCGCTGCGCGCTACGCCAACATCGCCGACCACCTGCCCGAAGAGGCCACGGGAGTCGCGCTGCCTTTCTTCATCGACTGGTTGTTGGAGAATGTGCACCTCGTCGAGATCGAGGCGTATTCGGACGAGGATGCGTACACGATCTTCGAGACCATGAACGACAGGGGGCTCAGCCTGAGCCTTCCAGAAATGCTGAAGGGCTACGTGCTTGCCAACGTGCGCCACGAAGATGATCAGCGCAAGGTCAACACCGCCTGGAAGCAGCACATGCAGGCCCTAAAGGAGTTGGGCGACGACGAAGACGTGGACTTCTTCAAGAACTGGCTCCGCGCTCGCCACGCCGAGACGATCCGTCGGGGCCAGAAGGGAGCCGAGAACAAGGACTTTGAGCGCATCGGCACGGAGTTTCATCGCTGGGTGCGGGATCAAAAGGAGCATCTCGGGCTCGGGGACTCCGACTCGTTCGTCCGGTTCGTATCGCGGGACCTGGACTTCTACGCGCGAAAGGCTCTGGTCATCGGGGGCGCCGCGCGCACGCTAACGGCGGGCTGGGAGTCGGTCCGCTACAACGAGGACCGTGGCTTTACGCTACAGATCCAGGCGCTGCTGGCTCCGCTCAGCCCCGATGACGGCCCGGAAGAACTCCACCGGAAAGTCGCTCTGGTCGCTGACTTTCTAGACATCTGGCTTGCTCGCCGCGTCTGGAACTTCCGCACGATCAGCTACTCGTCGGTCAAGTACACGCTCTTCATCCTGACGAAGGAGCTGCGAGCGCGTGGCGTGGCGAGTCTCGCGGAGTATTTGCGAGCGCAGCTCGACGAGCAGCAGGAGAGCTTCGCGCGCGAGCCTCGGTTCCGCCTGCACAATCAGAACTACCGGCAGGTTCGCCACATCCTGGCGCGCCTTACGCACTGGCTCGACACCCAGTGCGACCTGTCCTCCAATTTTGAGGATCTCATCTCTCAGGGCCGCGCCCGGCCCTTCGAGATCGAGCACATCTGGGCAGACCAGTACGACCGGTTCAAGGAGTGGTACGCTCACCCCAGCGACTTTGAGACCGCGCGCAATCGCCTGGGTGGTTTGGTGCTGCTCCAGCGCGGCGTCAACCAGAGCCTGGGCGATGCCCCGTACGAGGCCAAGCGGAACGCCTACGTGTCGAACAGCGAGAACCTGCTGGCCCGAAGCCTGCATCCCCTCGCGTACCAGAACAACCCAAGCTTCCGGAACCTGTTGGAGCGGACGGGCCTCCCTTTCCGGCAGTACGACGCGTTCGGACCGGAGGCGCAGGCTGAGCGGCAGGAGCTGTACATACGCCTTGCCGAGTGGGTCTGGAACCCATCTCGGCTAGACCTCGACGGAGAGAAACCGCCCGTCCCCGATCCAATCGCAGACCCGGACGACGAAGCCCACGAGGTCGTCGACCGCCCGGACCGACACGAGGCGAGGCAGGCGTTCTGGACGGCCCTGCTCGCGCACGCCAATGAGCAGTCGGACCTCCATGCCCGAATCTCCGCCAACCGGTACAGCTGGCTGGGGACGAGACGACACGGCCAGTGGTGGAACTACTCTGTGCTCCAGGATGAAACTCGCGCGGAGTTGTACATCGACGATCCGGTCGCGACGGACAACAAAGGCCTTTTCGACTTCCTCCATGCACAGCGTGCCGCGGTCGAGGCGGAGTTCGGCGGACCCCTCACCTGGCAGCGCCTCGACGACAAGCGCGCCTGCCGCATTAGTTTTTCGGTTCGAGGGGGATGGGTAGACGAGCTTACGTGGCCTGCCGCGATCGAACGGGCCGTCGACGCCATGCAACGCCTCTATGGTGCACTCGCACCACGGGTCGACGCAGCTAGGGGGGCATAGACGTGAGCGCCGGCCCAGAGTTCGAACACGCGGGGACCAGGGTGCCAGTCGCGCGCGGCGATAGATCCAGCGCTTATGATCTGGTCTCTGGACAGAGGGTTAGATGGTGACCGACCGGAGTGGGGCCGTCACGCGGCGCTCAAGGCCGGCGGCTGGACTCAAGTAACTAGGCCTCTCACGAACCCGGTACGGTTCAGTGGCGCCGTGGACGCGTCGACATCGTAGGGGCTCCTCGGAGCCCGTTCGCTCAACCAGGGGCGCTCAGGGTGTCCTGCCGGTTAAATCCTGGGGTGGTAGCGGTGAACTGAACACGTCCTCCCGGAGTTCCTCGTACACCACGGGAGTCTTTCGGAGCGCCGGCACGAGGAACTGCAACTCGAATTCATCCCGGTTGTTCCCGAGGTTCGGCAACTTCGTAGCACTGCGAATCGCAGCGAATATTTGTCGTGACACATCCTTAATGTTCGTCGGTCCAGGCTGCCCGTTTACCAGGGCCTCCCTAGCGCTCAGGACTTTCTCCGCCACGGCTTCATCGCCATTCACCTCCCGGAGGAACGTGCGTAAGACCTCCGGATCGTAGAGATACTCCTCGAGCTCCCGTCGACGCAGCACACGAATCCCCTGCGCGATCTTTTGTGATCTCACCTCGTCAGTCATGTCGTCCCTGTCGATTAGCTTCTGCACGTCGATGCCGCGAGCGATGGATTTCAGAATAGCGACAAGGTGCTCCGCCTGGATCACCTCACCGGATCCGCCTCGGGATATGAAGAGCGTCTCCGAGAACTCGTCGGCGAACAACCGGTTGTAACATCTCGCGTCGAAAGCCTCCACGTGTTTGTCCTTGCTGCCTTCGCATATGACGACACGGTGTGGTGCCACCAGGGACGACAGGTCGTCAAGGGCAACCTCGTACATGTTCTTCCAGAACACCCTGGTGGGGGCGCTGGGCTTTATGGTGACCGGGCCATCGAAGTCCATGCCTGAAAAGTCCAGAAACACAACTTCCCCGGGTCGGTCCAGTAGCATCCTGTGTGCTTCCCTGACGACTCCGATCGAATGAGTTGCAATCCACAACTGCGACGCCTCCCGAAGCAGCGCGAGGATCGATGCGATCAGCGGTCCCTGAAGACCCGTCGCCACATGCAGTTCCGGTTCGTCGATGCAAAACACAGCCTCCTTGGCCTCGTCCCGCTTCACGAAGACGTCGAGGAGGATGTCAAATGCCGCCTTCTCTCCGCTAGAGAGATTCTTGTAGTGGAAGTCGGAGACGGTGCCTTTGGAAAACCGAAATGAACCCGCCTGGATTCCGCCAAAGTCCTGCAGCGAGAGGCCTGGGGCCGAGAAAAGACCGCGCATGGCATTCTGTAAGTCGCCTAGGGATTCCCTCCGGTACGCTCCGATTGTGACTTTCTCCGGAGCGTCTCGATCCAGATCCTGTAGCCTCTTCCATACCATCAGCTGATAGTTCTTCGAGACGGATTCGTCGGGATCGATGATCCGAGCGAGGCGGGGCCCTGCATCATCAGACTTCGTCGCTCGCAGGTGCTCGATGCGGAAGTCCGACTCGTTCCGGTACGCCGACCGCACCTGGAACGCGGACCTCCAATGCACTTCGCCCTCACCGGCGTTATGGAATTCGATCCGGACGCGGTTCGCGACGTGCTGGGTGGTCGTGGATGTCGGCACCTTCTCGTAGTACTGCTCGGTGTTCCCGGAGAGAGTTTGGTTGTTAACGGCCGCGTTGGCCTTCAGCAGGAACGAATCGAAGACCGACGACTTGCCAGTGCCGTTCGGGCCGACGAGTACCACGAGCCTCGCAGTTTTGGGAAGGTCGACTATCGCGAGCTCAGTGAATCGCTTGTAGTTATTCAAGCGTACTGTCTTTATTCGCATCCGATCATTCTAAAGCGCTATTCATGATCGTGTGGCGGCCGCGTACCCGCAGTGCCGACAATAGTTGCGGCATTCGTCACGGCTGAAGTGCGCCAAGCACTCGCCGAGGAACCGCCAGAGCGTCTCGGTGCTGCGACAGCGAGCCGTGCGAACGAGGGCCTTGAGCTTCGCGACGCAGAGCTCGATGGGATTGAGGTCCGGGCTGTAGGGTGGCAAGCACCAGAGTGTGGCCCCGGCGGCCTGAAGGGCCTGCTGGATGCCGGCGACCTTGTGGGCCCAGAGGTTGTCGGCGATGACGATGTCGCCGGCGTGCAGGGTCGGCACCAAGATCTGGTCGATGTAGACGCGGAAGCTCTCGCCATCGATCGCGCCGTCGAAGACCCCCGGTGTGGTCAGCCCCGTGACCCGCAACGCGGCGAGAAACGTGCTGGTCTGCCAGCGCCCGCCGGGGACGTGGTCGTGGACGCGCGCGCCACGCGGTGCCCGGCCGTACCGCCGAAGCAGATTGGTGGTGATCCCGGTTTCGTCCAGAAACACGAGGTGGGCGACATCCCAGGTCGGCGCCGCCGCGTGCCACGCGACCCGCGCGGTCGCGACGTCAGGCCGATCGTGTTCGGCCGGGCGGACCGTTTCTGTTAACGGAACTAAATACAATCCTACCCACGGAAGGAATTGAACGATGATCATGCGACCGAACGGAACCTTAGTGGCCCTTGGCGAGGTTGATGAGCTTGGCCTGCCACTTGGTCCAGGTTGGGTGCTGCGATACGACGGTGACCACGGACACAACGTGCAGCACCGCATCCCGACCATTGGTATCGACTTGGAGGGAGACGACCTTCTCAAGGTCGAGGACGCAGAATCCAGCCCTCATGTTCAGGAAGACTAGAGTGGAGACCCAAGTAGCCCTCTTTCGTCCTCTCCAGCCTGAATGTTCGGCGATTGTGTACTTGCCGTAGACAGAGAGGGGCGCTAGCATGCCGAGATGCGTAGACGGCATAGCGGCATTCTCGGCGGGCTTGCGGCCTGGACGAAGCCGTCTCTTCACCTGCTTGGCATACCCGGGTACATCGATGATGGGCAGTCATGGCTACGTATCCTCAGTACGGTTGGCAATCAGATGACCTCCCTGGATTGGATTCTGCTGGCTGTAGGCGTCCCGGCGTTCTTCTACGGTCTAACGCCTGCCCGCTGGAGGTTTTGGGAACGTTCGACAGGTGCCCGCCCCGGTCGCGATTCAGTTGCAGTGTATTCTCCAGTACCCAGTGACCGACGTTCGGCATGGCAGATTCCCGGAGCACGAACGAAATCGTTCAAGCTCTACGAAGCAGCGTGCCTATTGGTTGGGGAAGAAAAAGAATGGCCGCTGAGGACAACGGCATCCCATGAGGAATACAACACCATGTGCCACGCCATTAAAACAGACCAGCTAGATTCTAAATACGACTCGCCGGCCTTTACGTTTGGGTACGTCCTGGAAGATCATGAGGTGCATCTTCTGGAGCTTGATCGTGAGACGTTGCGTCGATACCTAGCCCTCCAGAATCGACCGGTGCCCGACTTTCTTCTAGAGAAGTTTGACGAGCATGCGCCTCCGCCAGAATCGGACAAAGATACTGGCGGCGATTGGTGACGTGCGGGTAAGTTACGTTGCATGGGCTTCCGAACGGGCGCCCTACTGAGCGGTGAAACGGTAGATCAAAGTGAACACTGCTGCAGCAAAGCTCAATACAGAGACGTTAGCCACGATCATATTTACAACGCGCAACGGTCCTGGGTTGGGTGGCCTGTCTAATGGGTCTTCCGAATGTACATAGGACGTGAGCCTATAGAGCCACCAGAACACCGCTCCTGAGACCACCCACCACTGTGGTGACAGTAGATCCCGAATCATCGATGCTGCTACAAGGATCAAGACCCAGACAGACAAACCCAATGCACGCATTTTGTACCCTTAGTTAATAAGCTACGCGGCTTCCGCTTCCACGAGATCGCGGTAGGTGAGCGTGTTGGTGGTCAGGATGCGCCGCCGCGTGTCGCGGAAGATGTGCGGGTTGTTCCGGTTGTTGAAGCGCCACTCCAGTTCTTCGAGGTAGCGGTCCATATGCTTCGCGCTGACCTTGTGGAACGCGCCGACGATCGACCGTTTCAGGAGACTCCAGACGCCCTCTACGCTGTTTGTGTGAACGTCCCCGACTACCCATTCCTCGACGGAGTGCCGGACGACCCGCTGCTTTGTGTCGGCGTCACCGATGCCGAGATACGACAGCAGTTCGTCGGTGTAGATCGCGTCGGTCTCGTCCTTAACGTGGCGGTTGATGAAGGCGTGCAGGGTGGGCTTGCGGATGTTGGGTATGCGCTCCAGCCGTACCTTGCCGCCGCGCTGGACCGCTCCCGCAACCCAGGTCTTGCCAATCCTGTTCCCGCTTCCCACACCGCGCCTGCGGCCACCGACAAGGGTTTCGTCTACTTCAACGATTCCGAACAGTGTCGGCCCGGTCATGCCGTCGTTGCCCATCGCGGAGCGGATACGATGGCACAGGTACCATGCGGTCTTGTAGGACACACCGAGCGTCCGCTTGAGTTGGTTGGCGCTCATGCCCTTCCGCGATTCGAGCAGCAGGTAGATTGCCACGAACCACTTCCGAAGCGGAAGGTGGGAGTCGTGCATGATCGTCCCGGCCGTCACGCTGAACTGGTAGTCGCACCCGAGGCATTACCACTGATGGCGGTCTGGGATCTCGCACAACTCCATGTTGCCGCACCGCGGGCAGGAAACACCGTTCGGCCAGCGGAGATCTTCGAGCAGTTCCCGGCAGGAATCATCACACGGGAACCGGTCAATCAACGTCATGAGGTTGAGTGAGGTAGTATCTGTCATGGCTCAGACTCCGAAGCGAAAGAAACCGCGCACGCTGCCGGCCGACATTGCCGAGCGGCCTGACGCTGAGATTGTGGAGCGGCTGTTCGGGAAAGACGTGAAGCGCGAGCTTGATCGGATGGCCGGCAAGGACGACAGCGAATCAACCGACAACGTCATAAAGGGATAGTAGTCATTTTATGCGTCTGTGTCAGGTATACAATGGGAACTACATATCTAGCTACCCAGAGCGTTCTAACAGGCGTGCTCATCTGGGGTGCTGAGCTTGACAGGCGTGCTAGGCTCTCCGGTGCCAAGCGTTTTCAGGAGGGGAGCATGCCATTCAGTGAGAGGGTTCGGGAGGAGCGCTACCAATTTGCTCAAGGTCGCTGTGAGTGTTCACGGGTTGGCTGTGCGAAGGGCCATCTGGAGCGATGTACTGAGCAGCTTCTGCCGTCTGGTGGGCCGAACCGGGAGGTGCGGCGTCTTCTTGGGGCGGTTGATTGGGACGCCCATCATGTAGTCCCAGAGCACGATGGAGGGGAAGACAACTTACAGAACTGCCAGGTTCTGTGCGTTCCCTGTCATAGAGATACGCCCAGTTATGGACAACCCGGCTGAGCGGATCAGTTTCAGGAAGGACCGTCACCGCTGCCCGCACGGTATCCAGAATGGGCAGGTAGTCGCCTATTGGTACACGGGACTTCTGAAGTACCTCGTATATCATCTGGGCGACGGAGAGTGTTGGGAGGCTGCTGAATGTGTGTTTATCCATGCTCCCTAAAGTGTACACTAAAGTGGACACTCTTGTCAAGGCCGGATCCTGCCGGATACCCTTTACACGTTCCCATTTCGGTGCTATGATTACCCATACTCAGGACAACACAGGAGGGTAGATGAGCAACAACGCACCGGGACGGCACTACCGCGAGGGCATCAGCCTGATGGAGTTCTTCGATCTCTTCCCGACTGAAGAGTCTGCGGAGACTTGGTTTGTGCAGCAGCGCTGGCCGAACGGGATTGCCTGCCCGAAGTGCGGCTCGCTGAGCGTAGCGGCTCGGAAGAACCGCAAGCCCCTCCCCTGGCGCTGCCGCGACTGCCGGAAGGACTTCTCCGTGAAAACCGGCTCGCTGATGGAAAGCTCCAAGCTGAAGCTCCGCGTTTGGCTGCTGGCGATCTACATCCTCACCACCAACATCAAGGGCACGTCGAGCTTGAAGCTCCATCGGGATCTGAAGGTCACGCAGAAGACCGCTTGGTTCTTGGCGCATCGGATTCGCGGGGCGTGGGACCGGACGCTTGCTCCGTTTGGTGGAGTGGTGGAAGCGGACGAGAGTTTCTTCGGTGGGAAGGAAAAGAACAAGCACTCCAACAAGAAGCTCCGGGCGGGGCGGGGCACCGTGGGCAAGGCGGTTGTCGCTGGCGTTCGTGACCGCGAAACCGGGAAGGTGCGGGTAGAAGTGGTGCCGGACACGTCCGCTCCGACGCTCCAAACCCTCGTGCAGGATTCCATCACGCCTGATGCTACGCTCTACACCGACGAAGCCGCCGCCTACCGCAATCTCCCCAACCATGAAGCCGTCAAGCACGGAGTTGGAGAGTATGTGAAGGACCAAGCCCATATCAATGGGATGGAGAGCTTTTGGGCCGTCATGAAGCGGGGCTACCACGGGATCTACCATGCCATGAGCCCGAAGCACCTGCCCCGCTACGTAGCAGAGTTCGAAGGCCGTCACAACGACCGGCCCAACGATACGATGACGCAGATGCAGCGCCTAGCCCAAGGGCTGGATCGGAAACGTCTCACCTATGCCGCGCTGATTGCCGACAGCGGCCTGAGCGCGACCGCCTACGAAGAAGAGGAAGCTTAAATGGGAAAGCGAACCGGAAAGCCTAGAGGACGGCCCAGCGAACGGATGATGCCAGAGCCAATCCGAGCAACGCCAGAGGAAGTAGCACGAGCGCTGTTTAGAGCGCCCCCACAGGCGTCTATGGCCCCTGAGCCAGTAGAGGCAGAAGAGGATGGAGCGTCCCCGAAACGCTAGAAGTGCTAGGATGATAGTGGAGAGTGGGTGCCCCACGTAAGGCAACTGCGTGGGACGCTTTTAGCCAATTAGCGTCCTTTTTCACCCACTCTCCACTTGACACGTCACCGCGCTTCGTCCACAGTCAAGGCCCTGCGTTTGCACTCCACGCCCCACGTCAGGGGAAGAAAGGCTCTTGAATGCGCTGTACTGTCTTGTTGCTTGCCCTCGTTCTCATTGTGTCTGCATGTGGCGGAGACACCCCCACGGCTCCTACACCTCAGCAGGCTCCCCCGCCGCCGCCAGCGCCACCACCTCCGCCGCCACCACCTCCACTGCCTGTCGCACAACTGGAACAAACCGGACAGCCAGCGTTCACGAACTGCGAAGGATTGCTCACGGTTAGTTGCATTCTCAACTGGTCCCTCCAGAACGTCGGGCCAGGATGCGCGACGCAGACGACTGCGGTTGCCCGGCTTTACAATGCCGCTGATGAACAAGTCGGGGCAGATGTGGCAATGGGCAGTCTGGGGGGACTGTACGGCCGAACCATCCGTCCAAACGAGATCGTGCCACTTACCGCCCAAATGAGGATCGATGGGGATCTCGTGCAGCGAACAACAGCGCTGAGGCTGTTTCCTACGTGGACGGATGTGCGGTGCTGAGCACGAGAAAGGAAGACGGATGACCAAGGAAGAGCTAAAGGCAGTAACCCCGCTCCATGCTATTCACGAGAGCCCTCAGGCGGTAATTTCTCAACTTCAGGCGGAAATTGCTGAGCTTCGAACGGAGAATGCTCAGCTTCAAGCGGAAAATAAGAAGCTTCAAATGGAGAACGCTCAGCTTGAAGCGCACATCCGCAAAATGGCTTCGGATTCCGATCCAGGCGGCCCTTACGTAGTCACGCCATCGTCGTCCTTTACCGACGAAACGTAGTGCATCGAGTTGTGTTTCCATATGTAGTTCCCTTCGTTAAAGTAGGAATGCTATGAACGAGCCCTCATCACCGATCTTCGATGCCCGCCAAGTTACGCTCGAAAAGCGCAAGGCAAGCCTCCGTGCTTTTTCGCAGCTGCGGGCCGATCTCGTATCCACCGCCGGTTGGAGCAAGGAGGATCTTCGACTCATTGATGCCGCGTTGGAAGAGCTCCGAGAGCTGGTTGCTGATCTCAGCGTCAGAACTAGGTAGGATTGTTTCGATCATCGTTGAGTTCTCCTCTGGGTAGGATTGTATGATTCACATTTCACATGGAGGTTCACCATGCACTGCCCTCACTGCAATTCCGATCCCTGCCGGGCGTCAACTCCGCAGTGCAATCCGCTCCGTCCGATTCTGGACTTTGGGCACGATGTGGTACGGCCGTATGCAGAGTTTCTTGCCCAGCTTCTGGCAGAGGGTCGTATCTCTCAGGCTGAAGCCGACGAAGTAACGCAGAGAGCCGGAGCGCAGTACGATAGGATAACGGTTCGGGTTCGACGTAACCTGGAATGAGGCCGATCTGGGCAGCAAAGTTCTCAGCGGCCGTCAAGTGTGTATTCATCTGTCATCTTCCTCCCGTGGGTAGCATTGTATGTAGTTCCCTATACAATCGCCGAAACCTTGGGCTACCAGGGCAGCTGAGCCTCTACCGGCTGGACATCGGGAAGGTTTGTTCCGACTTTTGGCTTTAGCCGGTTTCCGAGGTAGCGCTCGACTCCGTCCAGGAACTCCGGGACAACACTAGCCCAAGTCACGTACAGGCCGAGATTAGCGTACGCCTGGATCCGCTCATCATTGCGGTGGTCGCCTAAACGAACGCGGAGGTCTCCTGTTTGGCCCACGTAGACCGTTGCTGGATTCTCTCCTCCGTGCCAGATCACGTAGACACCACCTCGATTATTGAAGTGCTCATGCTGAAGGTTGACCGAGTTCAGCTTGCACCAGACATCTCCCTGGCATTGGATCCAACTCAGTGGCATCGCCATATCGCAGTTCCTCGCAATTTCGCAGCACCGGGCCGCCCTAATCGCCCGATCCCATTAGGTCTCATCCTTGGGGTGCATCTGACCCTTCTGGAGCCACTTGATCCGGAGGGCCAGGTGCCACGTCAGGCGTGGGCGTCGCGAAGTGACTGCTCCGAACCGTTTCACAGGTGTCTTGGACGCGACCGAAGCACTGGATCGTCTCTTGGTCAGGACACTGTCCTTGCACTATGTCCGCGGCATCCTTCAGTGCGATCAGCGCTTCCCAAATCTGTTTCCGTGACGTCCTATCGATAACCTCCGGCTTGGCTTCTGCAGGAAGGCTGACGATCAGCAACCCTAGCCGGTACAAGACTTCGTCCAGAGTCTCCCCCACCCGTCGCACTGAGTCCTCCGGAACGATCCTAAAGTAAGCGTCCTGCTCGACCTCAAAGGAGAAGTACTTGCGCAACGCCAGGGACCAAACGTGCAGCGCCCCGATCGACGACCTGAAACGCGCTAGCACCTCAGTCCTTTCGGTACCGGGCGGACGTGGTTCCGGAGTCCGCAGGTAGATGTCGCCAAGGAGTTTGGTGACTTCGATCAGTGGCACCCGCATCGAGGCGAATCTCTCTTCAAAATCGTCGAGGCGTTGCTGTGCATCCGAAACGAACAACCGTTGAACGTGGTAGGAGAGGCGCCGCGAAGTGACTTTCGCAATCATGATGCCCATGAACGCGAGGCCAAACAGCACCTCTGCACCAGCAATCACTCGCGAGAACCCGACTGGATATAGGTCACCGTAGCCCAGCGACGTTACGGTCACGATGCTGAAGAAGACTCCGTCCAAGAATCCAAGGGGTGAAGCGTTGACACCATGCCCATGCGCGGTGAGGAATGAGTACAGCCATCCACAACCAGCTACTACCACCGCAAAAACCAACAGGTAGGCCCCGAGGGAAACTTCTTCGATCAGATAGGTCAACGCCTTCTGGGGGACGGTCGGCCCCCGAGACGCGGCGGATGACAGGCTGAATGACTCGGCCACGACGGTCAGATTGGCGGTCCGGAGACTCGGCGTCTGGAACTCCCGCGCCATTGTCCACTGTGCGCAGCGTCCGATCAAGGTCCGTCCGATGCTCACCTACTCCGATGACCTCGGCGGGCAGTGTGTCACAAAAGGCCGTAGCGCCAGCGAAGGAGCCGCGCGTGCGCGCCTTGACGCGACGCACGACAGGGTGGTTCTCCGCTGTGGGAACCTCGGGGCAACGCAGACGAGTCCTCCGGCGCGGCGTTCTCCTTCGAGGAACGCCGACCCGTCGTCCATCAGACGGTGCCGGCGCTCCAAGAGATCTGGCGCCATGATATGGGGGACCATGTGGGGGCGACAAGCCCTCATTATAAACATAAGATGCTTATAATAAAGGAGTTATCGTAAGGGAATGGCGGAGAGGGTGGGATTCGAACCCACGTGCCGGTTACCCGACAAGACGCTTTCGAGGCGCCCCCGTTACAACCACTTCGGTACCTCTCCGCTTCCTGACCATACTAGCAGGTGACGTGCTGCCGCCTCGGCGGCGGCGCCTCGCGGAGTGGGCCGAGTCGTCGTTCCAGGTGCAACACGGCAAGCGCGAGAGCTTCGCGGCTGGTGGTGGCGCGGAAGCGCGTCCGGCAGGGGCGGTCTCCACGAGTGGCAACGGTGGCCACCCACACGGCGTGGCCACCTACGGTCCGGGCGACCGGCCGGACGGTGACCGCACACGGCGTGCAACCGAAGACGAACGCCCGGTAGGACATCGTGTAATAACTATACGTGCGTGAGCGTAACCCGTGCAAAAGCGATACGTATTAACCATAAGTCATTGATTCTATTGATCTAACGGTTTGCAGAGCCAGCGCGGCGACGTGTACGCTTGCCGCCGTGTCGTTCGGCAGCAACATCAAGCGGCTCCGGTCGGCCGCTGGCGTTCGAACGCAGCGCGAACTGGCGGATCGGCTCGGCGTGCCGCAGCCGCAGGTTTCAGACTGGGAAAACGACCGGCACACCATCCTCGAGACGGGCACCCTGCTCCGCCTCGCGAAGGCGCTCCGCTGTTCGGTGGATCAACTGCTGACCGGTGTCGATCCCGACTACGACCGGGTCCGCGAGGCGACCATGGCCATCCCGGGCGGCGTCTCGACCCGGATCGATCTGGTGGGCGGGACGGCGGCGGACATTCCCGTAGTGGCCGAGGGAGATGTGGCGCCGGTGCCGATCACCTGGCGGGGGGCGGAACCGAAGCCGCCCGCGATCCTGCTGCGTCTGCCCCGGCCTGGCGATCTCGACGATCCCGACGCGTATGGCGTCGTGGTCCGGACTGACGCGATGATACCCGCCCACCGTCCCCGAACAATCGCCATCGTCGCCCCGGGCCGCCGGTTCGAAGACGGTGACGAGGTGTACGCCCAGCTCGCTTCGGGCGAGCGCGCGATCCGCCTGGTGACCAAGACTTCGGGCGCCTACCTGCTGCAGCCGTACAATCACGCGTTTCCGGCCCGCCTCGTGAAGCGGCGCGACGTGCACGCCCTCCACGTTATCGTCTACTCTCGGCGCCGGGAGCTCTGATCGAGCGCCGGTGACGGTCTGTTAGACTGAGCAATCCACCCGGCGCGCGGAGAGATGTCCGAGTGGTTGAAGGAGCACGCTTGGAAAGCGTGTGTAGGGGTAATCCTCCTACCGTGGGTTCGAATCCCACTCTCTCCGCCATTCCTTTTAGATAACGCCTTTATTATCAGTGTCTTATGTTCGTCATAGGGAGTCATGGTCCCCCACATCGTCCCCATATTCCCCAAACTCGCGTGGGAAGCTGCTCTCCGACGCAACGCCGAGCCAGCTGATCAAGGAACTCGGCATCGCCGCCGTGCCGAATGGGTTCCGGTCTAGCTTCCGGGACTGGGCCACGGCCCGGCCCTGCAGGCTCCGGGGCGTGCCGACGCCGATCAGGTGCCGCAACAGCAGCCCGAGGTTGCAGCCGGCGACGTGCACGAGCAACCGCTTCAGGATGTTCGGATGCCCGCGACGATGCACCCGCCGCATCCCGCCGGTTTCGAACAGATGCGCAAACGGCCGCTCCAACAACTCCCCCCCGGCACCGCAGCAGGCGACGGCCCCGCGGATCCGGCGCCGGTTGGCATAGACGGCGTCGCGGGCCGCCTGCCGCCCCTTCCAGCACCGGCGGCCCCGGGTCCGGCTCCGAGAGGGAGCTGCGCAATCCCAGGGCCTGCAAGTCCACCACCGTCTGGTTGCTGTGGTATCCCTTGTCGCCGACCAGTTCCTCGATGCCCGACCCGTCCAGCTGCACCGCCTCGACCTGCGCGGCCGCCGCCCTGGTCAACCGTCTACGGGCCCGCACCCGACCGCGACTCGCTCGATAGGTCAACGATTCGATTGTACTACCGCCGTTTCCCACGGCAACCGTGCTTCCGGCGGGCACCCGCCGGGCGCTCATCAACTCGGGCCGGGGCTAGATCCCCTTGTCGCGCCGCTTCGTCCGGTTCGTTCTTGTCGGCCATCATCCCCCCCTGAGAGCGTCCTGAGATTCTCCGCAGGTGCAGGTTTAACCCGCGCCGGTTCCGACCCGACGGGAGTATCCTTGCAGACGGCCAGCCGAACCCCGCCGTCCCGTTACCCCTTTTTAGCGGCCGGCGCGGGTAACGACTGGCAAGGGACGGCGCGGGCTCGCCCGGCTCGCGCCGTTCCGTCTCTAGTTTGGCCCTCGCTGGCCGATGTCATCCGCGATGGTGATCACGTGTCATCGAACTCCGCGACCACGCCCGGAATGCACGCCGCGAACGCCACACCGACCGCCGCCGCCGTCTGCGGAATCAGCCGCTCGCGTGTCATGACACCCGGATCAGGGAGCCGTGAGCGTGCAGAAGTGGCGCGTCTCGGTGGCGGCCGGTACGCTTCTGAGCTCGCCCGCGGCGATTACCGCTGCCAATTCCACGGGACTCGGCCAGCGAGACGACACGAACCCGGAGGACACTTCGACCTCAGTCTCCGCGCCGCCGACGAAGAACGCATCGTTTCGTATCGCCTGCGGAATCGAGAGATACCAGCGTTCGGGGATCGGGTTTGTGACCGTGGCAGCCGTCCACGCGGCAGGGCAGACCGTGCCCGCCGCCACCCGGACGCTAACCGTCTCCTGAGCCGCCGCGGTTGCGACGGCCAGGACGAACAGAGCGACGACGGCCACCCGCAGGGGCGCACTATTGGGAAAGTTGCGGCCGGCGCTGCTGTTGGTGTGGGACAGCGCCGGCCGCGTCCCCGGGGCGCACAGGCCGCCATGAGTAAAACGACCATCCACCCGCAGGAAATCAAACATCTTTCACCTCCACGCCCCGCGCGTCACGTGTGCCACCTCGACGCGCCCGCATACGCCTTGAACAACGCATCAACCGCCGCCCGGCACGCTTCGACCCGATCAGCCGCCTCGAACTCGTCGCCGTCGTCGGTTGCAGCCAACCACCGGCCGCCCTTGACCGGCCGAACCGTACCCGACAGGACCACGCGATCCCCGTCGCCAACGGTCGCCCGCCACGATAGGCCGGCACCGTCACGATCATCGAGATCGACCGTTACGCGCATCCCACGCACGCCTCGCACAATCTGACCGGTTCGGAGCGCCGCCGCCAGCAGTACACGAGCCGCGACACCGCACGGCCGCACTTCGAGCAGACGTCAGCCGGCGCACCTTCGCCCAGGTGCGTCGAATCGGGATTGTTTGGCGTCAAGTACTTCCGCCGCTCAACGACAACTATTCTTGCCGGCTCGGACGGGTGCTCCCTGGACCACGCACGCGGGTGGCCGGACGGGTGGCCCCGCTGGCGTTCAGGCCGTTCGCTGAGCGTTGCTGCGGGTTCTGAAGAAGCAGAAGACCAAACGGAGTGAACGTCCGCTTGGGGACGTTCACGTAGTGCGGTAGCCGAGCGCGCGGCTACCGAGGGATCGGCTGCTGGCCACTACGCGAGGAGCGGTGTGCCCGCCGAGGACGGCTGGACGGATCGTCGTCGGGGCCCGTGCCTGTATCCGTTGACGTTCGCCGGCGGCGTGGCGGGTCATGGCCGGGATGGAGATGACGCGCGAAAGAGCCTGCGGGAAGATGTGCGCCGTGAACGTCGCCGCCGAAGCGGTGATCGATTCCGGAGGGAAACGCTCAGGAGGTCGCAGGTCGGCGACGCCGCGGCAGCAACGGACCTGGTGGTCGTCCACGAGGCGCGGGCGGTGGTGACGGTGGCGGCGACGTCGGCCGCGACGGGTCCGTTCGAAAGCTCGGCACGTCGAACTCGAGCAGCACCGAGTGGTGCACCAGGCGGTCGATCGCCGCGGCGGTGGCCATCTGGTCGCGGAAGATCCGGTCCCACTGGCTGAAGACCAGGTTGCTGGTCACCATCACCGAGCGGCGCTCGTAGCGCTCGGCGAGCAGCGTGAACAGCACCTCGGCTTCGTCGGGGCTCTGCTGCACGTAGCCCAGATCGTCGAGCAGAATCGCCTCAAAGAGGTCGAGCTTGCGGAGGGCGCGAGGCAGGTCGAGGTCACGTTTCGCGCCGAGCAGCTCCTGGACCAGGGCGTAGGCCGGGGCGCACAGCACGCTGTGGCCGGCCTCGACCAGCGCGTGCCCGACGGCGGACAGCGCATGGCTCTTGCCCACGCCCGGCAGGCCGAACGCCAGCACGTTGGTCGCCGTCTCGAGGAACGCCCCGGTGGCCAGCGTCTCCAGCTGCTGCACTACCGGCCCCGGCAACCTGCCGGTGTCGAGCGTCGCGAAGGTCTTGCCCGGCGGCAACCGCGAAGCGCGGCGCAACCGGGTGATCCGGCGCTGGCGTCGTGCCTCGGCTTCGGCCTCGAACACTTCCACCAGCACCGGCAGCGCGTCGTGGTGGCCGGCCTGCGTCAGGCGCGGGACGAGCTCCTCGGCCGCCGTCGTCAGACCGAACTGCTTTAACAGCGTCGTCGACGCCGTGCTCGGCGGCGTCATCCGTGCAGACCTCGGCTCAACAGCGCGTCGTACTGCGCCAGGTCCGGTCGGGGGATGTGCACCACCGGGACGGTCGGGACTGGCGGCCGCACCTCGGCCTGGACGCTGGCGTAGTCGCACGTGTCGCCGGCGTCGAGTCGAGCGCGAAGCGTCGCCTCGACCTGACGCTCGCTGGTCGTGGCCGCCAGGTGCAACAGGCGCACGTACTCGACGTCAGCTCGCTCGCCGTGCGTCCGGCCCAGCGCGTCATACGCCGCCCGGAACGTCAGCGACGGGAACAGCTCCTCCCGGAAGCGATATCGCGCGAAGGCGCCTGGCTTCCGGACCAGACTCCCGATGATGTGGCGGTAGTCGATCCGGTGGCCCGCCGCGCCCCGCAACCGCGGCATCGTGCACAGCACCCGGCCGCCGTAGAGAACCTCGACCGTCGACGGATGCTGCCGCGCCTCGACCGTGTGGCCGATCAACCGCGACGGCACCGAGTAGATCCGGCCGCCGACGCGAATCGTGCTCCACTTCCGCACCACGCATTGGAACGTCGTGTACTCCGGGATCCGAGCCGAAGGTAACGGCCGCAGGATACGCCGACTCGTCGTCGAAGTCCCGGTCGCCCCGCAACAGCAACGCCTGCTCGATGGCCGTCTTCGTCCGGAAGTGCGACTGCTCGGCCACCCCGTTCTCGTGCGGCTTCCCCGGCTGGATCCGCGACGAGCGCAGCCCGTAGTGGTCCAGCACCTGCTGGAACCGCGCCGTCAACTGACGCCCGCCGCTGCGCTTCAGCTCGTGCGTCGCCGCCGACAGATTGTCGTGGCGAAGCCACGCCGGGGCCGAACCCAGCGTCCACAGCGCGCCCTGCAGGCCGGCCACCAGCGCCTCGAACGTCTCGCTGAACGCCAGCCCCACATACGTCCACTTGCTGTAGCTCAGCACCCACTCGAACAACAGATGCGGGAACGGCACGCCCCGTATCGTCACCCGCAGGTCGCTCGCGTCGGTGAAGTCGAACGCCGCTTCCCGACCCGGGACCGCCACCTGCTCGAAATACACCTCGCGGTCCGGACCGTACTGCACCCGCCAGTCGCGGACCCGCCGCTGCAACGTCCGTAGCTGCCCCGCCTGAAAGCGACCCGGATGCTGCCGGCACAGCCACGTGAACAGCGTCAGCACCTGCAGTCGTCCCTCCGTATCCGCCACCAACTGCGGCACGACCTCCGACTCCCACACGCCGGCGAACGGGTCCTCCCGCGTCCGCCACGTTCGAGGCGCCTTCGCCGTCGACGGCAACGCGCCGCTCTGCCAGTGTCGCGCCGTCCGCTCGCTCATCCCGGCCGCCGCCCCGGGCGCCGCCAACGTCTTCCCCGACATCCGTTTCTCGCGCAATCGCCGCACCTTGGTGATCGTCCGGCGTGGCTGTTCTTCGAGGTCTGTTTCTCCCGCGCCAGCTCGTCTGCACGTGCGTTGCTCAATCCAAGAGTACGCAGAACCCTAGCCGTGTTCGCTTCGTGCAGCTCGGCTTTGCGGCCGGTGTCGTACTTCCAGCCGAGCAGCTCCTTCTGTTCCTCCTTCCTGTACTCAGCCTCAAGCCTGAGATCGGCGGGTGTGAGCGGCGGCAGTGGCGCGGTGTCTGGGTCGGCTCCGGGCGGGATGTCGTCGAGTCCGGCGGCGGTTCGTGCCTTGCAGTCGGAACAGTGGCAGGTCGCCGGGTGCACGTCGGCCGGCTCGAAATCTGCCGCGTCCTCGATCTCGCGGCCCTCGGCGCGCCTGCGATCCTCGCACGGCTCGCAGTCGCAGCCGGGTGGACAGGGAGGAAGCGAATCCGGCGTAGCGCCGACCGGCTCAGCGATAGTCACTGTCCCGCTTGCTGCTGGTTGATTCCGTCGCCGTGGGACCGCGGCCGGCTCGCGAGCCACTGCTCGATCTCGACCTCAGGCCAGCGCACAGCGCGCGGGCCAACCCGGATCGGTTCGGGAAACAGCCCTGACCGCATCAATCGGTAGATCGTCGATTTGGTGAGTCCGAGCCGCGATTCAACCTCGCGGCGGGTCAGAAGGTTGCTCATGACCCGAGCGTATCCGCCGGGTGCTGCGCGGTCACCCTGTCAAATCACTACATTGTTAGGACGGGAGAATACCCAACCATGCCCACTCTGCTGCCGTTATCTCCTTCGTCTCCCACGTCCTGAACTTCGTCCAGCGGTTCTCGACTTCCTTGTACTTGTCGAGACCGAATGCCACGCCGACCGCATCGCACGCGGAGCCACCCTTTTCGCTCGCGACCTCTCCCGCCGGCTCAGGGTTGCGGGTGAATGGCTCGAATCCCTTGGCTCTGAGCATCTTGATGGCTTCAACGATGGCTCTGTTCCGCGCCATGTTCTCGCGCGGCCGGCCCCGCTGTTTAGGCCGCTGCCGATCCTCCTTCAGCACGTCAGCCAACCAATCGGCCAGCGCATCAGGGAGGGGCTCACGGTTTCGAAGTAGTTGTTGCGCGATCAGACTGACGGCATCCCACTCCCGCTGATTCTCTTTCGAAAGCTGGAGCCGCACGGAAAGCACTATCGGTCTAGCCACGACCGCATTGCGGTAGGACTCGGCGGCTCCCGGCCAGCCCGCCTCCGTTAACGCGCGGTACTGCTTGGCGATCTGCACGGCTTCATCCCAGCTCGGTTTAGCAGCCATCTATCCGCACGACCCTTGCCCTGCCGCCGGTCAGATATAAAGCCCACGCGGCCATCAACCGGCGACGCCGCTCGAACAGATCGCTACGGAAGTAGGCGCCCTCGACGCCGCCCACGACATGCGCGAGCGCCGCCTCCGCGACTTCTCGCGGTTTGCCCGTGTCCGCGCACCAGTCCCGGAAGCTCGACCGGAAACCGTGCGGCACGGCCGCGATGCCCTGCTCGCGCAACAGCTTGGTCAGCGTCACGTCTGACAGCGGCCGGCCCGGGCGCAACGGTGACGGGAACAGCAGGCCGCTCGAATCCCGTAGCGGCCGGACGGACTCCAGCACCGCCAACGCCGCATCAGTGAGCGGGACGCGATGCTCGCCGCCCGTTTTCGTCCGTGATGCCGGGACGCGCCACTCCCGCGACGCGGTGTCAATCTCATCCCACGTCGCGAGTCGCGCCTCGCCGGAACGCGCAGCCGTCAGCACGAGGAACCGGAAGCACGCCTTAGCCGAAAGCGACGCCCGCGACGCCTCAACGGTCGCCAGCGCTGCGGCGACCTCGCGGTATGGCAACGCCCGGAAGTGCGCCTTGACGGCCGGCATGGCCGGCAGAGCGCCGCCGATGGCCTCGCCCGCGACGTTGTGCTCGATGTAGCCGTGCGCCTGCGCCCACGCCAACACGGCACGGATGCGGCCGCGCAGCTTGCGAGCGATATCTGGGTGCGCGGTCCAGATTGGCGTCAGCACGCGCAGCATGGCCTCGCGGCCGATCTCATTCACCGGCAGGTCGGCCAAGACGGGGAACGCGTGCAGCTCCATCTGAGCCGTCCAATTCGCCGCCGTCTTGGCGCTACGCCACCGCGGCCGGTTTGCCTCAAACGTCTTGGCCGCCACCTCGCGGAACGTCGGCATGCTGGCCTTCCGCTTCTCGGCGAGCGGGTCGCGCCCGTCAGCGACCGCGACACGGTTCTCGAACGCCCGTGCGCGAGCCTTCGCCAGCGACACGACCGGCCACGGCCCCAGGCCGATGTCGCGCCGGCGCCCGCCGATGGTGATCCGTTGAATCCAGGACTTCGATCCACCGGGTGCGACGTTCAGGAACAGCGTCGCGCCGTCGCCGTACCGGCCGGGTCTCGCCAGCCCCCGGACCGTCGCAGCGTTCAATCGTCCCATCTCGATCCCCTTTCCCCACTGGGCACTTCAACGGGTTACCCACGGCGTTACCCACGCCATACACGGGAATCTACGGGACTAGGCGGTACTTGTCAAATCCACGCGGTCCCGTAAATGCCTGCAATACAGGCAGTTATCGGGTATTAGCGGGACCGCAGGAAACTGGGGAACAGTGCCGAGGGCCTCCCCGAATCAGCCCGGGCCGCCTCCGCGCACCGGGCGGGTTGGAGGTTCCATCACCGTAGCGTTTGACAGGTCGCCGGAGTAGCGGCAGAGTAGAGGGCGTATTGTCGTCGAGTCCCCTGAATCGAGCCCGCCGTGGGGTCCGGCGTTCCACAGAAAACTGATGGCCACGGGAGGCACTCCGGAATTAACTGTCGAGATGACCCCTGGGACGGGCGACTGGGAAGCGCGCGGTCGCACGGTGCGGTTGAGCGACCACTTCGCCAAGGTGTCTGCACGGTATCGAACGCTGCGCGAGCTGGATTTAGAGGCCGTGCGTATCATCAGCGACGTGGTGGCTCGCGCCGTGGACGTAGGGAGACCCGTGCGGCTTGTGGACGTCGCCACGGGCTCGGGGCGGTACCTGGACGCGGTCAATCGTTGCTTGGGCTCAGCTCTTGTCATGCAGGTCGTTTCCATCGGCCTGGATCTGAGTCCGCCCATGCTCAGGCAAGCGCGCATCCGCGACAGACACGCGGGTCTGCGTACGCGGCACTTGGTCGGGGCCGTCGAAACGCTCCCGTTCCGGGCCGCCAGCTGTGACGTGATGACCTGCTTCAATGCCGTGCACCACTTCGACCTCGCCCGGTTTGCTGGCGAGGCGTCTCGGGTGCTCACCCCATCCGGCCAGCTCGTCGTCTATACGCGAACCCCAGAGCAGAACCGCCGCACAATCTGGGGCCGCCACTTTCCCGAGTTCGCCACGCGGGAAACGAGACTCCATGAGGTCAACGATGTGCGAGCCGCCCTGGAAGCCACCGGTGCCTTCAGGTCGGTGCGCGCGCAGACGGTTGCGTGGCCGGTCACCACCTCCTTGGTTCGACTCGTCGAACAAGTCACCCACTATCATTATTCGACCTTTCGGCTGTATTCAGAAGATGCGCTCCGCGCGGCGATCGACACCTTCCGCCAGCGCGTGCGGGAGGCGTTCCGCGACGTGACGCACATCACGCATGACAATGACCACGTGCTGGTGATTGCTCAGCGCATGGGCGCGTCACCGCCGCCGACCGCAAGCGCCGCACCCGCCGCTTGATCCTGATCGGCTCCTATATCGACAGCGTCAGCCAAGCCGACCCGGTGTCCATGACCAGGCTCATGAAGGGCCTTGATGAGTTCCTGGAGCGCGACCAGGACCGGGCACTGTTCGACTTGGCGCCACGGCCCAAAGACGCCTGACGCCCCCTCACCGGGGGTCTTCCTGGGCGTGCTGCCTGGCCGGAAGGGCACCGTTCGGCCCTAACAGCCTGTGGCGAAAGTCGGATTTGCCGGGATCGACAGGAGCGATCCTCTGTACTACACTGAGGCCCCATGGCGATGGGCACGACCCGCGACGACGGGTCCCAGCCGAGTTTGGCGCCTGGCCGCTATTTCCGGCTGCTGCTCGTCGGGTACTTTGAAGGCCTCGACTCGGAGCGGGCGATTGCGTGGCGGGCGGCCGACTCCCTGAGTCTGCGGTCGTTCTTGCGTCTGGCGGCGCCTGCGTCGCCGCCCGACCATTCGACGATCTCGCGCACGCGGCGTCTGTTGAGCGTGGAGGCGCATCAGTCGGTCTTCACCTGGGTGCTGCAACAACTCGCCGACGCCGGCCTGGTGCCGGGCACGACGGTGGGCATCGACGCGACGACGCTGGAGGCGAATGCGGCGTTGCGGAGCATCGTCCGCCGCGAGACGGGCGAGGACTACACGGCCTTCCTGACGCGGCTGGCCGAAGCCTCCGGCATCGCGACGCCGACGCGCGCCGAGCTGGCGCGGTTTGACCGGACCCGCAAGAAGAAGACATCGAACGCCGAGTGGCGCCATCCGCATGATCCGGACGCGCGTGTCACGAAGATGAAGGACGGGCGGACCCATCTGGCCCACAAGGCCGAGCACGCGGTGGACCTGGAATCCGGCGCGGTCGTAGGCGTGACGGTGCAGGGAGCCGACACCGGCGACACGACATCGATGGTCGAGACGTTGATCGCGGCGGCCGAGCAGGTCGAGGCGGTGCAGCCGGACGGGCCGGGCATCGAGGAAGTGGTCGGCGACAAAGGGTACCACTCCAACGAGACGCTGGCGGACTTGAAGGCGCTGGGGCTCCGCAGTTACATCTCTGAACCGGACCGGGGCCGCCGATGCTGGACGGGCCAGCCAACGGCCCGCGACGCGGTGCATGCCAACCGGCGCCGGATTCGCGGCGTGCGGGGCCGTCGCCTGCTGCGGTGTCGAGGAGAATTGCTGGAGCGGCCGTTTGCCCACGTGTGCGAGACAGGCGGGATGCGACGGGTCCATCTTCGAGGACATCCCAACATCTTGAAACGGCTGCTCGTGCAGGTCGCCGGCTGCAACCTCGGGCTGCTGCTGCGTCAGATGATCGGCGTGGGCACGCCCCGGAGCCTTCAAGGCCGGCCCGCGGCCCTCTTTCGAGCCGTGTTCCGGCTATTTCGCGACCTGTGGGACGTTCTGAGGCGTTCCTGGGCGCTCTTCATGCCGACTTCGTCGTCGATGACCTCTCCACGGCACGATGAGAGCGTCCGCTCAGTCATGTGAATGTGAGGACTTCCACCTCGGGCTGCTAGCAGGGCGGTGGTGAGCCGCTCGATGTCCAGGTCGTTTATGGCGAGGTCGAGCACCGGCGCATCCTCGCGCGCGAGGCGCTCGGCGACGTCTTCAGGCGCCGCGCTCGCCCCTCGGGTAAGCCGCTCGGCGTCGGCCGCCACTTCGGCGCCGCGTGTCACCAGCACCCGCTGCAGCTCGACCGCTGCAGCCAGCTCCGGGCGCCTGTCCGCGATCCGAAGCCAGCGTTGCTCGGCATCGGCCAGCAGGTCGGTGGGGGATTGGCGCTGGGCAGTCATCGGCACCCGATTATCGCGTGGCGGGGGCGTCAACGCCACCGCCAGGTGAACCCGTGCGGATGGCGCACTCTCGGCACACGCTATAATCAGTATTCGAGCGTTGCCGGCAAAGGACAGACAAGGGGAGACAACAGTGGCTGAGACAACGGTGGCCCGCGGGCCGGTGAGCGTGACGGATACCGCCGCAGGGAAGATACACGCCCTGCTGGCGGAGGAAGAAAAGTCCAAGGCGGGGCTGCGCGTCTTCGTGCAGGGTGGCGGCTGCTCCGGCTTCCAGTACGGGTTGTTGATCGAGGACGGGCCGGGCGATGCCGAGTCGGACCGGATCTTCCGGTCGAACGGCATCACGCTGTTCGTCGATCCGATCAGTGTCCGCTACCTCAACGGGGCAGAGGTGGACTTCGTCGACAACCTGACGGGAGGCGGCTTCACCATTCGGAACCCCAGCGCCAAGACGACCTGCGGCTGCGGCCAGTCGTTCGGCGTTTAGCCACGGACAGCCAGGAGTCTGCGCCGCAGGAGATTCGCGGAACCCCGGCGGTTTGCGTGGTGACGCACGGCGTCATGGCGTATGCTGCCGGTCGACGAGCAGGTGATTCTCGACCAGCCGGCGACGCGAACCGAAGAACAGGCCGTTCACCGCTCCAAACGCCGCGATTTTGCACCCGATTCTCGGCCACTGAAGCCAGGATGCCACCCCGTTACGCCGCCATCAGAAGGTGCAGGCGCTTGGCGTTCACCGCCAGGCACACCAAGTCCCACTCGCCCCGCACCTTCGCCAGTCCACGCAGGCTGAAGCGTCGGAAGCCCAGCACGTGCTTGATCCAGCCGTACGGCGCCTCCGACAACCACTTCCGCTCCGCGTACGCCGCCCGGCCCGCCGGCGTCGACAGCTTCTTCACCATGCGACCCGTCGCCGGACGCTTCTTCAGATCGCGGGCGGCGACCTTCTCGTCGTCCTCCCGGCCAACCGCCACATACCCGTCAATCCCGCGCGCTTCCAGTTCCGCCAAATCCCGCTCGTTGCAGTACCCCGAGTCGGCCAGCACCGTCTCCGGCTGCGCGTCGAACCGCTCCTGGACCTCGTCGAGCAACACCGGCAGCCCGCCCTGGTCGCTCGCGTTCGCCGTCACATCCGTCGCCACCACCAACTGGTGATCAGCGTCCACCGCCGCCTGCGCGTTGTAGCACTGCTGGAAGCCCTCGTTGCTCGTTTTCATGACCCCGCTTTCCGGGTTCCGTGAAGTTGCTCTGCGCCTTCTCGTCAGGCTCCCCATACGCTCGCGTGTACGGCCGGCCACCCTTCGGGTTCCGAGCCTGCCCCGGCTGCCGTCCGCGGGCGTCGTCCGCCGCCTGCTGCGCCGCCTCCAAACGCGCCTTCGCCGCCCGGATCGCCGCCAGACGATCTTCCCGCCGGCGCAACTCCGCCGGCAACTCGTCGCCCCGCACCGCCGGCCCCAACCGCGCGTCCTCGGCCACGTCGGTCTCGTCCGCCGAGCGCAACAGCGCGTCGATCTCGCCGGCCAGACGCCGTTCCTCCTCCTGCATACGGCCGTAGCTCATCGCCTTGCGCTTGCTCGCGTTCGCTCGCACCTTCGTCCCGTCGACCGACAGCTTCCCAAACCGCGCAAGACCCAACTCCCGAGCCAGACCGACCACCGCGACGAACAGCTCCTTGAAATCGTCCAAGTGCCGCCGCCGGAACTCGCAGATCGTCCGGTGTTGCGGGAAGTTGCCCGCCCCCAGAACCCGGAACGCCACTCTCTCCGCCACTTTGTGACTGTAAATAACTTTAGATAAAGGCGTTATGTGAATAGAATCCGGCGGAGCCCCACGCTACGTCCCTCATTGCGGGTCGAGCCTGCGATCGGGGGATGCGCCGGTGATGACTCGACGGCCCATAGACCGCAGGGGGCGCGCACCGGGCAGGGTACGTCCCGGGGGCAGACGCTCCAGCAGGCCACGCGCTCAGCGAAGCTCTGGTGTCGTGCGCCGTGGCCATGTGCAGTGCATGCCGCCGTTGCGGCGTTTCTGCTGTGCGGTGCGGCGCCGGTCGCGACGGTTCAGGCGCAAGGCGGCAGGCCGTCGGCCCCGCAGAACCTGGAGGCGGAGCCCGGGGACACCCGGGTGAGGATCACCTGGTCGCCGCCAGCGGACGACGGCGGTTCGGACCTCACGGGTTACCAGATTCGGGGAGGGCTCCAGACAAGCTGGCTATCGTTGCCGGCGACGGAAACCGGTCCGGCTACGTTTGGCAATCTGGAGAACGGCCGCGAGTACACGTTCGAGGTGCGTGCGGTGAACGACGTAGGGGAGGGGGCGGTCGCGAGTGTGAAGGCGACGCCGCGCGGCGCGCCGTCGGCCCCGCGGAACCTGACGTCGTCGCCGGGAGATGCCCACGTGGCGCTCACCTGGTCGCCGCCGGCGGAAGACGGCGGTTCGGACGTCACGGGATACGAGTATCAGGTGGACCAGGGAGGCTGGAAGGACGCGGGGACGGCCACTGCGCGATCGGTGGTCGTGAGTAGCGGTCTGGAGAACGGGCGTGAGTATACGTTCTCGCTCCGTGCGGTGAATGACATAGGGCCGGGGGCAGTCGCGACGGTGGACGCCACGCCGCGCGCCACGGTCACGGCGCCGTCGGCCCCCCGGGACCTGGCGGCAGCGTCCGGAGACACGATGGTGACCCTCACCTGGTCGCCGCCGGCGAACGACGGCGGTTCGGACGTCACGGGGTACGAGTATCAGGTGGACCAGGGAGACTGGACCAACGCGGGGGCGGCCAATGCGCGATCGGTTGTCGTGAGCGGTCTGGAGAACCTCCGCCAATATACGTTCTCGCTGCGTGCGCTGAACGATGGGACAGTGCCGGGGGCGGCCGCGACGGTGCAGGCGACGCCGCGCGCCGCGATCACGGCGCCGACCGCTCCCCGGGACCTGGAGGCGGAGCCCGGGGACACCCAGGTGAGGATCACCTGGTCGCCGCCGGCGGACGACGGCGGTTCGGACCTCACGGGCTACCAGATGCGGGGGGGGCTCCAGACAAGCTGGGCATCGATTCCGGCGACGGAGACCGGTCCGGCTACGTTTGGCAATCTGGAGAACGGCCGCGAGTATACGTTCTCGGTGCGTGCGGTGAATGAGATAGGGCCGGGGCCGACGGCGACGGTGGACGCCACGCCGCGCGCCGCGCCGTCGGCCCCGCGGAACCTGGCGGTGTCGCCGGGAGATGCCGAAGTGGCGCTCACCTGGTCGCCGCCGGCGGAAGACGGCGGTTCGGACGTCACGGGATACGAGTATCAGGTGGACCAGGGAGGCTGGAAGGACGCGGGGACGGCCACTGCGCGATCGGTGGTCGTGAGTAGCGGTCTGGAGAACGGGCGTGAGTATACGTTCTCGCTCCGTGCGGTGAATGACATAGGGCCGGGGGCAGTCGCGACGGTGGACGCCACGCCGCGCGCCACGGTCACGGCGCCGTCGGCCCCCCGGGACCTGGCGGCAGCGTCCGGGGACACGATGGTGACCCTCACCTGGGATCCGCCGGCGAACGACGGCGGTTCGGACCTCACGGGATACGAGTATCAGGTGGACCAGGGAAACTGGACCAACGCGGGGGCGGCCAATGCGCGATCGGTTGTCGTGAGCCGTCTGGAGAACCTCCGCCAATATACGTTCTCGCTACGGGCGCTGAATGGGGAGACAGAGCCGGGGGCGGCCGCGACGGTGCAGGCGACGCCGCGCGCCGCGATCACGGCGCCGACCGCTCCCCGGGACCTGGAGGCGGAGCCTGGGGACACCCAGGTGAGGATCGCCTGGTCGCCGCCGGCGGACGACGGCGGTTCGGACCTCACGGGCTACCAGATGCGGGGGGGGCTCCAGACAAGCTGGGCATCGATTCCGGCGACGGAGACCGGTCCGGCTACGTTTGGCAATCTGGAGAACGGCCGTGAGTATACGTTCTCGGTGCGTGCGGTGAATGAGATAGGGCCGGGGCCGATCGCGACGGTGCAGGCCACGCCGCGCGGCGTGCGAATGGCACCGTCGGCCCCGCGGAACCTGGCGGCGTCGCCGAGAGATGCCATGGTGACGCTCACCTGGGAACCGCCGGCGGAAGATGGCGGTTCGGACGTCACGGGATACGAGTATCAGGTGGACCAGGGAGGCTGGAAGGACGCGGGGACGGCCACTGCGCGATCGGTGGTCGTGAGTAGCGGTCTGGAGAACGGGACTTCGTATACGTTCTCGCTCCGTGCGGTGAATGACATAGGGCCGGGGGCAGTCGCGACGGCGGACGCCACGCCGCGCGCCACGGTCACGGCGCCGTCGGCCCCCCGGGACCTGGCGGCAGCGTCCGGGGACACGATGGTGACCCTCACCTGGTCGCGGCCAGCGAACGACGGCGGTTCGGACGTCACGCGATACCAGTATCAGGTGGATCAGGGAGACTGGACCAACGCGGGGGCGGCCGCTGCGCGGTCGGTCGTCGTGAGCGGTCTGGAGAACGGCCGCCAATACACATTCTCGGTGCGGGCGGTGAACGAGACAGGGCCCGGGGCGGTCGCGACGGTGCAGGCTACACCGGACGGCGTGCTAACGGCGCCGACGGCTCCCCGGGACCTGGCGGCGGAGCCCGGGGACGCGATCGTGACCCTCACCTGGTCGGAGCCGTCGGACGACGGCGGTTCGGCGATTACGGGATATCAGTATCAGGTGGACCGGGGAGAGTGGATCAACGCGGGGGCGGCCGCTGCGCGATCGGTCGTCGTGAGCGGTCTGGAGAACGGTCGTCAGTATACGTTCGCGGTGCGGGCGGTGAACGGAGTTGGGCCCGGACCGGCAGCGGAAGCACTGGCTCGGGTGGTGGTGACGGTGACGCCGACGGTGACGGTGACGCCGACGGTGACGGTGACGCCGACGGTGAACGACCACCTGGTGCAGGCGGTGGCCGGAGACACGTTCGCCGCGATGGGTCGCGGACACCTGGCGAGCGCACGGATGATGCTGGGCCGGCGGGTGATGGCCGGGCGCGGCGAGCAGTCGCGGCTGACGGTGATGGGGCAGTCCGTCCCGCTGGGAACCGCGGCGGCCCGCGCCGCGGCGGAGCGGTTGGCCATGAGTTTGCTGTCCCCAATGGATACGGCCACGTACGGCGCGCCTGGTCGTGGGCTCGGGTCGTCGTCGCCGGCCGGCACGCAACCGGGTGCGGCCCCGGCACTTGGTGGTTTCGGCGGCGGGTGGAACCAGGGGCTGACCGGCAGGAACTTTTTGCTGACCCAGGGTTATGGAGACTCCGGGGAGGTACGCCCGTGGCGGCGCTTCACGGTGTGGGGGCAGGGCGACGTGCAGACGTTTCGTGGCACTCCTTCGACGGTGTCCGGGTATGAGGGCGACGTGCGCACCGCCTACCTGGGGGTCGATTCGCGGCTGACGGATCGCTGGCTGGCCGGGGTGGCCCTGGCGCGCAGCGGGGCTGCCGGCGACTGGCATGCAGGTGGGGCACGCGGGCGGATGACGACGACGCTGACCGCGGTTCATCCGTACCTGCGCTGGTCGGATGGAGCGACGTCGGTGTGGACGATGGTCGGTGGCGGTCGCGGCGCGGCGGCCGACGAGCGGGCGGTGACCGGCGGCGAGGAGGCGAGTGGGCTGGGGTTGAGATTCGGTGTGGTCGAGGTCCGGCGGCGGCTTGGCACGGTGGGGGGCGGCGTGCAACTCGGGCTGCGGGGCGACGCGGCATGGGCGCAGTTGACCACCGAAGCGGGCGACGAGACGATCGATGCGTTACGCGTGGCGGTAAACCAGACGCGCGTCGGTGTCGAGCTGACGCGACCGTTCAGGATGTCGAACGGTCTGGCGTTGGCGCCGTTCGGCGAGCTGAACGTGCGGCGCGACGGCGGCGCCGGACAGAGCGGGGACGGTCTGGAGCTGGCCGGCGGGCTGCGGGCGAGCCGCGGCACGATACGCGTGGACGCCCAGGCCAGGCTGCTGGCGCTGCATTCGGCGGACGGCTACCAGGAACGGGGCGCCAGCGTGACGTTCAGCGTCGGCGAAGGAGAACGACGTCCGGGGTTGACGCTGTCGCTTGCGCCGCGCTGGGGGAATCGAGCCTCTAGCGGGGCGCTGTGGCAGGACCACGTCTATCGTCGTGACACCCACGGCGCAGCCGGGGAGGAGCGGGCGATGGATGCCCGCGTCGGCTATGGGGTACGGTCGTTCGGCGGCCGGTTGTTGACGTCGTTCGGCGTCTACGGGCAATCGCAGTACGGGCGACGGTTGCAGGTCGGTACCCGGTTGAGCAGTCTCGGCGGCGCGAAGAGCGAGTTCCTGCAGGTGGAGATGTCGGGCGAACGCTACTCGCGCCCGGGAGGCGCCGCCGATAACCGGGTGAGCCTGTCCGGGCTGATCACGTTCGGCGGCCGGGATCGAAACGTCGAGGCGTCCCGCGGTCTGCGTGGCCGAACTGTTCCTCGGTGATCCATCGGCCAGCGGCCCCCTAATCCTTGCAAGGTATTCATGGGTTGCCCGGCTTGGCCATGCGGTAGCCGATGCCGCGCTCGTTGAAGATGTAGGTCGGCTCGCCCCCGCCGCGCCGGCCCCAGACCTGGCGCAGCAGCGTATCGAAGGTCGTAACCCGTCCCGCGTTGAGCGAAAGCACGCGCAAGAGCTCGTACTCGGTGCCGGTGAGCTCGACCGGCCGGCCGGCAACGCTCACCTGGCGCTGGTCGTAGTCGACCGAGAGATCGCCCGAGACGAAGGGCCAGGGCTCGGCCCGCCGTCGCAGCGCCGCCTGGACCCTCGCCGTCAGTTCGATCGGCGAGAAGGGCTTGACGATGTAGTCGGCCGCCCCCAGTTGGAGCGCCCGGGCAACGGTTTCATCCCTGCGGTAGCCGGAGATGAAGATCACCGGCAGGTCGGCGAGCTCGGGCGAGGCCGCCAGCACGGTGGTGGTCGAGCCCTTGATGGAGGTCAGTGGCGCCCGCAGCTCGTGGCTCACCAAGCCCAGGAATTCAGCCCGCTGGCGTTCCAGCTCCTCCAGCGGCGCCAGATCCTGGATGGTAACCACCACGGACTCGACCTTGCCATCCTCGGAATGGATCGGCGTGGCGTTGACCAGCGTCGGGACGCTCCGGCCGTCGGGGACCGACAGCACGATCTCCTCTCCGCGCCTCCGCGTGGCCTCGCGCAACACCTCTGCCAGCGGGAATTCCTCGAGGGCAATCTCTATCGTTACGACTACGTATTGTCATGGATAGGGCTGTCGGTGCGCCTGTTCAAGCGCTCCAACGCCGGGGCCACCCTGACCGACGCCGGAGAGCGCTTCCGCGCCGGCGTCGCGGCCGGTCTCGCGGCCATTCACCGGGGCGCCGCCGAGGCGGCCGAGCTGTCCACCGCCGAACAGGTGGTCATCGCCTGCTCGCACGAGGCGTCCCATTTCTTCCTCATGCCGCGCTCCGACGCCCTCCGGCGCGTGCTCGGCGAGCACGTCCAGATCCGCATCCTCACCGACCACCACTACATCCAGGGCCTGCCGACCGACCCGTCCGCCGACATCCTGCTGACGTGGCTGGGCGTCGTGGGAGGACTGGTTCGCGGTCGCCGGACGCCCGGACCGGGCGCCGCGCCGCCTCGGGCTCGACCGCTACGTCTACGTGCTGGAGGCCGCCGCCGGCGGGAATGGCATCGCGCTGGGCTGGCGCTACTTCATCGAGCGGTCCGTGGATGCCGGCGCACTGGTCGCGCTCGGGGACGGGTTCGTCGAATTCGACCGCGCCTGCTACGGCGTGCTCACCGAGATGGGACGCCGCAAGCCGCTCGCGCGCAGGTGCCTCGCATTCTTCGACCAGTCCGGATAGCGCAGCTTCCGCGCCGCGGCCACGAAGACCGCGGGCGGGCGCGCCGAGGGGCGCGTCGCCGCGCACGGGCGCCGTAACCGAGGTCGGACTCCCAAGCCCTAAGCCTCGGTCGCGGTCGGCGCCCGGCGCGGGACGTGGACTAGCGGGTCGCCGTCCCCGTAGGGAACGAGCCTGCGTGGTTGTCCATCATCTGCGGCATGTGCATCCCCCCGTCGTCCTCGATCATCATGTCGACCAGGGGCTTCAGCGTGAACGGGCCGGGACTGTTGTCCGGCACCGGTTCGATCGAGATGACGGCCAGGCCGCCGATCAGGTTCGTCGGCGGCATGGCGAAGTCCTGCCCCGGGAATGGCGGTGTGCCCATCGGGCCTTTCGCCGGGCCGGCCCCGTCCGAGTCGGCGCCCATCACCTGACTGAATCGGCCCGTCGTGATCGGCATTCCGTCGACCACCACCCAGCCTTCGTACATCCAGCCGGCCGGCAGCATCGGCAGCATCAGGCCCGGGCTGAAGGGCATGGGCGGATTGAGCCACCAGATGCCGTTCGTATGGGGGCCGCCAGCCGATGGCGCCGCCAGGATGTAGCTCCCGGCCGCGGTGCTGAAGTCGTCCATCAGCGTCGCGCCGTCGTTCACGGAAAGCGACGCGCTGCCTCCGGAGAAGTCACCGGCGAGGTACTTCGTCGCGGCTGGCATGGGGCTGTCATCCGGCGACGGTTCGATCGTCAGTATGAACTTCGTGGCCGCCGCCAACTGAGTCGGAGGTACGAGAAAGCTGCTCTGGCTCAAGCTGCCACCGTCGCTGACGGTGAACGTGCCCGTCGAGACGGGACTGCCATTCACCAGGATCCAGCCCTCGTAAACGAAACCGTCACCCAGATTCTCAAGTCCGGCGAACGACAGCCCGATATGCTGGCTGGACTCGCCGCCGCTGGGCGCCGTGGGACTACTGCTGTCGTCGCACGCCGCAGTCAGGAGCAACACCGCCATCAAGGCTACGCCGACGCCGATCCGATCCGTTGTTCGAGTCATTGTGGCCCTCCTTTTGCCGCGAAACGCGGCAGCCGGGGTGATGCTAGCATGCCGCCCGCCCCGGATGACCTCGCTCGTGCGATTTGCGCCGTGGGTCTGACCCGCGTAGCGATTCTTCGCACCCACCGAAGGCTGACATAATGGTTTCCGGGAACAAGAGGAAGCCATTGCGGAAGACAAGCAGCCACACTCGTTTCACAGCCACCGGCGTACGACGCGGGACCGCCGCCGCGGCGACGGCGATCGTCGTTCTGGCCCTGGCCGGTACGTCGGCGCGCTCGCTCGCGAACCGCGAGTTCGCGAACGAAGAAGAAACCGCGCGTATCGAAGAGGCCACCATCGTCCTGGAAGAGATTGCGGAAGCTCCCGACAGGGTCATACCGCGGGCGATTTTCAATCGGTCCGTCGGCATCGCAATCATTCCGTCCACCGTCAGGGCGGGCTTCTTCGTCGGCGGACAGCGCGGCCGTGGCGTGATCGTCGCAAAGGATACGGAGACCGGCGAATGGTCGATGCCGGCGTTCCTGACATTGACCGGCGGCAGCATCGGCCTGCAGGTGGGCGCCCAGTCCGTTGACGTCATCCTGCTGATCCAGAACCGGCGGGGCCTCAGCCGGCTGCTCGACAACGAGTTCAAGCTGGGCGGAGACGTGTCCGCCGTGGTGGGACCGGTGGGTCGCAGCCTGGAAGCCTCGACCGATCTCCAGTTGACCGCGGAAATCCTGAGCTACTCGCGGGCGCGGGGCGTTTTCGCGGGGGCGACCATCGGCGGGGCGACGCTACGGGCGGATCGCGACGCGAACGAGCGCTTCTACGGCGAGCGTCTCGAATCGCCGCAGATCGTGCTGGATGGCGGCGGGGTCAACGCTGCCGCCCCCGACGTGGTGACCAGGTTGTGGCAGGCGCTCGACGGCCTCGCGAGCGACGACGAGGACGAGCCGCGGTAGTGGGCTGCGCTTCGCGATCGCCGGCGCCCCCGGTTCTTGATCGGTGCCCCCCGGGCGCGTAGACTGGGGGCCGCGCAGTGGGGCGGGTCGCGCCGCGGCTCGGAGCCTGTGCAATTTCAGCCTACGAACCGCGTCAGGGCCGGAAGGCAGCAGCGCTAAGTAGCCACTGACATGTGCCGCAGGTCTTCCGGGTCGCGGCGCGGTTCGCCGCGCCGCAAGTGCATGCGTACCGGTTGACGTCCCGCCATGGCCTACCAGGTTCTCGCCCGGAAGTACCGCCCCCAGAAGTTCGGCGACGTCGTGGGACAGCGTGGCGTGACGCAGACGTTGCGGAACGCACTCTCCGCCGGGCGTCTCGCGCAGGCGTTCGTCTTTGCGGGACCGCGCGGGGTCGGGAAGACCACCACCGCGCGCATCCTCGCCCGCGCGCTGAACTGCGCGTCGGGCCCGACGCCCGACCCGTGCGGCGCCTGCGACGCCTGCGTCGAGATTGCCGCCGGGCGCGACATCGACGTCCTGGAGATCGACGCGGCGACGCACACGCAGGTCGAGAACATCCGCGAGGTGGTTATCGCCGGGCTGGCGATGACGCCGGTGCGTGACCGCTACAAGGTGTTCATCATCGACGAGGTGCACCAGCTCTCGAGCCACTCGTTCAACGCGCTGCTGAAGTCGATCGAGGAGCCGCCGCCCCACGTCATCTTCATGATGGCCACGACGCAGCTCGAGAAGATCCCGGACACCATCCTGTCGCGGTCGCAGGTGCACGAGCTCCGGACGATCGGCGCCCGCAAGATAGCCGAGCAGTTGCGATTGATCGCCGTCGCCGAATCCATCGTGATCGACGACGCGGCGATTGCCCTGATCGCGCGCGCCGCCGAAGGCAGCATGCGCGATGCGGAGAGCGCGTTCGATCAGGTGATCGCGTTCGCGGGGGAGTCGATAGACGTCAACGATGTCTCGGCGGTGCTGGGCTTGATCGGTCGCGATCCGGTGCTCGATGCCGTCACCGTCGTGGCGGACGAGGATCCGGGCGCGGTGTTCGACCTGGCGGGACGGTTCGTCGAGGCGGGGTACGACCTGCGGCAGGCGTGCCGCGAGCTCTCGCGGGCGGTGCGCGACCTGCTGGTGCTGTCGGTGGATCCCGCGCGCGCGGACGATCCGGAGATCGCCGGCGAGGGAGAGCGGGACCGGTTGCTGGAACTGGCGGGACGTTTCTCGCGGGAGGACCTGCTGCGGGCGTTTGATCTCCTGTCGCGGGCGGAGGCGGATGTTCGGAGCGCGGCGCAGCCTCGGCACCACTTCGAGATGGCGCTGCTGCGGTGGATGCATCTGCGGAAGCTGACGCCGCTGGCCGACCTGCTGCAGGGCAGGGGTGCGCCGGTGGCGGACGGCGGGGCGTCGGGGGCAGGATCGCGCCGGCCGCCGACGCCGTCGCCGCCTGCGCGCAGTCGCATGGCGGGATCTGGTAGCGACACCGCGGCGGCGCCGTCGCCGCCATCCGACGGCGGTGACGCGAATGCGAAGGCCGCGCCCCGCGACGGCGGGAGCGCTGGGGAAGGCGCTGACGAGCTGCGGTCACGGGTGAAGGAGAATGCCGCGGTGAAGGCGATGCTGGAGGTGTTTCCGGCGGAGATCACCCGCATCGAGAAGATCTCATGAACATTCAACAGGCACAGGAGATGATGAAGCAGGCGCAGCAGATGCAGGAGCGCCTGCAGCGCGAGCTGGCGGAGGCGCACGTGGAGGCAACCGCGGGCGGCGGCATGGTGACGGTCGTCATGAACGGCATGAAGCAGGTCCGCTCGATCACCATCGATCCGGAGGTGGTCTCGAGGGACGACATCGAGATGTTGCAGGATCTGATCGTCGCCGCCGTCAATGACGCGCAACGGAAGGTGGACGAGGAAGTGGGCGGCCGGATGCGCGGGATGATGGGGGGGCTCGCCATCCCCGGACTGACCGGATGACCGAGGTCCGTCCGCTCCGCGAGCTGATCGAGCAACTGCAGCGGCTGCCGGGCATTGGCGCCAGGGGGGCGCAGCGTCTCGCGTTCCATCTGCTGCGCCAGGAACGGGCCGGCGTCGAGGCGCTGATCGACGCCATCCGCAACCTCAAGGAGCAGATCACGTACTGCTCGGTCTGCAACAACATCACCGACGCCGACCCCTGCCACTACTGCACGCACTCCGGCCGGAACCGGAAAATAATCTGCGTCGTCGAGGAGCCGCACAACGTCAGTGCGGTGGAACGGACGAGAGAGTTCAAGGGCGCCTACCACGTGCTGATGGGCGCGCTGTCTCCGCTGCAGGGGATCGGTCCGGACGAGCTGCGCATCAGGGGCCTGCTCGACCGGGTGCGCAACGGCGGCGTCGAGGAAGTGATCATCGCCACGAATCCGAACGTCGAGGGGGAGGCGACGGCGATCTATCTGGCGAGGCTGCTGAAGCCGCTTGGCCCGCGCGTGACCCGTATCGCCATGGGGCTTCCGGTCGGCGGCGACCTCGAGTATGCCGACGACGTCACCATCCACAAGGCGATGGAGGGCCGCCGTGACCTGTGACGGCGTGTATCAGGCGTCGGCGCGGCGCAGCGCGGAGAGGGCGGCGGCGGTGGCCGGCGCCGTGGCGTTGCCGTTCAGGTCGCGTTCGAGGCGGGCCAGCCCATCGGCGTCGTCGACGTCGTACCACGGCGCTACCTGACTCACCGCCACGCGCGCCTGCTCGGTCGCGCGCACCGTATCGTTGAAGGCGTCCGCGGTGCCCCAGCGGACGCCGGTGAAGAGGTCGGGCACGCCACTGCCCGGCGGCGGCGCGGTCAGGCCGATCAGATAGTAGCCGCCGTCCTCGGCCCGGCCAAGCACGGCGGGGGTGTCGCGCAGCGCGCGCACGGCGTCGGCGACATGCGACGCGGGGAGCGTCGGCAGGTCGGATCCGATCACGACCACCGCGCCGAATCCCTCCGTGAACAGGTCGTCGAACAGGGCCTGCTCGCGCGCTCCGAGGTCTTCGCCCCGCTGGGCGATCAACTCGGTGGCATCGATACCCGCGGCCGCGAACCCGTCACGGCCGCCATCGGGCGCATAGGCCACCCGGAGGTTGACGTCGTCGAGGGTGCGGCACGCGGCGACCGTATCCGTGAGAAAGGCCGCATACAGGCGGCGCCGGTCCGCTTCGTCCGGCACCGCGTCACGCAACCGTCCCTTCGGCGCGCGCGCGCCCTCCGGCGAGCGCGCCATGATCGCCACGGCGACCCGCTCTGTTCCCCGTGTCGCGATGGCCCCCAACTGCGCGACCGACAGCCCGCGCCGCACCAGAATGGCGACGCCGACCGCGGCCCAGACGAGCATCCGGCCCTTGCGGACGATGGCGAGGGTGACGCCCGCCGCCGTGCCGAACGCCAGGAGTTCCGCCAGCATCCCGGTTCCCGCTTCATCGACGCCGAACCGGAGCGGCACGAACTTGAAGACGACGTTGATGAAACGGTTCGCCGCTTCGAAGACAAACACTTCGATGAGTGTCGGCGCACGCCCGCCGATGACCGACAGGACCACCCAGGCTTCCACCATCGCCAGCAGAGGGAAGGTCACCTCGAGGAGGCCGAGCACCAGGACGCGCCGCCAGTCGCGCGGGTAGTCGCGATGCAGGTGCGACTCGAGCCGTTGCACGCGCCGCGCGAGCCGCCCGAGGGTTCCGGCGCCGCCGTCGAGCCGGAGCCGGCGGAGCGCGCCGCTCGCGACCGGCGCCCGCCGCCAGAGGATCCAGTGCGCCGCCGCCACGCCGGCCGCCAGCAGCGCTACCACCGCCGCGCCCGCGCGCCAGTCGGAGGCAGGTGGCTGCACGATCAGCACCAGCGCCGCAACTCCGGTGATCAGCAGCACGACGATGGACAACGTATAGAAGAGGGTCTCGACCGCGAGGGCCGGGAACGTGCGGTTGATCGGCGCGCGGTCCGCAAGGCAGGCGGACTTCGCCGGCTCGCCGACGACGACGCCGAACGGTGCGAGGTTGCCCACCGCGTCTCCCGCGATGAAGGCGGGCAGGACGTCGCGCAGCCGCAGGCCGTGCCCGGGCGGCATGCAGCGGATCCAGGCAATCGACCGGACGGCGAACCGCAGGCCTGACAGGAGCAGCACGACGCCGAATGTCCAGCCGAGGTTGCGGACGCCGGCCGCGATGTCGCTGACGCCCGCCTGCCGGACGAAGTACCAGAAGAGCGCGAGACCGCCCGCCGCGGTGAGCAGGCCGACGACCATGCGGTAGCGTGGTGCCGCGGCGCGTGCGGGTGGCGTCATCACTGGCGGATCGGCGGTCAGCCGCGGGGAACGCGTGGGGCGGTGGCTGTCATAATCAGCCGATCATGCCGACGTTGTCGCTCCAGTTGCCCGTGGCCGTCATTCTACTTGGCGCCGGGCTGGTGGCGAGTTTCGCGGGCTACCGCCTGCTTCGGGCCCTTCTCGCGCTGTACGGGTTCGCCGCCGGCATCATCATTACCCCGCTCGTCGCTGGAGACCTCGGGACGTGGGAACTGATCGCCGCCACCGTCGCCGGTGGCCTGGTGGGCGCCGGGCTCGCCATCGGTTTCTACCTGGCGGGGGTTGCGCTTCTCGGCGCCGGACTGGCCGCGTTCATCCTGAACCTGGTGATGGAGGGAGACCCCGACGTCCGCCTGCTGCTCGCGACGAGCGTCGGCGGCGCGCTGGTGACGCTGCTGGTGCGGCACTACGTCCTCATCACCGCCACCGCGTTTCTCGGCGGCTGGACCGCCATCGTGGGCGGCATGGCGCTTTCGGAGAACGAGGCGGCCGTCGCCGCCACCGCGGGCGACGTGACGCAGCTGTTCCCGATGGTGCCGATTGACGGCCAGGCGCCGTTCGCCATCGGCTGGCTGGTGCTGGGCCTCTGCGGGTCGCTGGTGCAGTTGCACACGCGGAGCCGGTTGCGGGCCCGCAAGAGCGGCCGGCGCAACTGATCGTGGTATGATCGCGCGCTTCGGGCGCTTGCGGCGCCATGCCACTGGGTGTTCCTCAGTAGCTCAATTTGGCAGAGCATCCGGCTGTTAACCGGAGGGTTGCTGGTTCGAGTCCAGCCTGAGGAGCCAATCTTCCTTCCGCCGCGCGATCGCGCGGGTGTTCCCCCGCCCATCGCGGCCCTTGTTCTCGGTGCCCGCCGCCCTGGTCGCGGTTTCGGAACAGTTCTTCCGGCGCACTTCAACGGACGTCCGCGCGGCGATGGCGACCGTCAAGGACGCCTCGGACGTGCTCGCCCTGCTGCTGGAGGGGGGCCACAGCACAGTCGCCGGCCGCCTGGCCGGGGCGTTCCGGAACGCCGGGCGCGCGCGCATTGCTGACGAGATCGTCAAGACAATGGGGGCCGCCGGCTACACGATCCGGGAAACGGACCCCTTTGAAGACAAGCCGAGCATCACACTGGCTCTGCGCGAAGTCTCTCCGTATGTGAACCGCATCCGCCTGTTGTGGGAAGCGATGCGCCAGCCTGTTCTGGATGTATTTCCGTCACCGCCCGGTCTGCCGCGCAGGCCGGACGCGTACCTGAAACTGATCGACGAGGTGTATGTCAGCGATGCCTACCACTCCCTGTCGATCGAAGGATACAGAGTCAGCCCGGAGCTCATCGAGCGCGTGCGCAGCGGCGCATGGAGTCCTATATGGACGGCAACGGGCGGATGGGACGATTCCTGATGAACGTCACGATGGCATCGGGCGGGTATCCGTGGACAATCGTTCCGGTCGAGCGCCGGGACGACTACATGAGCGCGCTGGAGTCAGCCAGTGTGAAGCAGGACATCCGGCCCTTCGCGGCGTTCGTCGGTGGCCTGGTCGAGGCCTGCCTGCGAGGTCCGGCGGTGTCGGCGGTGCCGTCCTGGCGTTCGTAGTCCAGCTTCGGCGTCATCGCCACAGCCAGACAGGCATCCGGCTGCTGGGCATGATGATGATTGAGCCCACCGGGGCTTCCGACTCGACTCCGAGTACGTCCCGACGCTACCTGTCCGTCGTGCGCGTTACGACGATGGTCGTGGTGGTCGGAGCGACGGTATCGCTCTCCCCGCTGACCGTCAGCGTGATCGTGTTCCCGCCCACCGCGAGACCACCCAGGGTCACACTCAAGAACGCGCCGTTGTCGTTCACTTCGCTCATGGACGTTCGGTTGACGACCTCCAGCGCGACGCCGTCCGCCGTGGCACCAGCGACGGCAAAGCTCGACCCGCCGCCAGCGCGTGCCCGGATGGTCACCCGGGGATCGGACACGTCAAGAGCGTACGACATCATCTCCGAGCTGAACGCGGGAGTCGGATGCACGTTTCCTTCGGGCAGCTCTCCACTGATCGCGTTAGCCATAAAGCCCGGTTCCGGTGGTCCTTCCGAGAACCGCAGATCGTTCAGGGCGACGGAGCCGGTCGGTGCGTCCCGGTGTACGGCGACGGAGTACTCGGCGCGCGCCACGCCGTCTTCGGCCGTCACACCGAGCGTGATGGTGTTGCGGCCCACCGTCAGGCCGGACACTCGCGTGCCGTCCACCGTCAGCGTGTCGCCATTGGCCCCGCGGCCGCTGATGGTGACACGGCCGCCGAGCCAGGGTGTCGCCGTGACCGTGAGATCGGTGACCCCACCGGGCACGTCAGCCTCATAGGCCGCCGTGTCAGCGGCGAAGGGTGGCCGGATGCCGCCGGACGACAAGCTGAGCGCCGTCAACACCGCGGCGTTCGACACCTCGGCGGCGCGATTCACCACGATCGTGTAAATGTCGAGGGGGGAACCGGATGGCCCAAACGCCACGCGGATGGTGTTGTCTCCGACGACCAAACTGTCGAACGACAAGATCGCTCCCTCGTCCATTTGACGGGAAAAGCTCCACCCCTCCATCGGCAGTGCGTTTCCGTCCGCGGACTCGCCCTCAGCCCCTGCGATCCCGAGAAAGGACGCAGCCACAATGGTCAAGCCGGTGGTCGTGTGCGGAACTCGCAGACCATAGGACTCGATGTCGTCGTCGAACTCGGGATCCAGCGTCACCTCCGGTAAGGCCAACGGCAGGCTTTCCGGCGGCTCGGCGAGGACTCCGGCATGCGCCTGTAGCGTCTGTGCAGATGCGGCCGGCCCGGTGGTCAGGGTGACGACGAGAACGGCTAGCAATGCGAGGCCGATGTTCCGCATGGGTTCAATGTCCGACACCAGGATGGGATACGAGCTTCGAGTGGACAGTGGACGCCGATGGAGACGTGGAGAAAACAATCCTGGCATCCTAGCAGGTGGCCCTCGCGGCTTACAAGAGGAATGGTAGGCCATAACGGTAGTCAAAAATATATATCCAATGGCCCAAACTACCTTACTTCAACTGGGCCGGTAGTCATTTCTGACTGAGTTAGCCGCGGACGAACCCGGACCGCGCACGGGTGGCCAGCGGCAGTCATTCGAAATATGATGTCGTGCTCGCATTGGTCCTTAATTAACGTCTCGTACCGAATCGAGGTCGCAGCCGTGGTGGATGACCAACCGTTCGGAATGGCGTCTGGCGCCGGCGGATCAGCCGATCCTGACGCTTCCGCGCCGAGCGTCGTTCCGCCCTGGCTGCTGAAGGCGAAGGTGGTCGCGCCGGAGCCGGCGAAGGGATACCTGCGCCGTGCGTCGCTGCTGCAACGCCTGGACGGGCTGCTGGAGCGGCGGCTCACGGTGCTGCGGGCGCCGGCAGGATTTGGCAAGACCACCGTGCTGGCGGATGTCGCCCACGGTGCGAAGGAACAGGGACTGGTCGTCGCCTGGATCTCGCTCGACGACGACGATACACCCAACATCTTCGGGAGCTACCTCGCCGCCGCGTTCGAACACGCGGGGCTGGATCTCACACCTCTCAACGCGCATGACGCGTGGGCGTCGTCGCCGGCCGTGCAGCAGATGGGGATGCTGGCACGCGCCATCGAGGCACACCAGACGCCATGCCTGGTCGTGCTGGACGAGGTCGATCGGGTGCCGCGCCGCACGGTGCAGTTGATCGACCTGCTACTGAAACGCGCGCCGCCCAATCTCCACGTTGCCATGGCGTTCCGGTTCGATCCGGGACTCGACCTGGCCCCGCACATCCTCGACGGCGGGGCGGTCGTCGTCGGTGCGCGCGAGCTCCGTTTCTCGCGAACCGACATCGCCAGGTTCTTTCGCGGCGATCTGTCGCGTCAAGAGCTGGCCAGGGTCGAGTCGCTCACTGCGGGCTGGGCCGTTGCGCTGATGGTCCATCGCAACCTGCGCGGCAACGAGGCGGGGGTTTTCGACGAGGGTACCGCGAGGCTTACGGAGGAGTATGTCGGCGCCCGCCTGCTGCGCGACCTGTCAGACGAGGACCGCTCCTCCTTGCTCGACATGGCGGTCTTCGACTGGATCGATGCGGATCTGGTGGACGAGGTGCTGGGGTCAAGCAACGCCCGGATGCGGGTCGGCAAGTTACCGGTGCTGGATGGTCTGCTGTCGCCCATCGGTGGAGACCGCGCCCTGCAGCGCCTGCACCCACTGCTGAGGGATTACTGCCTCGATCTGCTTTCGGTGGAGGATCTGGCCCGCAAACGGACCCTGCACGAGCGGATCGCGCTGGCGTTGGTCCGCCGGGGCCAATTGACGCCGGCGTGGCGGCATGCCACGGCGACGGGTGACGGTCGGCTCGTCAGCGAGCTCATCGAGCGCTTCGGCGTATTCCAGTTGTGGCTGTGGGAGGGGGTGACGCGGCTGATCTCGGCCGGTCGGTTCCTGACCCCGGCGCTCATGGCGTCGTATCCGCGGTTGGAACTCCTGTACTGTCTCATTCTCCGCCTGTCGTCGAGGTTCGACGAGGCGAACGCGCTATTCGAAGCCGTTGCGCGGAAGACCGAGGGTTTCACGCATGACCGGGATGGCGGCGACGCGAATGCCCTGGCCGTCGACCGGGTCTTCACGCAGGGCATGCTCACGGGCGGCGCCTACCGACTGCCAAGCGGCGAGCTCGACGCATCGCTGCCGACCGGCGGGATCGTAGCGGGCGGAGGTGAACCGGCCCGGACTGTCACCCTCGCCCGGCACACCCTGCTGTGCATGGTCTGCTACCAACGCGCCCGCTTTGCGGAGAGCCGCCGGCACGGCCTGCAGGCACAGGCGCACTTCACCGAGGACGTACGGTTCGGCGATGTCTTCGTGAACATCTGCCTGGGAATGTCGGCCATGGCGCAGGGCCGTGTCCAGGAAGCCACCGCGTGGTACAAGCGTGCGCGGCAGGGCATCAGGAAGTTCTTTTCCGCCGATCCGTGTCTCGCCGTGGGCGTCGACGTGCTGACGATCGAGCTCGATCTGGAGCGGAACCGCGAGAGGGCGATTCAGCAGCGGACGCTGAACAACCTGACGGAGGTGCGGGGCGTCTGGATCGACGTCTACGCCGCGGCGATCGCGGTGAGCGCCGAGCTGATGTTCGTGCAGTACGACGGGGAATCCGTCATCGAGCTCCTGACCAAGGCGGTCGACGATGCGCGCGGGACGGGTATCGAGAGCCTGTCGAACCACATGGCGGCGCTGCAGGCGTACTACCTGATGGAGGCAGGGCGTCCGGACGAGGCTGGACGATTGTGGCGCGACCGCCAACTGCCCCGCGGCGTGTCCGAACTGCTGGATCTCGACCGACAGTCGTGGCGCACGATGGAGGCGCTGTCCTGCGCGCGGATCAGGCTGCTGGCGGAGCAGGGTGAATACGCCGCCGCCGAGGAACTCGCCAACCGATTGTGCGGCGCCGCGTCGGACCATGGCCTGACCCGCACGCAACTGCGGGGGCTGGCGCTGTGGATGGATGCCGCCCACCGCGCCGGACACACGGACCAGGCGCTGGCGCGGCTGGCCGACTTCCTCCGCATAACGCGCGACGTGGACTACGTCAGGCCTTTGGTGCGCCATCGTGAGGTCAGCCGGACCGTCCTGCGACGGCTGCTCGACACGGACCTGGACGACGACACGCGGGAGGCGGCCGAATCGACGCTCGCGCACGTGGACGGGTCGGCCGCTACCCCCGCGCCGATCTTCTCGGCGCGGGAGCTAGAGGTGCTGGCGGAGGTGGGCCGCGGGCGCCGGAACAAGGACATCGCCGGCCGCCTCGGGATATCCGACGACGGCGTCCGCTACCACCTCAAGAATATCTACCGTAAGACGGACACCGGGAAACGGGCCGACGCTGTGCGCTACGCGCAATCGCTGGGCGTATTGTCCTGAGCGCCGCGCACGCTCCATCCCGCCGTCCAATCCGTTCAACGCTCCAACTCCCTCGCGAGCGCCGCCGCCCGGCGCCGTTGGGGTGCGCGTGCCAGCCGCCCGGGAGCCAGTCTTAATTGCACGCTTGTATCTCGATCGTAGCGGACAGGTAGTGTATGTAACCGTGTTCTATTTCGCACTACCTAGAGTCCCAACAATACCTACCCGTCCAGTTACACGCAGGTAGTGTTGTGCCATTGGTCGGCTATTTCTGACTAGCGATGTCTGGCGTGCCACTCCTCTTGTAAGCCGCGAGGGCAAAGTGGTAAACAAATGGCCGCTGACGCGTTCCAGCCAGGAGCATCGGTGCCAGGACTCGTCTGGGTCGGCTGCAGCCAGTCGGTGCAGTCCGATGCGAATGGCGGTAACGAACTCTACGGAAAGTTCCCGGACACCAGATAAGGAACTCTGCATGACACGGTCCATTCGGTGGTGGAATGCCTTGGCCGTACTCCTTCTCGCCCTGCCGTCGATCGCCGCCGCGCAGCAAGTGGATGGCCATCGGGGATACGTCGCCGTGAACGGTGGTCTGCAGGTCGTGCCTGGCGAGTTCACTGACGCGGCAACCTTCGCGGGGCCAAGCACCGTCTACACCGAGATGGTCTCCAGCGCGGCCACCGGCGCCCCGTCCAGCTTCAACGGCGCCTATCGCGTCGAGTCCGGGCCGGTGGTCGACGTCAGCGCCGGCGCAAGCCTGTGGCGCAATCTCGGGGTCGGCGTGTCCGTCTCGCTCTACCGGCGGGATGCCGACGCCAGCGTCTCGGCGCGCCTGCCGCATCCGTTCTTCCTCGGCAGCGTACGCACGATTGCCGGGAACATGCCGGTCTACCACGACGAACGGGCGGTTCATCTGCACGCCCTCGTGACTGTGCCTGTCAATCCCGCGTTCACGGTGACCGTGTTCGGCGGGCCGACGGTGTTCAGCCTCCGGCAGGATCTGGTGACCGACGTCAGCTTCACGCACAGCTACCCGTACGACGACGCTGTGTTCGCAGGCATCGTTACCGGGGAGCAGTCGCGGTCAACGATCGGCTTCAACGCTGGGGTCGACGTCGCCTACTACTTCACGGACACCATCGGCGTCGGCTGGCTCACCCGCTTCAGCGCGGGGACCATCGACCTGCCATCGGCTGGCGACGGGTCCGTCGACGTTCCCGCCGGCGGCTTCCACGCGGCGGGCGGCCTCCGCCTGCGGTTCTGAAGGGGAGCATCCTGCAATGCAGAAGACCACACGCCTCCTGATCGCGGCCCTGGTGATGACGCTGCTGAACACGGCGCCAGGGGCTGCCCAACTCCAGCAATGGAACGCTGAAGCGATCGACCGCCCCATCGACGCCGCGACCGTCGACGCGATGACCCGAGCCGGCGACCTGGTCGTCGTGTCGCGGCGCGTCGACCGTCTGCTGCCGGACCGAATTCACGAGTATCTGGCCCAGCACCTCGACGGCGTGCCTGTCCACGGCGCAGGTGTCTCCCGCCAGACGCGGAGCAACGAAACGGTTTCGCTCTTCGGGCGGATCCACGAGAACATCGGCATTGCGACCATTCCCTCGCTGTCGCCCGACGACGCCCTCGCCGGCCTCGCCCGGGCTGCGGACGCTTCGTCGGTGGACACGCCCGAACTGGTCGTGCTGCCGCTCCCTGACGCCAGCTACCGGCTCGTCTACCGCGCGCTCATGAGCGACGCCCGCCTCTACTTCGTCGACGCCGCCGACGGCTCCGTCGTCTGGTCGCACGACGTCACGTCGAGGCAGCAGGCCGTCGGCGTCGGCACGGGCATCGCCGGAGACCGGAAGAACGTCAGCACCACGCGCGCTGGAGGCGTCTATCAGGCCATCGACCAGTTGCGGCCGGGCGCGATTGTCACCCTCGACATGAAGTACCGGCTGAGCCGCCTGTACAGCCTGACCGATCCGGGACCGCGCGGGGTGCGCCGCTGGTCGGACTCGGACGTCGCGGCCGACCCGGACAACGTGTGGGAGGACAACCCAGCCGCCGTCGATGCCCATGCCCATACGGGATGGACGTACGACTACTTCGCGCAGCGGCACAACTGGTACGGCGTGGACGGGGACAACGGGCGCATCCTCTCGCTGGTCAACAACGGCTTCGCCAACGCCGCTTTCGCCCCGCCGCCCTTCGGTCCGGAAGGCAGGGGCGCCTTCGGCTACGGCGAGATCGACGGCACCTCCTTCGCCGTCGAAGACATCGTCGCGCACGAGCTCATGCACGGCGTCACGCACTTCGCGGTAAGTCAGAGAACCGGCGTTCCGTACCCACTCGGTGACGTCTATGCCACCCTGGGCCCGGTCAGTTTCCGATATACCGATGGTCGCGTCTTCACGTGCAACAATCTCAGGCTTCCCTATTCGGATGGTGCAGTACTACGGCCGTTCTGCAGCGACGGGCGATTCGTCCTTTTTGCAGGCGATGGCGGCATCATCAATGAAGCCTTTTCGGACATCTTTGCCCATGCGGTCGAGTTCTTCCATGAGGATCGCGCCGACCCTCTCCTAGCCGCCGACTACGTTAGCGGGGAGCACTTCAACCGCCCGATTCGCGTTTCTGACAACCCACGATCTCTCAACGTCGTCCCTGGCATCCCGTATCCCGATGCGTGGAGCCGCATGCTGCGGTTCATCGTGGCTACCCGTGACGGGCGGAGTTTCTCTGGCGCCCGCTGGCATCGGCTGGCTTTCGTCGACGGCAGGTTCGTTGGTCTACTGCACTCGATGGACAGCGGCGGTGTCCACTGGAACTCGACCGTGCTCAGCCACGCCTTCTACCTCGCGATCGAAGGTGGCAGGAATGCGACGACCGGGCGGTCCGTGACCGGTGTCGGCCCAGCCAATCGCGCCGACGTCGAGCGGGCGTTCTTCCGGGCCATGACGGACCTGATGCCGCCCGACGCATCGCTCCGTGATGCGGCGCGGGCCATCCGGCAATCCGCGGTGGACCTGTTCGGAGACAGAAGTGCGACGCATACGGCGATCAGTCGGGCCCTGTATGCGGTCGGTCTATAATGACGATTGGTCGTGCAGGCCGGCGGCGGCAGAGACCAGGGATGGATCTGCAGTTCACAAAGGGAGAACGAGAAATGCAACGACTAATGTCACCCGTAGCGGCGTCTCCGACGACTATCGGGGCCTTGACCGTCGTGGTTGTCCTGGCCGGCCTGCTCGCTGGGTGCGGAGAGGACGACAACAGGCCGTCCACGCCGACAGGCCCTACGACGCCGACGGCCACCAATCGTGCGCCGCAGGCATCCGAGTCGATTCCAGATCAGACAGCGTTCCTCGGCGAGGACGCGCTGCTCGACATGCAGAGCTACTTCACGGACCCGGACGGCGACACGCTGACGTACGACGCGACATCCAGCAACACCCACGTCGCAACGGTCAGCGTTGCAGCGAGTACGGTCACACTCTTGGCGATGAATCGCGGTAGCGCAAACATCACCGTTACCGCGCGCGACCCGGCCGGGCTGACTGCAACACAGTCCTTCAGGGTGACAGGCGAACGGCGACCCAACCGTGCTCCGGAAAGCTCCGGTTCGATTCCAGATCAGACGCTGAAGTTCGACGAGAACGAGACGGCGAACATCGACCTTGACCGCTACTTTACCGACCCGGACGGCGACAGGCTGGCGTACGATGCGACCTCTGGCAATACCCACGTCGCGACGGTAAGCGTTTCGGGCAGCACGGTCAGGCTCACGGCGAGCCATCTCGGGAGGGCGAATGTCAGGGTCACCGCGCGTGACCCGGGTGGGTTGACCGTAACACAGCGCTTCTCGGTGACCGTGGAGCAGGGGGGGCCGGCTATTGAGAGCGATATCACGGTGTGTAGGCATGAGGGTTCTTCCAGTATCAGGATTGAAGGCTATGTTCGTGCCCTGAGAAGGTTGTCGGCCGTGCGCGTTATTGGATACGTCAACGACATCAGAATTTACGAGGTGGGCACGGCAGATTTGGGCAGCATGTCAGCGGGCAGCAGAAGAAACTACCGAATTGTGGGTAACCCCGGCATCCCGCAGGTACTTGTTACAAAATGCAATGTGAACATCCGATACAACGCGGCAGCGTCAGCGACTGGTGCGTCCACAGAGTTCTCGCTTGAGCAGGGGGTGACACATCGGTAGGATTCCATCGGAAGGAATGAGGGTGGAATTTTCTGCGATGCGACGACTTTTATGTCCACTTAACCTTGGGTTACGAACAGGTTAATGGTTTCGATGGGCCGCCGTCCCTGATTTCGATACCCGAGCTGCACCTTCGCCGAGGATGCCGGCGGCGTTGAAGCGTGCCGACGGGAGAGAAGGGCACCATCCGTCCTGCCAGCGAAAGCGAACCCGCGCGTTCCGCGGGCTAGCAGCCTGAGGCGTAAGTCCGAGGGTGCCCCGCCGGTAGTAGAAAGTCAGCGACGACGGCACGCTCACGCTACCCCACCTTCCGCCTCTCGGCAAGGGCGCCATCCTCGTCATCGAGGTGGGCCCACCTCCCGGTCGGGACCGCGACGCCCCTGCGCCTTCGGCCCCGCCACCTCCTCGGCGCTCATCTGCAGGACGGCTTCGACCGTCGCCCGGCCCATGACGTCGATCACCTCGTCGATGGTTCGCTCGCCCTTCTCGAGCAGCTCGACCAGCGGCATCAGCAGTTGCCCGTCCTTCGCCAGCCAAGCCGCCAGCTCCCGGCTGCTGGCCGTGGACGCTCTGGTCGCGCCGCGAGGCAGGCGTTCGCGACGAGTGTGGCATGAAGAGCGGCCGGAGGCGTCCGAGTAGGCCCCACAGGTCGCGAAATCGCGGGAATAGGGCGCGAACGAGGGCTGCGGCACGGCCCTGAAGGCTCCGCGGCGTGCCCACACCGATCAGGTGCCGCAGCAGCAGTCCGAGGTTGCAGCCGGCGACATGCACGAGCAGCCGTTTCAAGATGTTGGGATGTCCTCGAAGATGGACCCGCCGCATCCCACCCGTCTCGCACACGTGGGCGAACGGCCGCTCCAGCAACTCCCCGCGACACCGCAGGAGCCGCCGGCCCCGCTCCCCGCGGATCCGGCGCCGGTTGGAATACACGGCGTCGCGAGCCGCCTGCTGCTTGTTCCAGCACCGGCACCCCCGGTCCGGCTCCGAGATGTAGCTGCGCAGACCCAGCGCCTTCACGTCCGCCATCGTCTCGTTGCTGTGGTAGCCTTTGTCGCCGACCACTTCCTCGATGCCCGGCCCATCCGTGCATGGAACGGCGCGCACAACTCCTCGACGAACGCATCGAAGCCGGCCGCGTTCAGTATCTGGTTCAGCCGCTCGTAGAACGGGTGCCCGCCCCCCTGTGGCAGGTCCGCCGTCGCCACCCACATCGCCTGTTGGGACCCGTCGTCGCGGGTCGTGCCCATCGCCATAGGGCCTCAGTGTAGTACAGAGGATCGGCCCTGTCGATCCCGGCAAAACCGACTTTCGCCACAGGCTGCCAGGCGTGGGCTACGGCGCAGCGGCCGGCGCCGGGTCCGCCCCCTGCCAGAGGTTCGCCGTACCTAGCTCTTCGCGCCCGCAGGCCTTGAGATACAAGAACAGTTGCGTCCGGTACGCCGCGCAGCCACCGAGGACTACGTTGACGATGAGCGCGCCCTTGGTCGTCGGATTGCCGTCGAACGCCTGCATCTCGGCGCGGAAGTCGGCGTCGGACATGTCACCGAGGATGCTGGCGTACGCCCCCGGGTGGCTCGCAATTACGGCGAGCGTCTGTTTGAAATCCCGGCCCTCGGCTTCCTTCAACCTTGCCGCATGGGCGTCCCTGTCGAACGTGCCGGTCTTCGCGTACTGCGCAAGTTCCGGCCCCATTCCGGACAGGTATTGCAGTAGCTCCATCGTACTCCGTTGCTTCGGCGTCGGCCGGTAGTCCAGCATCGACGGTTCGATCTTGCCGGCCAGGTGAAGGAGGATGCGGACTTCGTTCTGTAGTGCAGCGATGAGTTCGGACTTGGTCAGGACCATGGTTTCCTCGGACATGCGGTAACGAAAACGGCTCCTGGCTGAGGGCGTCCCAGCATACGCCACGCTCCATTCTAGTGGACCGTCGCGTGGGTTGCCCGAGGGCTTGGTAGCAGCGCCTCCTGCTGCGCGATCTGCTCCCGCCTGCTCCCGCGCGCGTCAGAACCGCACGCGGAGCCCGGCGAAGCCGCTGCGGGCAGCGGCGGGCGAGACGAACCGCGGGTCGCTCGCGTTGGGCGCCTCGCGCAGGTACACCTCGAGTTCGGCCAGCACGCCGCCAGTCGAGTACAGCGTGCCGAACAGGTTGTCCACCCGGCCGAACAGCTCGACAGCCGATCCGAGACGGTACGCCGAATGGAACGTGACAACGCCGTAGCCGTCGAGCGTCGCCTGATCGTTACCCTCGTCGCCGGCGAAGTACCGGTCTGACGCCGTTACCGTCTCGAGCGCGACGTCCCAATCCTCCGTCAGCCCCCGCCGGATGCCCGCCTTCAGGCTGTAGCGCGGGATGCCCGGCAGCCGGTCGCCCGGATCGACCCGCAGGCCGTCGTCGTCCGCGGCGTCGTTCACCTTCTCGTCGCCCGGCAGCAGCAGGGGCGACTCGAACGTCGCCTCCACCAGGCCGAAGCTGGCGTACAACGACGTGCCGGCAACCCGGCCGCTCAGTTGGACCTCGAAGCCCAGGCGGGCCGTGTCGCCCGCGTTCTGGAAGTAGCCCGTCCCGATCAGTTCGGGCGAGGCGATGAAGAGGATGTCGTCGTTGATCCGGGTCCGGTACGCGGCGACTGACCACTCGCCCGTCCCCCACCGGCCGCGCACCCCGGCTTCCATCGAGCGCGCCACGGTCTGATCGAGCGGCGGGTCCGAAACGAACGCGTTCGGCACTCGGCACGGCTCGGCCGGGTCCGCGCAACTCAACTCCGCTGCCGTCGGCACACGCGACGATTCCGAGTAGCGGCCGAAGAGCGACGTGCCGTCCCCGGTGTTGACCACGACGCCGACGGACGGATTGAACCGTGCGAAGGTGTGCGTTCCGTCGAGCGACGTCCCGAGGAGATCGACAAGCTCGATCCGCGCGCGATTGTAGCGCCCCGACACCGTCAGGTGAACCCGCCCCGTCGGCGAGAAGGTGTCGCTCACGAAGAGGCCGACGTTGTCGTTCGAGCTCTCGAGGCCGGTGTTGAAGAGGTCGTCACCCCCCAGGCCGTAGAGGCTCGCGAACAGCCCGGAGCCGGTGACGCCCCGGTCCTCCGTCAGCGAGCTCGCCTCGCTGCTGGTCGAGAAATCGATGTCCGCGAGGTCAATGGAGACACCGGCGAGGAACGTGTTCTCGCGGCTTCCGGCGGAGGCTCGGGCGGTCGCCTGGACGGTCGCGCCGTAACCCCGCGTCCGCGTCGCGGTGCGGTTGATCGCACTGTCGCCCACCGCGTCGAGCGCGGTGATGAAGCGCTGCGTTGTCCGATCGATCAGCGGGATGGCGATGAACCCGTCGTGAACATCGTCGTCCGCGTCGCCATCGTCGTCGTCGCCGAAGCAGAGCGTGCCCTCCGGCGCGCCCGCCGGCAGCAGGTCGTCGTCGCACGCCTCGAACTCCGCCTCGTCGCCGTTGAGCGTCCGGCGGTCGAGGTCGCGGTAGTAGCCGGTCGCTTGCACCGACCAGGTCGGAGACGCGGTGATGTTGGCGCGTCCCTGCACGAAGCCGAGGCGGTTATCGGTGATGTCGGGATAGGTGAACACCGCGCGGCGATCAACGTCGAGCAACTCGACCGGTGCCGGGGCGTTCCCGGTCAGGCTCGTGTCGGCGTAGGTCACGTTGATGCCGCCTTCCGCTCGGGTCCCCCGGTAGCCAAGGTCGGCGAGCAATTGCATCACGTCGGAGGGCGAGGCGACCCGCCAGCCTTCCTCCTCGAAGCGGGTGGCGCCGGCATAGAACGCCCAGCGGCCGTTGTTCGCGCCGTACTCGGCGGTCGCGGTGGTCCGGCCGAACGATCCGCCGGAGACCTCGCCCCGGAATCCCTCGTGCGAGAAGCCGTTCTTGAGTTGCAGGGAGAGCGCCCCGCCGAGGGCGTTCAGACCGAACGTCGGGTTGGCGCCGGCGCTCAACTGCACCTGATCGATCGCGAACTGCGGCATCAGGTCGAACTGCACCGTGTCGCCGAACGGCTCGTTGATCCGGACACCGTTCTGGTAGACCGCAATCCCCTGCGGCAGGCCGAGGATCGGGGAGGCGGTGAAGCCACGGAACCGGAGCGTCGGCTGGAACAGGTTCGTCGTGGTCCCCTCCAGCGTCACGGATCCGAGCCGCTCGTTGAGCGCGTCGGCGAACGACGCGGTGCCGCGCGCGAGCAGCTCGCTCGCGTCGACGAGCGATACGGTTCCGGCCACCCGATCGCGAGCGAGTCCGACCCCAAGGACCGGTGTGACGCCGACCACGTCCACTCGCTCGGCCAGCCCCGCCACCTGCAGCGTGACGTCGAGGCTGGGCGTCGCGCCGGCGGCGATCACCACGCCGGTACGGCTCTCCGGCGCGAAGCCGCTCACGCCGAACGTGATCGTGTACGTGCCGGCCGGAAGCGAGATGCTGTACCGACCTCCGGTGTCGGTCACCACGGTCATCGGCGAGGCGAGCGCGGGCGACTCGGCGGTGACCGTCACGCCCGGGAACGCGCCTCCCTGCGGGTCGGTCACTTGCCCGGTGAGGGTGGCCTGAGCGTTCTGCGCCGGCGCGGCGCCGGCGCCGCCGAGAAGCAGGGACAGGAGGCAGGCGCACGCGATAAGCCGCGCCCGGACGAACCGGCCCCCGTTCCGCGGCGTACCGAACGCACAGTGTTGTCGCACCGTTCCTTCCTTACCGGCGTAGAAGTACGATCCTACCCGCCGTAGCGACTGCTGGGCAGTCCCCGCCCTTGCGTGGCGGGGCTTTCACCACGGGCTGCCAGCGCCCCAATAGTGGTTGCGCGACGGCTGGCGGACGGACTAGAGTACGTGGCCGCACGCAGGAGGAATATTTCCATGAGACGCGAGATCCGCATTCTGGCCTTGACCCTCGGCGTTTTCGTGCTCGCGCTTTCGGGCTCGGCAGCGGCCGCCGAGGACGAGGTGCCCACGTTCACCAAGGACATCGCGCCGATCTTCCAGGCGAAGTGCCAGGCGTGCCACCGACCGGGCTACATCGCGCCGATGTCGCTCGTGACCTACGAGGAATCGCGGCCGTGGGCACGGTCAATCAAGACCCGCGTCGAAACCCGGCAGATGCCGCCGTGGCACATCGACAAGTCGGTCGGCATCCAGGACTTCGAGAACGACCGCTCGTTGTCCGACGAGCAGATCGACACGATCGCCCGCTGGGTGGACGGCGGCGCGCCGCGCGGCAATCCGGAGGACATGCCGCCGCCGGTCGAGTTCGCCGATGACGACGTCTGGAACTACGCCGGCCTGTTCGGCGGACCGCCCGACCTGATCATCCACTCCGAGCCCCACACGATACCGGCAGTGGCGCAGGATCGGTGGTGGAAACCGGAGGTGCCGACCGGCCTGACCGAGGATCGGTGGATTCGCGCCATCGAGATCCGGCCGTCGAGCGTCGACGGCCGCCGCATCACGCACCATGCGCTGGCGCGGCTGCAGCAGGAAGAGGACGAGGATGCACTCGGCGCCGCCTCCGACGTAGGCCCCGGCCTCCTGATGGAGTGGGCGGTCGGCAAGCAGGGCGAGATCATGCGCCCGAACAGCGGCAAGCTGCTCAAGGCCGGCTCGAGTATCGTCTGGGACATTCACTATCACGCAGTCGGCGAGGAGATCACCGACACGGTGGAATTGGGGCTCTACCTCTACCCGAAGGACGAGGTGCCGGAGCACCGGCAGGTTCTCGCCGCGTTCAGCACTATCGAGGGTGGCAGCGACCACCTGTCGATTCCGCCCAACGCGATTTCGATGACCGAGCGGTTCCACGTCCTGAAGCAGAATGGCCGGGTGGAGAACTACCAGCCTCACATGCACCTGCGCGGCAAGGGGATGCAGATGACGGCCATCCTGCCGGACGGGACGACGGAGGTGCTGAGCCGCGTGAGCGACTTCAACTTCAACTGGCACAACAACTACGTCTACACCGACCACGCGGCGCCGTTGCTGCCGAAGGGAACGGTGCTCCACCTGAAGTCGTGGTACGACAACACGTCGGCGAACCGCGCCAACCCCGATCCGAATCAGTGGGTCGGCTACGGCGACCGGACGGTGGACGAGATGGGCCACGCCTGGGTCAACGTCACCTACCTGGATGACGATGACTTCGCAGCGGCCGTCGCGGAGCGCGAGGCGCTCACCACCAACAACGACAACTAGATGACCTGTCCCTTCGGGGACGGCCGAAATGGGGTAGTTCAGGGGGCCGCTCCTTCCCGGAAGGGGGCGGCCCCTCTGACGTACGAGGCATCACCTGACGTACAAGGGACCACCGGGAGGATTCGGCATGCGGGCGAAAGGCTTGACCGGAAGATGGATGGTTGGAGTTGCCCTGCTGGCGCTGGTGGCGCAGGCGGCGCCGGTCGAGGCGCAGACCCCGCGCACGCTCGTCGAGTTCGGCGCGCCCGTCTATCCCGCCTACGAAGGGTGGTACGAGAATCCGGACGGCACCATCACGCTGCTCGCGGGTTACTTCAACTCGAACACCGAGGAAGTGCTCGACATCCCGGTCGGGGAGAACAACTACATCGAGCCTGGGCCGCCCGATCGGGGACAGCCGACCCGTTTCGTGCCGGGACGCGCCTGGGGCGTCTTCACGGTTCGGATTCCGGGGGACGACCGGAACGCGCGGCTCACATGGCACGTGACGGCGAATAACGAGACGGTGTCGATCCCGATGCACCTCGATCCGCAATGGATCCTCGAGCCGCTGCGGGACGCGTCCAACGGCAACGAGCCGCCGATTATCCGTTTCGCGCCGGACGGCGAAGGATTCACCGGCCCGCCGATCGGGATCGCGCGCGAAATGACCGCGACGGTCGGCACGCCGCTGGACCTGGCGGTCTGGACGACGGACCTGAAGCCGGCAACGATTGCATCGATCCTGGCGCGTCGGCCCCGCCCCGCCCTCGTTCTGCGGTGGCACCTTCTGCGCGGCCCCGCCGATGTCGAATTCGCCGAGCCGGTGCAGGAATTCGAGGAGTCGTCCGATCAGAACCCCACCACAACGGCGACGTTCGGCGCGCCCGGCGACTACGTCCTGCGCGTGGAGGCGCTCGACGAGACGGGCGACGGGGGCAGCGGCTTCCAGTGCTGCTGGACCTCCGCGCACGTCGCGGTGGCGGTTTCCGAGTAGTCCGCGACGCGGGTGGCCGCGCCAGCGGTTTCGTCACGGACGCGGCTTTCCGTCAGTTGGGGACGTTGACGACGACGCGGTAGGTCGACTCCAACTCCGAGTCGCTCGCCCACAGCTCCAGCTCGTAGCGGCCCGGCGCGTCGAACGTCGCGAGCGAGCGCGGTTCGTTCGGCGCGCTGAAGGTCACTTCACCGTCGCCGCTGATGACGCGCCACTCCGAGACGAGGTCGCCTTCGCGTGGTAGCCCCTCGTCCCGGACGCTGCCGAACAGCTTCAGTTCGTCGCCCACGGCCACGCTCACCTCGGGCGGCGCTCCCTCCGGACCGTTGCGCAACCCGAGCAGACGCACGAGGGGCGAACGGTTGAGACAGACGCCGCGCGGCGCGTTCTCCACGTCGACGTCGCGCAGCGCCTGGCGCAGCGTTCTTGCGTCGAACTCCCAGTTGTACTGCAGCATGTCCTCGCTGGTGGAGGTGGTGGTGTCGCCGTACGTGAGCGTCCACTGCAGGCCGCCGGCAAAGCCGGGATCGAACACCATGATGCACTGGAAGCGGTGGTGGCCCGGCAGGAACGTCGTCGTCTGTCCCCGGTCGGCCGGCTCCACCTCGAACTGATTCTCCGGCCCCGGCGGAATCGTCATGGGGTCGAAGTTGTGACTGAAGTAGGCGTACGAGATGACGTAGGCGCCCGATTCAGTCACCTGGAAGCCGTCATAGACCGGGTAGATCGGCTGAGAGGCCTGGGCGGCGGCAGGGGAGGCCCACAGGGCTGTCAGCAGCAGCGCCGCGGCGCCGACGTCGGCGCGCCGGATTCGACGTCGGTGCGCCCGGGCAGGCGCCGGGCGCCGTGGGTCGAAGGGTGTCGGGACAGGGATGGATGATGTCGACATGAGGGATGAAATCTGCGTTGACACCGTGTAGACTGACCCGGATAGCTTGAGATTTCAAGCGGGGGGTTTGCCATGCGTAATACTTGGCAGTTCGTGGCGGTGGCGGCAGTTGTCGGCTTGCTGGGAGTCACGGGCGGCGCAGCGGACGCGTTCGCCGCCGAAGCCCAAGACCAGGAAGGCGTACCGACCTTTACGAAGGACGTCCTCCCGATCCTGCAGCAGTCGTGCCAGCGCTGCCACCGGCCTGGGTCCGGGGCGCCGATGTCGCTCCTCACCTACGAGGAGACGCGCCCCTGGGCGCGCGGCATCAAGGACCGCGTCGTGCAGCGGCAGATGCCGCCGTGGCACGCGGACCGGAGCATCGGTGAGTACACCGCCGATCCCTCGTTGAGCGACGGGGAGATCGCCACGATCGCCGCCTGGGCTGATGGCGGCGCGCCGCGCGGCAACCCGGCCGATGCACCGCCCCCGCTTGACCTCGCGGACCTGAACGAGTGGACCTACGGCGAGCCCGACCTCGTGGTTCAGATGGAGGAGGGCTTCGCGATCCCGGCCGAGGGCGCCGACTTCTACCCGTCCGAAATCGTCGATCCGGGGCTGACTGAGGACCGCTACGTCAAGTGGGTGCAGATCATTCCCGAGGCGTACTGCTGCGTCCACCACTCGCACGTTTACGTCAGTGTCCCCGAGACGGCCGAGGACCTCGAATCGTTTCGTCTCGGCATGGGGTCGAACACCCAGGAGATCGACCTGATCGAGTACGCCATGGGTAGCACCGGGCAGTACTACCCGGAAGGAACCGGCCGGAAGCTGCCGGCGGGCGGGCAGTTCCGCTTCGCGCCGCACTATCACCCGTGGGGCGAGGAGACGATCGACCGGCAGAAGGTGGGGATCAAGTTCTACCCGAAAGGGGAGGTGCCGGAGCTGATCGTCACCGCGCACCGGATCCGGACCGGGGTCGGCCATGACTGGGAGCTGAACCGCGAGGCGGTCGAGGACCGGCTGCTGAGCGCCGGGCACGATCTCGACCTGCATGCCGATCGGATGCCGCCCGGTGCGATCATCGACGACAACACCCTGAACGGCGTAGCGCTCATGAGCATCCCGCCGAACACCGTCGTCCGACACGAGCGGTTCTGGCCGCTGCCGCAGGCGGCGATGATTCTGAGCTTCCAGCCCCACATGCATTTCCGGGGCGCGCGGATGCTGCTCGAGGCCATCCACCTCGACGGCCGCCGCGAAGTGCTGACCGACGTGGTGAACTACGAGCAGACGTGGCAGATCGTCTATCCCTACGAGGAGCCGCACCTCTTCCCGAAGGGGACGATCCTCCATACCGTTTCGTGGCACGACAACACCGCCAACAACCGGCACAACCCGGATCCGTCGGCCTGGATCGGCTGGGGCAGCCGGACGATGGACGAGATGGGCCACGGCTGGACCGACATCGCGTTCATGACCGACGAACAGTACGAGCGCCGGGCTCGGGAACGGGACGCCCGCGCGACCAACGACGAATAGAGGAATCGCGGCCCAGTCGTAACGGAGAAAACGAGTATGTCGCGCACCACGAGACTTCAGTTCGGTCTGGCGGCGGTCGCGGTCGCCGCGCTCGGCTTGGTTGCCCTGCCCGCGGACGCCGCGGCGCAGGACGAGGTGACCTTCACGAAGGATGTCGCGCCGATCCTGCAGCGCTCCTGCCAGGAGTGCCACCGGACCGGTTCGATCGCCCCGATGTCGCTTCTCACCTACGAGGAGGCGCGGCCATGGGCCCGCTCGATCCGGGAGAAGGTGGTCACCCGCTCGATGCCGCCGTGGTACATCGACCGCAACATCGGCATTCAGGAATTCAAGTACGACTACTCCCTCAGTGAAGAGGAGATCGAGACGGTCGCCGCCTGGGTCGACGCCGGTGCGCCGCGCGGCAACCCGGCCGACCTCCCGCCGCCGCGCGAGTTCCGCGACATCGCCGAGTGGAAGATCGGCGAGCCGGACTGGATCGTCGAGATTCCGGAACCGTTCACCGTTTCGGCCGAGGCGCCCAACTGGTGGGGCAACCTGGTCTCCGACTCCGGCCTGACGGAGGACAAGTGGATCAAGGCGGTGGAGACGAAGCCATCGATCACGGGCTTCCCGGTGGTGCACCACGCCGTGACGCTGATGACCGAGGATGCGGAGAGCGACCGCCGCCAGTTCCTGAACGAGTACGCGCTCGGGAAGAACGGCGACATCTTCCCTGACGGCACCGGCCGCCAGATCAAGGCGGGTGCGCAGATCATCTTCAACCTGCACTACGCGGCGATCGGGGTCGAGACGACCGACCGCACGCGCGTCGGCCTGCAGTTCTACCCGGACGGCGTGGTGCCGGAGCGTCGGCTGATCTCGGCGCACGTCGGCGACAATGAGGACCTCGACATCCCGCCCGGCGAGTCGAACGTCCGTCACGACGGTTACTACCGCCTGCGGGAGAACACCCACCTCACGGCGTTCCAGGCGCACCTGCATAACCTGGGCAAGCGGCAGTGCCTCACCGCGATTCTGCCGGACAATTCGACCGACGTGCTGAGCTGCGCCGACTGGGATTTCGGCTGGCACATCGTCTACAACTACGCCGACCATTTGGCGCCGCTGCTCCCGAAGGGGACGGTCCTGCAGGTGACGAGCTGGCACGACAACTCGGACGCCAACCGCTGGAACGACGACCCGACGAACTGGGCCGGCTTCGGCCAGCGTTCGAGCGATGACATGGCCTTCTCCTGGGTGAGCTGGTACGAGCTGAACGACGAGGACTTCCAGGCCGAGCTCGACGCCCGCGAGTCAGCCCTGGCGGACAACGAGGAGTAGGCGGCGGTGGGCGCGTTCACGAGTGGGCGGACCTCCACGTCCGCAGTCCGCCGGCCCCTGTCCTGGTGCGCCGGCATCGTGCCGGCCGTTGCCCTGCTCGCCATCGTCCTGGGGCTCGCCGCGATTCCCGGTTCCGCACAGCAGCGCTGGCTGCGGGGCCAGAACGTCCAGCCGGTCTTCGAGGGATGGGAGCGGAACACCGACGGGTCGTTCACCATGGTGTTCGGCTACCTGAACCGGAACTACGAGGAGCAGCCGGTCATCCCGGTCGGCCCGGACAACCTCGTCGAGCCGGGTCCGCAGGACCGCGGCCAGCCAACCCACTTCTACAACCGGCGGCAGCAGTTCGTCTTCGAAGTCCGGGTGCCGGCGGACTGGGGCGACCAGGATCTGATCTGGACACTGACGCATAACGGCCGAACCGACCGCGCCCACGGCCACCTGTGGCCGGTCTGGGAGATCGACGACGGCGTGAAGTCACTCAACCGCACGCCCGGGATTCAGTCGGTCACCGACTACGGCGACAATGCGGCGCCGTTCATCAGCGTCGAGGGGGGCGATGGGCACGAGGTGACGCTGCCCGATTCGCTGGAGATCGCGGTCATTGCCGGCGACGACGGCTTCCCGCCGCCCAACCCGCGGATGGCGGAACGGAGGCCGCGCCCGGGCCCGCAGACGCAGGCGATGATCGATCCGCGGAACGCGGCGCGCACCGGCCTCGCGGTCACCTGGCTCCACTGGCGCGGCCCGGGCACGGTCACGTTCGATTCGCGGGTTCCGGAGATCGGCGACGGGGGTCGGGCTGTCACCACCGTCAGCTTCAGTGAGCCGGGCGAGTACATACTGCAGGCGGTGGCGGACGACGCCATTCTGACGACGCCGGTCAACGTCTCGGTCACGGTCCATCCTTCGGCTTCCGCGCCCTGACGCACGGGTGGCGGGGAGGAACGCCATGCGAAAACCGACTGTCCTGCTGGCGGCCACGGCTCTTCTGGCCGGATGCGCGGCAGGGACGGCAGAGGACCCCCCGGGCGCGGCAGAGGATCCTTCGGACGCGGCAGCCGCGCCGATCGCCGTTGCCGATACCCCGACGCGCTCCCAGGCCGTCGACGGGTCGTATATTTCCTGGCGCGAGCACATCATCGACGACCTGGCGGTGGGCGGTGTCGCCGTCGGCGGCAGCGACGGCCTGGAGATGGCGGACCTCGACCGGGATGGCCACCCGGACATCGTCTCGGTCCACGAATCGGACGTCACCTACGACGGTGTGCCCGACGGCCATGTCCGGATCGCCTACGGGTCGGACGACCCGGACGTCTGGGATCTCTACACGCTGGCCGAGGGCGAGGAGGCGGGCGCGGCAGAAGATGTCGCGATCGGCGACATGAACGGGGATGGCTATCCCGATGTGATCGTCGCGTGCGAACTGGCGCACCTGATCTACTTCGAGAACCCGGGCGCGGCGGGGCGTGAGACGCACTGGAAGCGCGTGATCCCGTCCGTCACGCACGACCGCGGCTCGTACATTCGGGTTTTCCTGGCCGACTTCGATCAGGACGGGCGGCCCGAGGTGGTGGCGCCGAACAAGGGCGAGCAGAACCCCCCGCCCGGCACGACCGAGAAGCACGCGGTCTCGTGGTTTGCCCTCCCGGACGATCCGCTCGACGGCGATGCCTGGGTGGAGCACGAGCTGACACGCGTCATCGTTCCGATCAATTCGCAGCCGTTCGACCTGGACGCCGACGGTGACCTGGACGTGGTCGCCGGGTCCCGAATGGAGCGCCGGGTCTTCTGGTTCGAGAACGTCACCTCCGACGGAGGCCCGATCGTGTTCGAGGAACACCGGATCGACATCACGCCCGAGGCGGTCGTGACCGGCTTCAACATGGACTATGCGGACCTGAGCGGCGACGGCCTGATCGACATCGTGGTCCGCGACAACCAGCGGGGCGTGGTCTGGCTGGAGCAGCCGGCGGGCGGAGCGGCGTCGGGCGAGCCATGGCGGGCGCACGAGATCGGCGACCTCCTGCCGGATCGGCTGGTCGGCTTCGTCCTGACCGACATCAACGGCAACGGCCGGCTCGATCTCTTTTCCGGCGCCTACAGCCAGGATCCGCGTGACGCCGATGCGGTGGAGCTGGCCCCCAACCACCGTGCGGGACGACTGAGCTGGTTCGAGCAGGGGGATGATCCGGCCGGCGCCTGGATCCGCCGCGACGTCTCGCGCCGGGTCCGCGGCATGTTCGACAAGTTCATCGCCCGCGACATGGATGGCGACGGTGACGTCGACTTCGTCGGCACGCGCGGCAACTCCATCCCGTACGACGGTGTCTTCTGGCTGGAGCAGGTCCGTTCCGCCGAGCCGCTTCCCGCCTTCGATCAGGCGCGCGAGTCGGAGAGCCGGCAACTTCCGGTGCCGGAGTAGTCCATATACTTCGTCGCGTGGCTGATTCCGAAACCGGCGGCGGCCCTGTGCTGGTCGTTTCCTGTTCCCTGAACCCCTCCAGCCGGTCGCATCTGCTGGCGCTCGCGGCGGATGCCGCGCTCGACGCGATTGGTGCGCGGCACGACCTGATCGACCTCCGCGACTGGGACCTTCCAATCTGCGACGGCACGACCTGCTACGACCACCCGTCGATCGATCCGATCACGGAGAAGGTGGCAGGCGCTGCCGCGGTGCTGATAGCGGCGCCGGTCTACAACTACGATCTCAACGCCGCCGTCAAGAATCTGGTGGAGCTCACGGGCAACGCGTGGGCCGAGAAGCCGGTCGGCTTTCTTTGCGCGGCGGGCGGCCAGCGGAGCTACATGGCGCCGATTGGATTGGCCAACAGCCTGATGTTCGACTTCCGGAGCTACATCATTCCGCGCTACGTCTATGCTGCGACCGACGACTTCACGGCGCAACGCGAGCCGACGCCGGAGCTGACCGGGCGCATCGAGCAGTTGGTCCACACCGTGGTCGACCTGGCGGCTGCGCTTCGCTGGATGCGGTCGCGCGCGGCGGCCGGGGCCTAGGAGCCCGTGGGCGCCGACCGCTGAACCTTGCGCTCCGAGCCTGCGTATCATCTGGTGGTGGGTGGTAGCGAACACCCGCGATAGGAGGACGCGGGTGCGGCTGCGGCGGGTGGTGGGAGTGGCGGTGGCCGGTGTCGCGGCGCTGTGGCTGGTCGCTGCGGGCGGTGTCCTTCTGGCACCCTACATCCTCGCGCAGTTCGTGGCGCTCGTGGCCGCTGTCGCCTCCGGTTTCACGTGGTTGGTGCAGGCGCTCGCGGAGGGACAGGGTTTCTGGGAGGTGGGTATGACCGCCATTAGAACCATCGGATCCGCAATGAGTTCCCCCGGTTTTGTCGGCGCAATCGTCGGAGTCGAGCTCCTCGGCCTCGCCGCGCTCTACGGGCTCGACCGGATGCTCTCGGCAGAGCCGCAGAGTGGCGAGACGGTGAAGGCGGACGATCGTCCGGATCAGGGAACGGAGCAAGAGTGATGGCTACCATCCGATGCACGCGAGCGTTTGCCGTAGCGTTCCTGACTGTCGTCGCCGTCGCCGCGCCCACCGTGGTCGAGACGCGATGGCCGCAGCCGGATCGGGACGGTCGCCGGGAGGTGGGGCGTCAAGCAGCCAGAGGAGAGATTTTTCGCATCGGTACGCCGGTGAGGGTCGGACCGGGCGAACGGGTCGACGGCAGCGTCGTGGTGATCGGCGCGCCGATCACCGTGCGCGGTGAGGTGACCGGCGATGTCGTGGCGTTCGGTGCCCCCATCGTCATCGAGGGCGAAGTCGGGGAGAGCGTCGTCGCGATCGGCGGCTTCACGCGGCTCGGGTCAGAGGCGGTCGTCGTCGGCGATATCGTGACCATCGGGGGGCCGCTACGTCGTGCGCGCGGCGCCTCGGTCCAGGGTGACGTTGTCGACATGGGAGACTTGAACATCGATCTGAGCGGGCTGCGGCCGGACATCTGGCCGTTTGCGTCGACCCGGTCCCGGTTGGCGCGGACGTGGGACCTGGCGGGGACGGTCGTGCGGGTGCTCTTCCTCGCGCTGCTCGCGGCGATGGCCTTCCTTGGGACGCGCGGAATGGTCGAACGCGTGGCCGAGCGCGCGGCTTCGGAGCCGCTCAAGGCGGGCCTGGTTGGTTTCCTGGCGCAGATGCTCCTCGTCCCGGTATCGATCCTGACGGTTATCCTGCTGCTGATATCGATCATCGGCATCCCGCTGCTGCTGCTCGCGCCGTTCGTGATCCTGGCGCTCGTCTGCGTGTCGATCGTCGGCTTCACGGGTGTCGCTCTCGGAGTGGGTCGCTCTGCGCGCAGCCGGATGGGGGCGTTCGGACCCGCCAGCTACACCACCGTTTGGGCGGGCATCGTGCTGCTGGTGGTTCCGACGATCATGGGGGAGGCGTTGGAAGTAGCCGGCGGGCTGTTCCGGGCGCTCGGCTTCATGTTCCTGTTGACCGGCCTGCTGATCGAGTACGCGGCCTGGACGGCGGGTCTGGGCGCCTTGATCCTGAACGGCCTGGGCGCGCCGGTGACGCGGCGGCCGGGACCATCGGCGCCCGCGGCGCCGCCACCGGAGCCGCGTTCTCCCGCGGCGCCGCCGCCACCGGAATCACCGCCGTCCTCGACGCCGCTGCCGGGATAGCATCGTCCGCATGCGGATCTCATCCCTTGCAGGACGCACCGCCGCGGCGCCGCTGCTGGCTTGCCTGCTTGCCGCCGCGCCCGCCTCGGCACAGGACACGCCTCGCTACGAGCTCGATCCCGACTGGCCGCAACTTCCCCTGGGAGACCACTGGATCACCGGGGGGCTGGGCGGCATGTGCGTCGACGGCCGCGATCATGTCTGGGTGCTGAACCGGCAGAACATCGTCGCCGCTGACCTCGACGGGGCGCGCCTGGCGCCTCCCGTCATCGAGATCGATCCCGCCGGCACGGTCGCCGGATCATGGGGCGATCCGGACCGGATCGGCAGCCGGTTGCACGACTGCCATGTCGACGGTGACGGCAACGTCTGGATTGTCGCTGCGGGCACGGGCGTCCTGCGGCAGTACTCAGCCGGCGGCGAGATGCTGCGGCAGATCGGTGAGACCGGCCGTTACGACTCGTCGGACGGCACGCGGGACGGCCGTCCGCTCAACTCCGACCGGGCGCAGTTCTTCCTGCCGGCGAGCGTCGACGTCGATGCGGCAACGGGAGAGATTTACGTGGCCGACGGCGAGCTGACCGGCGGCAACTCCCGCATCGCCGTTCTCGACCGCGACGGGACGTTTCTCCGACAGTGGCCGCTTCATCGTGCGCCGGGCGAGGAGATCACGCCACTGCCGCACTGCCTCCGGCTGTCGAACGACGGCCTGGTGTACGTCTGCGACCGGCGGGCGGATCGCATACAGGTCTTCGATCGGATGGGCGTCTTCCAGGGGAACATCGACGTGCCGTTCACGCCGGTGACGCCGCGAACGCCCGATCGGACCGGGACGCGCGGCACCGCGGTCGTGCTCGACTTCTCGCCGGATCCGGAACAACGCTGGATCTTCGTCCTGAACCAGAACAGCGTGATGGTGGACGTGATCGACCGCCGGAGCGGAGAGGTCGTGACCAGCTTCGGCGGCGGTCCCGGCCCCTACCCGGGACAGTTCACGCTACCGCACGGCATAGGCGTCGACTCGAACGGGAATGTCTACGTGGCGGAGCAGGAAGGCCGCCGCGTTCAGCGCTTCATGCCAGTGGGGCGCTGAGCCCGAAGCGTTTCCGCCCAGGGTGAAGCGCGCCGCCTGCCCTACTCGATCCGGAGCGATTCGAGCAGGGCGCCGAAACGGTCTTCCCATGTGCGCACGGTCTGCTCGGGTCCGGTCAGCCTGAAGAAGTAGGGGCCGGCGGGCGTCTCCACCACTGCCGCCTTCAGCCGGTATCCCGGCTTGTGGTATCGCATCCCGGACCCGGGAATCACCTCGGCGGCGAAGATTCCCGGCACGTCGAGCAGTGTGACGGCGAGCTCGCCCACCATGTAGCTCGTGGTCGTCGCCACGTCCGCGGACGGACTGTTGTCCGGCTGCAGCATCTGGTTCGTCCACCGCTCCAGATTCGCGTCGACGTCGCCTCCGCCTCCGCCGAAGTAGAAGACGGTCAGTTCGCCATCCTCGACGTCCCCCTGCGCCCTCGGCAGCGTGAACTCTGCGAGACGCATCGGCGAGGAGACAGTCTCGACGATCCACTCGTCGGGCGGATCGAAGGCGAGCGTCCCCTCCTGGGCCGCAACGCCCCGGCCGAGGCCGGCGCCGGCCGCCAGCGTCAGTAGCGCGACGACCGCAGCCCGCCGTCCGGTCCGCCAGTAGCGCGCGATTCCGTTCCGTCTCCGCACGCCCGAATTGTAACCCGGGGCGGGCGGGCCGTCCGGGGCGATGGCGTTACAATGACCCGTTTCCAAGGCAGCCATGGTGCAGACCATCACGCACGATCTGCGGACGTCCGGACAGGGTGACATGCGCGACCTCTCGGAGGTGGTGGCGTCGGCCGTGGCGGCGTCCGGCCTGTCGGACGGCATCGTGACCGTCTGCGTCGTCGGCTCGACCGCCGGCGTCACGACGATCGAGTTCGAGCCGGGCGCGGTCGCCGACTTCGATCGCCTGCTCGAGCAGATCGCGCCGCGCGCCGGCGCCTACGCGCACCATGAACGGTGGGGAGACGACAACGGGTCGAGCCACGTGCGGGCGGCGATGATCGGGCCTTCGCTCACGCTGCCATTCACCGGCGGACAGGTGCGTCTCGGCACGTGGCAGCAGATTGTCCTGGCGGAATTCGATACGCGCCCGCGCGACCGGCAGGTTGTGGTGCAGATGGTGGGGGAGTAGTCCGTGGCCGACAGCAACACGGCGGAGATTCCGCACGTCAAGGTGACCCTCGACAACGGGCTGCAGGTGATCGTGCATGAGGATCGCCACTGTCCAATCGTCGCCGTGAACCTCTGGTACCACGTCGGCTCGAAGAACGAGCGGCCGGGCCGGACCGGGTTTGCGCACCTCTTCGAGCACCTGATGTTCGAGGGGTCCGCCCACCAGCCGGACAGCTACTTCCGGCCGCTGCAGGAGGCGGGAGCGGCCCTGAACGGGTCCACCAGCCCCGACCGGACCAACTACTGGGAGGTGGTGCCGCGCGGCGCGCTGGAGCGGGCCCTCTGGATGGAATCGGACCGGATGGGACACCTGCTGCCCGCGCTGACGCAGGAGAAACTGGACAATCAGCGTGACGTCGTCCTGAACGAGCGGCGGCAGCGCTACGAGAATCAGCCGTACGGCATGGTGTCGCTGGTGCTCGACGAGGCACACTACCCGCCGGACCATCCGTACCACTGGCCGGTGATCGGATCGGTCGAGGACCTGCGCGCGGCCGACCTGGATCAGGTCCGGGAGTTCTTCGCCGCGTACTACCATCCGGCGAACGCGTCACTGGTGGTGGCAGGCGACGTCGTGGTCGACGAGGCGATCGAGCGGGTGGAGGCCTACTTTGGCGACATCCCGGCGGGCGACGCGCCGGCGCCGGTCGTTCCTCCGGCCGTCGATCCGCGCGAACGCGCGGCATCGCTGCTGCTGTCCGACCGCGTCGAGCTTCCGCGGCTCTACCTCACCTGGCCGTCGGCGTCGCTCTACGCCGAGGACGACGCCGAACTGGACCTCGCGTCCGAGATCCTCGCCGGCGGCAAGTCGTCGCGGCTGTATCGCGCGCTGCTGCATGACCGGCAGTGGGCGGCCGACGTGTCGGCGCATCAGTACTCGCAGGAGCTCTCCGGCATGTTCGGCGTAATCGCCACCGCCGCGCCCGGACGCGCGCTGGGCGATCTCGACCGCGTGATCACCGGCGAGCTCGCGCGGCTGGCGGCGGACGGCCCGTCGGACGACGAACTGGGGCGCGCCCGGAACCGGCTCGAAGCGGACTTCGCCGCCCGGCGTGAATCGATCGGCGGTTTCGGCGGGCGCTCCGACCTGCTGAACAACTACAACGTCATGGCGGGCCGGCCCGACTATCTCGCCGAAGATCTGGCGCGCTACACCCGTGCGACACGCGAGGGCGTCGCCGCCGCCCTCGGCCGACGGCTCGATCCGGCGGCGCGGATCGCCCTGAGCGTCGTGCCGGCGGGCGCCGCGGATCGCGCCCTCGACGGCGCGACGCCGGTGGAGGCGTCGTGACGGCGATCGACCGGAGCCAACTGCCGCCGGTCGGGGGGAGCGCACCCGCCGCGTTTCCGGCGATCACCCGTAGCCACGGCGCCGGCGGTCTCCGTATCTGGATGGTGCCGCACCGCCGGACGGAGCTCGTCACGCTGGCGTTGCTCATTCCTTCCGGTTCTGCCGCGGACCCGTCCGGATGCGGCGGGTTGGCCGGATTGACCGCCGACCTGCTGGACGACGGCACGCGGGTGCGGAACGGCATGGAACTGCACGAGGCGCTCGGACGGCTCGGTGCGCGTTTCGGCTTCGACGTGTCGAGCGACGCGACGGTCCTGTCGGTCTCGGCCCTCGCGCGCCACGCGCGGGAGGCGCTGGCGCTGCTGCTGGAGGTGGCTATCGAACCCCGGTTCGACGGGGCGGACATCGATCGGGTTCGCGCACTGCGTCTCAGCCGGATCGCGCAATTGCGCCACGCCGCCGGCGCGGTGGCCAACCGCACCTGGAGGCGTGTGCTGTACGGAGAGCACCCCTACGGCCACTCGGCGCTGGGCGGGACCGAGACGTTGAGTTCGCTTGGCGGCGATGATGTCCGGGCGTTCCACGCCGCCCACTATCGGTTCGAACGCGCGACGCTGATCATCGCGGGGGACGACGAAGCGCTGGAAGCGGCGGCGCAGGGGGCCGGAGGCGGCGGAATGGTCTCCAGGTCACCCGTGCCCCTTCCCGATCCGCCAGCCGATCCGGCGCCGCCATCCGCGCGTCTGACGTTCGTCCCGCGCGAAGGGGCGGTGCAGTCGGAGATCCGGGTCGGCCACCTCGGCATCGCCCGGACGGCGGATGACTTCCACGCGGTCCGCGTGATGGACATGGTACTGGGCGGGCAGTTCACCAGCCGCCTCAACATGAACCTGCGCGAGGCGAAGGGCTATACGTACGGCGTTCATTCGACGTTCGATGCGCGTCGCGGCCGGGGACCGTTCGATGTCGGGACGGCGGTAGACGCGGCGGTTACCGCCGACGCCATCCGCGAGACGATCGACGAGCTGCGCGCCATTCGGGATGCGCGCCCGGTTACCGACGAAGAACTGTCGGTCGCGAAGCCGGCGCTGACGCTCGGGTTTCCACGCGCCTTCGAGACCTCGGGGCAGGTGGCGCGGGCAGCGCTCCGGCTCGCGCTGCACGACCTGCCGGACGACGAGTACGCGATGTTCGTTCCCCGCGTCAAGGCGGTCGACGCCGCCGCGGCGACCGAAGCGGCCCGGCGTCACATCCATCCGGACGCGCTAGGCGTGGTGGTGGTCGGGCCGCCGGAGGTGCGGCCGTCGCTCGGCGGTCTTGGCCTGGGTGACCCGGCCGAGGCGCCGGCGGACGGCGCCGACACGGGCGGGCCGTAAGAGGCCGGCGGGTGCGCCCCGGGCGCGGCCTACAACGACCGCCGGAGGAACTGCACCAGTGCCCAGCCGTCCATCCAGGCGAACGGCGCAACGCCGGTGCTGTAGTGTCCGCACGGCAGGACGCACACCTTCGGGTCGACACCGTCTGCCCGGAACTGATCCACCAGTTGCCGCGACAGGCGGAGCGGGAACGTCAGGTCGTACAACGCGTAGACCAGCAGCGTCCGCGTCCCCCGCATCTGGTGGACGAACGGCGCGGGACTGATCGGCAGCCAGCAGTCGCGCAGCGTCCCGAGGTCGATGGCGCCGCCCGCGCCGTCGAACCCCGCGCGCACGTGCGCCGTCGAGAGCCCTTCCCAGACCACGTCGGCGAAGTACGGCGAGATGTGATTGAGCGCCGCCGCGCGGATCCGCGGGTCGTGCGCTGCGGTCAGCATCGAGAGACACGATCCGAGGCTGGTGCCGAGGATGCCGATCCGGTCGTAGCCGCGCGATTCGAGCCAGTCGACCGTCCGCCGCGCGTCGAGCACCGCCTGCCGGCAGACCTGCACGGTGCGCCCGACGTTGGCGCTCACGATGTAGTCCGCCCGGTGCAGCTCGGGCGGCATCCGATCGTCGTGGTACGGCAGGCTGAGCCGCACCGCGCTGATGCCGCACCGCGCAATGATCCGGGCCAGCGCGACATGCGCGTTCGCGTCGGCGTTCCACTGCGGCAGGATCACGACCGCGCGTGTCGGCGCCGCACCATTCCGCGCCGCGGCCGGAAAGTACCGCGCGCGGACGGTGTTGTTCTCCGGATGCGGCGTGTGGAAGGCGCTCGGAAACGAGACGTGATGCCCGTCGAACGTGAACTCGTCGCCCGGCGGCGCCGCATAGAATTGCCCGCTCGCGGCGGTCTGTTCCGCCGCCCACCGGCGCAGCGCGTCGGCCGGATCGCCGGCGGGCGGTGCGTCGAACACCCAGTCGAGTCCCCATTCGAACGGCCGCACCAGCCGGTCGGTCGTCCGCGCGACCAGGCGACGTTCCCACCGGTGAAAGAGAGGGGCAAGCATTCGACTGAGGATTGTCCCGGCGCCCCGTCCACGCCCGTGGGCGGGACGCTCGCGGTCAGGTGCCGGCACATTCCGCCGGCCGGGCATCCCGAGGGCGCAGCAGCGTTCCGGCAAGATGCTACTATTTCGCTTGTGAGCGTGACACACGTGGACGTGCGGCAGGCGCAGGCGCTGCGGGCGGCGGAGGACTACACGTACATCGACGTCCGGTCGGTTCCGGAGTACGACGCGGGCCACCCGGCGGGCGCGCACAACGTGCCGCTGCTGCACCGCGATCCGGCGACCGGCCAGATGCAGCCCAATGTGCAGTTCCTCCAGGTGATGCAGGCGAACTACCCGACGGACTCCAAGCTGCTGATCGGCTGCCAGATGGGTGGCCGGTCGTCGCAGGCGGCGCAGATCCTGGCGAACTCCGGGTACACCAGTGTCTGCAACGTCATGGGCGGCTTCGGTGGTGCGCGGGATCGGTTCACCGGGCAGGTGCTCAACGAGGGCTGGGCCGAAGCCGGCCTCCCGGTCGACACCGAGCCGACCCCCGGCGCCAGCTACAGCGACCTCGAGGGCCGGTAGGCCGGCGAAGACGCCCGCGCCGATGCCGGCGTGGACGCCGGCGAACCCTTGAGCCGGGCGCCCCTATCCCCGGATCACCGCTTCCAGCGCCGCGGCGACCGCCAGCAGTTGGTCCGTCTCGCCGCGCCGCCCCACCAGTTGCACGCCCGCCGGCACGCCTCCCGCTTCGCCGCACGGGATCGAGATCGCCGGGTGCCCGGTGACGTCGAAGAGTTGCGTCAGCCGGAGCATCAGCGGCCGGACCGGTTCCCGTTTGCCGTTCAGGTGAACGGTCTCGGCGCCAATCAGCGGCGGGACGATCGGGAGCGTCGGCAGCAGCAGCGCATCGCGACTCTCCAGCGCGGCGTCCACCGCCGCCGCCAGCACCCTGCGTCGCTCCTGGGCCTCCGCGTAGTCGTCGCCCGATATGCCGCGGCCGGACGCGAGCCGTTCGCGGACGCCGGCCGAGAGATCGGCAGCGTGCCGTTCGAGCAGCGCGGCGTGGCACCGGAACGCTTCCGAGCGCTGCGTTCGGGCGTAGACCACCGGCGTCTCTTCCGCGCGCGCGATGTCGGCCGGATCGACAATCACGCCTTCCGCCTCCAGACGGGAGACGGCGGCGTCGAAGGCAGCCCGGACCGCCGGCTCGATCAGGTCGAAGAAGTAGCGGCGCGGAATCCCGAGGCGGGGCTGCGCGGGGGCTGCCGGGAGGTCGTCATCTCCGGCCGCGTCCCGGATGACGCGGAAGACCGCCGCCGCGTCCTCGACGCGTCGCGCTATCGGTCCGGGATGGTCGAGTGACGGCGCGAGAGGCACGATGCCTTCCAGGCTCACCTCACCGTGGGTCGGCTTCAGACCGACCACGCCGCAGGCGGAGGCGGGAATCCGGATCGAGCCGCCGGTGTCGGTCCCGATCGACGCGACGGCCATGCCGGTCGCTACCGCGATGGCGGAGCCGCTGCTCGATCCGCCCGCGCTGCGGTCCGGCGCGTGCGGGTTGCGGGTCATGCCGAAGGCGGACTCTTCCCCGGTCGTGCCGAAACCGAGCTCGTGCAGGTTGCACTTGCCGATGATCACGGCGTCCGCCTCGCGCAGGCGCGTCACGACCGGCGCATCGGCGCGCGCCACGTTGCCGAGCAGCGGCCGGGAGGCGGCGGTGGTAGGGGCGCCTTCGAGATCGATCAGGTCCTTCAGTGCAATCGGAATGCCCTGCAGCGGACCGCGGTCCTCGCCGTCGGCCAGCGCATCATCGACGCCGCGCGCCTCTGCCCGCGCCTCCGCATCGCGCACCAGGACGAACGCGTTCAGCTCGCCGTTCCGGGCGGCGATGGCGGCGAGACAGTCATTCAGCAGCGTGGCTGCGGTCTTCCGGCCGGCGCGAAGCGCCGCACCGATTCCGGCAATCGTCTCGGCCTGCATCCTCAGATCATCGCATCGTCGTGGAACGCCTCGTCCCGCGCGAACCGTCCCGGATCGAACGGCGTGATGTCGACGCCGGTCGACGCACCGGCAGTCAGCAGCTCCGCCATCGCCGCGCCGACCGCTGGCGACATCATCAGGCCGTGGCCGCTGAAGCCGTTGGCGACGTAGAAGCCGGCCAGGTCCGGGTGCTGGCCGATCAGCGGGTTGTGGTCGGGCGTCATCTCGTAGAGCCCGGCCCACCCTTCGATCAGCTCGATCGTCTCGAACGCCGGGAGACGCGCCACGAGCGGCGGACGGAAGTCCGTCTCCCAGCGGGACGTGTCGCAGTCGAAGTTCTCGCCCGCCGGCTCGTCGAGCTTCGTCTTCGCAATCACGATCCGATCCTGCCCGTCCGGCTGCGCGGGGTCGTCATGCCGCCAGTGGACGCCGGTCGGATCGACCACCACCGGAAAGCGGTACGGCCAGTGGCGGGGGAGGGCGCAGCGGAACAACTGCTGGCGAACCGGCGTGACCGGCAGGTCGACCCCCGCCATCGCGGCGAGGCGTGCGGCGAACGGGCCGGCCGCGTTCACCAGGGCGTCGCACGGAACCGTCGCACCGCCCTCCAGCCTGACGCCCCGCACCTGCCCGCCGTCGACCGCCACGCCGGTCACGGCATCGGTGACGTAGCTCGCGCCCGCCGCCTCCGCCGCCCGCCGGAACCCGGCCAGCACCTCGCGCGGGTTGGCGTAGCCGTCGTCCGGGCCGAACAGGCCGAAGCGGATGTCGTCGAGCCGCAGGTCCGGCACGCGCGCGCGGATTGCCTCGACGTCGAGACGCTCGATGTTGGCGCCGAGCGACCGCTGCGTTGCATAGCGGCGCTCGAAGCGCTCGACCATCGCGTCGTTTACGAGAAACAGGTAGCCGCGCTGCCGGAACCAGGCGCGGGGCCGCGCGCCGGGCGCGCCCATCACCTCGTCGAACTGCCGGTAGAAGCGGACGCTCCGCTGGGCCAGCCGGATATTGGCGGCGGAGCTGAACTGCTGCCGCACACCCCCCATCGCCAGGAACGACGACGCGCGGCGATAGGTTGGGTCGCGCTCGATGACGGTGACGTCGACCTCGGCCCCGCCGGTCTGCAGGTGCCACGCGATCGACGACCCGACTACCCCCCCACCGACGATGACGATCCGTGCCGTCGGCATGCTGCGCGCGACGTCAGCGCCACGTTCCCGCGGAAAGGCCGCGCGGGGGGAGGCGCGGCTCGGCGCCATCTTCGAGATATCGCTTGAGCGCTTCGAGCGACGAGTCCCAGCCCCTCTGCATCAGCGCGGCGTAGCGTTGCCAGCGTTCCCCGTCGCCCATCGCATGATGCCGCACCCGCAGCAGGGTCCCCGCCCCGTCGACCCGGCACCGCACTTCGAGCGACATCGGTCCTATCGGATGGCTCTCCGGGGGCAGCCAGTAGCTGTCCGCTACGAAGAACTCGTGTCCGTTGCGGAACTCCATGACGGTGCCGTACAGGACGCCCCCCAGCGTGCCGAGCACCGGGTCCTCGAACGGCGTCGATTCCCACTCCACCGCATAGATCCCGAACGGGCGCGGCGTGGTTACCGAACCGATGGTGTGCCACCAGGCCGCGAGCGCCTCGGCGTCGAAGAAGGCGGAGATGACCTGTGTCGGCGCGGCGACGATCCGCGTCGTCAGGTCGATACTCAGCGCTTTCGATGGAGCCATGACAGTGCGGGGGCCGGTGTGACGGCGGGCCGGATCATCCTCCTGTCGCGGCGGCGCGCGCCCGCCGGATCTGATCGGCGTGGTCGTGCGCGTGGGCCGCGTAGATCCGGAGCCATTCCTCGACCCCGTAGCGATCATGTTCCGGGTGATCGCCGGTTCGGGTCCAGTCGTCGTCGTTCAGTCTGTCGAGCAGCTCCCCGGTCGACTCGCGGGCCGCGCGGAACGCCGCGAGCGAGGCGCCGAGTGGCCGGTCGTAGTGGAGCCGTAGGGCGAACTCGTCCTGATCGTAGGCGCCGATGGCGGGCCAATCGTGGGCAATCATCAGCCGTAGCCGGATCGCGCTGGTCATCTCGCTGTCGGCCAGGTGATGGACAATCTGGCGCGCCGACCACTTGCCGGGCGCCGGACGCGCATCCAGCTCCGCGTCGGTCGCGCCCTCGAGGGCATTCGCCACCGCCTGATACCCCGCCCTGTACCGCGCCACCAGGGCTTGCCGTTCGTCCGCGTCCATCAGTCTTCCTAGTACAGCAGATAGCGCTCGCGAATGGGAGCGAACGACGCAACGGCATCGTCCCAGTCGGCGGCCATCGCTTCCAGCGGACGCCCCTGATCGATGTCGCGACGGAGCGCGTCGGAACCGGCGAGGATGTCGATCGGCATCCTCGCCGTCTCGTACTCGTAGGGCGGCTTCCGCCAGCGGAACGCCTCTCCGAGCGCGTCGCGGCAGGCGGCGATGAGGGCGACGGCGGTAGAGACCGGGCGGAACGCGCGGCGGCCGGTGACGTGGAGCTGGCAGCCGCCGCAGACCGCGCCGGCGTGTTTCTGGAACGTCGGCTCGAACGTCGCCGGGCGGATGTGCACGCCCGGCAGGCCGAGTGCATTCAGCCGGGCGGCAAGCGCGTCCGGATCGATGCCGGGGGCGCCGGCCAGCTCGAACGGCCGGGTGGTGCCGCGTCCCTCCGACAGCAGGGTGCCTTCCAGCAGCACCATGCCGGGGTAGACGATCGCGCTGTCGAGCGTCGGCAGGTTGGGCGACGGGATCACCCAGGGCGCACCGGTCTCGTCGTGGTACATCGATCGCGACCAGCCTTCCATCCTCGTCACCTGCAGGTCCGCGCCGATGCCGAACTCCGCGTTGAACAACCGCGCCAGCTCACCGATCGTCATCCCGTGGCGGAGGGGGATCGGCAACTGGCCGACGAACGACGCGAAGGCCGGATCGAGCACTGGTCCTTCAACCGTCTCGCCGCCGACCGGATTCGGCCGGTCGCAGACGACGACCCGCACGCTGGCGCGAGCCGCGGCGCGCAGGCAGTTCGCCATCGTCCATACATACGTGTAGACGCGTGTCCCGACGTCCTGCAGGTCGATCAGCAGCAGATCGATCCCGTCCAGCATCGCGGCGGTCGGCTCGCGCGTGTCGCTGTAGAGCGAGTAGACCGGCACCCCAAGGCGAGGGTGCCGCGCGTGGCCGGTCTCCACCATGTTGTCCTGGGCTGCGGCGTGGAAGCCGTGCTGCGGCCCGAACAGCGCCGCTAGCGTGGCGTCCGGGTGTGCGGCGATGCGGTCTGCGATGTGGCGGAAGTCACGGTCGACCGACGCCGGGTTCGACACCACGCCGACGCGCGCGCCGTCTAGCGCGCCCGAGCAAAGCACCTGTTCGGATCCGAGGGTGATGGCCATCGTCGTCACGCCGCGATGTTCGTGATGACGTATTCCATGACGGCGCCACGCCCCGTGCTGTTCGAGTTGATGGCGCGCCGCGCTGGCACGCGGTACGCCCGGATGCGTGCGCGTTCGGCGTCTCGGTTGCCGTCGTAGAGCCACTCCACCTCTGTCGCCGTCGAGTTGCTGAGCAACACGAAGCACCCGCGCTCGGCCAGTTCGATGACCACCTGCTGCAGGCGGTGCTGATCGGCACTCGAGAAACCGCCCGCCGTGTACGACGTGAAGTGTGCCGTCCGGCTGAGCGGCGCGTAGGGTGGGTCGAGATAGACGAAGTCTTCCTTGCCAGCATGCTGGAGCAACGCGTCGTAGGGCGCGTAGTCGATCATGGCGCGCACGGCGTCGAACGCCGCCGCCACCGCCCGCAGATTGTCTTCATCACAGACACGGGGGTTGACGTACCGGCCGCGCGGCACGTTGAACGCACCCTTCGCGTTCAGGCGGAAGAGGCCGTTGTAGCCGGTGCGGTTCAGGTAGATCAGCATCGCCGCCAACTCCGGCGTGTAGCGGTCGGGCTGGGGTCGGGCGCCGTTCAGGATCACCGCCCGGGCCGGATTGAACTCCTGGTCGCGAACCCAGTAGTAGTGCGCCTCCGGGTCACGTCGCCGACCCGCGTCCAAATTTCGCAGTGCTGCCACAACCTCGTCCAGGGCGTCGCGCAGCCGCAGGCAGCAGCCGATCAGGTCGGCGTTCATATCGGTTAGGCGCACGCGCTCCGCCGGCAGCCGGCCCCGGTTCACCAGGTCGAAGAAGACCGCGCCGCTCCCGAGAAAGGGCTCGTAGTAGCTGCGGAACCGAACCGGGTAGAAGCGACGCAACACCGGCAGCAGTTGGCGCTTGCCGCCGGCCCACTTCAGGAACGGCCGGACCGTTGCGGCACTGATCACCTTGCTCGGAAAGCGTCGCGATAGTCGGCGCATGCCGCCTCCAGTGAGGATGGCGCCGGCGCCCGCAACCGGTTGGTGTGGCACATTGCCACCAGGAGCCCGTGGTGAAACCCCGCGTAGCACCGAGAGCGGTGAGGTGCCCGCCTGACAAGGCGCGACGAGGGAGTATATTGGCCATATGCGACCGAGGAGCAACGCCGTTCAGGCGGGATGCATCGCCGCTCGAATGTAGTGGGGGTTTCACCACGGGCTCCTAGGGCGTCAATGTGCGGCCGACAATCGCCCGGCCTTGGCAACCGTCGGTAGGTATCAGTTTCAGTTGTGTCTTCCCCCGCGAGATAGGACAACCAAGTCTCGATGTTGCGCGTGGGGATGGCAATGAGAACTCGGTCGCCATCTCTCCGCGGATTGACATCGGCGGCCGTACACGCCTCGTCCAGTTGTCGGCGGCGTCCGTCGATTCCGATCTTGTCTCCGTCAATGACAACGACGAGAACGGACGTAACAGCCTTCATCCGCTGGGCTCTCAATTCGCTCGGGAAGTGGTCGCGCACGAATGGTTCCCCCGAGCCCCGGCCGCAAGGCATCGGCACTGTGCGGACGACATCCTTGCCGCGCAGCTTGCGGATCACCCTCCGAACGAACACTTCCTGCTGCTTGTCTTCACACAGGAGAATGACTTGCGCGCGCCTCATGGTGCCCAGCCTCGCGCGTGCAATTCGGAAAGGCGAAGCCCTGTATTATTTGCGACGTCTACGATGCGCGTCTGACGTTCCGGCCCACGGGCAAGCCACACGGCCTTGTCGGAGAGGAAGTCAATAGCTTCCGGGTGGTGAGAAATGATGACTGTCTGCGGCAATTCGACGCCGCAACCATCCTCCAGCGCGGCGAGCCAGGGCTGCAACTCCGGCAAAGTGACGTAGTTATCCGGTTCGTCCAGAAAGAGGGTGCGCGGGATGCCGGCCGGCTCATCGGTAAAGGTCAGCATGTACAGAACAATCAGTGCCCGCTGGCCATCGGACAGCCGGTCGAAGCGGTAGGACTGGACGGCGGTTTCGCCGGGCGGTGCGAATCGGGCGAGCAGTTCCCGGTGGTCGCCACTACGTTGGGACAAGTGCAGACCGGCGAAACCCGGGAGCACATCTTGGAGTCGTGATACTGCGTGTTGCACGTGTTCGGGATTCTCCTGCAACCGACCGCGATACCAGGAAGGGAAATTCTCGCCCGTGTGAGCAAGAACATCGCTTTCGCCCTCAGAAACGCCAGAGATACGGGCCGAGCACAAGGACAGGGACTGGAAACCCCGGATTGCATCGCGGAACCGGCATAGTCGTCTATTGTCAGGGCGGTCGCCGACTAATGCGAGACCGGACTGTGTCCAATCATAACTGTATGTGGGTCCGGCGCTGTGATCGTCACGATAGAGTTGCACCTTGCCCAGGTCAAAAGAGAAAAGCGGCTTGCTGCCGGCGGTCAAGCGTTCGGTCTTCACGCGACCGGTCTTCTTCTCCGCATGATGTTCGATAGTCAGCTCATATGTGAGAGCGTCATCGTTATCCGAGAGTTCCAGCTCGAAACATTGTTCGCTTCTTGTAGTCCAACTTGTGAGATCGGTGGCCGAGAAGAGGCGGTCGACACGACTCTCGCCGCGAAGAAACTCGCGTAGCTTATTGACGACCTCGAATACGGCCGACTTGCCGCAACCGTTGCCACCCAGCAACAGTGTTAGCTCCGAGAGGCGGAGGTCAAAGTTCGTCAAACACTTGTAATTGTCGACGTGAATGCGCGTGAGCATCACTGACGCAGTATAGCAGAGGAGTGTGGGGCGAAATGGTGCCCGGAACTGAACGCGCGGGTTGCCTTAGCTGCTCGGCGGAAGCAACAATACCCGGAATCGCATAAAGGAGGCATCGTGGCGGTTGCGGATGTCGAACTCCACCAGGATCTGGGCAGCGCGGTGGGACGCTGACCGAGGTGGGCTACCAGGTGGCGCCGATCTCGACCAACCTGATCCTTTCCTGCATCGCCGAGCATGTGCTCGGTCTGCCCCGTTCGTTCTGATGGCCGCGCGTCCCCTCGACGGGGTGACGGTGGTCACGCTTGAACAGGCGGTCGCCGCCCCGTTCGCCACCCGCCAGCTCGCCGACCTGGGGGCGCGCGTCATCAAGGTGGAGCGCCCCGGCGTGGGCGACTTCGCCCGCGACTACGACGCCGTGGTGCAGGGACTGTCGAGCCACTTCGTCTGGCTGAACCGGTCGAAGGAATCGCTCACCCTCGACCTGAAACGCCCCGAGGCGCGCGAGGTGCTGGACCGGCTGATCGACCGGGTCGACGTCTTCGTCCAGAACCTGGCGCCGGGTTCGGCCGGACGGCTTGGCCTCGACGCCGCAACGCTCCGCGCCGCCCGCCCGCGGCTCATCGTCTGCAATGTCTCCGGCTACGGCGACACCGGCCCGTACCGCGACAAGAAGGCGTACGACCTGCTGGTGCAGGCGGAGGCGGGTCTGGTGTCCATCACGGGCACCGAGGACGACGTGGTCAAGTCGGCCATTTCGGTAGCCGACATCGCGGCCGGCATGTACGCCTACTCGGGCGTCCTGACCGCGCTGCTCCGGCGTGCCCAGACTGGCGAAGGGGCGACAATCGAGGTGTCGATGCTGGAGGCGCTGGGCGAGTGGATGGGCTTCCCGCTCTACTACACCCTGGGCAGCGGCTCGCCGCCTCCCCGGAGCGGCGCGCGCCACGCCGCCATCGCGCCGTACGGCCCGTTCGGCGGGGCCGATGGCGAAACCTTCCTGTTGGCGGTCCAGAACGAGCGGGAATGGGTCCGCTTCTGCGAGGTGGTGCTGGAACGGCCGGCGCTTGCCGCCGACCCCCGCTTCGACGCCAACGCGAAACGGGTGGCGCACCGCGACGAGCTGGATGCAGTAGTCCACGAGGTCTTCGGCACGCTGACGGCCGAAGCGATCGTCCAGCGGCTGGAGAGGGCGGGCATCGCCAACGCGCGGATGCGTTCGGTCGCGGAGTTCGCCGCCCACCCCCAGCTCGAGACGCGCGGCCGGTGGCGCGAGATCCCGTCGTCCGCCGGACCGATTCGGATGACCATCCCTCCCGCTACGATCGATGACGTCGAGCCGCGGATGGACGCGATCCCGGACGTCGGCGAGCAGACCGACGCGATCCTGACGGAACTGGGCTACCCGACCGAGACGGTCACGGCCTGGCGAGAGGCTGGCATCGTCTGAGGCGGCGAGGGTCACGACCGGAAAGCGGGAGGCCGCGGACTGGTCGCGACTAAAATACGATGATATAGATAATGGTCAGCATGACGACACAGGATCGCGTCTACGACGGCGCTGGATCACCGTCCTGTGCGACTTCCATCTGGGGTTTCTCATCCGCCCGTGGTACCGCAACGTCTCGCGGTCGTTACGCAAGGAGCCGAAGTGGTACCTCCGGGACTGGGCCGATGTCGAGGACGTCGGTGCGCGGTCGGAAACATTCGTCGCGTGCCACCTGCTGAAGGCGGTCGAGGGCTGGAACGACGTGGGCCTCGGCCGGTTTGACCTCGGATACTTGCGCGACAAGGAGAAGCGGGAGGTGGACTTCGTGGTCGCCCGCGACGGGGCGCCGTGGTTCCTCGCCGAGGTGAAGCACCGCGAGACCACACTGAGTCCGGCGCTCGCGCACTATCAGCAACAGATCGGTGCGCCGTTCGCGTTTCAGGTCGTCGTCGACGCCGACTACGTGGACGCGGACTGCTTCGCCGCCCCCGGTCCCCCAATCGTGGTCCCGGCCCGGACCCTGCTGTCTCAACTCCTCTGAGCAAGGGAGTCACCGCCACGGCTGGCGGGCCGTTGATTTACAATCCCTCCGATTGCGGCGCCCGCAGCTCGGTCGCGTGAGCGCCGGTTCCCGGAGAAGAATGCGATGGCGGTGAAGGAGGGCTGGACGGGACGGGTCTTCGAGGATTTCCAGGTGGGCGATGTCTACCGGCATCCGCTCGGCCGGACGGTGCTCGAATCGGACAACGTCTGGTTTACGCTGCTCTCGCAGAACGTCAACAAGATCCACTTCGACTACGCCTACGCCGAGAAGACCGAGTTCGGCCAGCCGCTGGTCGATTCCACGTTCACACTGGCCCTCGTCACCGGCCAGTCGACGATGGACCTGTCGGTCAACACGATGGCCAACCTCGGATGGGACGAGGTGCGGCTGCCGGCCCCCGTCTTCCATGGCGACACGATCTACTCGGAGAGCGAGGTGCTGGAGACGCGCGGGTCGAAGTCGCGGCCGAACGTCGGGATCGTCACGGTCCGGACCCGGGGATTCAAGCAGGACGGGACCGTGGTGATCACCTGCAAGCGGACCTTCATGGTCTACCGGCGCGGGCATGTGCCGGCCTACGCGAGCGAGCGCCCCGAGGTGAAGGAGTGAGAGTCCGACCGCGGCGGAGAGAGAGCCGGCCTGGAGGCCGGCGCACCAACGCGACGACGTGGTACGTGGCCGCGGTGGCCATCGCGGTGGGAGCGCTTGCCGCATGCGGCGGCGAGGACCCGCCCACGGTCGTCGAGGGAGATCTGGCGTTCGTCGGCGTCAACGTCCTCCCGATGGATCGCGACCGGGTGATCGAGAACCAGACGGTCGTGATCGCCGACGGGCGGATCGCGGCGATGGACGCCGCCGACCGCCTCCAGTTGGCCGAGGGTGTCGACGTGGTCGAGGGGGACGGCCGGTTCCTGATGCCGGGCCTGACCGAGATGCACGGCCATCTCCCCAGCTCGCGCGAGAGCGACGAGGACATCCGCAACCTCCTCTTGCTCTATCTCGCGAACGGCGTCACCACGGTTCGCGGCATGCAGGGCGAGTCGTCGCAGTTCGGGCTGCGCCAGTCGATCGAGCGGGGCCTGCTGCTGGGGCCGAACCTCTATCTCGCAAGCGTGTCCATGAACGGCCAGCGGGTGCGGACGCCGGAAGAGGCGGATAGCCTCGCGCGCCGCTACAGAGCGGATGGCTACGACCTGATCAAGACGCACGAAGGGATGAGCCTGGAGGCATTCGACGCCATGGCGGCGGCGGCGAACGAGGTGGGGATCCCGTTCGGCGGCCATGTTTCCGACTTCGTTGGCCTCCGCCATTCGCTCGACGCCGGCCAGGTGTCGATTGACCATCTCGACAATTACGTCGAGGCGCTCGTCGACGAGGATACGCGGGCGGACGACGCGCGCGGCCTGCGCGAGGTGGGCGCCCTGCTCGATGCGGTGGACGAGTCGCGCATCCCGGAACTGGTGCAGGCGACGATCGATGCGGGCGCCTGGGTGGTGCCGACGATGGTCCTTTGGGAGACCGCCTTCTACAACGACCGGGGGTCCGTTGAAGTACTCCCCGAACGGCCGGAGGTGCGCTACATGCCGCCCGAGACGGTCGATCGGTGGCGCCAGGCGGTCGACACCCGGCTGGGCGGGAGCGACATCGCGGTGAACCGGCGGGTTGCGGAGCTGCGCCGCCGGATCCTGCGCGCCCTCCACCTCGGCGGCGCCAACATAGCGCTCGGGACCGACTCGCCGCAGATATTCAGCGTCCCCGGCTTCGCGATGCACCATGAGATGGCGCTCTACGTCGAAGTGGGAATGACGCCGTACGACGTGCTGGAGATCGGCACGCGCCGCCCCGCGGAGTACTTCGGGGCCGCTGACGAGTTCGGCACCGTCGCGGTCGGCCTGCGCGCCGACCTGCTCCTGCTCGACCGGAATCCGATCGACGATGTCGCGAACGTCCGCGATCCGGCTGGCGTCATGATCCGCGGCCGCTGGATTCCGCGCGACGAGATCTCCGAACGCCTCACCCGAATCGCCCGCTTCTACGGCAACTGATCAGGAGCCATCCGATGCCAGCGCCGACCGCCGCCAGCGCCGTCGCCCGCTTCGCTGGGTTCGCCGCCACCGCCGAGCCCCCGCCCGAGGCGCGCGAGGCGGCGCGCAACGCGGTGCAGGACACCGTGGGCGTCGCCCTGGCCGGGTCGGTCGAGCCGTCGGCCCGGAACGTGCGGCAGGTGGCGCGCCTCGACGGCAGCGTCGCGGGACCCTCGTTCATCCTCGGGACCAGCGATACCGCCGGTCCCGGCTGGGCGGCGCTGGCCAATGGCACGGCGGCGCACGCGCTCGACTTCGACGACATGTGCTGGGTGACGCTCGCGCATCCGAGCGCCCCGCTCGTCGCGGCGGCGCTCGCCGCGGCCGAGGCGGAGAACGCGCCGGGGCACGTGCTGCTTGACGCCTATGTCGTCGGTTTCGAGGTGGAGGCGGTGCTGGGCCGCACCATGAACCGAAAGCACTACGAGCAGGGCTGGCACTGCACCGCGACGATCGGGACGATCGGGGCGGCTGCCGCCGCCGCCCGCGTCTACGGCCTCGATGCCGAGGCGGCGGGCCGGGCCCTGGCGATCGCCGCCTCCGAGGCGTCAGGCCTGAAGGAGAACTTCGGCACGATGGTGAAGCCGCTGCAGGCGGGCCTCGCCGCGCGCAACGGCGTGCTGGCCGCGCTTCTCGCACGGGAGGGGTTCACCGCGTCGGACCGGGCGATCGACGGCCCCCAGGGCTTCCTGGTGGCGATGCAGAGTGCCGGGCGCGACCTGGGCGTGGACGGCGGCCTCGACCTCCTGGGTCACCGCTGGGAGATCGTCGACGGCGGGATCACCGTCAAGCTCTACCCGTCGTGCGCGGCGACGCATCCGACCATCGACACGCTGCTCGACCTGCGCCGCGAGGCCGGGAGCGATCCCGCAGCGGTGGAGGCGGTGGAGATCGACGTCGACCCGGTCGTGCCGACGGTGCTGATCCATGATCGGCCGACGACCGGTCTCGAAGGGAAGTTCTCGCTCCACTACTGCGCCGCCGCCGCGCTCGCGTTCGGCCGGGTCGACATCGACACGTTCGAGCCGCCCGCGATGCGCTCGCCGGATGTCGTGCGACTCGTCCCGCGGGTGACGATGCGGACGGACGGGCGCCTCGGCCAGGACGCCCCGCCGCTCACCGAGGCACGGATCACCCTTCGCCTGTCGGACGGCCGGACACTGGAACGCTCGGTGCGGGGTGCGCGCGGCTATCCGGAGCGGCCCGCATCCGCGGTGGAGCTGGCCGACAAGTTCCTCGCGTGCGCACAGCGCGCCGTCCCGCCCGAGGCGGCGGAAGCGGCGCTCGCCTGGCTGCGCACGCTCGAAGCGGCGCCAACGACGCGATCGCTCGCCTGCCACCTGGCGACGCGCGCCGCCGTCGGCGCGTCGGTCGACGTGGGCACGTCGGCCGGTCATTCCGCCTGATTTCGCTCTCGCAATGGCGCCGCCGTTCCGCGTCCGCCGCAGCCTGCTGTTCGTTCCGGCGGTCCGTCCCGACCGTTACCCGAAGGCGCTCGCCACCGGCGCCGACGCGGTCTGCATCGACCTGGAGGATGGCGTCTCGTTCGCGGCGAAGGACGACGCGCGCGAAAAGGCCATCGCGCTCTTTACCGATCGCGCGCCCGTCCGTGCGGAAGTGAGCCTGCGGATCAACGATCCGGCGACCGAGCTGGGGTTGCGCGACCTCGAAGCCATCCGCGACGCGGGCATCCGTCCCGATGCGCTGATGCTGCCCAAGTGCGGCGGCGTCGGGACGATACGCACGGCGGCGGAGGCGCTCGCGGAGACGGCGCCGCACCTGCCGATCATCGCGCAGATCGAAACGGCGCGCGGGGTGGCGGCGGCCGAAGCGATCGCCGACGCGACGCCGGATGTCTCGGCGCTCTTCTTCGGGGCCGTCGACTACAGCGCCGACGTCGGCTGCGCCATCCAGTGGGACGCGCTGCTCTACGCCCGCTCGCGCGTCGTCGCCGCCGCGGCGATGGCAGGCCTAAGCGCGCTCGACACGCCGTTCATGGATGTACCGGCGCTCGACGCGCTCGCCGACGAGAGCCGCCGCACCCGCGCGCTCGGATTCACCGGCCGGGCGGCGATCCACCCAACGCAGGTAGCCGTCATTCAGGCGGCGTACTCGCCCGGCGCCGACGAAGTCGCGTGGGCGCGCCGTATCGTCGCGGCCTATGAGCAGCAGTCGGGTGGCGTCCTGCTGGTCGACGGCAAGCTCATCGAGCGCCCGGTGATCGCCGCGGCGCAACGGACGCTCGCTATCGCCGAAGCGGTCGCTGCAACAGGACCCTAGCGACCACGGTGCGCCGACCACGGTGCGCCGGTCTCCAGACCGGCAGCCTCGTGCTGCGCCGCGGTGACCAGAGTCGAGGTTCAAGAGCTGGACGCGGTCTCGAGCGGATTGAGAGTCTCAACGCCGGGAAAGCGGGTGAAGTCGCGATCCGTCGTCGCTACGGACGCACCATGTTCCAGCGCCAGTGCCGCCAGATGGGCGTCCATTACAAGGGGACCGCGGGCCTGACCTTCCTCCGCAAGGCGTCGGAGTAGCTGCCATGTTCGGGAACCCGGCTGAAGTAGCCGTACGTTGGGCTGGTCGAGCCAGGATTCAACCAGTGTGCACGCCTCGGACGGAGGCAGCGGACGCGCAAAAACACGGCGATCCGATGCGATCCGTACGAATGCCAGCAGGGTGACCAGAGCCAGACGAATCGGGTGGCCTGACGAGAACTCGGTAGTCAGCCACTCGCGAGCCGCGGCATGGTGAGCGCTCTCCGCATCGTAGGCGTAGAGCAGCAGGTTCGCGTCGACCAGCGTCATCGTCGTGCGGGACCGTCGAGTAGATCCAGGAGACCTCCTACGTCGTCAAGCTCGAACCCGGCCCGGAGCCCCATTCGACGCGGCTCGACCCTGAACGGAGCCGCCAGCTCTTTCTCGGTGGGTACTTCAAGCCCTCTGCGAAGGCAGGCGTTGACAGTTGCCTTGAAGCTCTTTCGGCTCTGCCGCATTTCCTCGCGCAGCTTCGCGACCACATCCTCTTCGAGCGTGAGCGTCGTTCTCATGCAATGGATGCTATGAGTGGCACATCATGATGTCAACAACATGGCATCACGCTGCCAGTCGTGCGACGCCCGCCGGTGCGCGCCGGCAAGATGCCGTGGGCTTATGCGGCGGAGAACGCCGACGCACCGACCACGCCGGCGGCGCGTTCCTTCCGCATCTCCTCCAGGCGGTCGCGCGCCATCAGGTTCTGGATGAGCGGCAGGTAGAACGCGCCGTCTCCGAGGACGCGGAGCTGATCGCCCTCGACTTCCACCCAGCTCAGGTCGGTCAGCACGTTCCAGATGGGGCGGTAGTCCGCCACGATGTCGCGCCCGGTCAGCGCCCGAAAGCGCGCGCCGTCGACCGCGAGCCCCTGCATTTCCTGGAAGAGGAGGTGCAGGTGCAGATCCTGGGGCGTGTAGTGGAAGCCACGCATGACCGGGAACCGTCCGGCGTCGAGGTCGCGGAAGTAGTCGTCCACCCGGACATGGTTCATGTACGCGCAGCCGGGTGAGTCGGGCGTGCCGAAGAAGAACGAGATGCCGGCAAAGCCCCAGCCCCACGCGTCGTAGCCGACCAGCGCGCCGCGCCCGCTCCCGTTCCCGTTGCCGTTGCCGTTGTCATTGCAGTCGCTTCCGTCGGCTCGGAACGGCTGGCGAAAGAGCTCCTCGTAGAGATAGGTGCTCGGGACCGGCCCCGCACGTTCGAAGTCGTACGGCGTCGTCTGGCGGAAACCCTGCGACACCAGGTAGTCGCGCCCGATGCGGTACATCTCGAGGTTCTGCTCGGTCGTCGGCAGCTCACCGCGCCGGTTGCGGGAGAAGTCGGTCCGGCCGGCGACGTTCAGCTCGTAGTTGGTGATGTGGGTAATGCCGGTTGCGACCAGCGCGCGCAGGTCGTTCACCATGTGGTCGACCGTCTGGTTCGGCCAGCCGAAGATCAGGTCCACGCTGATCGGCAGCCCCAGGTCCCGGCAGGCATCGAGCGTCTCGTAGACCTGCTCCGCCGTCTGCCGGCGGCCGCTCGCCTTGATCAGCTCATCGTCGATCTGCTGCACGCCCATGCTGATCCGGTTGATGCCGGCGGCCTGCATCGCTTCCAGCTTCCCGCGGCTGAAGGTCTGCGGAATCCCCTCGAGCGTCACCTCGATGTCGGGCGGGACGTCAAACAGCTCGCGGACGATTCCCATCAACGTGCCGTACTGATCCTCCCGATAAAGGTTGGACGTCCCGCCGCCGAAGTAGATGCTGGCGAGCTCCGCGCCCTCGAGGTAGGGGCGGAAAAGCTCCCCCTCGCGGCGGAGGTAGTCGAGGTAGGTGTCGAGCTGCTGCCGGTTGCGGTAGATCTCGCTCGGGAAGAGGCAGAAACCGCAGCGGTCCGGTTGTGTCGGCAGGCAGTACGGAGTGCCGACGTACAGGTTGATCCGCTTCCGCATTGCCGCCGCCGCCCCGCGGCGGTTCGCCATCACGTCGGGGATGGAGACGTCGCGGTCGAGCCAGAACATGGGAGACGGGTGCCCATGAAGCACCTTGTTGCTCTGCCGCCGCTGGCGGTGAGCGTCGATCCAGGCACGGATATCCGGTGACTCGGGCATGTCGATGGCGATATTGATCCGCAACCCGATTCGGATGATACCGGCGCTGCTACAAAGCCGGCCGGCTGCGCACCGATAATTGTCCGTTCTCGGTGTTGGGGCTGTCAAGGCAGGCGCCGGGAGCCCCTGTCCGGGTTCTACCGCACGCGCGCCAGCACGCCGTGGTGCCAGTTGAATTCCACCCGATCGGGATCGGCCGGCAGCGGGATCTCCACCGCCACTTCCGGCTGATCGACCCAGATGCGCCGGATTATCGGCGGCCGGTCCTCGAACGTCACGCGAATCGGCACCGGCATCCGGAATCCGGCGGGCACCTCTTCCTGGCGAATTGTCCCGCGCAGTATGAACGGCGCGTCGCGCAGGTCGGCGTCCAGCAGCTCGCGCCCGGCGGGACCGCGCGTCGCGGCGCCGGCCGACCCGGCCCGCCGGGCATCGACCACGTCGTGGTCGAAGCGGTATTCAGGGACGTCGACGCCATACACCCATTGATCGAAAAACCAGTCCATCGGCTCGCCGAACGCCTCGGTCACCGCCGTCTCGAACGATCGCGTGCTGGCGACGCCCCCAATGTGATCGCGCGCGAACCGGCGCATCAGCGCACGGAACCGCTCGTCGTCCCCGGTCTCGAGGTCGAGCAGCAGCATCCGGAGCATGTGGAGGATGAACGCCCCCTTCTCGTAGACGATCAGGCGGTAGTCGAACCGCGTGTCCGTGGTCTGGAGCCGGAAGCCGGCCACCACCGGTCCCGTTTCGTGGCCGTCGCTCCGCTGGATGATTTCCGGAAGGAAGCCGTAGCGCTTGAGGCCGAGTCCCTGGCCGATGCTCGGTATGCCCAGAACGTCGAGGCGCCACGCGTCGAGCATCTCCAGGAACTGATCCTCCGCGTCGAGTCCGATCAGCGCGTAGAGCGCGGCGGCGTAGTGCGCGAATCCCTCCGAGATCCATTGATCGCGGTAGCCTTCCCAGTCGACCCCGGCGCCCCACCACTGGTGCGCCACCTCGTGCGAGCGGAACATTTCCTGCTCGCCGGTGTGCATCTGGCCGAACGCCCGAAACGTGAGGAGCACCAGGCCGGGGAACGCCTGTCCGCCGTACTCCTGCGTCTCGGTCACCAGAAGCGACTCGAAGGGATAGGGGCCGAAGTAGTCGGTGTAGGTCCGGATCGATCCGATCAGGTCGGCGATCGTCCTTTCCCGGTTGCCCGGCGCGAAACCGGCGTGATACCGGTCGGCGTAGACCGCGATCGGCGGCAGGTCGATACCTTCGGAGGCGAGTGTGTCGGCTGGCACCTCGTCTACCTCGAACCGCCCCACGTGGAACGACATCATGTTGCGGACCGGCTGCGCGGTGATCCACCGCATGATCCGGGTGTCGTCTTCCACCCGCTCGTCCGCCAGCACACCACCGCTGGCGATCCGATAGCGTTCCGGCGTGCGAAACGTCAGGTGGAAGGTGCTCCGCCGGCTTTCCGGATGCCGCGGGATCCAGTGGACGGTGTCCTTCAACACGTAGCCCCTTCCGTTGGGCAGCCGCTCGACCAGCTCACCTTCGTAGGCGATCTCCAGGATGAACCGCTCGCCGGCGGCGACGGGACGCGGCAGCAGGAGGACGAGGCGCGGCTCGTACCGGTCGTCGTTCATCCGCCGGTCGTGCTTTTCCTGCACGAAGTGGATCGGCTCGCCGACAAGCGGGGCGGGGGTGTCGGGGCCGGGCGGATCGCCGTCGTCAGAATCGCCGGCTACACCGGCCGCCGCCGCGGCGGCGGCGCCTACGGCGGCGTTGGAATCGAGCAGCGCCACCGCCTGCACGTCATCGACGCCGTCCGGCAGTGCGGTACGCCACCGGACGTCGGTCACCTCGGCGAGCGGCGAGATCAGCACGCGAAGCGACGCCAGGTCGACGAGCGGTTCCACCACCAGCGCGACGCTCGCCTCGACGTCCCCGTTACCCTCCATGGCCAGGTCGACGTCGGCGCGCGATATCGCCACCCGGGGCCGCCACCGCTCGTCATCCGGCGCGAGAAGGCGGGGCGCCAACCCGTAGTCGGCTGCCGTCCAGTCGTCATCGTCATCCCGCTCGGCGTCCGGATCGACGGGACCGTCCACCTCCGGGTCGCGCGGAAAGCGGCCGATCGTCGTACCGACGGTCGCCTCGTAGAAGTTGTCGACGGCGTGCGCGCCGAGCCAGACGTCGTGCAACCGGTGGCCCCGGTCGTAGCGCATGACGCCGACCTCTTCGAGGTCCAGCGGCTCGATCTCGACGGTGAACCAGTCGTGCTCGCGTCCGTCGATCTCGAAGAAGATGAACTGGCGCTCCTCGTCGGGCAGCGGAGGCTCCGCCGCCGCCCGCCAGAGCGTCCCCGAGATGCGCGCGTCGGGGTTGAGCAGGCGGTCTTCGCGCAGCAACTCGCGCCGGTCGTCCAGCAGATCGGCGGCGCGGCCGGTGTTTCCGTCCGGGGCGCCGGCGTCGGCGAGCGCCCGGAGCCGCGCGCCCAGGTCGCCGGTGAACCAGACGACGAACCGATCGAACTCTTCCTCGATCCGATCCGCCTCGATCACTTTCTGGAGCTGCTGCAGCTCGACGCCGTCCGGCGGCCAGGCATGGAGTGTCCCGCGCCCCAGGTAGATGGCGACGGTGTCGCGGCCCACGATCGGCGGAAGGAGGAAGAGATCGCCGCCGTCGAATTCGAGTTCGAACCGGTCCACCTGCAGCCGCGCGCCTGCGGCAATCCGGCCGGCTGGCTCGGGCTCGGCTTCGCGCAACTCGGTGTAGACCGCCGGCCGACCGAGACTGGTGTCGTCGTCGTCCTGCGCAGTGGCGCCGGCGCCGGGGCCAAGCGCCAGGACGGCCAGAACAGCGCCGGTCCACCAGGGTCTCGGGCGCATCAGAATGGTGCGGAAGGGGGGATTTGAACCCCCACGAGCCATTGGCTCACCAGCCCCTCAAGCTGGCGCGTCTGCCGTTCCGCCACTTCCGCGGTGGCTCCTCTGCTGCTTGTGCCGCCGGCGCGCAGCGATCACACTGCCTGGCCGGTCCTACTGCGGCGCCGCGGGCGTTTCGGCGTTGCCGTCGCTGTTCTCCTCGTCCGCCGACGCGTCCTCCGCGTCATCGGCCGCGAACGGAGTCTCGGCCACCGCCTCGGTCCCAATCGGCGTCACCGGCGCTCCGTCGAATCCGCCGACGACGGAGCTGGGTTCGCGCTGGCCGACGATCGCCAGGACGAACGCCCCCACCATGAAGAGGGCGCCGAGGATGGTGGTTCCGCGGGTCAGGATCGTCGCGCCGGCGCGCGCGCCGAACGCCGCCTGGGACCCGCCTCCACCGAACGCTGCGGCGATGTCGCCGCCTTTTCCCTGCTGCAGCAGGACGACCACGAGCAGGAGGAGGCAAACGAAAACGTACAGAGCCGAGAGCAGGAGACTCAGCATCGGGCAAGTATAGCAGCCTAGCGCGTGGCGGCGACGATCCGGGCGAAGCTCTCCGGGTCGAGGCTGGCGCCGCCCACCAGGGCGCCGTCGACGTCGGGCCGGGCGGCCAGCTCGGCCGCGTTTCCCGGCTTGACGCTGCCGCCGTAGAGGAGCCGGCAGCGGCCCGCCGCCTCGTCATCCGCCAGGCCGGCGAGCCGCGCCCGGATATGCGCGTGCGCCGCCTGCGCCTGCTCGGGCGTCGCGGTTCGGCCGGTGCCGATCGCCCAGACCGGCTCATAGGCGACGATGATCGTCCCGATCCGCGCCGCGTCGAGCCCCGACAAGCTGCCGGCTACCTGCCGGTCGAGCACCGCCTCGGTTTCGCCCGCCTCGCGCTGATCGAGCGTCTCGCCAACGCAGACGATGGGCAGAAGCCCGCCCGCCAGCGCCGCCTGCACCTTCCGGTTGACGGTCTCGTCCGTCTCGCCGAAGAGCTGCCGCCGCTCCGAGTGGCCGATGATTACATGGCTCGCTCCCGCCTCGGCCAGCATCGCGACGCTAACCTCGCCGGTGAACGCGCCCCGATCCGCCCAGTGGACATCCTGTCCCGCCGCCGCGACGTTCGACCCGTGACAGGCGGCGGCGACGGCGGCGAGCGCCGTGAAGGGAGGCGCAACGACGATCTCCGCATGGCTGGCGTCCGCCGCCAGCGGCACGAACGCCTCGGTGAAGGCGACCGCCTCGGCGATCGTCTTGTGCATCTTCCAGTTGGCGGCGAGAACCGGTGTGCGCATCGTCTTCAGTATCCCTCGAAACTCTAGGAGCCCGTGGTGAAACCCCGCGTAGCACCGAGAGCGGTGAGGCGCCCGCCTGACAAGGCGCGACGAGGGAGCATATTGGCCATATGCGACCGAGGAGCAACGCCGTTCAGGCGGGATGCCCCGCCGCTCGAATGTAGTGGGGGTTTCACCACGGGCTCCTAGGAGCTTACTTATGTTCCGGCAGCGCCGCGACGCCCGGGAGCGTCCGGCCCCCCAGGAACTCGAGCGAAGCGCCGCCGCCGGTGGAGATGTGCGAGATTCGGTCGCTGACGCCCGCCTGGGCGGCCGCGGCTACCGAATCGCCGCCGCCGATCACCGTCGTCCCGCCGCAGTCGGCGACGGCGCGGGCGACTGCGACGGTGCCGGCGCTGAACGGCTCCACCTCGAACACTCCCATCGGTCCGTTCCAGATGACGGTCCGCGCCGCCGCAATGATCCCGGCGTAGGTCGCGCTGGTGGCCGGGCCGATGTCGACGCCCATGCGGTCGCTGATGGCGATGTCGTCCACGGCGAGGCACTCGTGCGCCGCGGACGCCTCGAGGCTCCCGGCGACGACGTGGTCCGCCGGCAGCTCCAGGCGCACCCCCCGCTCGGTCGCCGCCGCCTCGATCCGGCGCGTCTCGCTCACCAGGAGCGGTTCCACCAGCGACCGTCCGGTCGGCAGGCCGCGCGCCAGGAAGAAGGTGTAGGTCATCGCGCCGCCGATCAGCAGCCCATCGACCCGCGGCAGCAGGTTTTTGATGACCTCCAGCTTGCCCGAGACCTTGGCGCCGCCCAGGATCGCGACGAACGGCCGCTCCGGCGCGGCGAGCAGCGCGCCGAGATACTCCAGCTCCCGCGCGAGCAGCAGCCCCGCCCCCGCGTCGGCCTTCTGCGCCACGATGCCGGCGGTCGACGCATGCGCGCGATGCGCCGATCCAAACGCGTCGTTCACGTAGGCGTCGGCCAGCCGGGCGAGCGCCGCCGCGAACGCCGCATCGTTCGCTTCCTCCTCCGGGTGGAAGCGGAGGTTCTCGAGCAGCGTGACGCCGCCCGCCCCCGCCTCGGTGACGGCGCGCTCCGCCGCCTCGCCGACGCAGTCCTCGGCGAACTTCACCGGCCGGCCCAGCAGCTCGGACAGGCGCTCGGCGACCGGCCGGAGGCTCAGCTCGGGCGACACTCGTCCCTTCGGCCGGCCGAGGTGCGACGCCAGGACCAGCGACGCCCCCTCCCGGAGCGCGTATTCGAGGGTCGGCAGCGCGGCGCGGATCCGCGTGTCGTCGGTCACGCGGCCGCCGGCGAGCGGCACGTTGAAGTCGACGCGGACGAACAGCCGCCGCCCATCGAGCGCGAGGTCGCGGATCGAACGCTTCGCCACGTCGATGCCTGCCAGGTTGCCCGCGGCCTACTCGAAGCCCTTCGCCGCGATCAGCTTCACCAGGTCGACGCAGCGCGACGAGTAGCCCCACTCGTTGTCGTACCACGACAGCACCTTGACGAAGTCTCCCTCCATCACCTTCGTGTACGACGCGTCGACGATGGACGAATGCGGGTCGCCCTTGAAGTCGACGGAGACGAGCGGCGCCGTCGACAGCTCCAGGATGCCGCTGAGCGGTCCGCTGGCCGCCGCCTCGAACGCCGCGTTCACCTCCTCGGCGCTCGCCGGCTTCTCGATGTCGGCCACCAGGTCGACCACCGATACGTTCGGCGTCGGGACGCGCATCGCGATCCCGTCCAGCTTTCCCTTCAATTCCGGCAACACCTCGCCCACCGCGAGCGCGGCGCCGGTCGTCGTCGGGATCATCGACACGCCGGCCGCCCGCGCGCGGCGCAGGTCCGGGTGCGGCAGGTCGAGCAGCTTCTGATCGTTGGTATACGAGTGGATTGTCGTCATCCAGCCGCGGCGCAGGCCGAACGATTCGTGCAGCACCTTGGCGACCGGCGCGAGGCAGTTGGTGGTGCACGACGCATTCGAGATGATCGCGTGCCGCGCCGGGTCATAGGCGTCGTCGTTGACCCCAAGCACCAGCGTGAGGTCCGGCTGCTTCGCGGGGGCCGAGATGATCACCTTCTTCGCGCCGGCCGCGAGGTGCTTCGCGGCGTCGTCGCGCTTCGTGAACAGGCCGGTCGACTCGACCACCACGTCGACGCCCAGCTCACCCCAGGGCAGTGCGGCCGGGTCGCGCTCCGAGAAGACCTTGAAGTGTTTGTCGCCGACGCGCAGGCCGTCGCCCTCTACCACCACGTCGGCGTCCAGATTGCCCAGGACCGAGTCGTACTTGAAGAGGTGCGCCAGCGTCTCCGGGTCTGTGATGTCGTTGACGGCGACGAAGTCGATCGTCGCGTCCGCCCGCGCCAGCGCGGCGCGCATGATGTTCCGCCCGATCCGCCCGAACCCGTTGATGCCGACCTTCGTGCCCATCGATTCGATCCTCCTGACGTTGCTGTCGCGAGTGGCCCTTCCGCTCGCCGACTCTCCGTGACTCTGGCTAGGGATACCCGCGGCGCGGTGCCGGAGCGCCCGCCGCGAGCGAACAGGATGGGCGGATTTTATCAGACTCACCGCCAGCGGCGGTGCATCCATAACCAGAGGTGCGGCTCCGCCCGGATGCGCGCCTCCAGGCGTTCGCTGCAGCGGCGCGTGCAGGTGCGGATCGGATCGGGGTCGTCGTCGGCGGGAGGCTCTATCGGCGGTTCGTAGACCATGCGGTAGCGGCCGTCGCCCTGTGGCAGGGCGAAGACCGGGATGATCGGCGCATCGAACCGGAGCGCGAGCGAGGCGATGGCGGTTGTGGTGGCGGCGGGGCGGCCGAGGAAGTCGATCCGGATCGCGCTCCGGTCGGAGATGTGCTGATCGATCATCATGCCGACCGACTCGCCCTCGCGAATTGCACGGAGCAGGCCGCGCGTCGCACCCTGCCGCGGCAGCACACGCGTCCCGACGCGCGTCCGAATCCGTTCGATCAGCCGCTCCAGCGGCGCGTTGTCGAGCTTGCGCGCGATCATCGTGATCGGCGCGAAGTGCAGGGCATGCACGATGATCTGCAGCTCCCAACTGCCGTAGTGGCCGGCGAAATACATCACACCCCGTCCCTCCGCCTGGGCCCGCTCGACATGCTCGCCCCCCTCCATGTCGATCAGCGGCATCATCCGCTCGCGGGACATCGCGTCGAAGCTCAGGAAGTCGATCACGTGCCGGCCGATCTGGCGGAACGTGGCGCGGAGGATCGCCCGGCGCTCCGCCTCGGTCAACTCCGGGAAGGTGGCGCGCAGGTTGTCGGCCCCCACCTCGCGGCGCGACGCGTGGAGCCTGTGGAACAGTGCGCCGAGGGCGGCGCCGCAAGCGAGGCTGACGCGCCGCGGCGCGATGCGGACCATGCCGCGGAACGCCTGCACGATGGCGTACTCGATGCGGTGCCGGAGCGCGCGGCTCATGCGGCGCCTCCGCCCGCGACGCGCGCCAGCAGCCAGCGACGGAACCGCTCGGCCGGCTCCACCGAGACCGTGAGCGGCACCGCGGCGATGGTGATCGGGAACGGCGCGAGCGATTCCAGCCGGACGGCGTCCTTCTCGGTCGTCAGGACGTAGTCGGCGCCGGCTGCCTGCGCACGCCTGGCCAGCTTCCGCAGGTCGCCTTGCGTGAAGCGGTGGTGATCGGCGAACGTCACTGTCTCCGCGACGTCGTAACCGGCGTTGCGCAGCGACGCCGCGAAGCGCGTCGGCGCGGCGATGCCGGCAGCGGCCACAACGCGGTCGCCCGGCGTCGGCACCCTCTCCGGCGGAGAGCCTACGCCCGCCGCCACCACCCGGGGCGGAGCGTTCGATCGCGTGAGGCGGAACCACGTGTCGGCTCCGAGGCGCTCGGCGGCGGCAGCCGCGGTCTGCTCGTCCGGGGTGTTGACGATGACTGCGTCAGCGAGGCGCGCCGTCTCGGGCCGCTCGCGCAACGGCCCGAAGGGCAACGTCCGCCGGTCCGGATCCTTGGGGTGGATGAGTAGCAGGTCGACGGTGCGCGCGAGATGCAGGTGCTGAAACCCGTCGTCCAGGACATGGACCGTCGCTCGGAACGTCGTCTCGGCGAGGCGGCCGGCGACGAAGCGGTCTTCGCTCACCAGCACCGTGGCGTGGACCTGTTCCGCCAGCATGCGCGGTTCATCGCCGGCGATATCGACCGGAGCCAGGACCCGCCCAGCGGCCCGGACCACGACGACGCCGTCAATCGGTGTCCGCCGGCCGTAGCCTCGGCTCAGGATCGCCGGGCGCTCGCCCGCATCGCGCAGCAGCTCCGCGACGAGCGCCGTCACGGGTGTCTTGCCGCGCCCGCCGGCGGCAAGGGCGCCGACGCTGACGACCGGCCGCGCGAGGCGCCTCCGCACGCCGGGGCGCGCCTCGTAGTAGCGCCGTCGGCGCGCCGCGATCGCGCCGTAGATGGCGCTCAGCATGGCAACAGCTCCGCCGCTGCCGCCAATGTCCGTTCCGTCGCGCCCCGGTTCGCCTCGACCACCTGCCGAGCGGCGGCACCCAGCGCGTCGCGCCGCGCGCCGTCCCGCACCAGGTCGGCCAGCATCGTGGCCAGCTCCGTGGAGTCGCGCGCCTGCAGCAGGCCGCCCGCCGCGAGCAACTGGCGCGCCACCTCGGGGAAGTTCTCCATGTGCGGTCCGACGATGGTCGCGCGGCCCGCCGCGGCCGGCTCCAGCACGTTGTGGCCGCCTGCCGGCACCAGGCTGCCGCCGACGAAGACGACCGACGCGATCGGGAACAGCCGTCCCAACTCGCCCATCGTGTCGAGGATGACGACACTGGCGGCGGGATCCGCGTCCGGCGCCAGCGCGCTGCGGCGGGCGACCGCGAATCCCGCCCGTTCCGCGAGCGCGCGGGCGTCGTCGAAGCGCTCCGGATGGCGCGGCGCCACGATCAGCAGCGCGTCGGCCGAGGTCTCGCGGATCGCCGCGAAGGCGCGGAGGACTGGATCCTCCTCGCCCGCCAGCGTGCTGGCGGCAATCACCACCGGGCGGTTGCGCGCGAAGGCGAACGTTGCCAGCAGCGGATCGCGGTCGCCGCCCGCCGCGTCCTGGACAGGCGGCGCGGTCGCCGCATCGAACTTCAGGCTGCCGCTCACCATCACGCGGTCCGGGTCGGCGCCGATGTCGATGAACCGGCGGCCCCAGTCGTCGGTCTGCGCGCAGATGCGGTCGACGTCCGCCAGCACGCGCCGCATGAAGCCCCGCACGCGGCGGTAGCGTCCGTACGACCGATCGGAGATCCGACCGTTCGCTACCAGCGTGGGGACGCCGCGCCGCCGGCAGGCACGCAGCAGCGTCGGCCACAGTTCGGTGTCGACCAGCACGAGCAGCGCCGGGGCTATCCGATCGAGCGCGCCCGCCACGGCCCCCGGAAGATCGAACGGCGCGTAGATCACCGCATCCACCTCGCCGTCACCCGCGAAGCGCTGCGCCACCGCCTGGCCGGTCACCGTCGTCGTCGACAGAACCAGCCGGTGCGACGGATAGGCGTGGCGGAACGCGCGGGCCAGCGGCCGTGCCGCCAGGGTCTCGCCCACCGACACCGCGTGGATCCAGATGGCGGGCCTCCGCTCCGGGTTCACCGACGCCGGCAGACGGCCGAAGCGCTGGCCGACATCGCCGGTGCGCTTTCCGCGCCGCCACGCCGCAAACGCCATCGGCGGCAGCCGGAACAGGGCGTAGAGGACGAGCAGCGCGGTATAGACCGAATACATGCCGTGCGCCGACCGACATTGTAATGGTGCGCCGGACTGGTGCGCCGGACTCCAGTCCGGCTCATGGTCCGCCGGCCTCCAGGCCGTCAACCGTCAACCGGCAACGCCCTGCGCTACACTCCGGCCGTGAAGCGCTCGTCGGATCATATGTGCGCGTACGCCCGGATCCTGCCTGCCGATGCTCACCAGACTCACGGTTCGTAACTTCAAGCGTTTCGAGGAAGTCGAGATCGAGCTCGGCAGCCCGGTGGTGTTCATCGGGCCGAACAACTCCGGCAAGACGTCGGCGATGCAGGCGCTGGCCCTTTGGGACATCGGCCTGAAGCGCTGGAACGAGAAGCGGGGCAAGAGCACTCCGGAAAAGCGCCCCGGCGTGACCGTCAACCGCCGCGATCTCGTGGCGATCCCGATTCCGGACGCGAATCTCCTGTGGCGCGCGATGCACGTGCGCAACGTTCGGAAAGTCGACGGCCGCCAGACCACCAGTAACATCCGCATTGACCTCATTGTCGAGGGCGTGACGAAAGACAAGGCCTGGACCTGCGGGCTCGAATTCGACTACGCGAACGAGGAGTCCTTCTACTGCCGGCCGCTCCGTCGCGCCGAGGGCAAGACTCCTCAACGCATGCCGGTACCCGATGAAGCGGGCAGTGTGGAGGTCGCGTTCCTGCCGCCGATGTCCGGGCTGGCTGCCACGGAAACGCGCCTGGATCAGGGAGCGGTGAACGTGCGGATCGGCGAGGGCCGCACCGCCGAGGTGTTGCGCAATCTCTGTTTCCAGATTCACGAAGAGCAACCGGTGCGCTGGAAAGAGTTGGTGGAGCAGATCCAGAGGCTGTTCGCGTCGCGACTCGATCCGCCTCGCTACGTAGCCGAGCGGGGCGAGATCGCGATGACCTACCGCGAACGTGAAGTCCGACTCGATTTGTCTTCTTCCGGCCGGGGTTTGCAGCAGACGCTGCTCCTTCTGGCCTACCTGTATGCGAATCCGGGCGCGATCCTCCTGCTCGACGAACCCGACGCGCATCTGGAGATTCTTCGGCAGCGGGAGATCTACCACCTGCTGACGGACGTGGCAGCCCGGAGCGGTGGTCAAGTCATTGCCGCCAGTCACTCCGAGGTGCTGCTCAACGAGGCGGCGGAACGGGACGTCGTCGTAGCCTTCGTCGGCCGGCCGCACCGCATCGACGATCGCGGCAACCAGGTCCGGAAGGCGCTTCGCGACATCGGTTTCGACCAGTACTACCAGGCGGAGCAGACCGGCTGGGTGTTGTATCTGGAGGGATCTACCGACCTGTCGTTCCTGTGGGCCTTCGCGGACCGCCTGGGACACGAGCGCGCGCTGGAGGTGCTGCAACGGCCGTTCGTGCATTACGTGGGGAACCGGTCCGCTGCCGTACAGGACCACTTCCACGGCCTGCGCGAGGCGCTCCCGACATTGCGGGGCGTAGTTCTCTTCGATCGCCTGGAGGCGGAACCACGAGACATGACGCCGGTCGCATGCCTGATGTGGAAACGGCGGGAGATCGAGAACTACGTCTGCACGCGGGGGACCCTCGAAGCGTACGCAAGAGCCTCGGCGCCGGTGGAAGCGGAGGGTCCGCTCTTCACGGCGGCGGAAGCTGGCCGGCGGTTGGAGGCGATGCGAGCCGCGATTGACGAGATCGAGTCTGCGCTGATGAAGCTGAGAAAGCGTTCTCCCTGGGACGCGGACGTCAAGGTGAGCGACGAATTCCTGACGCCGCTCTTTGATTCCTACTTCGAGAAGCTCGGCCTTCCTAACCTGATGGCCAAGAAGAACTTCCACGAACTGGTCCCGCACGTTCCGGAGGGTGAGATCGACGCCGAAATCCGCGAGAAGCTCGACGCGATTGTGGAGGTCGCAGAAAGCGCTGATGGCGAGGCGGTCTCTAAGAGTCTGCGACGCTACGCCCATCAGGGCGGGCGTCTGCGATAATTCGACACTACCGCATCACGCATTGATCGGATCTCCGTGAGTCCAGCATCAGGCGCCCACCCGCTTCGATCCGATTCGGATCTCTCTTCCCGGCTGATCGATCTGGCCGAGCGGTTCACCGGCCGCCGCGTCGCCGTGATCGGCGACGTGATCTGCGACCGCTTCCTCTACGGCGACCCGTCGCGCATCTCGCGCGAATCCCCGGTGCTGATCCTCGACTACGCGGGCGACAGGATCGTCCCCGGCGGCGCCGCGAACGCCGCCTGCAACGTCGGCGCCCTCGGGGGCGAGGCGCGCCTGGTGGGCCTCGTGGGCCGCGGCGACCGCGACCGCCGGCTGTTCCGCGCCCTCGGCCCGCGCGTCGACCGCACGCACCTGGTCCGGCCGGCCGGTTACCGCGCGCCGGTCAAGACCCGCATCCTTGCCGGCAGCCCGCATACGGCGCGGCAACAGGTGGTCCGGATCGATCACGCGGCCGACCACCGCGACCCGGCCGCCGCGGCGCATGCGCTCGAAGAGGCGGCGCTCGCCGCGCTGGCGGACTGCGACGCGGTGCTCGTCTCCGACTACGGCTCCGGCCTCGTCACGCCGGCACTCTTCGAGAAGATCACCGACGCGGCCGGCGCCCGCGGGCGGCGCCGCGCCATCCCGGTCCTGATCGATTCGCGCCACGACCTGGCTGCCTTTCGCGGTGCGACCGCGTGCACGCCGAACGAGTCGGAAGCCGAGCGCATCGCCGGCTTCCCGATCCGCGACGATGCGGCGGCACTGGAGCGGGCCGGCCGCGCGATTCTCCGGAAGACCGCCGCGCGGGGGGTCGTCCTGACGCGCGGCAGCCGCGGGATGGCGCTCTTCGCGAAGGGACAGCGGACCGATCACGTGCCGATCCACGGCACCGACGAGGTGACCGACGTCACCGGCGCCGGCGACACCGTCATCGCGACCCTGACGCTCGCACTCGCGGCCGGGGCCTCGCTCTACGAGGGGGCGCGGCTCGCCAACTACGCGGCCGGCCGGGTCGTCATGAAGCGCGGCACGGCCACCGTGACGGGCGACGAGCTGATCGCCGCGATCCGCGCCGACTGAGATGGGCAAGGTGGTTGGCGCGGACCGGCTGGAGGCGATCGTCGACGCCGAGCGCGCCGCGGGCCGGACCGTCGCGCTCGCGAACGGCTGCTTCGACCTGCTGCACGTCGGGCATGTCCGCTACCTGGCCGGCGCCGCGGCCGAAGCGGACCGGCTGGTGGTCGCCGTCAACGACGACGACTCGGTTCGCGCGCTCAAGGGCGACGGCCGGCCCCTCCATCCGGCGGAGGAACGGGCGGAGCTCGTCGCCGCCCTGGCCGTAGTCGACTACGTCGTCCTCTTCTCCGGCCCGACGGTGGCGCCGGTGATCGAACGGATCCGCCCCGACGTCCACTGCAAGGGGACCGACTACACGCCGGCGACGGTCCCGGAACGGGACGTGGTCGCGGCGGCCGGCGGGCGGACGGCGATTGTGGGCGACCCGAAGGACCATTCGACGCGCGACCTCCTGGACCGGATCCGCGCCGCGGGCGGCGCGGAGTGACGCACCTTCAATGCGGCTGCTGATCGTCCGCCTTGGCGCGGTCGGCGACATCATCCATACGCTGCCGGTGGCCGCGGAGCTGCGCCGGCGGTTTCCCGACGCGACGATCGACTGGGCGGTCGACGAGCGCTACGCCGAGCTGCTCGACCTGACGCCGGTGGTCGACCGGCCGATCGTGCTGGCGTCGCGCAGCCGGCCCGCGGCCGCCGCGTGGCTCGCTTTCCGGGGCGAACTGCGGCGGGGCGCGTATGACGTCGCGCTCGACGTGCAGGGGCTCGGCAAGTCGGCCGCGGCGGCGTGGCTGAGCGGCGCCACCCGCCGCGTTGGCTTCGCGCCGCCGTTCCTGCGCGAGCGGTGGGCGCGTTGGTGCTACGACGAGACGATCCACCCCGGGAGCCCGCGGCACGTCATCGATCGGAACCTGGGCATCCTGGCCGCGGTGGGGGAGTCGGAACCGGGCGCCGTCGCCTGGTCGTTTCCGCTGGAGGTGCCGCCGTCCTCGCTCGTCGACGAGCTGCGCACCGGCTTCGATCCGCCGTCGGCGCGCTACGCCGTCCTCAACCCGAACGCTGCCTGGGCGACGAAGCGGTGGCCGCCGGAGTGCTTCGCCGCCATCGCGACCCATCTGCGCGAGGCGCACGGTCTGCTGTCGGTCGTCGTCTGGGGGCCGGGTGACGGGGAGTCGGCCGGCGCGGTAGTCGAGGCGGCGGGCGGCGCGGCGACGCTCGCACCTCAGACGAGCCTCGCGGAGCTGGCGGCGCTGCTGCAGGCGGCCGCGCTCGTCGTCTCGGGCGATACCGGACCGCTCCATCTGGCCGCGGCCCTCGGCGTCCCCGTCGTCGGGCTGTACGGACCGAGCGATCCGGCGCGCAACGGGCCCTGGGCGGAGGCGGACCTCGTTGTCGCGACGGAGTGCGACTGCTACTTTCAGCGCTCCCGCTCCGGTCCCGAGGGACGCATGGCGCGCCACTGCACGGCGCCGTCGTGGTGCCTCGACCGCCTCGACGTCGCTCAGGTCCGCGGTGCGATCGACCGCCGCCTCGAACGGCAGGCCGATGCCTGATCTCAACCGCGACCACGGCCTGCGGCTCCTGTCTCACGTGGCGCGGCGGCGCGTCGCCACCGGCTTCGGCGTGGCCGCGGTAACGTTCGTCCTGGCGACGCCCACCTGGGCGACCCTTGCGGTCGGCGCCGCGATCGGGCTGGCCGGAGAGGCGCTGCGCCTCTGGGCGGCGGGGCACCTGGTGAAGGGGCGGGAGGTGACCATATCCGGGCCGTACCGCTGGATGCAGCACCCCCTCTACGTCGGATCCGGGATCCTGGGCGTCGGCTTCTCGGTCATCGCGGCCTCGTGGGTGGTCGCCGTCGTCGTGCTCGGCTACCTCGGTGCGATGACCGCGGTGGCGATCAGGCTGGAGACGGCGGCCCTGAGGGACGCGTTCGGCGACACCCACGCGCGCTACGTCGCAGGCGAGATGCCATCGGCCGCCGGCGTGCGCCGCTTCAGCCTCCGGCGGGCCATCGACAACCGCGAGCACCACGCCGTGGCCGGCCTGATCGCTACGATCGCCATCATGGCCGTCAAGGCGTGGCTGGCACGATGACAGGGTCCGCCGGCAAGGGTGCGCCGACGCATCCACGGACGGACGTATGATCGGGGACGGGCAATCATCGCGGGCGGTTAGCTCAGGGGTAGAGCACCGGTTTTACACGCCGGCTGTCACAGGTTCAAATCCTGTACCGCCCACCATTCAGACCAGCGGCCAGTCGTCGGCATCGGCGGCCGGAATGCGATAGAATCGTGGTTCTGCGCGCTGTCCGCGCAGACAGACCTGTGCGGGGTCGTAGTTCAGCTGGTTAGAACGCCGGCCTGTCACGCCGGAGGTCGCGAGTTCGAGTCTCGTCGGCCCCGCCACTTCCTCATGTAGATGTAGCCGGCCTGGAGGCCGGCTACGTTCAGCGACTCATCCGCGGGCTCTCCGGCTCCAGTAGTTCCACCGCCGCGAACGCGAGCCCCAGCGTCCGCGTGTCACCCATGACCGGCACATGCGCACCACTTATGAGCTCGATCTCCACGGTCTCCCCGCCGACCGGGCACCGGTCGAACCTGAACGTGGCCGACCACCCGGGCGTGACGATCCCCCGGTGCAGCGTGCATCCGTTGACATCGATCCGCAGCACCTTCGGCGTTTGGCCCCCCGTCATGTTCACGTCGACATGGAGCGCGGCGGGCGGGGACTGCGCGTCGATTGGCACGGCCAGCCGTCCGTGGCCGTCGGTCCATCGGACGGGGCGCACGCCGCGCCACTCCTGCCTGTGGAAGCCGGACGTGGTCACGCCGAACGACTCGGCCACCGCCTGAAGAATCAGGTTGGTCGGGGGTGGTGTCACGGTGGCATCGAACCGGTACGCCTCGTCCAGGACCATCGCTCCACCGTCGTCTTCGCGAATCGTGAACAGTCCGACGGCATTGGCGCCGGGCGTGAACCACCGCGGATCGACGATGGCCTCCCACATGCCGGTGCGGCCGCTGACGGAGAACGCGTAGGGCTGCGTGACCGCGGCGACGACGCCGTTGACGGCGACCGCGATCGGCGGCGGCTCGTCCCGTCCCGCCGTCTCCCGCGGGACCACGGCGCCGGTGAGTTGCGCCGGCACGAAGTCGCTATCCAGCCGCACGTCGCTGAGCAACCCGGCGGCGTCGAGCGTCGCGTCGAACGGCGCCCGGCGATCCGTTGCGTAGGCTGCGGCCGGTTCGCCCACCAGCTCGTTGTAGGCGCTGCCGCTGCGCGGCTGATCGAACGGACTGCCACTCTCGAAGATGGCGAACTTGCGCGCCACCGTCTCGGCAAGCAGATCCGTCAAGTCGGCCGGTCCCTCCATCCGCCGCGTTCCGTCGAACAGGAACATCGTCTTCGCCGGCCGCGCAGGCGGCGCCCCCAGCGCGTTGGCCCCGTTCGCTTCCCACGGCAGCGCCGCGCCCACTACGGCGGCAATCGTCGGGAGAATGTCGATCGTCTCGACATTCTCCCGGCTCACACTGCCGGCCTGCTGCCCCGGCCGCTTGATCAACAGCGGCACCGATGCGATGTCGGCGAACGAGTCGTCCCGCGGCCGGCGAAACGGATAGCCGGGACGAAAGCTGGCGCCATGGTCGGCGGTGACGACGACCAGCGCGTCGTCCCAGATCCCGGTCTGGCGCAAGCGCGCGACGATGTCGCCCAGAATCGTGTCGACGTAGCCCACCTGTAGCAGGTGGCGCTGATAGTTGAGCGCGATCGGCCGAGCGGCGTCGAGCCAGCGGCTATCCCGCACCAGACCGGGGATCTGGGGGCGGACGCTGAAGACCTGGCCGGTCGGCAGGTACAGCCACGGCTCGTGCGGCAGCAGCACGTGCAGGAAGTGGAGGGCCGGCCGGCTACCGCCGCCGCTGGCGCCGAGCTGCGCGACAAACCTTTCCACGCTGCGGCGGCGATCGTCCCGCCGGCGTTCGCGCCAGTTGTCCTGGAACGCTGGCGGCTCCGCCACCACGAAGTCGGCCCAGGTCTGCGTCACTGGCGGGAGCGACCGGGTCAGATCGTCCGGCAGCACCGTCTGGAGCCAGACGATGCGGAGATCACGCAGCACCGCGCCGAGCCACGCCAGGATGCCGGGCGGCTCGACCGGGCAGAGCGACGCCGGACAGAGGCTGGTGAGCGGCTCGATCACGTCCAGGCGGTAGCGCGACCCGAACAGCGTGAAGAGATTGTCGGGGTGGTCGTCCACCGTCGGCAGCCGGCCGCGCTCCGGGTAGCGCCCGGTCAGGATGGCGGGCAGCGCGAAACTGGTGGTCGGGCTGACCGCGCTCGCGTTGCGGAACCAGGTCGCCTCGTCAGCCAGGGCAGCGAAGTGGGGATACCGCGCCTCGTCGATGGCGCCGTCGCGGTCGAGAAGCGAGGCGAGCGGCAGTTGATCGAAGACCACCACAACAACCGGTGGCGTCGTCTCGAACGTGACGCCGTCTATCGCGCCGCGATCCGTCTCGGGAGGGTCGACTAGCGATGCGATCGCCGGGTTGAGGAGGAAGACCGCGGGCACGACCAGCGCCGCGGGCGAGAGGAACGTGGCAAACAGCCGGACCGGCGCCGCGCGGACGTAGGCGTATCCCACGGCGACCGCAACCGCCGTGGCGGCTGCAAGCGTCGGCGCGCCGCTCCAGTCGCCCCAGGCGCGGATCGCGGCGAGGGCGATGGTCCCGCACAGCGCGCCGACGACCACGCCGACGGTGAGCGCCCGCCACCGCGGTCCCAGGCGGTGGGCGGCGGCAATCGGCAGGACGCATGCGGCTGGACCGATCAGTCCGAGCGCGACGATCAGCGCGACTAGGTCCACCGGCCGTGCGTCGTGCGCGACGAAGAACTCGGGGCTGCGGCTGACGACATCGTAGAGCGGTTGCGCCACCGCCACCGCCCAGAGGCCGGTGACTTGCAGCGTATCGACGAGTATTCCGCGGCCGCGCTCCGGCATCACACTCCGACATCACGCTTCGGCCGGCAGTGGTAGAGCGTCCGCCGGCCGGCGGCGACGGTCTCGTGGGTCACGACATCGAAGCAGCGCGCGAGCGCCGCGCGGACCGCGTCGGCGGAATACACGATCGTCTGATCGCCCCGGTTGCGCAGCAGCCGTTCCACCATCGGATCGTCGCGGCCGACGAACTCCAGGACGACCTCCGCGCCGAAATCGGCGAGCCACGCCACGAAGTCCTCGAGCGGCACGTTCCGGCCGATCACGACGTGGTGCATCAGCGCGAGGCAGAGAATGAGGTCGGGCTGCGCGCGGTCCGCCAGCGGCCGGCGCTCCGTGCCGCGCCACCCGAGGCCGGGTGACGGATCGGCGACGTCCGCGACCAGCGGCAGGATGTTCCGGCCGGCGTCGTCCTCCTTCAGCGCGCTGTACAGCCGGTCGATCACCAGGTGGTCGGCGTCGAGCGCCAGCACGGAGTCGGTGTGCTCGGCGGCGATGCGCGAGTAGACGCCCGTGTTGCAGCCGATGTCCCACGCCAGCGCCCGGTGCCGCGCTGACGTCACGCGCCGGACGAACGCCTGCTTCCGGTCGACCTCGGCCTCGTCGTAGCTGAGCTCGTCCTGATAGCCGGACCAGGTGGATCGCGCCGGCCCCCAGGCGAGACGTTCCACCGTCCGCCGGAGGCGCGCCACGTTGTTCCGGATCAACGCGGCGCCGAAGCCGGCGTCGCGCAGCTCGCGCCGGACGTTGCCGTCGGTCCGCTCGTAGCGCGCCTGCGCCTTCGCCTGCAGGATGACATGCGCCAGCACCCCGGGCCGCAGCCAGTCACGCAGCGAGAGACACGCGCGGCACTGCTCGGCCGTGATCCCCTCGAGGCGTCCGCGCAGCCAGGGATGGAACGGCAGGTTGCGGTAGGCCTGGAGGAGTAGCGGGTAGAGGTACGTCTCGCAGAACTGCCGGTAGCCGGCCCACGGATCGCCCGGCGTGTAGGCGGTGAACGATCCGACGTCGATGAACGTGGGACGCGCGCCGATCCACTGCACGTTGAACGGCGTGGCGTCCTTCAGTGTCATCCCCTCGTCGAGCGCGGCGAGGGTCAGGTCGAGTTGCAGCAGCGCGGCGTCGCGCAGCATGCCGAACGACCACTCGTAGGGGTAGGAGACGACCGGCACGCGTTCGTGTTCGAGCACCGCCGCCCATCCGTCCGCCGCCGCCGGCGGCGCGGGGAGCGTGTCGCCGGACGCGCTGATCTGCCGTGTCGGGATCAGGGTGCCCGCCTCGGAGAAGCGGGCGAAGAAACGGGTGGCCGCCAGAGACGTCCAGTCGGCGAGCGCCCGCTCGCTCAGTCCGCGCAGGATCGCGCCGTCCTGATGAAAGACGCGGCTGTCCGGATCGCGGAACGAGCCCGGCTCGACGAGCACGCGGGCAGCCGGGTCCACGGCGGCTACCGCCTGTCGGGATCCTGCTGCTTTCGGCCGAAGATCGTGCTGAACCGGTGCCAGTACAATCGGAGCGCAACGCCGACCGCCGCGAAGCCGCCCAGCAGCACCTGGAGCAGCATGCTCCCGGTGCCCGGGTCGAGGTAGGCGGCGGCGGGCCGCTCGAAGACGAGCAGCAGCAGGCCGACGAGCGACGCCGAAGCCAGCTTCTTCATGACCGAGAAAGTGTAACAGACCGGCAGAGGACACGGATGAAACCAGCCATTTTTCTCGATCGCGACGGCACGATGAACGAGGATGTCGGCTACCTGGAGCGGCTTGACCGCTTCGAGCTGTACCCCTGGACGCTCGACGCGATCCGCCTGCTGCGGCGCGCAGGCTACGCCGTGGTCATCGTGACCAACCAGGTCGGCATTGCGCGCGGGATGCAGGACGAGGCGATCGTCGATACCGTGCGCGATCTGATCGATCGCGAGCTTCGGGCGATCGGCGAGCAGCTCGACGGCCACTACTATTGTCCGCACGACCCGCAGGCGCCGGTCGAGGCCTACCGGTGCGAGTGCGACTGCCGCAAGCCGAAGCCGGGGATGATCGAACAGGCGGCGCGCGACCTCGACCTCGACGTCGCCCGATCCGTCGTCATCGGCGACAAGTGGGGAGAGGTCCGCCTGGCGCGCAACGTCGGCGCCCGCGCCATCCTCGTCCGGACCGGCTACGGCCGCACCCAGGAGCGGATGCCGCGGGCCGGCCTGGAGGCGGACGCCGTCGTCGACACGCTGATGGACGCCGCCGTCTGGATCCTGCGTCATCCCCCCGGTGCGCCGACATAGCGGTGCGCCGGCCTCCAGGCCGGCAACATCGCGCGCCGGCGCCGGTCTGGAGACCGGCGCACCAGGCGCACCACGGGCGTCCCCCTGTGGTAAATTGCGAGAACCGTGCCCTTCCGCGACATCGTCGGTCACCGGGGGGTTACCACCCTCATTGCGCGCGCGATTACCCGCGGCACGTTCCCGCCCAGCGTCATCTTGACCGGCCCCGAAGGGGTGGGGAAGCGCCTCACCGCCATGGCCATCGCCGAGGCGGTGAACTGCGTCGAGCCGCGCACCGGCGACGCCGACTTCGCCGTCGATGCCTGCGGTGAGTGCTCGGTCTGCCGCCGGATCGGCCGCCGCGTCTTCCCCGATGTCGTCGTCGTCGAACCGCCCGATAGCGCGTCGGGCGCCATCACCGTCGATCAGGTGCGCGACGTCGTGGAGCAGGCAGCCTACCGGCCGTTCGAGGGCCGCCGCCGGATCGTGGCGATCGACGACGCGGATTCGATGGCGCCGCAGGCGCAGAACGCGCTGCTCAAGACTCTGGAAGAACCGCCCCCGTCGTCGCAGTTCATCCTGGTCGCCGAGCGTTCCGGCCTGCTGCTCGACACGGTCCGGTCGCGATGCCCGCAACTTCGCTTCGGGCTGTTGACGGACGCCGAGATCGCCGATCTCCTGACGTCGCGGCACGGGATCGAGCCGCGCCGCGCCCGCGCAGCGGCGGCGTCGGCAGCGGGAAGCGTCGGCCGCGCGCTCCGCTCCGCGTCAGGCGAGCTCGCCGCCTCGCGCGACGTCGCCGTCCACCTGCTGGAGTCGGTCGCCTCGGCGCGGGACGTCCGCGGGCGGCTGGACGGCGCCAAGGCGTTCACCGCCGGATCGGGATCCAAACGGGCTCCGTCCGCCAACCGGACCGAAGTGCGCCGCCGCCTCCGCGCGCTCGCCACCCTGCTGCGCGACGTCGAGGTGGTGGCGGGCCGGGCCGAGGCGCCGCTCGCCAACGCCGACCTCCAACAGCAAGTCAGCACGTTGTCGACGACCTTCGGCGGCAAGCGAGGCCTTCGCGCCTTCCGCACCGTGAACGAGGCGATAGACGCACTGGATCGCAACGTCAGCCCGAAGACGGTGGCCGATTGGGTGGCGTGCCACCTGTGACAGACTGAGGGGTGGGATGACCGACGAGACGCCGCCGTTCGTCAGCGTCAAGTTTGAGCCGGTCGGCCGCGTGCACCGCTTCCTCCTGGAGGGCGTGGCGTTCGAGGCGCCGCTGCAGGTGGGCGACGACGTGGTGGTGGCGCAACGCGGCGCGCGCGCGTATGCCCGCGTCGTGCGCACCATCCCGCAGTTGGCGAAACATCAGACACCCCCCGCTGACGGCGACCGGGTGATCCGCCGCGCTACGGCGAGCGACATCACCGCCCGCTTCCGGCATCAGCACCGCGAGCGCAGCGCGCAACAGTTCTGCGCCCTCAAGATCCGGGAACACCGCCTGCCGATGAAGCTGGTCCGGACCGAGCTGCAGGTGGACGACCCGCGCCTCACCTTCTACTTCACCGCCGAAACCCGCGTCGATTTCCGCGACCTGATCCGCGAGCTCGCCGCCGAGTTCCATTGCCGCATCGAGATGCGCCAGATTGGCCCTCGGGACGAGGCGAAGCTGCTCGGCGGCTACGGCGTCTGCGGCCGGCCGCTTTGCTGCACCACCTGGCTGCCTCGCTTCGAACCGATCACGATCAAGATGGCGAAGCAGCAGAGCTTCAACCTCAATCCGTCGCGCCTGGCGGGCGTCTGCGGCCGCCTCAAGTGCTGCCTCCGCTACGAACTGCCGAACGCCGCCGGCGAGCAGTATGCCGGCTGCGCCCACGAGAGTTCGTGCTCGCGCGCGTCGGGCGGGTGCGGGAGCGGGGGCGGGGACGGGGACGGGGACGGGGACGGGGGCGGATGCGGCTCGTCGGGCGGTTGCGGCAATTGCAGTGGCGGTTGCGGCAGTGCCTGACCCGATTGGTGCGCCCCCTGGTGCTCCAGTCGCCGGACCGACGCCCCGCATCGCGATCACCACCGGCGACCCCGCCGGCATCGGCCCGGAGATCGCCTCCCTCGTGGCGGCCGACCCTGCCATCCGCGCCCTCTGCACGCCGGTGCCGTACGGCCCCGGCGTCGCCGAGGCCAGCCGGCGGTTCCACCCCGGCATCGTTTCCCCGGACGCCGGCCGCACCGCCTACGACTCGGTCGTCGCCGCCGTTCGCGATGCGCAGGCGGGCCGGGTCGATGCCGTCGCCACCGCCCCGATCAACAAGGCGGCGTGGGCCGCGGCCGGCCTGACCTGGCGCGGCCACACCGATCTGCTGGCCCACCTGACCGGCGCCGGCGACGTCCGGATGATGTTCCATGCGGACCGTCTGAACGTGGTCCTCGCCACCGTGCATGTCCCGCTCGCCGACGTCCCGGCGCTCCTCACCCCGGAGCGCGTCGACACCACGATCCGCCTGGCGCACGCCGAGCTCCCCCGCTTCGGCATCGCGCGCCCCCGCCTCGCGCTCGCCGGCCTCAACCCGCACGCCGGTGAGGACGGCCTGATCGGCGGCGAGGAGCAGCGGACCCTCGCTCCGGCGGTCGAACGCTGCCGCGCCGCCGGCATCGACGTCACCGGCCCGATCCCGGGCGACGCGGTCTTCCGCCGCGCCGTCAACGGCGAGTTCGATGCGGTGATCGCCTGCTACCACGATCAGGGGCTCATCCCGGTCAAGCTGATCGCGTTCGGCGAAGCGGTGAACGTGACCCTCGGCCTCCCGATCATCCGCACCTCGGTCGACCATGGCACCGGCTTCGACATCGCGGGGAAGGGGACGGCCGACCCGTCCGGCCTGATCGCCGCCGTCCGCCTCGCAGTAAGGCTCGCGATGACCGTCGCGCCCGCCCCCACCTCGGCATAAGCTGGAGAGGGGGATCGACCGATGGTGACTGGCACGGCGGCGCCCGCCGCGGGCGAACGACTGATCGCGGACAACCGCAAGGCGCGCCACAACTACCACATCTCGGATGTCTACGAGGCGGGCATCGTGCTGCTCGGCACCGAGGTGAAGGCGATCCGCGAGGGGCGCGTCACTCTGCGCGACAGCTACGGCCGGATCGAGGCGGGCGAAGTCTTCCTGCACGGCCTGCACGTCAGTCCGTACAGCCACCGGGGTTACAGCGAGCACGAGCCGCTGCGCCGGCGCAAGCTGCTGTTGAACAAGCGGGAGATACACAAGCTGATCGGCAAGGCGGTGGAGCGGGGCTTCACGCTGGTGCCGGTCCGGATGTACTTCAAGCGCGGACTGGTGAAGGTGGCGCTCGGCGTCGCGAAGGGCAAGAAGTCGTACGACAAGCGGGAGACCATCCGCCGCCGCCAGGTCGATCGCGAGACACGCGCCGCCATCAAGGAGCGCTCGCGGTGAGGGTGGTCGTGACCGGCGCCGCCGGCCAGCTCGGACGGGCGCTCGTGGGCGCCGCCACTGCGGCCTACGGCGGCGAGGCGGTCGTCGCACTGCCGCGCGACGCGCTCGATGTGACCGACGACGCCGCGGTGCGGGCGACCATCGGAAGACTCCGGCCCGGCGCCATCCTGAACGCCGCGGCCTACACCGACGTCGACGGCGCCGAGGACAACGCGGAGACGGCGCTGGCGGTGAACGCGTTCGGCGTCCGTGCGCTGGCGCGGGCCGCGGTCGCGGTGGGCGCGACGCTCGTCCACTACAGCACCGACTTCGTCTTCGACGGCACGAAGGGCGAGCCCTACGTCGAGACCGACGACCCGAACCCCCTCGCCGTCTACGCCGCATCCAAGCTGCTGGGCGAGTGGTTCGCGGAAGGTCCGAACCGTTACGTGCTACGCGTCGAGAGCCTCTTCGGAGGGGCCGGGCGCGGCACCATCGATCGGATGGCCGGCGCGCTGCTCGCCGGCAGAGAAGTGCGCGCCTTCACCGACCGCGTCGTGTCTCCCAGCTACGCCGACGATGTCGCTGCCGCCACCATCGCGCTGCTCGGGACGCGGCCGGCTCCCGGCCTCTACCACTGCGCGTCGACCGGCCACGGCACGTGGCTCGAGGTCGCGCAGGAACTGGCGCGGCAGCTCGACGTCACCGGCGCGGACATCCGTCCAACCACGCTGGAGGAGATGGAACTCAAGGCGCCCCGCCCGAAGTACAGCGCCCTCGGTTCGGACAAGCTGGCCGCGGCCGGTGTCGCGATGCCCGACTGGCGGGACGCGGTGGCTCGCTACGCGCGGTCCCGGCTCGCCGGGTGACGCACCTGGCGCGCCGGATTCTGGTTGACGAGCGCCCCCGCTCACAAACTAAAATAATAGAAAGTAGTAGAAGGAGGAAGTAGGCATGGTCTTCAAGATCCGCGGCAACTCGTTTTCGATCACGCCGGCGGATGTCCTGGATGCGGCGCGCAACGTTCGACCGATGCCGGCTGATGGTCGCAACAAGTACTTCGTCACGCTCAACGAACGGCCGTACCCGATCAAGCAGGTCCTCCGGCTGGTCACTCGCTTGCCGCCCCTGGGCTTCACGGCGCAGGACGCACACAGGATTCTCTCCCGACTAGGGTTCGACATCTCGGAGGAACCCGTCGACCACGCGCAATCGGACGCCAGAACTCTCCCTGCCACAAACGGCAGCGGCGCAGCCTCGTTGGCGGGGCCCGAAGCCACCGGCAGGGAGGGCGAGGGATTGAGGCTGTTGGTGGTGTTCCAGGGAGATGAAGACCGTTGGGTCTTGGCGAGCTGCCCAACACTACCGGGCTGCCATAGTCAGGGACGGACGAGGGGTGAAGCGCTCGACAACCTCCGAGAGGCTATCCGGGGCTACCTGGCGAGCATGCGCGAGCATGGCGCCACACCGCCCGCGTCGTCCGAGTTTCAGGTGATCGAGGTGGGAGCTTAAGTTGGCGCGGCTGCCTGTCATCTCAGGAGACCAGTTCCTGATGGCGGTCGCACCGATCGGATTCCAACTCGATCGCACCGAAGGCAGCCACATGATTCTGGTCGGGCCGGCCGGCCGAAGGGTTTCCGTCCGCAGAGATCGGGAGTTGGGGCGAGGTTTCCTGAGAGCTCTGATCCGCGACGCAGGCCTGACGCGAGAGGAGTTCGTGAGGCTGCTGCCCCAGGATCTCATTTGACCGTCGTTCTCTGCCGGCGCAACGTTCCGGTCGCAGAAATCCGGCCGCTCACCGCGGCACGTCGTCCACGAGATCCGCGACCCGTTCCGCGATAGCGAGACACGCCGTCAGCCCCGGCGAATCGATGGCGGCGGCGTGCACGAGCCGCGGCACCCTGGCGTCGCGGTGGATCCGGAAATCGGAGAAGGCTGCCTCGGCCGGGGCGCCACGCGCGCGGATGCCGCTGCCGCCGGCGCGAAGCTGATCGAGCCTGAGCCCCGGCAGCATCCGCCGCGCCGCCTCGTGGAAGCTCTCAAGGCTCTCGCGGTCCGACTCGTAGTCGTCCTTCCGCGCCTGGTACCGGGCGGTCGGGCCGAGCGTGACGCTACCCCACGTGGTGCGGGTCAGGTGGACGCCCAGGCCGTGCCCGCTCGGGAACGGCAACGGATAGACCAGGTGTCGCACGAGCGGCCGCGCCGACGGCACGAGTTCCGCGTAGTCGCCCCGCACCGGATGGATCGTGAACGCCTCGCCGCCCAGTCGCGCCGACACCTCATCGGCGTACAGCCCCGCCGCGTTCACGACGGCCCGCGCCCGGATCGTCTCGCGCGGCGTCCGGATGGTGACGGCGTCGTCGTTCGCCGCCGCCGCCTCGACGCCCGACCCGGGCAGCAGCGCGACGTCGCGCTCGCCGGCGACTCGCGCCAGCGCCCGGACCAGCGCCTCCGCTTCGATGATGCCGGTCGACGGCGACCAGAGCGCCGCCACCGCCTCGACGTGCGGTTCGCGCCGCCGGACGAACGCCCGGTCGACCAGCTCGACATCGTCCGCGCCGTTCCCGCGCGCCCGCCCCGCCAGCGCCTCGAGCCGCGGCGCCTCCGACGGCTCGGCCGCCACCACCAGCTTGCCGCATCGCTCCGCCGGCACCCCCTGCGTGGCGCAGAACGCGTACAGCCGCTCGCGTCCCTCGACGCAAAGCGCGGCCTTCAGCGATCCCGCGGGGTAGTAGAGGCCGGCATGGATGACGCCGCTGTTGTGCGTGCTCGCCTCGAGGCCGAAGCGGGGAAGGCGTTCCAGGACGCAGGCGCCGTGTCCGCGCCCCGCCACCGCGCAGGCGGCGGCCAGGCCGACGACGCCGCCCCCGACGATCGCCACGTCTATCGTTGCGGTTGGTTCCATCGGTCCACGTTGGCCATACTCTACGGGTTCACCCGAGTCGGAACCACCACGATGTGGTGTGCTAGCATCTGATGCATGCGCACCACGATAAACATCGATGACGATGTCCTGTTTGCTGCCAAGGAACTGGCCCGCCGTGACGGGAACAGCATCGGAGCAGTGATTTCCGGGCTCGCTCGCCAGGGGCTGAACGGAGGCTCGCCGGACGACAGAGTCCAGGCGGAAGACGGTTTCCACGGATTCCGGCCCTTGCCGAAGCGCGGTAAGCCGGTTACCAACGAGTTGATAGATCGGCTACGCGAAGACGGACCCTATTAGTCCCCTGTGAGGTCAACTTGCGTGCGTTGCTGGACATCAACGTCCTTCTGGCCCTTTTCGATCGTGATCACATCCTGCACGAACGCGGTCGCCATTGGTTCGAGCAGGAAGTGCAGCACGGTTGGGCGTCGTGCGCCGTCACCGAGAACGGCTTCATCAGAATCCTGAGCCAGCCGAGCTATCCGAGCCCGGTGTCCACCCGGCAGGCGACACAGCTTCTTGCCGCGGCGACCTCAGCCGGGCACCACGAGTACTGGGACAGCCAGGTGTCCATTCTCGATGAGACAATCTTCGACCGCTCGCGGATTCACGGTCCGAGACAACTCACCGACGTCTACCTCCTTGGATTGGCGACGTGCCACGGCGGCCGCCTCGTAACCTTCGATCAGACGATTGCCCTGGCCGCGGTACCGGCGGCAAGCCCAGACAACCTTGTCGTCCTGTGAGCCTCTCCGGGGATAGGCTGGCCGCGGGACGGGATCGTTGCGGTTTGGTCCATCACCCGGCGATGGGCGATACTCTACGCGCTCACCCAGCCCGGCGGGTGCGTCTCGTCGGATGTCGGGTCCCCAGACGTGTCGAAGCGGGCAATCATCACCGGGATCACGGGGCAGGACGGGTCGTACCTGGCGGAGCTGCTGCTCGACCACGACTACGAGGTGGTCGGCATCGCCCGCCGCCTCAGCGCCCCGAACCACTGGCGCATCGAGCATCTGCTCGATCGCATCACGCTCCGGCCCGCCGACCTGCTCGATCAGCTCTCGCTGATCCGCGTCATCAACGACGTCCAGCCGCACGAGGTCTACAACCTCGCCGCCATGTCGTTCGTCCCGGCGTCGTGGGATCAGCCGATGCTGACCGGCGAATACAACGCGCAGGGGGTGACCCGCATGCTGGAGGCGATCCGGCACGTCGACACCTCCATCAAGCTGTACCAGGCGTCGTCGAGCGAGATGTTCGGCAAGGTGCGCGAGTCGCCGCAGACCGAGCAGACGCCCTTCTACCCGCGCAGCCCCTACGGCGTCTCCAAGGTCTTCGCGCACTACATCACGGTCAACTACCGCGAGAGCTACGACCTGTTCGCGGTCTCCGGCATCCTCTTCAACCACGAGTCGCCCCGCCGCGGTCTGGAGTTCGTCACGCGCAAGGTGACCCACGCCGTGGCGCGCATCAAGCTGGGCCTGACGGACTCGCTCAGCCTCGGCAACCTCGACGCCCGCCGCGACTGGGGCTTCGCCGGCGACTACGTCCGCGCGATGTGGCTGATGCTGCAGCAGGATCGCGCCGAGGACTACGTCATCGCCACCGGCATCAGCCACTCGGTCCGCGACCTCGTGGAGATCGCCTTCGCGCACGCCGGCCTCGACTGGCAGGAGCACGTCCGGATCGATCCCGCGTTCCTGCGCCCCGCCGAAGTGGACCACCTCATCGGGGACCCCACCAAAGCCAAGTTCGACCTGGACTGGGAGCCGACCGTCCACTTCGACAGGCTGATCCGGATCATGGTCGACGCCGATATCGAACGGCTTAACCCCAGCGTCTGACTACCGCCCGGCACGTCGCGGCGTGACGATTTGTGACCCTTCACTACGTTGTGCAGTCGCGCGTGCTCGACACCTGGACTATAATCCCTTCTCGGCCGTTCGGGTACGTTAGTAACTTATTCTGCCACAACGGAAGCCAAGACCATGGCGAAGAACTCGAGAAGGCTGATTGAGCAGGCCTTTGAAAAGGCGCGTGAGTCCGGGCGCTCGGATTGGAATCGTATGACTGTGGCCGTTCTCAAGAACCGCCTCCTTGATTTGACGGACCGGACTTTCAAGGAATCAGATTACGGTAGCGGAACTTTCTGGGAGTTTGTCAAGGGAAACAAGGATATTCTGATTCTCGACGAGACGACAACACCGCCGGTCGCGATCCTCAAGGGAGTGTCTCCCAACGACCACGCATCTGCGCAATCCCGAATCCGACCAGACCTGTGGAGAGCGGTGTTGGATTTTTCCAGCGGTGACAAGTACTTCTGGGATCCTGGCGAGAAGAAAGCACTGATTGCAACGAGCAACACAGCGCCCGGACCAGAGATTGCGACGATTGCCGTCGAAGTGTTCAACGAATGGAAACGGCGTTTTGCTAAGGACCTGGGCGATATCGAGACGGAAGACCGTCTTGCCGAGTGGGTTGACAATCGACGTCCAGCGACTTTGCTCTCCCCACAACTCCGGCATCGGTGGAACGGTTACCTGAAAAAGGAAGTCAAAGATCATCTACTGTCGTGGTTCGGGCAGGAGAACTTGGAACCACCGGCGAACCTGCTGGAAGTGCAAGAAGTGGGGGGCAGTACGGTTCGGAGTGAGGACTTGAGGAGACGGCTTATTGCTTGTCTGCGGTCAATGACGAGCGAGGAATTGGAGCGTGTGCAGATTCCAGCATCGGTTCTTCTCCGACTGAAGTAGTAGAAGGTGTCACGTGAAATTTGAAATATGGGTTGTGTTTCCGGACACCATGCGGTCAGCTACGTCAGCGGTCCGAGCACTGGTGAGAAGGGCGTGTCACAATCGGGCATGGTTGGTACAGGAGAAGAGGAGTCGGACGCAGCGGGTTAACGGGCGACCCGTAGAATTCCTCGCGGCCAGCGACGCCATTAACCTGTACCGCCGGGCGCACCGAGTTAAGGTGGCCGTATTTTTTTTCGGCAAACCGTTCGTGCCGCTGAGCCCTGACGCGCGATCGAGGACCATCCAGAAAATGACACTCGCCCGTTTCGTGCGATATAAGGCGCACTCGCAAAGACTCGCCCCGAGGTTGACGGATGTGTCAACACATCTGGATTCTTGCGAGGCGTGGCGCCGCGGCGTAGGTTGCGACGACGGGCACGATCCGCGGTGTTTTCCATTGCACTTATTCAGTACGGACTGCACCGAGCTGGACAGTCCGCCTGAGCGAGTGCGGTTTGACGAGGTGCACGGCGCTGGTGCGCGGAGAATTGACGGCGAGGATCTGAGGTGGCAACTGGACCCGAGCAGGTTTCATGGGAGGGACGTGCTTCACGTTGCGGGCTGCAAACTTGCGCGAGGTTTTCATTGGGATGTCTCGGTCAGTCGTGGCCACAAGATGATCACGACCGGCAAGGAACGATGGCGGGTGCTAAGGTACATCAACATTGCGCCGGACGCTCACTTGCGGGGGCGGGCGCCATATGCGAAGAAGCTGTACGGTTAGGAGAAACGGATTTGGCCGTGTACATAAGAAAGGCTCGGATATCCGAGCCTTTCCGTCGTGGGGCTGTCTACGAAACTTCAACAGTACCGATGTGCGGAGCCTGACCCAGGCCACGAAATCACCAAGATTCCTCCCCCACGCAATGCGTGGACCAAGCGCTCGACATCAAATCACTGTCGAAACTGGGCTTGCAGGGAGCGACCCTGCTGCCCCCCTCGGGAGGGCCGCAGCCCCGCCCGAGATCGATTCAGCCTATACCAGGGTATGCTTGGGAGGCAAGCCTCGTTCCGACGGGAGATGGCCGTCATGGGAGCTATCCTGGGATCATCATGGAGGGGGCCGTTGCGCTCCACACCCCCGGCCTGCGGGGGAAATGCGACGCCGATTTCGGCTGTGGCGCAGGCCCCGCATGCTGGAGGCGATCCGGCACGTCGACACCTCCATCAAGCTGTACCAGCTGCTGGTCGAGCTTGTCCAAGTCGCGTACGGCGGTCTGGTCAAGCTCGATCGTCCATGCCATTGCGTGCCATCACGTCTTCGAGCGGGACAGTGTGAGATTTTCCGAGCCGGAGGTCGACCAGCCGTTGTTCGGCCAGGTACACGTCCTCAAGATTGTCCAAGTGTTCCCGGATGGCCGCAAGGATGTAGAAGGTCCTGCTCCGCCCGGTGCGGGCGGCCAACTGGCGCAGGCGTTCGGAGACGTCATCGGGCAAGCGGAGGGAAACAGCGGTCATGTCGGTTCTCCTGTGTCCTTGTTGCAATACAAGTATCACGTTTCGCGCGCTCCGCCCACCCCGCCGCGCGGCAGGTCGACCGAGGTTAAGACCAAGGCTGACTGCGGTTGTCGCGGAGTTCTTCCGACACCGAAGTCGCGCAGCCGTCGATAGCGGACAGCATGTGATACCACGCGTACCGGCAAGGTTGATTAGGTCGATGCTGGCGCCGATCGCGTGGAGATCGGCGGCTGCGGGACGGCAAGGAATCAACACCAAGTCCGCCGCACGAGCGGCACTGAGCGCCCCGTCAGCTGCGTGTGGCGATCCCTTATGACTTGCATCGAGCACCACTAGGTACAGTCACACTACGCTGGCATCGTCGACGGGGCACGTTGACACCTCCATCAAGCTGTACGAGGCGTCGTCGAGCGAGATGTTCGGCAAGGTGCGCGAGTCGCCGCAGACCGAGCAGACGCCCTTCTACCCGCGCAGCCCCTACGGCGTCTCGAAGGTTTTCGCGCACTACATCACCGTCAACTACCGCGAGAGCTACGACCTGTTCGCCGTCTCATGTGGCTGATGCTGCAGCAGGATCGCGCGGAGGACTACGTCATCGCCACCGGCATCAGCCGCTCGGTCCGCGACCTCGTGGAGATCGCCTTCACGCACGCCGGCCTCGACTGGCAGGAGCATGTCAGGATCGATCCCGCGTTCCTGCGCCCCGCCGAAGTGGACCACCTGATCGGCAACCCCACCAAAGCCAAGTTCGACCTGGACTGGGAGCCGACCGTCCACTTCGACAGGCTGATCCGGATCATGGTCGACGCCGATGTCGAACGGCTGACAACCCGCGGTTGACGGCAGTCACTCCCACGGGTTCACGACTGACACGCCTGCGGCCTTGAAGTCGCCGACGTCGCGCGTTGCGACCCGCATGCGGTGGACGAGCCACGCGAGGACCCGCGCGGACGGTCTGGGTTGGGTCAGTTCGGAAAGAACGTTAGTGTCGAGCAGGATCACGGTAGGTCGACGGGCGCTTGTGGCTGGTCGTGGTCGCGAAGGAACGGTTCGATCTCTTCACCCGGCTCGATGACCGCGATGAGGTCGTGCGGGAATCCCGTCGAAACGGCGGCATCCTCGGCAGCTTGGTCCAGGATCATTCGCGCCAGCGCTTCGAGACTGCACCCGCGCTGTTCGGCGCGTTGTCGGAGCCGCTCCTTGGATTCCGCCGACAGATTACGAATCGTGATACTCGCCATGACAGACTCCTCTAACGACCCCACCGTGCAATGATTGCATGCAATCACTATCTGTGCAATGACCCGCTCTCCACCATCTCGGCGCCGTCCGCCGCGAGATCGGCTGCCGCCGGCCCTGGACGTCACGACGGCGCGACGAGCGGATTCCGGCGCCGGAGCGACGGGAAGCGATCAAAGTCGCGGTCGGCCGTGAGAAGTTCGCGCACGCCGTGCCCGATGCAGATCGCGGCTACGCGGGCATCGTGAACGACGGGCCCCTGCACGTGTCCGTCGAGCAGGTCGGATCAGTCCCGGCCTGTTCGCAGGAACGTGGTATTCCGGACGCATTTGCGCTTGACGACATACGCCAAGCCCTCGCCTATGCCGCGTGGCGCAGCGAGGAACAGGAAGTCGCGGTCGATCCGGACTGAAGCAATTACTCTCGGCCTTCCTAGAGCGGGTTCAGAATGTACTGGTCCTTGCGAAAGTCCTCTGGGATGACGAGGATGTTCATTGGGCGCGGGCCTCGTCAGTAGGTGGCGCCTGTGAGAACGCGATCAGATCTTCCATCCATCCGGAGGCATGCAGCTGTCCCAGTCCCTGCGTTCGTCGAATCGTGGCGGCGTTCGGTAGTTTGCTAACGCGCCGGATGACGGCGTCTTCCGTTTCGTCCCTTCGGCAGACGACGGACGTGTCGTCGAACGTCTTGTCGTTGACGAGGGCCAGGAGGTCCGGTGAATGCGTAGTGGTGACCACCTGGATCCGTCCCTTCGCTGCCTGCCCTTCGATCAGGTCGAGCAACAGCCGCATCCGTGACGGGTGAATGCCGTTGTCGATCTCCTCGAAGACATACATCCCTTTCGATTCCGAACCGATCAGGCCTGCCAGCATCGCGATGAACCGCAGTGTTCCGTCGGAGGCGGCGTACGCCGAAACCCGTCGGCCGTTCGCCTCGCAAAAAACTAGCTGCACGCGTCCTGTCGTCTGATCGACCGGAAAATCGAAGTTCCGTACGTCCATCGGCGTCAGCTCACGGGTCCACTCAGCCAACGTTGCCTTACGCTGCGGATCGGCGCATATCTCCCGGAGCACCGTTGGCAGGTTCTCTCCACCGTCCCCTAGACGAGTCTGGCCAGGGAATGCGGCCTCGCGCATCCGGTTAGGCTCGAGGTCCAAAAAACGCATGTTGGCAAGAAGATCGATGACTTGCTGCACGTGATCCTTGTGGGCTTTCACGACACGGCGGTGTTCGTGAATCTGGGTCAGCGCCGGTTGGTCCGGCCGCACGGCAATCCGGTCACCGTATTTCTTCTGCGCGCCGGTCTTTCCCATGCGCAGGAGCACGTGCGTGTCGTCATCCTGCTCCTGCACGGGGTCTCCAAGACCAGGGTGGCTCTCGTACGTGGGCAGCCATTGCCGCTTCTTGAGTTCCTCCTGCGTGACTCGGAATACGCCGTCGTGTTCTTCGCTCCTGGTGACCTGGATTGAATAGTCGATGCCGGGCGCGCGGACCTGCAGCGTGAACGCGGGCTGCCCGAAGCGAATGATCTCGTCGGCCGCGCCACGAATCGGAGCCCATTCCTGCTGCCCACCAGCTCCGTACTTGCCGCCGATGATTTCACCCAACGTGTAGCCTCGACCGATGCCGTGCAGGAACCGGAAGGCGTCACGGAGGTTGCTCTTGCCGCTCGCGTTCGTTCCTACGAGCACGGTCAGCGGCCCCATGTGGAGCGTTTCGTCGTCGAAGTTCTTGAAATCGACGAGCCGGAGGGAAGTCAGCATCCCAGTGAACTGTACCGCGTTTCCGGGACAGGTCAACCGGGCCGGCACGGCAGCCTGGAGGATCCCGCCGCGTCGCCGTCCGCTACGGAGCGCGCAACAGCCCCGACGACACGCTCGCAGCGCCTTCGGCCGCTCGTTCTGCCCAATGTGATGGCGGGCTCGCAGGAGACCCGCGAGCTGGGCATTCGCGTCCATCGGACCCCGGCTTACCGAACACCGTCCTCGCGCGTCGCGAGACCGAGATACCCAAGGGTCGCCGTGGGCTCATGCGTATGGGGACTGGCTCGGTAATGGCGCAGTCTTCGAGTGCCTGGGTATCTGGCAGGAAGGGCACGGCCTCGGTGTGCCCGCACTGGTCGACCCTGGGTTGGGGCTTCACGTAGTCGAGAAAGACGATACGCAAGTCCGCAGTCATCGTCCAGCTTCAGACACAACGTACTGAGCAGCGAGTGAAGGTTGGCAAGCCCCAGAGCAACGAACTTCGGGCCGTACGTCTTCACTACCGCATTCGTGTTTTCGTGACGTACGAACATGTATTTGCAATCGTTCTCCGATTCCGTTCAGGGCGTACAATCTAATACGTATCTGGGCATCCTGCGCTGTACGTCTATCTGGTTCGCGGGAGACCCTTTCCAACATGGCACGGGTGACTCTGTCCATCCAGCCTGCTGATTCTCTCAGCCATTCGTGCTGCTTGAGGAGTCCGACTGGCACGTTCACAGTGATCTGGCCCTGGTTGGGTTGCGTCATTTCGTTGAGCGTCTCGGTCAAGCGGGCAAGCGTCCTGATGGGCGGCAACGAGTCGGCGCGTACATGAGGACCGTCGATTGGGCCTTTTTTCACGGGGCAGCGGTCGCGTGGCGGCGGCGGTGGCTTCGCCAGTGGCTGGTGCCCTGTCGAGCGCGATTGTCGTTGGAGGCCGGGGCAGAGTGACGGTGTCGTGGTCGTGTCGTCGGCTGTACACTGTGAGCGGGCGACGGGGATGTCGTGCCCGCGGTGTCGTACAATTCCGCGGATCGAGAGTTGAGTGGAGATCACTCATTCGCTGAGTCGAGGCGCTTAGAAGAATGTCGTTGCAGGAGTGGAACGGAGCCCGGTGGTGGAAATGCGATCTCCATACGCATACGCCCGCATCGGAGGACTACGGCAAGGGACCCGATCGGGAGGTACCCCTTGTGCCAATGATCTGTGAGACAACCTCCCTATTGAGATTAGTGTCGGGGCGGGGAGGGTTTGATGGATGAATCGCATGCCACCAGCCGTGGAGATGGACGTGGTCGCGGGGCCGACTCCTATCGCTTATACTCCACATTCCGGTTCCGAAACGCTGCGGCCACAGCGTCCCGCGCGGCCGGCTTCACAAGCTGATCCGGGAACAACTCCCGGTAGATCTGGATCGCGTCCGCCGGACCCTTCAGCCCCAGGTGCGTGCACAGCACACCAATGTCCTCCCGGTCCTTCTCCCGTGCCGCCAGCAGCTTCATCGCCAACAGGTGCTTGGCCGACGCGCCCGTGACTGTCAGGTGCGGCGACTCGTACAGCGTTGTCGCACGCCCGTCCGACGCCCGCGGGATCGCCGTCGCCGCCTGCTCGTTGAGCCAAGATGCGCACGCGCCCCCTGGAACCGCAGCTCCTTCGACAGCTCATCGAACAGCTCCAGGAGTCTCCTACGGCCAAGGAGTCCATTCATACCGTTCTCCCCCTCGACGGTCGAGATCCCGCGGGTCCGGTATCGCCCCGTGCCGCAGGAACGCGGCCGGCGAGAACATCAACGAGTGCATCCGGATAGACGGCAGCGGTGACACCACCCACGTGCTGTCGAGGAACCGTTCCGGCTCGTCCACCCACGCCGGCCGCTCGTGCCCGTGCAGCGACGCCACGTGCTCCACCATCGCCGCGAGCAGCGCGTCCCACTTCGTGTGCGTCAGCGGCACCCGCTCCGCCAGCGCCGCCCGCTGGTCGGCCGCGCTCAACGCATGGAAACTCCGCGGCAGGCCACACACGATCATCCGCTGGATATCCCCCTCCGGCCACCCGGCCGCGATCCCTTCGATGTACCACGACAACGAGAACCCGCGGCCGGTTCCGGTCATGCCCTCCAGATCCTCATCCATCGTTTCCTCCTCCCGCAGACGCCCAACCCATTATGGCCCCGACCCGCGGCCGCCGCCGAACAGGGTGGACTGGCCAGTCCCCCGGCATCTTCCTCGCCGTCGAGCCAACTGGGGGCGACGCTCCAACTGGAAGCCGGTGCACTGTGCGCGGCCGGTTTATGCGGGAGCTACATCGGGAAGCGAACCTGAATAGCCGTAGTCGCGAAGGCGATAGAGCCGTGTAGCCCTCCGAGACCGTCGTAGCGTGCAGGAGATATCGAGCTGTCTCGAGACCTCCGTGTTCGACCACCATGCTCAAGAAGCGGGTGGCGTTGTAGCCGGCCTCGGCCTTCGCTCGGCGGTAGAGGTTGAGCATCGCCTCGTTGAACTGGCTTTCAGCTTCGGTCGGCATATCGCCTCCAGTGGAGCCAGATTCCACGGCTCCCACAGCCTCTGCGACAATCTTGGCGAGCAGCGACACGGCACGCGGCTGAACAGGGTGACGCCGACGCCCAGAACCTCCCCCCACTCGCCAGAGGGGACTCTCCAACGACGAGCGCCAGGTGCGGCCACGGAGCGGCACGGAGAGGCCGGGAGCGCCTGCTGGAAATCCGGGTCTTCCGGGAATCGTGTGGGTAGGTGAAGCAGAGGAGTAGCCTCTGTTCCCGTCGAGTCAAGGCGCTTTGCGCCTCCTCCGCGTGTGCCGAGCATGACCGACAGCTTGGAGGTGCAAGTCCTCTATCCAGCCTGATGGCGGCGAAGGATTAGCGAAGCGCAAGGGCGTCGTCGCGAGGCGGGGTCTGAAGGAAGCGTGGAGCAAAGCCGCGACCCGATGAACAAGAACCGGATACGAGGCCTACCCGGCCGGACGAGCGAGCGCGGAATCGCGAAGTCCGCAGCCATCAAGGGCCGGGAGGGTAAATCCGGCGGGGATGCGGCGAAGGCGGTCGGTCTTACCTCGGGAGGTCTGCGCCGTGTCCGGAAGTCCCGGACTGAGCGGGTCCGCAAGGCCCGTGACCGCGGCGCAGAAGTCAGCAGAGGGCATAGTAGCCGGCTCGCCGGCGAAGGCCCGAACGACGGACAGGGTCAGTAGGACGGCAACGCTCATGCGGACCAGGCGGCAGAACAACCAGCTGGAGCTGGCCTTGGAGCCGGCGGCGAAGGGTGAAGCCCGGAGCGCCGGAGCCCAAGGGACCGAAGCCCGCACGGCGCGTGCCGAGCCCGAACGCCCGGCGGCTGGGCAGCAACCGTCGATGGAGGCGGTCGTCGAGCCCGGCAATCTGAAGAAGGCGCTGGCGCGTGTCCGGCGCAACAAGGGGGCGCCCGGCGTCGACGGCATGACCGTCGACGAGCTGGGCGATCACCTGAAGGCCCACTGGCCCGAGATCAGGTCCCGGCTTCTCGCCGGCAGCTACACGCCGCAGCCGGTACGGCGGGTGGAGATACCGAAGGCGTCGGGCGGCGTTCGCCGGCTCGGCGTGCCAACGGTGCTCGACCGCTTCATCCAGCAGGCGGTGATGCAGGTGTTGCAGGAGGAGTGGGACCCCGGCTTCTCGGATGCGAGCTACGGGTTCCGGCCCGGACGTTCGGCCCATCAGGCGGTCAGGCGCGCGCAGGAGCACATCCTCGCGGGCTTCGACTTCGTCGTCGACCTCGACCTGGAGAAGTTCTTCGACCGGGTCAATCACGACATCCTGATGGGGCTGGTGGCCAAGCGGGTGGCCGACAAACGCCTGCTCAGGCTCGTCCGCGGTTTCCTGACCGCGGGCGTGCTCGACGGCGGGCTGGTCGGCCCGACGACCAAGGGGACGCCGCAGGGCGGGCCGCTCTCGCCGCTGCTGTCGAACCTGATGCTGGATGTCCTGGACAAGGAGCTGGAGAAGCGCGGCCACCGCTTCGTCCGCTACGCCGACGACTGCAACACCTACGTGCGGTCCCGGCGGGCGGGCGAGCGGGTCATGGCGAGCGTGACCAACTTCCTCGCCCGGCGGCTGAAGCTGACGGTGAACGCAGCCAAGAGCGCGGTGGACCGCCCGTCGGCGCGGGCCTTCCTGGCCTTCAGCTTCACGGCCGGACCAACGCCCCAGCGGGTTATCTCGCCGAAGGCGCTCGCCCGGTTCAAGCTGCGGGTTCGGGAACTGACGCGCCGCACAACGAGCGTCAGATTCACCCGTCTCGTGGAGGAGCTGTCCCGCTACCTCGTCGGGTGGCGGGGCTACTTCGGATTCTGCGAGGACCCCTTTGTCCTGCTCCGCCTCGACCAGTGGACACGGCGGCGGCTTCGCGCCGTCGTCTGGAAGCACTGGAAGCATGGGCGTACCCGCTTCGCGGCGCTGCGCCGCCGCGGGGTCAGCAAGACCCTGGCGGCCAAGACCGCCAGCAGCGCCCATGGCCCGTGGCGGGTCAGCCTCAGCCCGGCGCTCTGCATCGCGCTGCCCAACGCTTTCTTCGACCGAATCGGCCTCGCATCCGTCGCCGCAGGCCATGCCGCTTGACTCCGTCGAACCGCCGTGTACGGACCCGTACGCACGGTGGTGTGGGAGGGGCGGAGCCGCGAGGCTCCCCCCTATCCCGATTGTCGCTACGGCCTTTCAGGTGACTCGCCGCTCGCGCCGGCTCAGCGCTGGTTGTGGGCGGACGGATCCGTCCGCCCACTGCGTACACTCCCCGGATGAGAGAGACGACCTTCTACGAACGCCTGTTGGGCATCGAGCGCCCGTGGCGGGCGCACGACGTGCGGCTGGCCCTCGAGCAGGGTGACGTCGAAGTCGGCGTGCAGTTTGTGGGCGAGACGCTGGTCTGCCCGGCCTGCGGGGCGGCCTGTCCGGGGTACGACCGACGGCCGCGGATGTGGCGGCATCTGGACACGATGCAGTACCGCACGTGCTGTATGTGGCCGACGGTAGCGACCGGGCGGCCCTCGACGGCTACTTCGCAGCGGTGGGCGAGGCAGGCTGTGCGCAGATCGAGATGGTGGCGATGGACATGTGGCCCGCCTACATCGGGTCGGTGCACGACCACACCGCAGCGCCGATTGCGTTCGATAAGTTCCACATCGCGCAGCACCTGGGCGCGGCGGTCGATCAGGTGATCAAACGCCACTGGGACGGGGTGATCAACGCCGTCCTGACGAACGTCACGAACGCGCGCGCAGAGGGCATCAACGCCAAGATCCAGTGGATCAAGCGGCAGGGCTGCGGATATCGCAACCGCGAGCGGTTCCGCAACGCCATCTACTTCCATCTGGGAGGGCTCGACCTCTACCCGGACGCGCTCGCCGCCCACACAAATTCCTGAAGCGGCTCTCGGAAAAGCCGCGTATTTGGCAAGATGACATGCATTTGCGGCGGCCGGTGGAGGAGTAGCGATGGAGCGCCCACAACCCGCGACGTCATAGACGACGACCGGATTGCCCGTCAGCCACTGAATCGGCGCCGTGACGCACGGCGTGGCGCGCATCAAGCTGGGCCTGGCGGATTCGCTCAGCCTGGGCTTACCCCCGGCGCCTGACGACCGACCCGGTCCAGCGATCCGGCACGGATCTTGCTCCCGGTAGGGTGTCCCGAATTGCCGGGACCTGTGTCACCTGGATGCCGTGATTCGGTAGACTGGGGGGAGCGCGACGGAACGCCCATGAGTGACCGGAACTGGATCATCGGTACGATCATCACCGCGACGCTGATGCTTGGCGGCATGCAACTCACGTTGTGGAGCTTCACGGACGCGGCCATCAGGGAAAACCGCGCCGCGATCGCCAACGTCCGCACCGATCTCTCCGAGATTGCCCAGCGGGTGGCCAGCATCGAGGGGTTTCTTGAGGGCCGTGCCGGCCGGCGCGGCGGCCTGGAGGATCCTGCCGCGTCTTCGCCCGGTTCCGAGGCGCGCACCAGCCCCGACGACACGGCTCCCGACCGCTAGCGCAGCCGCGCTGCGGTCGTAGCGCACCAAAGTGAATATATACCATAGATGTATTTATTCACATAAAAAGTGAATATGTTCATGTGCGATATACTCCAACATGCGCCGTGAGACCGAGATACCCAAGGGGCGCCGCCGGTTGGCCGATGTCGTTCGGGGAGCCAGCGACATCATTCGTATCGCCGATGCCGAACGGGCGCTTGGCGTAAGCCGTTCCGACGCCGCAAAGCTTCTCTCCCGATGGACCGGGCAGGGCTGGCTGCGGCGCGTCGGTCCAGGTCTATACGCGCCGGTTGGCCTCGAGTCCCTGACCAGCGAGCTGATTCTTGACGATCCCTGGGTGCTTGTTCCGGTGCTTTTTGAACCGGCGTACGTGGGCGGTCGGACTGCTGCCGAATACTGGGATCTGACGGAGCAGATCTTCCGCGACATTGTCGTGATGACGGCACGGCCTGTGCGCGAGAGGAGCCAGCACCACCACGGTGCTCACTTCACGTTGAAGCGCATTCAGGAGAACAGGATCTTCGGCACGAAGACCGTCTGGCGCGGAAGAACTCGCATCGCCGTATCGGACGTTCACCGCACCATCATTGACATGCTCGATGACGTGGACGTCGGAGCCGGCATCCAGCACGTCGCCGACTGCCTTGCGTCCTATTTCAGCCACCGGGACAGAAACGTGGACAAGCTGATCGCTCACGCGGACCGGCTCGGCAATGGCGCAGTCTTCAAGCGTCTGGGGTATCTGGCAGAACGGGGCGGCCTCGGCGTGCCGACCCTTGTCGACGCGTGCAGCAAGCGCTTGACGCAAGGCAACGCCAAACTTGATCCGGGGTTTCCATGCCGCCGGCTCGTGTCCCGGTGGCGCCTCTTTGTGCCTGAGAGTTGGATGAGGATGACGTCGACTGCGCTATGACGGTGGGACGAGCGGATTCCGGCGACGGAGTGACGGGAAGCGGTCAAAGTCGCGGTCGGCCGTGAGAAGTTCGCGCACGCCGTGCCCGATGCAGATCGCGGCCACGCGGGCATCGTGAACGACGGGTCCCTGCACGTGTCCGTCGAGCAATTGCCGACGGAGGATTGGCCAATGGTCGTGCGGTTCTCCGAGCAAGGTGAGTGACGGCGACTCCATCCAGGCCTCTACCTGATCGATCGCCTGATCGACGGTCGACGGCGGGTTGAAGATGCGGGGGTGCGTCACCGTCGCGACGAACTCGTGGAGGCAGGGCCACGGGATCGCCCAGTCTGCCCGTCCTTCTGCCAGCGCGCGCAGACAGGCAGTCGCGCGATCATGCCATTCCGAGTCGGCGCGATGCGCGTAGACGAGGATGTTGGTATCGACGGCGGTCAAGCGCCCCGACCCTCGTAGATGGCCTTCCGCACCGCAGGCCAGCCAGCGTCACGGAACTCAGGCTGCAGGCCGGATCCCTTGACGGCCGCGTCACGCAGGCGGAAGGCAGATCGTGTCCGCTCGGTGCGGAGCTTCATACGAATCCCGTCCTCGATTACGGAGCGGAGCGTGACGCGATGGCGCGCCGCGTAGCGCTTCGCGTCAACGGCCAGGTCGTCCGCCAACTCGATGGTGGTCTTCATCCTGATACCCATACTACCATAGGCATAGATATGGGTAACTGTAGCCACGGGTTGCGATCGGCGTCGACCTATGGCCCGCGGTGCCGCAGCGCCTTCGTCCGCGATGCGGTTCTGACCGCGGTCGAGCGGCAGCGCCGAGCGATTCGCCTGCGCGCGGCGGCCGGGATACTTCGCGCCAGCCAACACGACTGGGACGACGACCCGGCCGCCTGGGTGAGTCGTCAGCGGAGCGGCGATCCGCGGCGCTCGCCGTAGATGCCGTGCTGGCCACGGGCAATCCGCGTCACTTTCCCATGAGCGCCCTCTCCCACAGCTCCACTTCGTGCATGGACCAGTAGAACATCGGCGTGCTGCCGGTCTGGCGCAGGCGGAGGAGTCGAGATTTGTTGGGCGGCAGGGGGAAATCCATGAAGGAGAACCGGTCGACCGGCACCGCGCCGAGCAGGAGGCGTTCGAAGCCGTGCCCGCTGTGCAGCGTCTCCCACGTCCGCCCGTCGGCGGTCGACTCGATGATTAGGTGCCTGGGGTAGTCGCCGAAGCTGAAGCGGCCGACCGTCAGCCGGAGGTGTGAGACGTCGGTCGGCTGATCAAGCTGAATGGTGATCGACTCGTTGCCTGCCTGCGGTCGGCCGCTGAGCCAGCGCGTCTCGGTATCGCCGTCGAAGGCGTAGATCAACTCGTCCGGGTGGTGCGACCCGGTGGCGGCGAGCCCGGAACGGGAGATTGGGGGCCGTTCCGGGGCGCTGGCGGAAGCCGCGCCGTCCCACGCCGGAAGCTCGAACACGGTTGTCTCGCCGAAGTTACGGGACGTCACGATTTGATCCGGCTGGCGGCGGATGGCGCGCAAGGTGGCGCGGCCCTTGGCCGCGTCCACGAGGGCCGGGTCCGTCTGCACCATCACGTACCGCACGCCGATGGCCCGGAGGTTGCGCAGTACGTCGCCGTAGTCGTAGTCGTCGAAGCTCTCCAGCGCGCCGCTGGAGTTGAAGAACCAATAGAGCGGCAGGTAGAACCCGGTGGCCCCGTTCATGACCGGATGCCGGTGCGTCAGCGTTCCGTACATGGCGCGCAGGTCGCTGTCGTAGTCACCTCCTTGGCGGTGTCCTATGGCTGGCAGAGTCAGCACCGCGCCCGGCGGCCGCGTGCGTAGCCACGCCTGAGCCGCCTGCAGCGACGGCGGAGTTTCGAACGTCACAAGCGGCACGGGGCGATAGCCCTCGCTCTCGACGACGGCGAGGCCGCAGAGGAGGAGGGCAAGCGCCCGCCCGGGCCGGCCCGGCAGGCGTTCGATCGGAAACCGCACGCCAAAGGCCGCGAGCACCGTCAGGGCGAGAGAGGTAATGATGATCGCCCGCCGGGGGACGCGCAGGCCGTCCAGGCCGGGGACGATGCCGCGCAGCCAGTCGTACGGCCCGGACGCCATCAGCCGCACGCCGTTGACGGTCGGTTCCGGGCCGAGCGCCAGGGCGATGCCGACCACCGCGACCAGCGTGTCCATGACGGCCATGCGGCGGTCGCTTCGAGTGGCGTCCCGGTCCGGGCCTCGGCGCAGGCCGGCCGCCAGCAGACCGCACGCTGCGAGCGCTGCGAGACAGTAGCCGGGGTCCAGCCACGCCACCGTGTTCGCCGCGTAAGAGATCACTTCCTGCCGCGACCGGTACATGCCGTACAGATCGCGCGCCGCGAGGTAGCCCCACATGACCGGCAGCACGGCGGCGAACATGACGGCCGCGGCAACCGGCAGCTCGATCAGCATGCGCGGCCGTGACCGCACGTGGAAGCTCAAGGCCCGCCACGATCACCACGACTGCCGCGAAGAAGTAGAAGAAGTGCCCGTTCGACAGCCCGGCCAGCAGGAAAGCGGCGGCGAAGCCAGCGAGGGCGGTCCGACGGCCCGTCGCGAAGTAGCGATGGAGCGCCCACAGCCCGATCGGCATCCAGCCGTACATCAGAGACAGGTGTCCCGCCTCCTGGGCGCGGAACGGCACGAAGACGAACAGCACGCCGGCCACGGCGGCGGCCGGGCGGCTCCCCGTCAGTGATAACGCCAGCAGGTACATCCCGCCGCCCGCGAGGACGTACGACGCGAGGTACGCGAGGTTGTAGACGACGACCGGGTTGCCGGTCAGCTACTGAATCGGCGCCGTGAAGAGGGCGATGCCGAGCAGGTTCTCTGAGAACGCGAGCCCGTACGTGTAGGGGTGGAAGATTGGCAGATCCCACCATCCCTGCAGGCCGTGTAACAGCTGGTCGGCGTCCCAGGCGAGGAGCAGCGTGTTGAGCAGTGGATCGCTACGGCTGACCGGCAGGGCATCGCCGAGGCGCAGGACCAACGGCCGCGTGGCGACCACCGCCACGGCGCCAAACGCGCCGATGAGCGCGAGCGCTTCGCGCGCGGAAGACCGGGACACCGTTCAGGTCCCGACGACGCCTTCGAGCGGGCTGCTGGCCGTGGCGTAGAGCTTGCGGGGGATCCGGCCGGCGCGCCAGGCGAGGCGTCCCGCTTCGACGGCCAGCCTCATCGCCGTCGCCATCGAAACCGGGTCGTCTGCGCCGGCGATTCCGGTGTTCATCAGGACGCCGTCGACGCCCAGTTCCATCGCGAGCGTCGCGTCCGAGGCGGTGCCGACGCCGGCGTCGACGATCACCGGGACCGACGCGAACTCCCGGATGATCCGGATGTTGTTCGGGTTCTGGATCCCCAGGCCGGAGCCGATCGGCGCGCCGAGCGGCATTACGGCGGCGGCGCCGGCGTCCTCCAGCTTGCGGCAGGTGACGGGATCGTCGTTCGTGTAGGGGAGGACGACGAAGCCTTCCTTCACCAGGACCGCGGTCGCTTCGACCAGCGCCACGTTGTCGGGAAAGAGCGTCCGCTCGTCGCCGATCACCTCAAGCTTCACCCAGTCGGAGAGCCCCGCCTCGCGGCCGAGCCGCGCGGTGCGAATCGCGTCGTCCGCCGTGTAGCATCCCGCGGTGTTCGGCAGCAGCATGTACCGATCGGAGTCGATGTGCTCCAGGATCGCCTGCTGCGCCTCGTTCACCGGTCGGCCCGGCAACTGCACGCGCCGGACGGCGACCGTCACCATCTCGGCCCCCGAGGCGTCGTGGGCCGCGACCATCACCTCCGGAGAGGGGTACTTGCCGGTGCCGACGATCAGACGCGAGCGGAACGTCCGCCCGGCGATCGTGAGGGGTGTATCCATCAACTAGCCACCGCCGACGAAGTTGACCACCTCCACCTCGTCGCCCTCCGAGACGACGGTCGAGGCGTAGGCCGCCTTCCTGACGACCAGCCGGTTGTGTTCCACCGCGACACGCCGCGGGTCGATCTCGAGCGTCTCAAGGAGCCGGCTGACGCTGATCGGCTCGGGCACGTCGTGCGGCTCGCCGTTGAGCTGAATGGTCATCGCGGCGAGCGTACCGCCGTGTTGATCGCGTCGTCAAGACAAGGCCACCACCACGAGTTCATCCAGTACGCCACGGGAGCCCGAACGAGGCCACGCACCGTTTCTTGTCTATTCGCGCTCGACGGATTCCTTCAACTTGAACACCATCAATTCACCTTGGCGCAGCCCACATCGTCGCAGTACAACATCCAATTGTGCCAAGGGCCAGAGCCCGCGGAACGACTCGCTGGGGTCCCATTCATAGTGCAGCGGCATCGACGAGTCACGCCCGTTGTAGTCCGCGATGTACTCCACTCCCTCCTCCTCCAGGTAATCGCGCACGTCGCCGCCTTCCCGAAGAAAGTTGAAGTAGCGCGCGTCGTTCGCCAGTCCATCCAGGTTGACGACCGTCTGGGGTGTGAAATAATCCAACTCGCTGGCGTTCGATGAACCGATCACCGCGTCGGGCGGGAGTGTTCTTCCGATTTCCGACGCGAGTTCATAACGCGCACGATGGAAGCTGGGATGCGGTTCGGTGATGTGCCGGTGGGACTGAGCCAGCTAAAATACCAGAAGGCCTGAAACGACGGCCGCGACGAGCTGCGGTTTCGCCCTCCCGAGCACCACACCAAGGAACAGACACGCGACCACATACTCGGGGACGAAGTACCACCGGACGGTGCCGAGCCGCCCGAGCAGCACCACGCAAGCCAGCACGTGGAGAGCCGCGCAAGCGAACAGGACAATGAAGAAACGTCGGGCCGTTCGGCTGAGCCGGGTGGCTTCGATCGCCACAGGGACCGCCAGCACGACTGCGGACAGAACCGTCCAAACACCGAGGCCCCTTTGGAGTACGCAAATCGATCACCTGTCAGAGCGAAGCGACACGGGACGGAATCATGAGTTTCGGTTCTCCGTTCGCGCCGACGGCCGGCGCCGCTTTCGCATGGAATCTCCTTTCAGTTCGAGCTTGTAGGCATTGTGGACGAGACGGTCGAGAATCGCGTCGGCGAGGGTCGGGTCACCGACGGCGTCATGCCACTTGTCGACGGGAAGCTGGCTGGTCACGACCGTGGAGCGCACGGCGTGGCGGTCCTCGAGGAGCTCAAGCAGGTCGTGACGGTTCTCCGCGCTGAAGGGGGCCAGCCCCCAGTCGTCGATCACGAGGACGTCGGTCTTGGCGAGCGACTCGAGCAGCTTCGGGTAGCGTCCGTCGGCTCGCGCAATGGCCAGCGCACTCAGCAGCCGGGACACGCGGAGGTACAACGCGCTGTGTCCGTTGCGGCAGGCGCTGTGGGCGCGGGCGCACGCTATTCAGCTTTTGCCCACGCCGGATGGCCCGCAGATCAGGACGTTGAGATGGTCGCGGACCCAGCGTCCCCCCGACCTTCTCGGCCCGGCGGATGAAGCACTCGGGCGTCCATTCGCTCATCTGGCGGTGTTGCTCCGGCATGTGCTCCGGCGCGGTGGTATGACGCCCCTGGTGCGAGGAGTGGACGTGGCTGGCGACGCGCTGGCCGCGGTGGAAACACTCGACGGTGCGGGCAGTCACTCGGACATCGAGTTGGCGCCGGACCAGCGCGTGAGGAACCGAGTAATGGTGACCGGCTACTTCGACGTGGTAGTCGAGGTGCACGCGCACGGACTTCCACTCGGCGAAGACGTAGGGGCTGGCCGGCAGGGAGCGTAGCGCCGGCCGGTCGAGCTGCTCGAAACACGAGCGTCGCGACCCCGGAAGCTTGCGAAACGGTCGCGTGTTGAGCCGTTCGAGCAGCTTGGCGATCGCGGCGTTCAGTTCGGCCAGCGAGAAGAACGTCCGATGGCGAAGCGCGGCGAGTATCCACCGCTCGACCACCTGGACTGCCACCTCCGCCTTCGCCTTGTCCCGGGGACGACGCACCCGCGTCGGCAACACCGCCGCGCCGTAGTGGCGGGCGAGGTCGTGATAGCTCGGATTCAGGTCCGGCTCGTAGCGATCCGCCCGACTGACCCCCGAGCGCAGATTGTCCGGGATCACCAGCTCGTCGCTCGGCTCGACGACCACGATGAGGTCATGCGGGAATCCGGTGGAGACCGCCGGATTCCCTGCCACCTGGAAGCCGCGTTGCATCCGGCCGGCGTCGGATATGCTGTTCGTGATTCATGTTCCTGACCGATCGCCTACCCAGCCGGCCGTACGACTACTACGTGATCGGCGCCGGTCCGGCCGGCATCGTGCTTTCGCTAGAGCTCGCCAAGGCGAACCGGACGATCCTGGTGTTCGAGACCGGAACCGTGGACGAGCCGCGGGACGACATGCCGAACGCCGTCAACTATGGGCACTTCGGGAACGGCTGGTGGGATCGGCACTCCATCCGCGCGCTGGGCGGCACGTCGAGGGTCTGGTTTCGTTGGTGCGCGACGCTGATGGAGGTGGACTTCGACAACCCGGCTGCCGGTGTTCGATGGCCCATCGCGAAGTCCGATCTGGCGCCGTACTATCGGCGCGCCGCCACCGTCATAGACCGCGAGCCTTCCATCCTCGACGTCGAGACGCCGCTGGCGCCCGGTTTCGCCTACCGCCCCTTCTCGCTAGCTAGGCACCCGTCCGACGCGCTTCGGGCGCAAGTACCAGGAGGGGCTGAGCATCTCCCCGCTGGTTGACGTTGCGCTCGGAACGTCGGTGGTTGGCCTCGACGCCAATGCGTCGCGCAGCGCGGTCAGCAGCGTGACCTGCTTTCGTCATGCGTCGGGTCTCACGGAACAATTGGACATCGATCCCGCACAGAACGTCGTCCTCGCGGGCGGCGGCATCAGCAATGCACAGTTGTTCCTGCAGCCCCGCGCGGACGGCGCGGTCCCGGTCGGCAACGAGAGCGGCTTGGCGGGCAAGTATCTGATGGAGCATCCACACTTCTACTACGTGGGCGAGTTGGTGCTCGACGACGACCTCGATCAGCAATCGCGGCCGGCTGATTTCGGGCGCGCCACCCACGCGCTGGTGCCCGACGATGAGCAGATGCGGCGGCACGGCCTGCTCGGGTGCAGCGTACAGTGCCGTGACCGCACCACTGAACATCCGATGGCCGAATATCTCGCCGGCGAGTACGGGAAGCCTTTTCATCACTATCGCTGCAACGTGCGATCCGAGATGGCGCCCTCGGAACCGAACACGGTCTTCTTGACCGGCGAACGCGACGCCGCCGGCCTGTACCGGCCCGCTGCCCGTTGCGTCATCGGCGCCGGGGACTTCCTCAACGTGGAGAAGACGTTGCGCCTCCTGGGGCAATCGCTGATCGCATCGGCGAAGGGCCGCGTACGCATCAACAACGAACGCCTGTACCGGCAGCCAACCGGCGGCGGTCACATCATGGGGACCACCCGGATGGGCACGAGCCGCTCGAACTCCGTCGTCGACCGGGACTGCCGGGTCCACGGATACGACAACCTGTTCGTGACCGGATCGTCTGCGTTCCCCACCGGCGGCTACGCGAACCCGACGCTGACGATTCTCGCACTCTCACTACGCTTGGCCGATACGCTGGCGACAGCAGGGTAACCATGGCCGACACGCGCGGTTTCTCGCGGCGGACGTTCCTCCTCGGTGTGGGTGGTGGAGCCGCTTCCATGTCCATCGTTTGGGGCGTGTCGGAGCTGGGGCTTCCGTTTTTCGAGCCCGGCGACGGCTCTCCGATCGCGGCGACCCTCGACGCTCACGCGGAATACGACGGCTGGCTCGTCACGACCGAGGACAAGGTGCGTCTGGTCCTGGTCGAGTTCACCGACGGCTGGTACGCCCGGGAAACAGCCGACGGGTCGTCTTGGCGCTGGACGCAGCAAACCGCCACGTTGTCATTCCCGAACCCGCGGACGGCCGCCGTGCTTCACCTCGACTTCGATGCCCACGCGGACCTCTTCGAGGACGCACCCAGGACGCTCACCATCACCGTCGGCGATCAGGTCGCGCGTTCCTTCGTACGTGACGCCCCCGGCCGACAGACGATCAACGTCTTGCTACCCGCGGCGATGCTGGGTGGACAAGACCGTGTCGACGTTCACATCGGCGTCGACCGGCCGTTCGTTCCGGCGAACGTGAGTCCCGGCTCGCAGGACACCCGCGAGCTTGGCATTCGGGTCTATCGGGCGGCGGTTGAACGCTCACCCATCCCCACTCCCTGATCTCAGCGGCGACCCGCTCCTCCATCGACCGTCGCCTCGATCTATGAGATGACTCCGACGTATAGCAGACCTCGCGTCGCCTCTAACTAAGACCATCTCTACACGGTAACCATTGTCGGTTAGCACACTTGTGACATTAGAGGGCTCTACCATGTGGACCCCAAGTCGTACCCGAATAGCGTCATGACTCCGTCGGTGGGAACGCCCGAGTTCAGCCCGAATGTGGTCTACCACTGGCCATGATCCGGTTTGGTGGACATCTTCCGAAAGGGGAATACGATGTCGACGATGACGGACACGCAGGGCAGGCGGACGCGGCGGAGCTTCACGGATGACTACAAGACGGGGGCGGTACGACTGGTCCTCGATGAGGGCAAAACGGTCGCGTCCGCGGCGCGCGATCTGGGCTTGACGGAGTCGTCGCTCCGCAACTGGGTCGAGCGGGCCCGCGCGGATCGGACGAAGGGCAAGACCGGCCTCACGACGGCGGAGCGTGAGGAACTGGCGCGGCTGCGCAAGGACGTGCGCGAGCTGCGCATGGAGCGCGACGTCCTAAAAAAAGCCGCGGCCTTCTTCGCGAGGGACCACCTGTGAAATTCGCGTGGATCCAGACGGAGAAGGCCAGCTATCCCCTCACGAAACTGTGTCGCTGGCTGGGCGTCACGCCGAGTGGCTTCTACGCCTGGCGGCAGCGCCCGGCATCGACGCACGCGCGGGAGGACCGCCGCCTGAAGGTGCTGGTCCAGGCGTCATTCGCCGAGAGTAAGCAGCGGTACGGCAGTCCCCGTATTCACGCGGATCTGATCGAGCAAGACGAGCAGATCAGCCGGAAGCGCGTGATCCGGTTGATGCAGGAAGACGGCCTGAAGGCGCGCACCCGCAAACGGTTCACGTTGACCACGATGAGCGATCACGACCAGCCGGTGGCCGCGAATCTCCTCGACCGGCAGTTCGAAGCCGCCGCGCCGAATCAGCGCTGGGTCGGGGACACGACCGAGTTTGTCATCGGCTCGAGCGGCAAGCTCTATCTCGCCGCCGTCCTCGACCTGTTCTCGCGGTTTGTGGTCGGCTGGGCCGTGAGCGCCGTCAACGATCGCCACCTGACCATCAAGGCGCTGGAGATGGCGCTGAAACGACGGTGCCCGGAGATCGGCCTGTTGCACCACTCCGACCAGGGCTGCACGTACGCGAGCGCGGACTACCAGGCGCTCCTGGATGCGCGCGGGATCGTCTGCAGCATGAGCCGCCGGGGTAACTGCCATGACAACGCCGTCATGGAGAGCTTCTTCTCCACCGTGAAGAGTGAGCTCGCCAATCGGTTCGACACGTACGGAGACGCGAAGATGGAGTTGTTCGACTACATCGAAGTGTTCTATAACCAACGACGCCGGCACTCGACGCTTGGCCAGATCAGTCCAGCGGCATTTGAACGACGCGCGAACGAAGAGGGCGTGGAGCCTATGGAAAACCGCCAAGGACGCGGTTTCCCACAGGCTACACACCCGTTGTCCTTTTCAATGAGAAAAGAACAGACAACGAAGAACGATCAACTCAACGAAACCGTCCACTGAATCGGATCATGGCCACTACATCCGCCTTGCCTACCGAGAGCTTCGCCGCGGTCAGGCGTACTGCGCGACTCCGTTGACTGGCTGCAGCAGTAGTAGCGGCGCGAGCTTTCTGGTTCGACCATCGCATCCTGGGCCGATCGTCTTTGTTTACCGGGGTGATTCTACGAGCGCGGAGGTAGGTGCCGAGTTCTTCCTCAACAGCCACGCGGAGGCATACTGACAGCGGCGCTGTTCTACTGACGTGGTTTCGGATCGGAAGGACCGCGCGTTGATCTACGGGGGCGACCGTTGGAGCGTGTCGGGAACGACGGGGCTGGAAGAGCGAAGCATCGTGATGATCAGAGGGGCGAGGTCGAGTTGACGCTGGTAGGCGGTGCGCACGACGCTGGCGAGCACCTGCTGGGTGTCGGCGCCGTGGCGGGTACGATTACCGCCACAGACTTTGCGGGTGACCACCGCGGGTCGGATGGCCTGTTCGGCGCGCCAGTTGGTGGCGTCGATCGACGGGTCCCACAGGAAGGCGAACGTCGCAGCGAATTCGCGGTCCAGATGGGCGGCGAAGCGGTCGGCGGCGTCCAGCGTCGGAGATTTGTCGATCAGCCGACCGAGTTGGGCGAGCAGTCGGCCGCGAGCGGTTGCCAGGCCGTGGTCGCTCAGAAGCCCGGCGTCGCGGCGGTCGCGCAGCTTGAGAGCGGCCTGCAGGACGGCTTGCACCCGGGCGGCCCACGGGCTGCGCGGATGATCGGTTCGGAGTTGCCGCGCTCGCCGGATCAAGTGAGCCAGACACGACTGGTGCAGCGCGTGGGTGAAGCGGCGATACGGCGCCCACCCGTCGCGCACGAGCACGCCGGCGAAGTCGGTTCCCAGGACCGTTGCCGCGTCGTCGAACCCGCGGCCGGAGCGAATCGCGTAGACCGTCGTCTGGGGCGTGGCGAAGGCCCACAGCCAGTGGCGCATGGCGCCGACGCGCCAGCCGGTTTCATCCGGCGTGACCACGGGAGATTCCCGCACCTGCTGGCACAGTGCGGTGTAGGTCGGCGCGGCTTGGCGAGCCGTGCGATGCAGCACCTGCGCGAGGCCTCCCGGTGTGACGGTCAGGCCGAACTGGGTCCGGAGCAGGTGCGCGACCTTCGCCAGCGGCACACCCAGGTGCGTGTGCAGCCGCACGACCAGCGCGACGACTTCGGGACCGAGTTGCACGCTGGCCGCTCCCAGCGCGTCGGAGGTTTGCAGCCGGTGGCGGCCCTGGACGCGACGCCGACACTGCGAGCAGTGGCCGACCTCGATGTCGAAGCGCCGCACGATGGGGCGCACCACCGGGAGATCTTCCTGATATTGCGTCGCCACCCGGGACAGCTCGACGGCGCCGCCGCAGTCCGGACACGCGGCAGCCACCGGCGCTCGGCAGGTCTCGTCAACCTGCGGCGGACGCGGGCGGCACGCCGGCCGGCCGTAGTGCGCACCTGCGCGCCGGCCGGGTCGTCCGCCGCGACCTTGGGGCCGGTCCTTGGCGAAGGGAGCCGCCTGCCGGAATCCTGCCCGCCGCGCCGCGTCGAGTTGCTGCTTGAGGTGTTCACTGCGGCGCTTCCACCGATCCCGGTCACCCTTCCACCGATCCCGGTCGCCCTCGACCCGCGTCAACTCCTCGCGCAGTCGTGCGATCTCTCGCTCTTGTTCCTCAATGCGGGAATCGCGGGGATCCTGCTCCGTCCGGGGACGTTGCCGTGGCACCCCACCGTTATGCCAGATCCCCTAGAAAAGTACAAGTCCAAAATGTTGGATCTCGCGCGTCACGAAACCACCCCGCTAAACAAATACGGCCGATCAAGGTGATCCCATGAAGCGCAGGCGGAGCTGGTCGCCGCGCTCTTCGATGACGCGCTACGAAGCGGCCATCGCCGCTTGGAGGCCGGCGACCCATGGCACCGGCATCATGCCATAAGTCGTCCACCTCGCCATATACCTACCCACATACCATAAACACCAAGACTACCATAAGACTTCCTGAGTGCCATGGCGACGACTATGCACCATGATGATGCCGGAGCTAGCCGCCGCCCACGAAGTTAACAAACCTCCACCTCGTCGCCCTCGGAGACGACGGTCGAGGCGTAGGCAGCCTTCCTGACGACCAGCCGGTTGTGCTCCACCGCTACGCGCCGCGGGTCGATCCCAAGCGTCTCGAGAGGCCGGCTGACACTGATCGGCTCGCCCACCTCGTGCGCCTCGCCGTTGAGCTGAATGGTCATCGTAGCGAGCGTACCGCCGCCCGATACCACCGTCAGGGTGCGCCTTGACTGGAACTGTCCGGTACAAAAAGACTCCGAGCGCCGCGAGGACGTGAGGCCACCGTACCTACGCTCTCCGGCTCCCGCGCTTCAGAGGCCAATAGCGACCTACTGCCGAGGACGCTCCGAGGCCGGCCAGTACACAGATTGCTGGCATGGCCGGATGACGCATCCGGGCTGTCGCCATGTCCCCGACAGCGCCGGCCATGAGGAGAAAGTACGTCGCTGAAGCCAAGAACAGTACCATCAACCCGTTTCGCGCTACCAATCCTCGCCGCAAGCCGGCTAGCGCCAAGCCGTACTGTCCGACGCAGGCCAACCCCACCAGAAAATAGATAGGCAAAGCGGCAAGAAGATCCCGAACGGACAGAGCCGTGCCACCGAACAGCCGCTCAAGGGTACTCTCGCTTCCGTAGTCGGGATGATAGATCCTTACATACATTGTGAACCCGGGCGTCAGTGATTTCAGGACGGCCTTGGCGTGAACGGCAAGGTACGTCATCGGCTGGCTGACGATCAACCGGAGGCCCTCACGCCGCATGAATCCGTAGCGATCCGCCGGCGTCCAGTCGTTCTGCCTCGCGAGCATGTCGGCACGCTGCAAGGCCCGATGCCAATCAATACCCTCGATGGCTGAGCCGAGGTTGATATAGAGATTGAAATCACCCGCTGCGGAATACTGCGAATAGCCCGCTTGATGCTGGTTCCGCGCCGTCCATAACATGAGTGGCGTCAACGCTATGACGAGGAACACGAAGGCAGGCGCCAATCGCGCGAAGGGGTGTCCGACACGGTTGGGCACCGGCAGGAACAACAGCACACCGCCGACGACGAACGGCCAGTACTGCGCCACCGGCCGAACGAATGCCGCGGCCGCCGCCAACCCGCCAGCCGCCACGATGTAGCGCAGCGATCCGGTCTCGAAGTACCTCAACAGAATGAACAGATGTGCCACTAGGAGTGTCGTGAACAGTGTTTCGGAGAGCACGAAGCTGGAGTGCACAATCGACAGGGGGTCGAGCGCGTAGAGGAGTCCCGCCGAAAGACCGACTCGTCGGGAATCCCGATAGCCAAGGGACGTCGTCGTACGTTGCGCGAGCGCGTAGACAATCAGGGCGGCTACACTGCCAAGGATGACTTGGACCAGGATGGTCAGGCCGATCGGCAGGCCGATGAACACTCCGAGGGCCACGAGCAGCGGATAGCCGGGTGTCCGTAGGAGTTCGGCCACACCGTTACGCGCGAAATAGCCGGTCGTCAACGATTCTGCTAATTGCAGGTACTGATGACTGTCGGCGTGTGCATTGAGGAGATTGCCGACGTCGTGGACCACGTTTGCGGTAACTGGTACCAGAAGGCGAGCCAATAGTGCCACGACCAGGACGGTCACCAGGTCGCGGCGCCGGGTAGCTGGAGTGGTCGTCACCATCGGGTTACAGTGCCGCAATGATTCTCCAAGAGACGGTCAGCTCTGCGCCATCAAGAACCAGCCGGCGGTAGAGGAAGACACAGCGTCATCTCGAAGGACAGAGTGGACACCCGGTGAATGTGGCTCTGTATCTTCCACGCGCCAAGAGTGGGAACAACGTGTCGTGGCTCACTATCTAGAAGGGCGTTGCCAGTTGTCGAACGACGGTAGACCGGTTCGTTTCCTGAGAACAGAGTTCGTGGCCGAGTGCGTTCCAGTGAGCGTCCTGTGCCCACTCGAATCGCTCGCCGTGTCTAGCATAATGCGCCCCGAAAACGGGTTGCATATCAATGACTTCGTACCCTCTTTCGGCGGCGTTCACCATGAAGTATTGGCGCATGGTGTCGAAGTAGCTTCCTTCGATCCGCTGCAGCCCCTCATTGTTGTACAGTTCTGGGCGTAGGCCGTCAACAATGAACAAGATCCTTTCTGTATCGACCCCCGAGGCCTTGGGAAGCCGCTCCAGAAAGACGTCGACCGCACGCTTGGAATCTTCAACTAGCGCGGGCTGGTCGACTACCACAGCGAGCTCGCGTTCCCTCGGCGGCAAGAACACGCGGGGGATCCTGAGGATTCTCCAACCAACGGCCAGGTTTCCCGCCCAGTATCGGTAGAGCGCGGATGCCCTGATGATACCAGGAACGCTACTCGGTTCCCTGTCTTGTCTCTTGAGCAGGAGGCCACCGTCCGGCCCCTCGACGAATTGGTGCATACCTCGGCGGTATCCATACTTAGCTAGGCTGTTGTCGTAATCGTTGTCGATGATGATAACGGCGAGGGCGTTGGGCTCGAAGGTCGCTCGTGTGTACTCGGCGACTGCCAAGTACTGACTCAAGGGTGAGCGGCTAACGCCGAAGGGGTAAATCCTAGCGGTGCCACTAAGCGTCTTGGCAAGTCGGCCAGCGCATGTCTGGGAAAACGGCACCATGAATGCTTCGACGAAGCTGTCGCCGATAACGGCGAGAAGCGGACTCGTCGCCGACGGGTCGTAGTCGAAGTCACTCACGAATCCGAAATTGTTGATCCGGACGCGGTTGACAATCGAGAAATAGAAGTCTCTGGACCAGATGAACTGCCGATTCGGCTCATACCGGTCGATTGGATTGTTTTTATTGACCGGAAGTGGACGGGCGCCCCCGTGCACGGGCAGAAACCAGAGCAGTAATTCGAGACAGACTAGCGGAACTAGTAGGCCGGAGAAGACGGTCAACCCTCGGAGTATCCACGACCGAAGAGTAGTGTGGACGTGCAAATCAATCTTCCTGGGCTTGCACATATGTATATGGCGGAATGTTGCGTCAGGTGCTCATCCACGCAGCGAGGAGCTTGAACGGCACGACGAACCGTTCGGCGAAGACGGTCCAGAGATCGTCAGGGTAATCGGGAACGATGTCGTGGAATCCGCGCATGAAGAGCTGGTACTGCAGCAGGAAGAGCACGTTGCTGCCGATCAGGAAGAGGGAGGCGAGGCGCACGAGCGCCGGACGCGACGCCATCGGACGGGATGCAAGGAAGGCCGTCAGCCCGAGCACAAGGAACGGCAGATAGCTGACGAAACGGCGTCCGCCGAACCCAGCGCCGGCCCACCACGGGACGGCTGAGGCGTTGACGTAGAGCGCCAGCAACAGCGTGACGGAGGCGATCCAGGCCAACAGCCGGTCGCGCCGAAACAGCGAAGGTAGTCCGACGACCGCAAACAACACTATCGGGGTCCACGATATGAGCCCCTGGCGCGTTGAGAAGAGTGTCTGGACAATTTCCGGCTGCGCCCACCGAAAGTAGGCCGACCCACCATGAGGATTCAGCACCGGTGTCCCATAAATCGTCTGCCACGCCCAGACCTGCGGCGAGAACACCGCCGCACAGGCGATGCAGAGCACCGCGAGTCGCCGGCACGCGGCTGCCAGTGACCAGCGTCGTTCCCGGATTCCGTCGAGCAATTCGAGTCCGGGGACGATCAGAATGATCAGATCCTGTGAACGGACCAATCCCGCGAGTCCAGCCAGCGCGCCCAACAGGGCAAACCTTCGCAGGTCGTCCTGCCCGCGGGTCCGGTACCAGGTGTGGCCGAACAGCGCGACGGCGAAAAGCGACGTCGCATGGGAGTAGGTAGGCGACACCAGCGAGTAATAGAGCAGGGAGCCGCCCAACCAGAGGGTGAGCGTCGCCCAGAACGCGGACGCCGCGGAGTAGATCCGGCGCGCCAGGTCGTAGCAGAGCCAGGCCCCTGCCGTCGCGTACGCAATCCCGGCGACGCCGGCCGAGATCTTGAACGGCAGGGCAAGCCCGTCGAACGGGATCTGTGCTCCGATCAGGTTCAGTAGCGCAACCATCGCACCGACGGCCAGGAACAGCGGAGCCCAGAGGATTGCCGAGCCGGGAGGCCACTTGTTGGGAACGAGCCCCGTCGCCAACGGGGTCAACTCCTCCGAGTCTTCCGCGAAGTCGTCGCTCAGCAGACGGTAGTCGTTCGAGAAGTCAATGTCGCCGTCGAAGGCAACGGACCGCAGCCAGGCGTAATAGCCGAGCGCATCGCCGTCGATGACGCGTCCCGGCGGCTTCGGAAACCAGACGTGCGCCGTCATGTACGCCAGCGCGAAGAGCAAGCCGATGGCCACGAACGTCCGTGTGGGATGCCGCTCGAACCAGCCGATCATCCCGGTTGGGCGATGCACGGTCATGACCAAGTGTTACCGGGTACCGAGAAAGAGCTTCGAGTCCGTCGTCTCTTCGACGACCTGAACGGTGTAGCCGGCGTTCGTCATTTTGGCGACAACTGCTTCGGACCAGACGCGGTGACCGACGTACCAGACGCGATCGGACGACGGGAAGCGGTCGAGGAATTCCTCGGCAAGTGCCTCGGCCCGCCCAGGGCCCCGCGGCAGGTAGAGCGTCCGGTCGCGGTCCACCGTGACCTCGATCCCTTGCGAGATCCTGTCCGTGCGGTGAGCCGTCACGCGCCAGGGTCCGTAGTAGGCGGCGAGGAAGGCGCCTGTGGGCGACAGCATCACCGGGTCGTCCGCCTTGGCGTGCGAGAGCAGGTGCTCCAGGTGGGGTGCCCCGTTCTCATCCCAGTACCCCACATCCACCGGCCGTATCAGGGCGAAGGCGACCGCGGCGGCGGCGGCGACCCATCTGGCCGTGCGGGCGTTGGGCAGCGCTGCCGTCGCCACGTGCACGCCCGCCGCAAAGAGGCAGATCGTGATGGGGAACGAAAAGATGTCGGGTCGGCCGATGCCCAACGGATAGATCCAGAGCGCGCTCGCCACCACACGCGCCCCAGCGAACCCGAGGATCACCACGCCGAAAAAGCGTGTCTCTTGCCGCGCCAGCAGCCAGATCAATCCGAGCGCGACAAAAGGGAGCGTCCAGGTCGCCTCGCCCGGGTTGAAACTCCATCCCTCGGTCCAGCCGGGCAGGCTGATCATCAGCAGGCGGCCGCCCTGATCGAGCAGAAAGCTCCAGGCGGCGCCCACGGACTCGAGCGGCATGAACCCATCGGCGTAGTCGGCGCGGACGATCGGGTTCGACCGGCTGCGCAGCAGCCACCAGGCCATCGCGAACATCGCGTTGTACCCCGCAGCGCTCCAGAGGATGCCTCGGACCGGCTGCCGGCGCTCGATCCACCCGCGTATGGCGTAGATCGCGCCGAAGTTGACGATCGGGAACGTGGCGAAGACAGCTGGCACGGCGAAGAACGTGGCGATGCCCCCGGCGATCGCCACCCGACGGAAGCGCTGGGGGTCCACGTCGGTTCCGCCCCGCAGGAGCCGCGTCGCGGCCAGCAGGAAGAGCGCCGTCACGACGAACTCGACCGTGTACTGGCGAACGTAGACCGAGTAGTGCGCCAGGAGCTGCACGAGCGAAGTGACCGCCCCCGTCAGCATCCCGACGGCGACGTTGCCCGTCAGCCGGTACGCGACCAGGGCCATTAGCGGAATCGCCGCGAGACCACAAAGGAAGGGTAGGAGCTGCAGGGCCCATTCGGGGTCCGGGATCACTGCGTACATTCCACGCCAGAGGACGAGCAGACCGGGCGCGACGTGGATCGGCGCGGTCACGACATCCAGGAAGTTGTCGGACCGGACAAGTGCGGCGTACACCAGGTCGTCGTGCCAGAGCGCCGGCGGATTCATGCCGGGCAGGCGCGCGGCCAGAGCCCGCCCGATCACGGCAACACCGGCGAGCGCCATTCCGGCGCGCAGCGCCACCTTCCAGTACGGTGCGTACGGAGATGCCGGTCCATAGCGATCGCCCGCCAACCACGCCCGCCGGGCTCCGACGCCCGCTACCGTCAGGAGCGGCATCACCCAGAGCAGCGTCACCGCCCAGCCGAGCCACGCGGCCCGCTCCGCCAGCCGTACGTTGTCCATCGATGGGCGTTCGCGAAACAGGCGGTACCCGGCAAACGACCGCATCCGGTCGGATGGCGGCGACCAGCGGACGTCGAGCGCGTAGGCGCCGCCCTCCTGCTCGTACTCGATCAACAGCTCGTGCACGCCGGCCGCGAGCGTGACCGTCCCGGTGGCCAGGTGCATCTGGTCCGGCGGATAGCGCCGCAGGACCATCTCACCGTCGACATGTACGGTCAGCCAGTCGTCGCCCTCCCCATGGATCTCGATCGGACCGCCCTCTGGCACGTACCAGTAGCCGCGCCACCGGACGCCGAAGCGCTGGCGCGGCAGGCGATCGTCATCCTGTAGGAAGTCGAGCGAGATGTCCTCGCTCACGTCCTGACGGAACGGTCGCCCCACGAAGCCGTTCACCAGAAAGAGCTCCCGCTGCAGGCCGTTCCGCTCCGCGGCCTGCAATCCGAGCAGCAGCCACGCCGCCGTGCACGTCAGGGCAGCAGCGGTGTAACCACCGATTCCCCACCATGCCCAGCGGCTGCGTAGTTGCACGGGGCGATCGTACAACGGGGCACGGCACAAGACACGACAGACGAGAGGCTGGATTGTGGCGTGTAACCGCCACTGTCGGGATCTATGGCTTGGGATCGCCGGTCTTCCCAGGCCAGTAGCGAGTTATCGCCGAGGACGCTCCGAGGGCGGCCAGTATGCAGATGGCTGGCATGGCTGGGTGCCGCATGCGGGCTGTGGCGATGTCGCCCACCGCGCCAGCCATGATCAGGAAGTATGCTGCGGAAGCCAGCAGCATCACACTCAAGCCGCTTCGTAATGTGAATGCCAAGCGCACGCCGGCCAGGGCTAGAACGTATTGTGTGGCGCACGCCAGCCCAACCAGCAGATACACCGGCAGGGCGGGAAGGTAGTCCCGTGGGTGCAGAGCCGTGCCACTGAACAGGCGTCTCCAGGTATTCGCATTGCCGTAGTCGGGTCGGTAGATCTCCACGTACATCGAGAACGCGGGCGTCAGTGATTGCAGGATTGCCTTGGCGTGAACGGCAAGGTACGTTGCTGGCTGGTTCACGATTAGCCGAACTCCCTCACGTCGCATGTAGTCGTAGCGCGCCGCTGCCGTCCATCCGTTCCGCTCGGCCAGCATGTCAACTCGCTGTTTGGCAGTGTCTCTGTGAATCGCGCCAACGGATGATCCGAGGCTTACGTAAAGACCGTAATCGCCTGCTGCTGAGAACCTGGAATAGCCTGTTTCGTTCGCGTTTCGAGCTGCCCAGAGTATGAGCGGCGTCAGTGTCAACATCAAGAACACAAGGGCAGACGCGAACCGCGCGAATGGGCGTTCGACCTGCTTGGGGGCGGGGAGCAACAGGAGAACGGCGACCACAACCAATGGCCAGTACTGCGCAACCGGACGGACGAATGCCGAGGCCGCCGTCAACACTCCGGACAACGCTACGTGTCGCATCAATCCGGTCTGGAAGTACTTCGACAGAACGAACAGGTGCGCGACCATCAGCGTCGTAAACAGTGTCTCGGAAAGTAAGAAGCTCGAGTGCACGACCGACAGTGGATCCAGCGCGTAGAGCAATCCAGCTAGCAGTGCGACCCGGTGGGAATCCCAGCGCCCAAGGGATGCCGCCATGTGCTGGGCGAGTGCGTAGACCATGACCGCGGCCACGCCGCCAAGGACGGTCTGGATCACGATGGTAAGTCCGATGGGATGGTCTGCGAACACGCCGAGAGCAACGAGTAGCGGATAACCCGGCGTGCGGAGCACTTCGGCCGCACCGTTCCGCGAGAAACTGCCCGTCGTCAACGATTCCGCGAGTTGGAGGTACTCGTGACTGTCGTCGGTGAGAAGTAGATAGTCGATGCCGTGAAACGCGATTGCGACGATCGGCACCACAGCGCGCGCTACAAGCGCCGTTCCCAGCACGGCCCACAGATCGCAGCGCCTCGGAAGAGGAGTAGTCATGGCTACGTGCAGGAGCGGTCCTCCGGGCGCCGGTCGAGCGCACATGGACCGACCCCGCCTCGCGTGGACAGTCTATGATCTGGCATCCGTGGACGGTACGAGTCTTTCCGAAGGGTGCCGCCGATGAAGCACGGTCGGCATGTCTTCCTGCGCGTGGTGTCGGCGATGATCGGCGTGACTGCCCTAACGAGATGCGGACGAACAACGCTGGCTGGGTCAGCGAAGTCGACTACGTACGGGAGGTGGAGATGCCGCTCCTCGTCTTCATAGGGGACAGCTTTGTAGAGGGCAATCACCTTCCGTGGCGCGGCACCTGCCACGGACGGCTGGCAGGCCGGCTGGAGGCGGAGATCCGCGTCTACTCGTTCGGCATGAACGTGGCGCCGCTCAGCCAGTACCTCGCCTACGCGGAGCATGCGCGCGATACGTATCGGCCTGATGCGATGGTTATCCCGATCATCGAGAACGACTTCGATCAGAGCTTCCGGGGGTTCCTGCCGACCAATCGCCACCACGTCTTCTTTGCTTTCGAGGAGCAGCGCGATGGCAAGCTGGCGCTAGTCCCGCCCGTCGCGCCGCCGGAGGCTCCGACAAGTTGGTTCAGCCGTCTCCGCCGTTGGGTGAACCAAAACTCCGGGTTGCTCCGGTACCGCTACTACCATGTGGGCGAGACACGGCGCAGCATTAACCACGAACGTCGCCGTAACGACCGGAACGCCGCCGGCATGCCGGGCACGCCGTTCCATGTGACGAATCACGCGGCGGCGCACCGCGACCGCGTGGCGGCGTCGCGGCGCGCAGTCGACGCGTTCCTGCGGATGCTGCCGGAACGGTCCGGCCTCCCTCCGCAGCAGATCGTCTTCGTCGTGGACGGCATCCGGCCCTACCGCTACACGGAGGGTTGGGAACACCGATGGGGCCGGAGCTACCATGACGTGATGCGGCGCTACTTCATGGACGAGGCGCGGGCGGACGGCTACGAGGTGATCGACATGCAGCCGGTGTTCGTCGATCATTACCGCTCGCACCGGCAGCCGTTCAATTGGTTGCGGGACAACCACTGGAACGCACTCGGGCATGGACTCTGCGCGGAACAGGTCGGCAGATCGCAGGCGCTTCAGCAGTTGCAGGCCGGGTCCGCCGCTACGGAGACGAAGTGATGACAGAGAGAACCGATAACGCGCCGGACAGGCGGGACGACTTCCTGCGGGAACTCGATCAGACCGAGCAGCTCCCCTTCCTGGTCGAGCTGTGGCAGTTCATGCGCGACAACAAGAAGTGGTGGCTCGGCCCCATCGTCCTGGTCCTCCTGCTGCTGGGCGGCCTCATCGCGCTGTCTGGCACGGTCGCCGCGCCGTTCGTCTATACGCTGTTCTGATGGCCGCGGTGCTCGGCATCTCGGCCTACTACCACGACGCGGCCGCGGCGCTGGTGGTCGACGGCGAGATCGTGGCGGCGGCCCAGGAGGAGCGCTTCACCCGCGTGAAGCACGACGCGTCGTTTCCCTCGAATGCCCTCCGCTATTGCCTCGACGAGGCCGGACTCGCTCCGGAAGACCTCGATGCCGTCGGGTTCTACGAGAAGCCGTTCCTGAAGCTCGACCGCCTGCTGGAAACGTATCTCGCCTACGCGCCGCGCGGGTTCCGGCAGTTCGTCCGGTTCGCTCCCGCCTGGACGCGCGAGAAGCTTCGCCTGCCGCGCGAGATCGCGCGGGGGCTCGGCGGGGGCTACCGCAAGCCGATCGTCTTCACGGAGCATCACGAGTCGCACGCCGCCTCAGCGTTCTTCCCGTCGCCGTTCGAAGAGGCGGCGGTCCTGACGATGGACGGCGTCGGCGAATGGGCCACGACGACCTACGGCACGGGGCGTGGCAACCGCGTCGAGCTGACGCACGAGATCCGCTTTCCGCACTCGCTCGGCCTCCTCTATTCCGCGTTCACCTACTTCACGGGGTTTCGAGTCAACTCCGGCGAGTACAAGCTGATGGGACTCGCCCCGTACGGCGAGCCGCGCTACGCCGGCCGGATCCGGGAGCATCTGATCGACCTGAAGGACGACGGATCGTTCCACCTCGACCTGTCGTACTTCCGCTACTGCGAGGGACTCCGGATGACCTCGCCGAAGTTCGACGCGCTCTTCGGTGGTCCACCGCGCAAGCCGGAGACGCCGATCACACAGAGGGAGATGGACATCGCCGCGTCGATCCAGGCGGTGACCGAGGAGGCAATGCTCCAGACGGCGCGCCATGTGCACGCGGAGACCGGCATGCGGAACCTCTGCCTGGCGGGCGGCGTCGCGCTCAACTGCGTCGCGAATGGCCGGATCCTGCGGGAGGGACCGTTCGACGACATCTGGATTCAGCCGGCGGCGGGCGACGCGGGCGGCGCGCTGGGGGTGGCGCTCTTTATCTGGCATCGACTGCTCGGCCACCGGCGGACCGTCCGCCCTTGCGACGCGCAGCAGGGGTCGTTGCTCGGGCCGCAGTGGAGCGACGACGAGATCCAGACGTTCCTCGACGGCGCGGGCGCGCCCCGCGACGACTACGCCGACGATCAGGCACTCTGCGAGGCGGTCGCGGAGCTGATCGCGACCGGCGAGGTGGTCGGCTGGTTCCAGGGGCGGATGGAGTTCGGTCCGCGCGCCCTCGGATCGCGCAGCATCCTGGGCGATCCCCGCGACCCCAAGATGCAGTCGCGGATGAACCTGCAAATCAAGTTCCGCGAGTCGTTCCGTCCCTTCGCGCCGGCGGTGCTGCGCGACCGGTGTAGCGACTACTTCGCGCTGCGCCCGGACGACGACCGTCCTTATATGTCGATTGTTGCGCCGGTCGCCGAGGCGCGGCGGCGTCCGGCGGACGGGGACGGCCGGCAGGGGTTCGACCGTTTGCGCGCCGTCCGCTCGGACGTGCCGGCGGTGACACATGTCGACTATTCTGCCCGCCTGCAAACGGTCGATGCCGCGCGTCACGGACGCTTCGCCAAGCTGCTGCGCACGTTCGAGGCGAAAACCGGCTGCCCGGTGATGGTCAACACCAGCTTCAACGTTCGGGGCGAGCCGATCGTCCGGACGCCCGACGATGCGTGGCGTTGCTTCATGGCAACCGGCATGGACGCGCTGGTCCTCGGCCGGTCCGTCCTTTTGAAGGAACGGCAGCCGGAGGGCGCGCGCGTCGACGCCGCCGCGCACCTCGCCCGCTTCGAGATGGACTGACGCCATGTCGCACTTCCGGGTCAACCGCAATCAGACGCCGCGCGAGCTGCGCTGGTTCGGCCTTTTGCTGCCGATCTTCGTCGCGTTGGCTGGTGCGATCGCCCGGTGGCGGTTCGAAGCACCAACCGCCGCGCTCGGCATCTGGTCCGCCGGCGGTGCGCTTGCCGCCCTCTACTGGGTAGCGCCGTCCCTCCGCCGCCAGATTCTGGTCGGGTGGATGTATGCCGCGCTGCCGATTGGCTGGACCGTCTCGCACCTGATGATGGGCGTCGTGTACTTCGCCGTCGTGACGCCGATCGGTCTCGTGTCGCGTCTGGTCCGCGGCGACACGCTGCACCGCGCGATCGACCGCGACACACGCACCTACTGGACCGAACGCCCGCGGCGCAGCGGCACGCGCCGCTACCTGCGTCAGTTCTGAGCGCGCCGCGATCGCACTGCCCGGAGTGACCTCCAGGCGAGATACAGCAGCACCATCGTCGCTGCCACGCGCAACGGGATTTGCGGCTCGGCGTAGCGGGGTTCGAGGTATACCATGGCGTAGGCGCCATGGGCGTAGAGCGCTGGCAGGAAGATGAGGATCGTTTCGAACTGTCCGCGACCCAGCCAGAACCACAGCGGTACGACGATCAGCGCGAGGAAACCGATCAGATTGACCAACGTCGCGCCGGTTGGCCCGTACGTGCGGCGCCAGCGCGGCAAGTCATTCCAGCCGGCGATATCGGCGAGACGCTGATTTAGCGGCTCGCCGAGGAATCCGAGTCCCTCCTCCGTGAAGACGCCACGCCAGGCAAGCAGCAGCGAAACCTTGAGATGTTGCCCCGGATCGGCAAGCAGGCGGGCGATGGATTCCTCCGCCATGGTGTCGTTCACCCACCGTCGCTGCCCGAGTTCATCGAGCCCCACAAGTGCCGGGTTGTCATCGGTCCACAGTTGGGCGCGGCGACGGGAATAGCGACGGTTGGCGCTCCGCCCGAAGGCGATCTCACTATCGTCTCGAAATCGTTCGAACGACTCTTCCGGCGGGCCCCCCGATTGCAGGCTCTCTCGTGTCAGCGGAAGGTAGTAGGCGAACCCTGCCGCCCACTCGTCGCTACGCATCGTGTTGAACGATTCACGCCAGCCAAACACGGAAGCGGATCGCGCCTCGGCGACTGAGAAGTCGCCGGACAGCAGATAGTTGCGAGCCATCCAGCCGCCGACCGGAATGGCCTGGGCAACGAACAGGACGCCGACCAAGCCGGCCGTTGTCCAATCGACGCGCCGCCGCAACCAGTCCGCTGCGACAAACATCAGCGCGATCGGAATCCACAGGTAGACAAATATCACCTTGGTCAGGGCCAGCGCCGCCAACGCCAGTCCGAGCAGCGCGGCGTACAAGGGGCGCCGCGCCGTTGCCGTGGTCCACGAGAGCGCTGCGACGGCCACTATCAGGGTGGTGGCATGCACTTCGGTGAGAAAGGTGTCGGCACTGTCGAGCAGGACAGCGCTCTGCGCCGTCATCAGGAAACCGAGGTACGCCAGCACGCGTACGCCTGTCAGCCGGAGCACCAGCCAGAACACGCCCAGGGCGCCGGCGAGAAGCAGCGCGAGATTCATCGCGCGATAGGGAACGTACGCTTGCCGGCAGTAGTCCCTGCGGAAAACGGTTTCGTCGCTCACGCATTCCGAAGGAACGGTCCCACGCCCAAGGGCTTGGGCTCCAAGATCAGTGACCGCGATCAACGACGGACCGAGAGGTTCACGCCGGTGGTCGCCGACCTGCCCGGGCCATCGTTGGAACACACCCTCCTGTGCCAGCCGCACTCCCAGGGTCAGGTATTCGAGACTGTCGCTGGCTGACTGCCGTAACGACAGGTTGCCGTAGCCGTAGACCAGCATGGCGAGGCAGAGTGCGGTCAGCGCTGCCGCGTCGTAGCGGGTCGGCGACGGGGACGGAAGGTACGCGCCGTGGGTAGTTGGCGTACGTCGCCGCCGGAGTGTGACGAGTGCCAGCGCAAGCGCACCCGCGGCCCACGTGAGAAGAACGACAGCGCGCAGCCAGCCGACTACCGCCACCAACTGCAACGTGGCAGGTACCGGTGGATCGGGGAACAGGTGCTCCGTTTGGAGCGATGAATATGCACCTGCTCGGCTTGCGAGCAGCGAAAGATGAGCCGGGCCACCGTACTGCTGGTAATCGATACGCAGTTCGTGGACGCCAGCGTCCAGTCTGACGCCCCGTGCCGCCGCGGTGCTCCTCTCGAACCGAAGCTCGCCGTCAATCCAGATGTCGGCGTAATCGTCCGCCTCGACGTGCAGGATGACGAATTGACTGCTAGGCACGTACCAGTAGCCTTGCCACCGGGCGCTGAGGGAACGCCTCGGCAGTCGCGGGTCCTCGTCGAGGAAGTCGAGCGTGGCGCCCGGGCTGACGTCGTTGATGAACGGCACGCCCTGGAAATCGCCGGTCAGCCAGACCTGCCGGCGAAGTCCCGTCTGTTCCGCCAGCCGTTGATCGAGCAGCAGCCAAGCGGTAGTGCCTGCCAACGCCACCGCCAGGTACGTCACCACCCACCCGCGCTTCGAGAGCGACAGCAGCATACGGACGAATAGAATACGCTGCCTTGGGCTCGCGACGATGGATCGACCCTTCCAGAACATTCCCCGGCTTTCCGCGCTGCTGCTGGCGGTGCTCCTCGGCGGCGCCGCGACCGTTGTGTCGCGGAGCCCCGGTAGCGCCGACGTGCTGCCGCAGGCCGCTGATCCGGAGTTGCACGGCCGGCAGGCGTACCATCTTGCGCGGTACGGCGAGTTTCGTTATCCCGGTCCTGGCGAGCCCGACAGTGGCCAAGGTGGCCGCGCGGGGTGGTACTCCACGCAGCCACCGGGGTATACGGCGTACCTCGCCGCGATCTTTCTTTCCGTTCCGGAATTTCCGACGCTCACGTGGCCGTGCATACGGGACGCGTCGTGCGCTGAGGGGAGCAGGCTGCGACGGCGCGCTCGCTCGGTGACGGCGGTCGCGCGCGGTGCGACGGTGAGCGCCGCCGTCCTGGCGGCGTTCCTGTTCACCGGCCGGCTGACGCCGGCCGCACTAGCCGGCTTGCTGTGCCTGTTGCTCCTGCAGCGGGACACGCCGACGCTGCTGGCTGGCCTGCTGCTACTGACGCACGCCGCGCTGGCGGCCAGAACGTGGAGCCGTCCGCGCCTCATGAACGGACTGGCGAGCGGCGTGGCGCTTGGGCTACTCGTGTTGATCAACGCGATCTACGAGTACTCGCTCATCGGCGTGCCGCTGATCTGGCTGGCCGCGATCTGGTTGTTTCCGGAGCGCCGGCGGTCGACCGCACCGGCATTTGTGGCGCTGGCCGTCGCGGCTTGGGGAATCACGCTGCCGTGGATGGTCCGGAACGCCGCCCACGATGGCGCCTTCGGTATTTCCGGCGGCGGCGGCAAGGTGCTTGCCCATCGGGCGGAGTACGGCCTGATGACTTGGTCGGAATTACGTGGCGCTTTCGCCTACTTCCTGCCGCCTCAACTGGCGGCGGTTCGCGAGCCGACGATGCGCTGGCTGACGCCCGACAACTATGGCTATGCCCGGTTTGACCGTGATGCCAAGGAAGGCTTCTACCGCCGGGTGCGGGATCGCACCGGGGAGGTGACGGCGCGCGCCGACCGGCTGGATCCCGGCTGGCGCACCGCGGATCTTGCACGGCAGGACGAGGTCGTGCGCAGCGCGGCGGCCGACGTCTACCTGGAGAGCTGGCCCAAGCAGATTGCCCTAGCCGCCGTCTTCGCGCATCGGGGCACCTGGGGACTCTGGCTGCCGGCGGCCGGGCTGGTCGCCTTCCTCGTTTGGAGGCGCCGCGACTACGCCCTTGCCTTCCTGCTGCTGCCGGTCATCTGGACGGCGGTGGGGCTGGCGGTCGGGACACACTTCGTCGAGCGGTACGCCTATCCCTTCATTCCGCTCAGCGCCGTCGTGATTTCGCTCGCCCTCTATGAGTTGTGGCATTGGGCCGAGCAATCCGATTGGGCGAAGCTCCGTTCAGGTTGAAGAACGCTAGCGCGTCGACCGCCTACGGACAGCCCGGCGCCGTGACGGCTTGGGCGATCGCGGCGCCTTCCCTCGCCGTCAGGTAGCGGCTCCAGGCCAACTGGTAGACCTCGCCGTCCGAGGCGCGGTTGACGTACGTCCAGTGCAGCGTGCCGTCGGTCGACAGGCGCAGGGCTCGGCCGCGGTTGGTTTCCTCAACGAAGACGTCGTTGTCTCCGATGACCGTCGCGCGACCCTGGGTTGCGGTCCGGACGTCGTGGTGCAGCAGCGCCTCGCGCCAGGGCGCCCGCGTCTCGCCCTTCTCGAAGTCGTGGATATACACGTCGTTGGCGCCCAGCACGCGGTACGGACCACCGTAGAACCGGATCGAGTCATTGCTGAAGACGGAGATCTCGTGGTCGTTCAGCAGGTTGACATCGTGCTGATGCAGCCACGGTGCGTTCTGCAGCCAAAGGATCTCGTCCGTCTCCGGCCGGTAGAGCAGCACGACGGAGTGTGTCCGCAGGCTGACGAAGAGATCGCCGCGCCGCCAGTAAGGGCCATCCTCCAGCACGGGCTGGATATCGTTCATATGCAGCGGATCATCGAGAAAGGAATTCATCATGTACATCAGTGAGGTGTATCCATTGCGGCGCAGCACGTCGCCGAAGGGAATCAGCGACACGACTTCTCCCGAGCGCGATATCTTCGCGAGTCCCTGATCCTGGAAGTCCTCATGGACGGCGGGCACCGAGGGCGAGCTGAGGTGGTACGGCGCCCAGAGATACCCGTCCGCGTCTGCTTCGATGGAGTGGTGCACGTGCGGTGTGCTGATGACCCATTGCAGGTTAGAACAACGGTCTACCGTTGCCAGGTAGCCCTCACGGTCCAGTCCTAGGAACGCCAGCGAGCCGTCCGGCCAGACATGGGGAGTCATCCAGCCGCGACGGTCGATCGCTCCGATGTCGGCAAGGACGCGCTCGGCGATGACGTCGAAATCGGGCTGCCAGACATGAACTGTTTCTTCTCGTTCCAGGTCCACTAACTCGACAAGGTTCTGGTCAGCGTCAGCATCGTGGCGGCTCAGCAGCAGGTAGCCTTCACCGCCGTGGGGGGCAAAAGCGCCGTGGTTGGTAAGGCCGCTGCTCTCGAAATCCGATTCCGTGGCCAAGTACGGTGATCCGGTCGCTGCGGACCGCAACGTGCCGAGGATCTCTTCGGGAAGGCTCGCAATGCGGAACGCCACCTCTCCGATGAAGCCGGCGCGCCGGCGGCTCTCCGCGTGGTACTTCACGGCGGCGCCGAACAGAACTGTGCCGAGTAGGCCCAGCGTGAGGATCAGGAGGACAACCCAGAGCGTGAGTTTCGTGAAGATCAGTCTTTCAAGCCTGGGTAGCAGCCGCATCGCCGGGAGAGATCATACAGGTCGCCTCCAGACCCGCTGCCGACCGTGGGCCTAACCCTGTCCGGTCGACGCGTCGCAGGCAGGGATCAGCCCCGCGCCGGCGGGAAGGTGGGCGAGGTGCCGTAGTACTCGCGGATGGCCCACAGCACGTCGGCGACGGCGGCGTCGGTCACCGTCTTGTGCCAGTCGTCGCGTCCCACCGGATAAATTGGTAGACGGGTCTGAATACGGCGCCTATCATCATGATTGCCAGAATCTGTAATTTGTGGCTTGTCGTTGTCTTTCTGCCATCCAGCGGTTCTTATGGTAACTGGTAGCGGTTGATCGATCGGCAGGCCGAGGATCGCCCGGACATAGGGCTCCGGGTCGCCGGTGAAGTCCTCCAGGGCGAGGCGGACCGCACGTCCGCGATGCCGATCCGCGTAGTCCTGCCAGGCGTCGGCGACCGCCTGCTGCGCGGCCGCGTCGCGGTGCGCGCGGTCGGGATCCCAACCGTGCCGGCCGGCGAGCGACAGCACGGTGGCGGCGGGATCGCGGTAGCAGAGCACCAGGGTGCAGCGGGGGGCGAGGAGCGGCATCTCGCGGGCCAGCCGCCCGACGCCCTCGGCGGTGTTGCTCGGGAACTTCATCGCGGCCCAGGCGTGGCCCCCCTGCAACGCCTCCCGCCGCAGCCGGTAGAGGTCCCGGAGGTGCGTCTCGCGCGGCCGGCCCGGTTCGCCGTCGTCACGCACATCGACGAACATGAAGGCGCCCTGCCCGCGCAGCACCTCCTGGACCAGCGTGGTGCCCGAATGGTGAAACCCGCTGATGAAGATGAACCGTTCGTCGGGAAACTGGCTCGTCCACCGGCTGGCGAGCGAGAGCAACTGCTTGGACCGCTTCTCGACGGTCCGGGCGAGGGTCACTCCAGTTCCCCCGGTTCGGAGGGCGGCGGCGCGCCGCGGGCAGCGGCCCGGGCCCGTAGGCGCCGCAGCGCGTCCCGGTCGATCACGCCGGCGGCCACCAGCGCCAGCGGAAACGCCGCCAGCAGGCCCCCGCGGACGATCAGCGCCTCCGCGGAGACATCCGCGGGCGCGAACCCGGCGGCGGCATAGAGGACGATGCCGACGACCGCGGTGCGGAACAGTCGGCCGGTTTCGTAGGGGATGTGGTACAGGCGTTGCGCCGCGACCGTCATCACGATGACGCGTGCCGCCTGGCCCGCCGCGGTGGCGCCGGCCGCGCCCAGCAGCCCGAACCGTGGGATCAGCGTCAGGTGGCCCGCTACGGTGACCGCGGCGGCGGCGGCGGCGGCGACCGGCAGGGCGCGCGTCCGCTTCGCCACGTTGAGCGACGTCGTCAGGAAGACGGCGGTGCCGTGCAGGGCGACGCTCAGGACCAGGAACGGCACGACCGCGGCGGCGCCATGGAACGTCGGCGGCGTCATGATCTGCACCATCGGCGCGGCGAGCATGGCGATGGCCAGCGTCCCGAATACCAGCACCGCGAAGGCGACCGTCGCGAGGCGGGCGAACTGCCGCGGCGCGTCCGGCTGATCCATCGTCTCGAAGGCGAACGGCATCCAGGCGCGGCGGAACGCTTCCGGGTAGATGCGCAGGACGTTGGCGATGGTGCCGCCCAACTGATAGATGCCGACGTCCGCCAGCGGGCGGGAGAGCCGCAGAAAGAAGCGGTCAGACATCATCGTCACCTGCTGCAGCAGCGCGTTCGGCACGCGCGGCAAACCGTAGCGCAGCATCTCGCGCGCCCGCTGCCACGAGGCGCGCCCGATGGGGCGCTCGACCACGCGGGACAGGCCGGCGACCAGGACGACCGAGGCGAGGAGGTCGGCCAGCATGATGCCGAACACGCCCATCCGGAAGCCGACCACCAGCAGAAGGCGTCCCGCCGCGGCGCCGAGGCCGCCGCCCACTGTCCAGCGGGCGAACCGCGCCGGCTGATTGCGGATCCGGAGCAGGCTGTGGGGGACGCACAGGAACGCCTGCAGAAAGCCGTTCAGGGCGAGCAGCCGGAGCGTCCAAGCATGCTCGGCGGAGCCGAGCAGCAGGCGGCTGAACGTGGGAGCGCCGGCGAGCAGCACGGTAAGCACCACCCCGCTCGCGAGGCCGATGGCAACGAGGGTCGTGCCGGTCAGCGTCCGGCGAGCCGCGCCGTCGCCGCAGTCGTAATAAAAGCGCAGGAACGACTCGTCGAGGCCCAGTTGATTCAGCGGCCGGAGGAAGGCGCGGAGCAGCAGGAGGAGTCCGAGCACGCCGTACTCCGCCGGCGTCAGGACGCGGGTATAGACCGGGACGAGCAGGAAGCTGATGCCGAAGAGGAGGATCTCGCCCGATCCGTAGACCGCCAGGTGGGAAAAGACCCGGCGGACGTTGGCGAGCATCGGGGGATGATAACGGCTAACCGATATACTCACGGCCGATGACGACGGCACGCGGAGGCCGGTCCTTCCTGGGCCACAGCCGGCAGTGGATGGTGCCGGTCCTGCTGTTCGTCCTCGCGCTCCCCGCCATCACGCCGCGCCTCTACGCATCCGACGAGGTGGGCTATTTCGCCAACCTCCGGTCGCTCTGGTTCGACCACGACGTCTCGTTCGACAACGAGTACCGCTACTTCTACGACCGCGGCATCGCGGTCGCCTGGACGTTCTACGAGAGCTATCTGGTGCGGGAGACCGCGACCGGGCTCCGCTACAGCTACTGGACGGTGGGACCGGCAATCCTCTGGTCCCCGTTCTACGCCGTCGCCGACGTCACCACGCGGGTCCGGCGCGCGTTCGGATCGGAGGTGCCGGCCGACGGCTTCTCGCGCCCCTATCTGCGCGCCGTGGCGTTCGGCTCTGCGTTCTACGGCTTCCTGGCCATCTGCATCGCCATCGTCACCGCCCGCCGCCTGGTGGGGGAGGCGCATCCGGCCGGGCTCGCCATCTGGCTCGGCACGCCGCTGCTCCACTACATGTACGTCGCCCCCGGCTTCAGCCACGCCTGCAGCGCGTTCGCGGCGGCGCTGTTCATCGCGATCTGGCTCCGGGTGCGCGAGACGTGGTCGCTCGGCGGCCTGATGGGGCTCGGCGCCGTCTGCGCACTGATGGTGATGGTGCGCGAGCAGGCGGTTTTCTTTGTCGTCGGTCCGGCCATCGACTACCTCTGGTCGGTCGCCGGCGCGGCCCGGGCCGCCGACTGGACGCGCGTCCGGACGCTGGTCCTGCGGGTGACGGCCGGCGCCGCGGTCTCGCTGCTCTGCTATTCGCCGCAGATGCTCATCTACCAGACACTCTACGGTCAGTTCACGACGCCCTACGCCCTCGACGACCGGATGCTGTGGCACGCGCCGCACTTCTTCGACGTTCTCTTCCACCCGAATCACGGCTTCTTCTTCTGGACGCCGCTGGCCCTCGTGGCGGTCGGCGGGCTCGCCTGGTTCGCCTGGTCGGGCGGCGGCCGGGGCGACGCCGGGGCGCGGCGGATCGGCATCTGCCTGCTGGCGATGTTTGCGTCGCAGGCCTACATCGCGGGCGCCATCTTGCGGTGGGAGCTCTCCGGCACGTACGGCCAGCGGCGCTTCATCGGGACGACGATCATCCTCGTGATCGGCCTCACCGCGCTGTTCAAGCTGGCGCAACGCCCCGTCTGGCGGCGGGCGGTGGCGGCGCTGGCCATCGGTGGCGTCATCTGGAACGTCGGCCTGATGGCGCAGTACGGCGCTCAACTGATGGACCGGGGACGTGTGGAGCTGGCCCGCAACGCCTACACGACGGCGTTCGTCCTGCCGCGCGTCCTGCCGACGCTCGCCTACCGCTACCTCTTCGACCGCAGTTCGTTCTACCTCGACCCGGAACGCTACGACGAGCCGTCCGGGACGCCGTGACCATCCTCTATCTGGCCGATATCCGCTTCCCGCTGGAGCGGGCCAACGGCGTGCACTCGATGGAGACCTGCGCGGCGCTGGCCGAAAGGGGCCACACCGTCCACATGCTGGTCCGGCCCGATACCGTCTCGCCCCCGCGCGACCCGTTCGCGTACTACGGTGTGCCGCGGTCGCCGCGCCTTGAGATCGAACGCGCGCCGGCCCCGGGTCCGCCTGCCGTCCGGCGCGCGGCGTACCTGGCACGGATGGCGTTGCGGCTTCCGGACCGCCGGTGGGACGCCGTTTACACGCCGAACCTGATCCTGGCCGCCGCCGCCCTCCGGTTTCCCCGGTCGATGCGTCCGCCGGTCGTCTTTGAGTCGCACAATTTCAGCCCGTCGTTCGCCCAAGCCGCCACCCATCTCGAGACGGGCGCGCGCGGCGCGAGCGCAACGAAACTGGGACGGCTGACGCGCCGCGAACGGCGGGTGTGGCGGCAGGCCGAAGGCTACGTCACCACCACGCAGGTGCTCGCCGCCGATCTCGCCGGCCGCTTCGGCGACCGGTCGCACGTCGCCACCGCGCCGAACGGCGTGCGCCTCGACCGCATTCCTCCGCCGGCTGCGCCGGAGCGCGGCGACGGTCCGCCGGTCGTCGCCTACGCCGGGGCGTTGCACCCCTACAAGGGGGTCGACGTCGTGGTTGAGGCGCTGGCGCATGTCTCGGAGGCGCAGGGCATCATCATCGGGGGTCATCCTCGCGATGGGGCGGACCGCGCCCGGCTCGACGATCTGGCCCGGCGCTGCGGCGTGGCGGATCGCCTCACGTTCACCGGACTCGTGCCGCCCGGCGAGGTCCTGAACCGTCTGGTCGCGGCCGACGTGCTGGCGGCGCCGCTGCTCGACATGCCCCACACTCGGTACGACTCGCCGATGAAGCTCTTCGAGTACCTGGCGCTGCGGCGGCCGATCGTGGCATCCGACCTCGTATCGCTCCGGGAGATCTTCGAGGACGGGCGCACCGCGCGCCTCGTCGCGCCCGGCGACCCCGCGGCGCTCGGGACGGGAATCCGCAGCGTGCTGGCCGATCCCGCCGCCGCCGATCGGATGGCGCAGGCCGCGTTCAAGGAGGTCGCCAACTACACTTGGGCGCGGCGCGCGGAGCGGATAGAACGGCTGCTCGTCGAGGTCGTCGCGGAGTCGCAAGGCCGTCTCGCTTCCTGACACCGGGGTCGCAACGGATGGTGTCGAAAGGATCCTCGCCAGCCGCCCGTAGCGAGCGCCGCACGACGCCTCGAAACCCGCGCGGCACGACGCAGAATCCGCCGGGACGCTTTGAAGTCCTGCAGGTCGAACCCGAGCCGGACGAGGCCTGCGACCCCGACGATGCCACGCCGGCTCATGGCGTGCCGACGCTCTACTTCCACGACGCCTCCCGGTCGATCATCTCGTCGAACACCAGCCCCGACGTGCCGTTCGACCGCAGCGTCAATCCCTACCGCGGCTGCGAGCACGGCTGCATCTACTGCTACGCGCGGCCCACGCACGAGTATCTTGGCCTGTCCGCCGGGCTCGATTTCGAGACGCGCATCCTCGTCAATCCGCGCGCCCCGGAGCTGCTGCGAGCCGAGCTGTCGCGCCGATCCTGGAAGCCCCGGTTGCTCGCGATGAGCGGGGTGACTGATCCGTATCAGCCGATCGAGCGGCGGCTCCAGCTCACCCGCCGGTGCCTGGAAGTGCTCGCCGAGTTCCGCAACCCCGTGGGCGTCATCACCAAGAGCGCGCTTGTCACCCGCGACCTCGACGTCCTGGCCGAACTGGCGGCCCACCGTTGCGTCAGCGTCACCCTCTCGGTGACGACGCTGGATGAACGCGTGCGGCGCGCGATGGAGCCCCGCGCCTCCACGGCCGAGCGGCGCTTCGAGGCGGTCGCCCGGCTCCGTGACCGGGGCATTCCCACCGGCGTCAGCATCGCCCCCGTCGTACCCGGGCTCACCGACCACGAGATCGCGCCCATCCTCAAGCAGGCCGCGCAGGCCGGCGCTCAGTACGCGCACTTCATCATGCTGCGGCTGCCCTACGGCGTGAAGGATCTCTTCGAGGCCTGGCTCGACGAACACTTCCCCGACCGGAAGCAGAAGGTGCTGAACCGGATCCGGGATCTGCGTGGCGGGAAGCTCACCGCCCCCGCGTTCGGAGAGCGGATGCGCGGCGGCGGAGTCTGGGCGGACACCATCGCGGCCATGTTTCACACCGCCCGCACGCAGGCCGGAATCCCATCCGGGCACCCCGAACTCTCGACCGCGGCGTTCAGGAAGGTAACGCGACAGCCCGGCCTGTTCGAGAGCTGAGTCACTCCCTCGGTGAGGTGTCGCGGCGAGTGGCGCCGGCGAGCGCGACTTCGAGCCGCGCGACCCGCTCGGCCAGACGGTGCCGTGCGTCCTTCGTGGTAACTACGGCCTCGAGCCGGGTCATTCGGTCGCCCAGTTCCCGCACCCAGCGGTTCGTCTCCGTCAGGTTGGTGCGGAGTGCCTCCACGTTGGCCTGGAGTGGCTTAAGGCTCAGGCCCCAGAGAGCGAAGAGTGCGAGGGCCAGCCCGACACCGACGCTGATGATCCCGACGAGTTCGGCAGACATCGGTAGATCCCTTTCGACAGGCTACCGCATTCCACGCCGCATTGCATCTCGATGGCGGCAGGTTTGCGCGGCCTCTTGTGCTCCCTCGGTCTGCTAGACTAGTCTAGTTAACTGTGGAAAGAGAAGAACGTCCGGCGACCGTCGGAACCTTCGAGGCCAAGACGCATCTCTCGGCGTTGCTCGACCGCGTCGCCAGGGGCGAGACGATCACGATCACCAAGAATGGTGTCCCGGTCGCCAAGCTCGCACCCCTGACCCGCCAGAACCGGCGGCCCCGGCTGAGTCATAGTCAGGTGGTAGACGCAATGCGCGAGCTGCGCAAACGGATCAAGCCGGGCACGATAGACATCAGTGACATCATCGAGGAGGGCCGGGGATATTGACCGGCATCGTCATCGATGCGGCCGTCGCGCTCGCCTGGGTCTTTCCGGACGAGCACAACGCCGCGGCCGACGCCATCCTGCAGTCCCTGGAATACCAGGCCGCGGTGGTGCCGGGGAACTGGTCGGTGGAGGTGGCCGACGCGCTCGCCACGGCGGAGCAGACGGGCAGCATCACCGAGGCCAGAGTCCAAAGGTTCGCGACGTTGCTGGAGACGCTCAATGTCGTTGAGTACGCATGCGAACCTCCGTCCGCTGTCGGCAGACGCATCTCGCTGTGTCGGAACTACGGTCTCACCGCCTACGAGGCCGCCTATCTCGACCTCGCGATGCGCGAGGAGCTTCCGCTGGCGACCTTCGAACGCAGGCTGCGCCATGCCGCCAGGATGACGGGCGTGACACTTGTGGTTCCGCCTGGCGACGCGTGACCATTCTCTACGTCGCCACCGATCAGCAGGTGCCGGGCCGCGTCGGCGGATCGGTCCATGTGACCGCCGTGGCGCGCGGTCTGGCGGCCCTGGGCCATGAAGTGCACGTCGCGGTCACCCGCGGCGAGGGTCCGTTCCCGGACGACGGCGTCACCTGGATCGACCTGCGCCCGCCGTTCGGCGCCCGGCGGCTGCGCTGGGCGCTCGCATCGCGCGTCCGCGCGCTGGCGGAGCGCATCCGGCCCGACGTGGTGATCGAGCGCTACTTCAACTTCGGCGGCGAAGGGGTGCGCGCGGCGCAGTCGGTCGGCGCGCTGACGCTGCTCGAGGTGAACGCGCCGGTGGTCGACTATCCCGGCTCCGCGAAGCGGCGGATCGACCGGGCGCTGCTCGTCGAGCCGATGCGCCGCTGGCGCGACTGGCAGTGCCGGCACGCCGACCTGTTCGTCACGCCGCAGGCGGACATCCTGCCGGCGTGGGTGCCCGCGGATCGCATTGTGCGGCTGGAGTGGGGCGCCGACACGGTGCGGTTCACGCCGGACGCGTCGGGCGACGTTCCGTTCCAGCGCCGGGCGGCGGCCCGCACGCTGGTGGCCTTCGCCGGTGCGTTCCGCGCGTGGCATGGCGCGCAACTCCTGGTCGATGCGATGCGGCGGCTGCGCGAACATGGCCGCGAAGACGTCGATGCGGTGCTGATCGGCGACGGACCCGAGTTGCCGGCGGTGCGCCAGGCGGCGGAACGGATCGACGGCGTGACGTGCGTCGGTCCGGTGGCACACGATGCGATGCCGGCGTGCCTCGCCGCCGCCGACGTCGGCGTGGCGCCGTTCGACGTCGGCCGGCACCCGCCCCTGTCGCTCGGCTTCTTCTGGTCGCCGCTGAAGCTGTTCGAGTACATGGCGTCGGGGCTGCCGGTGGTGGCGCCGGCGATCGATCGGATTTCCCAACTGGTGGGGGACAGGGCGGAGGGCATCCTGTACGATGCGGATGATCCCGCCGCGCTCGCCCGCGCGATCGCGCGGCTTTGCGATCCGGAGTTGCGGCGGCGTCTCGGCGCGGCGGCGCGGGCCCGGGCGGTGCGGGACTACGGCTGGGATCGTCACTGCGAACGGCTCACTGCCGCGATCGAGGCGGCGCTTGAACACCGGAGGCCAGTCTGAAGCCGATGCGCCTGCTGATTGCAACCGACGTCTTTCCCCCCATCTGCGGCGGCAGCGGCTGGAGCGCCTACGAGTTGGCGCGCGGCCTCCGCGCGCATGGGCACGAACTGACGATCGTCCGGCCACGGCTGGGAGGCGCTGCGCCCGCAGAGGAGGAGGAATTCGACGGCTTCCGCCCGATCGCATTCTCCGCGCCGACGCCCGGCATTCCGTTCGTGAGGAACTGGTTCCGGAACGAGCGGTTCTGGCCGCGGTTCGCCGATTGGCTGGGCGACGTGATTCGCGAAGACCAGATCGACCTGGTGCATGCGCAACACGCGCTCAGCGCGCCGCCCAGCGTGGCGGCGGCGCGGGCCGCGGGCATCCCGTCCGTCTGCACCATCCGCGACTACTGGCCGCTCTGCTACTGGACGGATCTGATGCTCAATCCGTCGGTGGGAGCCGTCTGTCCCGGCTGCACGCCCCGCCGAATGAGCTATTGCGTGCGTCCACGCGCGGGCCCGGCATGGCCGCTCGCGACGCCGTTCATTCCCTACATGCAGGCCAACCTCCGGCGAAAACGGCAAGCACTGGCCGGGGCGGATGCCCTGATCGCGATCAGTCGGGCGGTTGCGAAGACGCTGGGCGATCGGCTGGAGGAACCGGAGGCGACGACCGTCACCACCATTCCGAATCCGGTGGATGCGATGGCGATCCGGGCCGAGGCGGAGCAGTCGGGGCCGCCGGACCGCCGGCCGTATGTCCTGTTCGCGGGCAAGCTGGCCGCCAACAAGGGGGCCTCCACCCTGTTGCCGGCAACCGCTGATCTCAGCCTGCCGCTGGTGGTGGCGGGCGACGGTCCCGCGCGCGCGGAAGTGGAGGCGGCCGCCCGGGCGTCCCGCCGGGATGTCCGGTTCCTCGGGTGGCTGGAGCGGCCGGAGTTGCTCCGTTGGATGCGTCACGCCGCGATGCTGATCTTCCCGTCGGCGTGGCCGGAGCCGCTCGGGCGCGTGCTGATCGAGGCGAGCGCGCTCGGGTGTCCGATCGTCGCGATGCAGACCGGAGGGGTCGGCGATGTCGTCGTGCACGAGGAGACGGGACTGCTGGCGCGGTCGGCGGACGAGCTGCGTGCGCACGCGCGGCGGCTGCAACACGATTCGATGCTGGCGGCGCGGTTGGGTGCGGCGGCGCGGCGCCGCGTGGACGCGGTCTTCGATACCGACGTGGTCACGGAGCAACATGAGGCGCTGTATGCGTCGCTGCTGGAGCGTGCGGCGCCGGGGGTCGGGGAGCGCCCGTGAACCCCGAACGGCTGCGGATCGTCCTGCTGTCGCGGGCGGTGGCGCCCTGGCACGGCGTCGGGGGCCTGGAACGCCATGTCGCGGACATGACGCGGCACCTCGTGCGGCGCGGCGTCCGCGTGACGCTGGTGACGCCGCCGCCGGCTCCGCACGTGGAGGCAGAGGAAGCTGCGGTGTTGCCGGGCCTGGACGACGCCCTTGCGGACGGGCGACTCGAGACGCGGTTCGTACCGTACGTCACGTTTCCGTTCGCCGGCCGGCGCGGGACGACGATCCTCGATCGCATAACCGCCTACCCAGTGTTCGGCCGGCGCGCCGGACGGGTGGCGCAACGGCTCGTCGAGGCGGGAGGCGTGCAGATCGTCCATGGACTCGGCGCGAGCGCGTTGGGTTATGCCCAGGCGCGGGCGCGAGACCGGGTAGGGACGGTTCCGTTCGTCTTCAATCCCCAGGGCCTGGAGGAGTTCGGGGGCACCGATCCGTCGCGCGCGCGCTTGAAGACGCTGGCCTACCGGCCGCTGCAGGCGGCGGTGCGGGCCTGTTCCGATGCGGCCGACCGGGTGATTGCGACCGACGACGTGCTGGCCCCGGTCGTGCAGGCGCATCTCGCCGTCGGCGAGGACCGGCTGCGCGTGATCCCGAATGCAGTCGATCTCGACGCAGTCGACGTGCTGGCGTCGGGGACGAACGCCAGCGGGAATGTGCATGCGCGTCGCGACGGCGACGGCGACAGCGCGCTGCTGCTCGCCGTCGGCCGCCTCGAAGCGAACAAGGGCTTCCATGTGCTGATTGAGGCGTTGGCGCGACTGTCGGCCATGTCGGGCGCACGGGCGTGCCATCTGGTGCTCGTCGGGGACGGGCCGCGGCGTAGCGCGCTGCAGCGGCAGGCGCAGGAGGCGGGTCTCGGCGGCCGGGTTCATTTCCTCGGCCGCGTGCCGGACGACGACCTGCATCAGTGGTACAGAGACGCGACGCTGTTCGTGCATCCGACGCTGTACGAGGGAAGCTCGCTCGTGACCCTCGAGGCGATGGCGCACCGTTGCGCCGTCGTCGCCACCGCTGCGGGCGGCATCCCCGACAAGGTGAAGCAGGGGGTTACCGGCTGGCTCGTCCCGCCCGGCGACGCCGATGCGCTTGCCCGCGCCATCGCGGGCGCGCTGTCGAATCGTGCGCGCCTCCCTGTAATGGGCGAGGCGGGCCGCGCCGTGGTGGAGCGGAAGTTCTCGTGGCCCGCCGTCACCGACCGGTTGCTGGACCTTTACGCCGAGACGCTTGGTGGGGCGTGATGGGTGTGCCGGCCGGCCCACCAGCCTATGGACAGGGGTGCGCGGTAACCGCCCGGGCGATGGGATTGCCCTCCGCGCCGGATCCAGCGCTTCCCTTGTCCCTTTTGACACAGGGAGACTAGACTGCGCCTGTCACCGACGGTGCGATGCCCACCCCGCCGGAGCGTTCAACATGAGGAGACTTGCGGCCGTCGGCCGCTACCCGCATCTGGTCGCGCTGGCGGCCGTGGTTCTCATGGGCCTTTGGTTCCGCGCGCCGCGCGTCGGCGAGGGGATGCCATACTTCTACCATCCGGACGAGGCAAACCACTTCTACCGCACCGTCAGGATGATACAGACAAACGATTATCATCCCTACTACTTTCTGAAGCCGACGCTCTGTTTCTATATCCGCATGCCCGCCATCGCGGGCGGCTTTCTCTGGTCGGCGCGCGAAGGCGAGATTACCCGGATCGAAGAGCTTGTCCGCCGCGACGAGAACGACCCGACCGGCATTCTCTGGACGGCGTCGCACCCACGCATCGTCATGTGGGCGCGGTCGGTCGGAACCGTTTTCAGCCTGTTGATGATCCTGGCGACGTACGGCATCACCCGCCGCGTCCTTGCTTCACCGTGGCCGGCCGTGCTCGCGGCGCTGCTGGTTGCATGCACTCCCTTCGTGATAACGGAGTCGTCGCGCATCGCCGTCGACACGCTGATGGCGGCGTTCTGCCTGTTATCCGTCTGGCTGTCCCTGCGCGTCATGGAGAATCCCACCGCTAGCCGGGCCGCGCTCGCTGGTCTGGCGGCGGGGTTTGCCATCACGAGCAAGTACAACGCACTGCCGATCGTTGCGGCTCCGCTCCTCGCGTGCGTGCTGTCCGGCCGGTGCAATCTGCGCGCGGTGACCGCCGTGCTCGGCGTCTCGGTGGTGGGGTTCCTAATCGGAACGCCGTATGCGCTGCTGGCGGTGTCCGACTTTCTGAACGGAATGGCGTCTGAGATCGTTCACTACGGCATCCTCGGCCATGGCGGAATGACGACAGAGCCGGGCTGGCCGCATGCGCAGCGCTATCTCGGCTGGATGTCGAGAGCCGGGGGTGGAGTCGGATTGACTGTCGCCGGCCTCATCGGCACAGGCGTCATGCTGGCAACGCGCTGGCGCGCGGCACTTATCATTCTGGCGTTTCCGGCGGGCTTTCTCACCCTGATGCTGAGTCAGCGGGTCGCCGCGTTCAGCAACATGCTGGTGACGCCGGCCTTCTTTGCCATCGCCGCCGCGTGTCTCGTCCAACTGGTACTGCAGTATCGCTCCCGTCTTCCCCGCGCTGCCGGCTTGGCGCTGGCGCCGATCTGCGTCGTCCTGCTGGTCGCTCAGCCAATGCTTCGGGCGCTGGAGGAACGTCGTATCGCCCTGACTCCGGAGAGCCGCCACCTGGCCAGCGCATGGCTCCTGGAGCAGACGGAACCGGCGCTGGAAACCGCGATGGCGTTCGAGCTGCGTCTTCCCCAGGCCAACTACCGCGCCCCCGGAGTGTCCCCCGCCCCCACCGATCGACTGATCGATCCGGTGGGGCTCTTCCTCGAGGGCTACGACCGGATCGTGGTGGGACCGGAGTTCGACGACGCTGACGGCAGCCGGGAGGCGCGCACGCTGATGCAGGTGGATCGCGTGTTCGAGGGGACGCGGTACTCGCAGCCTATTCCGCGGAACCCTCAGGTGACCGTGTTCGAGCTGCCGCTTAGGTTGGCGAATACCCGGCCGGTCCGTGCGCGGGTGGAGAGCGAGCCGCGGTACGAGGTAGCGGAGGGTATCGTCCGGTCGCGCGTGGCGCGCCTGCCGCTCGATCCGACGATCGTGACGGCGTCCGCCGCCGCGGCAGGCGTCGCGGGCTCGCGGGAGGGTGACCTGACGCTGACGCTCGACCTCACCACGCCTTGGGCGTCCCAGTCTTGCCGCCTCGAGCTGCCAGGCTGGCAGTCGCCCGACCTCTGTGCGGGCCTGGCGCCCAATCAGTCCGCGATGCGATCCGTCGAAGTGCCCGCGGAGGCGCTGGCCGGCCAGGATCACGTCTGGATAGTCGTCAGCCAGGTGCGGCGCGATTCCGAATCCGGGCTCGGCGGCGACAGCCAGCGGATCGGCCTGAAGGTCACGGTCCTGACCGTTTCCCCGGCAGCGTAGGCTTTGCTCTACCTGACCGCCTTCACGTCGGCGTTCCTCGCCGCGACTGTCGTGCCGCTCGTGGCGGACGCGGCGCTGGCGGCGGCGCTCGTGGGCGGCGCGGCGTGGCCCGGCCTGGTGGCGGCGGCGACACTTGGCAGCACGCTCGGCGCCGTGCTCTTCTGGTGGCTCGGCCGCCTCATCGAACGGTTCCGCGAGCGTCGCTGGTTTCCCGCCAGTCCGCAGCAGCTCGACCGGGCGCAGACCTGGTTCCAGCGCTATGGCCTCTGGTCGCTGCTCCTCACCTGGATTCCGGGCCTCGGCGACGGGCTCACCGTCGCGGCCGGCGTGATGCGCGTCGGGATCGTCCCGTTCTGCGTAGTGGTCGCGATTGGGCGCGGTCTGCGCTACGCCGCGATCATCCTTGCTCTCGACGGCGTCGTGCTCCCTTGGTTCACCGAATGGTCCTGCTAGGGCTGACGGTCGTCCGGCCCAAGATCGGTGGGCGACGCATCATCCGCCGGGGCGCTTGCGGCGAGATGGTTCCGGCGGATCACCAGCACGTACCAGAGCCGCAGGACATCGATGGCCACCCGCACGACGCGCGCCAGGTTGAAGAACTGCGAGACGCCGTAGGCGCGGTGGAAGTGGTGGACGGGTATCTCCGCGATCCGGAAACTGGCATCCTGCACCTTCTTCATCATTTCGAGACAGATGACGCCGCTGTCCCTCGTCAGCGGTATCCGCTCGAAGATCGCGCGCCGCATCAGGCGGAAGTCACAGTCGACGTCGCGGAGCCGGAGGCCGAACAGCAGGCGCACCGTATGGTGATAGATGCGGCCGATCACGACGCGGTGAAACGGGTCGGACCGGCTGATCTTGTAGCCGTTCACGACGTCGAGTTCCGGCTCGTCCATCATGCGGCGCCACAGGAGCGCCAGTTCGCGCGGGTCGTACTGCGCGTCGCCATCGGTGTAGAACACGAGCGGCTTCGTCGCCGCGCGGAAGCCGGAGCGGAGCGCCGCGCCGTAGCCGCCGTTCTTTTCGTGCGTCACGACGCGCAGGCGGGGATAGACCCGGGTCAGCTCCTCCAGCACCTGGGCCGTCCAGTCGCGGCTGGCGTCGTTGACCACGATGACCTCGTAGTCGTCTGTCAGCTCGCGGGCGGTCAACTCGGCCGCGACCACCATGCTGGCGATCGTGCCGGCGTCGTTGTAGGCCGGAAAGAAGATGCTCAGGCCGGGCGGTCGACTCGGTGGATTCATGGTGCGCCGGCCTCCAGGCCGGCACAAGTAAAGCACATTAAGTCCGCGCAATCAGGCGCTGGGCGGCGGCGACGACGGCGTCGGTTTCCACTCCCGTGAGGCAGTCGGGGGCGCCGTGGGTACACCGCTTGGGCGGGCGCCGCAGCCGGCCGCACGGGCGGCACCAGAGGTCGGCGTGGACTACTTCCACGTGCCGCGTTAGCGGCGCATAGCGGATCGGATCGGTGGGGCCGAAGATGGCGATGACCGGCGTGTCGACCGCAGCGGCCAGATGGGCGGGACCGGTGTCGCCCGTGATCAGGACCGACAGCCGCGCCAGCACCGCTGCCAGCTCGACGAGTGGAGCCCGTCCGACGAGGTCGATCAGCGCGACATCGGGCGGTAGCGCCTGCCGGACACCGTCCGCCTGCACGCGGTCGCCCTCGGCACCCAGCAAAACGATCGTGGCGCCGTCGTCCGCCGCGAGTGCCGCGGCGACGGCGGCGAACCGCTCCGGCGGCCATTCCTTAACTAACCGTCCGGCGCCCGGATTGATGCCGATCAGTGGTCCTGGGCGGTCGTGCGCGGCCAGCAACTGCCCCGCCGTCTCGTGGGCCGCCGCTGGAATCCGCAACGGGATCCCGTTCGACGAGTCGGCGGCCGGTGGAAACCGCTCGGCCGGCAGCACTCGGCTTACCAGGCGCTGCGCGTTTTCGGCCGAGTGGATGGTTCGGTCGTAGTCGATCGCATGGGTCAGGAAGGCACCGCCGCCGCCGCTCGCGTAGCCGGCGCGGCGCGGCGCGCCGCTGGCTGCCACAAGCGCGTTGCTCCGGATGTCCGGCTCGAAGTTGAGCGCCAAGTCGAAGCCGTGCCGCCGCCAGACCGCCGATTGGGCGACGGCCGCCCGCAGCGTCGATCCGGGCCGTTCGCGGGAGAGCCACGGCACGTCGAACGTTTCCACCGCGTCCACCGCCGGCAGGCAGCGCGCCAGCGGCGCGTTCCAGCTTCCGACCACCAGCCGCAGATCCGCGTCGGGTAGCCGCGCCCGGATGGCGCCGATTGCACCGAGCGTCATCAGAAGGTCGCCGATCCGCTCCAGGCGAAACAGCAGCACGCGCTTTGGGGGCAGTTCGTCGTCCGTCACGGGTTGCCGCCAGGCGTTGATCGCCGCCCAGGGGGCCAGCGCCAAGTCGGCGGCGCCCACGACCCGCCGTTCGAACCGGTGGTCGATCTGCAGATGCTCGAACACGTCTGTCTGCGTCAGCGGACTACGACGCGGCCGAGGCGGATGCCCAGAATGCGGTCGTCGGGGAAGCCCAGCAGCCGGCTCGGCACCCACGACTGGGTCTCGATGCGGAGCTCCGACGCTTCGTCGCGTTCAGCCATCTCGCGGGCGAGGTCAGGGGGAATCGGCAGCGTGTAGCGTTCGTACCCGTCGGCCGGCGACAGCGTGCCGAGGAGACGGTCGTTCAGCACGATCTGCACCGGCGCGATGCCCGCCTGGTCCAGCCTTCCGGACAGGGTCAGGATCAACTCGCTGGCCTCCGGGTGCGTGCCGACAATCCAGATGGTGGATCGCGCGCGGGTCCAGCGGAACGACCGTCCGTTGCTCGATGTCTCTTTGGCGTACATGTTGCCGACGTAGAGGTCGAAACCCGAACCGACATCGATCTCGACAGGTCCGGGCGGGACGGGATCCGGCAGCAACTCGTAGAGGCCGAAATCGAACTCCCAGGAATCGACCCCCTGGGGGTACGCGTTGAGCGTCCGGTCGTAGAACGGCACGCTGAACCGGTCCGTGCTGATCAGCTTCGGCGTGATCCGGCGCGTCAGCAGATTCGTGCCGCCGCCTCCCATGAACAGGACGCGGTCGTAGCGCTGGTCGGCCCAGTCGAGAAAGGCGGCGAATGCCTTGGGATCCGGACTGTTGAAGCGCAGCGGCAGGACGTTCCGGGCGTAGATGTAGGCAAGGGGCAAGGCGAAGGTCTGGGCATCCGACGCACTGCGGGCCGACACCACCAGCAGATCGTTCGGGCCGATGCGACCCGCGAGCGACTCGACCGCCGGGATCATCCCGGCATGTTCGGTGTGACGGAGGATCGGGCGCATGGCGGCACCGTACTGCATGGCCAGCACGAACAGCACCAGGCTGCCCGCGGCGGCGCGCAGCGTATTCCCGCGCGGGGTGGCGCACCACGCCAGCCAGCGGGGCGCGGTGACGCCGACCGGCATGAAGACGGCGGCGCCGGCGAGTAGCAGTGCGGCGGGAAGAAGGACGGGCAGGTAGCGCCGCGCCGCCCAGAAGTGATCGGGCGTTATGCGCGGATCATAGAAGTAGAACAGTGCGTACGCTGCCGCAACCGCCATAAACGGCAACGCGCGGCGGAACTGTTCCCCGGAGACAAACGCCCACCCGGCGAGCGCCGCCACCAAGCCGAGCGGCTGCAGGTAATACCGGGTGAAGGTGACGATGCCTTCCCGTTCGAGGGGCGCTTGCGTCCAGACGCTGCGTGCTTCCCGAAAGAAAAACGCATAGATGCCGAGGGTTAGGATGATTCCCAACGTCAGCGGTGGCAGCCAGCGGTCTACCAGACGGGTGAGCCGCGGGCCGGCGGACCGGACGAAGAGGATGCCGGCGGCCAGACCGACGACGGTCAGTGCCAGGAGGAGCGCCGGCTGCCGTCCCGCGGCGACCCGGACCGGCGTGGAGAGGACGTAGTGCGGCAGGACGGCTAGGTAGTAGACGCCAGCGACAGCGCCGACACCGAAGAGCGGCAGGAGGAATGACGCGCGGAGGCGGCCGCCCAGGATTCGTCCGGCGATGGCCGCCGCCACAAGGGTCGCCATGAAGATCGCGCCGCTCAGGTTCACGAAGATGGTGAGACCGGTCAGGACTCCGGCAACCGGGGCAAAGAACTGCGGCTGTTTGTCCTGCGATCGGACGAAGGCCAGCAGAGCGGTGAAGATGAGGGCCTGCAGGAACGGCTCGCTGATGAAGTAGCGGGCGAACCAGACCTGCGCAACATTGAGGGTAAGCAACCCCGCAGCGGCGAACGCGGCGCGCCGGCCGAACAGCGCGGCACCGAGAAAGTAGACTGCCAGGACACCCCCGATCGCCCAGAAGCCATGCACGTAGCGGGCGCCGGTCAGGCCGTTCAGCTCGTACGCCATGGCGACCCAGGCCGGGAAGAAGTGGGGGAACTGACCGACGACGACACCCCGGTCCAGGTCGGCAATGAAGTAGCCGAGGAACCTCGAGCTGTCGAAGACCGCGTTCGGAGGTTCCGGACGAAAGAAAAGATCGCGCGACTCTTGCGGCAGGTCGCGAACGAGCGGATCCTCCGAGAAGAACGATCCCTCTCTCGATAGTTGGATACCTTCGGCGATGTAGAGGGCAGGGTCGCGGCCGCCGTTGATGTACTCGGCGGGCGGCACGAAGAAGAAGATGCTGGCGGCGAGCAGCAGGAGGACCGCGGGCGCGGCGGCGGTGCGCGTTATCCGCACGGCGTCCGGGCCGAGGCGGAGGTGGCCGCGCGCCACGACGGCCAGCAGGAGGCAGATTGCCAAGTTGGACAGGAGGACGCGGTCGAGGCTGTACGCTCCCGCGCCCGCCAGAGCCAGGGCCGTAACGGACGAGGTGGCGGCGCTCAGCATCACCGCCCAGAAAAGCCGTTCCTCCGCCGGCAGCGCGGCGCGAAGCGCGCGATTTCCGTGGGGTAGTCGGTAGAGCAGGAAGCCCGGCAGCCAGATCAGGAGTGGCAGGGCGAGGGCGACGCGCCACATGGTGCGCTAGCGTATCAGGACGCCGAGGCCCGATGCGCGGCGGCAAGCACGTAGGCTTCCTCGAACCGCTCCGCGACACGCGCCCAGGTCTGCTCGGTCTGCATCCGGCGGCGGGCGGTCCGGCCGATCCGTTCGCCCAGCCCCGGATCCTGCACGAGGGTCTCGATCGCGCCGGCGAGCGCCACGGCGTCCCGTTCCGGGACGATCAACGCAGTCTCGCCGTCGACGGCTACGGCGCCTATGCCGCCGGCCAGCGTCGCCACCACCGGCGTCGCGGACGCCAGCGCCTCGAGGACGGTGTTCGGCAGCCCGTCGACGTTCCCCGCGTCGTCGACGACTGACGGCGCGGCGGCGATATCGGCGGCGGCCAGCCAGTCCGCGACCTCGCCGTGCGCCACTGATCCGAGAAACGTGACGCGGTCGGTCACGCCACCCGCCGCCGCCCGCTCGCGCAGTTCGGCATCGAGATCGCCCCCGCCGGCGATGACGAGCCGCAGCCGGGGATAACGTGGCGCCAGCGACGCGACGGCATCGATCAGGTACTCGAACCCTTTCTTGCGGACCAGGCGTCCCACCGCGAAGACGACCGGATCGTCGGCGCCGATGCCTTGTCTGGCGCGCATGCGCGCGCGCGCTTCGGCGTTCGGTGTGAACCGGTCGGCGTCGACGCCGTGCAGCAGTGTTTCCGCGCGCCGGTCGGCGGCGCCGAGCACCACCGCCCGGTCGCGCAGGTCGGCGCTGCACCCGGTGACGCGGTCGGCCCGTCCGAACGCGCGCCGCGCCGCCCATCCCACCAACGGGTTGCGTTCCGCGACAAAGATGTCCGAGCCATGCAGGCTGATGACCAGCGGCAGGTCACCCGCCGCGGCCGCCGCAATCGCCCCGCTCGGGATCGCCCAATGGGCGTGGATCAGCGTCGCCTGGTGCTCTCGCACGACGCGGCGCACCATCCGGACGCCCGCCACGAACGCGAGCGGCGCCGCCGCGTAGGCCGTCCACTTCATCGAGACATCCGCCCGGAGGGCGCCGGCGTAACCGAAGACGTTCAGCGCCGGGACCGGCGCGTAGCGGTAGAAGTGGTAGTGGATTCCGTCCTCCACGTCGCCGCGCCGCACCAGGGGATGCCACGGCGCGACGACATGGACCGTGTGCCCTCGTGCTGAAACGCCGCGCGCGATCGGTTCGACCGCCGTCCCGGTCAGATCGCCCGGAAAACGCGGGTAGGACGAGGTGACGATGACGACCGTGTGCCGCGACGCGTCAGTTGTCATCCGTGGGCGCCGAACCGCGGACGGAGGTCAGCTCCAGCGACCGGACGCGGTACAACAGCTCCTCGGTCAGCTTCCGGTTGGACGCGATGGCGTCGGCGACCAGGCCGATCAGCACCACCTGGAAGCCGACGATCATCAGGACCGCGGCCAGGATCAGCGACTGCACGCGGCCGGCTCCCGAACCGTACAAGTAATAGATGAGGAACCGGATCGAGATGGCGAACCCGGTCGAGAAGATCAGCGTGCCGGCGACGGAAAAGACCTTGAGCGGCTCGTACTGGGTGTAGATGCGGACGATTGTCGCGGCCGACTTCTTGACGTAGGTGAAGGTGCTGTCGAAGAGGCGCGACGGCCGGGTCTTCCGGTTGGTCGCCACCTCGACATGCGCGATCGCCATCCGCGTCTTGCCCGCCTGAATGATCGTCTCGATGGTGTACGAGAAGTCCGAGACGACCGTCTGGCGCAGCGCCGCCTCGCGCGTGTAGGCGCGGAACCCGCTGGTGGTGTCGGGGATCCGCGTGTCCGATACTTGCCGCACCACCCAACTGCCGATGCGCTGCAGCCAGCGCCGGGCCAGCGGCATGTGCCGGATCTCGCGGATGTTGCGGTCGCCGATCACCACGTCGGCTGTGCCGTCGAGCAGCGGCTGCAGCAGTTTCGGGATGTCCGCGCCGGAGTACTGATTGTCGGCGTCGGTGTTGACGATGTAGTCGGCGCCGGCGCGGACCGCGGCGTCGAGGCCCGCCATGAACGCGGCGGCGAGTCCCTTGTGCCCCCGGAAGCGGATGACGTGGTGCACTCCCTGGTCCCGCGCCACCTCGGCGGTGCCGTCTGTCGACCCGTCGTCGACCACGAGCAACTCGATCGTGTCGATCCCCGGGATCTCACGCGGCAGATCGGTGATGGTCTCCGGCAGCGTCGCCGCCTCGTTCAGGCAGGGGATCTGAATGATCAGCTTCGCCAATGCTACGAGCTCCTGCGGGCGACGGCTTCGGCGAGGAGGCCGAAAAAGCCGGTGTTGAGACCGAACATCGCGAGGCCGAGAACCAGGTTGACGTGCTCAACCGGACGCTCGGCGTTACCCGTCGCCCACATACCCAATTCGACCGCGGCGATCAGCGCGCCGGCCCCGAGGAAGAACCCGGCCAGCGGCAGAAAGATCTTGAGCGGACGGACCAGCACCATCAGCACCAGGATCTGCGACAGGACGCGGAAGGGATACTGCAACGAGATGAACGACTCGCCGCTTCGCCGCCGGCGGAAGGCGATCGGCGTCTGTTCGAACCGCATCCCCTTCAGGTACGAGTCGAGCAGCACCTGCTGCGTGTAGTTGTAGTCGCCCGGGATGAACGAGACCGCGAGGTACGAGGCGTTGACGGCGAACATCCCCGGTTGCGAATCCTCGACGTCCCAGCCGGTGAGCCAGCGCATCAGGCCGCGGAAGGCGGCGTTGCCGGCGCGCCGGTAGAGCGGCATGCGGTAGTCGATTCGCGGGAACCGGTTCCCGTAGACGACGTCGGCCCGGCCATCGAGAATCGGACGGATCAGTGCCGGGATGTCGGTGGGGTCGTGCTGTCCGTCGCCGTCCAGCTTGACCGCCATCCCGAAGCCACGGGTTCGTGCGTAGATAAGGCCGGTTCGGACTGCCGCGCCGACACCCAGGTTGCGTGCATGCCTCAGCACGTGGTCGGCGCCCGCCTCGCGCGCGGCAGCCGTGGTGCCGTCCATGGACCCGTCGTTGACAACGCAGACTTCCAGGCCGAGGCCCATCTCCGCGAGCGGCGCGGCGCACCGGCGGGCCGCTGTCACAACGTCGCCGATCGACGACGCCTCGTTCAGCGCCGGGATCAGCACCATCACCGAGGAGGCGGCTGCATCCCGATCTTCCCTGGGTAGTCTGGGCGCGGTGGCGACAGATTCCGCCGTCGACATGCGCTCCATTGTGACAGAACGCCGCACAATTGACGGCGCGCGCGGTGCGTCGGTACGATCTCCTCCATGTCTAGACACCGGGTAAGGCGCGGGTTGCGCCTGCCGATCACGGGAGCGCCGTCCGACCGGATCGAGGACGGGCCGCCGCCGCGCCGCGTCGCGCTGGTCGCCGCCGACTACGTCGGGCTGCGTCCCACGATGCATGTCGCGCCGGGCGACACGGTCGGGCGCGGCCAGTTGTGTTTCGAGGACAAGACGATGCCGGGCGTGCGCTACACCGCACCCGCCGCCGGTACCGTCGTCGCCGTCAATCGGGGTGACCGCCGCGCGCTGCAGTCGGTTGTGATCGACGTGAGCCGTGCGGAACGGGAGGGGCGCGCGCCGGAGACCGCGTCGTTCAGCGCGTTCTCCGGCCGGCATCCGTCCGGGATGACCGGCGATGACGTGCGCGCGCTGCTCGTCGAGTCCGGCCAGTGGACAGCGCTGCGCGCCCGGCCCTTCGGACGGGTCGCCGATCCCGCCGCGCGGCCCCATTCGATCTTCGTCACCGCGATGGACACGAACCCGCTCGGGCCGCCCGTCGCGGCCATCGTCGCCGGCTGCGACGCCCCGTTCGAGCGTGGTTTGGCGACCCTTGCGCGGCTGACCGACGGACCGGTCTTCGTCTGCACCGGGCCGGATCCAGGGCTGCGCATCCCGGAGGACGATCGGATCCGCCACGAGGTGTTTGACGGCGTCCACCCCGCCGGCACGGTCGGCTTTCACATTCACACGCTCGACGCGGTCGATCGGAACAAGGTGGTGTGGCACCTCGGCGTGCAGGATGCAATCGCGATCGGCCGACTGTTCGAGACCGGCGTCCTCGATGTCGCGCGCCTCGTCGCCCTCGGCGGTCCGCCGGTCGCGGAGCCTCGGCTGCTGCGGTCACGGATCGGCGCGTCGACCGATGAGCTGATTGAAGGCAATCTCGCACCCGCCGGCGCGGCCTACGGTGGTTCCGGCACCGGGTCGGGCGTCAACGGGCAGCCCGAGCGGCGTGTCATCTCCGGTTCCGTCCTTTCCGGCCGGGCCGCCACCGGCGAGATCCACGGCTACCTCGGGCGTTACCACCAACAGATGTCGGTGCTTGCGGAGGGTCGCGAACGGGAACTCCTCGGCTGGGTCGGTCCGGGGCTGAACCTCTTCTCGACCATCCCGACATTTGTTTCGGCCCTGATGCCGGGACGCCGCTTCGACATGACGACCTCGACGCACGGTTCGCCCCGTGCGATCGTTCCCATCGGGATGTACGAGCGCGTCATGCCGATGGACCTGCTGCCCACACCGATGCTCCGCGCCCTGGTGATGAACGACGTCGAACGGGCGGAAGAACTGGGCTGCCTCGAGCTGGACGAGGAAGACGTCGCCCTCTGCACCTTCGTCGACCCGGGCAAGACGGACTTCGGGCCCCACCTCCGGCGCGTCCTCGATACCCTCCGCACCGAGGGCTGATCATGGTGCGCCGGCCTCCAGGCCGGCATCCGCCCGGATGCGCCACTAGCGGACGCCACTACAATGGCCGGCGATCGCCCGAAGGCGGTCCGTCCCATGACCAAACGCACGGTCTCTCCCGCGGATCTGGAGCGCCTGTACGCCGAGCGCAAGGCGGCGGATCGTGCGTACAACGATGCGCTCACCGCGCTCGCCAATGCCCTGCAGCAACTCCGTGACCTGCCGCACCCGCCGCCGCCGCCGTACGACGACCGGCAAGTCGCCGCCCTCCACGAGCTATCCGACCCCCTGGCGGAGAGTCCCGCCGCCGGCGCCGGCTGGCGTGCCCGGCTGCGCGCCCGCGTGCAGCGAATGGTGGCGCCGATGTTCGAGCGCCAGAGGGCCTTCAACGCCGCGCTCGTGGATCACATCGACCGCAACGCGGCAACGCACCGGGAGGTCCCCCGGGCAGTGGCCGCCTCGATGGAGTTGATCGGCGAGGAGCTCGAACGCCTCGTCCACTTCCAGCACCGGCTGGTGCAGTTCGCGGCCGAGATTACGCCCTATGTCGACACGAAGGACCGCGAGGTGAGCGGCCTGATGCGGCGCATCCACGAGGACGCCGCCGAGTTCGCCGCCGATCTCGCCACCCGCGTCCTGCCACGGCTCGACCGCCTGTCCGACGAGATTGACACCTGGCAGCACGTGATCGCAGCGCTCAAGCGCGAGATGGCAGCGCGCCCGACGCCGGCTACTCTGCATGCCGCCCCAGGCGGCGCTTCCGAGCCGGCTCCCGCCCCGCTGGCCACCGAGGACCAGAGCTACCGCTACGTGGCGTTCGAGAACCGGTTCCGCGGTTCGACGGATGAGATCCGCGCCCGCGTCGCCGCCTACCTGCCGCAGTTCGAGGGCGCGAGCGACGTGCTGGACGTCGGCTGCGGCCGCGGCGAATTCCTGGACCTGCTCCGCGAACGGGGCATCGGCGCGAGCGGCGTCGACATCAATCAGGACATGGTGGAGCTGTGCCGCGCGCGCGGCCTGGAGGTCGTCCAGGGCGACGCGCTGGCCCATCTGGAGCGGCTCGACGACGGCGCGCTGGGCGGACTGTTCGCCGCCCAGGTGGTGGAGCACCTCGAGCCGTCGCGCCTGCTCGCGTTCATCGACGCGGCCCACCGCAAGCTCCGGCCCGGGGCGCCGCTGGCGCTGGAAACCATCAACGTCGCCTCCTGGTCGGCCTTCTTCCGGAGCTATGTCCGCGACATCACGCACGTGCGCCCCGTGCACCCGGAGACGCTGCAGTTTCTCGTCGGCACGGCCGGCTTTCGCAATGCGCAAATCGTCTACCGGTCGCCCTACCCGGAAGAAGAGCGGCTCCGCCAGGTGGAAAAACTCCCGGCCGCGACGTCCTCCAGGGGAGGGGACCCCGCCGCCGACCTCGCCCGCGTGGCCGCGGTCCTCAACCGGAACGTCGAGACGCTCAACCGCCTGCTGTTCGCGGAGCAGGACTACGCCGTCGTTGCGGAGCGCGTCTGATGTCCGATGTCCCTGCGCTGACCATTCTCATCCTCTGCCGCGACGAGGAGAGTTCCATCGCCCACTGCGTCGGCGAGGCGCGGGAGTTCCTGGACCGGCGCGGCATCGCTGGCGAAGTGGTCGTGCTGGATAACGGCAGCCGCGACCGCTCGGCCGCCCTCGCCGAGGCGGCTGGCGCCCGGGTGGTGGAGGAGCCGCGGGCCGGCTACGGCAACGCCATCATCAGCGGCATCCGCGCCGCGCGCGGGCATTTCATCATTCTGGGGGATGGCGACGGCGAGCACGACCTGAGCGCGCTCGATCCGTTCTGGGAGGCGTTGCAGGACGGCAGCGACATCGTCGTCGGCAACCGCTTCGCCGGTGAAGCCCGTCCCGAAGGTATGTCGTTCCTGCGCCAGTATGTGGGGAATCCCATCCTCTCCCGCATCGGGCGGCTGCTGTTTCCCGCGCCCGTGCGCGACTTCCAGTGCGGGCTGCGGGGGTTTCGCGCGGAGAGCGTGCGCGCCCTGGGGCTTCAGTCGCCCGGGATGGAGTGTGCCAGCGAGATGATCGTCAAGGCGGTGCGCAGGGAGATGCGCATCACCGAGGCGCCCGTGCGGCAGCGCCGCGCCCTGGACCCGAACCGGTCGTCCCACCTCCGGCCGTGGCGCGACGGATGGAGCCACTTGCGTCTGCTCCTGATGTTGTCGCCCCGCTGGGTCTTTCTCTACCCCGCGTGCCTGATGCTGGCGGCAGGGGGCCTCTTCATGGCCGTGCCGCTCGCTTATCCAGTGGAGCAGGGCGGCTCGTTCGGCGCCTACACGATGCTATTCGGCACCGCCGGTCTTGTCTGCGGGGCGCAGTCCCTGGTGTTCGCGCTCACGGCCCGCATCTTTACTGACAGCATCGGCCTGACTGACGGCCGGTGGGGGGCGTGGATGTCGAACCGTGGTGTGCTGGAGAAACTCCTGGTGGCCGGGTTTCTAGTGGTCCTCGCTGGCTTGGCGGCCATCGTGGGAAGCCTGGTCGTTTGGGCGCGGGGCGAAACGATAGCGTCCGTGGCCGACATCGAAGCGCGCCACCGGATCGGGGTCGCCGGCATCACCCTGGTGATCCTCGGCGTGCAGGCGATGTTGTCCGGCTTCCTGCTCGCCCTGGTGTCGTCGCAGCGCGCTTCCGCGCTACCGCGAACAGCGACACACCAAACGGCAGATCGGTGAACCGCAGCATCTGCTTCTCCGCCCGCAGCACGCTCAGCAGGAGCGTGTTGAGTGGCTCAGGGGTGGGGCGGAGGTCGGACACGGCCCGCGTGGGCGCCAGCGCATTCTGCAACTGCCGCAGCAGCACGATCGGCGGGAACAGCAGCGTATTCAGATAGGTAATCCGGAGCGGTTCGAAACCGGCCTCCTGCAGGCACTGCCGGACGTCCGGCGCCGTAAACCGGTGTCGGACGTCGACGGCGCGGTCGTGGGATCCCCGCGCCAGCGGCAGCGCCGGCTCGCGGAAAGCGAGCACGCCGCCCGGGGCGAGCGCGGCGGCAATGCGCTCAAGCACTGCGGGAAACGGCTGGCGGCCGAGGTGCGTGGCGACGTCGAAGAACGTGATCAGATCAAGCGACGCTGGGGGCGCTTCGAAGTCGAGCATGTTGCCGAGGGTGCAGTCCAGCCCTCGGCGCCGGGTGTAGTCGACGCAGAGCAGATCGAGGTCGATGCCTCGGGCCGGCCCCAGTCGGGCCAGTTCCGCCAGGTTGCCGCCGGCGCCGCAGCCGATGTCCAGGGTGCGGAGCGGCTTGCGGCCGCCGATGTGCGGCATCAGCAGCGCCAGGCAGATCTCCCGCGTCCCGACGTACCACCAGTGGGACGCCTCCACCGCCGCCATCTTGTGGACTTCGTCCGCGTTCACCGGACGGGATCTCCGAAAGAGGCTTCCCCGGCGCGGGCCGGTACAATGACGCGCACCCCGTGTGGGGATGCGCCCGACGGATAGGAGATTTCGGCCGGCATGGCTCCGCTGACGCGCGCCAAAATACTACTGGGGAAACGTCGGGCTGCGTATCGCGACAGAAATCGCGGCCGCTGGGTACGGTGGGGAATCGGCGCTTACGGGGCGGCTGCCCTAGTGTGCACAGCGGCGTGGCTGGTGTTCGGACCGCAGGCGGGGGAGCAGGCCGGGCTGCGGCGGGAGCTGTTTCTGGAGAATGGCTTCGCGGGGCGGCCCTTCCGCGACGAGGTGACCGAGAACATCTCGCTCGACTTCCTGGACGATGACGAACGCTTTCCCCGGCGACACTTCAGCGTCCGGTGGCGCGGCTATTGGCATGTGCCGGACGGCGGTCAGGTAGAGATCCACGGGGCGGGCGACGACTGGCTGACGGTCCATGTCGACGGCGAGCTAGCGCTGCGGCGCTATCCGCCGGACCAGATGCATCGGGCCGCCGGGATGGTCACGCTCGATGAGGGCGTGCATGACCTGCTGATCGAGTACGAACAGGACGCGGGCAGCTACGCCCTCGACGTACGCTGGTCGCCTCCATCCGGGCGGACGCGACCGTTTGCCGGACATCGACTCTTTCACGAACGCCCGTCGATGGACGACGTGCGGCTGGCGCAGCGGGCCGCATGGCTCGGCTGGGGGGGCAGGTTCCTCTGGCTTGCACCACTCCTGATCGCGGCCGGTGTCGCGACGCGGCGGGCATGGCGAGTGCGCCACCACTACGGGCCGGCATCCGCTTATGCGCGGCATTGGAACGTGGCGCTGCGCGGCGGGGTGGCGCTCGCCGTCGGCGCGATCGTAGTTCAGGCCGTGAGAGCGCGGCTTCCCGGTTGGAATCCCGAATCGCTGTGGTCAGACGACCTTGTCTATGCCGCCATCATTCGGAGCCAGGACCTGTGGAGCATGATTACGGCTCCAATCCACGTCGCCCCGGGTCCCTTCCTTATCTGGCGAGGGCTCTACGCGCTTTTTCCGGATCCGGAATGGTCGCTTCAACTCCTCCCATTCGCCTGCGGGATCGCTTCCATTCCGGTAATGGCGCTAGTGGTCCGGTCGGTGACTCAGGACTACGGACTTGCGATTCTCGCCGCCGCGCTCACGGCGCTCAACCCCCTGCTGGCGCACTACACGGTATTCGTCCACCAGTACCCGTTCGACTTCCTTGTGACGGCGCTCTTCCTGCTTGGGGCGGCTCTGCTTGTCCGCAACCGCAACGATGTCGACCCGCGGCGGTTCGGTTGGGTGGCCCTGGGAGGCGGACTCGCCGCCTTCTTCTCGGTGACGTCCGTCTTCATGAGCTTCCCCACAGTGAACCTCGGTGCGGCACTTGCCGCACGCGGCTGGCGTCGGGACCGGATGCGGACGGTGAGAATTCTGCTGAGCGCTGTGGCTTACAACGTTGCCGTGCTGGTCGCCTACCTGTTCCTGAGTGCACGGTCCAACGCGATCGTGCGCAGCGACTTCGCGACCGGCTTCATGCCGCTGGCGTCGATGGATGCGGCGTGGGACTTCCTTGCCCGCAACGGACGCCGCCTGCTGGAATTGGGGCTGCCGAGCTGGGGTCAGGGCGAACTAACGAGTCCGGTGACGTCTTCCTGGCCCCTGCCGTTCCTCGCACTCGGCCTCGTCTGGCTGTTGGCGCGCCGCCCAACGCGGTACTTCGGGCTTGTCGTTGTGGGCTTCTACGTCGCCTTCGTCGCCGCGAGCGCGTTGCAGGTCTACCCGATGGGGACCGGGCGCGCAGACATCTTCGCGTTTCCGCTGTCGATCTGCCTGTTCACGGTCGGTGTGCACCTCGCCACGCAGGCACTGCCTGCACACAAGTTCATCCGCCTGGCGGCAGCTATTCTGGTCATGGCGATTGCCGTAAGTCGCCCGTTGCACGTGGAGTACTTCAACGTTGACGATGTGCACCTCGTAGATCATCTCTCGGCAAACCTCCAGCCGGAAGATAGTCTGATCCTCTCACCGTCCGGGACCTTTCTCGTCGCCTTCTACGGCGACTGGCCGGTGACCATTGCGGCCACCGACCGGCATAGCCACGGCACGGTGGCGACAATTGGCCGCGACCGGACGCACTACTTGTTCCGGGGACCTTCGGAGGTGCCGTCGGTCGAACGGTTTATGGCAGAGTCGAGACCGGAACGTGTCTGGTACGTCGGCTTCCGCACAGGCGGGACCGAAGCGCAGGTAGTCGAAGCAATAGAGGCACAGGGATGCTCGGTCCGCGCCGTCAGGGAAACGCGGCGCGGCAGGTTGTATCTTGGCAAATGCCGATGAGAGGCCAGTTTCCATCGCTCGATCCGTGCCCGTAGGACTTCGTCTTCCCCGGCTCAACCGGCACCGGCTTCGCGGCTTGGCCGGGGCCACCATAGCCGCGGCCGCCGGGCTGTCCGCGCTCCTGTTCTTCCTCAGCCCCGGCGCGGCGGACCGGACAGGCGTCCGCCGGCAGGTATTCCCCGATGTCGGCTTCAACGGCGCACCGCTCCGCGACGACATCGGCGACGCAATCAGCCTCGACTTTCTGAACGACAATCCCGACCTGCCGCGCCGGTTTTTCAGCGCGCGCTGGACCGGTTTCTGGTACGTGCCCGAAACAGGGGAAGTCGAACTGCACGGCGCGGGCGACGACCGCCTCGACGTCTGGCTGGACGGCCAACTGGTGATGCGGCGGACGCCGCCGGCCGACATGCATACGCTGGTCCGCAGGCTGCGGTTGGACGCCGGAGTGCACGAGCTCCGCGTGGAGTACGAGCAGCACGGCGGCGGGTTCAACATGCGACTGGAGTGGTCGCCGCCGGGGGAGCGGGCGCGTCCTCTCCCGCCGTATCGCCTGTTTCACGAACGGCCCGACACCGATGACGTCCGGCTGGCGTACGGGGTGGCGTGGCTCCAACGCGCAGTCGTGACGCTCTGGATCGCCATCCTCGGCATCACCCTCACCTGGCTGGGAACGCTGGCCTGGCAGCGTGTTGGCCTGCACTCAACCTACGGTCGTAATTGGGAACGTGCCTTCCGCCTGTCGGCAACAGTGTTCCGCGTTGCTATCGCGGGGCCGTTCGGTCTGTCCGCTTCCGAGGAAACCGGTTCCTCACTGGAGGAGAGTGATCCGGCGACCCGCGGCACAGACGGCCATCCCCTCCCCGGCAGCAGAAGTTCGAGAACCCGGATCACCATCGTCGTCCTGCTCGGACTGCTGTTCGTGGGCCACGTGGGAGTCTTCGGCTGGCGCTCGATGACTTTCGATCGCCGGATTACAGCCGACTCGATGAACTACATCGACGTCGCCCGCAACCTGTCCGCCGGCGAGGGGCTGGTTCAGAGCGCCGCGGGCTTCAATCAGCGCACGTTCTGGGCGCACGACTTCTCGCCGCACTTCCCGGACAAGACCCGCGCCAGCCATAACCCCGGCTACTCTATGCTGATTGCGGCAGTTGCCGAGGTCACCGGACTGGAGCACGCCGACGCGGCATTCCTTGTTGGTCCCGCAGCCTACGCCGCCGCGCTGACGTTCGCCTTTCTGTTTGCTTCGCGCCTCCTGGGAACTGCCGCCGGCCTGCTGGCTGCGGCGTTCCTTGCACATCAGCTCCGCTGGGTCTTTCTGCGAACGTGGACCGAGCCCGTGGTGATTGCCTTGCTGCTCGCCCTGCTGGCGCTGCTGGCGCGCGGCGCCACGCCTCGTCGGGCCGTTGCCGGGGGTGTGCTGGCAGGGCTCGCGCTACTTGTGCGGAGCAGCTTCGTACCGATTTTGGCGCTGGGCGGACTGGCCTGCCTGCTCGGCCACGGCTCCCGGGTGCGCCGGCTGTTGCTGTTCGCCGCGGGGGCCAGCATCGCGATGGCCGGGCCGTTCCTCGGTGAGGGACAGGTCTATCCGGGGCACATCACAGTGGCAGCCGGCTGGTTTCCGGGCCTAACGTTGAGCGAAGTGGTCACCGAGGGTTCTCAACTCATACGGTGGGATCTTGCCGCGCTCGCGTTCCTCGGCGCCGCCGCCTGGTGGCGCGCCGTACGTGACGGGAAGCCGATCGTTTCCGCTCGCGCGCGACTCGGCTGCTTCATGGCCATCGCCTGGATCGCCGGATGGTCGGCCTTCCTCATCGCCGCACGACTGGTCGTGTTTACCGTTCTGTTCGACGATCGCATGCTGGCGCCGGTTGCGTCGGTGACCGCCATCGTCAGCGCGCTTCTCGTCTGGCGCGTTTGTCCTGAACGGTTGCGGTTTGCCGCTGCGGTTGCCGTGTTCGCCTTGACGATGGCGCTGGCGACGGCAGGCGACGCAATCGTGCAAGGCAAGGACGGCACGGCCCAGAGCATCTACGCGTCCCCCGCCCGGGTTCTCATCGGGCGGAACATGACGGCTCGGCTACTGTCGGAGGATGGTGATCGATCGGACCACGCTCGCTGGATCGCGAGATCTCCTCGCAGGCTCTGGGTCAGCCGCAATGTCACGTCGCGCGATCTCGTCGTCGGTGCCGACACAATGGACCTCCCGTATTTCTTCCGCCAACAGGTGCCCGCCACCGTATCGTTCTCGATCCAGCCGTTGTTCCCGGAGATCTCCGGCGCGAAGTTCAACGCCATCTTTCTTGCCCGCTGTGACCGCTACGACAACCTGTACCTGATCCTCAGCAAGCTGCGTCGGAGATGGGGCCGATTCGCGCTCGACCTCGTGGCCGGAGTCCCGGCGGAACCCGGCACGCCGGCCGCGAACTTCGCGAGAGTGGCCGACCTGCCCGACAGCGTGATCTATAGATTCTCGGCTTGTGGCGCTGTCGTCTCGGGAGATCCATGACGCTCGCCTTCATCGTTTCCGGCACTACTGACGGCCGGCTCACGCTGCCTCGCCGCCGAAGCGGCGCGGCACCTCGTTTGCCTCTATTTCCTCCCGTGGGTCCCGCAGGCGCGGAGATTGCGCGATGTCCAGGCCAATCGCCTGCAGCAGGAGCAGGAAGCCCATCAAGAAGGGCAGGAGTGCGGCAACCACAGTGCCGGCTGTCGCGGGGATCCCGGTTTGGATCGACCGCCACCAGTGATATGCGCCGAAGACAGCACCGAACCCGCTCAGGAGCGTGCCCAGGACGGCATAGAGCGCGACCGGCGAGGTGTCGTAGACGACGTACTTGTACAGCAGCCGGCGGAGAAACATCCGCGCGAGCTGCGGCGGAAAGCTGACAACGACCCGGCTCACCCGCATGCTGGACCGTTCATTCCCGTACACGGCCGACATGGGGATGTCCGCTACCGGACGGCTTTCCAGGTTCAGCAACGCAAGGACCGAATTCTCGAACGAGTACCGGCGATCGAACCGGTCCAGAGGCAGCGATTCAAGAGCCTCCCGGGTAATCGCGGTGAAGCCGTTCTGTACATCAAAGATCCGCCAGTACCCGGACACCAGCTTGGTCACGAAGGTCAGAACGATGTTGCCGATCAGCTTCACCCGCGGCATGCGCTCGAGGTCCTGCAGGTGGCGGAAACGGTTGCCCTTGGCGTAGTCTGCACGACCCTCCAAGAGCGGTTGCAGCAGGCGCGGAAGCTCTGCGCTGCTCATCTGGCCGTCGCCGTCCATCTTTACGATGAAGTCTGCCCCCCCCCCGGAGGGCCGCCCGGTAGCCGGTGACCATAGCGGCTCCAACACCACCATTCCGATCGCGGACTATCACGGCCAGCCTTGGATCCTCGGCAGCCAGTTGCCTGAGCACGGTCGCCGTACCGTCCGTGCTCCCGTCGTCGACCGCGACAATCAACGCCGCCCAGGAGGGCAATCCCCGGATGACGCTGGCGATTTTGCTTCTCAACATTGAAGCAGGGCACGACGACGGCAAGCACGAGTCCCGGCACTACTTCGAGGGGCGCCCCGGGGTGAAGGGATGTCCCACGACGCCGTCACCCGGCGGCCGATCGCCGGCAGTCGAGCGGTGCGGTCCGTTCATTCGGAGGGCAGTATAGCGGCGGCCGGCGCGTAGGCCGGCCGGTGCGCCACCCATTGGTGCGCCGGCCTCCAGGCCGGCAAGCCATAGGAGTACTGCGCCGGATATCGCAGGATGAATTGCATGGCGCCCACCAGTCCGATGGTGACCGCGTCGGCTGCTGCGCAGGCGTCGTCGTACCAGGGCTGGCGGGTTGATGGCCGCTTCAGATGTCGCCCCGAAGCATCAGACCGTAGGACTCGCCTATCGCGTCGTACCAGACAGGACTTGTCAGCAACTCGACGCCAAACGGGCTGTTTTCGGAAGACCGCGCCTCTACTGGATATGACAGCGTGTGCCAAGCGTCGTCTGCGAGTATGCGCTGATCAACCACGTCGCCGTCGATCCGCACCGTTACCGTCTGGGCGGCGGCCATGGTCGGTATCCTGCGGACATCGAACGTAACGCGCGAGTTCTCGGCCGCCGCGTAAAAGACCGCGTATCCGTCGGTCCGGTAGATGCGAGTGCCAGACTGGGTTGCCGTGTCATCCGGATCTGCAGACAATCCGATCGAATGCTCCCGGCGTTGGGCTGTACGTTCGTCCGCCGGCCCGAACACCGTCCCGCGGAAGCTCCAGGCGTCCGGGTCCGTGACTCGTCCGTTGACCGCGAATACGTAGAGGGCATCGAAGAAGGGAGACGACTTCATATTGTTCGACACCCTGGCGTGGTGTGCGTACGTGCGCTGGCGGGGTACTGCGGGATCGATCCGAAAGACAGACGTGCCACGTCCCAGGGTGTCTGGGAGGTCCGCGAGGTCGAGCACAGTGGCGGGGATGTCGGCGATAGAAGTGGGCGCGTACGAGGTCCGCAGCGGACCTTCGGCCCCGAAGGGTTTGACTAGGAGCACAGGCGTCGCGAAGGGTTCGACCTTGGCAAGGGTCACCCTGGCCGGCGAGGGCATTCCGCCCATTGGATGTTGATCTTCGGGCATGAACAGGCCCTCTCCATGGTCCGAGGTGACAATGATGGCGCTTCGGTCGTAGAGGTCGAGGGCTCGAAGTCGATCGAACATTGCCCGGACCGCTGACAAGGCGCACCGTGCCTGGTCCGCGTAGTCTTTCGGGATGGGCGTCCTGTTGAGCCCGTAGTTGCAGTCCGCGTCCGTCACGACTGGCACGTGCGGCGTAAGAACGTGCAGGAGCGTGTAGACGGGTGCGTCGTCGCCCACGGTGACGCGAGTGGCGAACTCACGCAGAAACATCGCGTCTCCAAAGGGTCGTTCCGCTGTTGCCTCCGGTCCCCGTCGCGACGCGATCCACTGTTGGATTAGCCATTGCTGATCGCGGTAGATGTCGGGCTTGAGCGCGTGCGGCGCATGCCGGAATAGAGACAGATCCAGCAATTGCGCCGCCACGACGTCGGCGTAGTCACGGTAACTGCCGTACGGTGACGGAATGTCGTATCGGATCGTGGCGTCGGCCCCGGGGAGCGACAGATTTGGGTGGTCCTGGCCCTGAGAAGTCAGCGATCGAAGTCGGTAGCCGTGCTGTCCGAGCGCGTGAAAGATGGATGGGTGGTGAGCGAGGAACTCGGCGAACGGCATCTCGTTACGAAAGGCGACGCCCGAGAGCATCGCGGGCATCGCGCCTTTCGTGTATCGGAAGGCACTGAGATGATCTGGGAAAAAGGTGAAGCCGGACCAGTCGCGATCGAAGGCGGGACGGTCGGCCTTCAGGATATCGAGGAACGTGTATGTCGGGAACGAGTCGAGCACTATGTGGATGATGTTGCGCGTGCTTGAGAGTTCGTAGATCTCTGGCGGCGGCAACCACCAAACGGTCTCGGCGGTTGGCGTCGAGGGTACGTCGGTTGTTGCCACTCTGCCGACCGGGACCAAGAGGACGGTTGCCTGTAGCGCCACCAGCGCCACGCACGCGACGGGCGCTACGCGAGCGACCATGTCGGCGAATACCACGGCGAGAAGGAGTACACAGATCCATAGGCCGGCTTCGAACGGCATTCGCCACGCGTGGGATGCCAGGTCGAGCCCGCTGCCATCCAGTAGCCCGTAGTCGGCGAGTAGCAGGTTCCCCTGCGCCCAGAGCAGCACCCCGACCGCGCAGAGTCCCGCTACGTACCGTGGGAACCACCTGGCCGGCATGACGATGCCGAGTGTCGCTAGGGTGCCGACGACGGGTCCGATGAGCCAGACCCAGCCGGATGCGAGTTCCCAGAACCCCACCAGGAACTCGGTCCGGTTGGTCTCGTGCACCGTCCACGGGCCGAAGAGAAGGAGCTGGCTGGGGCCGAGCGCCGCAGGGAACAGTATGGCGCGCAGGCGGCGCCGAATCTCCTCCGGGCTCGGGATCGTGACCCTTCGATAGATTGTTCGCCAGACTGTTCGCCCGACCAGCACCGCAACGCCTGTCGCCCAGACCAGCAGGACGAGCACGGACAATCGCATCGCGGCGAAGCGCAGCCAGTAGCCCAGTGCGCCCGGATCCTCTGGGAATAGGCGAGTCGGGTTAAGGGGCGCCGGAGTGTCGCCGGCGGGCGCCCATTGCAGATCCAGGCTCCGCGCGCCGCCGTCTTGCCAGTGGTCGATTTCCAGCCGATGCACTCCTGCCGCAAGCTCCACGGTGCGCGCCGTCGTATGCATGCCCACCGCTGGATTGCGTTCCAGGATGGTGTCGCCGTCCACTCGAAGGATGACGCCGTCGTCGGCTCCTGCATGAAAGTCAACGCGTTCGGCTCGCGGCGAGAACCACACACCCCGCCAGCGAACCCGGTAGTTCCGGGTCGGCCGGCTTCGCTCGTCGATGAACGCCAGATCGACGGCCGTGACTCGTTCCTCAATGATCGGTTCGGTCGCGGCGTCGGCTGGATACCAATAGCTGCGCGTGAGCCCGGTATCAGGCGCCAGTACGATGGTCGCCAACCAGAACAACGTCAGTGAGACCGCTCCGAGCAAATACCAGGAGCCTGCGCGGAACGAGCTGGGGTACCAGCGGCGGCAGATAGTCAGGAGAGTGGTTCCCGTCAAGGTCTCATCCGAATCTACGAGCGAGGCAGAATCTCGTGCAACCCCTCGCAAACGCGATCTTGTTCGGCGTCCGTCAGCGAAGGATACATGGGCAGCGAGAAGATCTCCCGTGCCGCCTGCTCGGTCTCGGGCAACGAACCTTCCGGATAGCCGCGGTGCGAGTAGGCCGGCATCGTGTGGATGGGCCACCGGTAGCTGACGTTGACCAGGATGTCCCGCGCGGCCAGTTCCTGCAGGATCGCATCGCGGGCCGGATGTCGCACGACGTAGAGGTAGTAGACGTGGTGGTTCCCGGGCGCGGTGACCGGCAGCAGCAGGCCGGAGTCCCGGAGCGCCGCGTCGTAGCGGCGCGCGAACCCGCGACGCCTTTCGATGTACACGTCGAGGCGCCGGAGCTTCCGCCGGAGGATTTCTGCGTGCAGCTCGTCGAGCCGCGAGTTGTAGCCGTGTTCCTCGGCAAAGTAGCGTCCCTCGGTGCCGTACATTCGGAGCCGCCGTACGCGCGTGGCGAGCCCCTCGTCCGAGGTGACCACCATGCCGCCGTCGCCGTAGCCGCCGAGGACCTTGGTGGGGTAGAACGAGAACGCCGCAATGTCTGACAGCGAGCCCGCGCCGCGCCCCGCCTGCTTTGCCCCGGTGCTCTGCGCGCAGTCTTCGAGCACCACAATTCCGCGGCGCTCGACTGCCGCCCGCACGCGGTCCATCGCCACGCACTGCCCGAAGAGGTGCACCGGGATGATGCATCGGGTCCTTTCCGTGATGGCCGCGTCGAGCTGCGATACGTCCATCAGGTAGGTGTCTCGTTCGATGTCCACGAAGCGGGGCGTCCCGCCCGCAGTGACGATGGCCGACACGGTCGGGATGGCGGTATTCGACGTAGTGATCACTTCGTCGCCCGGCTGTAGGTCGAGCGCCCGCAGCGCCAGCACCAGCGCATCGGTGCCGCTGCCCACGCCGACCCCGTGCCCGGCGCCGCAGTACGCCGCCAGCTCGCGCTCGAAGCTTTGGACGCTCTCGCCGAGGATCAGGCGTCCCGAGCGCGCCACCTGATCCACGGCGGCGAGGAGATCCTCCCGCTCCGCCTCGTACTCCGCCCGGTAGTCCCAGACCTGGATCGCCATGGTCCTAGAGCCCGGCCGCCCGGCGCAGGCGGGCGATCAGCGCGGCGTCGTCCAGCAGGGCGCGTTCGAAGGGGCCGAACTCGCGCCGCTTTGTCGCGTCGACGAACGCTTCGAGAAAGAGCGCGAAGGCGTCGCCCGGCGCCACTGGCACGGCGTGGTCGTCGTGCCCCTCGCGCACTCGCAGCGTGCACGCCAGGTCCGGCGGTGTCGTGAATAGGCGATCCGCATCGATGGTCCGGGAGCGGGTCACCACGGACAGCCGGTTCTGATACGCCGTGACGAAGCCGAAATGGCCCACCAGGGATCCGCCGTCGCTGTGGGTCAGCAGCACGCTGAACGACGTGTCGACGCCGGCGTCTGGCGAGGTATGCTGCGAGAGGACCTTGCAGTGCACGTCGTCCGGGGCGGCGCCGAACAGCAGCCGGTTCGTCGCCGCGGCGTAGAGGCCGAGGTCGTAGAGGCTGCCGCCGCCGAGGTCGGCGCGGTAGCGGAAGTCGCCCGGCGGCAGCGGCGGAAACGAGAACGTGGCGGTGGCGCGGGTGACAGGCGACTCGGCCGGGTCGACGAGCGCGCGCAGCGCCGCCGCCTGCGGGTGGAACAGGAAGACCGTCGCCTCGGCCAGGCCCCGGTTCTGCTCCCGCGCGAGGCGCACCGCCGCCTCGGCGGTCTCTAGGTCCAGGAACGCGGGCTTGTCCACGATGACGTGGCAGCCGTGACCGAGGGCGCGCATCACCCACTCCGCGTGGTCCGCGTTGGCGCCCGACACGTAGACCAGATCGGCCGCGGCGGAGGCGAGTGCTTCGTCGTAGTCCGAATGCCAGCGGTCAACCGTGCCATCGCCCTCGGCGCGGGCCTCCGCCCCGTCCCGCCCCTGGCTGCGCGAGGCGACCGAGACGCGACGGATCGCGGGGACGGACCGTGCGGCGGGCAGCACGCGCCGCCGGACGATGCTGGAATAGCCGAGGAACAGCAGGTGCACGGCGTGGCTAGCCTTGGACGTCGAGACAGGCGAGCACGCTGCGGGCCTCGATGTTCAAATGGTTGCCGTAGCGGATCAGCGTGTTCAGTTGGCTGAGGGTGACCCAGGTGTAGTTCGGCGGCGCCGGCCGGTCGTCGACCGGGTCCAGCTCGAGGATGATGTTCTCGGTGGCGTACCGGTAGAAGCGTCCCCCCTCCTCGCACTGGGTCGAGCGGTGCCGGACGACGCCCGCGGCCCCGGTGATGACCTCCTCCAGCAGGTAAGGCGCCTGATCTTTGTCGGTCGGGACGCCGGGCAGCCACTGCACGGTCGGACCGAGCTCGATCAGGTTCCAGACGCCCGGTTCCATGCGCGCCTGCACCAGGAAGTGCAGCAGGCCGCCGATGCGCCGCGTGACGAAGGCGGCGATGCCCGTCTCCACCGGCTGGACCATCGGCTGCGTCCACCCCGGCACCTTGCGGGCGTCCGATTCCACCTCGACCCCGAAGACCCGGAAGTACCGGCCGTCGCGCTGGCGCAGCTCGTGCGCGTCGCGCTCCCACCCCGGCACGCTGCTCAGCCCGCACGGCTGGCAGTCGATTTCGGCGCACGCGCGAATCTCGGTCAGCCAACTCAGCACTGCCTCGATCGGCTGGCATCCCTCGTCCCGGGCCAGCGTCGATGCGATGAGCGCCTCTCCGAAGCTGCCTGCGGCGGGCTGGGGCGGGCTGCCGGCGGCCGGCGCCTCGCCCCCGCCGCCCACCAGCGGGACGGCCGCAATCACCGTGCGGGTGTCCATGTTGACAGTGTGCGGTTCCTGCATCAGCCTCTTGATCTGCCCGAGCGTCAGCCAGTGGAAGTCGTTGTGGAGCGGGACGTCCTCGCGGGTCTCCACGATGATGTTCCGGTTGCGCTTGCGCAGGAAGAAGAGCCCCTGCTCGGACTGGAGCTGATCCACCAGCACGCGGTTGACACCGCGCCGCAGGAAGAAGTCGAGATAGCGCGGGCGCTTGCCGCCGTGCACGCGCGTGTAGTTGCTCCGCGTCGCCTGGACCGTAGGCGACAACTGGACGAGGTCGATGTTGCCCGGTTCCATCTTGGCCTGAAGCAGAAAATGCAGGACGCCGTCGAAGCGCTTGGCGAGGATGCCGAGGACGCCGATCTCGGGCTGGTTGACGATCGGCTGCTCGAAACGGAGGGGGGCGGGGAAGTCGGACCGGGCCCGGACGCCCTGCACGCGGAAGAAGTGTCCCGAGTCGTGCGTGAGGTCACCGGAGTCCGGCTCGAAGCACCATCCCCGCAGAGCCGCGAACGGGATCCGTTCGACGTGGCACCGCTGCGTCCGGCGGCGCTCGTGCAGCCAGCGGCGGGCGGCGGAGACGTCGGAGAAGCGGCCTTCGGCGGACAGGGCCGAGGCCAGGAATCCGGGCCGGTCCGCGCTCTCGATGGGCTGCGCGCCGCTCATGGGGTAGGTGACATCTCCTGAACCAGCCGGCGGTATTCGTCCCACGAACGGACGACGTGGGCCGGATTGTAGACCGTATCGCAGAGGGCCAGCGCCACCGTGTCGGGCAGGAAGTTGCGCAGGTGCGCCCAGGTCATGACCGGCAGATAGAGGGCGCGGTTCGGATCGTCGAGGACGTAGGTGGCCGTGGCCGCGCCGTCCGACAAATCGACCGTGAACGCGCCCGCCACCGCGATCAGGCACTGCTGCGTGTAGCGGTGCGCATGCGCGCCGCGCTCGCCACCCTCCGGCACGCCGTGCATGTAGAAAACCCGCCGGACCGGAAACGGAAGTTCGTCGCCTTCCAGCGCCGTCAGCGTTCCCCGCGCGTCGTCGTTGTGGCGAATGTCGATCCAGCGCGCGTCTGCCAGGCTCATCGCGTCTTCGGCCCTGTGTCGTGCCGGACAATGTTAACTGTTGGGCGGGCGGAGACAGCTCGGGGATCTGTCAGGATTGGCTTTCGCCCAGCTCAAGCCGCGCTCGCCCAGGTCAGCGCGGGTTGAGGGTCGCGTCAGATGTCGCCCCGCAGCATCAGACCGTAGGACTCGCCTGTTGCGTCGTACCAGACCGGACTCGTCAGCAACTCGATGCAGAACGGGCTGTCTTCGGAAGACCGCGCCTCGACCGGGTATGAGAGCGTGTGCCAAGCGTCGTCCGCGAGTAGCTGTTGGTCAACGATGTCGCCGTCGATCCGCACGGTCACCGTCTGGGCAGCGGCCATGGCCGGTATCCTGCGGACATCGAACGTAACGCGCGAGTTCTCGGCCGCCGCGTAAAAGACCGCGTATCCGTCGGTCCGGTAGATGGGAGTGCCAGACTGGGTTGCCGTGTCATCCGGATCTGCAGACAATCCGATCTGATGCTCTCGGCGTTGCGCTGCGCGATCATCCGTGGGCCCGAATACCGACCGGTGATAGCTCCAGGCATCTGGGTCGGTGACCCGCCCGTTGACAGCGAACACGTAGAGAGCATCGTAGAAAGGATCCGGGCTGTCGCCTGGCTCATGGTGTGCATATGTGCGCTGCCGGGAGGCTGCTGGATCCATCCTGAGTACCGACGTGCCACGTCCCAGAGTGTCGGGGAGGCCTGCGAGGTCGAGCAGAGTGGCGGGCACGTCGGTAATCGAGGTGGGAGCGTACGAGATCTGCAGCGGACCACGGGCGTCGACCGGCTTAACCAGGAGCACAGGGGTGGCGTCAGGCTCGATCTTGGCGAAAGTTACCCCGGCCGGCGATCTCATATGGCGCAATGGATGCTGATCTTCAGGCAGGAGGTTCAGTCCGTGGTCGGAGGTGACGATGATGGCGCTTCGGTCGTAGAGATCGAGGGACCGAAGTCGATGGTGCAGCGTCTGGACCACTGACAAGGCGCACCGTGCCTGGTTCGCGAAGTCTCCCGCAGTGGGCGTCCGATTAAGCGCGTACGCGCAGTCCGCGTCCGTCACGACCGGCGGGTGCGGCGTAATCACGTGGAGGAGCGTGTACACCGGCGCGTCGACGCCTCGGGTGATCCGATTGGCGAACTCACGCAGAAACGCGGTGTCTCCAAAGGGCCGCTCCGCTGTCGCCGCCGGTCCCCGGCGCGACTCGATCTGCTGTTGGAAGAACCATTGCCGATCACGGTAGATGCCAGGCTTGAATGGGTGCGGCGCGTGCCGAAACAGCGATAGGTCCAGCAATTGCGCTGTCGCGACATCGACATAGTCACGGTAGCTGCCGTAAGGCGTCGGGATGTCGTATCGGATCGCGGCGTCGACCCCGGAGAACGACGGGTTCGGATGGTCGCTACTGATGGAGGTCGCCGATCGGAGTCGATAGCCTTGCTGGCCGAGTGCGTGGAAGACGGATGGATGGCGAGCGAGGAACTCGCGGAACGGCATCTCGTTACGAAAGGCGACGCCCGAGAGCATCGCGGGCATGGAGCCCCTCGTGGTTCGATGGACGCCGAGGTGATTGGCGAAGAACGTGAAACCGGGCCAGTCACGATCGAAGGCGGAACGGTCGGCGTCCAGGATGTCGGCGAACGTATCTGACGGGAACATGTCGAGCACGATGTGGATGAGGTTGCGCGTGCTTGAGAGTTCGTAGATCTCTGGCGGCGGCAACCGCCAGGCGGTCTCGGCGGTTGGCGTTGAGGGTACGTCGGCCGTTGCCACTCTGCCGACCGGGACCAAAAGGACGGTTGCCTGTAGCGTCACCAGCACCACGCTCCCAACGGTCGCGACGCGAGCGACCATGTTGGCGAATACCACGGCGAGAAGAAGCACGCCCACCCACAAGCCGGCTTCGAACGGTGTTCGCCACGCGTGCGATGCCAGGTCGAGCCCGCCGCCGTCCAGCAGCCCGTAGTCGGCGAGCAGCAGGTTCCCCTGCGCCCAGAGCAGCACCCCGACCGCGCAAAGTCCCGCTACGTAACGTCGGAACCATCGGACCGGCATGACGATCCCGAGTGCCATCAGGGCGCCGACGATGGGTCCGATGAGCCAGACCCAGCCGGATGCGAGTTCCCAGAATCCCACCAGGAACTCGGTCCGATTGGTGACGTGCACCGTCCACGGGCCGAAGAGAAGGAGCTGGCTGGGGCCGAGCAAGGCGGGAAACAGGACGGTACGCAGGCGGCGCCAACGCTCGTCCGGACTCAGGCTCGTGACCCTTCGATATATGGTTCGCCAGACTGTTCGCCCGGCCAGCACCGCAACGCCTGTCGCCCACACCAACAGGACGAGGACGGGCAATTGCATCGCGGAGACGCGCAGCCAGTAGCCGAGTGCGCCCGGATCCTCTGGGAATAGACGAGTCGGGCTCAGGGGCGCCCGGGTGTCGCCGGCGGGCGCCCATTGCACATTCAAGCTCCGCGCGCCGCCGTCTTGCCAGTGGTCGATTTCCAGCCGATGCGCTCCCGCCGCGAGCTCCACGGTTCGGGCCACCGTGTGCATGCCCAGCGCTGGATTGCGTTCCAGGACGGTGTCGCCATCCACTCGAAGGATGACGCCGTCGTCCGCTCCTGCATAAAAGTCAACGCGTTCGGCTCGCGGCGAGAACCACACACCTTGCCAGCGAACCCGGTAGTTCCGGGTCGGCCGGCTTCGCTCGTCGATGAAAGCTAGATCGACGGCCATGATTCGTTCGTCGAGGATCGGTTCGGTCGCGGCGTCGCCTGGATACCAATAGCTGCGGGTGAGCCCGGCGTCAGGCGCCAGTCCGACGGTCGCCAACCAGAGCACCGTCAGAGAGACCGCTCCGAGCCAATACCAGGAGCCGCTGCGGAACGCGCTGGGGTGCCAGCGGCGGCAGATAGCCGGGAGAGTGGTTCCCGTCAATGTCTCATGCTCGCAAGGGTGCTGGCGTCGTTGTAAGCGACGTGAGTCTAGCAGGGCGCTGAAGACACGCCCATATGGGTTGCTGCGGAGTACAGTTCGACGATGCTGCGTCGATGGTTGGTCCCGCCTGTGCTGCTGGCAGCCATGGCCGCTGGATCTGCCGGCGCCCAGGTCACCACGACGGGGAACATACGTGTCTTCGTCACCGATCAGGACAGTCTGGCGGTCCCCGGCGCCACGGTGACCGCCGCGGCGGAGGATGCCGCCACGACGCGCGTCGCGGTCACCGACATGCGTGGAGAGGCGGAGCTGGCCGCGCTGAATCCGTTAACTCGCTACGTCGTGACCGTCGAACTCCAGGGATTCCAGACGAGCCGGCAGGAAGATTTCCTGGTCCGCGCGGGCCAGACGGCGTCGGCCCGGGTCACGTTGACGGCCGGCAACGTGGCCGAGACCGTGGTGGTGACCGCCGCGTCTCCGGTGGTGGACGTGACGAGCGCGGTGGTGGCCGAGGACATCACCCTCGACCTGACAGAGGCGGTCCCGACGGGGCGCACCTACCAGAGCTATCTGCAACTGGTGCCGGGCGTGTTTCCGGACGATCCGGAGTCGCCCGGCAACCCGGCGTCGAAGTCGGGACTCAACTACAGCGACATCGGCGGCAATACGAGCGTGTCGCGCGACAATTTCTACTACATCGACGGGATCAACGTCACCGACGGCGTGAGCGGCACCTTCGGCGCCAACCTCAATACCGAGATCATCCAGGAGCAGCAGGTGCTGACCGGCGGCATACCCGCCGAATACGTCGGCGCGCCCGGCCTGCTGTCGAGCGTCATCACGAAGTCCGGGACCGAGCAGTTCAGCGGTTCGGTCAACTACTTCTTTCAGAACGACGGCCTCGTCGCCGAGAACCGCAACGCCGCGGACCTGGCGTTCTCGCGCTTCGACGCGGCGGTCACCGGCGGGGGACCGATCGTGGCCAACGAGGCGTGGTTTTTCGGCAGCTACCGCCGCCTGGAGCGCAGCGACACGGTGGTCGCCCTGGACGGGGTGGACGTCATCCGCAGCGTCGAGAACACGCAGGATCAGTTCTACGGCCGCGGCACTTGGGCGCCGACCACCGCCGACACGCTGAGCTTCACGTTCCTGAACGATCCGACGGACATCAGCGGCAGCCGCGACCGCGACGTGACGAACGCACGCGACAGGCGCCGCGTGCAGGGGGGCAACAACTACCACCTGAAGTACAACCGCCTGTTCGGCGGCGTGCTGGTGGAGGGGTCGTACAGCCGGCACAACGGGGAGGTGTCCGACTTCGCGGTCGTGCCCGGCCCGCGCAACAGCGTCGTCTTCCGCGACACCGACGTGCGGACACTCGAGGACGAGCAGCTCGGCGGTCGAGTTCATGCGGAACAGGAACTTCCGTGACACCACCTACGACGGCGGATTGTACGTGTCGCTGTCGCCGGCGTTGTCCGGCCTCACGGCCGGCGGCCTGATCGCCGGCAGCTTCACGAATACGCAGTTCGACCCGACGAACAGCAGCGACTACACGGGCTTCATCCGGGCCATTGACGGGCTGGCGAACCGGGCCGAGTTCTATGCCCTGTACGACGGGAACCGCGACGGCACGATCACGCAGGACGAGCTGGGCGCCGGCCTGGTGTTTGACAGCACGGCCGGCAATCCGCACGGCGCTATCAACTACGACCGGCTGGTGCAGACCGCGCTGGGATCGCAGGAGACCCGCTCGGACGGCCTGAGCCTGTTCGTGCAGGACACGTTCAACGTCACCGACAACCTGTCGTTCAACATTGGCGCGCGCGCCGAGCGGTTCGAGCATGTCGCGACCGACGGCTCGAACGTCTTCACCTTCGACTGGACGTTGGCGCCGCGCCTGAGCGTGTCATACGACCCGTCGGGCCGCGGCCAGCAGCGGGTCAGCGCGTTCTACGGCCGCTACTACGATCCGATCCGCAACAACCTGACCAACTTTGCCGGCACCCTCAGCGGATCGACGCGCGAAGAGCAGGTGTATGCGAACGATCAGTGGGTGACGTACCGGGTGCGCGGCGGGCCGCAGCAGGCCGACGCGCTGTTCGCGCCGACCACGAAGACGCCCTGGACCGACGACCTCCAGTTGAGCTACGAGACGGACCTCGGCCGGGGCCGCAGCTTCATGGCGCTGTACACGCGGCGCCGGACGCGCGACATCATCGAGGACTACGACCTGGCGCTGTACGCCTTCCGCGGCGACGGCACGACGGCCTATCCGGGGCCGGTCGAGCATCCGGACTCGCTCTTCCTCGGCCTCGACTGTTTCGGCTACGACAGCTTCCCCGAGTCGAACTTCATCATCGCGACGCTCGCCGGCGGCCGGCGGGACTATCAGGGTGTGGAATTCACGTTCCGGCAGCGGCTGCGGGACAACTGGCAGGCGCTGGCCGCCTACACCTACGGCGACGCCACGGGGAACACCAACTCCGATTCGAACGCCGACTTCCAGGGCGACGTGATCTGGCTGGACCCGCGTGCGCCGCACCAGGTGGGGGTCCAGCCCGGCTCGATCGCGCATCTGTTCAAGGTCAGCTCGTCGTACACCTGGGGCCAAGGGTTCCAGATCGGTGGGAACTGGGTGGATCGAGCGAAACGTAGCGGATCATGCAATTTTGCATTTGAAATTCAAAATTGCAAGTCACGCTCCATGAGGTCCGCTCCGCACCCTGACCCGATGAGGCACAATATGGACATGAATCGCGCATGGCGAGACGAATTCGACGCCGCGGCCGCCCGGCCGCTCGATCTCCACCTGCGGTACGCCTTCGTCCACACGTACAAGCCGGTGCTCGACGACCAGCCGTACAGATCCTTCGAGAGCACGGCGGATTATCGCCGCTGGTGCAACGAGAACCTGCCGGACTGGCTGGGCTACAGGAGCGATGGGAGCGATTAGCTACAAGCAGGTCGAGGACCTGCGAGACGCCTTCCATCGCCACGGAGTCACCTACCTGTTCATCGGCAAGACGGGAGCCATCCTCCACGGCTTCCCGGACACCACGCAGGATGCAGACGTGTTCATCCAGAAGACGATGCGCAATGGGTTCGACGTTGACCTGGTGTTCGCGCCAGACGGAATCGAACGGTTCGAGGACGCGAAACCCTACCTCGGCTAAGGGGCTTCCGAGAGTATCTCCGCGAACCGGGCCGCGAACACCATCCACGCCTCCCCGAACTGAAGTCTCAGGACCGCGGATAGGAAAACGCTGCGGAGTACACTTCGACGATGCCGCCACGACGCGCGTCGCGGTCACCGACCTGCGGGGAGAGGCGGAGCTGGCCGCGCTGAATCCGTCAACCCGCTACGTCGTGACCGTCGACACCAGTGGGACTGTCAGGCCGGTCGCCGCACCTTGGCATCTTCCCCCGGTGCTTCGACATCCGTCCACGCTGCGGTCGTCTCGGTCCGCAGCCGCTTGATGCCGCGTTCGATCCGTTCGGCGAGCTGTCGCTCGGCTTGAAGCGCCTTGAGTGTCGCCTGTGCGTTCCGGGTGTCTTCCTGCACACGCGTCATCCCCTCGAGCGCGTGATCGACAATGGCGCGCTGCTCGGCGAGCAGTTCGAGATTCACGTGCACGTCCTTCAGCACGTTGCCGATCATGCTCGTCTTGAGTTGCAACTCGCCGATCATCGCCCTGCGGGACTCGATGGCGGCCACTTGCCGCTCCGTTTCGCCAACGCGTTTCCCTGCTGCGTTGAGTAGTTGGTGCAGCGTGTCGATCTGCGTACGCTGCTTGATGATCTCCTGCAGGTCGGTCTTGCTCTGCTGACTGATCTGGTGAACGTTGTCGATCTCCTTCTTGACGGCGCCCACCGCGTCTCCATGCGCAATGACGGCCTGCATCTGCCGCTCGACGCCCTCTTCCAGGGCCTGGAGTTCGGAGATCCGCTTCTCCGCCGCGGCAATCCGTTTGTCGGAGAACGCCAGTTGGGAATGTCGCTGATCGAGCTGCACAAGCTGCAGATCGACTCGTTTGATCTGTTCATCCCCGGTCTTCATGCGCGCGCTGACGTCGCGTTGGTGCTTCTGAGCGCGGCCCAGCTCCTGCAGCAGCTCGTCCTTGAGCGTCGAAACCCGGCCGAGTTCTTCCGAAGCCTCCTGGACTCGCCGGATCTGGTCGTCAACCGTCGTCGCCACGTCGCGGGTGCGGTCGGCCGTTTCGGAGATGCGCCGCTCTTGCTCGGTCAGGTCAGCCCTTTCGGCGTCGTATTCCTTGCATGCGCCTACGAGCCCATCGATCCGCGTCTTCAACGCGGCCACCTGGGTCGTCAGTGGCAAGAGCGTGTTCTGGAGCGCGGCCACCCTCCGCAACTTTTTCTGTGCGTCATCAATCTGGACATCGACACCGTCGCACTCGTTCTTGAGCGCCATCACCGCCTGCTGACGGGTTAGTTGCTCGGCAACCCGTTCGTCAACGGAAGCGCTCAGTGTGTTGAGCCCATCCAGACGCGTACCGACTTTCTCGACCAGTTGTTGATGATCGGCGATGCGCGCCATCCGGTTGTCAAGATCGTCGACCGTCGTCTCCAGGGACGCGGCTCTCTGCGTTGCCTCGTCGACGACCGACAGCTTCTTGCTGACCGCGTCCATGCCGGACTCGAGTGCTGGCATGCCCCGGCGGAACTCGTCTATCCGGTTGACGAACGCCTCGAGCGCGCCCCGGTCGGTGTTGATCTGGTCCCGCGCCTTGACGACATCGGCGTGCGCCACGTGAAACTGGTCGACTTCCTTGCGAAGGGCGTCGAGCTCCGAGTGCCCCTGCGCCAACGCCGTCTGCCGACGTTCGACCTCCTCGATCAGCGCTTCCATCCCGCTCAAGCCCTTCTCCAGCTTCTCCAGCTCGCCCGCCCGCGCCTCAAGCTGCTGCACGCGACCGCCAAAGCCCTCAAGCTGGCCACCGAGATCGTCGGCCCGCTGCTGCATCGTCGCCACGGCCCCGGCCTTGTTGGAGAGACTGCCGATGTCGCGTTCGGCCACGGAGAGCGCGCTTTGAAGCGTCCGCACTCGCCCATCGTGACCGTCCAGCGTCTTACGTTCGATGGCCAGCCGCTCGGTGTAATCCTTGACAAATTCGACGAGCTCCGTGCGTCCCGTTTCGAGCGCTGCGAGGCTGGTAGTGTAACTTTCTCGGATCTTCTCCCCCTGCTCAAAACGTGCGGTGATCCCCTTCGAGACCTGCTCGATCCGTTGCGCCGTCTCGTCGACCTGCGCCGCCTGCTTGTTCGCCTCGTCGAGCTTGCCGATCTGGACCTCCATTTTCCAGACCATCTCGCTCAACCGATTCGATTCGACCACCGCATGCTCGACCGTCTGCCTCTGGCTCTCAAGCGACTTCACCTTGCTGAGCACGTGCTCGGCGAGCGCATTCAGGTTAGACAGCCGTTCGTCGGTAGTCTTGCTCAGCTCGTGAACCTGGGTGAGCGGTTCGAGCTGCTCCTCCACGTCGCGGGCGGTCCGGGCAGTCTGGTCCGCGTTCTCTCGCGTCTTGCGCAACGACTCTCTCAGGCGATCGTGATCCTGTTGCAACTGGGACGCCTGCCCGCGGAGCCGGTCGAGATCGTCCGCGAGCGTACCCGACTTGTCGGAAGAGGCCTTCACGACAGCCTGCGTCTGCCGCAGCTCCTCCTGAGCGCCTTTCAGAATCGCGCGTTCCTTGTCAAGGGCACTGAAGTTCGCGGACGCCTCGATCCCCTGCTTGGTGAGCTGCTGTATCGCTTGGCGGTGCTTGGCGAGGTCGCCGTCAGCGGCCAGCAGATTCTGCGCCGTCCGCTGCGCCCGATCGACGGAATCGACGAGCGACTGGACTCGGCCCTCGAGGGCCTTGACGCTCTCTGTCGTGGCTTCGACCGCCGACAGCCGGCTCGACAAATCCTCCAATGTGGCCGCCGCGCGCGAGGAGCGCTCGGTCACCTGCTTCACCGATGCGCCAATCTTCGACATCTTTGCAGCATGGGGCTTGATCTGCTGCAACATCGCGCTCAACGCAGCCCGTTCCTCCTGCGCGGCTGCGACCGCCGCCTGAAGTGCATCGGCCGGCTTCGACCGCCTGTTCTTCAACGCTTCCTGCAGGTCTCTGATGATCGGCATCGTGCTCTCCCAACAGTGTTTCCGCGCAGTCGCCGGTTGCTGGACAAGCGGCAATGGTTGCGGATCGGTAGTGTCCCGTCAAGTGGTGTAAAATCGCACCGTACGCTACGATTCACCGAGAGGGGAGGCCGAGAGCCGTCGGCATTGCGCCGCGGTCTTTTTTCGGCCTGCGCTTGATACTTTTTTCACAAAGCAACGTCCGATCAGCAACGCCACGCCGTTGCCGGCCGGCATCCACACGATGAAATGGCTGCGACACCTGCTCGACTCGCAGGCGCATCACTTCGAAAAGGGGGGACGGCTCGAGAAGCTGTATCCGCTCTGGGAGGCGCAGGACACCTTCCTCTACACCCCCGGACAGGTGACCGCCGGACCGTCCCATGTCCGCGACGGGCTCGACCTGAAGCGGCTGATGATGACCGTCGTCGTCGCGCTCACCGGCTGCGTCTACATGGCCTTCCACAACACCGGCTACCAGGCGAACCTGGCGATCGCGCGCGGCGCGGCGCCGCTCGACACCTGGCAGACCGGGGCGATGGAAGCGCTGGGCCTCGGCTTCGCCCCGGAGAACCTGGTGAGCTGCCTGGCGCATGGCGGCCTCTACTACCTGCCGATCCTGCTGGTCACCTTCGCGGTGGGCGGCCTCTGGGAGGCGCTGTTCGCGTTGGTTCGGAAGCACGAGCTGAACGAGGGCTTCCTCGTGACCGGGATGCTCTTTCCGCTGGTGCTGCCGCCGACGGTGCCGCTCTGGCAGGTGGCGCTCGGCATCTCGTTCGGCGTCGTCGTCGGCAAGGAGATCTTCGGCGGCACCGGGATGAACGTCCTGAACCCGGCCCTCGTCGCGCGCGCGTTCGTCTTCTTCGCCTATCCGGCGGAGATGTCGGGCGACGCGGTCTGGATTGCGGCCGACACGTCGACCGACGCGGTGAGCGGGGCCACCATTCTGGCCGACGCGACGCTGGGGGGGACGGCGGCCGTCGCCGGGGCGGGCTTCGACCCCTGGAACGCGTTCATCGGCTTCCTCCCCGGCTCGATGGGAGAGACGTCCGCGCTCGCGTGCCTCGCCGGCGCCGCGCTGCTGATCGTCACCGGCGTCGGGTCGTGGCGCATCATGCTGAGCGTGCTCGCGGGGACGGTCGCCACCGCGATGGCCCTGAACGCGATCGGCTCCGCCACCAACCCGTTCTTCGACGTCGGCCCGGTGTGGCACCTACTGGCGGGCGGCTGGGCGTTCGGAACCGTCTACATGGCGACGGATCCGGTCTCCGCGCCGTCGGCCCTCCGCGGGCACTGGGTGTACGGTTTTCTGATCGGGTTCCTGTGCGTCCTGATCCGCGTCGTGAACCCGGCGTATCCTGAAGGAATGATGCTGGCGATCCTCTTCATGAACCTGTTCGCGCCGCTGATCGACTACTTCGCGATCCGCGCGAACCTCCGCCGGCGAAAGGCGCGTTATGCAGGGTAGCGTCGTCTACAACCTGGTCTTCGCTGCGATCATCTGCGTTGTGTGCGCCATCGTGGTGTCGTCGTCCGCCGTCACCCTGCGCGACCGGCAGGAAGCGAACCAGATGCTCGACATGCAGCGGAACGTCCTGGTCGCCGCGGGTCTGGCCGACTCGGACGAGTCGCTGTCGGAGGAGCAGATCGCCGAGCGGTTCGCGCCGATCCGCCAGGTGGTGATCGATCGCCGGACGGGCGAGGAGTCGGGCACCGACCCGGTCGGCTTCAATGGGCGCCTCGCGGCGGCCGACCCGGACCTCAGCGAGGATGCGCCGCCGAACAACGCCGGGCTGATGCGCGTCGCGGACGAGGTGCTGGTCTACGAGCTGATCGGGGCGGACGGCGAGCTCGACCTGGTGGTGCTGCCGGTTCACGGCCTCGGCCTCTGGGGGATCCTCTACGGCTTCGTGGCGATCGACGCCGACCTCGAGACGATCCGCGGCCTCACCTACTACGAGCACAAGGAGACGCCCGGCCTCGGCGGCGAGGTGGACAACCCGCGCTGGAAGGCGCTCTGGGACGGGCGGAGGGCGTTCGGCCCCGACGGCACGCCGGAGATCGCGGTCATCAAGGGGCTGGCCGGTCCGCCGGCGGACGACCCGTACCGGGTGGACGGCCTGGCGGGGGCGACCATGACCAGCCGCGGCGTCACCAACATGCTCCGCTTCTGGCTGGACGTCGAGGGATTCGGTCCGTATCTCGATCGGCTGCGACGGGAGGAGCTGGCGGGATGACGAAGCCGCGCGACGCGCTCATCGATCCGCTCTTCAACAACAACCCGATCGCGCTGCAGGTGCTCGGCATCTGCTCCGCCCTGGCGGTGACCACCCGCATGGACACCGCGCTGGTGATGAGCGTGGCGGTGGTCGCGGTGCTGATGTCGTCCAACTTGCTGGTGAGCGCGCTTCGGTCGCAGATCCCGACCAGCATCCGGATCATCGTGCAGCTCACGATCATCGCGTCGCTCGTCATCGTGGTCGATCAGGTGCTGAAGGCGTACCTGTTCGAGCTGTCGAAGCAACTCTCGGTCTTCGTCGGACTGATCATCACCAACTGCATCATCATGGGCCGAGCCGAGGCGTTCGCCATGCAGAACCCGCCCCGCCTCAGCCTGATCGACGGCCTGGGCAACGGCCTGGGCTACGGACTGATCCTGATGGTGACGGCGCTCCTGCGCGAGCTGTTCGGATCCGGCTCCGTCTTCGGCACGACGGTCCTGCCGCTCGCAAGCGAGGGGGGCTGGTACACGCCGAACGGGTTGATGGTGCTGTCGCCGGCGGCGTTCTTCATCATCGGCCTCCTGATCTGGGCGATCCGGACCTGGAAGCCGGAGCAGGTGGAAGCGGAGTAGCGAGGGGCGCAGCAGATGGTCGAGCATTACCTCAGCCTGGCGGTCCGGTCGATCTTCGTCGAGAACATGGCGCTCGCCTTCTTCCTGGGCATGTGCTCGTTCCTCGCCGTGTCGCGCCAGGTGACCACCGCCATCGGCCTGGGGGGCGCCGTGATCTTCGTCCTGACGATCACGGTGCCGATGAACAACCTGATCTACGGCTGGCTGCTCAGCCCGGGCGCGTTGGCGTGGCTGCATCCGTCGCTCGCGGAGTACGACCTGTCGTTCCTCGGCTTCCTGTCGTACATCGGGACGATCGCCGCCATGGTGCAGATAGTCGAGATGGTCCTCGACCGCTTCGCGCCGCCGCTCCATGCCGCGCTCGGGATCTTCCTGCCGCTGATCGCCGTCAACTGCGCCATCCTCGGGGCGTCGCTCTTCATGGTGGAGCGCAGCTACACGCTGGCCGAGAGCACCGTCTTCGGCCTCGGCTCCGGCATCGGCTGGGCGCTCGCCGTCGTTGCGCTGGCCGGCATCCGCGAGCGGCTGCGCTACTCGAACCCGCCCGCCGGCCTGCGCGGCCTCGGGCTGACCTTCATGCTGGTGGGGCTGATGGCCATCGGCTTCATGGCCTTCGCGGGAGTGCAACTGTAGCGATGGTTACCGTCACCCTCGGCGTTGCGATGTTCTCGTTCGTCATCGTGTCGCTCGTCGGCCTGCTGATGATGGCGCGCCGGCAGCTCGTCGCGACGGGCGAGGTGACGATCACCGTGAACGGCGATCCGGAGAAGGCGCTCCACACGCCGGCGGGGGGCACGCTGCTCGGCACCCTGGCCGACAGCAAGCTGTTCGTGCCGTCGGCGTGCGGCGGCAAGGGAAGCTGCGGCGTCTGCAAGGTGACGGTCTGCGACGGGGGCGGCGCGGTGCTGCCGACCGAGCGGAGCCACCTGACCCGGGGAGAGGAGCGCTCGGGCGTGCGGCTCTCCTGCCAGGTGAAGGTGAAGCAGGACATGGCGATCGAGATCCCGGCGGAGGTCTTCGACGTCCGCCAGTGGACCTGCAAGGTCCGGTCGAACCACAACGTCGCCACGTTCATCAAGGAGCTGATCCTGGAGCTGCCGGTCGGCGACGAGGTGCCGTTCCGGGCCGGCGGCTACATCCAGATCGAGGCGCCGCCCGGGACCTACGACTATCGCGACTACGAGGTCGAGGAGGAGTACCGCGCCGACTGGGACAAGTTCAACCTCTGGCGCTACATCGCGGTGCTCGACGAGCCGGTGACGCGCGCCTACTCGATGGCGAACTTCCCGGAGGAGAAGGGCGTCATCATGCTGAACGTCCGGATCGCCTCGCCGCCGCCGCGGGCGCCGGAAGGGACCCCGCCGGGCAAGATGACGAGCTACCTCTTCAGCCTGAAGCCGGGCGACGAGGTGACCATCGCCGGTCCGTTCGGCGAGTTCTTCGCGAAGGACACCGACGCCGAGATGGTGTTCATCGGCGGCGGCGCCGGCATGGCCCCGATGCGGTCGCACATCTTCGATCAGTTCCGGCGCGTCCACACCAACCGCAAGGTCACGTACTGGTACGGCGCGCGCAGCCTGCGGGAAGCGTTCTACCTCGACGACTTCAACCGGATCACGGCCGAAAACGACAATTTCAAGTGGCGCCTCGCGCTCTCGGAGCCGCTGCCCGAAGACAACTGGGACGGCCTCACCGGCTTCATCCACCAGGTCGTCTACGAGAACTACCTGAAGGACCATCCCGCGCCGGAGGACATCGAGTACTACATCTGCGGGCCGCCCATGATGCTCACGGCGTGCATGCGGATGCTCGACAGCCTTGGCGTGGAGCGGGACAACATCCTCTTCGACGACTTCGGGTAGCACCAGCCGCTCCTCGTATGTTGTGGATCCGGGCATTTCGGCCGGGCGTGTACTTTGAACTTCAGATATTCAATGTACACGTTGTCGCAGAATGCCCCTTCCCCATATGTCCGTCCCGCCGGGCGGTCACGGCGCCCGCCCTACGGAGCGGTGAACTGCGCCCAGGCGGGCGTGGCGCGTTCTTCCAGTGTGCTGTCTGGCCGGCGGACGATGAAGAGCGCGGGCCAGTCCTGTCCGGCGGCCAGGGTGTAGCCAGCATCCGGGCCGAGGACCATCAGTGCTGTCGCGATGGCGTCCGCTCGGACGCACAGCGGATCGATGACGCTGACGGAGGCGAGCGCGTGCGCGACTGGCCGGCCGGTGCGGGGATCGATGGTGTGTGAGACGTGCTGTCCGTCGAGGAGATAGGTGTTGCGGTAGTCGCCGGAGGTGGCGAGAGCCTGCCCGCTGAGCATCACGGCGAGGTGGACGGCGGGCGGTCCGGCGGACGGTCGCTCGATGCCGACGCGCCACGCCTCGTCGCGCACGCTCCACCCGGCGGCGCGCACTTCACCGCCCACTTCCACCAGGTGGTTCGCGAATCCCTCGCGCTCCAGCAGCTCCGCCACCCGATCGACGGCGTAGCCCTTCGCGAGGGCCGAGAGGTCCGCCGACACGCCGGGCGAGCGCTTCCGGATGGTTGACGCCGCAACGTCCACCGCCAACTGTTCCCACCCGACCTGCTCGCGGAGGCGTGTGAGGTCGGCCTCGGCCGGCGCGGCGGGGGGATGCCCGGGCGGGCCGAATCCCCAGGCATCGACCAGCGGTCCGACCGTGACGTCGAACGCGCCGCCGGTCAGCGCGCTCACGGCCAGCGCGTGATCGATGACGGTGACCATCTCCGCGGAAACCGGGAAGGGATCGGTCGTCTCGGCGCGGTTGAAGCGGCTCAACTCGGATTCGGGCCGCCACGTGGACATGGCCGCGTCGATGCGCGCGAGGGCCTCCGCAACGGCAGTGTCGAGTGCGGCGAGCCGGGCGTCGTCGAGCGCCTCCGCGACCACGGTCACCTCGTAGGTGGTGCCCATGGTGTCGCCGCCGAAGCGGTGCGTTTGAGGGGCCGGCGGATTGGACGCCTCGGGCGGCGCGGCGGTGCAGGCGGTGAGGCAGCAGACGAGGGTTGCCGCGGGAAGGAGTCGGGTCACGGCCTGTCCGGATTGTAGATGATGGGGCTCCAGGGTTGCCGGCGTGGACGCCGGCGCACCATGCAGGGCGCACGGCATGGTGCCGGGTGTAGGATGAGGACGTGGGGCTGTTTCTGCTGACCGTCGCGGCAATCGCGGTCATCATGCTGGCGATGGCGGTCGGCCTGCTCTTCCGCTACCCCTGCCTGCGCGGCTCATGCGGCGGCGAAGATCCCCTTGACGCCCACGGCGAGTCGCTCCGGTGCGGCGCCTGTCCGAAGCGGCGCGCGACGACCGACGTTCACGCCTGACGTAGCAGCGCCGCCGCCACTGCGTCGTCCTGTTCCGGCAGGACGGTGCGCAGATCCAGCCAGAGAGCGTCGCCGGCAATCCGACCGATCACCGGCGGCTCATTGGCGCGCAGCGCGGCGGCGAGGTCGTCCGCCGACCGGCCGGTCGGCGCGACCACAAGTGCGCGGCTTTCGAGGGTGATCCCCGGCGTGCTCCCTCCGCCGATGGCCGCTTCGCTGGCCTCCGCGGCGACGCGCAGACCCGCCGCGCCGCTCAGTCGCGCGCACAGTGCCTCGGCCCGCGCCGCCAGCTCTTCCACCGGCGCGGCGATCATCCGGGCCACCGGCACAGTCCGGTCCGCCTGACCCTTGGCGTGTTCGATCAGCGTCGCTTCCAGCGCGGCGATCGTCAGCTTGTCGACTCGCAGCGCGCGCATCAGGGGGTGCCGCCGGACGCGTTCGAGGAGCGCCCGCCGGCCGACGATGATCCCCGCTTGCGGTCCGCCCAGCAGCTTGTCGCCGCTGAACGTGCAGACACTCACGCCGGCGTCGATGCTGGCGCCCACCGTCGGCTCGTCACCGATTGTGACGGCGGCCGCCCCGCCACCGATTGGGCGTGCAGCCGCCCCGCCGGCCAACCGCCCGCTCCCGAGATCCTCCGCCACCGGAATGTCGAAGCGCGCGCCCAACTGCGCCAGCTCCGCGAGCGGCGGCCGCTCGGTGAAGCCTTCGATCCGGAAGTTCGACGGGTGGACCCGGAGGATCAGCGCCGTCCGTTCGCCGATGGCCGCGGCGTAGTCCGCCGCGCGCGTCCGGTTGGTGGTGCCCACCTCGCGCAGGATCGCTCCGGACTGCCGCATCACGTCCGGGATCCGGAAGCCCCCGCCGATTTCCACCAGCTCGCCGCGCGAGATGATCACTTCGCGGCCGTCCGCCAGCGCGGCCAGCACCAGGAGCACCGCGGCCGCGTTGTTGTTCACCACGACCGCCGCCTCGGCGCCGGTCAGTTGCGTCAGCAGCGTCGCCGCATGCACCGTGCGTGACCCGCGCTTCCCCGCCGCGAGGTCGTATTCCAGGTTGGCGTACCCCGACGCCACCTCCGCGATGCGTTCGAGCGCCGCCCGGGCGAGCGGCGCGCGCCCCAGGTTCGTATGGACGATGACGCCCGTGGCGTTGATGACGGGCCGGAGCGACGGCGCGATCGCGGCGCGCAGACGCGGTTCGAGGCCAGCCAGAATGACGGCGGCGGCGTCGTCGGGGTCCGCCGGCCCGCCGCCCGAACCGCCGGTCAGCCGCTCGCGCAACGCCGCGGTCTCGTGACGGAGCGCCGCGACGGTCGCTTCGCGCCCATAGCGCGCTTCCAGGCGCCGCACCGCCTCCTCCTGCCGGAGCTGTTCAATCGACGGAATGACGCGCGGGTTGGACGGCATCTTGATTACTCGGGTCCGATGGGTATGGTACGATCCCGGACCCCGCGATGAGCGACAGCCGGATCGACCCCGATCGCCCACCGTTGGACGAACGGCCCCCACACCGTCCCAGCGAATCGTTCTGGCCGTACGCCGAGCTTCCCGAGCACCCGACCGACGAGGAACTGGCCGCGCTCGATCCCGACCTTGACGAAATGTTGTTCGGGCGGACCGAACGGCCGTTCTCCGTCACGCTCAGCTTCCCGCCGTTCGAGGGCGAGGACTATGCGCGGGCCGTGGAGCTGGCGAAGGCGTCCGCCGAGTATCGGACCGCCGGCGAGGGGAAGCATCTGCGTCATCGGGCACGCTTCTATCCGGCCGATGTCGACGCCCTCCATGCGCTCTATGCGCTGGTCGGCGCGAAGGACGATTGCGACGTGCTGATTGACGACCGCCCGGTGCCGTTCGCGCGCGAGATGTGGCTCCCTCTGCTCTGGCTCCTGCGTACGCGCAGGAGTGATACGTGGTTCACGTAGCCTGACCTGAAGATGCGTGCACTGCTGAGTGTTTCGGACAAGGCCGGCCTGGTCGACTTCGCCCGCGGGCTGATCGATCGGGGAGCGGAACTGATTTCGACCGGCGGGACGGCGCGTGCGCTCGCGGAGGCGGGGCTCGCGGTGACTGGCGTCTCCGCGGTGACCGGCTTCCCGGAGATGATGGACGGCCGCGTGAAGACGCTCCACCCGGCGGTGCATGGCGGCATCCTGGCGCGCCGCAGCCGGCCGGACGACCTCGCGGCCATCGACGGGCAGGGGATCACGCCGATCGACCTGGTGGTGGTGAACCTTTACCCGTTCGCGCAGACTGCGGCGTCGGACGCATCGGTCGATGACCTGATCGAGCAGATCGACATCGGCGGTCCCAGCATGGTGCGCGCGGCCGCCAAGAACTTCGAGGACGTCCTGATCGTGGTCGACCCGGGCGACTACTCGCGGGTGCTCGACCTGCTCGACCGGACGAACGCGCGAGCCGCGGCGGCGGGTGGCGCCCCGGACGGCCGGCGGTTCCGCTTCGAGCTGGCCCGCAAGGCGTTCGCGCACACCGCCGACTACGACGCCACGATCGCCGCCGCGCTCGAGGCGGTCGAGACGGACGGCGCGTCGTTCACCCGATCCGCGCTGACGCTGGATGGCGTGGCGCCGGACCACCTGCACCTCCGGGCGACGAAACTGCGCGATCTGCGCTACGGCGAGAACCCGCACCAGCGGGCGGCGCTCTACGCCGACCGGAGCTGGGGCTTCGGCAGTGCGCAAGTTCTCCAGGGGAAGGCGCTGTCGTTCACCAACCTGCTCGACCTGGACGCCGCCGCGCGCCTGGCGCATGAGTTCGACGAGCCCGCCGCCGCGGTGATCAAGCACACCAACCCGTGCGGCGTGGCGACGGCCGGAAGCCTGCGCGACGCCTACGTCACGGCGCGCGAGGTGGACCCGATGTCGGCGTTCGGCGGGATCGTCGGGTTGAACGGGCCGCTCGACGGCGCGACCGCGGTGGCCATCGCGGAGACGTTCATCGAATGCGTCGTCGTGCCGGCCGTCGACGACGAGGCGCGCGCCGTGCTGGCGAAGAAGAAGAACCTCCGCCTGGTGGTGGCCGACTTCAGCGGCGGCGACGATGCGGGGCGGCGCGACGTCCGCTCCATCCTGGGCGCCTGGCTGGTGCAGGAGCGGGACCGCGTCGTCGAATGCGCCGAGCCATGGGGTGACCGCGTCGAGGTGGTGCCGGGGGAGCCGATCCGGGTCGTCACGAAGCGGGCGCCGACCGCCGCGGAGTGGACAGCCCTCCGGTTCGCGTGGCGCGTCTGCGCGCATGTGAAGTCGAACACGGTGATCTTTGCGCGCGCGGATCGCGCGGCGGCGGTGGGGGCGGGTCAGATGAGCCGCGTCGATGCGGTGAACGTCGCCACCATGAAGGCGGCCGCGCAGGCCGGCACGGACCTGCGGGGGACGGTGGCCGCGTCGGACGCCTTCTTCCCGTTCCGGGACGGGCTCGACGCGATCGCTCAGGCGGGTGCGACGGCGGTCGCCCAGCCCGGCGGATCGGTGCGGGACGCCGACGTGGTCGCCGCCGCGGACGAGCAGAACCTCGCCATGGTCTTCACCGGGCGGCGGCATTTCCGCCACTGAACCCATGAAGAACATCACCTTGAGTGCCGACGACGGTTTGATCGAGGCAGCGCGCCAGAGGGCGGCCAGCGAGCGCACGACCTTGAACGAGCAGTTCCGCCGGTGGCTGGCGGACTACGTCGGCCGCAAGCGACAAGCCGCTGAGGCCGTGCACGTAATGCGCGAACTGCAAGGCAGACTGAACGTCGGGCGACGGTTGACCAGAGAAGAAATGCATGGGGGTTGACCGGAGCTTGCGCAGCGCCGCGGCCAGCACCCGCGCGTCCCGACGGTCGTCCTTCGCGCCCGCCGGCGAGATACGGTCCCGGAAGCGGTCAAGCTGCTTCGGATTGATCGAGTGGACCACGAAGCCCCGCTCCATCAGGCTCTCAACCACCGGATCGCGCGGCACCTCGATCGCCACGCCGACCGCAACCGCCTCGCCGCCCGCCATCGACAACAGCCAAGTCCGCCATCTCCGAGAGCCTCTGGCCGCCGTGCTCGAACGCCCGCGCTGCGACCACTTCCCCGGCCGCATCAGTCACGCACGCCTGGTGCGTCTGTGAACCCCAGTCGACACCAACGAACCACCCCAGCTGCAACCCGCACCTCCTCGTCTGCCGTTGATCGAACGGGCGCGCCAACGATGCCTGCCGAGACCTGTACTGGCGCTCTGCGCCGCAGACTCCCCACGGGGCATCCATCGATGGCTGGACCGCCGGGCACAAATTCCGACCCAGTGCTCGAAGACACACGTCGCTCCCCGGTAGCTCCCGGCGGCCTGCCCGACCTCTACGCGATTATCCGCGCAAGGTCATCCAGAAAGGTACAGGTCGCTCCCCTCGAAATCTTCCTGTTCAGGAAGGACATCAGCGCCTGCGGCGTCAGCAACACAGCCGGCCGGCGGGCCGCCACGCGGTATTGTGTAGTCGGCGAGGAGTTGTACCAGCGACGTGACCGCTCCGGCCAGCAGCGCCACGGCGTCGTCGCCCGTCAGCCGCCAGGCGACGAACGCCATCAGCGGAATCGCCGCGATGCCGCAAACGAACGGCAAGAGCTGGAGGGCCCATTCAGGATCGGGGATAAGCGTGTGCATCCCACGCCACAGGACGAGCGGACCGGGCGCGACATGGATCGGCGCGGTCACCATGTCGAGGAAGCTCTCGGACCGGATGACGGCGACGTACACCAGGTCGTCGTGCCAGAGCGGCGGCGGATTCAGAGCGGGCAGACGTGCTGCCAGCACGCGGCCGATCACGGCTAGGCCGGCGAGCGCCATTCCGGCGTGCAGTGCCACCTTCCAGTACGGCGCGTAGGGGGATGCCGGTCCCTAGCGGTCGCGCGCCAGCCAGAGGTGACGCATCGCGATGCCCGCCAGGGTCACGACCATCCGGCACGTTCCCGGGCGCGCCCCGCGACGACTACGCCGACGATCAGGCGCTCTGCGCGGCGGTCGCGGACTTGATCGCGGCGGGGCAGGTGGTCGGCTGGTTCCAGGGACGGATGGAGTTCGGTCCGCGCGCCCTTGGATCGCGCAGCATCCTGGGCGATCCCCGCGACCCCAAGATGCAGTCGCGGATGAACCTGCAGATCAAGTTCCGCGAGTCGTCCGTCCCTTCGCGCCGGCGGTGCTGCGGGAGCGGTGCAGCGACTACTTTCTGTTGCGCCCGGACGACGACCGTCCCTACATGTCGATCGTCGCGCCGGTCGCCGAGGCGCGGAGGCGGCCGGTGGACGGCGACGGCCGGCAGGGGTTCGACCGCCTACGCGCCGTCCGCTCCGACGTGCCGGCGGTGACGCATGTCGACTACTCGGCCCGTCTGCAGACGGTCGATGCCGCGCGGCACGGCCGGTTCGATACGCTACTGCGGACGTTCGAAGCGAAGACCGGCTGCCCCGTCACGGTCAACACCAGCTTCAACGTTCGGGGCGAGCCGATCGTCCGGACGCCCGATGACGCTTGGCGCTGCTTCATGGCGACCTGCATGGACGCGCTGGTGCTCGGGCGGTCCGTTCTGCTGCAGCGGGATACGCCGACGCTGCTGGATGGCCACGAGGGACAGCTTGAGGGAACGCAATCACCGGGAAGGAAGCGTCCACGATGCTGCCAAACATCGTCTCGACGATGGAGGTATTTACAGTAGTTTATGCTTCATCTGTACCGCACGCGGTTTCTTGGACACACGTTTGCGCTACGCGGCTTGACGTAGCTTGTACTCCTCGCGCGCTTCGAGTGGCGTGCGATAGGAGAGCTTCTCGAGGCGCCAGCACTGGTTGTAGCGTTCGACGAACGCGGCGACGGCGGCGCGTACTTCGGCGAGGCTGTGAAAGACCCGGCCGTAGATCGCTGGCTCCCTGAGCGTGCGATTCCAGCGCTCGACGACCCCGTTGGTTTCCGGTTCTTCAAGCAAGCCGAAGCTGGGGTGGATGCCCCAGTAGCGGACCTGGTTGAGGAAGTGGTCTGACAGATACTGGCTGCCGTGGTCCATCCGTAGCGCCAGGCCGCGGGCCACGTCCGCCTCGACCGAGCCGTAGAGTCGCCCGAGCCCTTGCGCGATCGGCTCGAGGGCGGCAAAACGGCTCCCCACCTTGCCCCTTGTGCCAATGATCTGTGAGACAACCTCCCTATTGAGATTAGTGTCGGGGCGGGGGAGGGTTTGATGGATGAATCGCATGCCACCAGCCGTGGAGATGGACGTGGTCGCGGGGCCGAACGCGGGGGGAGCCCGGAGGGCGACCGGAGCCTTCGGGCCCACGGCTACGTCAGCCGCGACGGCACCCGATCCTGAAGTGCCGGCGAAAGCCGAGCGCCGCCGGTTCACGGCGGAGTATCGGCTCGGCATCCTCAAGCAGGCGGACGCGTGCAAGCGGCCTGGCGAGCTGGGGGCGCTGCTGCGCCGAGAAGGCTTGTATAGCTCGCACTTGGCGAACTGGCGACGGCAGCGTGAGCAGGGCGCCCTGCGGGACATGCGGGGACGTCGGCGCGGCCCGACCCCACGTCCGATCGACCCGCGTGTGAAGCAGTTGGAAGCCGAGAACCGCAGGCTCCAGCGGAAGCTGCAGCGGGCCGAGACGATCATCGCCCTCTAAAAAAAAGTTGCCGAGATCCTGGAGATCCCCCTGAAACCCCTCGACACCGACGAGACCGACTGATGCGCGCGATCGAGGCCGTCACGGCGAAGGGCGAGACGTCGGCGTTGTGTCAGAGCATCGGCGTGTCCCGCGCGTCGCTCTATCGGCGGCGCCGGCCCACGCCGCCGGCGACGCCCCGGCGGCCCCGCGCGCCGTCGCCGCGCGCGCTGGTCCCTGCCGAACGGCGAGCCGTCCGCGACACGTTGCACAGCGCGCGGTTTGTCGATCAATCGCCCGCCGAAGTCTATGCGACGTTGCTTGAGGAGCAGACCTACCTCTGCTCCCCGCGCACGATGTATCGGGTGCTCGCCGAGGCCGACGAAGTGCGGGAGCGCCGCGACCAGGTGCGGCATCCGGCGTACGTCAAACCCGAGCTCGTCGCGACGGCGCCGAATCAGGTCTGGTCCTGGGACATCACCAAGCTGAAGGGCCCGGTTCCCTCTCTCTACTACTCGCTGTATGTGATCCTCGACCTCTTCAGCCGCTACGTCGTGGGCTGGATGGTGGCGGTCAAGGAGAGCGCCCACTTGGCCGAGCGCTTGATCGAGCAGACCTGCGCGAAGCAGCGTATCCAGCCGCAGCAGCTCACGATTCACGCCGACCGCGGCGCGCCCATGCGCAGCAAGCTCGTCGCGCTGTTGTTCTCCGACCTCGGCATCGCGGCCAGCCACTCGCGGCCGCGCGTGAGCAATGACAATCCGTTCTCGGAGGCGCAGTTTCGCACCTTCAAGTATCGGCCGGAGTTTCCGAAGCGGTTCGGCGCACTCGAACACGCGCGCGCCATCTGCCACGACCTCTTGGCTTGGTACAATGATGCCCACCACCACAGCGGCCTCAGCTATCTCACGCCGGCCGACGTGCATTACGGCCGCGCGCCGGCGATCTTCGACCTGCGTCACCGCACCCGCCTCGTGGCCTACGCCGCGCATCCGGAGCGATTCGTCAGCGGACCACCACGCCCAGAAACCTTGCCGACCGCCGTATGGATCAATCGGCCGTCGAGAACGACCCGCCAGGATGCCCCAGGACCGACGACCGGCACCCCGGACGACTCGCAGCATGCGGTCGTTGCCCGGCCGCGACCGCCGCTCGATCGGTCGTCGTTGCACCGCGTCGATGGCGTGGAGTCGCTACAGTAAATGCTGAATCAGGTTGTCTCAAAGACGTTGACACGGCCCGGCCCGCTTCGCCCGTCACAGGGAGGCGCGCAACGCTTCAACAGGGCGGCGGCAATGGCAACGCCCGCGCGGGACCATCGCCCGTCACCACCAGCGACAGCGGGAGATCGGCGGTTGCGGCAGCAGCGCAGACGCTCCCTTGTTGGCGGCCAGCTTGCCGGCGAAGAGCACATCGCTCAACGTCTTCGCAACCGCGTGACTGATGGCGATCAGGGCTGCCGGTGAATCAGGACGCGGCGCGGTCTTCCGCCGCCGGCGCGTCGGTTGCCTGCAGGGTGTCAGCCGGCTCGGCGGATCGCTTCATCGCCTCGCGCCGCCGGTGCAGCATGCGCCGGAACGGATACCAGAGGATCGCCGTGAACCAGAGGACGATCGACCCGATCATCCCCGCGACGAGCGCAATCGCGCCCAAGCCGACGCCAGGCCCGATGTAGGCCTCCGCTGCCGGTGCCCACGCCAGCAACGCCACCGGAACCAGCGCCGCCACCCGTCGCATTAGACGATCTGCGATGCACAAGACGCGCCCATGATATAGCACGCCCCCAGTTGAACAGCGCTATGGCGTCGCCGCATCTCGCCGGCTCCGCTCGTCGAGCGCCGCGTACAGCTCCCACGCCCGGCCGACCAGCGGGCGGTCGGCGATTGCCGGCGTGTCGGTCGGGGAGCGGCGGGGCGCGAACGTGAGCGCCGTCGGGGGAAGATCGAGACGTGACGCCAGCGCCTCGCAAGCCCGCTCCGGCTCGGCGCAAATCCATTCGTAGCTGACGAATATCGGATTGATGGCGGTCTCGTCCGCGCACTCCAGCGCGTGCGAGTAGGCGGCGACCCACTGCTGCAGCCAGTACGCCGGGTCATCGCGGTCCGCATCTGCGGGCGCGTTGCTGCCCGCAAACGCGAACGGGCGGTGGTCGAGACCGAACTCGTGATGCACGAGCCAGGCCATGTAGCGGCGGGTGAACGGATCGTCCCGCTGCTGTTGGGAGAAGCGCCGGTGTTGCGTCAGGAGTGACGCCGCCTGGCGCAGCGGATCGCGGAACGGGACAACCAAGTGCGCATTCGGGAACGCGCGGCGTAACGACGGCAGCCGCAGCAGGTTGTTGTTGTTCTTCGACAGGTATCGGTCGGACCCATACCGCTTCAGAACCAGGGCGACGTAGCGGCGGAAGCGATCCATCGCGTCGCGGTCCGCCTCCATCGGCGACAGCGTGTTCGGTCCGATGTAGTCGCTCCCGCAGACGACGCGCCAGAAGACCTCGTCGAGCGCTTCCGGACTGTCGGCATCGACGACGACACCGTCGCCGTGCGCCCGTTCCTGCGCCGGGAGGTCGCGCCGCGACCGTCGCGTGAGCGAGGCCCAGAGGTTCGGCGCCAGGACGAATGGCATGTCGCGGTAGCTGAGCGACGCGAACCGGCCCGAGGCGTGTAGCAGCCGCATCAACATCGTGGTGCCGGCGCGTGCCAAACCGGTAACGAAGACATGCGCGCCGCCGTCCGCTGCGGGTAGATTGCGGCCGTGCAGCAGTTCCTCGACGTCGAGCCAGGTCTCCGCGACGAAGGGGCGCTCGAGCGCCAGCGCATGCAGCAGCCGCGACGCCGGACCGTAGCGCTTCTGATGGGTGGCCCTGTCGGCGACTTCGACCGCGCGGCGTCCCCCGCTCGTGTGGCGGCTCGACGACCACGAACGGGCTGCCGAGGCCATCGAACCCGGCGCCGGCCGCAACGGCGGTGCAACGCCGGGTGACCATGTTGGTGGCCACCGTAAATTTCCCATTTGTGGCAACCTCAGCGACCCGGCGACGGCCGGGCCTGAATCCCCAGCCCGCACGGTATCTCTGTCCGGGGGTCGAGGGGCGGAGCCCCCTGCCAGTCCCAATGTGGCACGTTGAGTAAGCTGCTTCCTGACACTATAACCGGTCAGGAGCCAGCTTTTTCCGTGGCCGGTTTTCGTGTGCTTTCGTGATCTGGTGAGTGAGCTCGGATCCTCAAGAGTGGATCCGTTCTGACTCGATGTTGCCGCGTCGTCGTCTGTCGCAGTGGTTCGGATCTGGCGGATCGACGCGGTTGATCTGGATCCCTGTACCACGGTTGCCCAGGTCTGGTTTGCTCGCGGAAGGCGTCTGTGGCACTATGCGGTCCCGTTCACCTTGTGGGGTACAGAATGGGGAGCGTGGGTGTACTGGCCTGACTACCTCAAACTATATAAATGACTTGCCGTGTCGTACTGGCGGACGCTCGGCGAATGGCCGCCGCCGCGACGGAAAGTCCGGATAGGCTGGCATTAAATCCATAGTCACCCAGAATTAGACCTGCTCGACCTCCCTGGCCGCCTGACGCCCGACGCTATTTGCGCTTCGCCCGGTCGTCGCGTTCTGGCCATCCTCAATGGCGAGGTACAACGGTCGCGGCGTGGACGGCACTATCGAGAACTCGGTCGCCAGCGAACGCTACGGCGCCGGACTTACGGTCAGCGCGTCCACCACCATCCCGAGTCGGAGCCTGCGCTCCCGCGTGGAATCGGGATCCAGGTGGACGCGGCGGACGACGATCCACAACCAACTCTGTCCGGCCAGTACATCCGTGGGGATCGTGACGGATCGCGTCTCCCGGTGTCCGGGCGGGAGGTCAGCGCAAAGCTCGGGTGATTGCCAACGGGGCAGCTCGAGTCGACAGGACTGCGACGGCCACGGCGTGCGGAGATCAAGTGTGATGGTTGAGTGCGGCGTTTGGACTGTTCCCGAGCCCAGACCATCGAGCGCGAGCCGCGCGATGCGCGTGCGCACGACGCCGTCGGTCAGCTCGTAGCGTGGGTCGCGTGCGACCAGCTCACGCACCCCTGGGTGGTACGCGAGCGTGGCAGGCAGGTTGTAGATCGTTATTTCCGGATTGCGCGGAATGTAGGTCTGGTAGCGATCGCCCGCAAAGATCCGGTGTACCTGCAACAGGTCCGTGGCGTGCGCGGGGAGCTCGAAGTTCGGACCGACGACAATTCGGTCATAGCCGTCCAGAAACAGCCGCTTCGGATCGGTCAACTGATCGGTGCGTGCCATCGTGATGCCCGTAGTACGATAGTCTGCCGCTGGTAGCCGCAGTTCTTCGGTGATTGCCGTTTCCGTCTCCGGACTAACGGCCTCTGCCAGCCACGCGCTGACCAGGCGTCGGCTCTCAGGCGCCGTCCCTGTCTCCTGCCACAGGTTGATAGCCATGACTACCGGCTGTGCGAGAAGGAGGAAGACGAGCATTGGCATGACCGCCCTTCCCCCAAACGGCATCCACGGTTGCCGGGACAGGTGCTTTGCCAGCCGCTCCGCCGCCCATGCTGCGGCAACGGCGAAGAACGGGATCAATACGAGCATGTTGCGGAAAAAGGCGGCGTGCTGATTGACCATAAACACGCCGAACGCCAGTGGGAACGCCAGCATCACGATCGCCGCGCGGCGGTGTCGGTCGGCGATCGGCAGCAGGGCGGCGCCGGTGATGCCGGCCAGCGTGACTGAGACACCCATCGCATTCCTTGACAACCAACCGAGAAAGCGCGCTGCGTGCGGCCAGCCAGGCTCGATGCGCGGACCGGAGCTTCCAGGGAGTGAGTAGTACGTGATCCCGTCCGCCATTCCGTTGAGGAGGTCGGCAGGATAGAACAAACCGTACGGAGTCCCGGCGAAAAACCCGACTGCCGGTAGACCCAACGCCGCCGTCAGCATGCCAGGCGAGCAGCGGACCGAGAGCAGGCAAGCCAGCGCTGGCACGATGACGATCGGCATGGCGTTGTACTTGCTCGATATGGCGAGCCCCGCCGCTAGTCCTGCCAGTGCCGCTCGCCCCACGCTCGGCTGCTCCATGGTGCGCAACGACAGCCACACGGTCACGACGCACATTGCTGCCATCAGCGTGTCGACGCCGATCTTTTCCGAGTCCTCGATCAGCGGTGGGGAGCACGCCACGAACACCCCCGCTAGGACCGCCACCCAAGGTGAGGCAGTGAGCCTGCGCGCAATTCCTACCGTCGCAACGAGCATCAGCAGGCTGAAGAACAGAGTGACGGAGCGCACCCACATGACGATGCGCGGATGCGATGCCGTTCTGGCGATCCGGTCGGGTGCGATAATGTCGATCCTGACGATCTCGTGAATGGAACTTATGTCGCCCTCTCGTGCCGACCACAGGAAGCCACCCGCCAACGCGGGCATCCGCAAGTAGAGGTCCAGCGACGGGTAATGGAAGAAGTAAGGGTGGTAGTCGTTGGTCTGGACCATCCGCACCAACCGGTTGAACTGGGTCGTTTCGTCCGCATCATAGAAGTATGGTAGGCCTGTGGAGATCTGCGGTGCGCGCAGCCAGATAGCGACCAGTAGAACGGCGCCAAAGGCGACGACGTGAGCACGTTGCAGCGGTGCCATCTACGCTAACTTGTGGTGCGGGGCCTGTGCTGAACCAGCGCAAGCAGCAACAATAATCACATGAGTTTGCGTGAGTGGTGCAGCTCGGCGGTCAGTTGTCCTGCGCGCCGTCTTTGATCCACTGCTTGATGACGTCGATGTCCGCCTCGGAGAGGAACTCGGCATCGTAGGGCATCCGGTCGCCGACGATGCCGTCGCGGCCGTCGAGCTTGTGGATCAGATAGCTGTTCTCCGCGTCGTTCGGCTCTACGAGATCGAGCGCCACCTGAGTGCTGGGCACGTTGACGAGCGACGCGAACGACGTCCCTTCTTCCAGATTGAGACCGGCCTCCGCTACGTCGTCCCCGTGACACATGACGCATTGCGGGGTGAACACGAGGCTCTGGATGCTCGACAACGTGGGCATCAATTCGTTGGGATCCGGCGCCGGTGGCGGCGGAGTCGGGGTAGTCGGCGTCGGGGTGGTCGGCGCGGGCGGGGAATCCGCACCGCAGGCGGCGACACCCAGCGCGAGAACCAGAACCAGCGGAAGTGATAGGAAGCAGCGCAGGGTTGTCGTCACGGAAGCTAGCGTTACAGATAGAGGTGCAACTGGGCAAGCAGCGTCTGCACGCGCTGGCCGTTGAACGGGAGGTGGTCGCGGTAGTACGAGACGTTGACGTGCCAGTGGGTGCGTGGATAGAAGTCCAGGCCGTAGACCATGCGGCGGATTTCGCCCCGCGGGTCGCGATCCGTCCAGCGCACCTGCGGCGACACGCGGAGCCAGAGGCCGCGCACCGCCTCGACCGACGTCTGGTTGGCGACGATGTAGGAGCGGCTGCTCGTCCGCAGCGCCTGGTGCTGAACGTCCGCATGCGTCCAGGTGGTGAGCCAGGCGGTCGGGGCGTAGCCGAAGGAGAGCCCGCCTCCGGTGCGTGAGGGGCCGGCGTCCGACGCGCCGCGGTGGCGGACGGATCCCGCGAGGACGGTGCGGGGTCCGACGTCGAACTGGAACCGGCCGCTTCCGGTGAACGCGCTACGTCCGTCGCCGTCGATCAGTGATTCGGCGCGTCCCGGGCCGGCGGATACCTGTAGCAGCGTCCGATCGGTCGACACGCCCACCTCGACGCCGTAGATCTGATCGTCCTGGGCGAGGTCGAGCCGCTCGCGGGTGAACGACGTGTGGTCGGCGAACCGGACGCCGTAGGCCGGCAGGAACCGTCCGCCGCGCACGCTCACGCCGTCGGCAACCTGGTAGGAGACCCAGTGCTCGTACGACACCACCCGGCCGCCGCTGGCACGGGGCTGGCGTCCGACCGTGCCGTAGGCGGTCCAGCGGTCGCGACGCCAGGCCGCTTGCAGATCGAGGGTCATGAGGAAATTGCGGTCGGCCAGGGTTCGGCCGGGCACGTTGACGCCCAGATGCGAGGGCCGGATGTCGAGGCCGAGCTGCAGCGGGCTCTCGCTCCCGAGGGCGCCGAAGAGGAAGCCTTCCTCGTCGGCGGCCGGCTGCGTCGGGTCCACGCCGGCGCCCTGGCGGCCGAACGTCGAGATCTCCTCCCGCGACAGCGACCGTCCGTACGGCGTCAACAGCCCGCCGCCCGACTCCGAGTAGTGACAGGCGGTGCAGCGTGGGTACTGCCTGGACAGGAACGTCGGTTCGGCGAACACGGGCCCGGCGCCCCATGCCGCCAGCAACGACGCGGCGGTGAGCGCGATGCGCGCGGCGGCGCGCCTTCCTCCGGACCAGGTCATGGCGTGGCGCCCGACGGCTCATCAGCGCGCGCCGCATCGAACGTGACGGTGATCTCCACGGTGTCGCGGACGCCGACACCCAGGTACCGCGGCGGCGGGATGTCGAACGCTTCCAGGCTGATGGAGAACGTCGCCTCCACCTGCATCCGACCGTCGCGGCGGCGCAGCTCCGCCTCGCCTTCGACCGGGCGCTCCACGCCGTGCAGGGAGAGTGTTCCCGAGAACGCCGTCTCGTGGCGGCCGGCGCTGGCGGGCAGCGGATCGTCGAGCACGATGTCCGAGAGCACGGCATGCCGGAACTCCGGGCCTCGTTCCACCTCGAGGTAGTTGTCGCGGAGATGGGAGTTCCGCAACCCGATGCCGCTGTCGAGTGTCGCGAGGTCTACCCGGAGTTCGCCGGAGTAGTCCGCGCCGTCCGGCGTCGCGCGCTCAAGCGTTCCGGAGAGTGCGGATGTGACTACATCGAAGCTGCCGCCGACCGTGAGGCGGCAGCGAACGTGCACGTCCCCGGAAGTGGCGCTCCACGACTCCGCGCCTGCCGCACTACGCGCGCCGGTCAGGGCAAGGGCGGCCAGTGCGACCGCGACGGTGCGCCGGCCCCTGGTGCGTCGGCCTCCAGACCGGCCGTGATGTGCGCCGGCCCCTGGTGCGCCGGCCTCCAGGCCGGCATGAAGGTGCATCTCCCTTACGGCAGCACCTGCCCCTCTTTCACCGCCTCGGAGGGACGTGCACCCCCACCGCTGGCTGGCTAGCGGTGGATCATAGGCCACGGTATCCTATCGTAATGTACAGGTCCGCCGAGCGCCGACGGCTCCCACGACTGCCACTCCTAGTGCTGTTGGCCGTACTAGTGGTCGTGCCCGCGGCCGTTCTCGCGACAGTCCAGCCGCTTGCCGTCGACGGTGACGAGCCGCACTACCTGATCATTGCAGCCAGCGTACTGCGCGACTTCGACTTCGATGTCCGCAACAACTACCAGCACGACGCAATCAACGGGGAGATCTTCCCGGCTCCCATGCAGCCACACGCCTTGATGCGCACTGGTGGACCGCAGCACATGCCGGGACTCGGCGTCATTCTGGCAATTCCCTTCGGGTTGGACGGCACCGCCGGGGCGCGAGTCTCGCTCGTCCTGCTGCTGACGCTGACCCTCGGCGTGGCAGTCTATCGCTGGTGCTGCACGGTCCTCGACCCCATCAACGCGATGCTCGCCACGCTCGGCGTGCTGGCGTGCAGCCCGGTCGTGTTCGGCTCGTCGCAGCTCTACCCGGACCTTGCCGGCGGGGTGGCGATCTTCGCATTGGCGAGCTGGTTGTGGCGAACTGGCCCGCGCGCGCACGCCGGTTCCTGGTGCGTCTACTGGCTCTTCGCGGGACTCCTGTGTTGGCTGCATGTGAAGTATTACGCGCCCACGGCAGTGCTCGCGGCGATGGGAGCTGGCGAATTGTGGCGCCACCGGGTGCGGTTTACACCCGTGATGTACGCCACGTTCGCCATGCTCTTCCTGGCTGGACCCGCCCTGTTCGCCACCTTCTCCTGGACGTACTTCGGAGATCTCCTGGGTGGCCGCGGTGGTGGGGAGCTGAACTTTGATGTTGCTCGCGCAATCGAGCTCGTACTGGGTCAGCATCTCGATCAGGTGCACGGAATGTTCGTGTCGCAGCCGCTCCTGTTGTCTGGCCTCGTGGCGCTGGGCTGGATGATCCGCCGCCGGCATCCGCTGGTGCTGCCTTGGCTGCTGCTGTACGCGTCGGTCGTCGTCCCGAACGCGCTGCAGCAGATTCCCTACGGTGGCCACGTGGGCCCTGCCGGGCGCTTCGGCTGGTCGGCGATGTGGCTCTGGCTCGTTCCTGTTGGGATCGCCGTTCGCGAGTTGCGGGGGTGGCGCTCGCCGTACGCCGTAGGGCTGGTCCTGCTCGCCGGGATCGCGTATCAGGCGGCGCTCGCGGTCTCCTGGATTCCCGCCCCGCAGCGGCTCTTTAATGGGCTGTTCGCTCCTGACCTGTGGCAGCCATCCCTCTTTCCTGTCCCGATAATGTTGTCGTTGCCGAAGCTTGGTCCGCACGGCAACATCGGGTATGCCCCAAACGTCGTCTGGGCCTGCGCGGCTCTGGCATTGGTCGCCGCGGGCTGGTTGCGCCGGTGGCGGTGCCTGCCTGCTCTCGCCACCGCCGTCGCCGCGTTGTTCTTGCTGCCAGTCGATGATCCCCTGGGGCGCGAAACGACATCGCCGCTGCGCCGTTACGAGGCGGAGCACATGCCGAGACGCTGCACGGCTTATCCGCAATCGCACGCCAGTAACGGTCTTGTGTGCCGGCAGGACCGGGAGCACGCGTTCGCCGTGGCCGGACCGTGGGTTTCCCTCGATCCGGGCGCGTACGAGATCGTGGCGGCCGTGCGGCCGGGAGTACCGACAGCCGGAGTCCTGGAGGTCGTTTCCTCTCGGGGCGGCAACCAGATCGCTAGACGCGCTTTCCGAGTGTCCGGGTCGAGGGCATCGTTCCTGACACTGTCGTTCCATGCCGACCGGAGCTTCCGGGACGTGGAGTTCCGCGTGCGCGGCAGACAGGGCTTCGAGATCGACTACATCGATCTCCGGCGCGTCGGGGATGCCCGGCAGGCCGGCCGTGGCGGCCTACTTGATGGTCCCGGAGACCTCGGCGGCGCCTGCCACCCGGCTGCGCCGGACCCGTGCGGTCGATTTGCGGCCCGTCGAGCAGCTCCTTGATCCGGTCTTCGATGTCACCACGGGGGCAGTAGACCGTCTGCGGCGTCTTGCACTCCTGGCCATGCGTCTTTCCATTGTGATCCCGGTCTATAACGAACGGGCGACGATCATCGAACTGCTCGACCGTGTTGCGGCGGTCGATCTGGATACGGAGGTGATCGTCGTGGACGACGGCTCCACCGACGGGACGCGCGAGCTGCTGCGGGAGCGGGCGGCGCGCGAGGGGGACGGGATGACCCTGCTGCTGCAGCCCGCCAACCAGGGGAAGGGGGCGGCGCTCAGGGCCGGTTTCGCTCGCGCCACCGGCGACTACGTGATCGTGCAGGATGCCGACCTCGAGTACGATCCGGCCGACTACGCTGGGCTGCTCGACGCTGCGGTGAAGGAGAAGGCGCAGGTGGTGTACGGCTCGCGTCTAGCGGCCGGGCGCCCGGCTATGGCGATCCGTCACCGCGTCGGGAACCGCCTGCTGACCTGGCTTACCAACTGCTGTTACGGCTCGTCGCTTACCGACATGGAGACGTGCTACAAGCTGATTGACCGGACGTTACTGCAGCAGATCGAGACCGTGTCGAACAGTTTCGATTTCGAGCCGGAGATTACCGCCAAGATCCTGAAGCGCGGGATCCCGATTCACGAGGTGCCAATCCGGTACCAGGGGCGGAGTTTTGCGGAGGGGAAGAAGATCTCCTGGAAGGACTTCTTCCAGGCGGTCTGGACACTTCTGAAGTACCGCTTCTGACGTCGCGCGCGATCCCTTGGTTTCACAAGCTCCAGCGTCGTGGAGCCAATGGTATGCTCCTTGTTGATGCGGCACCACTTCATCAGCGGACTACGGACCGTAGCCGCAGCGATCGTGCTGGCGGCGTCGCTACTGCCCGCCACCGCCTGTGGCGGCGGAGCGTCCGGTTCGCCGGTAGCGCGCGTCAACCTGCAGTTGGACCGGACGAGCGTGCCGGTCGGCGGACCGCTCGAGATGACGTTTAGATTCGATGTATTGCCGGACCTCGTGCCGATGACGGACGACTACACCGTCTTCGCCCAGGTGCTCGACAACAACGGCGAGCGGATCTGGAGTGACGATCATCGGCCGGCGACGCCGACGAGCGAGTGGGAGCCGGGACAGACCATCTGGTACACGCGCCGGATCATGGCGCCGCTCTATCCGTATATCGGGGAAGCAGAGATTGCCGTCGGGTTGCACCTGGCGTCGACCGGTGAGCGGTTGGCGCTCGCAGGTGACCATATCGGCCAGAACGCCTACCGCACCGCCTCCATCACGTTCACGCCGCAACACGAGAGCAGCTTCCTGGTCTACGAGGAAGGCTGGCACGGGGTCGAGTCTCAGCCGAACGGCGAGGTATCCTGGCGCTGGTCTACCGGCCACGGCGTGGTCTCTTTCCAGAATCCCAGGGGCGACGCGCGCCTGATGCTGGAGGTGGCAGGACGACCCGATGTGTTCGATACGCCGCAGCAGTTCAGTCTCCGGATCGGCGAGCAGATGCTGGAGGAACTGTCCCTCCGCACCTCCGCCCCCGTGATGATTGATCGAACGCTCACGACGGCCGAGCTCGGATCCGACGACGTGGTCCGACTGGAGCTGCTCGTCGATCAGACCTTCGTCCCCTCCGAGTTGGGCGTGGGGGACGACGCGCGCGAGTTGGGCGTGCGTGTCCTGACCGTCTACGTCGAACCGATCTAGAAGGGGCTGGCGAGACGCCACGTCATGGCAGCACCGGAACCAGGTCGAAGCAGTCGATCAGGAGATCAACCCCCGGTGTGGCGGCGACCCGGAACTCGACATCGTCCAACGGTTCCGTGGCGTCGAAGCTGACCGCGACCTTCGTGTAGCTGCCATCGGTCGGCAGGCGGTCGGAAGCGACCAAGACGCTGCCCAGGACGGTGCGCCCGCGCGATGCCGTTACTTCAAACCGGCCGGCAACTCTGAGCTCGGTGGGTTCGGCGAGGCGCAGTGTCGCCTCGACGCGATACCGGCCAGAATCGAGGCGCAGGTAGGGGCCAAAAACCACGAACCGGTCCATACTTTCGAAGGCTGCAGCAGTGTCCCGAGCGTACCCATCGCTGGCGTTGGGGTCCTCACGCGTAGTCCGGGACGCTGCCTGCATCGGCGTCATTCGTTCCGCTTCGAACCGGCGGGCGAACGTGCTCCCAATTGATTGCACCATCGGGTCATGAAGCCCGTCGTCACGTGGTGCTTCCCGGTCGGCGGTTGGTTCGACCGGCAGCAGCAGCGCCGCCACGGCAACGCCGCTGACCCACACCGGGCGCAGGCGACGCCGTCCTTCGGCGCTCCACATCCATCCGGTGACGATCATCAGCACGGCCGCTGTCACCCAGATCAAGTTAGGCAGATACTCCAGGTAACGTACGACCCACCAACCGTCTCCGGCGCTGAGATAGAAGTGGGGAAAGATGTAGCGGACCGGCAGCGGGAACAGTGAATCGCGCCCCCAGACCAGGCTCGATCGCGGAGACAGTAAGAGATCCGTCGGATTCGGAATCCAGCGACACGCCAGAATCGCTTGGTACGCGAACGCCGCCAGCACCATCGGACGGACATATCGTTCAAGGTTGGCTCGTTCCGCCCCCATCCACCAGCCTATCGGAAGGAGCCAGAGCCAGATGCCGCCCCAGTTGAACCGTCCAAGTGGCATGCCACCCCATTCGGCCAGTAGCGCGGGCGGCGCCATCAGCGAGCCATAGAGGAGTAGCCAAGGGATCACGAGGGGATGCCGCACTCTGATCATCCAGCCGAGCGCGATGAGTCCGAACAGGAACAGCGGCTGGTGCCAGAAGAGGCCGTGTGATTGATCGAGGTGTTCGCCGATCAGATACTCCAAGGCCAGGAGGTATGGGGTTCCCGTCATTTGACCTCCCAAGCCGGCAAGCGGTCGGCCATGGGTTGCCACCTGAGAGGCAAGGAACGTGGCTGGGCCAATCAGGAGAAATGCACCCGCTGAAGCGTACCCCCACCAAGGGCTGCGTGCATTCACGTAGCGCCACGGTCGTTCACGCCAGACCTGCCAAGCCGCGAGCAGACCGAACAGCGCGGTGACGCCGAGATACTTCATGTGCAGCCAGGGGAGGAGACCTGCGACCAAGCCGAAGAGCATCCACGCTAGGGGCGAGCGTCGTTGTGACGCGGCTGTCTCATCTCGACCCACACGGTTCCACAACCAGACGGCCAGCCCCACGATCACGACACCGGCCAGGAGGTCGCCGTACACCTGTCCGGATCCCAGCAGTATCACCGGACACAGCAGTACGCCTGCGATAGCGAGTGCTACGTCTCGCGGTGGCGCGCGTCCTTCGAGCCAGCGCCAACAGGCCCAGCCGAGGATCGGCGTGATCAGGAGACAGAGCAGCAGCCGGCCTGCGACCGTCCCGCCGACTGCAAACGGAGGGACCAGAAGAGCGCTCAGGCCGGGCGCATGATTCGAGTACTCTCGGCCGTTGTACGTCTGGACGTGTCGGCCTGAAATCGGGCCATAGATCTCGCCCGTGGCGGCATCCTCATCGAAGTTGTTGCGGACGTCGACATCGCCGTCCCGCAGCAGGCTGGCTGCCAGGATGAAGTAGTGCGGCTCGTCGCCGGTCAGCCGGTAGCGGTTCGTCGTGGTCCACCAGAATGCGAGCGTGGCGGCGAGCAGTGTTACGCCGGCGCAGACGGCAATCGTCGCCCGCCGTTCACGCGTGCGTGTCGGATCGCTCATCGACCAGGCCGGATGGTAACCGTTTCACGGCCGTCTTGTGGCGCGATGCGGTAGACCAGGTCTCGGCCGACTTCCGCCTCCAGCCGGACGTCCGGCTGGCGGGCTGCCAGCCGCAGCAGACGGTGGAACTGGAAGGTTCGCAACCGGTCGCCGTGCACGATCACCGTCTGCACCCCGACGGACCGCAGGTAGTCCACCGCGCTGTCGGAGGGGAAGGTCGCGAGGCGCCGGGCGGCCAGCGCGTAGCCGGCCGGACGGAACCCGCCGAAGCCGTTGAGGATTGGCCGCCAGTGCTGCGTGGAGGCCAGCAGATAGCGCGCGTTCTGCTGGAACAAACCGGGTCGGTGCAGCGGGAGCTCGGCGATCGGTCCGGCCGGCGCCGTCTCGAGTGCCCGGTAGATCGGTGGATACCATTCGTTCCGCTGCAGCGGCCGGTACGGGATCGGCGCGTGCAGGCTCTCGATGGTGGCGAGCACGAGGAGGCTCGCGGCGGCGGCGGTGTGCCAGCGCGGGTTCAGGCGCGCGCGCACGGCGCTCCAGCCGATGCCGGCGAGCGCCGCGAGCGCGAAGACCGCCAGCACCGCGAAGCGGGACGGCGAGCGCAGGCCGAGGAGCGGCGGCATGACGATGGCGACCGCGCCGTAGACCGGGGTCAGCATGCCGAGAGAGAGGACGATGCCGGTGGCGCCGATGCCTGTGAGCATCCGCCGGATGCCGCGGGGCGCGAAGCGGCGGCGCGCGGCGAGTGCGGCGCCCGCCAGGGCGATCGCGACGAAGCCGGGGAACATCGCGCTCGGCGCATCCCCGCTCCAGAACCGCTCGCTCCAGAGCGCGTAGTGCAGATCGGCCGCGGTCCGCAGGAACGCCTGCAGGGACGCGCCGATGCTGTCGGCATCGACGACCGAGCTGCGTCGCAGGTCCGCCCCCAGGTAGGGCCGCATCAGGAGGGCGAGCACGGCTCCCGTCACGGCGGCCGCGGCGCCGAGCCGCGCGGCGATGCCGGCCCCGCGCCGTCCCCACCAGTCGCCGGCCCGCATGACGAACGCGGCGCCGAGGGTGGTCACGACGAGCACGGCGAGATACCCCGAGGTCATCGCCGCGACGATCACCCAGACGCCGACCCACGCCGCATCGCGCGCCCGCCCGCCGGTCAGCAGCCGATCGAGGGCCAGCACCGCGAAGGGAAACGCATAGAAATGCAGGAACTGAATGTGCGCGGTGCGCGTCAGCATCGCGGTGCCGAACGTCAGCAGCGCGCCGGCCAGGATGCCGCTCCAGGGATCGCCGGTCCAATGGACCACCAGCCGGTACATCGCCAGCGCGGTCAGCAGGAAGCCGGCGAGGACGAGCAGGTTGTGCGTCAGGAGGGGCGAGGCGCCGAGCCAGCGAAACGGGGCGCCGATGATCGCCGGGACAACGAGCGGCTCGGTGTACCTGAACGCCTGATCGGCCGGATGGAACATGTTGGCGTCGAACAGGTGAAGCGGGTCGCGCGGCAACTGGTGCGCGACCCAGGAGACCGCCCACGCATTGAGCCACTCGTCGTCGTGGATGCGTGACATCCGGGCCGGATCGCTCGCCAGCGGCCAGGTGTGGAGAACGGTGAGGGCCAGGAAGATCGCTGCCGCGAGGGCGTGATGTCGGCGCAAGAGGTCAGTGGGGGCGGGATGCCGGGGTGTCGGGGGATGCCGGTGTACCCGATGCCGGCCTGGAGGCCGGCGCACCAGGGGAGGCCGGCGCACCGAGCGTTGCGCTGGCGGCGGCCGGGAGCGTTATCAGGACGAGAAAGAGGAGCAGGAACTCGGAGTCGCCGAAGTTGTATTCGAACTGGCCGCCGACGAGCATCGCGGCGACCGCGGCGAGACCGGCGGCGGCGAGCGTACGCGTCTCCGGCCGGCGGAAGCGCCGGGCGAGATCGATTACGACGGCGACGACGAACCAGCCCCAGAGCGCGAGCGCCGGCAGCCCGCGCTCGGCGGCAATCTGGAACGGGACGTTGTGCAGGTGCGGGTTCACGTCGTTCACCGCGTTGTCCGGGCGGTACTCGCCGTAGCGTCGCAGCACCATCTCCGGCCCGACGCCGGTGAGCGGATGGTCGCGCACCATGCCGGCGCCGACCGTCAGCATCGCCACCCGGTCGCGGTTCGTGGGGTTCGCCGGATCGATGATCGACAGCGCGCGGTCGGTGACGGCGGCAGGCGCAACGAAGTAGAGGCCGGCCGCGGCCACCGGCGCCAGCAACAGCAGACGCCAGTCGCGCAGCACCAGCAGCAGGCCCACCGCGGCGACGGCGCCGATCCACGCGCCGCGCGTCAGCGTCACCGCGAGCGCCGCGACCAGCGCCGGCAGCATCAGCGCCGCCCAGAGGCGATCGCGCGCGCCGAACGCGACGCGCGCCACGGCGGTGCCGATGGCGAGCATCAGCAGCCCGGCGTACGTCATGTAGTGCCCCATCGAACCGCTCGGCCGGCGCCCGAGGTTGTCGAACTCCAGGACGCCGTACTGCACGATGCCGATCGCCGCGGTGAGGGCCCCCGCCGTCAGCACGACATTCGTCATCGACCAGGCGCGCTCGCCCCGCGCAAGGCGGTACACGACCGGCACGCTCAGGTAGAGCAACACCTCGCGCGATTCGATCAGGCTGGCCGCCGGATCGATCGAGAACGGGACGGTGACGAGCGTCCAGCCGGCGTACGCGGCGAGCGGCCAGAAGAACGGCGGGACGGAAGGGCGCTCGCCCGCGGTGACGAGAAGACCGATCCAGACGGCGAGCAGCGCGGTGAGCAGAATGCCGGAGGCGGCGATGGAGAGCGGCAGCACGAAGACAAAGAGCGGCAGAAGCCACCAGGCGGCGGTCTCGAAGCGCGCCAGCGTCATGACGTCGAGGTGTCGTCCGTCGCCTGGTCGGCCGGCGCTCCGTCGATGGTCGCCTCGTCGACGAGCATCACCGGGATGTCGTCCTTGATCGGATAGACGCGGCGGCACCGGGCGCAACGGAGGCCCGAGCCATCCGCCGTCAGGGCGACCGGTGTCCGGCAGGCGGGGCAGGCGAGGATCGCGAGCAGCTCGGGGTGGATGGGCATCGCCCCGCCATTGTAACTGTGACGCGACCGCGACGTGGACTCCGCCGCCCCACCTGTGGAACAATCGATTCCTCATGCGCTGGCCGACCTTTGTCCTGTTCGGCGTCGCGCTGCTGCTCGCCCCGATGGCCGGGGTGCCCGCCGCCGCGCAAACTTCCTCCGCGCCCGACGCAGATACGGGCGATCGCGCCGAGGCGTACCGCCTCTTCATGCTGGGCCGCCATCTCGAGGGCGAAGACAACACCGACGGCGCCATTCAGGCGCTCCGCGACGCGGCCCGCCTCGACCCCGAGGCGGGCGAGCCGCTGGCCGAGCTGGCCGGGCTCTATGCCCGCGCCGGCCGGGAGACCGAATCGCTCGCCGCCGCGAACGAGGCGATCGAGCGTGACCCCTCCAACGTGAGCGCGCACCGGGTGCTCGGGCTGAACCTTGCGCCGGCGGCGATGTCCCGCGAGGCGACGCCCGAGGGTGTCGACCAGGCGATTGCCCACATGGAGCAGGCGCGCGACACGGTGGTTCCCGACCTGCAGGTGGAATTGACGCTGGCCCGCCTCTACCTCCGGGCCGGTGAGAACGACGATGCGATCGACCTGCTGGAGGCGCTCGCGAAGGATCAGCTCGGCTACCAGCCGTCGCGCCTCCTGCTGTCGCAGGCGTACGAGCAGGCAGGGCGGCCGGACGAGGCGCTGGCGACGCTCGAGGAGGCGGTCGTCAACAGCCGTCCGACGTACCAGGGGCTCGCGCGGCTGGGCGAGATGTACGAGCGCCGCCGCCGGTGGAGCGACGCGGCCGAGGCCTACGAGCGGGCCGCCTCACTCAATCCGCGCAACGCCAGCGTCCGGCAGCGGCTCGCGGGCACGCTCCTCGAAGCCGGCGAGCCGGCACGCGCGCGCGGCGTGATCGAAGACCTGATCGAGATGCGTCCGCGCGACGCCCTCGCCTGGCGGCTGCTGGCGGAAGTCGAGCTGGAGACCAACAACTTCGACGCGGCCGAGACCGCCGCGGCGCGGTTGATCGAACTGGAGCCGGACGGGTTGCGCGGGCCATCGACGCTGGCGCAGGTCTTCGAGCGGCGGCGCGAGTACCAGCGGATGGTCGATACGCTGGCGCCGATCCTGGCGCGGGCTCTTTCGGAGGAGGTCCGCCCCGAGCGGCTGGTGACCGTGTTCGACCGGCTCGGCTTCGCGTACGAGGCGCTGGAGGATAGCGACGGCGCGATCCGCGTGTACGAGGGGGCGGTCGCGCTGATGCCGTCAGACGTGCGGTTCCTGGCCCGCCTGGCGCAGGCCTATGTCGACGCGGACCGCGATCAGGATGCGCGGGACGCTCTGCGCCGCGCGCGCGTGAACAATCCGGACAACCTGTCGGTCGAGATGATCGACGCCGACCTGCTGGCGCGGAGCGGCGACGTGGAGGCGGGCGGGCAGGCGCTCCGCACGGTGCTGGAGGGCAACCCGGACGATGTCCGCACGCACCTCGCGCTGGCGGGCTACTACGGCCAGCATGACCGCCACGCCGACGCGATCGCGCTGCTCGAAGCGGCGCGCGAGCGGTTCCCCGCGGTGACGTCGATCACGTTCCAGTTGGGCTCCGTCTTCGAGCAGACCGGCCGCTTCGCCGAAGCGGAGCAGATGTTCCGCGAAGTGATCGAGGAGGATTCGGAGCACGCCGCCGCCCTTAACTACCTCGGCTACATGCTGGCCGAGCGGGGGGAGCGGCTGAGCGAATCGGTCGCGCTCATCGAGCGGGCGATCGAGATGGATCCGCACAACGGGTCGTACCTCGACAGCCTCGGCTGGGCGTACTTCAAGCTGGATCGGCTCGACCTCGCCGAGGCGCCACTGCGGGCGGCGGGCGATCAGTTGCAGAGCAACTCGGTCGTGCAGGACCACCTGGGCGACCTGCTGCACCGTCTCGGCCGAGTCGACGAGGCGATCGCGGCGTGGGAACGCGCGCTGAACGGCGACCGCGACGGGATCGATCCGGACGTGGTCCAGCGAAAGATTGACGACGCTGGCCGTTAGCTCATAGGTCAGCCACCGATCGGTGCGCTCCATTCGACGTTCACTCCTGCTTCTGGCGCTGCTGGCGGTCGTCAGCGCCTGCGCGCCGGCCCGGCGCGGGATCGAGCTGCCGACCGGAACCGGCGTGCCGCTGACGGATCACGCCGCGATCTGGGATTCGGCGACCGGGGCGTGCCGCGCGGTGCAATCGATGGAGTTCGTCCTGTCCATTGGAGGCCGGGCGAACGGTGCGCCGTTGCGCCGCACGCGGATCCGCGGCGCGGTGGCGGGAGGCGCCCTTCGGCTGGAGGCGCTCGCTCCGTTCGGCGCATCCCTCTTCATCCTGGTGGCGTCGGACGATCGAATGGCGACGCTGCTGCTGCCGCGCGACCGGCAGGTGATCACGGGGTCCAGTCCGGCGGTTCTGCTCGACGCGCTGGCCGGCCTGGAACTGAATCCGGCGGACCTGGAGGGGTTGCTGACGGGATGCCTGTCCCCCGGGGCGGCGACGGTGGCGGGACGCCGGGTGGGTGGCGACTGGACGATCATCGACCTCGACGGGGGCGTGGTCGCCTATCTGCGCGAGGCGCCGGGCGGCGCGGACGCCGGGCCGGTCGTCGTCGCGGGCCGGCGGGGGCGGTTGACCGTGGCGTACAGCGACCATGTCCGCGGCCTGCCGCGCGCGTTCCGGGTGGAGGTGGCAGGGCCGCCGGAGAGGGCCGAGGCAACCGACCTGACCGGATCGCTCTCGCAGGTGAACATCAACACGGCGCTCCATCCGGCGGTGTTTCTGATCGATGTGCCGGCGGCGTACGTGCCGACCACCGTCGATCGGGTGCGCGGCGCGTCGCCCCTCGTATCGCCGGAGACGCCGGAGACGCCGGAAGCGCCGGCGCCGCCCAACGGCAGATGAGCGGGCCGCGGTTGGACGTACGCGCACCGGCGAAGATCAATCTGCATCTCGAGGTGCTCCGCCTGCGCGCGGATGGATACCACGAGGTGCGGACGATCCTGCAGTCGATCGCGCTCGCCGACACACTTGCCGTCAGGGCGCGTCCCGGACCGTTCACGGTGCGCAGCCGAACGGCGTCGATGCCGCGCGACCGGGACAACCTGGTGTGGAGAGCGGCGGCGGCGTTCTGGAGCGCGCTGGGTCGGCACGGCGATCCGTCGGGCGTTGCGGTGACGGTGCGGAAGGTGGTGCCGGCGGGGGCCGGACTGGGGGGTGCGAGCAGCGACGCGGTATCGGCGCTGAGGGCGCTGCGGGAACTCTGGGCGCCGCGCGCGCCGGAGCGGCTGCTGCGCGAGGTGGCGGCGGCGATCGGATCCGACGTGCCGTTCTTCCTGGAAGGGGGCACCGTGCTGGCGACCGGGCGGGGGGAGCGGCTGCGCCGGTTGGCGCCGGCAGGTTCCCATGCGGTCGTAATCGCGTCGCCGGGGTTCGGGGTGTCGACGCCGGCCGCGTATCGGTGGTGGGACGAGTTGGCGTCGGCGGCCGCCGGCGCACCGTCCGGGTTGCCGAGAGGATGGCGATTGCAGCCGGATCGACTGTGGAACGACCTGGAGGGGCCGGTGTCGGACCACCATCCGGCAATCGGCGAGATGGCGCGGCGACTCCGGGCGTCGTGCGCGGTCCTCGCCGGGATGACCGGCAGTGGGTCGGCGGTCATCGGACTCTACCGGTCGGACGCGGCGGCGGAACGGGCTCGCCGCGCGGTGCGGCGCGAGGGGTGGCGGACGTGGCGGACCCGGACGACCGACGCGCCCGCGCATGCCCGGCTCGCCGCCGTTGCCCGTGTGGTTTGATCCGATCTACACTCCGCGTTTGCGCATCGGCGGGGAGGCATCGATTCGGACGGCGGGCTGCTACCGTTGGGGCGTGGCCAAGCGGCAAGGCTCCGGGTTTTGGTCCCGGGATCGAGGGTTCGAATCCTTCCGCCCCAACCATCCAACTGTTTCACGGTAAGAGGGTTGCCCCGGACAAACGGGTGACGAGAAGAACGTGCCGACGCACAACGGAGAGTTGAAGATCTTCTCGGGGAGCGCCCACCCGGCGCTTGCGGAATCGATGGCGCGGGGGGTAGGCGTCGGCCTCGGCCGGGCGGCCCTCCGGCGGTTCTCCGACACGGAGGTCGCATTCCAGATCGGCGAGAACGTCCGCGGGACCGATGTCTTCATCGTGCAGCCCACGTGCACGCCGGTCGATCAGCACCTGGTGGAGCTCTGCGTGATGATCGACGCGTTCCGGCGGTCGTCGGCCGCGCGGATCACCGCCGTGATGCCGTACTACGGCTATGGCCGGCAGGACCGGAAGGACAAGCCGCGGGTGCCGATCTCGGCCAAGCTGGTGGCCAACCTGGTGAGCGCCGCGGGCGCCAACCGGGTTCTGACGATGGACCTGCACAAGGCGCAGATTCAGGGATTCTTCGACATCCCGGTCGACCACCTGTTCGCCACGCCGGTCTTCATCGAGCATCTGTCGCGCGCCGGCTACGACGGCGATGTCACGATCGTCTCGCCCGACGCCGGCGGCGTGGAGCGGGCGCGCGCCTACGCGAAGCGGCTCCATGCCGACCTCGCGATCATCGACAAGCGGCGCTCGGGGGATGGCCACGCGGAAGTGATGAACGTCGTCGGCGACGTGGAGGGCCGGACCTGCATCCTGCTCGATGACCTCGTCGACACCGCCGGGACGCTGGCGCAGGCGTCGGGCGCGCTGCGGCGGAACGGGGCCGCAAGCGTGATCGCCTGCGCGGTGCATGGCGTCCTGTCGGGTCCCGCGCTGCAGCGGATCGAGGAGGCGGAGCTCGAGAGCCTGATTGTGACCGACACGATCCCGCTGCGTCCCGAGTTCGAAGCGTGCTCGAAGATCCGGACGCTGTCGGTGGCTCGCCTGCTGGGCAAGGCGATAGAGAGCATCCACCGGGAGACGTCGGTTTCGTCGCTGTTCGTGTAGGTTGTGTAGGTAGATTGCCGCGAGACCGGCAGAAGTCAGAGGCAAAGAGCCAAGAATGAGTGTGACATTGACAGCCGGCGCCCGGACGACGCGCGGCAAGAACGAAGCGCGCCGCCTCCGCCGGGCCGGTCAGGTGCCGGCGGTGGTGTACGGCGGGTCGGAGGGTGATGCGGCGATTACGATCGATCCGAAGGCGTTGCTCCGTCTCCTCCATTCCGACACGGGGCTCAACACCATCGTCGACCTGCAGGTGGAGGGCGGCGGGGGCGGCTCGGTCCTGGTGAAGGATCTGCAACTCAGCCCGACAACCGACCACGTGCTGCACGTCGACTTCCTGCGGGTCGCGCTCGACAAGTTGATCACGGTGACGGTACCGGTGCGCCTGTCGGGCGAGGCGGCCGGCGTCAAGCAGCAGAGTGGCCTGGTGGACTTCATCACCCGCGAAGTTCAGGTGGAGTGCCTCCCGACGGCGATCCCGGAACACATCGAGGTTGACGTCACGCCGTTGATGATCGGCGACGGCATCCGCCTCGGGGACGTTACGGCGGGCGTCTCCTGGACGCCGGTGAGCGACCTCGACGTGCTGCTGGTGCATGTGACGGCGCCGAAGGTGGATGCCGACGAGGAGGAAGAAGAGGACGAGGAGGCGGCCGCGGGTGAGGCCGAGGGCGCCGAGGCCAAGAAAGAGGAGGGTGAGGCGGAGGGCGGAGGAAGCTGACCGCTGCGTGCCCGGCATGAGGCCGATGGCGCGGACGGCGGGGCACGGAGGATGCCGTGCATCTGATCGTCGGTCTGGGGAATCCGGCTCCGAAGTACGATGGCACACGGCACAACGTCGGATTCGACGTCGTCGACCTCCTGGCCGAACGCCTCGGCCTGACGTTCGAGGGCGCCCCCGCCGACGCGGTGATGGCGCGCCAGCGGGGCGCGGAAGCCCGGGTGATACTGGCGAAGCCGCTCACGTACATGAACCTGAGCGGCGGGGCGGTGCAGAGGATGCAGCACTACTTCCGGATCGCGCCCGAGGCGCTGCTGGTGGTGGCGGACGACGTCAACCTGCCGCTCGGCAGAATCCGGGCGCGGCCGGGCGGATCGGACGGCGGGCACAACGGGCTGGCGTCGATCATCGCGTGGCTCGGCACCGTTGAGTTCGCGCGCCTGCGGCTGGGCGTCGGCCGGGGTGACGCGCGGCGTGATGTGGCGGATCATGTGCTGGCCCGGTTCGAGCGGGACGAGGTCGAAACGGTGGAGGAGATGATTGGGCGTGCGGCCGACGCGGTCGAGACGTTCGTCGCGGACGGCATCGAGAAGACGATGAACCGGTTTAACTGAAACGCTTCCTTGCCGCCGGCAGGCCGGCGGCCGTTCAGTCCGAGAGGAGCAGCATGAGCGAAGCAGACCGACAGTACGAATTGGCCTACGTCATCAGTCCGGCGGTGCCGGACGAGGGCGTGAACGAACTGCACGAACGGATCTCCGAGATCGTCCGGCAGTTGGGCGGGACCGTCGACAAGACTGACAACTGGGGCCGCCGCCGCCTCGCCTACGAGATCAACCGCCACCGCGAAGGGACCTACGTGATCGCCCTGATCACCGGTCCGGGCGAGATGGTGACCGAGCTGGAGCGGCGGCTCCGCGTCATGGAGCAGTTGCTGCGCCACTTGCTGATCCGGGTGGACGAAGTGTTGCGGAAGGCGGAGCACAAGCGCGCACGGCGGCAGGGCCGGCACGACCGCCGCCGGGCCAGGAAGGACGCGAAGGGCGGGAGCGGGAGCCCCGCACCGGTAGCGGCGGCCGCGGTGGAGCCGGCGGCGGGCGACGCGGAGCCGGTAGCGCCGGCGCCGGCGGATGCGCAGCCGGATGCGGAAGTGGATACGCAGGTGAACGCACAGCCGGTCACGCCGGCGGATGCACCGGCGGATACGCAGACGGATGAGGAGAAGAAGTCATGAGCGATGAGCGTGGCGGTCGGCGCGGCGGGCGGGGCGGTAGTGCAGGCAGGGGCAGCAGTGCGGGCAGGAGCGGCGGCGGCCCACGCCGGGGGGGCGGCGCACGCCGCCGCAAGGTATGCCGCTTCTGCGTCGACAAGGTCGACTACATCGACTACAAGGATGTTCGGATGTTGATGATGGCGCTGGGCGATCGGGGCAAGATCCAGCCGCGGCGGATCTCCGGCACCTGCGCGAAGTGTCAGCGGATGCTGACCCGGGCCATCAAGCGGGCGCGGCAGCTCGCGTTGATCCCGTACGTCGTCGACTGATCGCCGTGGACGGATCGGTCATCCATAGAGGGCAACGATGCAAGTCATCCTGAGGAACCACGTCGAGAACCTCGGCCGGCGCGGCGATGTCGTGACCGTCGCGAACGGCTACGCGCGCAACTACCTCCTTCCGCAGAAGCTGGCGTTGCAGGTGACGGAGGGGAGCAAGCGTCACGTGGAGCGGGAGCGGGCGTTGGCGGAGGCGCGCGAAGCGGACGAACGGGTCGCCGCCGAGGCGGTCGCGGGCCGGATGCAGGGGCTCGAATGCACGATCGTGCGGCGCGTGGGCCAGACCGGGACGCTGTACGGCTCGGTCACCGTGGCCGACATCGCGGAAGCGTTCGAAGGCGCCGAGGTGGAGATCAACAGGAAGCAGATCCGCCTGCGCGAGCCGATCAAGGTGCTGGGCGCGTTCAACGTTCCGATCAAGCTGCATCACGATGTGACCGCCGAGGTCGTGGTGAACGTCGTGGCGGAGGGTTACGACCGCCTGCCGGTGCCGCCGCCGGCGGAGGATGCCGCAGCGGCGGCCGAGCCTGCCGGCGAGACGCCGGAGACGCCGTCCGAGACCGAGGAATCCTGACCGCTTGAGCCGGGGCGGACAGGGCGTCCGCGCCGCGGGAGGAACGATGGCGCCGACCGTCGCAGGACAGGCCGAGCGGGTGCTCCCGCACAACCTGGAAGCGGAGCGGAGCGTGCTCGGCGCCATCCTGGTCCACAACCCCGCCATCGACATCGCGGCGGAGCTGATCGACTCGGACGACTTCTTCCGCGACGCCCACCGCCGGGTCTTCGACTCGATGGTCGTCCTCTCCCAGCGGGGCGATCCGATCGACCTCGTCACCCTTCGAGCGGAGCTCGGCCGGGCCAGCCTGCTCGAACAGGTGGGCGGCGCCGCCTACATCTCGTCCCTCGCCGACGGCGTGCCCCGATCCACCAACGTGGATCACTACGCCCGTATCGTCAAGGAGCATTCGACCCTCCGCGCCCTGATCAACTCGGCGAACCGGATCGCGGCCACCGCGTACGCCTCCGATCAGACGGCGGACGACATCCTCGATCAGGCGGGCCAGGAGATTTTCGAGATCGCCGAGGACCGCATCTCGAGCGGGTTCGTCTCCATGGCCAAGCTGGTCGAAGCGGGCGGCGACACGATCGAACGACTGCAGTCGCAGCAGAGCTTCGTGACCGGGGTGGCGACCGGCTTCGACGACATCGACGAGATGACGGCGGGTCTCCAGCAGGCCGACCTGATCATCATCGCGGCCCGTCCGTCGATGGGGAAGACCGCCTTGGCGCTGAACATCGGCCGCAACGTGGCGCAGGCGGATGGGACGGTCGGAGTCTTCAGTCTCGAGATGGCGAGGGAACAGCTCTTCATGCGCCTGCTCACGTCCGAGGCGCGGGTCGATTCGCACCGCTTCCGGACCGGTCTGCTGACCCAGGCGGACTACGGCGCCTTGACCGGCGCGATGGGACGGCTGGCGGAGATGCGGATGCACATCGACGATTCGGCCGGCGCCGGCGTGCTCGAGATGCGCGCGAAGTCGCGCCGCCTCAAGGCGGAGCATGGTCTCGACCTGCTGATCATCGACTACCTCCAGTTGATGCAGGGGCGCGGCCGGTTCGAGAACCGGACCCAGGAGCTCGCCTCCATCTCCCGTGCGCTGAAGCAGTTGGCGAAGGAACTGAACGTGCCGGTCGTCGCGCTCTCGCAGCTCAGCCGCGCGCCGGAGTCGCGCGCGCGGACGGATCGCCGGCCGCAGCTCTCCGACCTGCGGGAGTCGGGCGCGCTCGAGCAGGACGCCGATGTCGTGATGTTCATCTACCGGGAGGAGATGTACGAACGGACGCCGGAGAACGAGGGGATTGCCGAGATCATCATAGGCAAGCAGCGGAACGGCCCCACCGGCATGGTGAGGCTTGCCTTCCTGAAGGAGCAGACGCGCTTCGAGCTGCTGTCGCGGCCGGGCGCGCCGCCGGACTACGCGCGGGACGAGGTGGCGGAGCTGCCGGACGATCTCGACTCGGGATCGGATTCCGGCCTCCTGTCGGACCCCCTGCTGAACGACGAGTAACGGTTCGAGCCCGGTGATCCGTCCGACCCACGCCACTGTCGATCTCGACGCCCTGGTCCACAACTACCGCGCGATCCTCCGCCATCTGGCGGGCGGCGGCGCGGCGGCACGCCCCGCCCCGCCCCGCGTCATCGCGGTCGTCAAGGCGAACGCGTACGGTCATGGCGCCGCGCCGGTCGCGCTGGCGATCGAACGCGCCGCGGTGGACAGCGGCGCGCCGGCGCCGCGGATGCCGTTGCTGGCCTGCGCCGACATCGAGGAAGGGATCGAACTGCGCGCGGCCGGCGTAACCGCCCCGATCCTGGTGTTCGGCGCCCTGAGCGTAAGCGACCTGGCGGGGCTCTTCGACCATGACCTGACGCCGACCGTCTCATCGCCCGGCGCGGCGCGGGCGCTGGCGCAGACGGCCGCGGCGCGTCGCCTGCGGCTGCACGTGCACCTGAAGATCGACACCGGCATGCACCGGTTCGGCTTCCGCGACGACAACCTGCGCCAGACCCTTCCGGACGTGGTCGGATCGCCGCACCTGGCGGTTGACGCGGTCTACACCCACTTCGCCACCGCCGAGATGGCCGGCCATCCGCTGTTCGAGGAGCAGCGCGAGCGGTTCGAAGCGGTCCGCGCGTCGGCCGGCGCCCTCGGACTGTCCGGTGTCCGGTGGCACGCCGCGAACAGCGCCGCGCTGTTGTGCGACCCGCGCACCTGGTACGACGCGGTCCGTCCCGGCCTGTTGCTGTACGGCGTTGCGCCGCCGCCGCTCGAGGCCGACCTCGACCTCCGGCCGGTGATGTCGCTCCGAAGCCGCGTCGTCGCGGTCAAGGGGATGCGGCCGGGCGAGTCGGCGGGCTACGGCGCGCGGTTCGTCGCCGACCGGCCGATGCGCATTGCGATCGTCCCGGCAGGTTACGCCGACGGGCTGGATCTGCGTCTCGCGGAACGCGGGTCGGTCCTGATCGACGGCGCACGGGCCGATATCGTGACCGTCGCCATGGATTCCCTGACGGTCGACGTGACCGCGGTGGCGGCCAGTCCGGGCGATGACGTGGTGATCCTGGGGGAGCAGGCGGGCGCGCGGATTGGGGCCGCCGACGTTGCCGGGGCGATCGGCACGGTGCCGCACGAGGTGCTCTGCCGCGTCGGTGCACGGATCGGGCGGACGTATAATCGCTGAGCTTTCCCGTTCAACCACAGATGCCCAGGGCGAAGACCGGCGCGCGGACGGTGTTCGCCTGCCAGTCGTGCGGCGGCCAGTCGCGCAAGTGGACCGGGCAGTGCGGCGACTGCGGCGCCTGGAACACGATGGTCGAGGAGCCGGAGGCGCCCGCCCCCGCCGCCGGCGTTCCGGGACGTTACGGCGGCGCGGCGTCGGTAGAGCCGGCCGAGGTGCGCCGCTACGCCGACGTGGACGTGGAGCAGGCGGCGCGCTTCACGAGCGGCTTCGGCGAGTTCGACCGGGTGCTGGGCGGCGGCATCGTCGCCGGCTCGGTGGTGCTGGTGGGGGGCGAGCCGGGGATCGGCAAGTCGACGCTGCTGCTGCAGTCGGCCGGCGCAGTGGCGGACACGATCGGTCCGGTGCTCTACGCGTCGGGCGAAGAGTCCGAGCGGCAGGTGAAGGAGCGGGGGCGGCGGCTCGGCATCAGCGAGTCGGCGCCGCTCTATCTGCTGGCGGAAACCTGCCTGGAACGGCTCCTCGACGCGGTCGACCGGCTGTCGCCGGCGCTCGTGGTGGTCGACTCCATCCAGACCATCTACTCCCTGCAGCTCACCTCCGCGCCGGGCAGCGTCGGGCAGGTGCGCGAGTCGGCGACGCACCTGATGTTCAACGCGAAGCGGCGCAACCTGCCCACCCTGCTCGTGGGGCACGTGACGAAGGAGGGCAGCCTGGCCGGGCCGAAGGTGCTGGAGCACGTGGTCGACACGGTCCTCTACTTCGAGGGGGAGCGGCACCACGCGCACCGGATTGTCCGGGCCGTGAAGAACCGCTTCGGCGCGGTGAGCGAGCTGGGGGTGTTCGAGATGACCGGGACCGGCCTCGTGCCGGTGCCGAACCCCTCACGGCTGTTCCTCTCGGAGCGCGCGGCGAGCGTGCCCGGCTCGGTGGTGCTCTGCTCGGCGGAGGGGACGCGGCCGATCCTGGTCGAAGTACAGGCGCTGGTGGCGTCCGGCGCCTACGGGACGGCGCGGCGGATGGCGAGCGGGATCGATCACAACCGGCTGTCGCTGCTGCTCGCGGTGCTCGAGAAGCGCGCCGGCTTGAGCCTCGCCGGCGAGGATGTCTTCGTCAACGTGGCGGGCGGCCTCCAAGTGAACGAGCCGGCCGCCGACCTGGGGGTGATCGCGGCCGTGACGTCCAGTCTGCGCAACCGGGGCGTCCGGCCCGGCACCGCGATCTTCGGCGAGGTAGGCCTGGGGGGCGAGGTGCGTGGGACGACCCAGGCGGACCTGCGGGTGAAGGAAGCGGCGCAACTCGGTTTCAAGCGCTGCGTGCTGCCGGAGGCGAACGCCGATGCGGAGGCCGTGGCCACCGCGTCGGACGCGGGGTGCGAGCTGGTGGGCGTCGGCTCGGTGGAGGAGGCGCTGGAGGCGCTCGCCTGACGGATGCGGATCCCGCCGTTCCACTGGTGGCGGACCGTCTTCTGGCTGATTCCCGCCATCTCGGTCTACACCATCGTGCTGGGGACGCTGTCGATCGCCTCGATGCTGATCGATCGGCGCGGCCGGCTCGCGCATGGCTGCGCGCGCACCTGGTCGCGCTGGATCCTGGGGACGACCGGCGTCCGGGTCGACGGGCGCGGCTTCGATCGCGTCGACGGCGACCGGTCGTACATCTTCGTCTCGAACCACCAGAGCATCTACGACATTCCGGTGCTGTTCGCGTCGGTCCCGGCGCAGTTGCGGATCATCTCGAAGGCGTCGGTCGGACGGTTCCCGGTGCTCGGCTGGCACCTCCGCTGGACCGGGCATCTCCTGGTGGATCGCGCGCACGCCGGCGCGGCGACGCTCGCGCACGTCGCGGGGATGATCCGGCGGGGCGACTCGCTCATCGTCTTCCCGGAGGGGACCCGGAGCCGCGACGGACGGGTCGCGGCGTTCAAGCGCGGATTGTTCTTCCTGGCGATCGAGGCGGGCGCGGCCGTCGTGCCGGTCGCCGTCAGCGGCACGCGCCACGTCATGCTGAAGGGTCGGCTGATGACCTGCCCGGGTGATGTCGCACTGGTGGTCCACGAACCGATCCGGACTGACGGGTTGACGCGCGCCGATGCGACCCGCCTCGCGGATCGGACGCGGGAAGTGATCGCCGCGACGGTGGCGGACCTGGAGCGGCGATGACCGGCACTCCCGTCAGCGTCGCTGACGATCTGATCGACGTGGTGCGCCTCGGGGTGCTGCGCGTCGAGGGAGTTTCGGTCCGCTCGACGGCGGACGGCGAGGCGCCGGACCTGCGCGAGCTGACCGTGGGCGCCGCCGCCGAGGCGCGCGTCGCGCTGGTCCGCTCCATGTACCGGCGGTTCGGGATCGACCCGACCCGCATCCGTCCGTCGTCCGAGGCGCTCCGGCGGCGCGTCCGCCGTGGCCTGCCCTGGCCCCGGATCAACACCCTCGTCGACGCCTGCAACCACTGCTCCCTCGTGACGCAGTTGCCGTTCGGCCTGTACGACCTCGACCGCGTGACCGGACCGATCGAGCTGCGGCGCGGCGCCGACGGCGACGAGTACGCCGGCATCGGCAAGCCGGTCGTGCATGTCGGCGGGCGGCCGGCGCTGTACGACGCGGCGGGGCCGTTCGGGAATCCGACGTCCGATTCGGCGCGGACGATGATCACGCCGGACGCGGTCCGGGCGCTCGTCGTCGTGTATGCCCCGCGCCCCGTGCCGGCGGCGGCGCTGGAAGCGGTGCTCGATCTGAGCGCGGCGCGGGTGTGCGAGACCGCGGGAGGGAAAGAGACAGGCCGATGGATCATTCCGTCCGCGTAGCCGCGGTCATCGCGGCGGGAGGGCGCGGCCTCCGGTCCGGCGGCGAAGTGCCGAAGCAGTTTCGCCTCGCCGGCAGTCGGACGCTGCTGGAGTATGGGGTCGCGCCGTTCGATCGGCATGACCGCGTCGCGGAGCTGATCGTCGTGCTCCCGGCGGACGGCGCGGCGTCGCCGCCGGCCGGGCTGGCGTCGTGCGTGACGCCGCTCCGGGTTGTCGCGGGCGGCGCCCGGCGGCAGGACTCGGTGGCGGCGGGCGTCGACGCCGTGCCGGAGGGCACCGACATCGTGCTGGTGCATGATGCGGCGCGTCCCTTCTGCGCCGAAGCGCTGATAGACCGCGTCATCGACGCCGCTGCCGAGACGGGCGCGGCGGTCCCCGCGCTTCGGGTGACCGACACCGTCAAGGAGGCGGCCGGGACGGAGGGGCCGCCGATGGTGGCGGCGACGCTGCCGCGCGGCCGCATCTGGCTGGCCCAGACGCCGCAGGGCTTTCGTCTCGACGTCCTGCGGGAAGCCGTCGCCCTGGGACGGAGCGGCGTCGAGGCGACCGACGAGGCGCTGCTCGCGGAGCGGGCCGGACACGCGGTCCGGCTGGTGGAGGGAGACGGGGCGAACCTGAAAGTGACGACGGCGGCGGACGTCGGCGGGGCGGTGGCGCGCCTCTCCGGGGAGGGCGGCGGCATGGTCCGGATTGGCTTCGGTTACGACTCGCACCGCACGGCGGCCGGGCGTCCCCTGATCCTGGGCGGCGTCGAGATCCCGTGCGACTTCGGTCTGGCGGGACACTCCGACGCGGACGCGGTCTGTCACGCGGTTACCGACGCACTCCTCGGCGCTGCCGCGGCGGGCGACATCGGCCGGCATTTTCCCGACACGGACCCGCGGTGGGAGGGCGCGTCGAGCATCGAGCTGCTGCGGGGCGCGGTGGCGATCGTGCGCACGCACGGCTTCGCCCCCGGCAACGTCGACGTCGTCGTGATCGCGCAGCGTCCCAGGCTGCGGCCGCACATCGAGGCGATGCGAGCGCGCCTGTCCGATCCGCTCGGCATTCCGCCCGGCGCGATCAGCATCAAGGCGAAAACGGCCGAGGGAATGGACGCCGTGGGTCGCGGCGAGGGGATCGTCGTCCATGCCGTTGCGACCGTCGTGCCGATCCCGTGATGGTGATATACGGCGTCAACCCGGTGCTCGAGGCGCTCCGCAGCGGACGGGTGACGGCGCTCACCATCAGCACGGGCCGGCGGGGCCGTCTCGACGAACTGCTCCGTCTCGCCGAGCAGCGGCAGGTGCGCGTCCGGCGGGCCGAGGCGGATGAACTGCATCGCCTCGCGTCGGGCGGCTCGCACCAGGGCGTGGTGGCGACGATCCGTCCCCCCGACCCCCGCGGTGTCGTCGATCTGATCGGCGCCGGGACGCCGGCGCTGATCGTGGTGCTGGACGGCATCGAGGATCCGCACAACCTGGGCGCCATCGCCCGGACGGCGGAGGCGGCCGGTGCGTCCGGCCTCGTCATGCCGACGCGGCGCGCGGCGCCGGTGACCGCGGCGGCGGTCAAGGCCTCGGCCGGCGCGCTTGCGCATCTCCCTGTGGCGCCGGTGGTGAACATCGCGCGGGCGCTGGCCGAACTGCGGTCGGCGGGCGTCTGGACGGTGGGCCTCGACGCCGACGCCCCCCGGACGATCTACGACATCGACCTTCGCCTGCCGGTGGCGCTCGTCGTCGGCGGCGAGGGCCGGGGGCTGCGGCATCTCGTCCGGGAGCGGTGCGACTGGCTCGCCGCCCTGCCCCTGAGTGGCCGGGTGGGAAGCCTGAACGCTTCCGTCGCGGCCGGAATCGCCCTGTACGAGGCAGTCCGGCAGCGGTCGGCCCCCGGCCCGGGCATGCCGCCCGGTGGGAGTGGCCGGTGAGATTCCTTGCTGCGGTGCCGGCTGGTGTGTTAGGATTCCCGGTTCGTCCTGCTGGCGTAGCTCAGTCCGGTAGAGCAGCTGATTTGTAATCAGCCGGTCGGGGGTTCGAATCCCTTCGCCAGCTCCATCAGACAGCGGACGCGACGCGAGAACAGCAGCGGAAGAGAATTCGGCGAGGTTGCGGAGCGGTCAAACGCAACAGACTGTAAATCTGTCGCCCTAGCGGCTTCGGAGGTTCGAATCCTCCCCTCGCCACCAGGTCGTGGATTCTGCGGGGGCGTGGGAAACGAAGCGGGAGTAACTCAGTGGTAGAGTCACAGCCTTCCAAGCTGTTGGTCGCGGGTTCGATCCCCGTCTCCCGCTCCAGTGATTTCCGCTACGGCGTGTGGAGGACGCCTCGGGCCGATGTAGCTCAGCGGTAGAGCGCGTCCTTGGTAAGGACGAGGTCACCGGTTCAAGCCCGGTCATCGGCTCCACGCACGTTGGCGGAACGGCACTCAAGAGGAAGGACAGGAGAGGCATGGCGAAGCAAAAGTTCGATCGATCCAAGCCGCACGTGAACATCGGCACGATCGGTCACATCGACCACGGCAAGACGACGCTGACGGCAGCGATCACGCACGTCATGGCCAAGCACGACCCGACCAACACGGCGCGGGCGTTCGACGACATCGACAACGCGCCGGAGGAAAGGGAGCGGGGCATCACCATCGCCACCGCGCACGTCGAGTACACCACCGCCAACCGGCACTATGCGCACGTCGACTGTCCGGGTCACGCCGACTACATCAAGAACATGATCACCGGCGCCGCGCAGATGGACGGGGCGATCCTGGTGGTGGCGGCGACCGACGGCGTCATGCCGCAGACGCGGGAGCACATCCTGCTCGCGCGCCAGGTCGGCGTCCCGTCGCTCGTGGTCTTCCTCAACAAGGTGGACGCCGTCGATGATCCCGAGTTGCTGGAGCTGGTCGAGTTGGAGGTGCGCGAACTCCTCAGCAGCTACGAGTTCCCGGGCGACGACGTGCCGGTCGTTCTGGGCTCGGCGCTTCAGGCCCTCGAGGGGGAGCCGGAGGGCGAGAAGGCGATTGACGAGTTGATGGCGGCGATCGACGAGTACGTGCCGATGCCGGAGCGCGACATCGACAAGCCGTTCCTGATGCCGATCGAGGATGTCTTCTCGATCTCGGGCCGCGGCACCGTCGTAACCGGCCGTGTCGAGCGTGGCAAGGTGCTCACCGGCGAGGAGGTCGAGATCGTCGGTTTCGCGGAGACGCGGAAGCGGGTCGTGACCGGGGTCGAGATGTTCCGGAAGCTGCTGGACGCGGGCGTCGCCGGCGACAACATCGGCGTGCTGCTCCGCGGCACCGAGAAGGACGAGGTCGAGCGGGGTCAGGTCCTGGCGAAGCCGAAGTCCATTACGCCGCACACGAAGTTCAAGGGCGAGGTGTACGTCCTGACCAAGGAGGAGGGGGGGCGTCACACTCCCTTCTTCAAGGGCTACCGACCGCAGTTCTACCTTCGCACCACCGACGTCACCGGCGTGGCGGAGTTGCCGGACGGTGTCGAGATGGTGATGCCCGGCGACAACGTGTCGATCATCGTCGAGCTGATCACGCCCGTCGCGCTCGAGAAGGGTCTGCGCTTCGCGATCCGTGAGGGGGGGCGAACGGTCGGCTCTGGCACCATCACCGAGATCATCGAGTAGGCATCCACGCGGAATGGCCCGGGGGGCGGCACCATGCGCAACATCGTGATTCTGGCGTGTACCGAGTGCAAGCGGCGGAACTACACGACCACGAAGAACAAGCGGAAGACGCCTGACCGGCTGGAGCTGCGCAAGTACTGCCGCTGGTGCCGTGCGCACAAGCCGCACCGGGAGACGAAGTAGTGCGCCGGCGCGGGATGCCGCGTCACGCACCCGAGACACGCAGGCCAGTAGCTCAATTGGTAGAGCACCGGTCTCCAAAACCGGGGGCTGGGGGTTCGAGCCCCTCCTGGCCTGCCAGTTGCCGCTGAGGACCGAAAGGACACGACGTCGTGAAGCCCGCGAGGATGAAGACGACGCGCGACGTGACGACCTACGCCGGGGAAGTGTTCGGCTGGTGGGGCCGGTCGCGCACCTTCCTGGCGCAGGTGCGCAACGAGATGGATCGCGTCACCTGGCCCACCTGGAAGGAAGTGCAGGCGACCACCGTCGTCGTGCTCCTGGTCTCGATAGCGTTCGGCCTGTACCTGTGGGGGATCGACCTCGTGCTCGACCGGTTCGCCCGGTCGGTGTTCCAGTTGTTCGGCGCCTAGATGGATGAGTGATGAACGATGACTGACGTGGCGACCCGGCGCTGGTACATCGTGCACACCTACTCCGGCTTCGAGAAGAAGGTGGAGGACTCGCTGAAGCAGCGCGTGCAGGCCTACGGCATGGAGGACGAGATCGGCGAGGTGCTCGTGCCGACCGAGGACGTCGTCGAGATGCGCGGCGGACGGAAGGTGATCACCACGAAGCGGTTCTTCCCCGGCTACATCCTGGTCGAGATGCAGATGTCCGATCAGGCCTGGCACGTCGTCAAGAACACGCCGAAAGTGACCGGGTTCGTCGGCGCCGGGTCGAAGCCGACCCCGCTGACGCGCGAGGAAGTCGATCAGATCCTCCACCAGGTGACGGTGGCGGCGGAGCAGCCGAAGCCGAAGTACACCTTCGACAAGGGGGATCATGTCCGCATCAACGAAGGGCCGTTCGCCAGTTTCAACGGCATGGTGGACGACGTGAACCCCGACCGCAACACCTTGCGGGTGATGGTGACCATCTTCGGCCGATCGACGCCCGTGGAGCTCGACTTCCTGCAGGTGGAGAAGATCTGACGCAGTCATGGCGAAGAAAATCATCGGACAGGTAAAGCTCCAGATCGCCGCCGGGAAGGCGACGCCGGCGCCGCCGGTCGGGACCGCGCTCGGTCCGCACGGCGTCAACATCATGGACTTCTGCAAGGCGTTCAATACGAAGACGGCAAGCCAGGAGGGACTGATCATTCCGGCCGTGGTCACCATCTACGCGGACCGCTCCTACAGCTTCATCACGAAGACGCCCCCGGCCGCGGTGCTGCTGAAGCGCGCCGCGAACATCGCCAAGGGATCGGGTGAGCCGAACCGCAGCAAGGTGGGCCGGGTGACGCTGGAGCAGGTGCGAGAGATCGCCAGGACCAAGATGCCCGACCTGAACGCCAATTCGGTCGAGGCGGCGGCCGAGATCGTCGCGGGAACCGCGCGGTCGATGGGCATCGAGGTAGAGGGCAGGGTCGACGGATGACGAAGATCGGCAAGCAGTTCGCGGCGGCGAAGGCGAAGGTGGAGCAGGGGCCGTACACGCTCGACGAGGGGCTGCCGTTGCTCAAGAGCCTCACGTTCGCCAAGTTCGACGAGACGGTGGAGATGGCGATGCGCCTCGGCGTGAATCCGAAGCATGCCGATCAGATGGTGCGTGGTACGGTCCTGCTGCCGCACGGTCTGGGCCGGACCAAGAACGTGGTGGTGATCGCCGGCCCCGACCGGCAGGAGGAAGCGCGGGAGGCGGGCGCCGATACGGTGGGCGGCGAGGAGCTGGTGGAGAAAATAGCCGGCGGGTGGCTCGACTTCGACGCGGTGGTCGCGACGCCCGACATGATGCGGGTGGTCGGCCGGCTCGGACGCCTGCTCGGTCCGCGCGGCCTGATGCCCAACCCCAAGACCGGCACGGTGACGCTTGACGTCAGCCGGGCGGTCGGGGAGATCAAGGCGGGCAAGGTGGAGTACCGCGTCGACAAGGCGGGCGTCGTACACGCGCCGATCGGCAAGGTGTCGTTCGAAGTTCCGCAGTTGCTGGAGAACGCGATGGTGCTCGCGGTAAGCATCATCAAGGCGCGGCCGGCCGCCGTCAAGGGCCGCTACGTTCGGAGCATCGCCATCTCGTCGACCATGGGTCCGGGCGTGCCGATCGACACGGCGAGCGTCGAGGCGGGCGCCAAGGCCTAGCGGGCCGCGGGCAGACGGGATACAGGCAGCACGATGGCACTCAGCAGGGCAACCAAGGAATCGCGGCTCGAGGCTCTCCGGACCGAACTGGCGGGCGCCGAGAGCATCATTCTGGTCGACTTCAAGGGGCTCGACGTGCCCCGGGCGACCGATCTGCGCCGGAAGGTGCGGGACGCGCAGGGGAGCTACCGGGTCGTGAAGAACTCCCTCGCGCGGCTCGCGCTCGAGGGGACGTCGTTCGAGCCGCTGGCCGAGCGGCTGGCGGGGTCGACCGCCTTCGCCTACAGCAGCGACGATCCGGTCGCCCTGGCGAAGGCGCTGATCGGTTTTGGGAAGGATGCAGAGGCACTGACGATCGGGGCGGCGATCGTGCAGGGCCAGACGGTCGAGGCGGAGGGAGTGAAGGGCTTGTCGGAACTGCCTGGCAAGCCCGAGTTGCAGGCGAGGGTGCTGATGACGCTGAACGCGCCGGCAACCAATCTCGTGCGGTTGTTGAGCGCCGCGCCGCGCAACTTGCTGACCGTGTTGAAGCAGGCGGAAGAGAAGAAGGCGAAGGAGGATGGCTAGCCATGGCTGAAGTGACTCAGAATCAGGTGGTCGACTACATCAAGGGGATGTCCGTGCTCGAGCTGTCGGGGCTCGTCAAACGGCTCGAGGACGAGCTGGGCGTCTCGGCGGCGGCGGCGATGCCGGTGATGATGGCGGGAGCCGCGGGGGCGGGCGGAGCGGCCCCCGTGGAGGAGGAGCAGACCGAGTTCACCGTGACGCTGACCGAAATCGGTGCGCAGAAGATCAAGGTGATCAAGGTGGTGCGCGAGGTGACCAGCCTCGGCCTCAAGGAGGCGAAGGATCTGGTCGAGGGTGCGCCGAACGCGGTGAAGGAGGCGATTCCCAAGAACGAGGCGGAGGTGATCGCGAAGAAGTTCGAGGGAGTTGGCGCGAAGACCGAAATCAAGTAACCCCGCGCACGCGTAAGGAGTTCAGCCTTGCAGCAGATTCTTCCCAGGAACGTCTATCGCGAGCGCCGGGACTTCTCGAAGATCCCGACGGCGGTTCCGATCCCGAACCTTATTGAAATTCAGAAGAGGTCGTACGAACGCTTTCTGCAGATGAACCGGGTGCCCGACGAACGGGAGGACACCGGTCTGCAGTCGGTGTTCAAGTCGGTCTTCCCGATCAGCGACTTCCGGGAGAACTCGTCGCTCGAGTTCGTCAACTACTCCATCGGCGACTGGGAGGCGGCGGCGGATGTCCCGGGCGCGCGCTACCACGTGGTGCGCGACTTCGGAGGACAGCGTCTCGGCCTCAAGCTGAAGTACGACGTCGAGGAGTGCCAGGAGCGGGGCATGACCTATGCCGTCCCGCTCAAGGTGACGATCCGCCTCGGGGTCTACAACAAGGATCCGGATACCGGCCTGCGGTCACTCCGTGACATCAAGGAGCAGGAGGTCTACTTCGGAGAGATCCCCTTGATGACGGACAACGGCACGTTCGTCATCAACGGGTCCGAACGGGTGATCGTCTCCCAGTTGCACCGTTCTCCCGGCGTGTTCTTCCACGCCGAGGACAAGTCGGTGTTCGTCGCGCAGATCATTCCGTACCGCGGTTCCTGGGTGGAGTTCGAGGTGGACGCCAAGAACCTGCTGCAGGTCCGTATCGACCGCAAGCGGAAGATCCTGGCGACCGTGTTCGTGCGCGCGCTCGGCCTGCAGCGCGTCGACGAGATCATCCGGACCTTCTACGAGGTCACGCGGGTGAACGTCGGCCCGGAGAAGGTCGAGTGGGAAATTGACGAGCGGTTGCTGGGACGCCGCGCCGGCGCCGACGTCGAGCTGCCGGACCGCGGCGTCGTGGTCAGGAAGGGCCGCAAGCTGAGCCGGAACGGCATGGAGCAGTTGCTGGCAGCGGGCTGCACGCGGATCGAGCTGGCCCCCGCTGAACTTGATGGGGCGTACGTCGTGGCGGACATCGTCGACCCGGAGACGGGCGAGGTGATGCTGGAGGCCAACGAGGAAGTCACCTCCCGGATGGTGTCGATGTTGCAGGAGCGGGCGATAGGCGACGTCGAGCTGTTCTTCCCGGAGAGGGACGAGATCGGCTCGGCGCTGTCCAACACGCTGCGGAAGGACCTGACCAAGACCCACGAGGAGGCGTTGATCGAGATCTACCGGCGGATGCGGCCGGGCGATCCGCCGACCCTCGACAGCTCCCGCACGCTGTTCGAGACGCTCTTCTTCAACCGGCAGAAGTACGACTTCTCCCGAGTCGGGCGGTTGAAGCTGAACACCAAGCTGGGCCTCAAGACATCGCTCGATGACCGCGTGCTGGGACAGTCCGACTTCGTCTCGGTGATCAAGTACCTGATGACGCTCCGACGGAATCCGCAGAACGTCGACGACATCGATCACCTGGGCAATCGGCGGGTCCGGTCGGTCGGAGAGCTGCTCGAGAACCAGGTCCGGATCGGCCTGGTGCGGATGGAGCGGGCGATCAAGGAAAAGATGTCGGTCTACCAGGAAATGGCGACCGCCATGCCGCACGACCTGATCAACGCGAAGCCGGTGATGGCGGCGCTCCGCGAGTTCTTCGGGTCGTCCCAGCTTTCGCAGTTCATGGATCAGACCAACCCGCTGTCGGAGATCACCCACAAGCGGCGGCTGTCGGCCCTGGGGCCGGGCGGACTGTCGCGCGAGCGGGCCGGTTTCGAGGTGCGTGACGTCCACCCGACCCACTACGGCCGCATCTGTCCCATCGAGACGCCGGAGGGTCCGAACATCGGACTGATTTCGTCGTTGTCGTGCTACGCGCGGATCAACGAGTTCGGCTTCATCGAGTCGCCGTACCGGAAGGTGAAGAACGGCCGGGCAGTCGACTACGTCCTCATCACCGATGCCGGCGACGGCAAGTTCAAGGTGGGCGACATCGTCGGGGCATCGGAGGCCGAGGCGGCGAACGCCGCGCTGGAGGGGCGGAAGCGGCGGAGCGCCGTCTACGAGCCGCACCCCTTCTACCTGTCGGCGTGGGAGGAGGACAAGTACGTCATCGCACAGGCGAACGCGCGCTTCGATGACGAGGGGTGGCTGATCGATGAGCGGATCAACGCGCGGAAGGCGGGCAACTTCAAGTTCGAGCCGCGGGCGAAGATCCAGTACATCGACGTTTCGCCGAAGCAGCTCGTCTCGGTCGCGGCTTCGCTGATTCCCTTCCTCGAGAACGACGACGCGAACCGCGCGCTGATGGGATCGAACATGCAACGTCAGGCGGTGCCGCTGCTGCGCGCGCGCGCGCCGTTCGTCGGAACCGGCATGGAGCACATCACGGCGCGCGATTCGGGTGCGGTGGTGGCGGCGCGACGCGCCGGCATGGTCGACCTGGTCGACTCGCAGCGGATCGTGGTCCGCGTGGAAGGGGAGCAGTCCGGCGCGGATCTGTCGAACGAGATGGGCGCTGACATCTACACCCTGACGAAGTTCCGCCGCTCCAACCAGAACACCTGCATCAACCAGAAGCCGATCGTGGAGGTGGGGCAGCACGTCGAGCGTGGCCAGGTGCTCGCCGACGGGCCCTGCACGGAACTGGGTGAGCTGGCGCTCGGCCGCAACGTGCTGGTCGCGTTCATGCCATGGCGCGGCTACAACTTCGAGGACGCCATCCTCGTCTCGGAACGCCTGGTGAAGGAGGACTACTACACGTCCATCCACATCGAGGAGTTCGAGATTGAATCGCGCGACACGAAGCTGGGGCCGGAGGAGATCACGCGCGACATCCCGAACGTCTCCGAGGGCTTCCTGAACGACCTGGACGAGAGCGGCATCATCCGGATAGGCGCCTACGTCAAACCGAACGACATCCTGGTCGGCAAGGTGACGCCGAAGGGCGAGACTCAACTGACGCCGGAAGAGAAGCTTCTGCGCGCCATCTTCGGCGAGAAGGCGGGCGACGTGCGCGACGCGTCGCTCGTCTGCCCGCCCGGTATCGAGGGGATTGTCGTCGGCGTCCGGATCTTCTCGCGCAAGGGGACCGAGAAGGACGAGCGCGCCATGGCGATCCAGGCGGATGAGCTGGAGATGATGGAGACGAACCTCGGCGACGAGGTCCGCATTCTCCACGACGAGGTCAAGAAGCGGCTGCTGCCGATGCTGCAGGGACAGTCCCTCAGCAACGACCTGCGCGACATCGAGACCGGGGACACGCTGCTTGCCAAGGGGACCACGCTGACCGAAGAGGCGCTCCGCGACCTCCCCTATATCGACCTGGGGCGCGTCAGGCTGAGCGGGCTCGGTGCGCAGACGAAGGCCGACTTGCAGGCCATTCGGAATCGGACCTCGCAGCAGGAGGACCTGATCCGGCAGCGCTTCGAGGAGAAGAAGGAAAAGGTCCGTCTGGGCGACGAGCTGCCGCCCGGCGTGATCAAGCTGGTCAAGGTCTACGTCGCCATGAAGCGGAAGCTGTCGGTCGGCGACAAGATGGCGGGCCGGCATGGCAACAAGGGGGTCATTGCGCGGATCCTGGCGGAGGAGGACATGCCGCGGATGCCGGACGGCACGCCGGTGGAGATTGTCCTCAACCCGCTCGGTGTGCCGTCCCGAATGAACGTGGGGCAGATTCTGGAGACCCACCTCGGGTGGGCCGCGCAAGCGCTCGGCATCTACTTCGCGACGCCCGTCTTCGACGGCGCGCGCGAGACCGAGATCAAGAGCCTGCTGGAGGAGGCGGGTCTCCCACGTGACGGGAAGACGACGCTGTACGACGGGATGACCGGCGAGCCGTTCGAGCAGAGGGTCACCGTCGGCTACATCTACATGCTGAAGCTGTCGCACCTGGTGGACGACAAGATCCACGCCCGGTCGATTGGGCCGTACTCCCTGATCACGCAGCAGCCGCTCGGCGGCAAGGCGCAGTTCGGCGGGCAGCGCTTCGGCGAGATGGAGGTGTGGGCGCTCGAGGCCTACGGGGCCGCGCACATTCTGCAGGAGCTGCTGACCGCCAAGTCTGACGACGTGACCGGCCGTTCCAAGATCTACGAGGCGATCGTCAAGGGCGACGCGACGTTCGCACCCGGCCTTCCCGAGTCCTTTAACGTGCTGATCCGGGAGTTGCAGGCGCTCTGCCTCGACGTCGACCTGATCAAGACGCGGCGGCCGCCGCCCGAGCCGGCCGCGGCCGAGGACGCGGAAGGTGATGGGACCAAGGATTCTCCGGACGATGAGGCGGCCGTGCCGGCGACGGCGGGCGCGGAGAGCGAGGCATAACAGATGCAACACATCTATGCGGACCACGGCGCTCTCACGGTCGACTTCGATGCCATCCGGATCACGCTGGCCTCCCCGGAGAAGATCCGCTCCTGGTCGCATGGCGAGGTGACCAAGTCGGAGACGATCAACTACCGGACGTTCAAGCCGGAGCGCGACGGCCTCTTCTGCGCCAAGATCTTCGGCCCGGTGACCGACTGGGAGTGCCTCTGCGGCAAGTACAAGCGGATGAAGCACCGCGGCGTCATCTGCGACAAGTGCGGCGTGGAAGTGACGCAGTCGAAGGTGCGCCGCGAGCGTCTCGGACACATCACCCTGGCCACGCCGGTGAGCCATGTCTGGTTCTTCAAGGGCCTGCCCAGCCGGATTGGCCACCTGCTCGACATCTCGCTGCGCGACCTCGAACGGGTCCTCTACTTCGAGGCCTACGTCGTGATTGACCAGGGCGACACGACCCTCAAGCCGAACCAGCTCCTGACGGAAGAGGATTACCGGAAGGCCATCGAGGAGCATGGCTACGGGTCGTTCGACGCGCATATGGGTGCGGAAGCGATCCGGACCCTCCTGTCCGAGGTCGATATCGAGGATCTGGCGGTGGAACTCCGCAAGAAGATGCGCGCCGAGAAGTCGGTGCAGAAGACACAGAAGTACGCCAAGCGGCTGAAGGTGGTCGACTCGTTCCGCCGCTCGACCAACAAGCCGGAGTGGATGATCCTGACCGAGGTGCCGGTCATCCCGCCGGAGCTGCGGCCACTCGTGCCGCTCGACGGCGGCCGGTTCGCCACCTCCGACCTGAACGACCTTTACCGGCGCGTCATCAACCGCAATAACCGGTTGAAGAAGCTGATGGAGCTGAAGGCGCCGGACGTCATCATCCGTAATGAGAAGCGGATGTTGCAGGAGGCGGTCGATGCGCTCTTCGACAACGGCCGGCGCGGTCGGGTGCTGCGCGGCGCGAACAACCGCGCGCTCAAGTCGCTGTCGGACACGTTGAAGGGGAAGCAGGGGCGTTTCCGCCAGAACCTGCTCGGCAAGCGGGTCGATTACTCCGGCCGCTCAGTCATCGTGGTCGGGCCGGAACTGAAGCTGCACCAGTGCGGGCTGCCGAAGAAGATGGCCCTCGAACTGTTCAAGCCGTTCATCTACAACAAGCTCGAGCAGCGCGAGATGGTCTCGACCATCAAGCAGGCGCGGGAAATGGTGGATCAGCAGGAGCCGGAGGTATGGGACATCCTCGAGGAGGTGATCCGCGAGCACCCGGTCCTGCTGAACCGGGCGCCTACGCTGCACCGGCTGGGCATCCAGGCGTTTGAGCCGATTCTGGTCGAGGGCAAGGCGATCCGGATCCACCCGCTGGTCTGCACGGCGTTCAACGCCGACTTCGACGGCGATCAGATGGCGGTCCACGTGCCGCTGTCGCCCGAGGCGCAGATCGAGGCGTCGGTGCTGATGATGTCGTCGAACAACATCATGTCGCCGTCGAGCGGGACGCCCATCGCCGTCCCGTCGCAGGACATCGTTCTCGGCTGTTACTACCTGACGAAGTCGAAGCCGGGCGCCAGGGGGCGGGGACGCATCTACGGCACGCAGAAGAAGGCATCCGGCCAGGGGGTCGAGGCGCTCCGGAAGGACGACGAGCTGCTGGTCTTCCGGACCGGGGACGACGTGCTGCTCGCCCTCGAGGCGGGTGTCGTCGAGACGCTGAGCGAGATCCGGCTGCGCCTGAACGGGCTCTATATGGACCTGGGGGCTAGCCGCGACGATCAGGACGTGATCCACACGCCGGTGCAGGATCTGGACAAGGAGATTGTCGTCACCACCGTCGGGCGGGTCGTGTTCAACACAGCGCTGCCGGACGAAATCCCGTTCATCAACGGGCTGCTCAAGAAGAAGGGACTGCAGCAGCTCGTGCAGTACTGCTACCAGCGGCACGGGATCGAGATCACCGTGCGGATGCTCGACCGCCTGAAGGATCTCGGGTTCCTGTATGCGACCAAGTCGGGTCTTTCGATCGGCATCGACGATCTGGTGATCCCGGAGGAGAAGCAGAGCCTGGTCAGTGACGCCCGGCGGGAGGTGATCATCGTCGAGGAGCAGTACCTGCAGGGCGCCATTACCGACCGCGAGCGGAAGAACAAGGTGATCGACATCTGGTCCGGCGTTACCGAGAAGATTGCCGACGAGATGTTCGTAGGCATGGAGAACGTCAACGGCGAGGCCACGAATTCCGAGTTCAACCCGGTATTCGTCATGGCTGATTCCGGCGCGCGCGGCAGCAAGCAGCAGATCCGCCAGCTCGCCGGAATGCGCGGCCTGATGGCGAAGCCGTCCGGAGAGATCATCGAGACGCCAATCACGTCGAACTTCCGCGAGGGGTTGACCGTCCTTCAGTACTTCATCTCGACCCACGGCGCGCGGAAGGGGCTGGCGGACACCGCGCTCAAGACGGCCGACTCCGGCTACCTGACGCGGCGCCTGGTCGACGTGGCGCAGGACGTCATTATTTCGGAGATCGACTGCGGCACCGATCGGGGGATCGAGGCGCGGGCGATCGTCGACAGCGGGGAGATCATCGAGCCGCTGCGCGATCGGATCATCGGCCGGGTCTGCGTGAACTCCGCCGACGGAGAGGTGATCGATCCGGTTACGAACGCGAGGCTGGCGCCGGCGAACACCCTGATCGACGAGGAGCTCGGGTCCGAGGTGCAGGAGGCGGGTATCGAGATGGTCCGGATCCGATCGGTCCTCACCTGCGAGTCGGCGCGCGGCGTCTGCGCCCGCTGCTACGGCCGCGACCTGGCGACCGGCAGGCTGGTGGAACGCGGGCTGGCGGTGGGCGTCATCGCGGCCCAGTCGATCGGCGAGCCGGGCACGCAGCTCACGATGCGGACGTTCCACATCGGCGGCGCGGCGTCGGGATCACAGCAGTCGACGCATCGCAGCAAGCATCCCGGCAAGGTGGACTTCGAGGGCGTGCAGGTGACCAGCAAGCCGGACGGTTCGCTCGTCGTCATGAACCGGACGGGATCGCTCCTCGTCCGGGACGCGCAGGGCCGCTCCCGCGAACATTACGAGCTGGTGTACGGCGCAAACCTGCACGTCGTGGACGGCGAGGAAGTGGAGGTGGGGACCACGCTGGTCAAATGGGATCCCTACACGCGGCCGATCTTGACGGAGAAGCCGGGGCGCGTCCGCTTCCACGACATCGACGAGGAGACGATGCACGAGGAGACGGACGAGGTGACCGGCCTGATGCGCCGCATCATCGTCGATCCTCCGGCGTCGTCGTCCGAGGACAGGCGGCCGGAGTCCCGGCGGAAAGAGAAGGACGGCAAGGAAGCCAAGGAGAGGAAGCACAAGCAGCCGCGGATCGACGTCCTCAACGAGCGGAATCGGGTGGTCTTCCACCGCGACCTGCCGGCGCGCGCTCACCTGATGGTGAACGAAGGGGACATGGTGAACGCCACCGACGTGCTGGCGAAGATCCCGCGCGAGACGACCAAGACGAAGGACATCACCGGCGGTCTGCCGCGTGTCGTCGAGCTGTTCGAGGCGCGGAAGCCGAAGGAGCCGGCGGTCATCAGCGAGATCGACGGCACCGTGAAGCACGCCGGCGTCGTCAAGGGGATGCGGAAGATCGTCATCATCCCGGACGGCACGAGCGCGGAGCCGCGTGAGTACACTCTCCCCCGTAGCGTGCACCTCAACGTGCAGGACGACGACCGGGTGCGTGCGGGCGATCCGTTGATGGAAGGGCCGCGCAATCCGCACGACATCCTGGACGTGCTCGGCGAGCAGGAGCTGTACAGCTATCTCGTGAACGAGATTCAGGAGGTGTACCGGCTGCAGGGCGTCACGATCAACGACAAGCACATCGAGGTGACGGTCCGCCAGATGATGCGCTGGGTGAAGATCGAGGAGGTCGGCGACACCGAGTTCCTCGTCGACGAGCAGGTGGACAAGTTCCGCTTCCGGGTAGAGAACGAACGGGTCGTTGCCGAAGGCGGACAGCCGTCGACGGGCCGCCCGCTGCTGCTTGGGATCACGAAGGCGTCACTCTCGACCGAGTCGTTCATCTCGGCGGCGTCGTTCCAGGAGACGACGCGGGTCCTGACCGAAGCATCGATCTCCGGCAAAGTGGATCACCTGCGGGGACTGAAGGAGAACGTCACCATGGGCCGGTTGATCCCGGCCGGCACCGGCTTCGACTATTACCGGCGGGTCCGGATCGAGCCGGACGAGCCGCCGCCGCCTCCGCTCTCCTCCGAGGATTCGGCGGTGCAGGACTTCGTCTTCGAGACGGAGGAGATGGGCAGTCCGGTCGGATCGTTGCGGACGGTCATGTCGTACGACCCGGCGGCGGATGATGCCGAGTCGTCGACGGACGACGCCGATGCGTGATGCGGGGCAGCGCTCCATTCGCCTTCAAGTTGCACGAGTGGCGGGCCGGTGCTAGAATTACCGGTTTGTGCCGGGTCCAGGACACCCTATCTGGGTCCGATCCATCCGAAGGGAGCCACAGGTCGGTAATCAGGTTCCTTTCACCTTCCCGCGGGTGCCGTCAGGCGCCGCGGGCCGCTTACACGGCGAGAAAGACGCATAGGGTCAACCGGTCGAGGTGCCAGGCGGCTGCCGCGGGGTAGCCGCTTTCAGGCCTCGGCCAAGAACGGGTCGCGGATCGGGTGCGCCGCCGAGTCCTTATCGGACGGTGGCCGCGCTACCGAGCGAGGGAGCAGAAGTGCCGACGATCAGTCAACTGGTGCGCAAGGGACGCGAGCGGGTCGTCAACAAGACGAAGAGCCCGGCGCTGCAGCGCTGTCCGCAGAAGCGGGGGGTCTGCGTTCGGGTCTTCACCCAGACGCCGAAGAAGCCGAACTCCGCGCTGCGCAAGGTTGCGCGCGTCCGGCTGACCAACAGCATCGAGGTGACCAGCTACATCCCGGGCGAGGGACACAACCTGCAGGAACACTCGCTCGCGCTGATTCGCGGCGGCCGGGTGAAGGATCTGCCGGGCGTGCGCTACCACGTGGTGCGCGGCACGCTCGACACCGTCGGCGTGGCCGGCCGCAAGCAGAGCCGGTCGAAGTACGGCGCGAAGCGGCCGAAGGCGTAGGGGTAGATCGAGACGAAGCCAGGAAGAGAGCGATGCCACGCAGACGCGAAGTTCCGAAGCGCGAAGTGCCCGCGGATCCCGTATACGACAGCACGTTGGTGACGAAGTTCGTGCGGATGGTCATGAAGAGCGGCAAACGGAGCGTCGCCGAGGGGATCGTCTACGGCAGCCTCGACATCATCCGCGAGCGGACCGGCGACGAGCCGCTCAAGATCTTCCGCAAGGCGATCGACAACGTGAAGCCGTCCCTGGAGGTGAAGTCGCGACGCGTGGGCGGCTCGAACTACCAGGTGCCGATCGAGGTGTCGCAGAACCGGCGGCTGTCGCTCAGTATTCGCTGGCTGACGTCGTACGCGCGTGAGCGGGGCGACGGAAAGACGATGCGGGAGAAAATGGCGAACGAACTGATCGATGCGGCCAACCTGCGCGGCGGCTCGGTCAAGAAGCGCGAAGATACACACCGGATGGCGGAGGCGAACAAGGCGTTCGCCCACTACCGGTGGTAGCGCGTGGGGACCGATTGGCGGTGAAGACGCGTCGCGCGCGGCGGGACAGGCTATGACAGGCGGAGTGAACACCGTGGCGCCGGGGTCCACTGCGCGCGCGGCGGGGCGAACGGAACAGAAAATGGCCAGGACGGTGCCGCTCGGTCGGACGCGGAACATCGGCGTCATGGCCCACATCGATGCCGGGAAGACCACGACTACCGAGCGCATCCTCTTCTATACCGGGATCACCTACAAGCTGGGCGAGGTCCATGACGGCACCGCCGTCATGGACTGGATGGAGCAGGAGCAGGAGCGCGGCATCACGATCACGTCGGCCGCGACCACCTGCGTCTGGCGCGAGCACCGGATCAACATCATCGACACGCCGGGCCACGTTGACTTCACCGCCGAGGTGGAGCGGTCGTTGCGCGTGCTCGACGGGTCGGTCGCGGTCTTCGATGCGGTCGCCGGCGTCGAGCCGCAGTCGGAGACGGTCTGGCGCCAGGCGGACAAGTACAGCGTTCCGCGCCTCTGCTTCGTCAACAAGATGGATCGTGTCGGCGCCGACTTCGACCGGACGATAGAGCAGATCCGGAGCAAGCTGGGGGCCAACCCGGTAGCGGTGCAGTTGCCGCTGTTCGAGGGGGAGGAATTCGCCGGCGTGATCGACCTGGTCGACATGAAGGCGATCCGCTACTCGGACGACACGCTGGGCGCCACTCCGATCCTCTCGGAGATTCCCGAGGCGCACCGCGAGGCGGCGATGGCGGCCCGCGAGCACCTGGTCGAGAAAGTGAGCGAGGTGAACGACGACCTGCTCCACCTCTACCTGCATGGTGAGCCGCTGCCGTCGGACGGCATCCGCGAGACGTTGCGGCGTCGCACGATCGAGTCCGCCCGCAGCGGGGATGCGCCGTTCGTCGTCGTGCTCTGCGGGTCGGCATTCAAGAACAAGGGAGTGCAGCTGCTGCTCGACGGGGTGGTCGACTATCTGCCGTCGCCGGAAGACGTGCCGGCCATCCCCGGCGTCAACCCGTTCCGGTCCGAAGAGGCCGGGGACCGGCTGGTGGAGCGCAGGGCCGACGACGCCGCGCCTTTCTCGGCCCTCGCGTTCAAGGTCATGACCGACCCCTATGTCGGTCAGCTCACGTTCATTCGGGTCTACTCCGGCGTGATGCAGACCGGCGCGACGGTTCTCAACACCGGCCGCGAGTGCAAGGAGCGGATCGGCCGCCTCCTGAAGATGCACGCGAACAAGCGGGAAGCAATCAGTCGAGTGTACGCCGGCGACATCGCGGCCGCGGTCGGGTTGAAGAGTGTCGCGACGGGCGACACCATCTGCGACCCGCAGCGCCCCGTGCTGCTGGAGTCGATGAAGTTCCCGGAGCCGGTCATCAGCCTCGCGATCGAGCCGAAGACGAAGACGGATCAGGAGAAGCTGGCACAGGGCCTGGCGAAGCTGACGGCGGAGGATCCTACCTTTCAGGTGCGGACCGACGAGGAGATCGGGCAGGTGGTCATCTCCGGGATGGGTGAGCTGCACCTGGAGATCCTGGTCGACCGGCTCAAGCGGGAGTTCGGCGTCGAGGCGAGCGTCGGCCGCCCGCAGGTCGCCTACAAGGAGACGCTGACGCGCCCCACCGAGGCGGAGGGGCGTCACGTCAAGCAGACCGGTGGCCGCGGCCAGTACGGCCATGTGAAGATCCGCGTCGCGCCGGGCCAGGCGGGCGGCGGACTCGAGTTCGTCAACGACATCGTCCGCGGCGCCGTGCCGCGCGAGTACATCAGGTCGGTCCAGGAGGGCATCCGCGAGGCGATGACAACCGGGGTGCTCGCCGGCTACCCGATCGAGGACGTCCGGGTGTCGCTTTACGACGGGTCGTACCACGAGGTGGACTCGTCCGAGGGGGCCTTCCGGTGGGCGGGCGCGCTGGCGTTCCGCGAGGCGGCGCGCAACGGCGCCGCCGTGCTGCTCGAACCGGTGATGCGGGTCGAGGTCGTAGTGCCCGAGGAGTACATGGGAGACGTCATCGCCGACCTGAACGGGCGGCGGGGCAAGATCCGGTCTATGGAGGCGCGCGGCGGCACCCAGATCGTCAGTGCGCGCGTGCCGCTCGCGGAGATGTTCGGCTATGCGACCGAGCTGCGTTCGCGGACCCAGGGACGCGCCACCTACTCGATGCACTTCGACCGGTACGAGCCGGCGCCGGAGAGCGTGACCGAACTGATTGTGGCGCGCATGCGGGGGGAATAGCGAGTACTACCGATGGCGAACTTCAGCGACAAGATCCGGATCCGCCTGATGGCGTACGACCACCGTCTGCTCGACCAATCGACTACCGAGATCGTCGATACGGCGAAGCGGACCGGCGCGCGGCTGGCGGGCCCGATTCCGCTTCCGACGTCCACCCGGAAGTGGACCGTGCTCCGCTCTCCGCACGTTGACAAGAAGTCGCGGGAGCAGTTCGAGATCCGGACGCACAAGCGTCTGATCGACATCTTCGAGCCGACGGCCCAGACGGTGGACGCGCTGATGAAACTCGACCTGCCGGCCGGCGTCGATGTGGAAATCCGGGCCGACAGCCGGAGTCACGGATAGCGAGCCACGGATAGCGAGCCAGACAGATGGTGACCGGGATCATCGGAAGAAAGATCGGCATGACGCAGGTATTTGCCGCCGACGGCGCGGCCCAGCCGGTTACCGTGCTCAGGGCGGGGCCGTGCGTCGTCATCCGCCGCAAGGAGGTGGAGCGCGACGGCTACGACGCGGTGCAGCTCGCGCTGGTCGAGGATCGGTCGGCACGCGTGAGCAAGGCCGTTGCGGGTGTCTACGCCAAGGCGAACGTGCCGCCGACCCGCATCCGCCGCGAGGTGCCGCTCAGTGGTGAGGGCGAGCCGCCCGTCGAGGGCGATCAGGTGGACGTGTCGCTCTTCGCGGCGGGCGATCAGGTGGACGTGACCGCGGTGAGCCGCGGCCGGGGCTTCCAGGGCGTCGTCAAGCGCCACGGGTTCCGCGGCGGCGGCGCGACCCACGGGTCGATGTTCCACCGCGCGCCCGGATCGATCGGCCAGTCGTCGTATCCGTCGCGGGTTCTGAAGGGGATGCGCGGGCCGGGCCGCATGGGAGGCGATCGGGTCACCGTGCGCAACCTGCGGGTGGTCAATGTCGACGCCGAACAACACCGGCTCGTGGTGAAGGGCGCGGTGCCGGGTGCACCGGGCGCCTGCTTGATGATTCGCAAGGCGGTGGCGCCGCGGCGCCAGCCGGTGGTGCCCGCGCCCGACGCCGGAAGCAAGAAGAAGAGGCGATGACACTCGACGTTGTGAACGCGCAGAACGAGAAGATCGACTCGATCGAGTTGAGCGACGAGGTCTTCGGCGGCGCGCCGGCCCAGCGACTGATCTGGGAGGCGGTGGTGCATGAGCAGGCGGGCCAGCGCCGCGGCACGCACGCCACGAAGACGCGTGGCCAGGTGAGCGGCGGCGGCCGCAAGCCGTGGCGGCAGAAGGGGACCGGCCGGGCGCGCGTCGGCTCGGCGCGCAATCCGCTCTGGCGGAGCGGCGGAGTTGTTTTCGGCCCGCAGCCGCGCGACTACAGTTACCGGCTGCCTCGCAAGGTGGCGCGCGGCGCGTTGCGGGCCGCGCTGCAGTCCAAGCTGGCGGAGGGATCGGTGATCGTTGTCTCGGCGTTCGAACTGCCCGAGCCGCGGACCCGGTTCGGCAGCGAGCTGCTTGAAGCGCTGAACGTGCCGGGCAAGGTGTTGCTCGTCGACGTGACGGCGAACGAGACGCTGGACCGCGCCATGCGCAACCTGCCCGGCGTCGCGGTGACGGTGTCGAGCCTCGTCACCCCCCGGGATCTGATGGACGCGGGCCACGTCGTCATCACCAGGGCGGCGATGGAACACCTGGCGCGCGCCGCCACCGGATCGGGGCCGTTGGGACGCGCGGGATCGTCGGCGTCCGACTCGGAGGTGCCGTCATGAAGCGCACCGACGTGATCCGTCGCGCCATCGTGACGGAGAAGACGACCGTGCTGCGCGAGTCGGGATCGCGGGAGTCGGGACAGGTGCTTGTCTTCGAGGTGGCCCTGGGCGCGACCAAGGTGGATATCAGGCAGGCCGTGGAGGACTTGCTCGGCGCGAAGGTGGCCGACGTGCGGACGGCGATTGCGCACGGCAAGGAAAAGCGGCAGGGCCGGTTCGTCGGCCGCCGGCCCGACTGGAAGAAGGCGTACGTCCGGCTGCGGCGAGGTGAAGCGGTGCCGGAGTTCCTCGAGGGCGCGTAGCCCGGAAGACGAACAGAGACAGACGATGGCGATTCGCAAGTACAAGCCCACCTCGTCGGGCCGACGCTTCCAGAGCGTGCAGACGTTCGACGAGATCACGACGACGAAGCCGCACCGGCCGCTGCTGCGGCCGCTGAAGAAGTCGGGCGGCAGGAACAACACCGGGTCGATCACCATCTGGTGGCGCGGTGGCGGCCACAAGCGCGCCTATCGGCTGATCGACTTCAAGCGGGACAAGGTGGGGCGCGATAACCAGGGAGTGCCGGGCCGCGTGGCGACGATCGAGTACGACCCGAACCGATCGGCCCGGATCGCGTTGATCGTCTACACCGACGGCGAGAAGCGGTACATCGTGCACCCGCACGGCGTGAACGTGGGCGACACGGTGGTGTCGGGCGAACAGGTGGACATCGTGCCGGGGAACGCGCTTCCGCTCCGGAACATCCCCCTCGGCACGCAGGTGCATAACGTCGAGTTGCGCCCCGGCAAGGGGGGGCAGATGGCGCGTAGCGCCGGCGCGTCGGTCCGGGTGGTGGCGAAGGACGGCAAGTACGTCACGCTGCGTCTCCCGTCGGGGGAGACCCGGTTGGTGCAGCCGGACTGCCGCGCCACGGTTGGCCAGGTGGGGAACCTCCAGCACGAGAATGTCCGGATCGGCAAGGCGGGGCGGCAGCGTTGGCGGGGTCGCCGGCCGCACGTCTGCGGCAACTCGATGAACCCGGTCGACCACCCGCTGGGAGGCGGCGAGGGCCATGCGGCCGGCGGACGGCACCCGGTTTCGCCCTGGGGCATGCCGGCCAAGGGATTCAAGACCCGCAAGAAGAAGCCGAGCGACAAGTTCATCGTTTCGAAAAAGAAGAAGCGGTAGGCAGGGACCAGATATGAGCCGTTCGCTGAGGAAAGGACCGTTCGTCGATCTCCCGCTCCTCGAGAAGATCGAGGGGATGAACCGGGTGGGCGAGAAGAAGGTGATCAAGACCTGGTCGCGCCGCTCGACGATCGTTCCCGAGATGGTGGGGCACACCGTGGCGGTCCACAACGGCAGGAAGTTCGTTCCGGTTTACGTCACCGAGAACATGGTGGGTCACAAGTTCGGTGAGTTCGCGCCGACGCGGCTCTTCCGCGGACACCCGACGAGGAGCGAGAAGTCGGCGTCGATGTCGAGGGGAGGCGGAAGGTGATCACTGGCCGCGCCATCGCGCGCTATGTCCGGACGTCACCGCAGAAGGCGGGCCTGGTGCTCGACCTGATCCGGGGCCTCGATGTCGACCACGCAATGGCGACCCTCCGCTACGCCCGCAAGAGAGTGGCGAAGGACGTGGAGAAGGTGCTCCGGTCGGCGGTCGCCAACGCGCAGCAGCAGGAGGGAGCCGGTGAGCCGGACCACCTGTTCGTACGGGAGTGTTACGCCGACGACGGACCGTCGCAGAAGCGGATCCGGCCGCAGCCGATGGGGCGCGCGTTCCGTATTCAGAAGCGGACCGCGCATCTGACGATCACGGTGGAGGAGCGGCCGGTCAAGTCGAAGGCGCCGGTGAAACCGGCAACAGGCAAGGACGCAGAGAACTAGGGACAGTTCCGAACATGGGACAGAAGGTACATCCGTACGGATTCCGCCTCGGCTTCAACAAGACGTGGCAGTCGCGCTGGTATGCGGGCCGCGACTACGCGAAGTGGCTCCACGAGGACCTCGCGCTGAAGAGCGATCTGAAGAAGCGTTTCGCGCACGCCGGCGTCTCGAAGATCGAGATCGAGCGGGCTGCCAACAAGCTGAAGCTGGACATCCACACGTCCCGTCCCGGCATCATCATCGGCCGCAAGGGGACCGAGGTCGACAAGCTCAAGACGGAGATTCAGAAGCGGACGAACCGTGAGGTCTTCATCAATATTCAGGAGATTCAGAGGCCGGAGTTCGACGCGCAGCTCATCGCCGAGAACGTCGCGCTGCAGCTCGAGAAGCGCGTCGCCTTCCGGCGTGCCATGCGCAAGGCGGTCGAGGCGGCGCTCCGGTTCGGCGCGCGCGGCATCAAGGTGCGGGTGGGCGGCCGGCTGAACGGCGCCGAGATCGCCCGTTCCGAGTGGTACCTGCACGGACAGCTTCCACTCCAGACGCTCCGCGCCGACATCGACTACGGCTTCGGCCGGGCGCGGACGACCTACGGTGTCATCGGGGTCAAGGTGTGGCTCTACAAGGGTGAGCGTCTCAAGCCGCTCGTGGGCCGCGAAGAGGAATATCGCGCGCCGCGGCGGCGCCCCGCGCGCGTCTAGGGGATCGACTGCAGGAGTCACGCCATGTTGCAGCCGAAAAGGGTCAAGCACCGGAAACAGCACCGCGGACGGATGGCGGGCAAGGCGTGGCGCGGCTCCACCGTGTCGTTTGGTGACTTCGGTCTCCGGGCGATGGAAGCGTGCTGGATGACCGACCGGCAGATCGAGGCGGCTCGGGTGGCGATGACCCGGTTCGTCAAGCGCGGCGGCAAGATCTGGGTGCGCGTCTTCCCCGACAAGCCGATCACGAAGAAGCCGCAGGAGACCCGGATGGGCAAGGGCAAGGGCGCGCCGGAGCAGTGGGTGGCGGTGGTCCGCCCCGGCCGGATCCTGTTCGAGATGGAAGGGGTCAGCGCCGCCGACGCCAAGCGCGCGATGGAGCTGGCGGCGGCCAAGCTGCCGATCCGCGCCCGCTTCGCGACGCGGTTCGGGCAGGCTGAGGATTAGTGGGATGAAGGCGTCCGAGTACCGAGAGCTGGGAACCGAGGAGATCGCGCAGCGGGTGCGCGATCTGGATGATCAGGTGTTTCGCGCACGGCTGCAGAAGTCGATGGGATCGGTCGACGCCGCGAACAAGATGCAGAGTCTCCGCCGGGACCGTGCGCGCGCGCTGACCGTGCTGCGCGAGAGGAAGCCGGGGGAGACTCCGGCGGCCGCCGGTGATCCGTCCGCGGAGGAAGCGACCACCGCATAGTGGCGGGTGAGTGAGCGAACGATGGGCAAACAGCGCGAAGTGGTTGGTGTGGTCGTCCGGGACAAGTTGGACAAGGGGGTCACCGTGGCGGTGGAGCGCCGGGTGAGCCACGGCATGTACCAGAAGATCCGTCGCCGCACGCGGACTTTCATGGCGCACGACGAGGAAAACGCCGCCCGCGTGGGAGACCGCGTGGCCATGGTGGAATCGCGCCCGTTGAGCCGCCTGAAGCGGTTTGTCGTCACCCGCGTCATCGAGCGCGGCGCGACAGTGTAGGAGCACCAGACCGATGATCCAGATGCAGTCCGTGCTCGACGTCGCCGACAACTCCGGCGCGCGGCGGATCGCCGTGATCAACCCGTTGGGCGGGGCGACGGGCCGCTACGCCAGGCTGGGCGACGTCGTGACCGCGTCGGTGAAGGAAGCAGCGCCCGACGCGACCGTAAAGAAGGGGCAGGTGGTCAAGGCGGTCATCGTCCGGACGCACAAGGAGCAGCGCCGGCGTGACGGCACCTACATCCGGTTCGATCGGAACGCGGCGGTGCTGATCAACGACCAGAACGAACCGGTCGGCACCCGCGTGTTCGGGCCGGTGGCTCGGGAACTGCGCGAGCGGAAGTTCATGAAGATCGTTTCGCTCGCGCCGGAAGTGCTGTAGGTCGGGAGACAAACGATGTCGCAACTGCGCACGCCGGTCCGGAAGAACGACAACGTGGTTGTCGTCTCGGGCAAGGACCGCGGCAAGAAGGGGCGCGTGCTGAAGGTGTTCCCGAAGCCGAACCGGCTCGTGGTCGAGGGGGTGAACTTCATCAAGCGGCACACCCGCCCGAACCCGCGCGCAAACATCAAGGGGGGCATCGTGGAGCGGGAGGCGTCGCTGGATGCCTCGAACGTGCAGATCGTTTGCCCGGATTGCGGCGCACCGACGCGGATCGGCCGCCAGATCCTGGGTGACGGACGCAAGGTGCGGATCTGCCGCAAGTGTGACGGAGCGGTGGACAAATGACCCGTTTGCGCGAACGTTACCGGGCGGACGTGGCGCCCGCGCTCACAAAGGAGTTCGGCTACACCAACGTGATGGCAGTGCCGAAGCTGGAGCGCATCGTGGTCAACATGGGCCTCGGTGCGGCGACCCAGAACGCGAAGCTGATCGAAGTGGGATCACGTGAGCTGACGCTGATCACCGGGCAGAAGCCGGTCGTCCAGCGGGCCCGGAAGTCGGTGGCGCAGTTCAAGGTGCGCAAGGGCATGCCGATCGGCGCCATGGTCACGCTGCGCGGCCCCCGCATGTACGAGTTCCTCGACCGGCTGGTGTCGATCGCGCTGCCGCGGGTCCGGGACTTCCGGGGCGTGTCGCCCACGGGCTTCGACGGCCGTGGCAACTACACCCTCGGGCTCAAGGATCAGTTGATCTTTCTGGAGATCGACTACATGCAGGTGGACCACGCGCGCGGCATGAACGTCTGCATGGTGACGACGGCATCGACCGACGAGGAAGGCCGCCGGCTGCTGCAGTTGTTGGGGATGCCGTTCCGGCGCAACTAGGCGGAAGGACAGGAGCACTATGGCCACGACCGCTAAGATCGTCAGGGAACGGAAGCTGCGAAAGTTCAAGGTGCGGTTGCGCAACCGCTGCAAGATTTGCGGCCGGCCCCGCGGGTACCTCCGGAAGTTCGAGCTTTGCCGGCTCTGCTTCCGTGAGTTGGCGTTGCAGGGCGAAGTCGCGGGCGTGACGAAGAGCAGTTGGTAACCGGGCGGTTCCGAGGAGTCACTGGGAGAAGATGGCCGATCAGATTGCCGACATGTTGACGCGCGTGCGGAATGCGACGCGGATCCGCGGCCCACGGGTGGACGTCCCCGCCTCGCGGCTGAAGGCGGACATCGCGCGCATCCTGGAGAACGAGGGCTACATTTCGGGATTCCGGCAGCTCAAGTTGAAGAACCCGCGGGGCACTCATCCTATGCCGACCCTGCGGCTGTACCTGAAGTACGGCCCGCGCGGCGAGCGGGTGCTGACCGGTCTCGAACGCGTGAGCCGTCCCGGACGCCGGGTCTACTTCGGTCGCGACAAGACCCCGCCGGTGCTGGCCGGTCTCGGCACGAGCATCCTGACGACCTCGCGTGGCGTGATGAGCGGCCGCGATGCCGCCAGGGCGGGGCTTGGCGGCGAGGTGCTTTGCAATGTCTGGTAGGAGGCTGGCATGTCGCGGGTAGGGAAGCGCCCAATTCCGGTCCCGGCCGGCGTGAACGTGTCGGTGCGTGCCGACGCGGTCGAGGTCAAGGGACCGAAGGGCGCCATGACGCAGCCGTTGCCCCCCGGCATCCGGATTGAACAGGTGGACGGCCGGTTGCAGGCCCAGCCGGTCAGTGACGATCCGGGGCTCGGCAAGTTCCGGGGTCTCGCGCGAAGCCTGGTGGCGAACGCCGTGCAGGGCGTGGCGGTGGGGTTCCGCAAGGAGCTCGACATCGTCGGGATTGGCTACCGCGCCGAGCCCTCGGACAGGCAGGTGGTGTTCCAGTTGGGCTACTCGCACCAGATCCGGTTCGATGTCCCCGAGGGGATCGACGTGACGGTCGAAAAGCAGACGCACATTACGGTGAGCGGGATCGATCGCCAGAGGGTGGGACAGGTGGCCGCGGACATCCGGGCGCTGCGGAAGCCGGACCCGTACAAGCAGAAGGGGATTCGCTACACCGGTGAAATCCTGAAGAAGAAGGTAGGCAAGACCGGCGCCTCCTAGGCGCCGGCCGGACCGCGACGAGAGCGACACGCGATGCGAGTCAAGACAAGGAAGGATCGGCGAACGCGGGTGCGCCTGCGCCAGCGTCAGCGAATCAGCGGCACGCTGGAGCGGCCCCGACTCGCGGTAAGCCGGAGCCTGGCGCACATTTCCGCGCAGGTGATCGACGACCTGGCGGGGCGGACGCTGGCCTCGGCCTCGAGTACCGAACCGGGGGTCAGGGAACAGTTCACCAACGGCGCGCGCGGCGGCAACCGGGCGGGAGCCGAAATCGTGGGCACGCTGATCGCGGAGCGGGCGCGCAAGGAAGGTGTGACCCTGGTGGTGTTCGACCGGGGCGGATTTCTGTATCACGGCCGGGTCCGGTCGGTGGCGGAGGCGGCGCGCAAGGGTGGCCTGGAGTTTTAGGAGGCGCATGGGCTACGAAAACGTCAAGATCGATCCGAGCACGCTCGACCTGAAGGACTCGGTCGTCTCGATCAACCGCGTCACGAAGGTGGTGAAGGGGGGCAAGAACCTCAGCTTCAGCGCTCTCGTAGTCGTAGGTGATGGAGCGGGGCATTGCGGCTATGCGGTCGGCAAGGCGAAGGAAGTCCCCTCGGCGATCAAGAAGGGGATCGAGGCGGCGAAGAAGGCGCTGATCCGGGTGCCGCTGCAGGCGACGTCGATTCCCCACCCGATCCTCGGTCGCTTCGGCGCCGGCCGGGTGTTGTTGAAGCCGGCGCCGGAAGGGACCGGCATCATCGCCGGTGGCGCGGTTCGCGCGGTGGTGGAACTGGCCGGCGTGCACGACATCCTGACCAAGTCCCTCGGATCGGACAACCCGCAGAACGTGGTGCGGGCGACGTTCGCGGGGCTGGCGGGGTTGAAGGACCCGGTCAAGGTGGCGCGGCTGCGCGGCCGGCGGCTCGAGGACCTGGAGGAGCATACTGCGCGCGCGGCGCCGGCTGACGTGGAGGCCGCGGCGGATGCGGCCGTGCAGGCGGCTGCGGCGGCGGTAGAGGCTGAACCCGAACCGGCCGCAGCGCCGGCCGCCGCCGAATCCCAGGGAGGAACCGAGGGATGAGACCCCCGGCGAGGCGGAACGAGACGGCGCCGCGGGTGCGGGTCACGCTTGTCAAGAGCTGGATCGGGTACGAGAAGCGGCACGAGCAGATCGTGCGCGGCCTGGGCCTGCGCCGGATCGGCCAGGCGGTCGACGTGGTGGACAACCCGTCGGTGCGGGGGATGATCCGCGCCGTGCGGCACTTGGTGAAAACGACGGAGACGACGGAGACGACGGAATAGGACCATGGCGATGTCCGACCGACCGAACAACCTGAGCAACCTGCAGCCACCCGCCGGCGCGAGTCGGAAGCGGAAGCGTGTCGGCCGCGGAGAGGGCTCCGGCAGCGGCGTGACCGCCGGCCGGGGACACAAGGGACAGCAGTCGCGGTCCGGATACTCGCGCAAGCGAGGCTTCGAGGGGGGACAGATGCCGATCCATCGGCGTCTGCCGAAGCGGGGGTTCCACAACCGGTTCCGGATCGCCTACGAGGTGGTGAACCTGGACACGCTCGAGGAACGCTTCGACGCTGGCGCCGAGGTGACACCTGACATCCTGCGGGCGCGGGGGATTGTCGGCAAGCGGGCACTCGTCAAGGTGTTGGCGCGCGGAGAGTTGACCAAGGCGCTTGCCGTGACGGCGCATCGTTTCAGCGCGAAGGCGAGCGAGGCAATCGCGGCCGCCGGCGGGCGCACGGAGCTGGCGCCTGACGCGCCCCCGCTGAAGGAGAAGAAGAAGGGCAGGGCCGTGGCGGCGGAGACCGGGGCGTAGAAGGGCGCGAAATGATCGACAGCCTCAAGAACGTCTTCGCGATACCGGACCTGCGCAAGCGTGTGCTGTTCACGCTGGGCATTCTCGCGGTGTACCGGGTCGGCAGCGTCATTCCGACCCCCGGCGTCAACACCGAGGCGCTGCAGATCCTGGTCGAACAGGCGGGCAACACCATGTTCGGCCTCTACAACATGTTCTCCGGGGGCAATCTCGCGCAGGCGACGATCTTCGCGCTCGGCATCATGCCCTACATCAGCGCGTCGATCATCCTGCAATTGCTCACCGTCGTCTGGCCCTATCTCGAGCGGTTGTCGAAGGAAGGGGAGCTGGGCCGGCGCAAGATCACGCAGTACACGCGGTACGGCACCATCGGGCTCTGCATCATCCAATCGATGGCGATCGCCATTTTCCTGGAGCGCCAGACGAACATCGCCGGCGGACTGCCGCTGGTGTACGAGCCGGGCTGGTCCTTCCGCCTGATGACCGTGCTGACCCTCACCACCGGTACCGCGTTCATCATGTGGCTGGGCGAGCAGATCACCGAGCGGGGGATCGGCAACGGCATGTCGCTCATCATTTTCGCCGGGATCGTCGTCGGTCTGCCGACCGCCGTACTGACGACGCTCGATCAGATGCGGAGCGGCGCGATCGGCCTGTTCACGCTGATCGCACTGGTTCTCGTGATGGTGGTGGTGATCGGCGCGGTGGTCTTCATCGAGCGGGGTCACCGACGCGTCACCGTCCAATACGCCAGACGGGTCGTGGGGCGACGCATGTACGGCGGGACGAGCACGCACATCCCGCTGAAGGTCAACACCGGCGGGGTCATCCCGGTGATCTTCGCCTCGTCGATCCTGGCGTTCCCGGCAACCGCCGCCACCGCGTTCCCGGTCGGCGGCTGGTTCCAGCAGGTGACCGATCAAATGACCAACGGCATGCCGGGTTACTACCTGCTGTTCGTGGCCGGGATTATCTTCTTTGCTTATTTCTACACGGCGATCATCTTCAATCCGGACGATGTGGCGGAGAACATGCGGAAGCACGGCGGCTTCATTCCGGGCATCCGGCCCGGGAAACGGACCGCCGAGCACATCGACACCATCCTGACCCGGATCACGTTCGTCGGCTCGATCTATCTGGCGCTGGTGGCGGTGATGCCCGATCTGATGATCACCGGGTTCCGGGCGGACGCGGTGCCGTTCATCGGCGATCAACTCGACGTGTTGCTGCCCGGCTTCATCACGGACGGGCTGGGCGTGACCTTCTACTTCGGCGGGACCTCGCTGCTGATCATCGTCGGCGTGTCGATGGACACGGTGCAGCAGGTGGAGTCCCAGTTGATCATGCGGCACTACGACGGCTTCATGAAGAAGACGCGCATACGGGGGCGCCGCGGCTGACGCGCATGGAAGACCGACCAATGCTCAATCTGGTTCTGCTGGGTCCGCCGGGCGCCGGGAAGGGGACCCAGGCGAACCGGCTCGCTGCGGCGTGGGACATTCCCCACATCTCGACCGGCGACATGCTGCGGGAGGCGGTGCGCGCCGGCACCGAGCTGGGACGGAAGGCGCAGGCGGTGATCGACGCCGGCGAGCTGGTGAGCGACGAGATCATGATCGGCATCGTTCGGGAACGGATCGCGCAGCCGGACGCGGCGCGCGGCTTCCTCCTCGATGGCTTTCCGCGGACCCTGGCGCAGGCGGAAGCGCTGGACGCGCTGCTGGAGGACGGCCGCGAGTTGGTGGTGATTGATCTGGCGGTGCCGGATGCGGAACTGATTCGGCGGCTGTCGAAGCGCCGGCTCTGCACCAGTTGCGGGCTGATCGTCGGCGCGGCCGAGGGTGATTCGCCCACTCTCTGCGCATCGTGCGGTGGCGTGCTCCACCAACGCAACGACGACCGCGAGGAGGTTGTCCAGGAGCGGCTCAGGGTGTACCGCCGGAGCACGGAGCCGCTGCTCGACTACTACGGTGACCGGACGAGGTTTTGCTCCGTGGACGGGACGCAGCCGCCCGACAACGTGACGGCGGCGGCCACCGATGCGCTGGAGGCGCTCTCCCCCGTGCCGCGGAGTTCCGTAGAGACGACGCAATGATTGCCTGCAAGACGCGCACGGAGGTGCGGCAGATGCGGCTGGCCAATGCGCTGGTGGCCGACATCCTGGCCGAGTTGCGGACGATGGTCGCCGACGGCGTGGCGACCCGCGAGTTGGACGCGCTTGCCGAGGAACGGGTGCACGCGGCCGGGGCGATTCCGGCCTTCAAGGGCTACCATGGGTATCCGGCGACGCTCTGCACGTCCATCAACAACGAGGTTGTGCACGGCATTCCGTCAAGCCGTCGGCTGCGTGAGGGTGACGTAATTTCGATCGACCTGGGCGTGGTGCTCGAGGACTACTACGGCGACGCCGCGGTGACCGTGCCCGTCGGGGCGATCGACGCTGCGATCGGCAACCTGCTGCGGGTGACCGAGGAGTCGCTGCAACACGCCATCGATCAGGCGCGGCCGGGCGGGAGGTTGTCGGACCTCGGCCACGCGGTGCAGCAGCACGTCGAGACGCACGGCTACTCGGTGGTGCGGGAGTTCGTCGGACATGGCATCGGCCGGAGCCTGCACGAGGAGCCGCAGGTGCCGAACTATGGCACGCCGGGCCGCGGGCCGCGGCTCGCGGTCGGCATGGTGCTGGCCATCGAGCCGATGGTGGCGATGGGCAATCCCGAGGTTCGCGTCCTGAACGACGGCTGGACGGCGGTGACTCGGGACGGCAGCACGGCGGCCCACTTCGAGCACACGGTGGCGATAACGGAAGAGGGGCCTCTGGTGCTGAGCCGCCCGCTTCAGGCATCCGACACCGGCACGCAGGCGGGTGCCGGGGCCGATGCGTTCGGCGCGGGGGTCGAAGGTGTCTGATCGGGGAGAGAGGAAATCCTAATGAAGGTGAGAGCGTCGGTTCGCCGCATGTGCAGCAAGTGCAAGATTATCCGCCGCCACGGCGTGGTGCGGGTCATCTGCACCAACCCGAAGCACAAGCAGCGGCAAGGCTAGGCGAGGACGAAGGAGAGAGCCGATGGCACGAATTGTCGGAGTCGACCTGCCGCAGTCCAAGCGGATTGAGGTGGGGCTCACCTACATCTTCGGGATTGGACCGACCCGGTCGACGGACATTTTGGCCGCGGCAGGCGTCAGTCCCGACATCCGGGTGAAGGACCTGAGCGAGGACGACGTGCGGAAGATCAGCCGCGCGGTCGAGGAGGCGGGGCGCGTGGAAGGCGATCTCCGGAAAGAGGTCTCGCTGAACATCAAGCGCCTCCTGGAGATTGGCTGCTACCGCGGGCTGCGCCACCGGCGCAACCTGCCAGTGCGCGGCCAGCGGACCAACACGAATGCGCGGACGCGGAAGGGCCCGCGGCGCGGCGCTGTCGCCAAGAAGAAGGCTTAGATCATGGCCAAATCCGATAGTTCCGGGTCACAGAAGTCGTCCGGACGCCCGAAGAAGCGGAAGAAGGTATTCAAGAAGCGGGGCGAGAGGCGGGTCGTTCCGCATGCCGTCGCGCACATCCAGGCGTCGTTCAACAACACCATCATCACGATCACCGACGCCGACGGGGCAACGCTCTCCTGGTCGAGCGCCGGTGGCATCGGGTTCAAGGGTTCGCGGAAGGGAACGCCGTTCGCGGCGACCCAGGCGGCGACGAGCGCCGGGCACGCGGCGAAGGGGTTCGGGGTTCGGACGGTGGACGTGCTGGTGAAGGGGCCCGGGGCGGGGCGCGAGTCTGCCATCCGGGCGCTCCAGCAGGCGGCGGGGATCGAGGTGAAGTCGATCCGCGACGTTACGCCGATCCCCCACAATGGCTGTCGCCCGGCGAAGCGGCGGCGCGTCTAGCTGTCGACGAAGGAAAAGGGAGGTCCGGAATACATGGCACGCTATGTCGGTTCCGTCTGCCGGTTGTGCCGGCGCGAGGGAATGAAGCTCTTCCTGAAAGGGGAGCGTTGCTACCAGCAGAAGTGCGCCATCGAGCGGCGCAACGTCCCTCCCGGACACCACGGCAAGGGACGGAAGGCGAAGCTGCAGGGTTACGGTCTGCAACTCCGGGAGAAACAGCGCGTCAAGCGGATCTACGGCGTGCTCGAGCGTCAGTTCCGCCGCTATTTTCACGAAGCGGATCGCCGGCGGGGCATCACCGGTGAGACGCTGCTGCAACTGCTCGAGAGCCGCCTCGACAACGTCGTGTACCGGCTCGGGTTCGCGGTTTCGCGGCCGCAGGCACGCCAGTTGGTCCGGCACGGGCACTTTCTGGTGAACGGTCGACGGGCGGACATCCCGTCGTACGGCCTGCGTGTGGGCGACACGGTGCTTATCAAGCCGTCGAGCGGCAAGAAGGCGGCAATCGCGTACGCGCGGGAGGAAGTGAAGGGTCGCGGCATTCCAGAATGGATCGAGCTGGGTGCCGACGGCACGTCGGGGCGCCTCATGGCGGTTCCGACGCGTGAGCAGTTGAACCTGCCGGTGCAGGAGCAACTGATCGTGGAGCTGTACTCGAAGTAGGCGGGCGTCACGCCTGAAAGGACTGCACTGAATGTGGAAGGATTTCCAGCGGCCAAAGGCTCTGGAGTGCGATGAGGACAGCGGCCGGTACGGTCGGTTCCACGCCCAGCCGTTCGAGCGTGGCTTCGGGACCACCATCGGCAACGCGCTCCGGCGCGTGCTGCTGTCGTCGATAGAGGGCGCCGCGGTGACCGCGGTGAAGATCGACGGCGTGCTCCACGAGTTTTCTCCGATTCGGGGAGTGGTGGAGGATGCGACCGACATCATCCTCAACCTGAAGCAGTTGCCGATCAAGCTGCACTCGGATAGCGTCAAGACCTTGACGCTGAACGCCACGGGGCCCTGCAAGCTGACGGCGGGCGACATCAAGACCGATCATGACGTGGAGGTCCTCGACAGCGACATCCACATCGCTACGGTGGAGCGTGGCGGCTCGCTCAACATGGAGATGCGGATCAAGCGGGGCCGGGGCTACGTCTCTGCGGACCGGAATCTGGACGACGATCTCGGGATCGGCTGGATCCCGGTCGACTCGGTGCATTCGCCCATCAAGAAGGTGAACTACGTGGTGGAGGCGGCCCGCCTCGGCCAGACGACCGACTACGACAAGCTAACCCTCGACGTCTGGACCGATGGCACGGTCAGTGCACGCGACGCCGTGTCGTTCGGCGCAACGCTCGTAAAGGATCACCTCGACATCTTCATCGATCCGGACAATCTGCCGCTCGTGGGTAACGAAGAGACGGCGACGGAAGCCCCGGGCGGCCCGCCGCCGGCCGACGAGAACGAGCACCTCGACAAGAGCGTGGAAGAGCTGGAGCTGTCGGCCCGGTCGTACAACTGCCTCCGCAACGCCAGCATCCAGACGGTTCGCGAGCTGGTGGTGAAGACCGAGGACGAGCTGCTGGGGACCAAGAACTTCGGCCAGAAGTCGCTCAACGAGATCGTCGGCATTCTGGCAACGATGGGCCTCGAGCTGGGGATGACATTCGATCAGCCGACCACCGCCGCGTCGGCGTAGTGGGCGGTTCCGAACGGCGGGAGCAGGAGTCAGCAGACCATGCGTCATCGCGTCGCACACCGAAAACTGGGCCGGGTGACGGAACACCGGATTGCGCTGCTTCGCAACCAGGCAACGGCGCTGCTGCGCCATGAGCGGATCACCACGACGGTGGCCAAGGCGAAGGAGTTGCGGCCATTCGTCGAGCGGCTCATAACGGTGGCGAAGCGGGGGCTGGCTGACGGCACGGAGGCCGCGCGCGCGGTCCACGCCCGGCGTCTCGTCCGGCGTGACGTTGCCGACACCGAGGTGGCGGCCAAGCTGTTCGAGACGCTGGCGCCGCGCTTCGCCGAACGTCCCGGCGGCTACACTCGGCTGCTGCGCGTCGGGCGCCGTCTGGGAGACGACGCCGAGGTGGCTCAGATCGAGTTGGTTGGCAGCGAGTACGACCCGGAGCAGGACGAGCCGAAGACTGACGATGAGAAGAGGGAAGCCGGGTCGTCGGAGGAGGGCGTCGGCCGCCTGCGCCGCGTCGCCCGCCGTTTCCGTGGCCGTGTAGCGGCGGAGGCCGGACACTCTCCTCGTGACGGTGGAGCCAAGGCCCAAGCGAAGCGGACCCGCAAGAAGGTCTAGCTAGCTGCCGGCTGCCAGCTACTCCTCGACGCCGGAGTCGTCGCCGTCTTCCGCCTTCGCGTTGGCGACGATCCTGGCGTGCAGGTGGGCCGGCACTTCCTCGTAGTGCGAGAACTCCATGTGGTAGCTTCCCCGGCCGCCGGTGGCCGAAGTGAGCTGCTGCTCATATGTGAGCATCTCGGCCATCGGCACCTGCGCCTTGATTAGCGTTGAGGCGCCGCGCGTCTCCATCCCGCCGATCCGGCCGCGCCGACCGTTCAGGTCGCCCATCAGGTCGCCGGCGAAGTCGTTCGGCGCGGACACCTCGACGTTCATCACCGGCTCGAGCAGCGTCGGCCGCGCGCGCTCCATGGCATCGCGGAAGGCGAGGCGGCCCGCCATCTTGAACGACATCTCGTTCGAGTCGACCGAGTGAAACTGCCCGTCGGTCAGCGTCACCTTGAAATCGACCATCGGATAGCCCGCGAGGTAGCCCCTTTCGCGCTCCCCCTGGATTCCCTTCTCGACGGCCGGACGGAACTGTTGGGGGATCGCGCCGCCGAAGATCTCATCGACGAAGGCGAAGTCCTCACCGCGTGGCAGCGGCTCCACCTTGATCTTGCAGTCGCCGAACTGGCCGTGGCCGCCGGACTGCTTCTTGTGACGGCCGCGCGCTTCGGTCGCCGCGGTGATCGTCTCGCGGTAGGGGATGCGCGGCAGCTTGACGTTGACCTCGACACCGAAGCGGCTCTTCAGCTTGGCGACGGTCACCTCGATGTGCAACTGTCCCCGACCCGCCAGCAGCAACTGTCGCGTCTGGGCATCGCGCGTGAAATGAATGGTCGGATCTTCCTCGTGCAAGCGTTGCAGGGCGCCGCTGATCCTTTCCTCGTCGCCCCGGCTCTTCGGCTCGATGGCATAGGACAGGACCGGGTCGGCAAACGCAATCGGCGTGAAGCGGACCGGGCTCCCCTTGGCGGCCAGGGTATCGCCCGTCCGGGTGACCTTCAGTTTCGCCACCGCGCCCAGGTCGCCGGCCCGGAGTTCCGACACGCCGGTCTGAATTGCGCCCTGCCTTACGCCGACTGAGCCGAGCCGCTCGGGCACGTCCTGCGTGACGTTGTGAATGGCGGAATCCGCCTTCACCGTCCCGGCCGCCACGCGGAACAGCGTGATCCGTCCCGCGTGCCGGTCGGCAACCGTCTTCCAGACGAAGAGCGCCGGAGAGGCGCCATCGCTCGAGTCGTAGGTGACCGGCTCGCCTCCGTTTTCCGCCGGCGCGCCAGGCATCGGATGCTCGTCCGCCAGCGGCACGTACGCCCGGATCGCGTCGAGCAGCGGCGGGATGCCGACGTTCGCCTGCGCGGAGGTGCAGATCAGCGGGAAGATCCTGCGGGTACGTAGCGCGTCGCGCAAGCCCGCCTCGATATCGGCCTGATCGAGCGTGCCCTCGTCAAAGAACTTCTCCATCAGGGATTCGTCCGCCTCGGCGACCATTTCGACAAGCGTCTCGTGCGCGCTGCTGGCCGCGTCGGCGAGATCGGCCGGGACATCTTCTTCCGATACGGCGCCGTCATCACCCGGCGTGAACGTGCAGGCGCGCATGCGGACAAGATCGACCGTCCCGCGGAAGGCTTTCTCCACGCCGACCGGCAGTTGCACCGGCACCACCTCCCGGCCGAACGACCCCTGAAGCGATTCGAGCGCCCGGTCGAAGCTGGCCCGCTCGCGGTCGAGCAGGTTGAGCACGACGAGACAGGGGAGGTCGAGCTCTTCGGCAATCCCCCAGACTTTTTCCGTTTGCACTTCGACCCCCGCCACTGCGTCCACGACGACGACAGCGGCGTCCGCCACGCGGAGCGCGGCGCGCGTGTCGCTCAGGAAATTGCCGATGCCGGGGGTGTCGATCAGGTTGATCTTCGTGCCGTTCCATTCGACGAACGCCGTAGCGGACGACAGCGTATGCTTGCGCGCCACCTCCTCCTCGTCAAAGTCGGTGACCGTGTTTCCCTCGTCGACCGTGCCGAGGCGGCTTATCGCCTTCGCGTCGAACAGGATCGCCGAGATCAGCTGCGTCTTGCCGGAGCCGCTGTGACCCACCACGGCAACATTGCGGATGTCCGATCCGCCGTAGACTTTCATCGCTGCCATTCCTCCTGCCTGCGGCGCCCGGGCCACCGGGCGAAACGGCCATCGTACCCGATTTCCCGGTCAATGGGGCCGCGCGTGGTTCCCGGGCGGCTACTCGTAACGGAGCGCCTCGATCGGGTCGAGACCGGAGGCTCGCACCGCCGGCACGATGCCGAAGACAATCCCGACGGTCCCCGAGAAGCTGATTCCCAGGGCGAACGACCACCAGGGTAGGGCAACCGGGAAACCGGTGGCGTAGTTCACGCTGATGCCGATGCCGCTGCCGAAGAGGATGCCTAACACACCGCCGATCGCCGTCAGGAACACCGCCTCGAGGAGGAACTGCCAGAGGATCTCCCGCCGGCGGGCGCCGATCGCCTTCCGCGTACCAATCTCGCGCGTCCGCTCCTTGACCGAGATGGTCATGATCGCCATCACGCCGATCCCACCCACCAGCAGGGCGATCGATGAGATGGAAACGAGCGCGAGGAAGACGGCGCTGCTCACCTGTTCCCAGAGCCGGAGCGCGGCATCCTGTGTGATGAGGTCGAAGTCGTTCGGCTCTTCCAGGCGCAGGTCGTGCCGGATGCGCATCACCTCGGTCACGTCGCGCATGGCCGCGTCGCGTGTCACTCCCTCGCGCGGCACTACGGCTATCAGCAGGTTCTGCAACCGGCCGCGGCGCGAGCGCTCAAGCTGAACGCCGTACTGCTGCTGGTAGACGGTGTGCGGGATGATGGCGATGTCGTCCTGGCCGGCGTCGAGTCCGCCGAAGCTGGCACGGGGGCCGATGATGCCGATTACGGTGAAGGGATGGTTGTCAACCCGGACCGTCTTGCCCAGCGGATCGACATTCGGAAAGAGCCCCTCGTACGGCCCCTGCCCCAGGACGACTACGCGGCGCCGGTGGCTCACTTCGCCCTCGGTGAAGAAGCGGCCGGTGTCGAGCGTCAGGCTGAAGACATCCGGATAGTCGTTCGTGGCGCCGACAATAGCCAGGGGAAGCGTCTGCTCCCCATCGTACGAGACGCGCGACCGGATCGACCCCGGGCCCCCCTCGCCTACCGCGATGGTGACGCGGCCGACCGTCTCGGACGCCTGGCGCTCGATGGCGCGGGCGTCGGCCGGCGTCAGTGTCGGCCGATCCAGCAGCGCCTGGAACTCGGCGCCGGACATCACGCTCAAGCCGGAGAACTGCGCCACGAAGATCGTGTCAGGTCCCAGCTCGCGGATGCTGTCGCGCAGCGTCGCGTCGAAGCCGAGGATGAGCGACGTCATCCCGACCATCGAGGTGATGCCGATGACGATCCCGAGAATCGTGAGCCCGGATCGCATCTTCTGGGCCCGTATCGTGCCGGCCGCCATGATGACGATCTCGTTGAGGAGCGAGGTGCGCATCGTCTGTCTCTGGTGGCTGGGCCGGCGGTTCAGTCGGAGCGGCCGAGCGCCTCGATCGGGTCCAGCGCGGCGGCGCGCCCGGCGGGATATATCCCGAAGAAGAGCCCCACCATGCCGGCCAGAGTGATCGCGAGCAGCACCGACCAGAGATGCACCGTGGCGGGCACCGGGGCAAACCGGTCGATCGCGATCGCCGCCGCGGCGCCGAGTGCGGTGCCGGCTACCCCGCCGGCGAGCGAAAGTACCACCGACTCGGACAGCATCTGCCACATGATGTCGCGCCGGCGCGCGCCGAGCGCCTTCCGGAGGCCTATTTCCCTGGTCCGTTCCGAAACCGCCATCAGCATGATGTTCATGATGACGATTCCGGCGACCACCATGGCGAGGCCGACGACGCCCACGAGCACGGAGAAGATCCCGGTCGTTGCCTGCTGAAAGAGGCCGAGGGCAGTGTCGGAGGTAAAGATGCCGAAGTTGTCTTCCTCGTCGGGACGGAGCCGGCGCTCGATCCGGAGCGCGACGGTCGCCTCGCCGATCGCCGCGTCAATACCGTTCGGGTCGGCCGGCTGCACCCGGATGCCGAGGGACGACCGGGTGCCGAACAGCCGCCGATACGCTCCGAGAGGAATGATGGCGAACTCGTCCTGGGAGACGCCGAACGTCGACCCGACCGCGCGGCTGACGCCGACGACGCGAAACGGCACGCCCTGAATCCGGACCTCGCGGTCGATCGGGTCGAGCGTCTCGAACAGCCGGTCCGCCGCTTCCGCGCCGAGCACCGTCACGTTACGCCTGCGCTGCACCTCGGTCGGCGTCATCAGGCGGCCCAATTCGGCGTTGAAGGTCGGGAAGTGGATGAACTCGTCGGTCACGCCCTGAATGGAGACCTGCTCCAGCAGCCGATTGCGGTAACGCACTTCGCCGTTCCGCTGGGCCTGGACCATCACGGCGCTGACGTCGTCGGCGAATCGGCGGATCGCGTCCGCGTCGTCCATCGTGATGAACGGATTGTTCCGGGTCCGTTCGAACTCGTCCTGGCCCCGGACGATGCCTCGCCGGTCGATCATGAAGGTGTCCGCCCCCACCTCCGACAGGATGACGTCGGTCACCTCATCCGTAATCCCCTGGATGAGCGAGACGAGCGTGATGATCGACGAGATGGCGACGATGTTTCCGAGAATGGTCAGGAAGGAGCGGAGCTTGTTGGCCCAGATCGCGCGCAGCGCGATCCGGATCATCTCACCGATCAGCGTCAGGATCATTTGGCTCCACCGGGTCGCCATCTTCCAGGTTGCGTACGACCTCGAAAGGGCCGGTGATCACCTCGTCCCCCTCGGCGAGGCCGCTCAACGCCTCGAAGTAGCGATCGCCCGCGATGCCGGTTGCGACCGGGGTGAAAACCGCGCGTCCCTGCCGTACCGCGAAGACCCCCTCGAGTTCCTCCGTCGCGGCCGCGGCGGCATCATCGTCATCGACGACCGCGGGCTCGCGGTCGCCTTCGGTCGTGAGGAGGAACCGGATACCGCCGCTGCTCCGGTCGTCTTCGCTGACTGCCCGCCGGACGATGTTGCCGTCGGCATCGAGATCCATCTCCCGCACGGTGGTCGCCTGAATCGGTACGGCGATGGTTGCTTCGCGGGTCGCCGTTGTGATCTCCGCCGTGCAGGTGAATCCGGGCCGGACGCTGGGGATGTTCTCGTCGAGCGTGACCACCACCAGGAAGTTGGTTGCGTCCTGCGTGCCGCCGTTAGGCGGCTGAATGGGACTGTTGCCGATTTTCGTCACCCTGCCGGTCCACACCTTGTCCGGCAGCGCGTCGATCGTGATGTCGGCCCGCTGGCCCAGCTCGATGGACGGGATGTCGGTCTCGTCCACTTCGATCTCCGCCTCCAGCACGGAGAAGTCGGCGATCTCGAGCAGCACGGTACCCGGGTTGTTCATCGTCCCGATCACGACCGTCTCGCCCTCGTCGATGTTCCGGCGGGTGACGATACCCTCGATCGGCGATGTGATCGTCACCTGCGTCAGGTCGTAGCGCGCGCTCTCGAGCGCCGCCTCTTCCTGCCGAATCCGCTCGATGGCCGCCTCCACCTCCACTTCGCGCTGGCGCAACTCGGTCTCGCGGACCTTGACGTTCGCTTCTGCCTGCTCGAACACCTCACGCGCGACCAGCCGGAGCTCCCACAGGTTCGCCTGCCGCTCCAGATTCTCGCGAGCCAGCTCCAGGTTGACGGTGGCGGTCTCGACCGCCACCTGGGTCTGCCGGTGCGCCGCACGTGTCGCTTCCAGCCCCGCCACGCCCCGGTTGACCTGTGTCCGCAGGTTCTCCGGGTCGATCTCCAGCAGGAACTGGCCGGCCGCTACGCGCTCTCCCTCTTCGACGGCAAGACGCGTAACGCGCCCCATGGTGCTGGCTGACATCTCGACCAGCAACTGGGGCTGAATCGTGCCGGGCGCCGAGACAATCGCGATCAGGTCGCGTCGTTCGATCATCTCGACATCCACTTCCGGCGCGTTGCTCCGCCGATACCAGAGGTTGGCGGCAACGAGCGCGGCGGCGATCGCCACGACAACGACTCCGATCAGAATCCGTTTACCCATGCAAACAAGCCATTGTACCGCGTTTGATGCCCGCGTCCTGCCGGGAGGAGTGCGTCCCGCTCTCTCGGAGATACGCACTCCGGGACGGGTTGTTCCGGCCGGGGTGGCCGGTAATCGGCGTGCCGGGACCGCCGGCAATCAGAAGCCGAGGTTCGTTCGGACTGCCGCGATGACGACCGCGATCGTCACCTGAAGGGCGTACAGCGTCGTCGCGATGCCCGCGGTCCTGCGCTGCCAGAGGACGCCGAGGCCGATGGCGAGCACCATCAGCCACCAGACCTGAATCAGGTCGATCGCGCTCAGCAGGTTGACGGTGAACGTCCCCGTCTCCAGCATCGGCGCGAACGCAGCGAGCGTGGCAGGGGAGGTGGCCGCCTCCCGAAAATAGTTCAGCGGTGCGACGAACCACTGCGTCACGACGAAGATGACTCCGGCATGGACAACGACGGAGAACACCTGTGTAAAGGTCGCGCGTGCTCCGAACAGGCCATGGCCTGTGATGTGCAGCACCCCCGCCAGGATCAGGCAAATGATCGGTACACCGATCAACATCGTGACCGCGGTGTAGATCGGCGTCAGCTCCTGTTGCTGTTCCATCTGCGCGTAGATCTCGTCGGTCACGTCGATGCCGAACGCTTCCATCGACGCGATCTGCTGATCGAGCATGGCGCGCTGCATGACGTCGGTACTGACGAGCCCGGCGGTGACCGTCGTGAACAACCCGACGGTCACTACCAGTATCCCGACCCACCGGGGATCGGCAATCACCCGCCCGAACGTGGCCCGGGGTAAGAAGATCACGCCGAAGAACCGTGCTGCCAGCCCGATCCGCGGGACTGGTGTCTCCATCTCCGGCACCTCCTCCGGTTCCCGCCGCCAGTCTCACTATACCGCTGTTCTTCTTGACTCTCCCTGCGCCCCGGCCGTAGGATGCGTGGCCTTTTGTCCGCGCAGGTCTGCCGGCAGGTCAGACAGGAATGGTCGGTTTCGTTCCGCGGGAAATCTTCTTCACGAAGGGGGTCGGCACGCATCGGGAGAAGCTCACCTCGTTTGAGGCGGCGCTCCGGACGGCGGGGATCGCGGCCTGCAATCTGGTCCGGGTGTCGAGCATCTTTCCGCCCGGCTGCAAAATCATCTCCCGCGCCGAGGGGATGAAGCGGCTGCAGCCGGGGCAGGTTACGTTCGTCGTGATGTCGGAAGCGGCGACCCGCGAGCCGCACCGGCGAATCGCCGCCACGATCGGCGTCGCGATTCCGCGCGACCGGAAGCTGTACGGCTACCTGTCGGAACATCACAGCTACGGCGAGGACGCGACGCAGGCCGGCGACTACGCCGAGGACCTGGCAGCGGAGATGCTGGCCACCACGCTCGGATTGAAGTTCGACCCGGAGAAGAGCTGGGACGAGAACAAGGAAGTCTGGCGCCTGTCCGACAAGCTCGTCCGGACGAAGAACATCACGCAGGCCGCCATCGGCAACCGGCAGGGGCTCTGGACGACGGTGGTCGCCGCGGCCGTGCTTGTGGGCTAGCTCCCTCGTCGCGCCTTGTCAGGCGGGCGCCTCACCGCTCTCGGCGCTACGCGGGGTTTCACCCCGGGCTCCCAGAGTCCCTTCCAATCCGGCGCCGGAGCTGTGATACGCTGAGAGAACTGCTGCCTTCAAACCCCCACCTTGAAGGTGTCCGGCAGTTCGTTGTCCGAAGATTCTTTTACGGCGAAAGCTGTTGACGGCGACCCGACGCTTGCGTTGAGCGCCCGCCACGGCGTGCCGTCGATCGACCTCGCACGGTTCGATATCGAGCCGGACGTGATTCGGCTGATCCCGCCCGAGGCGGCGCGGCGGTACCAGGTGGTGCCGATCCATCGCGCGGGCTCCAATCTGACGATCGCGATGTCCGACCCGCGGAATGTGGCGGCGCTCGGTGACCTCGCGTTCCTGACCGGTTGCCGGTTGGCGCCGGTCGTGGCGTCGGCGCCGGCAATCGAGGCGGCGGTTGCTCGGTACTACCGCGCGCCGGCTCCGCCACGCGAACCTGCCGGGGAGATGGCCACCGAGGGCGAGGCGGACATTGCCAGCCCGGAGGCGATCCGGGAGGAACCGCCGGTCGTTCGGCTGGTGCACGGGCTGATTGAGTCGGCGATCGATCGGGGCGCGAGCGACATCCACGTCGAGCCCTACGACGGCGAGCTGCGCGTCCGGTTCCGGATCGACGGTGTCCTGCATCCGGTGATGGCGCCGGAGCTCAGTTTGCGTGACGCCATCACTTCCCGCCTCAAGGTGATGGCGAAACTGGACATCGCGGAGAGGCGACTGCCGCAGGACGGCCGGATCCGGTTGCGCCATGGCGGCGCCGCCCCACGGACGATCGACCTGCGCGTTTCGAGCCTGCCGACGCTCTTCGGCGAGACAATCGTCCTGCGGATTCTCGACCGGACGCGGTTGGAGCGCGACATGACGCAGCTCGGGTTCGACGAACTCTCGCTCCGCCGTTTCGAGGCAAGCATCCGGAAGCCGTGGGGAATGGTCCTGGCGACCGGGCCGACCGGGAGCGGCAAGACCAGCACGCTCTATTCCGCGATTGCCCGGCTCAACACACCCGAGGTGAACATCATGACTGCCGAGGATCCGGTCGAGTTCAACCTGAACGGCGTCAACCAGGTGCCGGTCCGCGAGAGTATCGGCCTTACCTTCGCCGCCGCGCTGCGCGCGTTTCTCCGGCAGGACCCGAACGTGATCCTGGTGGGGGAAGTCCGCGATGTCGAGACCGCCGCGATCGCGGTGAAGGCGGCGCTGACCGGACACCTGGTGCTGTCGACCCTCCACACGAACGACGCCCCGGGTGCAGTCCACAGGTTGGTGGACATGGGGGTCGAACCGTTCCTCGTTGCCGCTTCCGTCCATCTGATCTGTGCGCAGCGCCTCGTCCGGCGCATCTGCGGAGACTGTGCGGGGCCGGCTCCGGTCAGTCGGTCGGCGCTTGCCGACCTGGGCTTCGGCGCCGATCGGGCGGCCTCTGTCGTGCCGCGTGCCGGCAAGGGGTGCGACGCCTGCGGCGGGACCGGCTACCGCGGGCGGATCGGCTTGTACGAGGTGATGGAACTGACCGACCCACTGCGGGAACTCATTCTCGACGGGGTGCCGGTCCGCGCGCTGCGTGAGGCCGCGGTGGCTGGCGGCATGGTGACGCTGCGCGAGAGTGGTCTTCAGAAGATCGCGTCGGGCGTAACGACGATCGACGAGGTGCGGCGAGAGACGCTGATGTAACGAGGGATCGGTGATGCGGACGACACTTGGCGGCCTGTTGCAGCGCGCCTGGGCGCAGGGCGGTTCGGACCTCCACCTGACTGCGGGAACCCCTCCGCGGATTCGTGCGCGGGGCGATCTCCGGCCACAGGACGACCTGGGCGCGCTCAGCGCCGACGATGTGAAGACGTTGATCTTCAGCGGGCTGACCCAGGCGCAGCGACAGGCGTTCGAGCGGATCCCGGAACTTGACTTTGCCTTCGGCGGCGGAGAAACCGACGGCTTCCCGCGCGTCCGCGCGAATGTCTACCGCCAGCGAGGTCAGGTGGCGGGCGCATACCGGCTCATCCCGGATCGGATTCCGGACCTGACCAGCCTCGGCCTGCCCCCGGCTGTGGTGGAGCTGGCCGACCGGCCGCACGGCCTGGTGCTGGTGACCGGGCCCACTGGCAGCGGGAAAACCAGCACCCTCGCCGCGATGGTCGATCGGATTAACCGGGCGCGGCCGGGGCACATCCTGACGATCGAGGATCCGATCGAGTACATCCATCCGCACCGCCGATCGGTGGTGAATCAGCGGGAGGTGCATGCTGACACGGCCAGCTTCGGGTCGGCCCTTCGTGCCGCCCTGCGCGAGGATCCTGACGTCGTGCTGATCGGTGAGATGCGCGACCTGGAGACCGCCGAGGCGGCCCTCCGGATCGCCGAGACGGGACACCTCACGCTCGCCACCCTGCACACCGGTTCAGCCGTGCAGGCAGTCAGCCGGATCATCGACCTCTACCCCGCCCACCGGCAGGGGGTGGCCCGGACGCAACTCTGCCAGGTGCTCGAAGGGGTGGTCTGCCAGCGTCTGGTGCCGGCCGCGGACGGCGCGGGACGCGTCTGCGCGGCGGAGGTGCTGATCGCAACCCCGGCGATCCGCAACCTCGTGCGGGAGGACCGGCTCCACCAGGCCTACTCGGCGATGCAGGCGGCCGGAGCTTCGGCGGGGATGCAGACAATGACGCGGGCATTGGCGTCGCACTGCCGCCGCGGCGCGATCAGCCGCGAAACAGCGCTGGCCCACGCGCCGTCTCGCGAGGAACTGAACGCACTGCTCGATCGGGAGCGTGCCCGATGACTCTTTCCTGGCCGCGCCAGCGGACGGTTTCGGCGACGAACCTCGCTTTGGTGACCCGGCAGCTTGCCGTCATGCTGGGCGCCGGAGTACCGCTGGTGCAGTGCCTCGACGTGCTCGGCTCGGAGGAACACGATCCGCTCCTGGCCGAGACGCTCCTGGCCCTGCGCGACGACATCGAGGGCGGCGCGACGTTCACTGCCGCACTGGCCGCCCGCCCCCGGGTTTTCGACGAGCTGTACGTCGGCATGGTGACGGCCGGCGAGGCGGGAGGTGTCCTACACACGATGTTGGGCCGTCTGGCCGACTGCAGCGAGAAGTCGGTCACCCTCCGCGGCCAGGTGCGGGCTGCGTTGATGTACCCGATCGCGGTACTGCTGATCGCCGGGGTGGTGGTGGGTGTCATTCTCTGGAAGGTGATTCCGACTTTTGCCGCGCTGTTCGACGGGCTGGGCGCGGTGCTGCCGCTTCCCACCCGCGTCGTGATCGCGGCGAGCGAATCGCTGCCGGTGGCCGTTCCCGGCCTGCTCCTTGTCTCCGCCGGCGGCGTCTGGATCGGCCGGCGCTGGTACGCCACGCCGCGCGGCCGCCGCGCGATCGACGGGGCATGGCTCCGCCTGCCGGGTATCGGTCCGCTGCTCCGTAAACTGGCGGTTGCCCGCTTCTGCCGGACTCTCGCGACGCTTCTCGGGGCGGGTGTGCCGATCCTGGATGGCCTCACGATCACGGCCGGCACGGCGGGCAACGCGGTCGTCGCGGAGGCGGTGCGCCTGGCACGCGGTGCGATAGAGCAGGGGTCGTCGGTGGCGGCGCCGCTACGAGACACCGGCGTCTTCCCGCCGATGGTGACGCAGATGGTAAGTGTAGGTGAGGCGACGGGCGCCCTCGACGCCCTGCTTTCGAAGGTGGCGGACTTCTACGAGACGGAGGTGGACCGCGCCGTCACCGGCCTCACGGCTCTCCTGGAACCGGTTCTGATCGCCCTGCTCGGCGCCATCGTCGGCGCCATCGTGGTCGCCATGTACCTGCCGGTCTTCGACCTGATCAGCCGGTTGGCGGGATAGCGCGGCTCCTCGGGGTATAGTTGGCGTGCCAATTGCTTCCGAGTCCGGCGGAGGGGCGGGGCGGGACGGAGGTCTGTCACGGTCCCTTCGGAGAGGAAGGCAGGAATGACCGGAATGCGACAGAGCACCGTACGCGGTACGCCCAACGAGCGGGGCTTCACGCTGATCGAATTGCTGATCGTCGTGGCGATCATCGGCATCATCGCCGCTATCGCGGCGCCCGGACTGCTGCGGGCGCGGATGGCAGGGAACGAGGCGTCAGCCATCGGTTCGCTCCGAGCGATCAGCAGCGCGCAGTCGACCTACGCGGCCAGTTGTGGCAACGGCTTCTATGCGCCGACCCTCGCGAACCTGGCGACCCCGCCGCCGGTCGGCGGCGGCGATGGTTTCATCGGTACCGACCTGGGCCTTGACCCGTCTATCAAGAGCGGCTACACGGTTGCAATGACCGCCGGTGCGGTGGCAGCCGGCGCGCCGGTCTCGTGCAACGGTGCAACGGTCGTTTCCACCTACTTCGTCGGGGCGGACCCCAACCCGGGGGGCGGCGCCCGCTTCTTCGGGACGAATCAGGGCGGAACGATCTACCAGGCGACTGCGACGGTGGCGGTGACGCAGAACGGCGCCCCTGCCGGCGCCACGCATATACAGTAGCGGCCCGGCTGCGGCGCAATCCGGGTTGCGCGTCCTTGAGGCGACGGGCGGCGGCGGACGGGGGCCGGATGCCGATCAACCGGGGTCTGGGCGGCCACCGGCGAGTGTGCAACGGGGGTTGACATGACCGGACGCGCGCGGAACTGGCTGGTACTCTTCGCAGTTGCTGGATTGGGGGCATCGCTCGCGTCTACCTGGGTGCACCTGCAGATCGTTCTCGACCCGTTTTACGTCAGCGCCTGTGACGTCAACGGGACGGTCAGTTGCTCGCAGGTGTACGAGAGCCGGTACGGCAGCTTCCTGGGTGTCCCGGTCGCCCTGGGGGGTGTCCTCTGGTTCGTGGGCGCATTGCTGCTCGCCTGGGCCGGCGCGCGCGCGCCGGCGGAGTCGGCGTCGAACGTTTCAGGCTACCTGCTTGCCTGGTCGACGATCGGTCTGGCGGTGGCGATGTACCTCGCCTACGCGTCGTTGTTCGTCCTGGGGTTGGTCTGTCTCTATTGCGTCGCGGTCTACATCACCGTGATCGGCGTGTTCGTCCTGGCCGGGAGTGCGCCGGCGACGCCTGCCCTGAAGCTTGCCGGTGCGGCGGCGGGCGATCTGCGGTTGCTGGCGCGGAGCCCGATCGGTCTCGCCCTGGCCCTCGTCTTCGTGGCCGGCTCGTTCGGGTCGGCCGCTTGGTTCAACAGCCTCTCCAACGCCGACGCCATGGCGGCGCCGCTCGCCGATCCGTCCGCGGAGACGGCCCCCAACCCGGAGGCGGTAGCGGTGGATCGCCTCTCGGAGGCGGAGCAACAGAGCGAGTTCGAACGGTACTGGTCGGCCGAACCGCGAATAGAGATCGACCTGCCGCCGGCAACGGCGGCGCAGGCCGGGGACGCTGACATCGTGGTGCTGAAGTTCAATGACTATCAGTGCCCTGCCTGCGCCAATGCGCACCGGATGTACGAACCGATCTTCGCGAAGTACGCCTCGTCGAATCCCGGACAGGTAGCGCAGGTGACTGTCGACTTCCCGCTCGATCCCTCGTGCAACAACGAGGCGCCGTTTGGCCAGCACCTGGGCGCCTGCTCCGCGGCGGTCGCCGTACGCCTGGCGGCGGCGGAGGGGGATGACCTGAAGGTCGAGATGGAGGAGTGGCTCTACAACAACCAGCCCAGCCTGACCCGGGCGGCGGTGACCGGCGCGATTGCCGACGTCGCGGGGATCGATCAGGCGACCTACGACGCTGCGTACGAGGAGACGGTCCGCGCGATCGAGGACGACATCGTGGTGGGGGTCGCCCTCCCCGTCGAAGCGACGCCGACGTACGTCATCAACGGCGTCGTCGTCCAGGGGATGCTGGCTCCTCGCTACTTCGACCAGGCGATCGCATACGAGCTGGACCGCGCCGCCGCCGGCGGATAGCGTGCTCCCGGCGCGGCTTGCCGTCCCGCTGTTGATTCTGGGCGGTCTTGCGGCCGGCAGCTTTCTGACCGTCTGCATCCAGCGCCTGCCGCGCGGCGGTTCCGTAATCACGCCTCGGTCGCACTGTCCCGTCTGCCGCCACCCGATCCGCTGGCGCGACAACGTTCCGATCGTCGGCTTCCTCCTGCTGGGCGGCCGCTGCCGCGACTGCGGCGCACCGATCAGCGTGATCTATCCCCTCGTGGAGGTCGCGACGCCGATCCTTTTCCTGCTCCAATACGCACTGGTGGGGTCCGGGCCCTTGCTGGCCTCGCGGCTGATCTTCGCCGGCTTGCTGATCGTGCTGTTCACCACCGACCTGCGTCACCGCCTCCTTCAGGACGTGATCACGGTTCGTGGCGCCGTAGTCGGGATTGCTGCCGCGATCTGGGTGCCGCCCGGCTGGGTCGACGCGCTGATCGGCGCACTCGGCGGCCTGGTGCTGCTCGTGGCGATCCGGGAGGTGTACCGTCGGATCCGGGGTCACGAAGGACTTGGCCTCGGCGACGCCAAGATGCTCGGCCTCGTAGGCGCCTTTCTCGGGTGGCAACTGATGCTGGTCAGCGCGGTGCTGGCGTTCCTTCTCGGCGGTGCAGCCGGGCTGGGCCTTGTCCTCTCCGGCCGCGCCGGTCCACGCACCGAACTGCCGTTCGGGTCGTTTCTTGCCGTCGCCGCGGTCATCGCAATGGTGGCGGGTGATCGGATCGTCGCCTGGTATCTCGCGTTCTACTGAGCCGCCGGTGCGTTCGGGATGGCACGGGTCTTGCAGCCATGGTTCGCATGTGGCGTTGCGAGGCTGGGCATGCGCTGATCGAGGCGCTGGTAGCGTCGGCGGTCGTAGTCACGCTGGCCGCGGGCGTGGCGCAGGTGGCGGTGATGAGCGCGGTGTCACTCCGCGAGGCCGGTGCACAGGGCATGGCGCTTTTTATGGGCGCACAGAAGCTGGAGCAACTCGCCTCCCTCGCGTGGACCTACGACACGGCCTTGCAGCCGGTCTCGGATGTGACCACCAACCTGGCATTCGATCCGCCGGCGTCGACGGGCCGGGGGCTGCTGCCGTCCGGACCTGTCGCCGGGGCAGCTGACGGATACATCGACTATCTCGACCGGGACGGGGCATGGATCGGAACCGGCCCGGACCCGCCGGCCGGGACGGCGTTCGTCCGCCGCTGGTCGGTTTCGCCGGTTCCCGCCGCAGGCCCGGACGCGCTGCTCCTGCAGGTGGCGGTGGTCGCGGCCAGCGTGCGGGGCGGCGCCGGCGCCACGACCGTGCGGCCCGGAGATCCGGGCGTCACCTGGCTGGCCACGGTGCGCGTTCGGCAGTGAGAACGGGATGCTGATCGAACTCCTCGTCTCCACCGGCATCGTTCTGGGATTGCTCGGGGTGGTCTTCGCCCTGCTCGATCCTTCGGGCGGTGTCCTGGCGGTGCAAACGCAGACTGCCGACCTGCAGCAGCGGCAGCGAGCGGCGCTCGTCGATCTGCAGCGCGACCTGCTGGCCGCCGGAAGCGGTCCCCACCCCGGGACGCTCGGCACGGTGGCGCATCTGGTGCCGGCGGTGGCGCCGGCGCTCCGGGGGCAGGGGGCAGGTGGCGTCGCTGGAAACGACCGCCTCTCGGTCGTCTACGCGCGAGCGGGCGAGTCGGGCGCGCGCCTGGCCGCGCCGCTGCCCGGCGCCGGCGGAAGCGTCGCCGTGACGCCGGATGCCGCGTGCCGCCTTATTCCGTGCGGCCTGACGCAGGACAATGGGGGGTTGGCGCTCGTCTACGACGACAACGGCCGGGCCGCCCTGTACCGCATCACGGATCGGTCCGGGGCAACCGTCACGTTGACGCATGTGGGAAACGGTCCGCCCATCGCGACCTTCGCCGGCGGTGCGCGGATCGCCCCGGTGCGCATCCGCGGCTACTACCACGACGCGACCCGTCAGCAGCTCCGTGTCCATAACGGCGCCGGCACCGACCGGCCGGCGGTCGAGGGGGTGGTCCGCTTCGCGGTGCGATACTACGGCACCGATCAGCCGGCGGCGCCACCGTCGACCACGCTGCCGGCGGGACCGCTGGTAGTTCCGCCCGGTGAGCCACCCCCCGTGGCGGTCGCGCTGATGGCGCCGTGCCTCGCTGCGGCGGTCACGGCCGGTGTACCGCCGACATCATGGGCGGCGCCGATCGATCTGGGACAACTGACCGACGGCCCGGGCTGCGGCGGCGGTGCGGCGGTCGATGTCGATCTCTTCCGAATCCGGCGCATCCGCGTCGAGGTGACGCTCCGCGTGATCGACGACGCGTGGCGGCGGCGGCCGCCCGGGGAGTTGGGGCCCCGCCGGTCGACGAGCGTCCGCGATGTCGCGGCGACGCTCGACGTGACCCCGCGCAGTCTTGCCGCCTGGTAGCCATGACGGGTGACGGCGAGCGTGGCGCGGCGCTGGTGATCGCGCTGCTGTCGGGTCTGTTGCTCGTGGCCCTCACCGCCGCGCTGGTGCCGCTCTCGACGATCGAAACGGAGGTGGGAGTGAACTACCGGCGCGCGGTCGAGGGGCTGTACGCGGCGGAGGCGGCCATGGCACTGGCGGTGACGGAACTGGGTGCACTACAGGACTGGAGCGCCGTGCTCGATGGTTCCGCACGGTCGGGACACTGGGGAGCGTCACTGGCGCCGACCATGCCGGATGGCCGGACAGTGGACCTGGCGGTAGTAGCAGGACGTCTCCGAGCCAGCGGCGCGGGTGAGGATGATGCAGGTCGTGGCCTTTCCTGGACCCTCCACGCGCATGGCGACCTCGCCGCCTGGGTGGGACTGCCGCCTGGGTACGGACCGTGGCTCGTGGCGGTCTGGGTAGCGGACGATGCGGCGGATGCCGATGGCGACCAGTTGCTGGATGACAACGGGACGGTGGCGTTGCATGCCGAGGCGCACGGTCCGCGCGGGGCGACGCGGGCGCTGCAGGCGACACTCGTGCGCCAGGTTGGGACGCCCACTCCCCTCGCACCGCCGGTTACCCGCGTCCGCCTGATCTCCCGGCGCGTCGTGCGCTGACGCGGCCGGGCTGCTAGGAGCCCGTGGTGAAACCCCCACTACATTCGAGCGGCGATGCATCCCGCCTGAACGGCGTTGCTCCTCGGTCGCATATGGCCAATATGCTCCCTCGTCGCGCCTTGTCAGGCGGGCGCCTCACCGCTCTCGGTGCTACGCGGGGTTTCACCACGGGCTCCTAGGCCGCGGTCCCGATCGTCTGGAGGGAGCGACGGAACTGGGCCTCCGTCACGTCGCTGACGATCTCGGTCGCACCCAGCTCGGTCGGGAGAACGACGTGCAACCGTCCACCGACTACCTTCTTGTCGCGGCGCATCGTCTCGACCAGCTTCTGTGCCGACAGATCCCCGATTGCCGGCAACGGGCCGAGCCTCGCTATCAGACGGGCAAGCGCTGCGCGATCCGCCTCGCCGAATCCTGTGCGGCGCACCGCCAGGTCGGCTGCGGCGAGCATGCCGTAGGCGATTGCCTCGCCGTGACGGAAGCGGCGGTACCGCGTCACCGCCTCGATCGCATGCCCCGCGGTATGGCCGAAGTTCAGGATGCGCCGCAGGCCGGCTTCGCGTTCGTCCTTGCTGACCACCCGCGCCTTGACGCGGCATGACGCGATGATAATCGGGACCAACACCTCGGCGTCGCGCCGGACAATGGCGTCGAGGTCCCGCTCCAGCCGGCGGAACAGACGCGGATTGGCGATCACCCCGTACTTGATCACCTCGTAGAGTCCGGCGCGGAACTCGCGACGCGGCAGCGTGTCGAGCAGCACCGGATCGATCGTGACCGTGATTGGCTGGTGGAAGGCGCCGATGAGGTTCTTGCCGAGCGGATGGTTCACCCCCACCTTCCCGCCGATCGACGAGTCAACCTGCGCGAGCAGGGTGGTCGGAACATGCACCAGACGGACGCCGCGAAGCCATGTGGCGGCGGCGAAGCCGGCCACGTCCCCGACAACACCGCCGCCGACGGCCACGACGATGACTGATCGATCGGCAGCCGCACGCGCCAGCGCGTCGTGGATCAGCATGACGGTCCGGACAGTCTTCGACCGCTCGCCATCAGGCATCAGGCAATGGCCGGCCAAGGGGACGGCGTCGCTGACCGTCGGGCCGTGCGCTTGCCAGACGGTCGGGCTGGAGACGACGAACCGCGGTCCGTCGCCACCCGCCTCCGTGATCCAGCGGTCCAGGTGCTGCACCGCGCCTGCGCCGACGCGAACCGGGTAGGCACGCGACGCCGTGCCGACCCGAATCACTGCTTCGCGCATGGCCCGGCTAGGATACCGCGGCACCGGTCCGCGGAACGATCTACACTGATCGGTCCGGCCCGCCGGAACGGAACGCACCACCGATCAGACCGACGAGGGCAAGACCCAGATGGCGCCAAAGGAACGGGCATTCGTTACCGAAATCACTCCACGGTCGGAGGACTTCTCCCGCTGGTACACCGACGTGATCCGCCGCACCGAGCTGGCCGACTACTCGCCGGTGAAGGGGAATATGGTGATCCGGCCGTATGGCTACGCTATCTGGGAGTTTCTGCAGGCGGGGCTCGACCGCCGCTTCAAGGCGACCGGCCACGTCAACGCGTACTTCCCGCTGTTCATCCCGGAGAGTCTGCTCCGGAAGGAGGCGGCGCACGTCGAGGGCTTCGCGCCGGAAGTGGCGTGGGTTACGCAGGGCGGGAGCGAGCCGCTCGAGGAGCGCCTGGTCGTCCGGCCCACGTCGGAAGCGATCATCGGCACGATGTATGCGAAGTGGGTGCAGTCGTGGCGCGATCTGCCGATCCTGATAAATCAGTGGTCCAACGCGGTCCGGTGGGAGAAGGTGACGCGCCTGTTTCTCCGCACCACCGAGTTCCTCTGGCAGGAGGGACATACCGCGCACGAGACGGCGGCGGAGGCGGAATCGGAGGCGCGGCGCATGCTGGGTGTGTACAAGGAGTTTCTCGAGACCGAGCTCGCCATGCCCGTGATGGACGGGCGGAAGACGGAAAGCGAGAAGTTCGCCGGCGCCGCCCACACCTACTCGGTCGAGGCGCTGATGGGCGACGGCCGCGCCCTCCAGGCGGGCACTTCGCACAACCTGGGGCAGAACTTCGCGAGGGTGTTCGACATCACGTTTCAGGCGCGCGACAAGTCGGTGCAGTACGTCTGGCAGACATCGTGGGGCATGACGACGCGGCTGATTGGGGCCGTCATCATGATGCACGGCGACGACAGCGGGTTGATCCTGCCGCCGAGGATCGCGCCGCACCAGGTGGTAATCGTCCCTATCCCGCGCGGCAACTGGAAGGAGACGGTGCTGCCGTCGGTCGACCGCATCGCTGCTTCGCTCCGCGAAGAAGGAATTCGCGTCATCGTTGACGACCGGGAGGAACACAAGCCGGGCTGGAAGTTCTCGGAGTGGGAGATGCGCGGCGTGCCGCTACGGGTGGAGATCGGCCCGCGCGACGTAGAGCAGTCGCAGGTAGTGGTGGCGCGCCGCGATACGCGCGCCAAGGCCTCGGTGCCGATGGAGGGGATTGCCGCGCATGTTTCCGACCTGCTGGAGACGGTTCAGGCGAACGTGCTGGCACGCGCGGTAGCGTTCCGCGAGGCCCACACCGTCCGGACCACCTCCGGCGTCGAGTTTCGTCAGTTGTTCGAAGAGCGCCCCGGTTTCGTCGTCGCCCCCTGGTGCGGCGGCGCCGACTGCGAGGCGCAGATCAAGACCGACACGCAGGCGACAATCCGCAACCTTCCGCTCGAAGCGACGGAGGCGTCCGGCGTCTGCGTCCAGTGCGGCAAGCCGGGGGTCACCGACGCCTGGTTCGCAAAGGCGTACTGAAGGAGCGGCGGCGCGCCTGCCTCCGGCACGCTCTTCTCCGGCAGGCTTCTGCTATTGCTGCAGGCGGACCACCAGGGCGGCGCGCCGGTTCAGGCGGCGCGTCTCCTCGCGTGCGTTGTCGTGCGCCGGCCGCTCTTCGCCGTAGCTGATCGTCTGCAGGCGGCTGGCGTCGACTCCGCGGCCGGTCAGGTACGACTCAACCGCGTCGGCGCGCCGATCGCCGAGCGCCAGGTTGTACTCGTTGGTGCCGATGTTGCAGGTGTGGCCTTCGAGCTGGATGGTGAACGCCGGATCCTCCATCATCGCCTCGACCAGCGCGTTCAGCACTTCCAGCGCCAGGGGCCGGAGCGTGTAGCGGTCGAAGTCGAAGTGGACGTCCTCGAACATCCACTCGCGCTGCGGCGGTGGCGGCGGGGCATTCACGGTGATGTTCGCGGTGTCGGAGGCGGAGCCGCCGTTGCCGTCGCTCACCGTCACGCTGACCGGCACCGGCCCGGCGTTGCCTGGCGCCTGCCAGGTCGTGGTGGCGCGGTCGCTGCCGCCGGTGAACTGACCGGCCGGCGCATTCCACCGGTAAGTCAGCGCGTCGCCGTCCGGGTCGGAGGCGTCTGCCCGCAGGTTGACCGTCTCGTCCACCAGCACTTCACATGGATCGCACGACACGGAGACGGTCGGAGGACGGTTCGGCGGCGGCGGAGGTGGCGGCGGCGGCGGCGGCGTGTAGACGGGCACGCCCGGGTGATAGCTCAGCCGGAAAATCAGGCCGAGGCGGTCGGCGCTCGGCAGCGACTGATCATAGGTGGAGCGCGACGCGTGGCTCAGCGCGTAGCTGATGCCGCCGCTGAACGCGACGCCACGGCTCTGCACCTGCACGCCCGCGATGAGGTCGAGCGGTGACGCAGTCGGCAGGGACAGGCCCGTCATGCTCCCGTCGTGTGCCGTCAGTGGCGACCGCAGCGTGATCGAGTCGCCCAGCGGAGGCGACGCGAGCACCTCGCCGAAGACACGAACCGATCCGGCGAGCGGCGCGCCTACGCCAACGCCGAAATGGAAGCCCTGCGGGACGGTGACGTTGTCGGGGCTGGCACGGAACTGGTACTCGCCATGCAGCGCCACTTCGGCGTTGCCCGCCGCCTTGCTCACCACGAGGCCCACACCGCCACCCAACGCCCCGGCACTCGTGCCCGCGGATTCGTTTCCGGTCGGCAGCCGCGCCCAGCCGCGGAATGCCACGGCGGCTGGGGCCTGCGTCTGCTCGGACATCAGGTTTACCTTCACGCCGACCATGACGTCGCCCATGGCGCTGCCGCTGAACTGCTGCGTGGCCAGCGGATAGTCCGGGTCGAGGCTTCCGGCGTTGCCGGACCGGAAGAGGGGACGGACATCACGGTCGATCCGCGTAATCAGTGGGATCGACGCGAACAGCTCCGCCCGCCCCCCGACGCCGATCGCGAAGGTGCCACCGCTGGTCTGAATGGCGGAGAAGCCCGCCTCGCGGTTGAACGTGGTGTGCTGGCCGGAGCCGGAGACGTTGCCGCTTGCCATCACCTCGGCGGTCGGAACGAACCAGAGGCCGGTGTCGCCCAGGAAGGTGACGCCTGATGGCCTCGTGTTCGTCTCGTCCTGCGCCGCGGCAGGGCCGGCGAGGAGTCCGATTACGGCGGCCGTCGCGACGGCGCGGAACCAGAAACGCTCTTGACTTGAACGGTGCCTCAACAGGTGTGTTAACAACTTGCCCTCACGTCTTGGTACGCCCTACACAAGGGGCATAATTTGTCGGATTGTACGGCCTGCCATTCCGGCAAGTCAACGCGGCGGGACGCCGCCCCGGGGGCGAACCCCGGTCAGTCCGCTTCGTCCGTATCCGTTCGCCGCTTCCCGAAGACCCAGGCAATAGCGATGCTCAACACATAGAGCGCCAGCATTGGTCCCGCCATGAATGTCATGGTCACCGGGTCGGGCGTCGGCGTGATGATTGCGGCGATGATGAAGATCAAGAGGACCGCATACTTGAAGTTGCGCAGCAGGAACCGGGCCGACGCCACACCCATCCGGGCGAGGAAGAAGACCACCGTCGGCAACTGGAAAACCACGCCGCAGCCGAGCACGAGCCGGACGTACAACGCAAAGGCGGGCTGAAGCCTCGGCGTGAACTCCACGTACTCGTCGGCGGTGCCGAAGCTGGCGAAGAAGCCCCAGGCGACGGGAAAGAGAATGTAATGGGCAAAGACGACGCCGCCGACGAAGAAGATCGTTGCAAGACCGATGAACGGAATGGCGAACTTCTTCTCGTGCGCGTACAGGCCGGGCGCGACGAACAGCCAGAACTGCGTCATGACGACCGGGGTGGAGAACACGAGGCCCGTCAGCGCCGCCATCTTCAGACGGAGAAAGAACGCCTCGGTCGGGTCGGTGTAGATGAGGGTGCCTCCCTCCGGCAGCACCTCGGCCAGCGGCTCCATGATGAAGTCGAAGATCGGGTCGATGAAACCGAGGCAGATCAGCAGGCCGACGCCCAGGGCGATGAACGATCGGATCAGGCGCCGGCGCAACTCGTCCAGGTGGTCGAGGAACGACATCTTGCCGCCCGAGCCGTCGCCGTCATCCTCGTCGGTCTCCGGCTCGGGCGGTGGCGGTGGCGCCGGATCGCCTGGGTCGGCCGGCACCGGGGGTGCAGGCGCCGTGGGGGGGCGCTCGGCGACGGCCGTATCGGTAGCCGCGGCCGACGCGAGCGAAGCGGTAGAAGGCTCGGGCGGCTCGGGCGGATCAGTCGCTGGCTGCCTGGGTGTCGGAACGTCAGCCATCGCGTGGCCGCTACGTGCCGACGTCGGGCTCGGTCGAGTGGACGGCGGCCGTCGCTGCCGTCACGGCGGCTGCAGGAGCCGCCGGTGGCCCTGCCGGAGTGGCTGCCTGCGTGACGGGCGCCGGCGTCGAGGTGCCGGACTTCGTAGCGGTCGACTGAGTCGCGACGGCAGGCTCCGGCTTCCGTCTCTCCTCGATCCGGATCTCATCGTCGAGCGTGTTGCGCAACTCGTTGGACGCCCGCCTGAACTCGCCGAGGCTCTTGCCGAGCGAACGGCCTAGTTCGGGCAGCTTGCGCGGACCGAAGACGATCAGCGCCACCACGAGGATGATGACCATCTCCCAGACGCCGATGGGCCCCATGCTTGTTGCTCCCTGGCCGCCAGATTGGCAGGCGGACCTGCCGGGTAACGACCGTTAACGAGTATATGAATCGCCACGGAGAAGGGTCAAGCCACGCCGCCGGCGACCGGGGCGCCCGCGGCCGTTGCCGTACTCGGGCAGCTTTGGTAGCATGCCATTTGTCTATGCCAACTGCCGCATCCCTTTCCACCGGCGTCGCCGCCGTCGTCATGTCCGCCATCCTCGGGGGACTGTTTGGAGGCCAGGCGCTGGCCCGTCAGGACGAGATGGCGCGGCAGTTCGACGCGTTCGCGTCGGCCGTCGCGCTGATCGAAGCGAACTACGTCGACGAGGTGGATGTCGAGCAGCTGGTCTCGCGCGCTGTCGGCGGGATGCTGCAGACACTCGATCCCCACTCGAATTACATGGACGCCCGCTCGTATGCCCGGCTCCGGGAGCGGCAGGAGGGGCGTTACTACGGCCTGGGCATCTCGATCAATGTCTTCAACGGACGCATTACCGTAATGGGTCTCTTCGAAGGGTCGCCCGCCTACCGGGCCGGCCTCCGCCGCGGTGACGTCATCGCCCGGATCGAGGGAGACAACGCGATTGGGATGAGCAGCGATCAGGCGGTGGGCCGCCTGCGCGGGCCGCGGGGCACGTCGGTCAACATTTCGGTCGAGCGCCCGGGCTACGACGAATTGATCGATCTTGCCGTCGAGCGGGACGAGATCAACATCGCGACGATCGAGGCGGCGTTCATGGTCGATGAAGAGACCGCCTACGTCCGCCTGGGCGACTTCTCCGAGACGAGTAACGACGAGTTGACGCGCGCCCTGGCGTCGCTCCGCGCCGAGGGCTTCACCCGGCTGATGTTCGACCTGCGCGGCAATCCGGGTGGCCCGCTGGATCAGGCGATCGAGGTGTCGAACCAGTTTCTGCCGAACGGCGACATGATCGTCTACACACGCGGCCGGGTCGCCAACTCCTACCAGGATTACTTCGCGCGCCAGGCCGGCGAGTACACCGAGCAGCCGCTGATCGTGCTCGTGAACCGGAACAGCGCCAGCGCGTCGGAGATTGTGGCGGGTGCGATCCAGGACCATGACCGCGGCTTGGTCGTGGGTGAGACGACCTTTGGAAAGGCGCTCGTGCAGTCGATCTTCCGAGTGAGCCACGGCGCGGGGCTGGCCCTCACGACCGCGCGCTACTTCACGCCGAGCGGCCGGATGCTGCAGCGGCCGTGGGACGCCGCGTTCGACGAGTACCTGACCTACTCACTGCGTGAGCCGGAAGCGCCGTCGCGCCTCCCGTCTGACCGGAAGTTGACGGACGCGGGGCGCGAGGTTTACAGCGGCGGAGGCGTAGCGCCGGACCACTTCATGACCGGCCCGATCTCCGGCTTCGATCCGTCGCGCTTCGGCCGCCTCCTCTCGGCACGGCGCGACTTCATCACCTTTGCGCAGCGTTTCTCCGCGGCGGGCGACACGCTGGTCAGCCTCGAGGGGGCGGACCGTGTGGTCGTCGACCGGGGGTTCGCGATTGACGACGCCATGCTGGCCGACTTCAAGGCGCACGTTGAGGAACGGGGCCTGACGGTCGACGAAGCGGCGTTCGCGGCGGATCTCGACTTCATCCGCGCAATGATCCACTACGAGATCAATACCGACCTGTTCGGTGAGATGGAGGCCCGACGCCGCCTGTTCGACTACGACCCGCAGGCGCAGTACGCCCTCAGCCTCTTCGACGAAGCGGTGGAGCTGCTCCGCCTCGCCGACGCCGCGGCAACCGCCGCCGCTCCGTGATGCACGCGTTGATGCACGGGCTGCCGTTCCGTCTCTCCTGATGCGTCTGGCCCAGCTCGAAATCGACGGGTTCAAGAGCTTCCCCGACCGCGCGGCGCTGGTTTTCGATGATGGTGTAACCGCTATCGTCGGCCCGAACGGCTGCGGAAAGAGCAACGTCATCGACGCCATCACCTGGGTGCTGGGCGAGCAGAGCGCGCGCAGCCTCCGGGGAGACCGGATGGAGGACGTCATCTTCAGCGGCAGCGACGGTCGCCGTCCGACCGCCACGGCCGAAGTCCGGATTCAGCTTGCCGACGTCACCGGGGCTCTCACCCCGGGGGAGCCTGTCCGGGCGGTGCCGAAGGCGTCGGGCAACGGGCATCCACGCGCCGGTTTCGATCTGGACCTGGACGAAGAGGAGGGCCCCTTCATCACGCGCGACGTCGAAGTGGGCCGCCGGCTGTATCGCTCCGGCGAGAGCGAGTACCTGATCGACGGCCGGGTCTGCCGCCTGCGCGACGTCCAGGACCTCCTGATGGACTCCGGCGTGGGAGTCAGGGCGTACGCCGTAATCGAGCAGGGGCGGATCGGTCAGATTCTGGGCGCGCGGCCGACCGAGCGGCGGCAGCTCATCGAGGAGGCGGCCGGCGTCACCAAGTACAAGTCCCGGCGCCGTGCGGCGGAGCTGAAGCTGGAAGCGGCGCGGCAGAACCTCACCCGTGTCGACGACATTGTCTTCGAGGTGGAGAAGCAGCGGGGAGCGCTGAAGCGGCAGGCAGCCAAGGCGCGGCGCTACCGCCGGCTGCGCGAGGAACTGCGCCGCTGGCAGAAGGTGTCGTTTGCGAAGCGGAACCGGACGCTCCAGCGGGCGATGGAAGAGGCGACGCGCCGCCTGGAGGAGGCGTCGTCTCAGGTGCAGGTGGTCAAGGCGATGCTGGCCGAACGGGAGAACCGGCGTGAGAGGTTCCGTCTGGAGCTGGCGGAGGCGGAGCGGGCGACGGCCGCGGCTCGCGAGACGGCGCATCAACGGGAACTTGCCATCGGCCGGCGCCAGCATCAAATTGAGTTCGACGGGAAGCGCGCGGCCGAACTGGAGACCGACCTGGCCGACGGAAAGGAGGCGCTGGCCGTCCTGGAACAGCGGCTCCAACCGATGGAGACAGAGGTTCTGGCGCAGCGCAAGGCGAACGCTCACTCCGTGGCGCAACGCGACGCGGCCGCGGCACGCTTGATCGAGGCGGAACGGACGCTGGCCGAGACCCAGCGGACGATCGAAAAGCAGGAGAGCGACGTCGAGGCGGCTCGTAGCGAGATGTTCGCCGCGAGCAGCGCCGCTACGGTGCTCCAGAATGTTGTGGACCACGCGGCGGCGGGCCACGCGCGGATCGCCGAGACCCTGGCGAGGCTGGATGCCGACGCGGCGGACCTTGCCACACAGACGGCCCGCGCCAGGGAGCAACGGACCGCGGCGGACGCGGCGGTTTCCGGCGTCCGGATTCAGCTCGAGGCGGCGCGGGAGCGGCGCTCCGAGGCGGCGGCTGCGTTGCTTGCGGCTCGCCACCGCATCGAGCGGGGGAGCGCGGACCAGCGGGCGCGCGAGCGGGAAATCGCGGCGACGCGCGCGCGGCTCGAGTCGCTCGTGGAGTTCGAAGCGGCGCGCGCCGGCTACGGTGAGGGCGCCCGTGCAGTGCTGACCGCGGAAGGAACAATCGAGCATTACGGTTCGGTGGCGGATCACCTGGAGGTGGCGGCGGCGAACGAGCGTGCGGTCGAGGCATCACTGACCGATCTACTGCAGTTCGTCGTCGTGCCGTCTCGGGAGGCTGCGCTGGCCGGGGTTGCGCTGGCTGCGTCGCACCCGGCTGGCCGTTGCGGCTTCCTGATTGCAGGTCGCTCCGAGCCGGTCGCACCGGCGCCGGCGCCGTCCGGACCCGCCGTGGTCTCGCCCGCTCCCCCGCACTCGACGCTACGTCCGTTGACCGATCTGGTGGCTTTGACCGGTCCGGGCGCTCCGGTGGTGCAGCGACTGCTCGCCCGCCGATGGCTCGCGCCGACGATCGAGACGGCGGTTGCGGCGGCGCGGGTCACCGAGGACCCAATCGTCACGCCGGACGGCGTCGTCGTCCGGGGCGCCGATTGTATCGAAGGGGGAGGCATTGCCGGCGCGAGCGGCCTGTTGACCGCGCGGCGTGAGATCAAGGAGTTGCGCGAACGGCTGCCGATCAGCGAAGCGACGTTGGATCAGGTCGCGTCCGAACTGGCTGCCTGGGAAGCGGATGCGGGCCGGCTGAGCGACGGGTTCACCGAGGCGCAGGCCGATCAGCATGCGCTCGAGAAGGAGCTGGTCGGCTGCGAGATGCAGGTCGAGCGCCTCGATGACGAGCAGGCGCAGTTGGAAACGAAACAGCAGGCGATCGACACCGACCGCCGTCACGTGGTCGAAGAGCGATCCGGCCTGGAGCAGAAGGAGTCGGAGGCGCGCGAGTCGATTCGCCGGCTCGAAGCGGACCAGCATTCGGCCGACCAGCGTTTCATGAGCGCGCAGGCAAGGCTCCTCGAAGCGCGCGACGCCTTGGAAGCCCTTACCGGACGGATGACGGACGAGAAGGCGGAACATGCCGCGCTCACGGAACGGGTCGAGGCTCTGGCGGCCGATGTCGGCCGCCTCGAGGTGCAACGGCAGGACGTGCGTCAACAGATCGACGCACGCCGGGCTTGGAACCTCCAGGCGCGGACCGACCGGCAGCGATTGCTGGACGGAGTGGCCCGAGCCGAGGAGGAGCGTGACGCGGACATCCTCGCGCTCGACGGCCTGCGTCGCGAGATCGTGCGCCTCGATGTCTGTGCGAACGACCTGCACGCGCAGATTGCCGGCTGTGATGAGGCGGTGAAGCGGGCGCGAACGGATCTGGATGCGACGCGGGCCGCCTTCTCCCGGGAGGAAGTGGCGCGCGCCACAGTGGATGCCGACCTGTCGCACCTGGCGGAAGCGTGTCGGGAAGCGCTGCATGCGTCGTTGCCGGACGTGTTGGCCGAGGTTGTCCGAATGGAGGCCGAGGGTCCGATCGAACCGGACCGGTCGCTGCTCCGCTCCGTCCCGGCAATCGCGGATGGCGGTGACGCCGAGGACATGGAGGAAGTTGCCGCTGCGGACTTCTCGCCCGACGTGGATGACGCCAGCATCCCGGGTGACGAGATCGACGCGGATCGAATGGTCGAACTACTCCACGACAAGATCAATCGCCTCGGCCCGGTCAACATGATGGCGATCGATCAGTTCGACGAACTCGAGGAACGGCACGCGTTCCTGACGGCGCAGCGCCAGGATCTGCTCGATTCCATCGAGGCGACCGGTTCTGCCATCGCCCGCATCGATGCCACGACGCGCGAACGGTTCCGGGAGGCCTTTACCGCCGTCAACGATTACTTTCATGAAACGTTCCGGACGCTGTTCGGGGGAGGGCGTGCCGGCTTGGTATTGCTCGACGAGACCGACCTGCTGGAAAGCGGCATCGACATCATCGCGCAACCGCCGGGAAAACGGCTCCAGAGCATTCAGTTGCTGTCGGGGGGAGAGAAGGCGCTGGCGGCGATGGCGCTGATGTTCGCCATCTTCAGGTACCGTCCCAGTCCCTTCTGTCTGCTCGACGAGATCGACGCGCCGCTCGACGACGCCAACATCGGTCGGTTCGTCGAGATGCTGCGTGGCCTGCTCGATCGGACACAGTTCGTCCTGGTAACGCATAACCGGAAGACGATGGAGATCGCCGACCGCCTCTACGGCGTCACGATGGAAGAGCCCGGCGTCTCGAAGCTGATCTCCGTCAAGATGTCGTGACGCGTGAACGAGAACAAGGCGGCCCGCTACCAACGCCAGGTGCGCCGCGGGCGCGCATTGGCCGTGGCGGCCCGGGCGGGGGTCCTGCTCGGGGCGATCGCGCTCGTATTCCCACCACGCAATCTGGCGCCAGCCCTTCGGGAACTTCTCCCTGCATCGCTTGCGGCTGAGCCGGTAGCGGCACCGTTGTCCACCCTGGTCGCCGCCATTCTGACGGCCGCCCTGCTCGGTGTGGCGGTGGAGCTGGCGGCGCTGCCGTTCGTCTGGAGGGTAGAGTTCCTCCTCGAACGCCGCTACGGTCTTTCGCGCGAACGGCTAGTCGATTGGCTGCGCGCCCACCTGGTACACGCGTCGGCCCGCCGGATCCTCTGGTGGACCATCGCGTCGAGTGGGGTGTTCGCGGCGATCGCGTATCGGCCCGGCGACTGGTGGTGGTTGTCTGGCCTCGGCTTCCTGCTCGCGGCGCTCGTACGCGCGATGTTGGCGCCGCGGCTGCTGGCGGGCTGGCTTTTCGAGACGGCGCCGCTGCAGCGCGCCCCCCTGCGTGAACGGCTCGAGCTGCTCGCGGCGCGGGCCGGCGCGCCCGGCATCGACATCCGGGAGTGGCGGATCGGCGAGCAGAGCGACACTGCCAACGCCGCCGTGGTAGGCATCGGTCCGTCACGGCGCATCCTGGTGTCGGACACGCTGCTCGATGATTACAGCGATGCCGAGATCGAAGTGGTCGTGGCCCACGAACTGGCGCACCACGCGCACCGCGACCTCTGGCAGTCGATCGCCCTGGATGCCGTCATTGTGACGGTAGGCTGCGGAGCGGCCCACCTGGTGCTCGCCGGGCCGGCGGTTGACGCCGGGCTGGCGGGGCTGGGCGAACCCGCGGGATTGCCGCTGATGGCGTTCGTGATGGGTGCGGTCCTGGTCGGCGCCTCGCCGCTGACGCGCGGCCTGTCCCGTTGGCACGAGCGGCGCGCCGACCGCTACGCGATCCGGATGACCGGCAACCGGGACGCGTTCGTATCCGGCCTCCGGCGGCTGGCGGCGCAACACCTTGCCGAAGAACGTCCCTCGCGGCTGGTGGAGTGGCTCTTCTATTCCCACCCGCCGCTCGGCGCGCGGATGACCGCGGCGCGTTCTTCCGAAGACTGACCGCAGCGACAGCGCTAGCTAGCGCCGGGCAGTCTCGCCTTGGCTCCCGCCTTCCCGGCTGTGGCGCGGCGGGCGGCGGCCGCCGCGGTCCGGGCGGTTACCTCGACGCTCGGGGCGGGACTGGCCGTCGGTCGACCCGCTGTCGTCTTGTGGCGGGCCACCCGGAAGGAGCGCCTTGCGGCTCAGGCGGACCTTGCCGGTCGGGTCGACGTTGATCACCTTGACGAGGACCTGGTCGCCCTCGTTCAATTCGCTCCGGACATCCTCAACCCGGTGGTGGGCGATCTCGGAGACGTGCAAGAGGCCGTCGATGCCAGGGAGGATCTCGATGAACGCGCCGAAGTCGGCGATCCGCTGCACCTTGCCCAGGTAGGTCTTGTTCAGTTCCGGGCTGGCGGTCAGCTCCTCGATGATCGCAATCGCCTGGTTGGCTGCTTCCTCGTCGGAGGACGCGACGTTGATGGTGCCATCGTCCTCGACGTCGATCTTGACGCCGGTCCGCGCCGTGATGCTGCGGATCGTCTTGCCGCCCGGTCCGATGATGTCGCGAATCTTGTCGATCGGGATCTGGATGGTGATGATCCGCGGCGCGTGCGTCGAAATAGAGTCGCGGGGAGTTGCTATCGTCACCCCCATCCGCTCGAGGATGTGCAGGCGTCCGGCGCGCGCCTGCTGCAGCGCCTCGTGCATGATGGCGGTCGTGATCCCCGACACCTTGATGTCCATCTGCAGCGCGGTGATCCCCTCGCTCGTTCCCGCCACCTTGAAGTCCATGTCGCCGTAATGGTCCTCGGCGCCGGCGATGTCCGACAGGATCGCGTGCCGGCCGCTCGCCTCGTCGAGGATCAGCCCCATGGCGATACCTGCCACCGGACGAGTAAGCGGCACGCCAGCGTCCATCAGGGCGAGCGCGCCGCCGCAGACGCTCGCCATCGACGACGACCCGTTCGATTCCAGGATGTCGGAGACGACCCGGATCGTGTAGGGAAACTTGTCCTCGCTCGGTAGCATCGGCCCGAGGCTCCGCTCGGCCAGATTGCCATGGCCGATCTCGCGCCGGCCCGGGCCGCGCAGGAACTTCACCTCACCGACCGAGAACGGCGGGAAGTTGTAGTGGAGCATGAAGCGCTTGAAGCGTTCACCGTCCACTAGCTCCACCTTCTGCTGATCGTCGGACGTGCCGAGCGTGGCGGAGACGAGCGCTTGCGTCTCCCCGCGTGTGAAGACGGCCGACCCGTGGACGCGCGGCAGGATGCCCACTTCCGACCAGATGTCGCGCACTTGATCGAACGTGCGCCCGTCGAGGCGGTGCCCACGGTTGAGCACCTCTTCGCGCAGCACCTTCTCCTTCAGGCCCTTGAAGAGCGCCTTCGTGTCGGCGCGCGCCTCGGGGTTGTCCTCTGAAATACCGGCGAGCAGCTCGTCCCGCACCCGATCCACCTGCGCGTAGCTTTCCAGCTTGTCGGTGATCCGCATCGCCTCGGCGAGCGGCGCGAGCGCCGTGGCTTCCACTTCGCCCGCGAGCGCGGGGTCGATCGTGCACGGTTCGACCACGGTCTTCGGCTTGCCGACCGACGTCGCCATCTCCTCGATGGCAGCAACGATCTGCCGGATGGCAGCGTGGCCGGCCTCCAACGCGCCCAGCACCACCTCCTCGGTCACCTCGTTGGCGCCTGCCTCGACCATGACGATCGCGTCACGGCTCCCGGCGACAATCAGGTCAAGCTCGCTGGTCTGTCGCTCCGGGAAGGTCGGGTTGATCAGGAACTCGCCGTTCACCCGGCCGACGCGCACTGCGGCGACGGGGTGCGCGAATGGAATGGACGAGATCGCGAGAGCGGCGGAAGCCCCGGTCAGCGCCAGAACATCGGAGTCGTTCTCCGGGTCGGCCGACAGCAGGAGCGCCACCACCTGGGTCTCCCGGTTCCAGCCCTCGGGAAAGAGCGGGCGAATCGGGCGGTCGATCAAGCGGCTCGTCAGCACTTCCTTTTCGGTCGGTTTTCCCTCGCGCTTGAAGAATCCGCCCGGGATCCGGCCGGACGCGTAGGCGTACTCGCGGTAATCGACAGTGAGCGGCAGGAAGTCGATTCCCTCGCGGGCGCCCGGAGCCGCGCAGGCGGTGACGATGACGACGGTATCGCCGTAGCGAACCGTGACGGCGCCGTCGGCCTGCTTGGCCAGCTTGCCGGTTTCGATGGTCAGCGTGGATCGGCCGACGTTCACTTGGGCCGTGTGCATGGGATTTCTGCTCCTCTGTCAGTTGAAACGGCCGCAGCCGTCAGGGGTTCGAGCTTGTTGAATTCGGTGGCGAGGCGGGCTGGCGATTCGGCGTCTCGAATCGCGGGGCGCAGGCGGGAAAGCGGTTTCGGTGAAGCCGGGTTGCTGCCTACTTGCGGATGCCGAGGCGCTTGATCAGCGTACTGTAGCTCTCGGAATCCTTCCCCTTGAGGTAGTCGAGGAGGCGTTTGCGACGGCTGACCATCTTCAGAAGGCCGCGGCGCGAATGATGATCCTTCGCGTGGGTCTTGAAGTGTTCGGTCAGGTAGCCGATCCGCTCGCTCAGAATCGCAATCTGCACCTGGGGAGACCCGGTGTCACTCTCGTGCAGCCGGTACGAGCCGATCACCTCCGTCTTGCGGTCCTTCTCCAACGCCACTGTATTCCGACTCCCTCGCTCTCTTTGGTCCGTCTCGCTGCTGTGTCTTTTCCTTTGTTCGACCGGCCATCCTACACTACAACGATCGTTGGGTGCAAAATCCGGGCCGCATCGCTCCGGGCGATCGCCAGCAGCGTCCCCTCGCTGTCATACAGCCGCGCCAGCGCGTCTGCTTCGGGCAAGGGAGTGTCCGACCAGGCCCGATCGGACGAAACGACATCGGCTGCCGTCAGGTCGTTGCCGTGGCGGGCCCGTGTCGCCCCGTGCGGCGTCAGGATCAGGCGCGGCACCTCCGGCAACAGGTCCCCGATCGGAATCAGCCTTTCCGCGACGACCGCCGCCGGCTGATCGAGGTGATCGAGCGGCATCGCGTCGCCGAGGTCGAACGTTCCGTTCCGTTCCCGCCGCAACGCCTCCAGAGCGGCACCGCAACCGAGCGAAACGCCCAGATCATGGGCGAGCGCCCGCATGTAGAAGCCGGGATCGCAGGTAACGCGGCACCGGACGTGCGTCGGGGTCACGGCGATGATGTCGAGCGCATGGACCGTCACTTCGACCGGCTCGGGCGCGACAGGACGGTTGCGGCGGGCGAGCCGGTACGCACGTACGCCCTTTATTCGTTTAGCCGAGTACGGCGGCGGCCGCTGCAGGAACGTCCCCTTGAACGCTTCGGCCGCCCGGCCGACCGCCTCCGCCGGCGGAGGCGCGGGGTCGCCCCCCGCCATCCGCGCGCGGCAATCGTCGGCGATCCTTCCGGTCATGTCGTACGTGTCGGTCACGACACCCAGCCGCATCAGCCCGTCGTACGTCTTCCGTCCCGGTGAGAGGAGCGAGGCGAGCCGCGTCGCCTTGCCGACGACGAGCGGCAGCACGCCGGTCGCCATTGGGTCCAGGGTCCCGAGATGGCCGACGCGCCGTATGTCCAGGGAGCGGCGGACTCGCGCGACGACATCGTGGGACGTCAACCCCGCCGGCTTGTCGACTATCAGGACGCCGTCGGATATGCAGCCTTGGGCGCCGGTCATGCGTCCGCCCGGGTGCCCGCCGCCGCGTCGACGGCCGCGACGGTCCGCGCGATGACGAGCGGCGTCTCGGCGGCCGGGGTCTTCAGCGTGCAACCGGCCGCATTGCGGTGTCCGCCGCCGCCGAACGTCGCGGCGACGGAGCGGACGTCGACCGCTCCCTTCGAACGGAAGCTGATCCGCGTTACGCCGTCGAGCGTCTTCACCATGATCACGGCCAGGATGTCGCGCGCCGCGAGAGGCATGTTGATCACCCCGTCGAGGTCGTCGGGCGGACAGCCGGTCTCGCGGATCAGCGCGTCGTCCAGGTCGAGCAGGGCGACGCGGCCGTCGCCCTCCAGCCGCATCGTGTCGAGCAGGTGGCCGGTCAGGCGGACCTTGCCGAGCGTGCTGCTCTGGTACACGTCCGAAGCAATCCGTGCGACGTCGACCCCGCACGCGGCGATCCGCCGGCAGATGTCGAACGTGCGGGCCGTGATGTTCCCATGGCGGAACCCGCCCGTGTCGGTCAGGATGCCGGTGTAGAGCGCGGCGCCGATCGGGGGCGTCAGTGCGACGTCGAGCCCGGTGATCAGGTCGTGCACCAGTTCGGCGCAGGCCACTGCCGTCGGATCGAACCAGTTGACGGCGCCGTACGCCGTGTTGCCGACGTGATGATCGATGTTCAGCACCGGCTGCCGGTCCAATCCGGCCACCTCGGTCCGGTCGAGCGTTCCGCACTCCAGGATCACCGCGGCGTCGAAAGCGCCGGCCTGCTCCGGCAGCGCCTCGGCCACCTCGATCCGGTCGGCCCCGGGCAGTGCCGCGAGGTAGGCGGGAGGCGCGTCGCGGTTCACGATCCGGACGGTCTTGCCGAGCGTGTCGAGTGCGTGCACCAGTGCGAGCTGCGATCCGATGGAATCGCCATCGGGCCGGGCGTGCGAGGACACGACGAAGCGCCGGCCCGCGCGCAGGGCCTCGGCCACCTGCGCCAAAGGATCAGGACGCATCGTCTTTGTCGCCGGGGGTCTCGGACGGCGCAGCGCCCCGTTCGCGTTCCAGGTCGTCGAAGATGCGTGCAATCCGGTCCTGCTGCTCGGCCGAGTCGTCGTGCAGGAACCGCAGGTCGGGGGCGCGGCGAAGCTGCAGCCGCTCGCTCACCGCGCGCCGGAGGAAGGGCCGCGCCCGCCGCAGTCCACGCGCGACGTCGCGGCGGTCGGCGCCGTCCGGGACGGTGTAGTACACACGGGCAATCTGCAGGTCGGGGGTCATGCGGACGATGGTGATGACGACGCCTGCCACGCCGGGGTCGCGGACGGATCGGGAGAGCAGCGTGCTCAGTTCCTTTCGCACGCGCTCGGCGACGCGCAGCGTCCGCGTACCGTGCGACACGGTCAGACGGTGGCGGCCACCTTCTCGACGGTGAACGACTCGATCACGTCGCCCACCTTCACGTCAGCGAACTTCTCGAACGAAATCCCGCACTCGAGGCCGTTCTTGACCTCGCTGACGTCATCCTTGAAGCGCCGCAAGGATCCGATCCTCCCCTGGTGCACCACCACGCCGTCGCGGACCAGCCGCGCCTGGGCATCGCCCGACCGGGTGATCACGCCGTCGGTCACCAGGGAGCCGGCCGCCGTGCCGAACTTGGGAACCTTGAAGGTCTGCCGCACTTCGGCGGCGCCGAGCTGGGTCTCCTTGGTTTGCGGTTCGAGCATCCCGGCCAGCGCCTTCTTCAGTTCGTCCGTCACGTCGTAGATGACCGAGTGGAGCCGCAGATCGACTCCTTCGCGTTCCACCATGGCAGCGGCGTTCCGGTCCGGCCGGACGTTGAAGCCGACGATGATGGCGTTCGATGTCGAGGCGAGCAGGACATCCGATTCGCTGATGGTACCGACGCCGTTGTGGATCACCCGCGTCTTGACCCGCTCGTCGCCGAGCTTGCCGAGCGAGTCGGCCAGCACTTCGGCCGACCCCTGCACGTCAGCCTTGATGATGATCGGCAACTCCTTGGTGGTGCCCGCCTCGAGCTGCTGCTGCAACGACTCGAGCGTCAGCCGCCGGCCCCGTCCGACGAGCGCCTTCTGCTTGGCGTTAGCCTGGCGAAGCAGCGCGATCTGTCTCGCCTTGGCGGCATCGGTCACTGCCTGGAACGCGTCGCCCGGCTGGGGTAGCGCGGTCAGTCCGAGCACCTCTACCGGACTGGACGGCCCCGCCTCGCGCGTCGCTTGGCCAAGATCGTCGTGCAGCGCGCGCACCTTGCCGACGACGCCGCCGGCGATGAAGTTATCGCCGACACGGAGTGTGCCGTCCTGCACCAGGACGGTGGCGACCGAGCCGCGCCCGCGGTCAACCCTTGCCTCGAGCACGGTGCCGGTGGCGGTCCGCTTCGGGTTCGCCTTGGTCTCCTCGAGCTCCGTGACCAGCAGGATCATCTCGAGCAGGCTGTCCAGATTCTGCTTCTTCTTGGCGGAGACCGGGACGGTCACCGTCGTGCCGCCCCAATCCTCCGGCGCGAGGTCGCGCTCCGCCAGTTCCTGCTTGACCCGGTCCAGGTTGGCGTCCGCCTTGTCGATTTTGTTGATGGCGACGATGATCGGCACCCCCGCGGCTCGCGCGTGATCGATCGCCTCCTGCGTCTGTGGCATCACGCCGTCGTCGGCCGCCACCACCAGGATGACGATGTCGGTCACCTGCGCGCCGCGCGCCCGCATCAGCGTGAACGCCTCGTGGCCCGGCGTGTCGAGGAAGACGATCCGCCGCTGGTTGATCTCGACCGCGTACGCGCCGATGTGCTGGGTGATGCCGCCCGCTTCGCCCTCGGCCACCTTCGTTTCGCGGATCGCATCGAGCAGCGTCGTCTTGCCATGGTCCACGTGTCCCATGACGGTGACGACCGGCGCGCGGAGGACCGTGTCCTCGGGATTCGCCTCCCCGGACTCGCGGACCTCCATCTCCTCCTCGAAGGTGCGCATGGTGACGTCCGCACCGAACTCGCGGGCGATCGTCGTCGCCGTCTCCTCGTCGAGCGTCGTGTTGATGGTCATCATCACGCGCCGCTCGATCAGCTTCTTGAGGATCTCCTTCGGCCCCACGTCAAGGCGTTCGGCCAGCTCTTTCACCGTCATACCCTCGGTGACGGTGACGGTGCGTGTAATGGGCGGCGCCGGCGCCGGCGCGGCAGGCGCGGCGGCCGCGCGCGCCCGCCGGTACTGGGAGCGGCGTCCGCCCGGACGGTGATGAGGTCGCGGCGGCGGACGATAACCGCCGACCGCCGGCCGGGGCGGCAGGGGTCGAACCGCCGGCGGCCGCACCGTCTGTGTCGGGACCGTGTGGATTCCGCCGGCCGGTGTGACGCTTGGCTGCACCGGGGGTCTCGCGACCCGCTTCGGCTCCTCCACCCGGAGGCGGAGCTTGGGCGGAACGACCCGCCCGGTCGGCCGGGCCGCCTGGGTGCGCGGCGCACGCCCGGCTGCGACGCGCGCGGCGGGAGTCGCGGTCGTCGCAGCGGCAGCAGCCATCGCCGCCGGTGCGGCTGGTGTTGCGGCTGGCGGCACAGGTCGTGCGTCGGCGGGCGGCGCGGCCGCCGGCTTTCTGGCGGTAACGGCGACAGGCGGTGCGTCGGCGGGCGGCGCGGCCGCCGGCCGCTTGGCGGTAGCGGCGACAGGCGGTGCGTCGGCGGACGGCACGGCCGCCGGCCGCTTGGCGGTAGCTGCCCTGCTGCCGGTTGTGGGGACGGTCGGTGCGTCGGCAGGCGCGGCGGAAGCCGGCGTCGGCCGTCCGGCAGCCGCGGTCGGCTCGGCCTCCCGTACGGGTTCTGCAGCCGTGGTCGCAGGAGCGGTCGTCTCGGTCCGGGCCGCCGCCGGTTTCTCAACGCGTTCCGTTTCGATCTGCAGCCGCAGCCGTCCGCCCGCTGCAAAGTGCTTCTTTGGCGGGGGGGGCTGCTTCGGCGCTTCGGGGGGTGGGGCCTCTTCGGTGGCGGGCGTCGCGGCCAGGACCGTGGGCGCCTCGGCCGCGACGTCCGGCGCAGCCGTCTCCGCCTCGGCCGGCTTCGGCACCTTGACCAGCCGCGGCTTGCCGAGGGCCGGCCGGGGAGCGGGCGTCGGCTCCAGCTTCCCCTTCGCCTTTTTCTTGCCCTTCGGTGCGGACCGTTGCTGGAAAAGCGGGCCGTCCGGCAGGGCGATGTTCCGTTCCCGGGCGATCCGCTTGCAGAACTGCGTGGCGACGATCTCTTCCACCGTGCTGGACGCGCTCTTCGCCTCGATGCCGAGATCGCGAAGCAGCTCCACCACTTCCTGGGTCTTGATACTCAGCGTGCGCGCGATCTGGAAGAGTCGAATCATGGAGACGTCCGAATCAGTTCGCTGTCGATGTTTCCGAGTTGGTGCTGTTACTGCCCGCGGCGGCCTCCGCCGCGCGCTCCGCTGCGTCAACCTGCTCGCGCACCGCCGTCTGGAGCGCGGTCGCAGTTGTCTCGTCGACCCCTGCCACCTCGGCCAGCCTGGAGGTCTCAACCTCCAGCAGGCGGTCGGCGGTGTCGAGCCCCGCCTCGCTCAACGCGATCAGTTGCGTGCCGGTGAGTCCCGGTAGAGTCAGTGCTGCTTCACCCTCCTCCAGGTCATCGAACCGTGCCTCTACCTCCTGCCGTTTCTGACTCTCGCTCTTGATGTCGATCCGCCAACCCGTAAGCCGGGCGGCGAGCCGGACGTTTTGTCCCTTCCGGCCGATCGCCAGCGAGGTCTGGCTCTCGTCGACCAGCACCTCGATGGCCGGTTCGTTCCCCTCGATCACGGTGACGCGCTGCGTCCGCGCCGGGCTGAGGGCATTGATGACATAAGCGGCCGGATCCTCCGACCACTCGACAATGTCGATCTTCTCGCCGCGCAGTTCGCGAATGATTCCCTGCACACGCGTGCCCTTCATGCCGACGCAGGCGCCGACCGGGTCGATGTCCCGCTCGGTCGTGTGAACCGCCACCTTCGCGCGCTCGCCCGCCTCGCGCACGGCGCCCTTGATGATGACGAGGCCGTCGTAGATCTCCGGCACTTCCTGGCGGAACATCTGTATCAGCAGCGCGGGGTCGGTGCGCGACAGGATCACCTGCGGCCCTTTTGCGTTCTTGTTCACCTCGCGGATGACGGCCCGAATGCGATCGCCGACGCTGTAGTTCTCGGCGCGCGACTGTTCGCGGCGCGGGAGCAGCGCCTCGAGGCTTCCCGCCTCGACCACGATGTCGCCATTCTCGAACCGCTTGACGAGGCCGCCGATCACTTCTCCCACCTGATCGTGGTACTCGTCGTAAATGTTGTCCCGTTCGGCGTCGCGTACCTTCTGTGTCAGCACCTGCTTGGCGGTCGACGCGGCGATCCGCCCGAGCACGTCGGTCGGCTCAGGGAACTCGATCTCCATATCCACTTCCGCTTCTTCGCCGTACAGTTCCTGCGCGTCGGCAAGCGAGATCTCGTTTTCCGGGTCGTCGACCGTGTCGACGATCCGCCGGACGGAAAAAAGCTCGACCATGCCGGTTTCCGGGTTGAAGCGTGTGCGCAGCACCTGGCTTTCGCCGAAATGCCGGCGCGATGCGGTTAGCACCGCGTCCTCGATCGCCGAAATGATCACATCGGGCTCGACCCCTTTTTCTTTAGCGGCCGCCTCGATCATCTGCCGGTTCAATGTGCTCATGGTGCCGTTCCCGTTACACGTCCACTTCCAGCCGGGCGCGCGTCACAAGCGACCATGGGATCCGGTAGATTCGCTTGCCGGCGTCCACCACCACGCGCGGCCCCGGCTCGGGTGCGTCCGCGTCCTCCGTTCCGTTCTCCGCCGTCGCGTCGCCGTCCGCTTCGACTCCGGCGATTCGGCCCAGCACGAACCGCTGGCCTTCGACCGCCTCCGACGTCACGAACCGCGCTAAGCGGCCCCGAAAGCGGCGGCAGTCGCCGACATGCCGCAACGGGCGATCCAGACCCGGCGACGAGACCTCCAGCGTGTACGCCTCATCGAACGTGAACTCCGTGTCGAGCACGACGCTCACGTCGCGGCTGACGCGCTGACAGTCGTCCACGGTAACCGCTTCCGGCGTAGTGCCGCCCGCCGCGCTGTGCGGGCCCCCGGTCGTCTCGCCCGCTGCTTTCGACACCCGATCAATCACGATCCGGAGCACCCAGCCGATCGCCTCGCGCCGATACTGCACATCGAACAACTCCAGTCCGAAGTCGCGCGCGACCCGCGCCGCAACCGCCCGCAAGCGCGCCACCCGATCCGCACGGGTCATCGCCGTGCTGAGCCTCCCGAACTTCGTTCCATCCGTGCAAAGCTCCCCAAACGAAAAGAAGTGGGCGAAACGCCCACTTCTCGGAGGGACTTCGCTGCGTACAATCGAAAACTATAGCACGCGCGGAAGTGGGGTCGCAACCAACGTGGCGGCCCAAACCGGCCGGTAGTTAAGGGGTGAGCCGGTAGAGCATCCGGGGGAAGGGGATCGTCTCGCGGACATGCTCGATCCCGCAGATCCAGGCGACCATCCGTTCGATCCCCATTCCGAAACCGGAGTGCGGAACGGTGCCGTAGCGGCGCAGGTCGAGGTACCACTCGAACGACTCCTGGGGCAGGTCGTGCGCCTGGATCCGTTCGAGCAGCAGGTCGAAGTCGTCGAGGCGCTCGCCGCCGCCGACGATCTCACCGTAGCCCTCCGGCGCGAGCAGGTCGACCGAGAGAGACAGTTCCGGGCGGTCGGGATCCGGCTTCATGTAGAAGGCCTTGATGGCGCTCGGGAACCGCTGGATGGCGACCGGGCGATCGAAGTGCTCGGCGAGCGCCGTCTCGTCCGGTCCGCCGAAGTCGCCTCCCCACTCGAACGGGAGCCCGCGTTCCTTCAGGAGGGCTACCGCCTCGTCGTACGAGATCCGGGGGAAGGGCGTGCGGATGCGTTCGAGCGGCGCGGTATCGCGCTCGAGCACCTCGAGCTCCGTGCGGCGCCGGTCGAGCACCCGCGCCACCACCGCTGCGACGAGCGCCTCCGCCAGGTCGGTGGCGTCGTCGAGGGTGGCGTACGCCATCTCCGGCTCCACCATCCAGAACTCGGTCAGGTGCCGGCGGGTCTTCGATTTCTCGGCGCGGAACGTCGGACCGAAGCAGTAAACCTTGCCGAGCGCCATCGCCGTCGCCTCAACGTAGAGCTGACCGCTCTGCGTCAGGTACGCCGTCCGGTCGTCGAAGTACTGCACGGGGAAGAGCGTCGACGTCCCTTCACAGGCGGCGGGGGTGAAGATCGGCGTGTCGGTCAGGACGAAGCCCTGGCTGTTCAGATAGTCGCGGATCGCGTCGATCACTTCGTGCCGCACCCGCAGGATCGCCGCCTGCCGCCGGCTCCGGATCCAGAGGTGCCGCCGGTCGAGCAGGTAATCGACGCCGTGTTCCTTCGGCGTAATGGGGTAGTTGGACGACCGGCCGACGACGTCGAGGGCGGCAACATCGAGCTCGTAGCCGCCGGGGGCGCGGGCGTCCTTCCGGACGGCGCCGGTCACGACGAGCGAGGTTTCCTGTCCCAGGTGATCCGCCCGCTCGAATGTCTCGTCGCCCACCGCCTGCTTCGACATCACCGCCTGCAGAAAGCCGGAGCCGTCGCGCACCGTGAGGAAGTGGATCCTTCCGCTCGACCGGCGGCTCTGCAGCCAGCCCCGCAGGGTGACGGTGTCGCCGACATGCTCGGCGATCCGGGCAATGGTGGTGATCCTGTCGCTCATGGGGTTTCGGTTGGACCAAGTGTACTCGTAGCCGAACTGCCTGGGGTCGTGGCCCTGCCGTTGCCGCCGTTGAGGAGCGGCACGAGCAGGTCACGAAGGCGCCGCCGATCCGGGTCGTGCTCCAGCGCGTCGCGTGCGTAGGCGACCGCGCGGGAGACAGCGCTGGCGTAGCGGACGTTCCGCCGGACCGCAATCTGGTAGCCGAACGTGCCGAGCGCCTTGAGTGCGCGCTGCACCGTCGTCCGTACGAAGCGCTGCCGCAGCGCGGCGCCGTCGCTCAAGTCCATCGCCTGCCGATAGTGATCGAGATACCGATCGACGGCTGCGCTGTCCAGTTCCACGTACGCGTCGCGGAGGAGCGAGACCAGGTCGTAGGTGTCGGGCCCCATTCGTGCATCCTGGAAATCGATCAGGTGCAGGCGCCCGGCATGGAGCATCAGGTTGCGGCTGTGGTAGTCGCGATGGCAAAGGAGCCGCGGCTCGTCCGCCATCTGTTCCGCCAGAGTCTGGAATTCCCCGGCGAGCGCGTCACGCAGCCCCGGCGCCAGCGCGAACTGCCGGTACCCGTCGAGATAGTGCTCCAGGAAGAACTGCAGCTCCCAGTTGAGCTTCACGGCATCGAAGGCCAGTCGGAAGGGAAGCGCGCCCGGCCGGCGGAGCCGCGCGCCGCCCTGCTGCAGCGCGACAATCAGATCGACGGCCTCCCGGTACCACACGTCGCGCGCACCGGGTGACGCGGCGGCGAGCGCCGCTTCGAGCGTCGTGTCGCCAAGGTCCTCGAGCACGACGATGCCCAGGTCGGCGTCGGTACCCAACGTCTCCGGGACCGGGACCGGGACCTGGCGGAGCAGCTCCGCGACCGTCACGAGCGGCAGATCGGCGGGGCGGATCGGCCCGGCGTGGACCACCAGGATGCATGACGGGCGGCCAGGCGGCGCGGCGCGGACGAAACACCGGTCGGAGGCGTCGCCGGCAAGCCGGGTGATCGCGGTAGCTGCGGGCAGGCCGGCTCGGGCGATCCAGATTCGTACCCGCCCCGCTACCTCCGGCCATGCTGGCGGAGGGCCAGGTCCCTCCGGTCTTGGCTCAGGCATCGATCGGGTAAGCCACCGCACCGCCAACCGGCAGTCCGTCGCACCTGCCGGGAGCGGTGGCGGCTGCCGCCGCCGCGGTTACCACGACGTGCCGTCGGAGATCGGCGCCTGCCGGCAGCGACACGTCGTCGGCGACGATGCATTCGTGCAGCCGGCATCCCGGGCCGATCGTCACGCGGTCCCAGATGGCGCAGCGCGTCACCGACGCCGACGGATCGATGGTCGATCCGGGGCCCGCCATTACGCGCTCGTGGCGTGCGAGCGCGAGTGACGCGGCGAGGTAGTCGGCCGGTGTGCCGACATCGAAGAACCGCCCTTCCACCCGGTGGGTCCGGATCGCGCCGGTCGGGCGGCCGTTGCCGTTCAGCAGCATCCGGTCGTATACGCCGCCGATAGTCGCCGCGGGGACGCCGGCCGGCAGGTCGGCAAAGACCGATGCCTCGGCCACCTGGAGGCCGATGAAATGGTCCGACGGCGGACCACCGGCCCGGCTGAAGGCGCGGACGCGACCGTCGCCGTCCGCGACGACGCCGCCGTAGCGCGCCGGATCGGAATGCGGCATTACCGCCAGCGTCGCGGCGGCGTTCGACCGGACGTGCGCCGTAACCAGCGTGGCGAGCGCATCGGACGCGAAGTCGGTCAGTGTATCGCCGTTGACGATGAGGAAGCGTGGCCCGAGAAGCGGAAGCGCCAGGCGCGGGCCGCCGGCCGACCCGAGGATCTCGGGCTCCCAGGAATACCGGACGCGGATGCCGGACGCGCGGCCGAAGCCGACGTTGCGCGTGATCGTTTCCGGCCGGTGATGCAGGTTGAGAACCGCGTCGGTAACGCCGGCGCGGGCGAGCCCGTCCAGGATCCGCAGGACGATCGGCCGGCCGGCGACCGGCGCCGCCGGCTTCGCACGGACGGAGGTAAGCGGCTGCAGCCGGGTGCCGCGCCCGGCGGTCAGGACCAGGGCGGGCGGGAGCCGTGTGGAGGGCGCCATCGGTGCCGGGAACGTCAGTCGAACACCATGTCGTCGACTGGACGCCCGTGCGCGCCGCAATAGTCTTCCCAGAGGCCGCGGTAGGAGGCGTTGATGTAGTCGCGGGTGGTCCGTCCAAGCGCGCGCGCCAGCGCCGTCACACCCGCCTCGTCGCCTTCGAGTTCGACATACACGCCGCCGGGCGTCTCGTCGATTGCGATGATCGTCCCGTCACGCTCGAACTCCTGCCGGTACTTCTGGTAGCGCCAAGTCACGACGAAGCCTGCCGCTTCGAGTATCGCCAGCATCGCCGCGCCATCGGCGACGCCGGTTTCCAGCTCGTCGCGCACCTTCATGACATCCGGTTGCGGGGGCCCCTTGAACGTGATCGACGCGGTCGCGCCGGCTCCGCCGCCGCCATCCTCTACCCCCGCGGCGGGCGACTCGATTCGGACCCGCAGTGTCGAGCGCGCCGTGCGCAGGCGACCGTCCGGGGTGTCGAGCAGCCGGTCGTCCTGCAGCCGCCGGGCGCGGCGCGGCGCGGCGCCCAGTCCGGCAACGGTGGCGCGCGCCGTGTCGGCCGCCGCGAACGACAGCTTGACTTCGCGTTCGACGTGCGCGGCAGGCGTGCTCATCGGCTACGGGGCTCCGACCGGTCGATTCTAGCAGTCCCCCTCATGTGGCACGCAGGCGGTACGAGCAACCGGAGACTGAGGGACGGCCCACCCCCACGCCGAAGATCAGAACCTTGTGCGTGCTCCCCAGGCCGCCCGGCACGAGCAGTGTCTTGAGCGCCAGCCGGCCCCGGAGTGCGGCGATGCCCCCACCCTCAGTGACGTCGTCCATCGCTTCCAAGGCGCCCAGGCCGAGCAGGAAGTAGGTCTGATCCAGGACGCCAAGGGTCGCGGCGCCGGCCTGCTCCGCCGCCGTCCGGACGGCCGTCAGGTCGACATGGGCGGTGATGTCGCAGTCGCCCGGCTCGTTCAGCCACGGCGCCGGGCCGCCGTCGCCTGCGGCGTCCGCCCGGTGACCGCGGTAGGTCGTCAGCGTTCCCGCGGCGTGTGTGGCGGAATAGAGCTCGTGCGCCTCGTGGCCATAGTCGATCAGCAACAGAAACCCTTCGTCGATCGATGCTACGGCGCGCGCCACCCAGTCGAACGCATCGGGGTTCACCTCGGCTCGCCATCCCGGCTCCAGTGCCATGCGGTGACGATCGACGTGTTGCTGCGCCCGCGGGGACACCGGGCCGAGACGTTCGACGAAGCCGACGCCGTCCGTCGCCACATCGACATACACCTCGCCCAACCCGCCGCCGGTCATGAAGAGAACGTGCGGCGGCAGCGCGTCGAGCAGTTCGTTCGCGAAGACAACCCCGCGAATCCCGCTGGGCGGATCGGGGCCGGACGACACGAGGCGTGTGGCGTGCCGGCTGAGCGTCGACGGCTGCGCGGCGCGCGCCGACGGGCTCGGTTCCACCAGGTGGAGACGGATCGCGTCGTAGAAGGGCGGATCGTCCTGCGCGGCAGCGTCGAGCACGTCGCGCGCCAGACGTCCGTTTCCGGCCGCCGCCTCCACCAGATCGAACGCGCCCGGTGCGGCGCCCCCCCGAGCCGCCGGGAGCAGCCGCCACATTTCCGAGAATTGGCGCGCGAGCAGGCGGCCGAAGAGTGGGCCGAGGTCGACGCTCGTGTAGAAGTCGCCAGCGCGGCCGGAGCGTTGATCGGCGCGCGCGTAGTAGCCGAGACTGGGGTGGTAGAGTGCCAGGCTCGCGAAGTCGGCGAACGGGATCGGACCAGCTTGGCCGATCCGATCCCGGATCACCTCCGGCAGCGTCATTTCACGCCGCGCACGAGCCAACGGCAGTTGCCGCGCGTCCGGCCCGCGCTATTCCTTCTCCACCTGGAGGAAGACGCGGTTGTCGCCCCGCTGCACGAGCATGAATGCGGTCCGTCCGGACTCTACCGCGTCGAGTGCCGCGACGGCGGCGCTTGCCGTCCCCACCTCCGTCCGATTGATCCGGAGGATGACGTCGCCCTGCCGGACGTCGCTCGCCTCGGCGGTGCTGCCGGTCGCGACGCCGCTGACGACCGCGCCTGCCGTGCCTTCGGGCACGCCCAACTGCCGGGCGATGTCCGGCGTCAGGTTCTGCAGCACGATGCCGAAGCCTTGGCTCGTCTCTTCGCCGGTCTCCGCCACGACCGGGGTCCGTTCCTCGTCCAGGTTCAACTCGCCGATCGTGACGTCGAGGGTCATCGGTTCAAGGTCGCGGATGATCTCGACCGGGACGACCGTGTCGGGCGCGGTGGCCACGACGCGCGCCTGCAGATCCTCGGTGTTCTCAACCGGTTCGCCGTTGTAGGCGACGATGACGTCACCCGGCCGAATCCCGGCTTCGTCGGCCGGGCCGCCGTCGCTGACGTCGCTGACCGCCACGCCGTTCGGCTCGTCCAGTCCGAGCACCTCGTAGCCTTCCCGCGGGACGTCGGCGATCGAGACGCCGATTACGCCGCGCGTCACCTTGCCGTCTTGCAACTGATCGAGCAGATCGCGAACCGTGTTGATGGGAACCGCGAAGCCGATCCCGACGTTGCCCATCCGGTCGCTGATGATGGCGGTGTTCATTCCCACTACCTCGCCGCGGACGTTCAGGAGCGGCCCGCCGGAGTTGCCCGGGTTGATCGCCGCGTCGGTCTGCAGCATGTCGATGTCGCGGCCCGGGACAGCGCGGATCCCCCGGCCGATCGCCGAGATGACGCCGACCGTCACCGTGTGGCCGTAGCCGAACGGGTTGCCGATCGCCATCACCCAATCGCCGGGCGCCATCTGCGAGGAGTCGCCGAACGTGGCGGACGCCAGCTCCCAGTCGGGCTGCTCGATCAGCTCGAGGAGCGCGCTGTCGGACAGCGGGTCGCGCCCGAGCACGCGCGCCTCGTAGAAGTCGCGGTCGTCATCGCCAAAAAAGTCGATCTCGATCTTGGTGGCGTTCTCGACCACGTGGTTGTTCGTCAGGATCAAGCCGCTCGGGTCGATAACAAACCCGGTGCCGGCCGAGCGGACCACTTCGTCGCGCGGCTCCTGCTGCGGGGGCGGGTCGCCGAAGAACCGGCGGAAGAGTTCGTTGCCGCCGCCACCGAAGAACTCGTTCAGACCCGTCTGAGTCTGCCGCGCGGCGATTCGGATGTTGACCACCATCGCGGTTTGCGTCTCGGCGATGTCGCGGAACGTCGTGGCAGTCAACTCACCCGTGATCGGCGCGGTATTCACCGGGGTCTGAATCTGCTGCGCCGACGACGCAGGGGTCAGGTTGAAGCGGGAGGCAACCACCATGCCGATCGCCATCGACGTCACGGCGATCAGCAGGGCGGAGGCGAACGTGGTGCGCGCGGTCGACTTCATGACTATCTCCTCCAACGGCGCCGCCCAACGCGGCCGGCGCGTGTACCAAGTGGGCGCGATCCTCGCCGCACCCTTACGTTAGCGCAAGCCAACCGGCGCCCGCCAGCGTGGCGGCCGCCGCCCGCCCATTCCGTCGCGGGCGTCACCCGAGCGGCACGACGGCATCCTGGCGCGGGCCGGTTACCTCGGCCGTCTCCCGGCCGACGTAGATGTTGATCTCGGTGCGGACGCCGAAGTCGTCCCGGTAGATGCCCGGCTCGATCGTGAAGCCGGTGCCGGGCAGCAGCCGGCGTTCGTCGTGCGTCTCGTAGTCGTCCATGTGGACGCCGTTTCCATGCACCTCTTCCCCCAGGCTGTGGCCAGTTCGATGGATGAAGGACGCGCCCCATCCTGCCGCGTCGATCACGGTTCGCGCGGCGCGGTCGACCTCCCAGCCGGCGAGCGGCGCGCCGGTGGCGACGCGCTCCGCGACCAGCGCCACCGCGGCGTCGCGTGCATCGCGCGCCGCGGCGAACCGTTCGACGACGGCCGCCGGCGCCTCCGCTCCGGTGTAGCCCACCCAGGTGATATCGGCATAGACCGCGCCCGGGCGGTCGAGCTTCCCCCAGAGATCCAGCAGCACGACCATGTCGGTACCGATAGGACGGTGGGACTCCGCGGTCGGGAGGTAGTGCGCGTTGCCGCTGCTCGCCTCGGCCGCGACCACCGGCGGGCAGTCGGTCACAAGGCCCGCTTCGGTGAACCAGCCCGCCATCGCCTGCTGCACGCTGTACTCCGTCAGGCTACCGCTGCGCGCTCCGTCGCGGATCATGGCGAAGGCTCGATCCTTGATGGCGTACAGGCGCTGCGACGCCGCACGATGCGTTGCCAGCGCCGCGTCGTCCCAGACTGCCTCGAACCGCTGCGCCAGGTCGCCCGACGAGACCACTTCGGTGCCGAGGGCGCGGATCCGGTCGACCGTGCCGGCATCGACACGCGAGATGTAGGGGATGGCGCCGTTGGGCGAGTACTCCATGGCGACGCGGCGGATGCCGCGCAGCAGCGTGGCGAGGCCAGTGTCGAGTTCGGCGCGCCCGGCGTAGAGATGCCGGTCGCCCGGCAGATGTGCGAGGCTGTCCCGCTCGATGCCGTGGACCAGCGCGCGGGGCGTGCCTTCCGCCGGTACCAGGTAGTACCAGCGGCGGGTCGTCAACTTCGCCCGGCCGTCAAGGTCGGCTACACGGCGGGCGATCGGGTTGGAGCCGTGGAAGTCGTACAGGAGCCAGCCGTCAAGCTGCTCGTCCCGAAGCGCCGCCTGAATGGCTGAAAGATCGAATGCCATGCGAACCCGCCCGCTGTCGTCAATTGTGACGACGGCGGGCGCCGGGTGGTTTGGCGCCGCGGGGAGCGGCCCGCCGGTCGACGGAGGACGAGCCGCGGCTACGCCGGGTTGTCCGCGTCCTCGCCCTCTTCTTCTTCAGTCTCGGGCGGATCCTCGATTTCGTCCAGGACCGTGGCCACGATCTCGCCGCTCTGGTGGGAGAACTCGTAGTTGCTGCGGTCCATCGTCGGCACGCGCGGCACGCGGAGCTCGATGTCCCGCACCTCGTTCACCATGAGCGGCTCGCGGAAGCGGATTTTATCCCCCGTGACCGTGTTGCCTTCCGCGTCGAACCAGAACTCGTCCACCTGGAAGCCGGCGATGGCGTTCTCCGAGGTGTTCTTGATCCGGAGGGTCGTGACGACGAACTCGCCGTCCTGGCGAGCCCGGGGCTGCGTGTAGCCGATGTTGGCCGTTCCGCGCACGGTCGGCACCAATTCCACGCCGCCCCGGAGCCGCGCCGCCAGACGGTTGGCTGCCGCCACCGCCAGCGGATCCACCGGGGCTGCCTCGACCACAGCAACCGCTTCAGTTTCCATCTCTGCCTCGCCGCCGCCGCAGGCGACAGCCACCATCGACACGACGACGACACCGAACATCAGCAGGCGATTCAGACGGTCCATAATCTCATCCTCCGAAGGCGCGCCCAAGAGGGGCGACGCAGGAAACCGGATTATAGGTCTCACCGGCAAAAACCTCAACCGTCACGCATCGGGCTGGCCAAAGGCGCCTTGGCTCCGGCCCGACTACAGCTCCCCGTGCCAATCTTCAGGCTCCGGCGTGGCGGAACGAAACACCTCCAGGTGCCACTTGCCGCCCCCCCACGGCTCGACCACTTCGGCAGCGATGACGTCGACGAGCAACTCCGCGAAGGAGCGTCCCTCCGGGTCTCCCTCGAGGTGGTACGCTGGCTCGTCCCATGTGAAAGTGGGGTAGAGCACGAGGTTGAGGAACAGGTCGTAGCCGTCGTCGACGACGATCAACTGGCCGCACGGGCGCTTCTGCGTTGCGTGGTAGACGAGATATTTCTCGGCGCTCTGCGCCCGGATGTAGCGCTTGATCGCAAACTCCTGCGCGACCACCTCCTCCACCGCCATCTTCTTGGTCCAGCACGCCCGGCAGTACATGGCGGTGTCGCGCGGTTCCGAAACCTCTGCCGCGCCGCACAGCGCGCAGGTGGCAGTATCGGTCGATCGAGGCGACATTGCGTGTAGGCTACCATGTTGCCCGTGCCGCCGGATCCCCCCCCGATTCGCCCCGCACACCGCGGTCTTCGCCACCTCGCGCTTCACGCGCGGGCGTACGGCGCCATGCGTGCGTTCTATACCGGGGTGCTCGGCTTCGAAGTGGAGTGGGAGCCCGATCCGGACAACCTCTATCTGACGTCGGGCGGCGACAACCTGGCGCTCCATCGTGCGCAGGACGGCGAGGCGGGCCGCGGCGCGCTCGACCACCTGGGCCTGATCGTCGCCAACGCGGATGACGTCGACCGTTGGGCCGTCTGGCTCGAATCGCAGGGTGTGGCGCTCGACGCCGACCCACGGACGCATCGCGACGGGGCGCGCTCCTGTTACTTCTCGGATCCGGACGGGAACCGGATTCAGATCCTGCACCATCCGCCGATTAGCGGCGGCTGATCGGCGGCGGACCGACCGGCCGTCAGCCGTCGCCCCACTGCAGTTTCTCGCGCAACACGCCGAAGTAGTGCCGCGATTCCGAGCGCACCATCCGGAGCGGGTGCGGCGCCCGCTCGATCAGCACCGCGTCCCCTTCCTCGAGGTCGACGCTCATCTGGCCGTCGAACGTCGCCGCCGCCTCGCGGTGGTCGCTGCGCAGATCGGGCCGGAGCGTGACCGGCGCGTCGTCAGGGATCACGACCGGCCGCTGCGTCAGCGTGTGCGGTGCGATCGGAGTAATGAGCAGCGCGCCGACCGTCGGATAGACGATCGGGCCACCCGCCGCCAGGTTGTAGCCGGTCGATCCGGTAGGAGTGGCCACCAACACGCCGTCGGCGCGGCAGCGGGTGACCAGATGGCTACGGACCGTGATGGCGACGTCGATGATGCTCGACCGGGCAGAACGGAGGACCACCAGGTCGTTCAGCACCGTCCGATCCGTCAGTTCACGATCACCCCGGAGGATGCGGGCGCGCGCCATGGGCCGCAGATCTACCAGCGCCTGCCCGTCCAGCGCCAGATCCAGCGTCGCGGTCATCTCGGGACGCGTGATCTCGGTGAGGAAACCGAGGCTGCCGCAGTTGACGGCGAGAACCGGTGTGTCGGGCGCAACTGCCGCCACGACGTGGGCGACGCTAAGGAGCGTGCCGTCTCCGCCCAGCACCAGCAGCAGGTCGGCCGCGGCGGGGAGTTCCTCTCGCGCGCAGATGTCGCTGCCGGTGAGACGCGCACCGCGCGCCGTCATGTCGTCCACGACTACCTGGACAGGCCGGTCGTTGAGCCACCTGACCGCGTCGCGTACCGCCGCCGCCGCCGGCTCGGAGTGCGACTTGGCGATGATGCCGACGGTCGTGACCGGGCTGATCGATAACGCGGGCGGCGGGGCTGAAGCGGGCATTGCGTTACGGGGCGTCGCGGAGGCGGAGATGCAGGAAGACCTCCTGATTCCCGCCGGCGCCTCGCAACGGCGACGGCGCCGCCGCCACCCGCGGCAATCCTACCGCATCGGCCGCCGCGGCAACCGCGTCGACCACCCGGGCCCGCACGGCCGGGTCGCGGACGACGCCACCCTTGCCGACCTCGGCGCGCGTCGCCTCGAACTGCGGCTTGACCAGCGCCACGACGTTGCCGCCGGGCGCGAGCAGCGGCGGAACGGCGGGAAGAATGAGGCGGAGCGAAATGAACGCGACATCAATGGTGATGATGTCCGCTGGCCGCGCTTCGGGCGGTAGCATCTCGGGCGTGAGGCCCCGTGCGTTGATTCGGTCGAGGACGGTGACGCGCGGGTCGTTCCGCAGCCGCCAGTCCAGTTGTCCCCGCCCGACATCGATCGCGACGACGCGCGCTGCGCCCCGCTGCAGCAGGGCGTCGGTGAAACCGCCGGTCGAAGCGCCGATGTCGAGTGCAGTCCGCCCGGCGGCATCGATGCCGAACTGACCGAGCGCCTCGGCCAGCTTGACGCCGCCACGGCCAACGTAGGGATGGTCGGGCGTGACGAGGGTGATCTCGGCATCGGTGGCGACCGCGGTTCCCGCCTTCGAAACGACAGCGTCGTTCACCCTTACCTGCCCGGCGAGAATCAGCGAACGCGCGCGCGCACGGGTGTCGGTCAGGCCCCGTTCGACCACGAGCGCGTCGAGACGCGCGCGGCGGGTCACCTGGTGCGGCTCAGGACCCGTTCGGCGATGGTGGCGAGATGGCCTCCGATGCCGGCGGCGTCCAGGACGGCGCACGCGGCGTCGACGGAGCGGGCGGCGAGCCGGCGCGACTCGTCGATGCCGAACAGCGCCGGGTAGGTCGGCTTGTCGGCGGCGGCGTCCTTGCCCTGCGTCTTGCCCAGTTGCTCGGGTACGCCCTCGACATCGAGGATGTCGTCAACGATCTGGAACGCGAGGCCCACATGCGTGGCGTAGGTTTCGACGGCAGCGACTTCGTCGTCGTCGCCACCTCCCAGGATGGCGCCCGCCACCGCCGCCGCCCGGATCAGTGCGCCGGTCTTCTTCGCATGCATCGCGCGGAGCGCGGCGGCATCGAGCGAGACGCCCCCCTTGCCGGTGGCCTGGAGATCGATCGCCTGACCGCCCACCATCCCCTCGGCGCCGACGGCGTGGGCAATCCGGCCGATCGTGCGGAGCTTCCGGAAACGCAGATCGTCGTCATCCGGCCCGTCGGCCGCCGGGTGGCGAGCCAGGACGCCGAATGCCTCGGTCAGCAGCGCGTCACCCGCCAGCACCGCGAGTCCTTCGCCGTAGACGACGTGGGCCGTCGCGCGTCCGCGCCGCAACGTGTCGTCGTCCATCGCCGGCAGGTCGTCATGGATCAGCGAGTAGGTGTGGATCATCTCGACGGCGCAGGCGGCGGGGAGCACGGTTGCGTGGTCAGGCGGCATACCCTCCGGGTGGAGGCTGTCGGCCGCGGCAAGCGTTAACAGCGGGCGGAGCCGCTTGCCGCCGGCGAAGACACTGTAGCGGACACCCTCGGCGATCACCGGCGGGCAGGCGGGAGGCGCCGGCAACAGCCGGTCGAGCTCGGCGTCGATCGTCGCGCGCGCGTGCTGCGCGTAGGTTTCAAAGGATTCCCGCGCTGCTGTTCGCGCCATCTGACTCGGTCACCCGTTGCCGCCGTCGCCGCCCGACCTGTTGTCGACGGCGTCGCTGCCGCCCGCGAGATCGTCCGGCGCCGCCCGCAGTTCGCCCCGCTCGTTCAGAAGCTCGATTCGCTTTTCCGCCGCTTCGAGCCGCTGATGACAGTAGCGGGAGAGGGTTATCCCCCGCTCGAACCGTTCGAGTGACTGCTCCAGCGTGAGCTGTCCGTCCTCGAGTGTCTGCACGATCGTCTCCAGTTCGGCGAGCGCCGATTCGAAGTCCTTGATGGTCGGGTCATCCATGACGCGCATCCTCGCTGATCGCCCGCACACTGCACCGCAGTTCCCCTTCATGCAGCGTGACACGGACCGCTTCGCCGGTGCGGACATCGCGCGCGCGGCGGACGATCGCCGTCCGGTCGTCATTCCAGCAGACGGCGTAGCCGCGCGCCAGCACGCCGAGCGGACTGAGCGCGGCGAGCTGTGCCGCGACCCTCTCAAGGTGGCGGCGCCCTCCGACGGTCCGATCCGCGGCAGCCCGCGCCAGCCGGTTGTTCGCCAGCACGAGCGCGGTCCGGACCCGGGCGAGTCGGACACCGACGTCGAGTTGATCGAGCCGCTGCCGGAGCATCTGCGTCCGCCGTGCGCGCGCCGCGAGCGCATCGCGCACGCCGTCGTTCAGCCGGTCGCTCAGCTCGTCGATCTGCCGATGCCGCAGGGCGATCCGCGCCGGCAACGACGCCATGCCGGGGCTGGTTCGCACCCGCTCCACCAGGTCGCGGCGGCGCCGCGCGGCCTCGCGCGCGACGTCGACGAGCCGGCTCAAGGCGCGTGCGAGGCGCCCCTCCAGGTCCGCCTTGCGGCCGACGACGATCTCGGCGGCGGCGGAAGGGGTCGCGGCACGGATATCCGCGGCGAAGTCGCTGATCGTGAAGTCGGTCTCGTGTCCCACTGCCGATATGACCGGCACCGGACAGGCGGCGATCGCGCGGGCGAGCTGCTCGTCGTTGAACGCCCAGAGATCTTCCGCGGAGCCGCCGCCCCGGCCGAGGATCACGACATCGAGCTGCGCAACCCGCGCCACTCGGTCAAGCGCGTCTGTCAACTCCCCTGCCGCGCCGTGGCCCTGCACCCGCGCCGGGCTGATCACGACCTGCGCGGTGGGAAAGCGGCGGCTGAGGACGGTCAGGATGTCGTGCAGCGCCGCGCCGTCGCGTGAGGTGACGATACCGATCCGTCGCGGCAGCATGGGTAGTGCGCGTTTGCGCTCGGTGGCGAAGAGGCCCTCCCGCTCGAGCCGCTGGCGGAGCTGATCGAAGGCGAGCTGGCGCGCGCCGACGCCCGCCGGTTCGAAGTGCTCCGCGACGAGCTGGTATTCACCCTTCGGTTCGTAGACGGTGACGCGCCCGCGCGCGACGACATGCAACCCGTCCTCCGGCTCGAACCGGAGCGTGCGGACCGCGGAGCGAAACATGACGCCGCGGATCTGCGCGTTGCCGTCCTTCAGCGTGAAGTAGAGGTGACCGGTCCTCCAGACCCGGACGTTCGACAGTTCGCCCTCCACCCAGACGGTAGGGTAGGCGGACTCCAGCTTCAGGCGGATCTGCGCCGTCAGTTGCGTGACGGTCAGCACCTGTCGGCGCGGGCGGGCCGCGGTTTCGCCCGCCGCGTCGCCGAAAGGAAGGCGTGCTGCCGTCAAGCCGTCGCCTCCAGGGCGTCGACGTCGCCGGCGGAGAGATCGATCGGTTCAATCCCCTTCGCAAGACCCGTCTCGGTGTCGGCGGTGACGAGGACCGCGTTCAGCCTGGGGTTCCCGCGCGCGGTTTCGAACTTCGCCGGCATGCCGTTGAGAAAGCGCCGAATCGCCGGTCCCAGCTCGACGCCGATGATCGAGTCGTGCGGACCAGTCATGCCGACATCCGTCAGGTACGCCGTTCCCTTCGGCAGGATCCGGGCGTCGGCCGTCTGCACATGCGTGTGGGTCCCGACGACCGCGGTCACTTCACCGTCGAGGTGCCACGCCATCGCCTGTTTCTCCGACGTCGTCTCGGCGTGAAAATCGACGAAGACGATCCGCGCACCCTCCGCACGCACGGCGGCGATCTCTTGACGGACGACCGGAAACGGATTGTCGAGTGGGTTCATGAAGATCCGGCCCATGACGTTGACCACGCCGACCCGGACACCCGTGCCGGTGGTGGCGACGTAGCGGCCGCGTCCCGGGACGCCCTCCGGATAGTTGGCGGGACGAAGCAGCCGCGGTTCGCCGGCGATGTAGGCGACGGCTTCCTTCTTGTCCCAGATGTGGTTGCCACTTGTCATCACGTCGATGCCGTGGTCGCGGAGCGTCTCGGCAATTTCCCGCGTGATGCCGTTGCCGCCGGCCGCGTTCTCGACATTGGCAATCACCAGGTCGACGCCGTGGCGGGCGACCAGAAGGGGCACTGCCTGACGGGTGATTCCCCGTCCCGGCTTGCCGACGATGTCGCCGATGAAGAGCAGAGTGGCGGCCGCCATGCGCGCCACATGATCGCACATCGGCCGTGACGGGCGGGCGAACTTGGGGACCGCTTCGCAAGGCGCGGCGGATTCGCGTATCCTAAGAGATGATGGTGAATGACGGAGCGTCTCCGGACGAGGCTGTGAAGCGGCCCGACAATGAGGCGGTGAGCGCGGTCGAGTCGGCGCCGGAGAGCCCCGAACCGGCGCCGGATGGTCCGGTAACCGCTTCTCGCCCGATCGAGAGCCGGTTTCTGTATGTGGATGTTGCCGCACAGCGGGCAAAGCAGTTGCGGCGCGGCGCACGGCCGCGGCTCGACGACGTGCCGGAAGCCGATCTCGACCAGACGCGGTGGGGAGGGCAGCGATTGAAGCTGGAGCGGATCGCCATGCGCGAAGTGGATGCCGGGAAGATCACCTACGAGGTTCCGGCGGACGGCGACGGACCGGCGAAGGCGAACTGACCTTGGCACCTGGCGCGAACGCGATTACCGACGGCGCGGTGCTGACGCTGATCGGCTTGGCGACGTCGACCGGTTTTATCCTCGCCCTGTTCATCGGCTTTCTGGTGATTGCGGGCTTCACCAAGTTCCGTAAGGTCGGCCCGCGCTCGCTCGTCGTCCGCAACCTGGTGGATCGGATGGGCGACGAGCCCGTCCGGTACCTCAGCCCCGATGACGTGGGCGGCAACACGGATCAGCTCCGCACACCGGAACTTCTCGAACAGCGGGACAAGCCGTCTTCGTAACCGGGGAGCGTGCGCCGGCTTTCAGCCGGCACGTACAAGAAGGCGGCCGCCCGGCCGCGCGCCCTCGTAAACGTCCGCCAGCCGCAGCAGCGTCGATTCGTCGAACGCTCGTCCGGTCAACTGCAACCCGATCGGCAACCGTTCGCGGGTCAGCCCGGCGGGGACGCTGATCGCCGGCAATCCCGCCAGGTTGGCGCTCACCGTGAAGACATCCCCCAGGTACATCGCCAGCGGATCCTCCACCCGCTCTCCCAGACGGAAAGCCGGCGTCGGCGTCGTCGGCATGGCTACCGCATGTACGCCCGCGCGCCCGCTGTCGCCGCCGAACACCGTCTCGTAGTCCTTCCGGATCAGCCGCCGCACCCGCTGTGCCCGCAGGTAGTACGCGTCGTAGTACCCATGGCTCAGCGCGTACGTCCCCAGCATGATCCGCCGCTTTGCTTCGGCGCCGAATCCGGCGTCGCGTGTCCGGTCGTACATCCGGCTGAGGGGCGTTGCCTCACTCCCGTTCGCGGCGTCGCCGGCGTCGACCGGCGCGCGCGCGCCGTACCGCACCCCGTCGTAGCGCGCCAGGTTCGATGAGGCTTCGGCGGGCGCCACCAGGTAATAGGCGGGCACCGCGTACGCCGCATGCGGCAACTCGATATCGACCAGCTCCGCGCCCGCCGCGGCGATCGTTTCCAGCGCGCGCTGGAAGGCGTCGGTCACTTCGCGGTCGAGCCCGGTGTCAGCGTCCTCCAGGATCCGTCGCGGCACGCCGACGCGCAGATCATCCGCCCGTCCGGTGAGTGCTGCCGGGTAATCCTCCACCGGCCGATCCACGGATGTCGCATCGCGCGGGTCGGGTCCCGCCAGGACGCTGAGCAGCAGGGCACCGTCCGCTACCGTCAGCGTGATCGGCCCGATCTGATCGAGTGAAGACGCATAGGCGAGCAATCCGTAGCGCGACACCCGTCCATAGGTTGGCTTCAGTCCGACGACACCGCAGAACGCCGCCGGCTGGCGGATCGATCCTCCGGTGTCGGATCCGATCGCGGCCGACCCGCAACGCGCCGCCACCGCCGCCGCCGCGCCGCCGCTCGATCCACCCGGCGTCCGGTCGGCGTCCCACGGATTGCGGGTCGGCCCGTACGCGGAGTGTTCGGTCGACGATCCCATGGCGAACTCGTCGCAGTTGGTCGTGCCGACAATCACCGCGCCTGCCTCGCGCAGCCGCTTCACGACGGTCGCTTCGTAGGGCGGCCGGAAGCCGTCGAGAATCCGGGACGCCGCCGTGGTCAGCCTTCCCTGGACGCAAATTACGTCCTTGATGGAAATCGGCACGCCCAGGAGCGGACGATGGAGACCCCGGCCGGCGCCGCGTTCCCGGTCGATTGCCGCTGCCTGTGCGAGCGCGTCGTCGGGGTAGACGGCGGTGAACGCCCGCCAGCGCTTGTCCTCCCCGGTGATCCGGTCGAGGCACGCCTGGCAGATCTCCACTGCCGTGCGGCGCCCGGTGCGGACAGCGTCCCGGATGTCGGTGGCGCTGCCGGCGGGGGGCGGACCGTAACCCGTGTCCGGTCCGGCCGTCATGAACCGAGGACTCGCGGCACGCGGAAGAAGCCGCCGCCGTCCGACCGGCGGTCGGCGACGCCGTCCGGCGCGTTGGCGAGCGTCGCATCGCGGTCGAGCGACGGACGGGAGTGGTCGTTCCGTTGCGGGCAGGCGTCGCCGCCTGGATGCCACGTGGCATCACCCGCGCCGGCCCCCGGATCCACTTCTGCGAGCCGTTCGGCGTATTCGAGAATGTCGGCCAGTTGCGGCGTGTACCGCTCCACCTCCTCAGGGGTGAGTTCCAGATGGGCGAGCGCGGCGATCTTCTCGATATCACTGCGTGTCAGGCGGCCGGGCATGACGCGCACCCTACCACAGCAGCCGCGTCTCCCCTTCTGCCGATGCGAGCCGCGCCTTCTTCGCTAAGGCGCGTGGTAGTCGGGTCATCCTGCGTTCCCCTCGCGGAAGCCCCGGAGGATGCCGAGGTTCGCCAGGTCGAGGGGATCGGCTTCGTCGCCCGTGCCCCTCTCCTCCGACTTCGGCGTCTCGAGCACCATCGGGACGTCGCGCAACCGTTGGTCCCGTATCAGGCGGCGGAACGGCTCCGTGCCGATGCAGCCCCGGCCGATGCCGGCGTGCCGATCCACACGGCTGCCGAGTGGCTTCTTCGAGTCGTTCAGATGGAACAGGACGAGCTGATCGAAGCCGAGGATGTCGTCGAACTCCCGGAACACTTCCGCGTAGCCGGCGTCCGAGACGATGTCGTAGCCGGCGGCGAGCAGGTGGCAGGTGTCGAGACAGATCGCGACCCGCGACCTGTCAGCGAGACCGTCGATCATCGCCCGCAACTGTTCGAAGCGGTAGCCCAGCATCGTCCCCTGCCCGGCGGTGTGCTCCAGCAGCAGCGGCGTCTCTCCCGTTTGCCGCGCCTGCGCCTCGGTGATGCCGTCGCTGATCCAGCGCAGGCCGTCCTCCCGCGTGGCGCTCGTGTGCGCGCCCGGATGGAGGACCACGCCGCCGAGGCCCAGTTGATCGCCCCGCGACAGTTCGTCCACGAGCGCCGCGATGGACCGCTTGCGGAGGGAAGGGTTGGCGGCGGCGAGGTTAATCAGGTAGCTGCTGTGCGAGAAGATCGGCCCGATGCCGCTCTCGGCGGCGTGCGCGCGGAACGTCTCTGCGTCGGCGGCGCCGATCGGCTTTCCCGACCATTGGTTCGAGTTCTTCGTGAAGATCTGCAGCGACTCGCAACCGGTCGCCACCGCCCGATCGATGGCGCGGATGACGCCGCCGGCGATCGAAAGATGCGCGCCAAGGCGCGGCCCCGCTTGCGTCGCGGGCGCGGGGTGGACGATCATGAGCGGTTCCGTCTGCCGCAGCATGCTGCGGCATGGGAGAGGATAGCGTAGTCCACCGAGCATTCGTGCCCTTGCCTGACGTCGACGTCTATCTCGTACCGATCGGTCCCACGCTCTACGAGCTCTACTGCGAGTCGGTCGAGGCCGGACAACCGGACGCTAGCGTCGGGGCGGGGCGCGGCGGCTGGTATGCGCGTTTCCGGCAGATGGCGGCCGAGGCGCAGGAGGATCGCCGCGCCCGGCGCCTGTCGACGCTGCCGGCCGACCCCTCGGAGCGGAGGTCCTGGCTGGTCCGCTTCCGCGACGTGATCATCGGGTGGGTGGCCGAGGCAATCGTCGACTGGCGAATGCTCTGGCACCTGCGGAGCCGGAACATGGTTTCCCTGGTCCATCCGGACGACATGCAGCCGGACGACGCCGTCGCGGTCACCCGCGCCGGCCTGCAGCGCGATGCCGACCGTCACGTCCGGCGGCTTGTCGGATCGGGCATCGCGGCGGCCATCCTCGGTCCGCTCCTTTTTTTCGTGCCGGGTCCCAACCTGATTGCCTACTACTTCGTCTTTCTCGCCGTCGGGCATCTGCTTGCCTGGCGCGGCGCGCGCCACGGGCTGACCGGGGTGAAGTGGCGACCCAAGCCGAGTGCGCCGCTGACCGAGCTGCGCGGCATCCTGAAGGATGATCCGCAGCGGCGCGCCGCGCATCTCCGCGACATCGCGGCGCGGCTCAGGCTGGATCACCTGGTGCCGTTCATCGAGCGGATGCTCGGCCGCCTGCTGGTGTTCGCGCTGCTGCTGGTGGGGTTGGCGGCGCCGGCGGCGGCGCAGGCGGTGGGCGGGCCGCGGCCGGCACAGGTGAGCGACCCGCAACTCGGCTTTCTGACGCGTTACCTCGCCCATGTCGAGGGCGCACGCCTCCCGGGGAACGGCTCGGGCCACTTCTCGTGGGACACCGATGTCGGCGTCGACATGGATGTCTTCGACCTCTGGTACCTCCGGGGGAACGTCTTCCTGAATCTGGAGACCGTGGTGGGCGACGAGCGGCGGCCGATCGATCCGACCCAGACCGCCTACACGATAGACTTGTCCGTTTTCGCCAGGCTGGTGCGGGGCGAGTTCGGCGTCACGTTCCACCACATCTCGCGTCATCGGACCGACCGGGAGAACGCCGGTTCGCCCGCCTGGAACATGTTGGGCCTGTCGTACGGGGACCGAATCCGTGTCGGATCGTTCGATATCGACCTCGCCATCCGGGCGATGACGCTCATCACCGGATCCGAGGTGGACTACCAGCAGGAGGCCAACGGCTACCTCCGCGTCACCGCTCCGGTCAGCAGCCGCGTATCGCTCATCGGCGAGTTGGATGGCTCCTGGCTCCGGTCCGATCCGCGCGTGTTCGGCCGGAGCGGCGAAAATGGCGGCAGGGTCCAGGTGGGATTCCGAGTTCGTGGCGGCGCCGGCGCGGGCGAGGTGCTGGTGGGTCGCGAGAGGCGGATCGACCCCGACCTGTACCTCCGCGAGCCGATGGGTTGGACCCGTCTGGCGTTCCGCTTCGTCCTCGACTGAGCGGCCGCGGGGCGGCGGCAGCGACGCGGGATTGCTGTGAGATAATTGCCCATGCATTTCCGGCCGCGCTTCCTCCGCGTTGTCGCGCTCGCTGTACTCAGCGCCGCACTCGCCGGCGCTTCCGTTCTGACCGTTGGCGCCGCGGTTCGCCCCACGAAGTTCGAGTACCGGGTCGAAACGCTCGACAACGGCCTGACAGTGATCCTCTCCGAGGACCGCTCGACTCCGATCATTCACCTGCAGCTCTGGTACCAGGTCGGATCGCGCGACGAGCCGCCGGGCCGTACCGGGTTCGCACATCTGTTTGAGCACCTGATGTTTCAGGGGTCGCACAACCTGGAGCGGGGCGACCACCTGGCGCTCATCACGCGCATCGGCGGCGACGGCAACGCCTACACGACCGACGACGCCACGGTCTTCCACGAGACAGTCCCCGCCGAGTACCTGCCGCTGGTGCTCTGGATGGAAGCGGATCGGATGGCAACGCTCCGGATCAGCCAGGAGGGACTCGACGCCGAGCGGGAAGTGGTGAAGGAGGAACGGCGCCTCCGGTACGAGAACGAGCCGTTCGGCCTGCTGAACGAGATCCTGTACGACCACGCGTTCACCACGCATCCCTACCGGCATACGACGATCGGCTCGATGGCCGATCTCGAGGCGGCCCGGATCGAGGACGTTCAGGCGTTCTTCGACACCTACTACGTCCCGGAGAACGCGACGCTGACCCTGGTGGGCGATTTCGACACCGACTACGCGTTCCAGTTGGTGGAGCACTTCCTCGGCCGCGTCCCGAAGGCGGAACGTCCGGTGCCGCGCGACCTGCCGCGCGAGCCCCCGCCGGCGAGCGCGCGCAGCCTGACGGTCGAGGCGGACAACTGGCCGCTTCCCGCCGTCGTAGTGGCGCACCCGGTCACCTACGACGGGCACCCCGACGCCTACCCGCTCCATATTCTCTCCAAGATCCTTTCCGACGGGCAGAGCGCGCGGATCTACCGGCGTATGGTGTACGAGCAGCAGGTCGCGGTCACGGCGTTCGGCCAGGCGGTCCTGATCGAGGATCCGAACCTCTTCTACGCCGTGGCGCTAGCGCCACCCGGACGCTCAACTGACGAAGTGGCGGCGGCGCTGATCGCGGAGCTTGATCGCGCCAAGACGGATCCGCCGACCGACGCCGAGCTGCAGCGGGCGAAGAATCAGTTCGCGCGCGACTACGTCATCGGGCGGATCACGATCGAGCAGAAGGCGGTGCACCTCGCGCACGCGGCGGTGGCGCACGACGACGTGACGACCGCCGATGCCGAGTTCGACATTTTCATGAACGTTTCCAGCGACGACGTGCAGCGGGTGGCGCAGACCTACCTGCGCGACGAGAATCGCCTGGTGCTGACGATACTGCCGCGCGGCAGCGGGAGGGGCGGACAGTGAAGGCGCCCCGCCTCCGGCAGGTGCCCGCGCGGTCTGCGGCGGTGGCGCTCGTTTGCGCCGTCGCGACGCTCGCCGCCGCGCCGTCCGCCCTGGCGCAGCGGGTCGACTGGCCCCGGGAGCAGCCCCCGCCGCCACTCGTCCGGCGCGACATGGTCTTCCCCCACTACGAGATCCGCTCGCTCGCGAACGGCCTGCAGGTGATCTACGTCGGTCACCACGAGCAGCCGGCGGTAAGCGTCCGGATGATCCTGCGGGCGGGGACGGCGTCCGATCCGGCCGGGAGGCCGGGCGTCGCCCGGTTGGTGGGCCGGCTGCTCGATCAGGGGACCGCCACCCGCTCGGCGCAGGAGATCGCCACCACCATCGACAGCATCGGCGGTGTGCTCGGAGTCGGCGCGGCCCGGGAGCTGAGCTTCGTCGATGCGCTGGTGATGAAGGACAGCTTCGACGTCGCGCTCGATCTCCTTTCCGACGTGGCGCGCCGTCCGGCGTTCGACCCGGCCGAGATCGAGCGGCAGCGCACTCAGGTGCTCAACAGCTTCCAGGTGAGTTACGAGGATCCTGGTTACGTCGCGGGCGTCGTCTTCAACCGCCTGGTATACGGCTTCCATCCGTACGGGATGCCGCAGGGGGGCACGCCCGAGTCGGTTCGCGCGATCACGCGCGACGACCTCGTGGCGTTCCACCGAACGCACTACCTGCCGAACAACGCATTGATCGCGGTGGTGGGCGACGTTACCGCCGACGAGGCTTTCGCCGGCGTCGAGCGGGTGCTGGGCGACTGGCAGGCCGGGACCGTCGAGCCGCCGGTGGGTGTCGAGGCGATCCCGGCGCCGACCCGCCGCCTGGTGGTGATCAACCGCCCCGGCGCCGTGCAGACCGTCGTCCGTGCCGGCCATGTCGCCCTGCCGCGCGCGCACGAAGACTTCCTGACGTTCGACCTGGGGATCAAGATCCTGGGCGGTGACGGCGGCAATCGGCTCGCCGGGGTACTCAGGACCGACCGGCAACTGACGTACTCGGCGAGCGCCGATCTGGGAGCCCAGCTCCTGGCGGGAGACGTTCTGGCGCAGACCGACACCCGGTCGGAGGCCACCGCCGAGGCGCTCCGGCTGATGGTGGACGAGATCGCGCGGCTCCGGCGGGAGCGCGTAAGCCGCCGCGAGCTGAGGGGGGCGCAGGACTACCTGGCCGGGAGCTTCCCGATGACGCTGGAGACGCCGAACGCCATCGCCGCGCGCGTGCTCGAGGCGATGCTTTTCGGCCTTGACCTCGACACGATCGAGCAGTACCCGCAGCGGATCAACGCGGTGACGCCGCGCGAGATCCAACGCGTGGCGGAGGCGTACCTCCGTCCGGACAACCTGTCCATCGTGCTGGTGGGAGACGCGTCGGCGTTCCTTCGCGACCTGCCGGCCGTCGGGTTCGACCGGATCGAAGTGGTGCCGATCGCCGAACTCGATCTGACTGCCGCCGACTTCCGCCGGAATACGCAACGGCGGTGATCCTCATCTCGTGCGGCGAACCTTCGGGTGACCTGTATGCCGGCGCGCTCGCCGGCGCGCTGCGCGAGATCGATCCGTCGCTCACGATCCGCGGCCTCGGGGGGGACCGGCTGCGCGCCGCCGGCGCGGAACTGGTGGGGCACTACCGAGGGCTGGCCGCGACCGGATTGTCGGAGGCGCTCGCGGTGGCGCCGCGGTCGTACGCGATCTACCGGCGGATGGTGGCGAGCGCCGGCACCGAGAGGCCCGAGGCCTTCGTCGCGATCGACTTTCCGGAGATCAATTTCCGTCTGGCCGCGGCGATGCGGCGTCTGGGCGTGCCGGTCGTCTACTACATCGGACCGCAGCTCTGGGCGTGGCGGCGGGGGCGGATCCGGACGATGCGGCGGGTGGTCGACCGCGTGCTCGTGATCTTCCCGTTCGAGGCTGAGATTTACCGCCGGGCGGGCATCCCGGTCGAGTTCGTGGGCCATCCGCTGCTGGAGATGACAACGCCCTCGGTCGCGCGCGAGCCGTTCCTGCGCGGACTGGGCCTCGATCCGGCGGCGCCGACCGTCGCGCTGCTGCCGGGAAGCCGGCCGAACGAGCTGCGCGCGATCCTGCCGGACGTGGCGCGCGCGGCGACGCGGATCCGCGAGCGCGTGCCGCGAGCGCAGTTTGTCGTGGCGCGGGCGCCGCAGCTTGATGACGGTCTCTTCGCGCCGATCACGCCGCTCGCGTCCGCGGGCGTGGCGGCAGTGGTGGAAGGACGGACCGACGATGCGCTGGCGGCGTCCGACGCCGTCGTCACCGCATCCGGCACCGCCACCGTGCAGGCCGCAATCCACCAGAAGCCGATGGTGATCGTCTACCGGCTGTCGGCCGTCACCTTCCGCATCGTGAAGGCGTTCTCGCATGTGCCGAACGCCGGGATGGTGAACCTGATAGCGGGCAAGCCGGTGGTTCCGGAACTGCTGCAGGACGCCTTCACGGCGGACGCGGTCAGCGACGAGGTGGTCCGTTTCCTCACCGACGCGGCGCTTGCCGACCGTACGCGGTCGGCGCTCCGGGAGGTGCGCGATCGGCTCGGCACCCCGGGCGCCAGCCGCCGCGCGGCGGCCCGCATACTGGAGACGGCGCGACGATCAGGCCCACCCCGGTCAATATAATCGTCAGTCATGCCGGTGTTCGTGCGCCCGGCAGCGCGCCGCGCAACGCGGTGTTCGCCGCCGGCTACTTCAACGTCGACCTCTGGGAGCCCGTGGTGAAACCCCGCGTAGCACCGAGAGCGGTGAGGCGCCCGCCTGACAAGGCGCGACGAGGGAGCATATTGGCCATATGCGACCGAGGAGCAACGCCGTTCAGGTGGGATGCATCGCCGCTCGAATGTAGTGGGGGTTTCACCACGGGCTCCTGGGAGCGCTCGCAACGGGAGGACGCGCCATGACACGGACGAGAGTCGGAGCGGCAGTCGTCAGCTTTCTGTTCCTCGGCCCGGCCCTCGCCGTGCCCGGCACGCATGTGCCGGCTGGCGCCCAGGCGCCGGCCGCCGATGAGCCGATCACCATCCGCGTTGGCCTGCTGATCGATGGCGCCGGCGAGACGCGCGAGAACGCGCGCGTCACGGTCGCCGGCAACCGGATCACGCGCGTCGACGGGTTGCGCGGCGCCGTCGACCACGACTTCACGGACCTGACGCTGATGCCCGGGTGGATCGACACGCATGTCCACCTCGGGTCTCATTTCGACGCCGGCGGCAAGGTTCACGGCGCCCCCGGCGCTCCGGAGGAGAGCGAGGCGGAGCTGATGCTGCACGCGGTGGCGAACGCCTGGCGCACGCTGCTCTCGGGTGTCACCACGGTGCAGAGTCTCGGCGGCGAGATCGATGGCCCGCTCCGCGATCGGATCGCCGCCGGCGACATTCCGGGGCCCCGGGTGCTGACGTCGCTCCGCCCGGTGACCGCGCGCACGGGTGACGTGCAGGCGATCCGCGCGTTCGTCCGGCAGCTCAAGGCGGACGGCGCCGATGTCGTCAAGGTGTTCGCCTCGGGCAGCGTCCGCGACGGTGGCGAGCGGACGCTGAGCGACGAGCAGATCGAGGCGGCGTGCGACGAGGCGCGAGCCCAGGGGCTCCGCTCCACCGTGCATGCCTACGGCTCCGAGGTGGTGAGCGCCGTCGCACGGGCCGGTTGCAACCAGATTGAGCACGGCAACCGGTATGACGCCGACACGATCGCCCTGCTGGCCGAGCAGGGCACCTTCGTCGGCTTCCACACCGGCCTGCTCTGGGACAACTACGCGCAGTTCCGCCCGCAGTTCATCGGCGTCGGGAACTATACCGAGATCGGCTTCGAGCGGATGCGCGAGGCGCGCCGCATCGGTCTTGAGACGTTCCGCGAGACACTCCGCAACGGCAACGTCCAGATCGTCTTCGGCACCGACGCCACGGCAGGCGCGCACGGACGCAACTTCGAGGAGGCTATCGTGCGTGTGGACGAGGGGGGGCAGAACTCCATGGACGCCATCGTGGCCGCCACGTCGCTTGCGGCGCGCTCAATCGGCCTCGAAGACAGCCTCGGTCAGATCGCCCCCGGGTTCATGGCCGACCTCGTCGCCGTCGAAGGCAACCCCCTCAACAACATTACGGCGTTGCGCAACGTCCGCTTCGTCATGCGCGACGGGATCGTCTACCGGAACGACCGGTAGCGCGCGACAGGGCAAGCATCACACTGCACTACAACCCGGACTGCGCGACGTGCGTGCGTCAGGCGCGGCGCACGGCCAGTCTGGACTGGCTCGGCAGAGTCACGGTGTCGACCGTCAGCTCTCCGGACAACGAGGGTTGCGATGGGGACGCCTGCGAAATCTGACGGCCCGGCGCTGCTGGCGATAGCAATCCTGCATCTGGCGGCGCAAGTCACCCACGGCTACAGCCATGTCGCCGCCGGCGTTTCGCTCACCGCGTTTCAGCAACTGTTCATCGTCGCGGTCGTCACGGTCGCGCCGTTTGCCGCGGTGTATGCCTACTGGAAGCTGGACAGGCGGCGAGGCGCCGGTCTCTTCGCCGTGTCGATGGGGGCCGCGTTCCTGTTCGGCTACCTGCTGCACTTCGTCATCGACAGCCCCGACCTGCATGCCAATGTTGCAGGCGAGTACAGCGCCGTCTTCCTCCATTCCGCCCTGGGCTTGGCGTTGCTTGAGTTCGTCGGCTTCTTCCCTGGTGCCTACCTGGTCGCACGCGGAACAGGTTGAGCCGCGAGGATCGTCGTTGCCCTGCACCCTACCCGTGCCGATTGCGGCGATCGTCTGACGCGGCGGTACCACACAGACACCGGGAGTGTGCGCGGTCAAGTCTCCCGGCGCCCTGGTCCGAGATCGGCAGCGCGTGCGGGCCAGACGCCAGCAGGATGGCGAGATAGACAGCGCAGTCGTGGTCGACGAGGTCTAACGCTTTGCCTGTTTCATGAACGGCAAACCTGCTACTACCCACATGAACGACTGCACGTCGATCAGATCTCGAGCCCCGATAGGACGAAGTCGCTCTAGAAGTCGATTGCTCAGGGTCAGCAGGCGGTCGTAGGTGGCCCACTTCGGGTGCGAGGAATACAGCAGATCGAACGAGAATGCTTCAGCGATCCTCTGTGTCTGCTTCGGCTTTAGGAACATGTGGCAGTCGGGCTTCGCCAAGAACGGCAGAATCGTGACGATCGGCCAAGTCAGCACTCGCGCCCGTCCGGCGTCCGCCGGCAACCTGTCCGTGGCTTCGACGAGCCCAGAGAATGCCTGCTCGCCGCCTTCGTCAACGAGTTTCAGGATGGCCTGGGCGAACTCTCGTGCAGCCCGCTGATCCTCGAAGGCGTCGTTCAGTGCCATGAGTTCCTGAGTCGCCAAGAGGTTCGTTCGATGGATCAGTCTCTTCAAGGTGCTCACGAGTGCGTCCGGTGGCCCGTCCGCGACGAGGCGTCGGCCGCGGACGCTGAGCAGTTCTTCCGCTACCTGGCGATGAGCCTCCCACTTGTAGTCGCGCTCGCGCTCCAGATACTTCGGGTGATCGAAACGCGGGTATTGCTGGACGAACATATCCACCGCCTGCCGTTCGGTTATGCGGAGCGTATCTGGCGGTTCGACTCTGCCGTCCCGCACCATCGGAGGCAAGTTATCCAGCGCGCTGTCCGACTGCCTCGCGGCTGTGGTCAATACTGCGACGCTTCGCTTCAGTTTCTTGACGGCATCCTTCGGTCTGCCTTCGATGTCCTTGAAATAGATCCAGACGTACTCCGAATCCGAGTGGATCACCCTCCCGAGGCCCCACGTCTTGTGACTCACGAGGAGCCCGACTGACATTCCCCTTTCCGTCACCGATGTGCGTCTCCTGGCTGTGTCGGTCCTCCTACCGGAAGGTAAGGATCGTCACAACAATCATCGTCTGGATCCCGTCGTGCTCCGTCGATGTCCTAGAAGGCGGGGATCGGCGCGCGTCAGAAGACCCAAAGCCAACTTGCCAACATGCTAGGGCATCTGAAGGGCGGACGGCCTGTCAGTTGACGGCGGTGCCGCCGGTCTGGAGAAGGGCGGGATCGACGCCCATCCGGCGGATCACCACTTCCCACATCGCGCCGGGTTCAGTGTCGAAGATGATGTCGAGATCGACGTTGGCGTTGAGCCAGGACGACAGCGAGAGCTCAGCGTCGAGCTGTCCCGGGCCCCAACCGGCATAGCCGGTCAGCAGCCGGGTTCGCGGCGGCGGCGGCGATTCGAGCAGGCGGCGCAGCAGGGTCTGCGAAGTCGACAGGAAGATCCCGTCGCAGATCCGGACCGACTCGGCGTCGCTCGGCTCGTCCCCCAGCAGGATCCAGCCCCGTTCGGGTGATACCGGCCCACCGATCCAGAGTTCCAGGTCGCTCCGGCTGGACACGGGAGGCGACACCCCGACGACCGTGGCCGCCGGCATCTCCGTACGCCGGTTCAGCACCAGCCCGAACGCACCCTCCTGGCCATGCTCGCATAGCAGAATGACCGTCTGATGGAAGTTCGGATCGCTCATCTGCGGCATCGAGACCAGCAGCGTCGGTGCGAGCGTGGCGATACCCTTGGTCGGAGCGGGATCAGTCAATGACGTGCCTGACACGGTGTCATTGTCTCACGTTCGTGACTGTCGCCGCGCCCATTCCAGATGCTCCGCGACGACGGGATCTCCCGCCGAGGCGTGCTCCGCGCCGGCTGGCTCGTCCAGCGCCGCCCGCGCCTCCGTCGTCCCGCTGTTGCCCAGCGCGACCGCCACGTTCCGCCGGAACCCGTTCAGTTTTGCGCGCGACATCGCGCTCCGCGCGAGCAGCGCCTGCGTCTCGGTGTCCGTGCGACGCCAGAGATCGACCAGCGTCGGCTGATCGAACGCGGGTCCCGGCTGCCAGGCCGCGTCGCCGGAGCGGGCTGCCGGATGGTTGTAGGGGCAGACATCCTGGCAGATGTCGCAGCCGTACACGTGCGTTCCGATGGCGTCGCGCCAGGTTTCGTGGATCGGTCCGCGCAGCTCGATCGTCAGGTACGACAGGCACCGTGTCGCGTCGAGCACCCACGGTTCGCGCAGCGCGCCGGTCGGGCACGCCTCGATGCACAGCGTGCACGTGCCGCACTGATCAAGCTGCGGCGCGTCAGGCTCGAGCGCCAGGCTGGTGATGATCTCCGCGAGGAAGATCCACGACCCTTGTTCGGGATGGATGAGGCAGGTGTTCTTGCCGATCCAGCCCAGACCCGCGTACTGCGCGTAGATCCGTTCCTGGACCGGCCCGGTGTCGACGTACCACCGCGCCTCGAACGGCTCGTCGCTCGCCTCGCGCATCTGCGCGAGCAGGGCGTCCGCGCGCCTGCCGAGCACGTCGTGGTAGTCCTCTCCCCAGGCGTACCGGGAGATAAGCGCCGCATCCGGATCGTTCACCTCCGTCGAGTACGGCCGGTCGGTGTTGTAGATCACGCCCAGCGCGACTACCGACCGCGCCGCCGGCACCACGTTGCGGACATCCGCCCGCCGCGCCGCCGACCGCGGGAGATAGCGCATCTCCCCCGCGTACCCCGCCGCCAGCCACTCGTCGAAGTACGTCAGCTCCGGGAACGCTTCCGCGGGCGCGATCCCGCACAGATCGAACCCCGCCTCCCGGGCCATCCGCTTCACGTCGCCGGCCGCCAGCATGACGGCGCAGTCTAACCGGTGCCGTGCGCGCAGCACCCTCCCCTGGCGGCGTCCACCTACCGCTTCTTTCGGGCCTGCCCCCGCTCCTGCTGGCGGGCCAGCTCCTCGCGCCGCCGTACCAGCAGTTCGCGTTCCTCGGCAAAGCGGCGGTAGTTGTCGAGCCGCGCCGTGTCGAGATGGCCTGCCTCGACCGCGCCGCGAACGGCGCAGCCCGGTTCGGTGCGGTGCTCGCAGTCGCGGAAACGGCAGCCGGCGGCCAGCTCGTCGATGTCGATGAAGGCATCCTCCAGCGCGTGGGCGCTGTCCCAGATCTGCAGTTCGCGCAGGCCCGGCGTATCGATGATGATGGCGCCGCCCGGGCAGGGGATCAGCTCGCGGTGGATCGTGGTGTGGCGGCCGCGTTGATCGGCGCCGCGGACCGGCTGGGTCCGCTGGCGCTCCTCGCCGAGCAGGCGGTTGATCAGGGTCGACTTGCCGGCGCCGGACGATCCGAGCAGCGCGACGGTATGGCCGGGAACCAGGTACGTCTCGAGTTGGTCGACGCCCACGCCGGTCTTGCCGCACATGGCGTGGACCGGGACGCCCTGCGCGGCGTCCCGCACCTGGGTGACCGCCCCGTCGAGGTCGTCGCACAGGTCGCGCTTGTTCAGCACGACGACCGGCCGGGCGCCGCTCTCGGCCGCCGCCACCAGATAGCGCGTGATGCGGCGCGTGTTGAAGTCGCGGTCGAGTCCCGCCACCACCAGCACGACGTCGATGTTCGCGGCCACCACCTGCCGCAAGGTCGGATCACCCGCCGCCTTGCGCGCGAAGCTGCTCCGGCGGGGGAGGATGAAGCGTATGGTGGCCGTGTCGTCGGTCTCGTTCAGGGCGACCGCCACCCAGTCGCCGACGGCCGGGAGCTGGTCCTGGCCTGTCGCTTCGTGCCTGAGCCGTCCCGCCGCCTGCGCCAACCGTTCGCCCTCCGCTGTCACCACGCGGTAGATGTGGTTGTACTCGATGCCGACTCGCGCGGGGACGAGCGCGGCGTCGTTCAGGGCGGCGAATGCTTCGGCGAACTCTTCGTCCCAACCAAGGGCAGCCAGACCGGGCGGCGCGGAGCGATCGCTCATCGCATCACGGGTGCGCCGGCTCGCCGGGCGGGAGGTCCCAGAGTCGGGGCCAGGCGTGGTCCGTTTCGCCCGGATCGTCGTCGACGTCGGCGCCCACCAGGCCATGGACGCCGACCCCGAGCAGGCGCACCGGGCGCGTGCCGGCGTCGGTCCGGTCTGTCAGCTTCTGCGCACGGCGCGCGATTACGTCAGCATCGTCCGTCGCCGGGCGCTCCGTATCGCTGCGCGTGACGGTGGTGAAGTCGTCATAGCGCACCTTCACCGTGACGGTGCGCGCGCGGACGCCGGCGCGCCGCAGCCAGTCGGCTGAAGCGCGCGCCATCCGATCGATCTCGGCGCGAATCGTCTCCATCTCGATCAGATCGAGTGCGTAGGTGTGCTCCGAGCTCTTCGACTTCCGCTCGCGGTGCGCCACGACCGGCCGCTCGTCGATACCGTGTGCCAGGCGCCGGAGCGATTCTGCATGGTTTCCCACCAGGCGGCGGAGCGTCGCGTCGTCGATGCCACGCACGTCCACCAGCCGCTCGATCCCCGCCTCGCGCAACCGGCGCTCGGTCACCGGGCCGACGCCCCACAGGGCGCCCACCGGCAACTGCTGCAGAAACGCCTCGACCCGCTCGTGCGACACCACGGTCAGGCCGTCCGGCTTCTTCCAACCCGAGGCGATCTTCGCCAGAAACTTGTTCGGCGCGACGCCGGCGGATGCCGTCAGACCGGTCGTCTCCCGGATCTGGGCCTTCAGCCGTTTCGCCACGCGTGTCGCGTACGGCTCGCCCCACGCGTTCTCCGTCACGTCGAGGTACGCCTCGTCGAGCGAGAGCGGTTCCACCTTCGGCGTGACGGCGCGGTAGAGATCGAACACCTGCTGTGAGATGGCGCGGTACTTCGCGAAATCGGGCGGGACGATTGCCAGCTCGGGACAGCGCCGGACTGCCTGCGCCATCGACAGCGCCGAGCGGACGCCGAACGCGCGCGCCTCGTAGCTGGCGGCCGCGACTACGCCGCGCCCTTCCGGCCGCCCGCCGACGGCGACCGGCCTGCCGCGCAATTCCGGCCGGTCACGCTGTTCGACCGACGCATAAAACGCGTCCATGTCGATGTGCACGATACGGCGTCGCCGATCGGTCACGGTGGAAGTCTACTACCATGGTGCCGCATGCCTGACGTTCCCCAGCCCCGCAAGAAACGCAAGTTGACCGCCACAGCGTGGGAGGAAGCGCGTGGCCTGATGTGGCACTACCGGTACCGGCTGGTCCTCGGCCTGGTGCTGATTCTGGTTAGCCGCCTTGCCGGCCTGGTGCTGCCCGCGATGTCACGCTACATCCTGGACGAGGTGGTGCCGGCGCAACGAACCGCCGAGTTGTTCCTCCTGGCGGGGATCGCACTCGGCGCCGCGGTGGTGCAGTCGGTGTCCGGCTTCGCCCTGTCGCAGGTGCTCGGCGTCGCTGCCCAGCGCGCCATCACCGAGATGCGGAAGCAGGTGATGGCGCACGTCGCGCGCCTGCCGATCCGCTACTTCGACTCGACGCAGACCGGTGTCCTGATATCGCGGATCATGACCGACGCCGAGGGGATCCGGAACCTCGTCGGCTCCGGGCTGGCCCACCTTGCCGGCGGACTGCTCACCGCGTCGATCGCCTTGGTGTGGCTCTTCTGGCTCAACTGGCGGCTTACGTCGCTCATCCTGCTGGTGCTCGTCCTGTTCGGTGTCACGATGGCCGTCGCCTTCTCGCGGATTCGGCCCGTCTTCCGCGAGCGGGGAAAGATCAACGCCGAGGTGACCGGGCGGCTGGGCGAAACCCTCGGCGGCATCCGGATCGTGAAGGCCTACGGCGTCGAGAAGCGCGAGGAGCTCGTCTTCGCGCGCGGCGTGCACCGCCTGTTCAGGAACGTCGCCAGGACGGTGACCGGCGTGTCCGCCGTCACCTCGATCTCGACGTTCGTGATGGGACTCATCGGCGCCTTGATGATCGTCCTGGGGGGAAGCGCGTTGATGTCCGGGGCGTGGACGAACGGCGAGCTGCTGCAGTACATGATCTTCACCGGCCTCGTCATCGCCCCGGTCATTCAGATCTCGCAGATCGGGACGCAGATCACCGAGGCGTTCGCCGGCCTCGACCGGATCCGCGAGGTCCGCAAGATGGCGACCGAGGATCAGGAGGACGCAGCGCGCGAGCCCCTCGGCAGGTTCGGCGGCGAGATCCGGCTGGAGGACGTGTGGTTCGAGTACGAACCGGGCGTGCCGGTCCTCAAGGGAGTGTCGCTCGCCGCCGCGCCCGGTGCCACCATCGCGCTGGTCGGATCGAGTGGATCGGGGAAGAGCACGCTGATCAGCCTGGTGATGGCGTTCAACCATCCCACCGCCGGGCGCGTCCTGATCGACGGCCGCGACCTCGAGACCATCCCCCTGAAGGACTTCCGCGCGCGCCTCGGTGTCGTGCTGCAGGAGAACTTCCTCTTCGACGGCACGATCCGCGCCAACCTCGCGTTCTCGAATCCGCGCGCGGCGGACGCGGAGATCCGTGAGGTCAGCCGCCTTGCCCACTGTGACGAGTTCATCGATCAGTTCCCCGACGGCTACGAGACGGTCGTGGGTGAGCGGGGGGTGAAGCTCTCCGGCGGGCAGCGGCAGCGCGTTGCGATTGCGCGCGCCATCCTCGCCGACCCGGGCATCCTGATCCTGGACGAGGCGACTTCCAGCCTCGACAGCGAGAGCGAGGCGCAGATTCAGGACGGACTGCGCGCGCTACGCGAGGGGCGCACCAGTTTCGTCATCGCGCACCGGCTGTCGACGATTCGCACCGCGGATCAGATCCTGGTGCTCGAGGCGGGGGAGGTGGTCGAGCGGGGGACGCACGACGAGCTCATCGCCCTCGACGGTCGGTACAAGCAGCTCTACGACCGGCAGTACGGGATCGAGCGGAACCGCTTCATCAATCCGGGCGAGGACTTCACACCCGAACCGGCCCCTGTTGCGGTACCGGGCGGCCGGCACGGGTAGCCGCGCGTCACGCGCGGGTCAGCTTCCGGAACTTGATCCGGTGCGGATGGTCCGCCTTCCAGCCGAGGCGCCGCTTCCGGTCCGCTTCGTAGTCACTGTAGTTGCCGGCGAACCAGACCGCCTCGCTGTTCCCCTCGAACGCGATGATGTGCGTCGCGATCCGATCGAGGAACCAGCGGTCGTGGCTGACGACGACGGCGCAGCCGGCGAATGCGACCAGCGCATCCTCCAGCGCGCGCAGCGTGTCGACGTCCAGATCGTTCGTCGGCTCGTCCAGCAGCAGCAGGTTTGCGCCGTTCCGGAGCAGCCGCGCCAGGTGGACGCGGTTGCGCTCGCCGCCCGACAGCGTTCCCACCCTACGCTGCTGCGCGGCGCCGCGGAAGTTGAACCACGAGACGTACGCGCGTGACGCAACGGTCCGCTTTCCCAGTGTGACGTCGTCCTGCCCGCCGGAGATCGCCTCCCAGACCGTCGCGTCCGAGTCGAGATCGCGATCCTGATCAACGTAGCCGACCTGCGCTGTCCGGCCCAGGCTTATCGTCCCGGCGTCCGGCTCCTCCTCGCCGGTGATCAGGCGGAGCAGCGTCGTCTTGCCGGCGCCGTTGGCCCCCACGATGCCGACGATGCCGGCCGGCGGCAGCGTGAACGACAGTCCGCCGATCAGCGCCCGTTCGCCGTAGCCCTTGATCAGGTTGTCCGCCTCCACCACCACATCGCCGAGGCGCGGGCCGGGCGGGATATAGATCTCGACCGTCTCGATCGCCTTGGCGGATTCTTCGGAAAGGAGGCGTTCGTAGGCGTTCAGTCGCGCCTTTCCCTTGGCCTGCCGCGCGCGGGGCGACATGTTGATCCATTCGAGCTCGCGCTCCAGCGTCCGCCGCCGCTTCGCCTCGTGCTGCGTCTCGACGTTGTGGCGCTGCTGCTTCTGTGCGAGCCACGACGAGTAGTTCCCTTCCCACGGGATGCCCGCCCCACGGTCCAGCTCGAGGATCCAGCCGGCGACGTTGTCGAGAAAGTACCGGTCGTGCGTCACCGCGACCACCGTGCCGCGGTAGCCGGCCAGGAACCGCTCGAGCCAGGCGACCGACTCGGCGTCGAGGTGGTTCGTCGGCTCGTCGAGCAACAGCAGGTCGGGCGACTGCAGCAGCAGCCGGCAGAGGGCGACGCGGCGCCGTTCGCCACCCGAGAGCGTGGTGACGTCGGCCGATCCGGGAGGCAGGCGGAGCGCGTCCATCGCCATCCGAACCCGCGAATCCAGATCCCACGCGCCCGTGGCGTCGATCTTCGTCTGGATCTCGCCCTGCTCCTCGAGTGCCTCTTCCATCTCGAGCGATCCCGGCCCGCTCTGCGCCACGTCGGCGGTGATCTGGTCGTAGCGGCGGAGCAGCGCCCGGATGTCCGCCACGCCCTCGTTGACGTTGCCGGCGACGTCCTTGGTCGGGTCAAGCTGCGGCTCCTGGGCCAGGTACCCGATAGACAGCCCGGCGGCAGGGAACGCCTCGCCGTCGAACTCCGTTATCTCGCCCGCCATGATCCGGAGCAGGGTGCTCTTGCCCGCGCCGTTCGAGCCGAGCACGCCGATCTTCGCTCCCGGCAGGAACGACAGCCAGATGTCCTTGAGCACGACACGGCCCGGGGGGTACCGCTTGCCGAGCCCCTTCATCGTGTAGACGTACTGTGGCGCCATAGGGGGGGATTGTATGCCGGTGCGACCGGTGGGCCGGCGTCCACGCCGACAACGACGCCGCTACTCGAGGGCGAGGGTGAAGTCCGCCTCGACTGTTCCGCCCGCCGTAACCTGGATCGCGCGCGTCATCCCGACCGCGCGTTCATGCCAGACGGTGAGGGTGTAGTCGCCGGGCGGCACGCCGGTCAGCTCGTAGCGCCCGGCCGGGCCGGTCACGGTGCCGAGGTCGTCGGAGACATAGACCCAGCCGCGCATCCAGCCGTGCGAGTCGCACTCGATCCGAACCGGGCCGGGCCGGCGGAACGGCCGCTCCACTTCCATGCCGGGGATCGGGATCGCGATGTTGAAGAGCGTCCGCTGCCGGTCGTCGTAGGCGTGCGTCGTGTGCAGCGTGTCGTCCTCGTTGCGCACCGTCACGACCGTCCGCGTCGGCACCACCTGCACGCGCGGCACGAAATAGCAGCCGGCGTTGTTGATCGCCGGATCCACCGGCGTAGCATCTCCCCACGGCGCCCCGGCCACGATCAACACCGCGTTGGCGAGGCCATCCGAGTCGTCGACGACCACCGCGCGGTCCTCCACTTCGTTCCCGCAGATCGCCTGATCGGCGGTCACCTCCAACATCCGCGGCTCCACCGTCCCGTCCAGCGTGATCCGGCCGGCGATGGCGCCGCCCGCCTGCTCGGCCTCGATGGCCCCGGACGTCCCGGAGAGCATGGCGGTCGCCGCCGCCAGCATGCTGACAGCCAGCAATGATCTCCCGGTGCGCGTGTGTGGCATCATCACAATTGATCCTATACGGTGAGCCAAGCGGAGGGGCTCCGATGCGCACGATCTGCACCCTCGTGACCGGCCTCGCGCTAGCGGCGACCCCGGCGGTGGGGCAGGGGCACGCGGAGGGGATGTTGGAGATCTACGTGATCGACGTCGAGGGGGGCGAAGCGACGCTCTTCGTCGGGCCGTCGGGCGATTCCCTGCTGGTCGACACCGGCTGGCCCGGCTTCGACGGGCGCGATGCCGACCGGATTGCGGCGGCGGCGCGCGACGCTGGCGTGACCGAGCTCGACTACGTGATCGTGACCCACTTCCACACCGATCACATGGGCGGCGCCGTGCAGCTCGCCGAGCGGATCCCGGTCCGGACCTGGCTCGACCACGGTACGACGGTCGACGAGGGGGAGCGCCCCCTCGCCGCGTTCGGGATCTATGCCGACCTGCGGGGCGCTGGAGAGCATCGCGTCGTCGCGCCGGGCGACACCGTGGCGATGGACGGTCTCGACGTCACCATCATCGCGTCGGACGGGGAGGTGCCTGCGGCCCCGCTTGCGGGCGCCGGAGCTCCCAACCCGCGCTGCGGCGACTTCGTCTTTCACGGCGAGGAGATCACCAGACGCTACGGCGACGCGGAGGATCAGCGTTCCATCAGCGCGTTCATCCGCTTCGGCGAGTTCCGCACGCTGATCATGGGGGACCTGACCTGGAACAAGGAGCACCCGCTGGTCTGTCCCGACAACAAGCTGGGGACGATCGACCTCTACCTGGTGTCGCACCATGGCTCCGATACGTCCGGCGCGCCGGCGTTCGTCCACTCGCTCGCGCCGCGCGTCGCGGTCATGAACAACGGGCCGCGGAAGGGCGGCGCCGTGCAGACCTTCCAGATACTCGAGGAGAGCGCCACACTGGAAGACCTCTGGCAGAACCACTACTCCCTGTCCGGAGGCGACCGTTACAACGCGCCGGGACCGCAGATCGCCAACGTGACGGAGGGGACGCTGCTGCCCGACGGACGCACGATCCACGTCGGCGACGCGCACTGGATTCACGTTTCGGCGCGCCGAGACGGATCGTTCGAGGTGACGAATAGCCGGAACGGGTTCAGCCGCCGGTACGCGCAGTAGCCGCCACACCGGCGGTCCAAGGAGCAATCGCGCCCACCCGAAAGCCTTCTTCAACGCGGCACGGTGGGCGGGACTAAACGCTGGCGGTCTTGGCTCTGGACCAGCTTTGGCCCCTCTCGAGTGCAACCTCCTGAACATATGAACTGGTACGAAACGTGCCATTTCGAACAACGCGCGAACGGCCTGCATCTCCCAGACGTGTCGACCAGCAATTTCCGAGGGATCGGCCACCTCTCGATTGGGAAGCTCGGCCACGTCACTCTACTCGGCGGGCGGAACGGGGTGGGCAAGACCGCCGTCCTTAATTAAGGCCATGCGTCTCCCATGCGGCGCGCGGACATCCGAGTGTGTTGGACCAATTGCTCGGCAGGCGCGAGGAATTCGCCGACGGACTGGACGAAGACAACGACCCGGTCGTCTTTCGGACGATGCCGCGCTCTTTCACGGCCGGGCGGCGACAAGGGAGCGGCCCATCAGAATCGGCCCGAACTTCGGCACGGATGATCTCCGCATCGAGGTGTCTTCGCCAGGGGATTGGTCACCCGAGGAGAAGGAGCGGTTCGCCGACCTGTCGACACAAGGCGACATGCAGGCCGTCAGAGTCGTGTACCGCGGCAAGGACATGCTGCTGTTGTGGCTGCCCGTCCAGGTGTTTCGCGCACGCCTTGGTTGCGGCGCCGTTACACTCGAATCTGGCAGCATGGCCGGCTCGATGACGGGCAGTGGCCGGTCATTGAATGCGAGGCGCCAGCTAACTACCGCTCGTAACGGTTGTGAACCTCTGGAGCTAGCGTCAAACAGCACTTCAGAACCGTCAACGACGCTGCGACAAGCTTATGAGTTCGATGGTTGTTGTCTTGTTCGGCCGAGACGAACTTCCCGCCGTGGAACAAATTGTTCCGCACATGACGTACAAGGCCCAGCACTTGTTGCGCACGCGTTTGGTCGGGGTCAACGTCCGTCGGCCTGAACCGTAACTCTCCGTCCTCAATTACCTGCTTGCCCGGCGGATTCGCCATCAGATAATTGACGGCTTCCAGTCTAGGAATTCGGTGTCGGTGATCAAACGGAAGTCTGAGTCGATGTGATTGGCGAACCGGTCCCACGAAGGTCTGACGTGGGGAGCTTGTTCGTGGTACTGCGCCGCCTTCAGAAAAGGCCAGGAGGGAGGTGCAGGTGGTCGCTCAGGAGAGTATACGTTTCTTCGTCGACTTCAACAGTCAGTTCCATGTGTTCAGCTCCGGGTCGGACGTCTTCGGGGGGCTGGGCCGTCGCCGAAGTCGCGCTTTCCGCGGGACACGGCGGCCAAGGGAAGGCGAGGGGCAGGCAGTCGGCGCTGGGGCTCCTAGCGTCAGTGTGCTTGGGAGAGCCTCCGCGGTTCCTCCCGAGAAAAAGGGAGCCGTTCAACGGGCCTGAAGAAGCTCCAGATCCGGAATGCCAGAGAAGTCGCGGTCATGCGAGGCCAGGGGGCACTTCAACATAATGGCAGTGGCGGCAATCCATGCGTCGGCTCTCTGAATCTCTCGCCCCGCGATCCTGCGCTGGCTGCGCAGGCGGGCGCAAGCGTCTGCCAAGTCCGGACTGGGCCAGACGATCTCGTATTGCTCGAGGTGAGCCGCGAGTTCATCTTTTCGCCTTCGGTTCCAGTTCCTCGCGTACGCACCGTACCAGATCTCTTCCAGCGTCTGGAAGGAAATGACTGCGACGTGACCGCGAATCCTCTCGAGATAATCTCGACCTCTGTCGTCCCCACTGAAGATGCAGGAGACAACGTTGGTGTCAAGGACTATCACGTCCCGGGTTCCTCGGACGCACGTCGCGACCCTCGTGAATGGTGCGGACGAGGTCATCGACGTTGAAGGGTTCGCTGGCCGTCACCACGCGGTCGGGATCGAGCCTCTTGGGATTGGGATTGTTGAGGAACTTGTCGAGCTCGAACGGTTCGGGTTCTGACGTCGACCGGCTGATCCTTGCGGCGTGAGGATTTGGCAGGAACTTCCGAGACGAGTAGTCGCCGAGGAAGAACCAAACGATGCCCGTTAGGAACTCAGTGGCCGGATCCTCAAAAATGTTATTGCGCCAGTCGTAGCCCGATGACACCCGACGTAGCGTGTTGGCGTCGAGCTGCACCTTGTATCCGCCAGACAAAGACGAGAGAATGGAGAAATCATTGGCGATGCTCATGTCGTTGAGCTCGATGACCGCATAATTCTCCCGCGGCGTCGAGAGCTGTCGCTGCTTCTTGATCTTCCGCAAGAGCTTCTGACGGATCGATCCCATTGCCTTCTGCGTATGCGTCTTGACGTCGTACGCAATTCCGGGCTTGTCGGGAAAATCGGGGCATATACTGAAGACTTCGAGAAACATCTTGGACCCGTCGGGCCGTTCGACAATTACATCTGCCTCCGATTCGTGAAGCTCGATCCTGCGAGCCATGTGTTCGTAGACGGCGCGGATGTAGTGGCGATAGACGATAACCTCTGCAAAGACCGCCTCGCATTGCTTGAAATCATTTGCGTACGCTCGAAAACGTTTCGCAAACGACTTGGCATGCTGGGCATTGTAGCTGTGAATATCAGTGAGCGAGTCGAGCAGATTGAGATAGTTCCGACAGGGGTTGAGGAGTCCCATCTCACGAGACTTGTCGTAACTACGCCGATACTTCCTGAAGTAATCGTAGTCCAGAAGCTGCTTTATAGGGAACTGGCCCTCAGCGTCGGTCACCGCGGCCGACACTTCACAATCGGTCATCAGCTCCTCCCTGAGTTTCTCTCGGAGATCGGTCAAGGTACTTCGGGCGGTCGTCCGCGCTGCAGACGCGAGTGGCCGCCGTAGCGGCCTCGCGGGACCGTCCTATAGCGGCCAGTCTTCCAGAATTCGCTGGGTCTCCTCCACGTGACTGCTCTCGGCCCGGATGAAGTCCTCGAGCTGCACGACGAGACCCTTGTCGCCGTAGGCCTCGGCGTCCTTGGCGCGCTGAACGTACGATGCGGTGGCACGCTTCTCCGCCGCGACCACTTCCTCCAGCATGGCGCGGTCGCCGTCCGGGACCGGCACGGCCCGCGGTGTCGTCGTGGGGGTGCCGCCGAGCGATGCGATCTTGTTCGCAAGGAACTGCGCGTGCATCTGCTCGTCTGCGACTTCGGCCAGAAAGAACTGCGACAGTTGCGGCCGGTAGGGACCGGTCGCGCGCGCCGCGTAGATGATGTACTGGATGATCGCGCCCAGCTCGTCGGCCAGGTCTTCGTTCAGTTTCTCGATCAGTTCGTCTTTGGTCACGGTCTGTTTGTACCTCCGCCGTCGTTGCGGGCGCCGGTCGCCGCCCGGCGGCCGGCGCCCTTGGAATCAGTCGACTATTGCCTGGTAGACCAGCGTCCGGAACTTCTCCTGATCGTCCAGGTTGATGGCCGGGATAATCTGGGTCAGGTAGACCACCACCATCTCTTCCTTCGGGTCGGCCCAGTACGTCGAGTGGTAGGCGCCGCCCCAGCCGAACTCGCCGACCGAACCGGGCAGCCCGGTCGACGCCGGGTCAAGCATGATCGAGAAGCCGAGGCCGAAGCCCTGGCCCCCCCGGAACGGGATGTCGCCCAGATGGTTCGAAATCATCGAGTCGACGGTCGTGCGCGACAGGATCCGCGTGCCGTTGAACTCGCCGCCGTTCAGCATCATCTGCAGGAACGTGGCGTAGTCGGTCGCCGTCGAGGTCGAGCCGGCGCCCGCGGAGTAGGCCATGCGCGGACCGTTCACGTAATGTCCCTGACTCTGCATGGTCCCCGAGTCCGGCGCGCGCTCGAAGCTGCTGCCGCCATCCACGGACGAGTACACCGTCGCCAGCCGGCCCACCTTGTCCTGCGGCACGAAGAACTGAGTGTCGTTCATGCCGAGCGGATCGAACAGCCGCTCCTTGAGGTAGGCACCGAGGGTCTGGCCGCTGATCTTTTCGATCATCGCGCCCAGGATGTCGGTGTTGTAGCCGTAGATCCACCGCTCGCCGGGATGCGCGTCCATCGGCAACTCGGCAAGCCGCGCCATCGTGTCACCCACCGGTTCGTCGCGGTGGGCGAAGTACCAGCCGGTAATCCCTTCCTCTTCCCACGCGTCAGCGGCCGGGCCACGGTTCGCGATCAGCCCCATCCCGTAACTGATGCCGGCGGTGTGGGTCAGGAGGTCCCGGATGGTGATCGGACGGCGCGCCGCCACGACGTCGTAGCCGCCGCGGCCGTTCGGCTGCGCCACCTTCGTTCCGGCGAACGCCGGGAGGTACTTGCCGATCGGGTCGGTGATCAGCAGCTTGCCCTCTTCCTGCAGCATCATCACGCCGGTGCTGGCCAGCGCCTTCGTCTGCGACGCTATCCGGAAGATGGCGTCGGTCGGCATCGGCGCCTGTGCCTCGACGTCGCGGTGCCCGACCGCCTCCAGGTAGGCGATCTTGCCGCGCCGCACGACGATGGCGACGCCGCCGGCTAGACGGCCCTCGTCGACGTACTGTTCGAGCACCTGGCTGAGGTGGTCGAGCCGCTCCGACGACAGGCCGACCTCTTCCGGGGCGACGCGTTCGAGTCCCTGCGCAAGCAGCGCCTGTGGGACGAGCAGCAGCGTGAACACGACCGCGAATGCGGTCAGGCGCATGCGTGATTTCATGGCAGTCATCTCATCTCTCCGTTCCTCTCACCGGGTCCGCACCAGGTGCAACACGACGGCTGCACCGAAAAAAGCCAGTCCCATGATATCCGTCAGCGTGGTCGCATAAAAGAGGAGCACGCCGCCGGCGACTGCGAGCGCCCGCTCCGGCATCGTTGCGGCGCGGCGAAGCCAGCCGCCCAGTCCCATCGCGAGCGCACTGACGCCGATGGCGGCCGTCCCGACGGTCCGGATCACGTCGGCGGCGGGGGCCTGCAGCAAGACCCCCGCGCCCTCGGGGCTGACCGTGAACGCGAACGGCACCAGGAACGCCGGCAGCGTGTACTTCCAGGTGAGCATCATCGTCCGGAAGGGGTTGCCGCCGGTGATCGCCGCCGCGGCGAACGGTGACAGCGCGGTCGGAGGCGACACCTCCGACAGCACCGCGTAATAGAAGATGAACATGTGCGCGGCGAAGTCGGGCACCCCCACCAGCGTCAGCGCCGGCGCGATCATCACCGCCGCGATGATGTAGGAGGCGGTGACCGGCACCGCGAGGCCGAGCATCCAGACCGCGACCGCGGCGTAGACCACGGTCAGGAAGATGTTGCCCGCCGCCAGGTCGACGATGATGCCGGAGATCTTCAGGCCGAGTCCGGTCAGCGTCACGACGCCGACGATGATCCCGGCGGTTGCCGTCGTCGCCGCCACCGGCAGGACGCCCCGGCCCCCCGCCTCGAGCGCCCCCACGAGGCGGCGCGGGACGAGCGCATTCTCGCGCCGGAGGAAGCTCAACGCGATCGCGAGGAGCGTCGAAAGGAAGACCGCGCGGAACGGGGTCATGCCGGTGACCAGCAGCACCACGATGGCGAGGAGCGGCAGGAAGTGGTAGCCGAAGCGGCGGGTCAGCTCGCCGACCGGCGGCAGGTCGACGGCAACCGCCCGCGTGCCGAGCCGGCGCGCGTCCGCCTCGATCATCAGCACGATCGAGAGGTAGTAGAGGATCGCCGGGATGATCGCCATCTCGATGACCTGCAGGTAGGTGATCTGCAGGAACTCGGCGATGAGGAACGCCGCCGCCCCCATCGTCGGCGGCGCCATGATCGCGCCGATGCCGCTCGCCGAGAGGATCCCGCCGCCGACCTCGGCCGAGAACCCGGCGCGGCGGAGCAGCGGCCAGGCGACGGCGCCGAGGGTGACGGTCGTCGCGACGCCGCTCCCGGAGACTGTTCCCAGCAGGAAGCCGCAGAGCGTCACCGTCCGTCCCGGCCCGGCGCCGCTGTGCGACCGGCCGAACGCCGACATCGTCCACTGGATGAAGAACTGCCCGGCCCCCGAATGGGCCAGGACCGCGCCGAAGATGGTGAAGAGGATGATGAAGGTGGAGGCGACGCCGATCGGAACGCCGAAGATTCCCTCGAGCGTCATGTAGAGGGTGCCGACGAGACGTGCGACGCCGTAGCCCCGGTGCGCGAAGAGATCCAGGCCGATCATCTCGAGGTACGGCCCGTAGTAGCCGTAAAGCAGGAACGCAATTGCGGTGACCGGCAGGATCAGGCCGACCGTTCGGCGGGTCGCCTCCAGCACCAGAACCGTCGTCACCGTGCCCAGCAGCAGGTCGATGGTCGATGGCGTCGCCGCGCGATAGACGAACTCATCGAAGTCGATGATCGGCCAGGCGAGCGCGACCAGCGCGACCGCGCCCAGTATCCAGTCGAGGGGGGTGACGCGGGGGCGCCACCGGGCGTGCATCGGGAAGACGAGGAACGTCAGGACGAGCGTGATCAGCAGGAAGCTGACGCGGTAGACCTGTGGCTGAACGATGCCGACCACCCAGTAGAAGGCGTAGAGCGACAGGCCCGCGGCGAGGGTGGTGGCGATGCGGCCGGTCGTCCCGCTCAGGGTGCGGGTCGGAACGTCAGGCTGCGGTGTCTCCGATGCCGTCAGTTTGATCCCCCGTCCGCCCGGGCGCCTTGTTCGCGATAGTAGCGGATGGCGCCGTCATGGAACGGGATGGGGGAACCGACGATGGCGCTTTCGAGCGTCAGGACGGCCGCCATCGGATGGACCGCGGCCAGTTCGTCGTGGTGGTCGAACAGCACCCGCGTCAGGTCGTACGCGAGCTGCTCGTCTATGTCGGGATGCACGACCAGCACGTTCGAGACCGCCACGACGGTGACCGTCTCCTCCATGCCGGGGTAGGTGGATGGCGGGATTGGCGCGTTGTGGTAGACGAGCGATCCAAACTCCGCCTGCAGCACCTCCAGCGTCTCGCCGTTCGGCACCACCTTGATCGTCCGTCCCGGTGTCGACGCGAGGTCGAGGATGGCGCCGGTCGGGAGCCCTCCGCTGAAGAAGAAGGCGTCGATCTTGTCGTCCTTGATCGCGTCGACCGACGCCGCCGCGCTCAGGCTCTGCTTCGTGATATCGGCATCCGGGTCGACGCCGGAGGCTTCGAGAATCCGGAACGCGCTGATCTCCGTGCCGCTCCCGGGCGCTCCGGTCGAGACCACGCGCCCCCTCAGGTCGCCGACGGTCTCGATGTCGGTGCTCGTCACCGAAACCAGATGGTTGTAGTTGTCATACAGCACCGCGAGCGCACGCATCGGCACGGCGCCGAAGTCGGCGAAGGCGCCCCGCTGGTTCGCCGCGTCGTCGAGCGAGTCGGCCAGCGCGAACGCCAGGTCGGCCGACCGGGCCCCGAGGAACTTCAGGTTGTCGACCGTTCCGGCCGTCACCTCGGCAGTCGCTTCCACGCCGTCGACGTTGTCGCTGATCACCTTGGCGAGGCCGCCCCCGTACGGGTAGTAGACCCCGCCGGTTCCGCCGGTGGCGATCGACAGCCGCACCGTCAGTCCCGAGCCGCCGCCGCCCGGCCCTGCGCAAGCCATGGCTGCCGCCAGCGCGAACGCCGCCGCCGCCGCCAGCGCCGCGCGCCGCCTCGGCCGACCCGGCTGCCCAGGGTCTCGTGCCGTCATTCCGTGCCCCCCGTCGGATGCTTCCCGCCGCGCCGTGCATTATGCCCCATCAAGGCCAACGCGCCGGGCGGACGCTCCGGTATGCTGGGTGCATGCGTTTCCGTTGGGGAGCGAACGGGGCGGGCGCGATGGCGCGCAAGGCCGCTGCAACAGCCGTCATCGCCGCGCTCGGCGCGGCGGGCGTCGCGGGACAGTCGGCCCCGGTGCGGAGCCGGGCGGGGATGGTGGTGGCGTCCGACCGGATCGCGGCGGAGGTGGGGCGCGGCGTCCTGCGCGACGGCGGCTCGGCGGTGGATGCGGCGGTGGCGACGGCGTTCGCGCTGGCCGTGACCTATCCGATCGCGGGCAACATCGGCGGCGGCGGATTCCTGGTGTACCGCGGAGCGGACGGGGAAGCGACGGCGTACGACTTTCGCGAGACCGCGCCGGCGGCGGCGTCGCCGGAGATGTTCCTGGCCGGTGGCGAGTACGACCCGGTGCGCCATCACGACAGCCATCTGGCCGTCGGCGTGGCGGGTTCGGTGGCGGGCCTCCATCGCGCGTGGACCGATCACGGACGGCTGCCGTGGCATCGCCTGGTAGAGCCGGCCGTCGCGCTGGCCCGCGAAGGGTTCGATCTGACGGTCGAACGGGCAGCGTCGTTTTCGGGGGTGCTCCCGCGCATGGCGCGCTACCCGGCGTCGGTTGCCGCCTTTTCGAAGAACGGGACGCCGTACGCGGCGGGGGAGCGGTTCCGCCAGCCGGAGCTCGCGGCGACCCTGGAGCGGATTGCCGAGAGCGGACCGGACGGCTTCTACCGGGGGCGGACAGCCGAGCTGATGGCGCGGGAGATGGCGGCGAACGGCGGACTGATCACCGAGGCGGACCTCGCCGCCTACGAAGCGAAGGTGCGCCAGCCGATCCACGGGACCTACCGCGGCTACGAGGTGATCTCGATGCCGCCCCCCAGCTCGGGCGGCGTCACGCTGGTGCAGATGCTGAACGTCCTGGAGGGATACGACCTCGGGGCGGCAGGGCATGGCTCCGCTCTGAACGTGCACCGGATGATCGAGGCGATGCGGCGCGGCTTTGCCGACCGCGCGCGGCACCTGGGGGATCCCGACTTCAACCGGGGGATGCTGGTAGCCGAACTGACGTCGAAGGCGTACGCTGGCCGGCTTCGGGCGACGATTGATCCGGCGCAGGCGTCGGCGTCGGGGCCGGAGCGGTTCGAGTGGCCGCCGGCCGGGAACGAGACAACCCACCTGTCGGTGGTCGACGCCGACCGGAACGCGGTGTCGCTCACGACGACCCTGGAGCAGAGTTACGGTTCGAAGATCGTCGTGCCGGGCGCCGGGTTCCTGTTGAACAACGAGATGGGCGACTTCAATGCGGCGCCCGGATTGACGACGGCGCAAGGGTTGATCGGCACCGGGCCGAACCTGGCGGCGGCCGGCAAGCGGATGCTGTCGAGCATGACGCCGACGATCGTCACCCGCGACGGGCGGCTCGTGCTGGTAACCGGGAGCCCGGGCGGGCGGACCATCATCAACACGGTGCTGCAGACGATCGTGAACGTGGTCGACTTCGACATGAACGTGCAGGAGGCGATTGACGCGCCGCGCTTTCATCATCAGTGGTTGCCTGACGTCGTACGCTACGAGCGGCGGGGGTTGTCGCCCGATACCGTCGCGCTGCTCGATGCCCGCGGCCATCGGCTGCAGGCGATCCGCGCGCAGGGGGCGGCGCATGCGATCGCCTACGATGCCGAGGCGGACCTGCTCGAGGGGGCGCCGGATCGGCGGCGCGCGGATGCGGCCGCCGCGGGGTACTAGCTAGCAGCCCGTCACCGGCCGCCGTAGATCCGCCGGTAGTTGGCGTAGTTGGCGACCACTTCCTTCACGAAGTTGCGCGTTTCCGTGTACGGGATGCCGTCGACGAAAAAGTCGCGGCGCAGCGCGCGCGCGGCGCTCCACCAATCGCCGGCGTGGTCTTCGCCGGCGTTGTAGGAGACCATCACCGGTAGCTGCTCGCCGTCGAACTGCACCAGCAGGTCGGCGTTGAGGCGGGCGGCGATCGCGATGTTGACGCGTGGGTCGGCGAGGATCGCCTCGTCGATGCCCGCCGGGGTCACAACCTCGTTGACCCCCGCCCGCTCGGCGAGCGCTTCCGCGGTGTACGGCATCACCTGCAGCAGACCGACCGCGCCGACCGCCGAGCGCGCGTCGGGATCGAAGCGCGACTCGCGCCGCATCAGCGAGACCAGCAGCACCGGGTCGGCGTCGTGGGTGTCCGCCGCGTCGACGACGGTCTGCCAGAACGGGCGCGGGTACGCGATCGTCCAGAAGTCCTCCGGCAGGTCCGTCGCCGCCCGCTGGAAGAACGCACCGAACGAAGCGAACAGCACCCGCGCGGCGCTCGAATGATCGCCCGCCGCGGAGGAGGCGCGCGCGGCGAGGAGGGCGAGGCCCCGATCGCCCCGGCGGCGGTCGAGCAGGCGCCGGAGGTACCACGCTGCGTCACCCGTCAGGCCGGCGCGCGCCAGCGTCATCGCGGCGCGGTACTCGGCGCGGGCGCGTGCGCCACTGCCGACCGAGAGGCGCGGGAAGGCGATCCGCTCGAGCTGCGCGGTCGTCTCCTCGCCGCCGCCGGCATCCAGTTCGGCCAGGCGTTCGCGCGCCGCCAGCCCGTAGTAGTGGTACGGGTAGCGGTTCGCCAGCGGCCGGAAGCGGCGCGCGGCGGCGGCGGCCTCGCCGTTCTGCTCGTGCGCGACACCTAGCCAGTACTGCGCGGCCAGGGCGAGGTCACCGCTGGGGCCGCGCTCAATCAGCACGCGCAGGTTGGTGAAGGCGCGTCCGTAGTCACCCGAGCGGACCGCGGCGACGCCGGCGCGCCAGAGCATCGCGCGCGCGTCGTCGGGCGTCGGCGCCGCCTGAAACAGATCCGGGTAGAGGTCAAGGCCGCCCGCTACGTCGTTCCGCGCGACGAGAACCGCGGCCAGCAGGGTTGCCGCGTCGCGGCGTTGTTCCTCGTCCGCGCCCGTCACGCGGCCTTCCCAGAGATCGCGGCCGAGGCGACGGGCGCGGTCGAGATCGCGCATCCGAATCGCGAGCCGGAAATCGACGAGGCGGATATCCGGCGTACGCGCGCTGGAGGGGAAGCGCTCGTAGAACGTGGCGCACGCATCGACCGCTACCTGGTTGTCGCGCTGCGCGTAGAGCGTGGCGATCCGTTCGGCGGCGACACGTTCCTGGGTTGCCGCCGCGGGGTAGGCCGCGGCCCAGGCGTCGAGCGCGTCGAGCGCGGGCGGGAAGCGCGACACGTTCCGGAGGCGCTCGACGATGAGCGCGTACTCGGACTCGGCGAATAGCCGCGGCGTCTCGCCGCGAGCGCGCGTCAGGCGGGCCGACTCGCGCGCCGCGGTCTCGTACGCGTCGGCCGTCCGGAAGCGGAGTTGCGCCAGTCGAAGCGTTTCGACCGCCGCCGCGGTGTCGCCCCCTGCTTCCTGCGCGGCGGCCAGACCAAGTCGTGCGGCATCGGTCTCGGCACTACGGCCGCCACCGGCGAGGACCCTCCGGTAGAGCGTCGCGGCCCGGCCGGGCGTGCCGGCATCGAGATGCGCGTCGGCAACCCGCAGCACCAGGTCGCGGTGGCGGGCGGCGTCACTGGCGAGCAACTCGTCGAGATACGGCGCCGCCTCGTCCGGCGCACCGCGGTCGGCGAGGCTCGTTACGATCGCGCGCCGGGCGAACGTCCGCAGGTAGACGGCGCGGTCGATCACCGATCGCCACGCGTCTTCCGCGCCGGTGTGACGCCCCGCCTGCGTCAGGAGCTTCGCGCGCAGGACCGTCGCTTCCAGCGGAACTTCCTCTCCCTCGAGCGCGCGCTCGATCGTTGCGAGGGCCGCCGCGGGGTCGCCGGCCCGCATCTGTGCGACCGCGGCCGGCCAGTCCGGGGCGGGTAACCGAATCGTGGAGTTCGGGTCGGTTTCCTGTCCGAGCAGGAGCGTCCGTTCGGCGGCGGCGGGGAGCAGGAGCAGAAGGAACGAGGCGACGAGGACGCGCGCGGCGGGGGAACGGAATGGGTGCGCAACCATCGTCCGACTGTTGACAGCCTACACGATCGGCGCGCCCTGGAGCCGGCGCGTCCGGACCGCGGGGAATGCCGTTCACCTTCCGGTAATGATATAATAGCCGGATAAGTTAACATGGTGGAGCGCCGCGAGAGGCTTATATTGCAACTCTAGGTCTATAAACTTAATATGGGTTGCGAGGCGCGACTGGAATCCCGAGCCATGGCGTATCACTACCGGCCGGCGGTGATGGAGGCACTCGCGGCGCACGGCGTCCGGCCGACGCCGGAGACCCGCCCCGACCTCGTGCACGAGTTCGTGAGCGACCTGTACCGCTTCGAGCTGCGGCGGTTACGCGACCGCCAGGTGCGGGGCGAGATCCCGAAGGGGGACTACTCGGGCCACGTCATCGCGCTCCGCAAGCAGTACCTGCTGATCTCGGTGCCGCTGCGGCGCTGGACGACGGACGAGCCGGCAGCGGGGTGAGCCCGCCGGGGGGTGTTACGGTCTCCGCCAGTTGCCCAGGAGGTTGCCGGTGCTGATGGCGCGGGGACGCGATTCCTTCGGCGTCATCACCTCGATCATCTCGGCGTGGGTCGGGCCGCCGTAGGCGGCGGGCGCGGTGTCGAGGACGATGAAGTTCTGCAGGAACTCGATCGCGGGCGCACGGCCGTAGACGTTGATACGGTAATTCAGGCGGAGCTGGCCGCGCGTCTCGCCCAACTCCGGAACCTCGGCCATCCGGCTCTTGATCCGGCTGAACGACACCGGCAGGTCCAACGCCGCCAGATCGGTGGCGGACTCCGCTTCCTGCCCCGCGGCGGCGGCCGGCGCACCCAGTCCTGCCGCCAGCGCGACGCTCAGAGCGAGCGAACGGATCATACGAATCAAGCGCATGGCATGCTGAGTCTGCGCGACGACCCTAAACGCTACGCGGGTGGGATCGACCTGTCAAGCTCCCGGTAAGATGACGGCGTGATTCTGACGGGTCTGCTGGGCGGCGCGATCCTGGTGCTCGCCGCGCTGCTTGGCCTGTTCGCCCGGCGGCTGCAACGCGCCCGGACCGGCGAGAGGATGGCGCGCGGGCGGATGGCCGCGCTCCTCGCGAACGACGCGTCGGGTCTCGCGGTCTGGGACGCCGGCGGGCGCCTCGTCGCCTGCAACGAGCGGTTCCGCGAGTTCTATCCGTCGGTCACCCTGAAGCGCGGACTCGAGTACGAGGACCTGATCCGTTACACGGCGACGCGCGCCGTCCTCCTGATCCCCGAACTGGAGATCGATGCGTGGATCGAGGCGCATCTGGGTCATTTGGGGGAGACGACGGCGGAACACTGCCGCACCCCCGATGCGCGCTGGATCGAGGTCCGGACCCGCCCGACGGATCAGGGAGAAACGCTCTTGGTTTATACCGATGTGACGGCGGCGCAGGCGGCGGCGGAAGCGGGGGCGGCCGGCGGGGAGGGCGCGGAGCCGCCGACGACGGCGCACGCGGCTGACCTGCGGATGCTGCAGGACGCCGCCGCAATCGGCCGGGAAGCGATGTCGTTCCACGCCGCGGCGCGCGATCTGTTGCGCATCGTCGCCGAATGGGGCGGGTGGGACGCCGGCACCGCGTATCTTGCCGCCGCCGAGGGGGACGCGCCGTTGATTTCGACCGGCGTCTGGCATGTCGGCGACGGACCGGCGGTCTCCGCCGCCGCGCGCCGGGCGATCGACGCCTGTTGCGGCGACATCGACGATCACGTGTTGCATCGCGCCGCCGCCGCCGCGGAGTCGACCTGGGTTTTCGCCATCGCCGTCGACCCGCGCTTCTCCGACGCGCGCCGCATCGCGCTCGGCGATCTCCGTTCGCTCTGCGCGATCCCGGTGAGCGTGGCCGGCCAGGTCGTTACGGTCATTGAGCTGTTCGCGAGCGACCCCGTCCTCCCCGATCCCGTGCGTCAGCGGCTGCTCGCCGATGCGGCCGATCAGTTGGCGCGCGTCTTCGAACGCGAACGCGCCGCGCTCACGGCCGGCGCCGACGCGCGCACCTGAGCGATCACCGCGGCGACGGCGGTCGCGATTGGCGCCGCGCCGTCCACCGTCACGTCCGCGAAACGCGCGCTCGGCGCGACCCACCGCCGGTAGCCGGGCCAGACCGTCGCGCGCCACTGACGGCGGATGGACGCCTCGTCGCGGCCCCGCTCGCGCGCGTCACGCGCGATGCGGCGGGAGAGCGCCGTCGCTTCGTCTATCTCGATGAAGACGCGGGTGTCCGCCATCGCGCGGATCGCCGGCCAGTGCAGGGCGAGGAGACCTTCGAGCAGAAGGCAGGGCGCCGGTGGAACGGTAGCGGTTTCTCCCGTTCGGCGGTGCGCCGCGAAGTCGTAGACGGGACGCTCGGCCGGCCGGCCGGCGCGAAGCAGGTCGAGATGCGCCCGAAGGAGCGATATGTCGATGGCCGCGGGGGCGTCGTAGTTGGCAGCGGCGCGCCTTGCCAGGTCGTAGTCGGGATGATCACGGTAGTACGCGTCAACCGGGATGACTGCGGCTGGGCCCGCGCCGAGCGCGTCCTTCAGGTGATTCGCCAGCGTCGTCTTGCCGGCCCCGGATGCGCCTGCGATCGCGATGAGGTGCGGCCGTCGCATCCAGGCGTCAGTATAGGATCGCCACCGTGACCGATCGCCCAACCGGCGCTGCTACCGCTCAGTTACCCACCCCCGCCGCGGGACGCCACGCGCCGCCCACCGCCGAGGGACCGCCCGATCTGCGCGAGCATGGTGCGCCGGTCCGGGGAGAGGCCCAGACGTCGACACGCCGCCTCTTCGTGCAGTTGCAGGTGGTGACCGGCTGTCTCGACACCGAGCCGGTCGTCGATGCGGTCCGCGCGAGCGGCCACGACGCCGTCGTCTACGCCGACCTGAACGATCCGCGCGGCGTCGGCGTGCTCCTCATGAGCGAGGATCCCGCCCGCTTCGCGGAGGCGGGTCGCACGCTGCTTGTCAGCGCGCCGTTTCGCGATCTCGTCCCGCGTCCGGAGATGGCGATGATCGGGCGCACCTACTCGTCCGGCCGTGAGGCGGACCTCGAGGACTTCCTCCTGCGCAAGGTGCCGCGGAACGTGCTCGATCCGGCGCATCCGTGGGCGGTCTGGTACCCGCTCCGGCGGATCGGCGCGTTCAACCAGTTGCCGCGCGCCGAGCAGGGAAGGATCCTGATGGAGCACGGCATGCTGGGCCGGCGGTACGGCGAGGCAGGCTACGCGGTTGACGTGCGCCTGGAGTGCCACGGGCTCGATCGCGACGACAACGAGTTCGTCATCGGCCTGATCGGCCGGGAGCTGTTCCCGCTCTCGCGCCTCGTCAAGGACATGCGGTCGACGCGCCAGACGTCGGAGTTCATTCAGCAGATGGGTCCGTTCTTCGTCGGGCGGACGCTGTACCAGTCGCCGCGGCCTGCCTGATAGAATCGCCCCCATGCCGATCGAGCAGCCGCCGCCGGACGAGGCGCTCGATCGTCTGCCGCTGCCCGACACCGGTCCGCGCGGCCTGCTGCGGCACTTCGGCCCCGGCCTGATCCTGATGATGACCGGCATCGGGACGTCGCATCTGGTAACCGCGCCGGCGGCCGGGGGGCGCTTCGAGTACGCGCTGCTGTGGTGCATCCCGGTCGCCTACGTCTTCAAGTACTACGGCTTCGAGATGGCGTTCCGGTTCACCAACGCCACCGGCCGCAGCATGCTCGACGCCTACACGACCGCGCCGGGGAAGTGGCCGGTCTGGTACGTCCTGATCACGACGATCGTTCAGTGTGCGCTGGGGCAGGCTGGACGTCTCGCCGCCGCCGCCGCGGTCCTGTTCTACGTCTTCTCGGAGTATCTCGGGCTCGGTCTGCCCAGTTGGATGTACGGCCTGGGCCTCGGCACCCTCTCGGTCGGGATCATCCTCTACGGGCGCTATGCCGCGGTGGAGCTGGCGACGAAGGTGCTCGCCGGACTGCTCTTCGTGTCGACTGTCGGCGTCTACCTCTTCGAGCCGGCGCCGATCTCGGCGATGGGACGCTTCTTCGCCGTCGAGACCCCGGCCGGATCGTGGCTGCTGATCGCTGCGTTCCTCGGCCTGCTGCCGACCGGCATCGACGTGTCGCTGCAGGCGTCGGAGTGGGGGAAGGCGAAGCGGGTCGGGATGGGACGGATCCGCGAGCAGCTCGAGCGCACCGGTCTGGCGCACCGGTTCGATCCGTTCGGGTCGACGAAGCAAGACCTCGCGGTCGATGTCTCGCGGCTGCCCGAGCAGGCGCAGGAGTACTGCCGGCGCTGGTTCCGGATCGGGCTGTGGGACTTCACGCTGGGACACATCGTCTCGTTCGTCCTCGCGGTGATGTTCCTGCTGCTCGCGGCGGTCTGGCTCTACCCGAGCGAGGTATCGGGCAACGGCGTGATCGGCGAGATCGCGCGCATCTTCACCGACAGCATCGGCCCCGGCATGATGCTGATCTTTCTGCTGGGCGCCTTCGCCGCGACCTTCTCCACCGCGTTCAACTACTTCGATGGCTGGCCGCGCGTCGTCGCCGCCTGTTGCCGCAACCTGTTCCGCCCGACTGCCGCGCTCTCCGGCATCGCCGCCGATGAGCTCACCGAGGATCGCCGGCGGACCCTGGTCTCCGAATACAACATCTACCGCCTGACCATGTTCTATTCGTTGATCGCCGCGGTGCTGATCATCGCCGGGCTGCCGCGGCCCGTCTATCTGGTGCTGGTCTCGTCGGCGCTCGCCTTCTTCATTGCGCCGGTGATCTTTTTCCTGAACGTTTGGTACTGCGTCACGGTGATCCCGAAGGACGACGCCGCGTTCTACCCGTCGGCCCCGGTCCGTGCGTTCGCCTGGTTCAGCCTGGTCGTCTTCACCGGGCTGACCGCGCTCGTCATTGTGGACCGCGTCTTCGGGATGACGCTGTTCGGAGGGTGACGATGCGTGCTGCTGCGATTGTCGTGCTGGGGATCCTGCTCGCCGCGCCGGTGGCGGCGCAGCCGGCGGACGGCGGGAGTCTGATTCAGTCGATCACGCACCGGGCGCGCGCCCTGCACCCGGGTGAGGTGGTGGTGATCGATGTACGGATAGACGGGCCGACCCGATCGCTGACGGCGCGCGCGTTCGGCCGCGAGCTGCGTTTCTTCCCGGCTGGGCCGCCGAATGTCTCGTCGGCGCTGGTCGGCATCGATCTGACCGCGGATCCCGGCAACCACCCGGTCACGGTGCGCGCCGAGAGGCCGGACGGGACGGTCGACGAGCGGACCTATACGCTCGAGGTCGAACCGAAGCAGTTCCCGACGCGCGAGTTGACGGTCAATCCGAGCTTCGTCGATCCGCCGGCCGAGGTGATCGAGCGGATTCAGCGCGAGGCGCAGCAGCTGGCCGCCATCTTCCCGGTCGCGAGTGGCGAGCGGCTCTGGAGCGGTGGGTTCCTCCGGCCGGTGCCGGGTGTGGCGACCAGCGCATTCGGGCGCCGCAGCGTCTTCAACGGCCAGCCGCGCAGCCCCCACAGCGGCGCCGACTTCCGCGCCGCGGAGGGGACGCCGATACACGCGCCGAACGACGGCGTCGTGGTGCTGGCGGCCGACCTCTACTTTTCCGGCAACGTCGTGATCCTCGATCACGGGTGGGGACTCTATTCCTACTTCGCCCACCTCTCGGCAATCGACGTGGCGGAAGGGGACAGCGTCAGCCAGGGTGAGATCGTCGGGAGGGTAGGGGCGACCGGCCGCGTCACGGGACCGCACCTCCACTGGACGGTCCGCCTGAACAACGCCCGCGTCGACCCGGTCGCGCTGCTCGAACTCTTCCCGGCCGACGGCGCGCCCTGACGGGCGCGTTGGAAGTCTTGCTGACGCAAGACTTCCGTACTGGCACAAGGTTTCCCCTCTCGCACGTCAGAAGCCCCACCGCACGCCCCCTCCGAGGTTCGGGCCGCCCATCGCGAACGGCACGGGGGTCTCGGGGTCTGCGTGCGCCGTGATGCTGGCCCTGGAGTAGCGGACCCCGACGCCCAGGCCGACCCGGCCGTTCAGGAACCAGGTGACGTCGAAGCCGATGTTGTAGCCCATCTTCCGGGCGCCGGCCGTCCCGCGGTCGAAGCCGGTCAGGAATGCACGGTCGAACTCCGGCTCGATGTCGTTGGTGTCTATCCGGGTGACGGCATCCTGCCATGCGATGAACAGGGTGGGGCCGGCAAAAACGCGGAGGAGCAGGTTGTCGGAGAGAGCGCGCCAATACTGGCCCTGGACGTGGATACCCGTTTCCCACCGCGACACGCCCGGAATGGCCGTGTCGATCTCTCGCGGGAACGAGAGGATGTGGGGATGGGGCACGCGCGCGTCGAGCGCAACCGCCATCGGCTGGCGGACCATTGAGAACTCGAAACCGAACCCGAGGTGTCCTTTCAGGCGGCGACCGCCGAGGCGCCATGCGATGCCCGCGTTCCCCGCGAGCGCCTTCGCTGCGTCGTACCGCGTCCTGAAATCACCCGGTTCGTCGTGCAACTCGAAAGAGTGCGCCGTCTGGAACTCGATGCCGAGCGACCGCAGGCCGAAGTCGATGGCGATCATCCGCGTTTCCGATGCCGCGGGTGCCTGCGCGGCGGCGGGCGCCGGGCCTGCGATCAGAGCGGCAGCGAGTAATCCCAGTCCCACCGCGGCGGCACAGGCTGCGGGCGGTCGCGCGATCATGACGCAATCCAGAGGGTCGCGCCGTTCCGCCGTTGCCGTCACTGGGGCAGGTACAATTCCGCCCCCGGCCCAACCGGCAGGCCGAGCAGCATCCAGATCACCAGCATCACCGACCAGCAGGCCAGGAAGACCACGGTATAGGGAAGCATCGTCGCCACCACGGTGCCGATGCCCGAGGTCTTGTCGTAGCGTTCGAAGAAGGCGACGATCAACGCGAAGTACGACATCATCGGGGCGATCACGTTCGACGTGCTGTCGCCAATCCGGTAGGCGGTCTGCGTCAGCTCGGGGGAGTAGCCGAGCAGCATGAACATCGGGACGAAGACCGGGGCCATCACCGCCCACTTCGCCGAAGCGCTCCCCATCAGCAGGTTGAGCCCTGCCGACAGCAGCACGAAGGCGAGCATCAGGGGGACGCCCCCCAGACCGGAGGCGCGGAGCGTCTCGGCCCCCTTCACCGCCACGATCAGGCCGAGGTTCGTCCAGTTGAAGTAGGCGACGAACTGCGCGGCGAAGAAGACCAGCACCAGGTAGGTGCCGAGCGTGCCGATCGTCTTCCCCATGCCGTTCATCACGTCGGTGTCGTTCCTGAACTTGCGCGCGCCGACGCCGTAGGCGATGCCGACCCACGTGCCCCCCAGGAAGATGAACGCCACGATTCCGGAGAGGAACGGCGACCGAAGCAGGCTGCCCGTCTCCGGGTTGCGAAGGAACCCGTCGGCCGGGACCGTCGCCCAGAGGAGCAGCGCGCCGAACAGCGCCATCGCCACCGCGGCGAAGCGGAGGCCGCGCTTCTCGTCGTCCGACAGCCGATCGATCGCCGTCGACTGCTCCGGCCCCTTGTACGCTCCGAGGCGCGGGACAACGATCGCCTCGGTCACCCAGGTGCCGGCGGCCGAGATGACGAACGTCGAGACCACCATGAAGAAGTAGTTCGCTGCCGGGTTGACCGCGTAGCCCGGCTGCACGATCTGCGCCGCCTCCTCGGAGAGGCCGGCGAGCAGCGGGTCAATCGTCCCGAGGAGCAGATTGGCGCTGTAGCCGCCCGACACGCCGGCGAACGCGGCGGCGAGCCCGGCAATCGGATGGCGTCCCGCCCCGAGGAAGATGATCCCGCCGAGCGGCACCAGCAGGACGTATCCGATCTCGCTCGCGGTGTTCGACAGGACACCGGAGAAGACGATGACGAAGGTCAGCAGCCGCTTCGGTGCGGACAGCACCAGCAGGCGGAGCACCGCGGCGATCAACCCGCTCGCCTCCATCACGCCGATCCCGAGCATCGAAACCAGCACCGTGCCGAGCGGCGCGAAGCTGGTGAAGTTGGTCACCATCTCCACCAGGATCCGGTGGAGTCCGGCGACCGTCAGCAGGCTGACCGGCGTGATCGTCTCTCCCGTCCCGGGATGGACCGCTTCGAGGCCGGTCCTGACCGCCACGGCGGAAAGCAGGATGACGACGCCGGCCAGGATCGCAAACAGCGTGGCCGGATGGGGCAGCGCGTTCCCGCCCCTTTCCACGGCGGCGAGAAAGACCGACGTCCAGTCGTTCAGGAACGAGAAGCGTGGGCGTCTGGCCATGCTACTGGTGCCGATGTCGGGTGGTCAGCGTCCGCCGGCGCGCCGTCCGGGCCCCCAATTGTCGCGTGCTATCCTACGGCAATTGGAGCCTTTCCGCCCTGCAGTCCCGGGAACAGGCCGGTCGGCGGACGCGAACAACAGCCGGGAGAGTCAGCGCCGGGCCGCCGCCGCGGTGGGTGTCGACATTGCCCGCCGCCATATTTTCCTCTGCTGCGATCAGACCGTTCCCAAGTGCTGCGACAAGGCGAGGGGACTCGAAGCCTGGGCCTACCTGAAGCGCCGCCTGAAGGAACTGGGCCTCTCCGAGCGGGGCGGCGTGCTGCGCACCAAGGCGAACTGCCTTCGCGTCTGTGAGGGCGGGCCGATCGCAGTCGTCTACCCGGAGGGCACGTGGTACCGGGAGTGCGATCCCGCCGTGCTGGACCGCATCATCCGCGAGCACGTCGTCGGCGGCCGGCCGGTGGCGGACTACGTTATCGTGCAGCGAGTACTTTCGCATTCCCGCTGACCGGGACTGCTAGAATGTAACGCTACTTCTCAGGCGGGGGGCGGATGAACATAACGACTCGTCGGGGCGAGGTTTGGCGCGTGGCGGCAGCTGCCTCGCTGGCCGCTCTGTGGCTTGCCGCGCCGGCCGCGGCGCAGCAGCCGACAGGTAACGGCGATGGTTCGGAAGCGGCGGAGACGCGTGAGATGACCGCTGCCGGGGCGCCCCTGGCGCGCGCGCTCCGGGTCGAGGCGGGGCCGGACGTCGACGGCGACGTGCTGGGCGATGCTGCTTACGAGGATGCACGGCTCGCGACCGGTTTCGTGCAGAGCCGGCCGTTCGAAGGGCAGCCCGCCTCCGAGCGGACGGAGGTGCGTATCGTCTACACCGCCGACACGCTCTACCTCGGCGTCGTCTGCTACATGGACGATCCGTCTACCATCATCACCGCCGACAGCCGGCGCGACTCCAATCTGCAGGAGACCGACAGCTTCCAGGTCATCCTCGACACCTACCACGACGGCCTGAACGGGTTCATCTTCGGGACCAATCCGGCCGGGGTCGAATACGACGGCCAGGTGACGAACGAGGGCCAGGGCAGCGGCCGGTTCGGCGGCGGCGGCTCCGGACGTCCCGGCAACAGCCGCCAGCAGCGCGGATCCGGAGGCGGCTTCAACCTGAACTGGGACGGCGTCTGGCAGGTCGCGACGAGCGTGACCGACATCGGCTGGAGCGCGGAGATCGCAATTCCGTTCCGTACGCTCCGTTATCCCCCCGCCGAGGTCCAGACGTGGGGGATGAACTTCCAGCGCAACATCCGCAGCCGGAACGAGCAGGTCTACTGGTCGCCGTTGCCGCGCCAGTACAACCTGAATCGCCTCTCGCTCGCCGGCGAGCTGGAGGGGCTCATCGTCCCGGCGCAGCGCAACCTGCAGATTGTGCCGTACTTTCTCGGCGACACGCAGCGCGCGGCGAGCGGTGACAATTCGCGCGACGGTCAGTTCGGCGCCGACCTGAAGTACAGCATCACGCCGAGCATGACTCTCGACGCGACCTACAACACCGACTTCGCGCAGGTCGAGGTGGACGACGAGCAGGTCAACCTCGACCGGTTCACCCTGTTCTTTCCAGAGAAGCGTCCTTTTTTCCTGGAGAACGCCGGTTTGTTCTCCGTGGGACAGCCGGGCGCGGTTGATGTTTTCTTCAGCCGACGCATCGGTATTGATGAGGATCGCTCGCAGGTCCCCATCATCGGTGGGGGACGTCTCTCCGGCAAGGTCGGCAATAACACCAACGTTGGCTTCCTCAACATGCAGACGGCGGAGCTTGAGAGTGAGAGCTCGCCGGACGAGGGTACGCCGCGACAGAACTTCACCGTCGCCCGCGTCCGGCAGGATCTGGCCAACCGCTCGAACGTCGGCGTGATGTTCGTCAACCGGCGGGCGAGCGGCAGGTTCGCGCAGGGAGCGGACGACAACCGTCGAGAGGACTACAACCGAACGGTGGCGTTCGACGGGCGCCTGGGCATCGGCGAGGGGGGAACCGTCACCGGTTTCTTCGCGCGGACGTTCTCGCCGACCGACCAGCCCGACCAGCCGGTCGTCGACACGCATGCGTGGGCGTTCAGCGCCCAGCACCAGTCCGAGGTGACCCGTCTCAACATCGGCTACACCGAGGTGGCGCCGAACTTCAATCCGGAGGTGGGATTCCTGGCGCGCCGGAGCTACCGTCGGATGAACGGCAGCGTGTTCGCGACCTTCCGCCCCGACAACTTCATCGGGCTCCACGAGTGGCGACCGCACGTCAACCACCGCACGGTCTTCGACTTCAACACCGGCCTGCATGAGTCGCAGTTCACCCACATCGACCAGCACCTCGAATGGCGGAACGGCTACGAGATTCACACCGGCATGAACATCACACGGGAGGGGGTTTCCCAGCCGTTCGAGATCCAGCGCGGCGTTTGGGTGCCGCCTGGGAGGTACGACCACAGCGAGGCGCAGATCGCCGGCAACACGAACCTGGGCGCGCCGGTGAGCTTGAACATCAACACCATCATCGGCGGCCTGTTCGGAGGCAATCGGATCACGGTGACGCCGTCCGTTTCGGCCCGCGCCGGCGAAACGTTCAATGCGATGCTCGAGTGGAGCTACAACGACCTGCGGCTGCCGGGGGGAAACTTCACGACGAACCTCGGTCGGCTGCGCCTGTCCTATTCGTTTTCCACCCGCATGTTCTTCCAGGCGCTGGTGCAGTACAACGACAGCGAGGACATCTGGTCGTCCAACCTCCGCTTCGGCCTGCTGAGGGACGCGAACAGCGGGCTGTTCATCGTTTACAACGACATCAATTACATGGGCAGCATGCTCTACCGGGAGCGCTACGAGCAGGCGCTGCAGAGCACCGGCCGCACGTTGACCATCAAGTACAGCCACCTGTTCAACGTGCTGCGCTGACCGCGAATGCGCCTCGACGGTGTGCTCCCGCCGGTTCCGACGCCGTTCGACGGCGACGGCTGCGTTGATCCGGCCGCGATGGCTTCGAACGTGTCGCGCTGGATGGCGACCCGCATCCGCGGTGTCGTCGTGCTCGGATCGAACGGCGAGGCGCCGCTCCTCGACGAGACGGAGTCGGATGCGGCGCTGGCCGCGGCGCGCGAGCGGGTGCCATCCGACCGGCTCTGCATTGCCGGTACCGGCCGCGAGTCGACCGTCGCGACGGTTCACGCGGCGCGGCGGGCGGCGGATCTGGGGGCCGACGCGGTGCTGGTCCGGACGCCGTCCTACTTCAAGCCGCTGCTCACACGGGAGGCGTTCGTCGCGCACTACACCGCGGTGGCTGACGCCTCGCCGGTGCCGGTGGTGCTCTACAACTTCACCGCGCTGACCGGCGTCACCCTCGCCGTCGACGTGGTCGCGCGCCTGGCGGAGCATCCGAACATCGTCGGCATGAAGGAATCGGGGAGCGACCTGACCTACGTTTCGGCGCTGATCGATGCGACGCCGGACGACTTCGCCGTCATGGCGGGGTCGGCGCCCGTCTTCTGTCCCGCCCTGCTGATGGGGGCGGCGGGCGGCGTGCTGGCAGTGGCGTCGGTGGCGACCGATCTCTGCACCGACCTGTACGATGCCGTCCGCGCCGGCCGGCTCGACGAGGCGCGCGCGCTGCAGCGCCGGCTGACGCCCATCGCGCGGCTCGTCACGTCGGCGCATGGCGTCCCGGGACTGAAGGCAGCGGTGGCGCTGCTCGGCTTCACGGTGGGCGACCCGCGCCTGCCGCTTCGCCCCGCCGGCCCGGCGGCAGTCGCGGAACTCCGGACCGCCCTCGAGTCGTTGCGAGCGACGGTGGCGTAGGAGCCCGTAGTGAAACCATCGCCGTATTGGAGCCGCGACCCGCGCCGATCACGGACCGCCTGCCGCTTCGTCTGCCTGCTGTTGCTCGCCGCCGCCGCGACGGCGGCATGCGCAACGAATCCGGTGACCGGCGACCGCGAGCTGGTCTTCATGAGCGAGCAGCGGGAGATCGAGCTGGGGCGCGAGTCGGACGCCGTCATCCGGAGCGAGATGGGCGCGTACGACGACCCGGCCTTGCAGGAGTACGTCGAGGAAGTGGCCTACGCGCTCGCCGCCGTGTCGCACCGCCCCGAGCTTCCCTGGACGTTCACGGTGGTCGATTCGCCGGTCGTCAATGCGTTCGCCCTGCCGGGAGGCTTCATCTACCTGACGCGCGGGCTGATGGCGCACCTCAACGACGAGGCGGAGCTGGCCGGCGTGATCGGTCACGAGATCGGCCACGTGACCGCGCGTCACGCCGTGCAGGCCTACAGCCGCGCCGCCGGTGCGCAGGTGGGCCTGATTCTGGGACAGATCTTCGTCCCGGCGATGCGCCCCCGCTACGGCCAGCCCGACATGACCGGCGCCGCGGCGCAGGGTCTGGGCGTGTTGTTCCTGAAGTTCGGCCGGGACGACGAGCGGCAGGCGGACCGGCTTGGCGCGGAGTACGCCGCGGCCTCCGGCTGGCATCCACGCGGCGTCGCGGACATGCTGACGACTCTCGGCCGCATTGCCGACACGACCGATCGGCGCGGCACGCCCAACTGGCTCGCGACGCACCCGGAACCTGCCGACCGCGTCGCCGGCGTATCGGGCACGGTGGACAGCCTCCTTGCGGACACCCCCGACCCCGGTACGTTGCGAATCGCGCGCGAGGACTACCTCCGGCGCGTCGACGGACTGATCTTCGGCGACAATCCGGATCAGGGAATCGTCCGGGGTCGCGAGTTCCTCCACCCGGAGATGCGCTTCGGGCTCACCTTCCCGGCGGGCTGGGAGGTGCAGAACAGTCCCGAGATGGTGGTGGCCCAGGAGCCGGGCCAGGACCGCTACATGCTGCTGCAGTTGGCGGACGATACGGGCCGCGGCCTTTCGCAAGTCGCCGACTCGGAAATGATGGCGGCCGGGTTTCGCCGGGTGCAGGGCGGGGCGACCGAGATCAACGGCCTCGACGCGTACCTCGGTACCTGGACGCAGGACGTACGGGGCATGGGCGAGACCATCGCTCGCGTCGCCTGCATCCGGTCGGGCGGGTTGATCTATCTGTTCGGCGCGTTCGCGCCGCTGAACGACTTCGAACGGATCGAGCGCGAGATCCACGCCAGTCTCCGGTCGTTCCGGGAACTGACGGTGGCCGAGGCGGATGCGATCCGGCCGAATCGCATCGCCATCCATGCCGTGGGCGACGGAGAAACCTGGCAGAGCATCGCGCAACGCGTCGGCGCGGAGATCGTGACGGCGCGGACCCTCGCGATCATGAACGGGTTCCCGGTGAACGAGCAGCCGCTGCCCGGCGACGTGATCAAGGTCGTAACGCCCGGCTAGGAGTCTGCGGCGGCGTAGCGGCGGACGCCGAGGAAGCGCCGGCGCCAGTAGCGTGCGTCGAGCGTGTCGATGCGGACGGCGCTGTCCCGGTTCGGTGCATGGACGAACTGCCCCTCGCCGATCGCCATCCCCACGTGCGACGGTCCCGGCGCAATCGTGGTGAAGAAGACGAGGTCGCCCGGCTGCAGCTCGTCCGGGTCGACCGGATGCCCGTCGCGGTACTGATCGGCAGCGGTCCGCGGCAGGCTGACCCCGTGCTGCGCGAAGACGTAGCGGGTGAAGCCGCTGCAGTCGAAACCGTTCGGCGCCGTGCCTCCAAACCGGTAGGGTGACCCGCGCAGGGCAAGCGCCGTGTTGATGATCCGGCCGGCGTTGCCCGGATCCGTCGGGATCGAAGCCGGCGCCCAGCCAGGTGGCATCCCCGGCCGGGGGAACGGCGCGGGCACGGGGCCGCCGCGTGCGGAGCACGCCGCCGCCCCCAGCAGCATCAGGCAGATCGCGCCTGTACGAAGATGTCCCTGCACCGCCGGGACTATCGGACGGATCGGTAACGGCCTGCAGGCCGTGGCTCCCGGGGACTGCTAACTTACGTGCGGACAACGTGTTACACAGTCTAAATGTTGACACCGCAGCGCCGCGTCGTTCAGAATAAGAGGTTAAATCCCTGCCCTCCGGGCCAGTGCCGCAGGTAGCCATCGGACGAGGCGGAACGAGCGACGAGGCCGACAGTGGAGCAGACGCTACTGTTGAACGCGACTTACGAGCCGCTGAAGGTGGTCGACTGGCGGAAGGCCATCACCATGCTCTGCCAGGGCAAGGTGGAGGTGGTCTCCGAGTACGACCGGGAGATCCGCTCCGTCTCGGTCACTTTCAGGCTGCCCTCGGTCATCCGCCTGCTGCGCTACATCACGATGAGGCGGCGACTAGACGATGTCCCGTTCTCGCGGGTCAACATCTACGCGCGCGACGACCACGCCTGCCAGTACTGCGGCAAGGAGTTCCCGGTCGGCGACCTGACGTTCGATCACGTGGTGCCGGTCTCCCAGGGAGGCCGCAAGAACTGGGAGAACATTGTCACCTCCTGCATCCGGTGCAACCGGAAGAAAGGGGGGCGGACACCCGCCCAGGCCAGGATGCGTGTGATCCGCACGCCGAAGCGCCCCACCCGGTCGCCCACCGTGCGGCTTACGTTCGGCCTCCGCGACGCGCCGGAGAGCTGGCGCGACTACCTCTACTGGAACGTCGAGCTCGACGCAACCTGATTTCGAGTAGATCTACGGAGGGCGGTAGTCATGAGTCTGCTTCTTGGCGCGGCGGCGGCGGTGTTGCTGGCGGCCACGGCGGCCGCTGGCCAGACCAGCAACGACCCTTTTCCGGATCCGATTCCAACCGACGAAGGCGTCATCACTGTCGGCGCCGTAGAGTTCGCCTCGTTGCCGTTCGTCGACGGCGAGGCGGCGCGGATGATGCTGCTGGTGGACGAGCCGGGGACGGGCCGGCTGTTCGTGAACGACATGCGCGGTCTCGTCTACAACGTCAGCTACGACGGCGGGACGGTGACGCAGTATCTCGATCTGACCGACCCGCGCTGGGGGCTCGACATCGAGGCGTCCCGCCGGGAACGGGGGTTCCAGAGCTTCGCGGTGCACCCGCAGTTCGGAGCGCCCGGCACACCGGGCTTCGGCAAGCTCTACGCCTACACCGATACAAGCAACACGGCGCCGCCGGCGGACTTCGTGCCGAATGGGGGCTCCGACGCCCAGGACACGATCCTGCTGGAGTGGACCGCTACGAATCCAGCCGCCGCGGTCTACGACGGCGGCCCGCCCCGCGAGCTGCTGCGCATGGAGCAGCCGTTCCGCAACCACAACGGCGGACAGCTCGGTTTCAATCCGCTCGCGGAGCCCGGCGATCCCGATTACGGCCTCCTCTACATCGGATCGGCGGACGGCGGCAGCGGCGGCGATCCGCTCGACGTCGCGCAGAACCTCGGCTCGATCCTGGGCAAGATCCTGCGCATCGACCCGTTGGGAACGAACAGCGCCAACGGGCAGTACGGGATCCCCGACGACAACCCGTTCGCGGGTGACGGCGACCCCGCTACGCTCGGCGAGATCTACGCCTACGGCGTGCGAAATCCGCAGCGCTTCGCCTGGGACGAGCGGAACGGGAACCTCTTCATGTCGGATATCGGCCAGAACATCGTCGAGGAGATCAGCCTCGTGCCGCGGGGCGGCAACCTCGGCTGGAACGACTGGGAGGGGAGCTTTCGGTTCATCAGCCGCCAGGCCGTCAGCCTCGTCGAACCGCGCGGCGAGGCCGGCGTTTCGTACCCGGTGGTGGAGTACGGCCAGCTCGATCCGCTCTTCCAGCCCAGCTCCATGGCCACCGGCCTCGTTGTCTACCGGGACGAAGCCGTGCCGCAGCTTGCGAACCTGGTGCTCTTCGGGGACGGTCCCAGCGGCGAGGTCTTCTACTTTTCGGCCGACGACCTGCCAGAGGGGGGCCAGGCGATGCGCCGCATCCTGTTCCGTGACGGGGCCGAGACGAAGACGCTGCTGCAGTTGATCCAGGAGAAGAACATCAGCCAGGGTCGGACGCCGGCCACCCGGGCCGACGTGCGGTTCGGCACTGGACCCGACGGACAGATCTTCCTGCTGAACAAGCACGACGGCGTCATCCGCCGGCTGGTGCCGTAGCGGAGAAGGTCTCACGGATCGTCCTCGTTCCGGAGCGCGGGGAATCGTCGAATCTGCGGTAGTGAGCCGGCTTCGCTAGGGGTATGGTAGTATTACATGGTTATGGCAAGAGCGACGTACTCCCTCGACGAAGCGACGGTGCGCCGCATCCGCCGGACGGCGGAGCGCCTCGGCAAGCCGCAGAGCCACGTCGTCCGCGATGCCGTCACTGAGTACGACGCCCGGACGGACCGTCTGAGCGAAGCTGAGCGTCTCCGCATGCTGGAGGTGCTGGATCGGCTGCGCGACGAGCCGGTTACCCGATCCCAGGAAAGCGTCGAGGCGGAACTCCGCGAGCTACGCATCTCGCGCCGCGAGGCGTCGCTGCGCCGCTCCACGCATGACAGTTCATATTGACACGTCGGCGCTCATCGGTGCGCTGACGGGACCCCACGGTTCGTTCGACCGCCTGCGTCAGTTCGTGGACGCCGGCCACCGTCTCAGACTCTCCACGATCGTCCTGTACGAATGGCTGCGAGGCCCAAGAACGGTGACCGAACGTCGCACGCAGGAAGAACTCTTCCCGCATGACGCGGCGGTGCCGTTTGATGCGCAGGCGGCGGCTCGGGCCGCTGCGCTCTACGCCCAGCTGCCACGCTCGCACGGTCGCGACCTCGACCTGGCGATAGCCGCCTGCGCCCTGGTCCACGAGGCGGCGCTCTGGACCCTGAACCCGAAGGACTTCGACGACGTGCCGGGACTGAAGCTGGTGTAGGGCATGCCCGAGCCACACATCGCCGCCCTCCGGCCGTCGCGTGCGGTCGCCGGGGGGCGGATCGCGATCGAGGGAGAGCACTTGCTCCCGGACGAGTCAGCCGGGATCCTCCCCGACATCCGGTTCGGCGAGCAGCCGGCGCGGGCCGTCCACCTGTCGCGCCGATCGCTCGCGGTGCTCGTCCCGTCCGGACTGGAGGGTGGACGCACCCCGGTGCGCATAGGGAACGGCGATCCGGACGGCGCGGCGTTCATCGACATAGGCCGCGTGGCGGCGACCGGACTCTACCAGGTGGACAGCCCGGTAATCGGGCCGGACGGCACGCTGTTCGTCACCTACAGCGGCACGCGCGGGGAACGCTCGCCCGTGTCGATCTTCCGGATACGGGCCGACGGTTACCGTGAACCTTTCGTCACCGGGATCAACAACGCGACGGCGCTCGCGTTGGCGCCGGACGGCCGCCTGCACGTCTCGAGCCGGTCCGACGGCGCCGTCTATCGGGTGGCGGACGACGGATCGTACGAGCTTGTGGCGAACGAGCTGGGGATCGCCTGCGGCCTGGCGTTCAGCCCGGACGGCGCGCTGTACGTCGGCGACCGCTCCGGCACCGTCTTCCGTATCGCCCCGTCCACACGTCCGGCGCCGTTCGCCTCGCTGCCGCCCAGCGTCGCCGCGTTCCATCTCGCCTGGGGGCCGGACGACGCGTTGTACGTCACCGCCCCGACACTCGCCACCTGCGACGGCGTCTACCGGATCGACCGGACCGGCGCCGTGGATCGGGTGGCGTCCGGCTTCGGGCGCCCCCAGGGGCTTGCCTTCCACCCCGACGGGACGCTGCACGTGGTGGAGGCGCTCGCCGGCGCGAGCGGCCTCTACCGGCTCGCGGAAGACGGAACGCGCGCGCTGGTGCTGGCGGCGCCGAACCTCGTCGGGGTGGCGTTCGATCACGCCGGCGGGATCGTGGCGGCGACTGCAGACACCGCGTACGCGTGGTAGCATGGGCCGTTTGTGAACCCGCCGATGGAGGCTGACAGAGCCATGCCGCGCGACCCGCGCGACTGGATCGACGTGCGCGGGGCTCGCGTTCACAACCTCAAGGACATCGACGTTCAGATCCCGCGCAACCGACTGGTGGTGGTCACCGGACTGTCCGGGTCCGGAAAGTCGTCGCTCGCGTTCGACACGATCTACGCCGAGGGTCAGCGACGCTACGTCGAGTCGCTTTCCGCCTATGCCCGGCAGTTCCTCGAGCAGGTGGAGAAGCCGGACGTCGATCAGATCGACGGCCTATCGCCAGCCATTTCCATCGAGCAGCGGAGCACCGGATCGAATCCCCGATCGACGGTCGGCACCGTCACCGAGATCTACGACTTCCTCCGGCTGCTGTTCGCCAATATCGGCGTGCCGCACTGTCCGTCGTGCGGCCGGGCGATTGCGTCGCAGTCGGTCGAGCGGATAGTGGAGACGATCCTGGCCGAGCCGCCGGCGGAGCGGGTGAACGTCCTCGCACCGATTGTCCGCGGCCGTAAGGGGGCGTTCCGGAAGGAGCTTGCCGCACTCCGCGCGCGCGGGTTGACGCGCGTCCGGGTGGATGGCGAGATCCGCCGTCTCGAGGAGGAATTCTCACTCGACCGGCGGCGGAACCATTCGATAGAGGTGGTGGTTGATCGCCTCGTGGCGCGCGAGGAGGCGAAGCGGCGGCTTACGAAGGCGATCGAGTTCTCGCTCACGCTGGCGGACGACGTCGTCGTCATCAATACCTTCAGCGGTGGCGACCGGCTGTTCTCGCGCCGCCTGGCGTGCCCCGCGTGCGGCATCAACATGCCGGAGCTGACGCCACGCGCCTTCTCGTTCAACTCGCCGCACGGCGCCTGCCGGGACTGCCAGGGACTCGGCGTGATCGAGGACTTCGACCCGGACCGCATCGTGCCCGATGCGTTGGTCTCGCTCGCCGGCGGAGCGATTCACCCCTGGGCAGGAGGTGACCAGGAATCGATCGAGAGGGCGTTGTCCCGCCTCTCGCAGTACTACCGCATCGACCTCGACCGGCCGTTCGGCAAGCTGCCGCGGCGGCAGCGCGACCTGCTGCTGTTCGGCGAGGCGGATTCGGGCCGCGCGTCGGGCGGAGAGCAGCGCGGGCGGCGCGGCCGGGGGCTTCGGCCCGATCCGTTCGGCCGCGACTTCGAGGGGATCGTGCCGAACCTCCGCCGCCGCTATGCCGGCGCCGCCTGGGCCCAGCAGGAAGCGATGCAGGCATACCGCGGGCGACGGCCCTGCCGCCTCTGCGACGGCGAGCGCCTGCGGCCGGAGAGCCGGGCGGTCCGGGTGAAGGACTGCACGTTGGCCGATTACGTCAACCTCTCCATCACTGATGCGCTCGCCGCGTTCGACGCGCTCGAGTTGACCGAACGGGAAGCGCACGTCGCGGAACGCGTGCTCCGTGAGATCCGCGACCGCATGCGTTTCCTCTGCGATGTCGGCGTCGGCTACGTGTCGCTGGCGCGCGGCGCGGCGACGTTGTCAGGAGGCGAAGCGCAGCGGATCCGGCTGGCGACGCAGATCGGGGCCAGCCTGACCGGGGTCCTCTACGTGCTCGACGAGCCGTCGATCGGATTGCATCAGCATGACAACCAGCGGCTCCTGGCCACGCTCGGACGGCTGCGCGACCTGGGCAACACGGTCGTAGTGGTGGAGCATGACGAGGAGACGATTCGCGCTGCCGACTACGTGGTCGACCTCGGCGTCGGCGCCGGGGAACATGGCGGTCATGTCATCTTCCAGGGGCCGCCGGCCGCGCTCGAGGCGGACAGGACCGAATCGCTCACGGGTATGTACCTGCGGGGCGCTCGCGCCATCGATGTGCCGCGCCGGCGACGGCCGGGGCGGGGCGGTACGATCAGGATCCGCGGCGCGCGGGCTAACAACCTGAAGGACATCGACGTCAAGCTGCCGCTCGGCGTGCTGACGGCGGTGACCGGCGTCAGCGGATCGGGCAAGTCGACCCTGGTGAACGACATCCTCTACCGCGCCCTCGCGCGCACCCTCTACCGGGCGGCGGCCGACCCCGGGGCGCATACCGCAATCGAGGGAATGGAGCGGGTCGACAAGGTGATCCAGATCGATCAGTCTCCGATCGGACGGACCCCGCGATCGAATCCGGCCACCTATACAGGTCTGTTCACGTTCATCCGAGAGATCTATGCGATGCTGCCGGAAGCCCGGGCTCGCGGATACCGGCCGGGCCGCTTCTCCTTCAACGTGAAGGGGGGGCGATGCGAGGCTTGTCGGGGCGATGGCGTGATCGCCATCGAGATGCACTTCCTGCCGGACGTCTACGTCACCTGCGAGCAGTGCCGCGGGCGGCGCTACAACCGCGAGACGCTCGAGATTGCCTACCGCGGCGCGTCGATCGCGGACCTGCTGGCGATGACGGTCGATCAGGCGGCGCAACTTCTCGAGAACGTCCCTTCGATTGCGACGAAACTTCGAACGCTGCAGGACGTCGGCCTCGGCTACGTCACCCTCGGGCAGTCGGCGACCACGCTGAGCGGCGGCGAGGCGCAACGGGTCAAGCTGGCGAAGGAGCTGTCGCGCCGGAGCACCGGGCAGACGCTCTACGTTCTGGACGAGCCGACCACCGGACTGCATCTCGAGGACACGAAGCGGCTGCTCGACGTGCTGAACCTGCTGGTCGATCAGGGCAACACGGTAGTGGTGATCGAGCACCACCTCGACGTGATCAAGGCAGCGGATTACATCGTCGACCTCGGGCCGGGAGGCGGCGCCGACGGCGGCATGGTCGTGGCGGCGGGGACGCCGGAAGCGGTAGTGGAGCAGGCGGGGTCGCTCACGGGCGCCTGTCTCCGCCAGGCGCTGCTGCAGTGACCACGAGCTGTCAAGTGGTGCCACGTACGAATGGGGGGTAGTCATGGAAAGCCGACAGAAATCCGCTCCACAGGGTGGCTGTCAGACCCCGGAATATGATATAAATCCATCCCAATTGGGGAGGAACGGCAGCGGTGGAGTCGCCGCGGCCCGCTTGGCTCGGGTCATTATCAGGAGTAGCGGCGCTTGCCAGACCGCTGGGGTACGCGGTGGAAGACGGCCGGCAGGAATGACGCCCCAACGAACACTTAGGCGGTCGGTTTCGTGCTCCGGCATCGGCTTGCACTCGGGGCGGAAGGTCAGGCTTCGCATCAAGCCTGCTCCGGCTGATCACGGCATTCGCTTCCGGCGGCTCGATCTCAACGGCCTTGAGGTTCCGGCGGAGGCGGATCGGATCTCCGGGCTCTCCTACGCCACCGCGCTTGCGCAGGACGCGGCGTCTGTCGGGACGGTCGAACACCTGCTTGCCGCTTTCGTTGGCATGGGCGTCGACAACGCGACGGTCGAGCTGAACGCCGCCGAGGTGCCGATCATGGACGGCAGCGCGGCGTCGTTCGTCTACCTGGTCCATGAGGCGGGCGTCAAGACGCTGAGTGCGGCGCGGCGGTTCCTGAAGGTCGCACGTCCGATCGTGCTCTCGAAGGGAGACAAGCGGATCGCGGTCTATCCCTCCGACCACTTCAAGGTGACCTACAGCATCAGCTTTGACCACCCGCTGCTGCGCCACCAGTCGCGGACACAGCGGATAACCGAGGACTTGTTCGCCGAGGAGATCGCGCCGGCGCGCACGTTCGGCTTCCTGAAGGAGGTCGAGCAGATGCGCCAGAAGGGGCTTGCGCTCGGAGGCTCGCTCGACAACGCGATAGTGCTGGGCGAGACCGGCGTGCTGAACAACACCCTCCGGTTCGAGGATGAGTTCGTCCGGCACAAGATCCTCGACGTCATCGGGGATCTCGCGCTGGTCGGTCATCCGATCATCGGCCATGTCGTGGCCCACCGCGGGGGCCATGCGCTGCACGCCGGCTTCGCGCATAAGATCCTGCAGGAATCCGACGCGTGGCACCTGGTCGACGCGCCGCTCGCGCCAGCCCCCGACGAGGCGGCAGTCGCGGAGACGGTCACCGGCACGCTGCCGCTCAAGGGCTGAGTCGGTCCGCGCGATCCTATTCGGCGGGCAGCTTGCGCATGTAGGCGCCCAACTTCTCGTTTTCGAACGTCACCGAGTTGAGAAACAGGCTTTCGAGCAGGTACGTGCGCCGCTCGTCCGCGTTCATCTGATCGATCAACTGGCTGATTTCCTGCATGACGTCCTCGAAGCTGTAGTCGAGGCCGTGGCGCGTGTGCAATTCGCGGTAGAGCGCTTCGAGCACGGCCAGCAGCTCGCCGTCCAGCGCGATCTTGGTTCCGGAACTGGTCGTGATGGTTCGCATCGTCATTCCCCGAAGCTGCCTATGGCGCTTGCCTGGTCCGGATGCAGCTCGATGAAGCGGTGGGCGCCGGTCATGGTGAGCATCGTCTCGACGCGCTGCTGCACCCCGGCCAGCTTGATGGCGCCCTTCAGCCTGTCGGCTTGCCGGTAGAGATCCATCAGGCAGCCGATCGTCGCGCTGTCGACGTAGACCACCTGCGAGAGGTCTATTACCACGCGCCGGTCGCCGCCTTCCAGCAGGCCGGTAATCGCGTCGGCGAAGCCGGACAGCGCCTGATAGGTCATCTTCGCTTCACCGACGCGTACCACCACGGCCGCGCCGACTCTATCCGTCGTGAGGTTCATGAGCCTCCTCCCTGCCTGCGTTCCAGCCGGATTACGTGCCGTGCGAGCTCGCGGCGCCCCCGGTTGATACGTGACTTGACCGTCCCGACCGGCAACTGCAGGCGGGCGGCGATCTCCTGGTACGTCAGTTCCTGAATATCCCGCAGCGTTACCGTCTCCCGGAGCGTTTCCGGCAGCGCGTTGAGGGCTTCGCGCAGCAGCGCCCGCCGGTCGAACCGCTCGAGCCGGCTGTGGGGGTCGAGGCCGGTCGCGACCGGTGAGAGCTCGCTCGCGTCCACCCGCCGGTCGACCGTTTCCCGCTCGCGCCGGACCCGCCGATAGTGGTCGATGCAAAGATTGCGGCTGACGCTGATGAGCCAGGTGGTGAAATTGGCGCGGCGGTCAAACGTCTCGAGCGCCTTGAACACTTTCAGAAAGATCTCCTGGGTCAGATCCTCGGCCTCGTCGTGGCGCCCGACGAACTGGTAGGCGACGTGGAACACCCTTTTGCGATAGCGCTGCACGATCGTCCCCCACGCCTCTTGATCGCCGTCCAGACAGGCGGCAATCAGGGTGTCGGTCTCATCGGCGACCGGGGGCGTCAGCGCGTCGGGCACGGGCGGCAAGTGTACAATTCCTCACGTCCGCGCGAGATCCGGCACACCATGGACGGATTCGATTGTTCCCCTGACCGTCCAGCCACCTGCGACGGTGTCGACCTTGGGGCCGTGGCGGCCGCCGAAGGCACCCCGCTCTACGTCTACAGCGCGGCCGGGATCGTCGGCCGTTACCGGGCCCTCGACGCGGCGCTCAGCGGCTATCCGCATCGGATCCATTTCGCGATGAAGGCGAACTCGACGCTTGGGTTGATCCGGCTGCTGCACGCGGCAGGAAGCGCGTTCGACGCCAACTCGGGCGGCGAAATCGGCGTAGCGCTGCGGGCCGGCGTGCCGCCCGACGCGATCGTTTTCACCGGCGTCGGCAAGACGGAGGCGGAGCTGGCCGAGGCGGTCCGCCTCGGTATAGGCGCGATCAACGCCGAGTCGGCGGGGGAGCTTGACCGGATCGGGCGGATTGCCGCGTCGCGGGGTGTGCGGGCGCGCGTCGCGCTGCGCATCAACCCGGAAATCGAGGCGGATACCCATCCGGGGATCGCGACCGGCGGCCGGGCCCACAAGTTCGGCGTGCCCATCGGCGGCGCCCGCGAGATCGCCCGTGAGGCAGCAGCGCGCGACGGCCTGGAACTGGTCGGCATCCACGCGCATGTCGGATCGCAAATCACCAAGCTCGATGCCCTGGGCCGGACCGCGGCGGTGGTCGCGCAGTTCGCGCATCAACTGCAGCGGGATGGCATACCGCTCACGCATCTCGATCTGGGCGGCGGATTGGGAATTGCCTACGACCGAGCGGAGGCACCCTCAGTCGACGCCTACGCGCGATTGCTGATTGATGCGGTGCGCCCAACCGGATTGACGCTGCTCGTCGAGCCGGGCCGCTGGATCGTCGGACCGGCTGGCGCGCTCATCGCCACCGTGGTCGACGTCAAGCCGCAGGCGGCCGGCCGTCATTTCGTCGTACTCGACGCCGGCATGAGTGAGTTGCTCCGCCCGGCCCTCTACGGCTCGGAGCACCGATTGCACCTGTTGCAGCCGTGCGACGGTCCGCCGGTGACCTGCGACGTCGTCGGACCGATCTGCGAGACGACCGATGTGTTCGGACTCGGCCGGGGGATGCCGCTGCCACGGGTCGGTGACCGTATTCTGGTGCGCGACGCCGGTGCCTACGGGTCGGCGATGGCGTCGAACTACAATCGCCATCCGCTGCCGGCCGAGGCGTTGATCGCGGACGGAACCTGGAGGCTGATTCGCCGCCGCCAGTCCATCGACGAAATGACGGCGTCGGAGCTGTGACCGCGTCGAGGAACGGAGTGCGACAACGATGCTCATAGCCATCGAGGGTCTGGATCAGAGCGGCAAGGAGACGCAGGCGCGCGAGCTGCGCGACCGCCTGCGCGCAGCCGGTTACCGGGCGCGGGTCGCCTCGTTCCCCGACTACGGCACGTCGATCGGCGAGGAGATTGCCCGCGCGCTGCAGGGCGAGCGGGAGTATGGCCCGGAGACGATGCAGTTGCTGTATGTTGCGAACCGCTTCGAGCGGAAGTCCGACATCGACCGGTGGCAGGCGGGAGGACTCATCGTGTTGTTCGACCGCTACGTCGCCTCGGCGGTCGCCTACGGCGAAGCGCACGGCCTCGACCCGGCGTGGCTCGAGAACCTGCAGATCTACCTGCCGCAGCCGGACCTGACGTTCTTCCTCGATATCGCCCCCGAGACTGCCATGGCCCGCAAGGCGGTGGGACGGGATCGCTATGAGCGGGACTTCGCCCTCCTCACACGCGTTCGGGCCAGCTACCGGCGCCTCGCTGCCCAGCCCGACTGGATCCGGATCGACGGCGAACAGCCGGCCGGCAACGTCGCCGCCGCCCTGGCCACGGCTCTCGAACCGCGCCTGCCGAGGCGGCCGTAGCCCAAGTTCTATTGCAAGTGCGCGCGCGTTCGCGCTATCGTGGCCATCAAGTGAAGTTGACCCGGTGACGAACACTCGGGGGGACAAGTCCCTTAGTTAGAAGGGGGGGTCCGGATGGGGCAACGAGCGACTCGTTGGCGGCGTAGCCTTTCGACAGCGGTTCTAATTGCCGCGCTGGGCGTTGCGGCGGCCGCCCAGGAGCCGGCAGGAAGTTCACCCGCGCGTTCGTCCGACACCTCTGGCTACCGGACCGCCTGGGGTGATCCCGATCTGCAGGGCGTCTGGACCGGTCAGACCTTGACGCCGCTCGAGCGCCGCTCGGAATTCGAAGGCCGGGAATCGTTGAATCCGGAGGAAGCCGCGGCATACGAGGAAGAGCAGCGGATCGCCAGGAATCAGGACCGCCGGGACGGTGGCGCGGAGGCTGACGTAGCGCGCGCCTACAACGATTTCTGGTGGGATCGCGGCAACGCGCTGGTTGGCGACGGGCGCACCGCGCTGATCGTCGATCCGCCGGACGGCCGGATCCCCTACAACCCGGAGATGCGGAAGCGCGGTGCCGACCAGCGCGTCTACCGGACCCAGGGTCCTTTCAATTCGTTCGTGGATGTCGATACCGGCGAGCGGTGCTTCACCGACGGCCTTCCCATCGTGCCGGGCGCCTACAACAACAACTTTCACATTCTCCAGACGCCCGACCACGTGGCCATCCTGCACGAGATGTTCCGCGACCGTCGCATCGTTCCGCTGGACCGGCGGCCCCATGTGTCGGTTCCCCAGTGGCTGGGCGATGCGCGCGGGCATTGGGAAGGCGATACGCTGGTCGTCGAGACGACCCGGTTCGCGGACGGAACGGCTTGGCGCTGGGCCAGCGCCTGGCGCATGCCGACCGAGACCATGCGCATCGTCGAGCGGTTCACCCGGGTGTCGGCCGACACCATCGAGTACGAGTTCACGGTCGAGGATCCGAGCAAGTTCACCCGTAGCTGGACTGCATCGGTGCCGCTCACAACAGACTACGCGAGCCGCGGAGTGACCGGCGGAACGCTGTACGAGTATGCGTGCCACGAGGGGAACTACAGTCTCGTCAACGTCCTGACCGGCGCCAGGGCGGCGGAACAGTAGCTTCGTTCGGCGATTCACTAACTGGTCGGGTCAATGGACTCCGGCAGTCGGAAGGGGATCAACTCGATGGGCAAGTTGTTCTACCACGTTGGGGCGATTGGGATTCTGGGGGCTTCGGTCCTGGCCCTGTACTCGGTGGCGGCGCGACCGGTCGCCGGGCAGTCGCCCGCGTCTCAGGTGCCGCGCACCACGGACGGGCGGCCCGACTTCAGCGGGATCTGGCAGGCGAACAACACCGCCAACTGGGACCTGCAGACCCACTTGGCGCGGCCTATGGTGGCGCAACCCGGTGTGTCTCCCGACGTCCCGGTGCTGGCGGCTCCGGTGGTGGCCCTCGGCACGGCGGGCTTGGTGCCGCCCGGCATGGGGGTGGTCGTCGGCGACGAGATCCCCTACCAGCCCTGGGCGGCCGAACGCAAGCGGGAGAATGCCGAGAACTGGCTCGACCGGGACCCGGAGCTGAAGTGCTTCATGCCGGGAGTGCCCCGGGCGATGTACATGCCGTATCCCTTCGAAGTGACACAGAGCAACGACCGGATCATGATGCTGTTCGAGTTTTCCGGGGCGCAGCGGTTCATTCATCTGGAGGAGGTGGAGCCGTATCCCGGCGAGGCGTACATGGGGCACTCGGTCGGTCGCTGGGAGGGGGACACGCTGGTGGTCGATGTGAACAGCTTTACGCCGAACACCTGGTTCGACCGATCCGGCAACTTCCACAGCGATGCGCTGCAGGTGGTGGAACGTTACACGCCGATCAGCCGCGACGCGATTCAGTACGAGGCGACGATAGAGGATCCGAACGTCTTCACGGGTCCATGGACGATCAGCATGCCGATCTACCGTCGGCTGGACGCGAATGCCCGGCTGCTCGATTTCCGTTGCGCCGAGTTCGTGGAAGAAACGACGTTCGGGCATCTCCGAAAGGAACAACTGGTGAGGCGCTGGGAAGGCGAGACGATGGTCGTCGAGATCACTCGGCGGGTCCCGGAGGATGAGGAAGTGCTCTACCGGCGGCACTGGTCGGGCAATCCGCCTCGGTGATCGGTATTCAAGTGGCTGGAATCACGGCGTTTCGCCGGTGACGGATTGGTGGACGACGGGAGGGATGTTGCAATGCGAAAGTGGCTTCGAGTGAGCGGCCTGGCCGCCGGCGTCGGGATGGTGCTGCTGACGGCGGTGACGCCCGCGCCAGCACACCATGCATTCTCGGCCGAGTTCGATGCGAACCAGCCGGTCCGGTTGGAAGGGACCGTCACGCGGATGCAGTGGATCAACCCGCACACGTGGATTCACATCGAGGTGACGCAGCCCGATGGGAGCGTCGAAGAATGGGCGATTGAGTGCGGCACACCGAACGTCCTGTTCCGGCGAGGGTTGACGAAACAGTCAATGCCGCCGGGAACGGTGCTCGTCGTCGATGGTTACCGGTCCAAGGACGGGTCGCGGCGCGCCAACGGTCGCGATGTCGCCTTTACGGACGGTACGACGGCGTTCGTCGGCTCGTCGGGGACCGGAGCTCCCTACGAAGCGCCGGGCGGCAGGAGGTAGCCATGCGAGATCAGCAGTTGGCACGGACAGCCACGGCGGCCCTGGCGATTGTCGTCGTGTCACTGGCGCCGGCTTCCGTCGCGTCACAAGAACCGGCGGAGACGTCCCACCGCACGCCGTGGGGCGAGCCGGACCTGCAGGGCATCTGGAACAACCCGGTGGTGGTGCCTTTGGAGCGCGCCGAGGAGTTCGGTACACGCGAGGAACTGACGGCGGAAGAGATCGCCGAAATCGAACAGGAGCTGCTCGAGATCGCCCAGGGGGTGGGGCGCGACAGCCGCGAGAACGCCGGCACCGAGGTAGACGTGGCCCGGGCCTACAACGAGCATTGGTTCGGCGACCCATCGCTGACCCGCGGGACCCGGACGTCGATGGTCATAGACCCGCCCGACGGCCGGATTCCTCCCTATACGCCGGAAGCCGAGGCCCGTATCGCCGAGAAACTCGAGTATCGCCAGGCGCTGCTGCAGGGCACGATCAACGGGCGGCCAGGGCCTCCATCTCCCCGCCGGGCGGAGCCGTCGCCCGACTACAACCTGGATCGACTCAATCGATCCGACGGGCCGGAGGATCGAAGCGGCATGGAGCGCTGTTTCGGGTCCAGCCTGCCGATCCTGCTCCAATCCGGCACGTTCGGTGGGGTCACGCGAATCGTGCAGTCACCCGGTCGGGTTGGCATCTATTACGACATCGGCCAGGGGCAGGGGTTCAGCCGCACCGTCCCCATCACGACCCGGCCACCGCTGCCCGACCATATCCGGCTGCGCCATGGGGATCCACGGGGGCGCTGGGAAGGTGACACGCTCGTGGTCGAGGTGACGAACTTCACCAAGAAGACCGATTACCGGGGATCGCGTGAGAATCTGCATCTGATCGAGCGGTACCGCCGGCTCGACGAGAACACGCTGCAGGTGGAGATCACGGTGGAGGATCCGACGACATGGACCCGGCCGTGGACTGCGGTACAAGAACTGTCGTTGAACAGCGACCAGGCGAATCAGGTGTATGAAGGCGGGTGTCACGAGGGCAACTACGGCATGATCGGGATGCTCGCGAATTCCCGCGCCGCGGAGAAGGCGTTCGCCGAAGGCCGCGGTTCGGATCCAGCCACCCAGGACAACGCTTCCGGAGGAGGAGGCCGGCGATTCAGAACCCGCTAAGGGGTTCGATGGACTGTGTTGAGTGTCGTCGTCGTTTGGTTTAACCCAATTTGGAGGAGGGCAAGTGATGCCATTGCTACGTAGCTGTATCGTCGTTGTTCCACTGCTCGTCGCTCTCGCCTTGCCTGGAGCGGCGTTCGCCCAGCAGGCCAGCGGTATCGCCGGTCTGGTGGAAGACAACCTCGGGGGTGTGCTGCCCGGCGTGACCGTCGAAGTGGCGAGTCCCGTACTGATTGAGGGCACGCGCACCGCCTTCACCGACGGTGGGGGCCGCTACACCGTCACCAACCTGCCTCCCGGCACCTACCAGGTGACGTTCAGCCTGCCCGGCTTTTCAACCGTCGTGCGGGAAGGGATCGACCTGGCGTCGGGCTTCACCGCCTCCATCAACGCGGCCATGCAAGTCGGCGGTCTGGAAGAGACGGTTACGGTAACCGGGGCGAGCCCGCTGGTCGACGTCCAGAGTGTCCGCCAGCAGACGCGGGTCACCGACGAGTTGAGAGCCGCCCTGCCCAGCGGCGGACAGGGGCTCATGGCGGTGACGAAGCTGGTTCCCGGCATGACGAGCGCTCTCGACCAGGGCGGCGGCGGCGCGCTCGGGATCTACGGGTCGAACCAGTCGACGTCGAGCACCTACCACGGGAAAGGCAGCACGACCGACTCGTACGATGGGATGCAGGTGAACAACCTGTCCGGAATCGGGTCCGTGAGCTATGTCATGAATCCGGCGACGGTCAGCGAGACTGCGATCCAGACCGGCGGCGTCTCGGCCGAGAACATGTCGGGTTTCGCGATCAACATGATTCCGAAGGAGGGGGGCAACGAGTTCTCGGGCTCCTTCGACGGGATGTATACCGGCGAGAACTTCCAGACCAGCAACGTGGAGAAGATCCGCGACCGCGGGATCCGGGGTGACGGGCAGAAGAACCTTCACGCCTACGACGCCAACTTCACCGTGGGCGGTCCGATTCGAGAGGACAGGGTATGGTTCTTCGCGGCGACGCGGTTCATGGGGACCAAGAACCAGGTGCCGGACCGGTTCTTCAACGCCACCCAGGGGACGCCCATCTACACGCCCGATTTCTCCATGCCGCATTTCAACAAGGACTGGCTGCGGAGCGGCGCGATCCGGATCACGGCTCAGGTGTCGGAGCAGAGCAAGGTGAACGTCTTCGGCGACACCCAGTACTTCCAGACGCGGGGATGGCAGGACAACGCCGCGCCGGAGGCCCAGATCTGCTGGGACATGTGGCCGCAAGGCGTGTACCAGGGAACCTGGACATGGACCGCGACGAGCCGACTTCTGGTCGAGGCAGGCGCAGGGCTGACCAAGGGCCCCTTCCCGTGCAACCGGGAGCAGCGGACCGAGCTGTTCGGGTTCACCGTGGCGCCCGACGATGTCTCGATCCAGGAAGCCACGACCGGTTACCGGTACAACGCGGCCTCCAACTATCTAATCAGGAACGACAACGACCGCTACATGCAGCGGGGGTCGGTGTCGTATGTCACCGGGTCCCACAACTTCAAGGCGGGATTCACGCTGCAGGAGCACATCAACAACCGGAACACGGAGCGCAACCTCGATCAGAACTGGCGCTTCCGCAATGGCCTGCCGGAACGGATCACCCTCTACACGGGAACTACGTTCGAGAAGAACCGCACCAACGCCGATCTCGGCATCTACGCGCAGGATCAGTGGGTGATTGACAGGCTCACCCTGAATCTCGGTGTCCGATTCGACTACTTCAACGGAGGCGTGAGCAACCAGACCCAGCCTGGCGGGCTGTTTGCCCCGTCTCGAAGCTCGGCAGAGGTCACCAACAAGCCGAACTGGACCGATATCAATCCACGGATCGGCGCGTCGTACGACCTGTTCGGCGACGGCCGGACCGCCATCAAGGGGTCGATCGGTCGGTATGTCGGCAAGGAGGCGGTATCGGTCGCGCGAGCGTTCAACCCGGTGTTCACCGAGGTGCTGTCGACCAATCGCAGTTGGAGGGACACCAACGGAAACTTCCATCCGGACTGCGATCTGACGAACTTCGCGAAGAACGGCGAGTGCGGGGCGATCAGTAACGAGCTCTTCGGCAAGGCCAGACCTGATGCTCTGGAGGCGAACCCGAACCTGACCGAAGGGTTCGGCAACCGGGACTACTACTGGGATACGGTGGTGGAACTCCAGCACGAGCTGGCGCCGGGGATGTCGCTCCTGCTCGGGTACAATCGAAACTGGAGCGACCATTTCCGCGGGCTGCCCCGCGGGGACTTCAGGACGGTCTACCTCCGGGACAATACGTCGATCACTGCAGACGACTTCGAGCCTTACTGCATTATCGCGCCCATCGATTCCCGACTGCCGGGCGGTGGAGGCTACGAGGTCTGCGGCCTCTTCAACATCACGCCGGAGAAGTTCGGTGTGGGACGCGAGATCGCCGTCCGTCCGGGCGATTTCGGAGATCAGAGCCGCGTCTCCGATTTCATCACCTCCAGCCTCAATACGAGGTTTGGCAACGGGATGGAGTTGGGAGGCAGCCTCGATTTCGGGCGGACGATCGAAGACCGCTGCCTCGTGATCGACTCTCCGCAGCGGCTCCTCCACTGCCGGACCGACCGCGGCTGGGGCGAGCAGGTCCAGATCAAGATTCATGGGGTCCTGCCGCTGCCGGGCGACTTTGTGCTGAGCGGCACGTTCCAGAACCTGCCGGGCGCGCCCTGGATTGCGAACTACACGGCACGATCGACGGCGATCGCCCCCTCGTTGGGGCGTCCGCTCGCCGGGGGAACGCGGTCCGCCACCGTCCCGCTGATCGAGCCGTTCACGCTGTACGAACCCCGGCGCACCTTGTTCGACCTGCGACTCAGCAAGGTGTTCCGCGACTTCAACGGCGTGCGGCTGCAACTGAATCTCGACGTCTACAACGTGCTGAACGACGCCTCGCTTCTCAGAGTCAACGGCAGCTACGGCGGCAACTGGTTGCGACCGAGCACCCGAGGGATCGCCGCCCCGCGGCTGATCCAGATGGGTGGGCGGCTGACCTTCTAGCCGCCTGCGGTAGTCTCGTCGAACCGATAACAGGAGGGGCCGGCCTTCGGCGGGGGCCGGCCCCTTTTCTTGCTATCGAGTCGTCAGGGGGTGCGTCGCGCGGCGCACTCCCCTGCACGGGGTCATGGCGCGGCGGGAAGGATCACGGAAGGTCTTCCGCGCGCCACGGCGTGCGGCACGGCTGACGGGCGAGATAGCGCTCGAGATTCTCGGCCATCCGGTCGGCCAGGTCCGGACGACCGGCCTGCCTCGCGCCCTCCATGGCGTTGCGTTGCCACGTGACCGCCTCATCGAACCGACCCAGCTCGGCGAGGGTCATTGCCATCGTCTCGCCGAGATCCAGACGGCGCTGGGCTTCGGGTAGCGCCTGCAGGATCGCCAGCGCCCGCTCACCGTCTCGCACGCGGGGATCCGGGGCCGCCGCCAGCACCCGGGCCAGCGCGTGGGCGAATTCCGGCTGGTCCGGATACACCTCGAGGGCATCGCTCAAGAGATCGCGGGCCTCCCGATAGCGCTGCAGGGAGACCATTGCCATGGCGTAGCCTGCCGCTGCCTCCGGGACGGCCGGGTCGACTTCGAGGATGTAGGCAAAGTGCGCCAGTGATTCTTCCGGTCGACCGTTGCGTCGCAAGAGGGCGGCCAACCGGAAGCGCGCCTGCAGGTGGTCCGGCCGGAGCCTGACGACGGTGGCGAAGCGCTCGATCGCCTCCTGACCGCGGCCACTCACGTCGAGGAGCATGCCGAGCCCGAAATGCGCCTCCGTGTGGTCGGGCGACACCCGCACAACCTGCTCGAACTGGGTGAGCGCGCCGGGGCCATCCCCCAGGACCACCAGTGCCGTGGCCAGTCTGTACCGTAGCGAGGAGCTGTCGGGCGCCAGCTCGAGGCCCCTCCGGAAATGCTCGATGGCGGTCTGGATGTTGCCCTCGTCGAGGGCGCGGCTCCCCTCGATCTCGAGGTTGATGGCGCTCTGCAACGAAGCGCGGAGCGCGTCCATGAGCGCGTCGACGGGACGAATGTCGAACTCCCCGCGCTGGGCGAGATGGCGCTCGGCCATCTCGGCTTCACCCAGGCCCCGATAGGCGAGTCCGAGCGGATAGTGCAGGCTTGCCGCGCCCGGTTCGAGGGCCAGCGCTCGCTCGAGATGTTCCACGGCCGCACTGAAGTCTTCGTTGGCAAGGGCGGCTCGTCCCAGGCCGGACAGGGCGGCGAGCGAGCTGGCACGCAGCGACAGCGCGTGTGCGAATCGCCGCTCGGCGGTCTCCGGCTGGCCATCGGCCAACTGGACTTCGCCAAGCCAGACGAGGGCGGCCACGTCATCGGGTTGCAACTCGAGAGCCCGCTCGAAGGCCGTGACCGATCTCGCAAACTGCCCGGTGGCCCGGTGAAGGTGGCCCAGGTAGTAAGGCCATCGTCGGTCGCCGGGCGCGAGCGCCTGTGCATTCAGGTAGTACGGCTCGGCCGCATCGAAGTTCTCGGCCGCCATGAGAGAGGTCCCCAACGCGCCGAATCGCTCGGCCAGATCGGCCGCCGGAAAGGCCGGATCCACCAGCGCCTGCGTCAGCCCGTCGTGCTGTGCGCGAACCTGTGCCTGGACAGATTCCTCGAGCCGGGAGAGGTCCGGGAGCGACACCGGCACGAGCGCCGCCCGGTCGACGGCGGTGGCCGTCATCCCGGGTCCGGTTTCGCTGTCCGGGGCGCACCCCTGAGTGAGAACGACCAGCCCGACCACGGCGATGACGGCCCGGTGCATTCGGCTCACTGGCCGGTCCCTTCCGTGAGTGTCGTCCATCGATCGACCGGCACGTCCGTCCATTCCTCGATCTGGCCATCCGGCCAGAGCACGCGAACCGTTGCCGGCTCCGCCGAGTCGTCCAGCCCCACGAGCACTCTCGGGTCGTTGGCGGAAGCGTAGCTGCCATCCGAGCGCGCCCGTCTCCATAGCGCGAACTCGTCCGCTCGGCTCACCATGATTCTTGCGCCGAGCATGTCGCGGGGCCGAGCCTCCGGCCCCGACAGCTTCAGGCCCAGCCAGTGGCGCACGTTGCCGACCTGGTTCACGAACACTCTAACCGGTCCGTTCGTGTTGGTTGCCACCACGTCCGTGTCGCCATCGTTGTCCAGATCACCGAAGGCCGCTCCCCGTCCGACGGCGGACGTGGCGAAGAGTTCCCCGGCGTGGCGGCTGACTTCCTCGAATCGCCCATTGCCGAGATTGCGAAACAGTTGCGGGGTCTGGTCATACGGAAACGGTTCGTCCGCCCCCCGCGTGACGTGCCGGGTGACGGTTCCGTTGACGACGAACAGGTCGAGCCACCGGTCGCCGTCGAAGTCAAGCCAGGCGGCGCCGAAACCGGTGTATTCGACGCTGGGCGCGCCAAGTCCGGATGCCGCCGTCCGGTCCACGAAGACGGCAGATCCGTCATTGACATAGAGCGTGTTCGTTTCGGTGGTCAGATGGGTAATGAACAGGTCCTCGTCGCCATCGTTATCGAAATCGCCGGCATCGACGCCCATGCTGGCTTCGGCGTCGCCATCCGCATTGACCGCCGCGCCCGACACAAGTGCCCGGTTGAGGAACGTGCCGTCCTGCTGGTTCAGCCACAACTGGTTGTCTTCATCGTCGTTGGCGACATAAATGTCGATCCATCCATCCCCGTCGAAGTCGGCGGTTACGACCCCCAGGGCCGGTGCGGAAGACGATTCCGCGAACGCCGTGGCGGTGGCGTCGGCGAAGGTGCTGTCCCCCTGATTGCGATATAGGCGGTCCGGCTGGCCTCCATACGTGCGGGGGGGGCAATAGTCACGTCCACCGGTGACGCTGACGCACTGCACGTCCGCCGTGATGTCGTAGCCGGCGTAGTTGCCAACAAAGAGATCCAGCCAGCCGTCGCGATCGTAATCAAGGAACGCGGCCGACACGCCGAACCCGCCGTCGTCCGTTTCACTCGAAGTCGACACATCGGTAAAGGTGCCGTCGCAGTTGTTCCGGAACAGTTGGTTCGGTCCCAGGTTGGTGACATAGAGATCGACGCAGCCGTCGTTCGTGAAGTCTCCCGCGGCGGCGCCCAGGCCGTACCCGTTGGCCTCGACACCGCTCATCTCCGTGACGTCGGTGAACCGCAAGGCGGCTGGCCGATCGGTAGAGGCGGGAGTGTCGTTACGGTAGAGACGCCCTTGAAGGCCGGCGCGACCCGGCCGCTCGGGTGGATCGCCGGGGCCGGGTCCGAGCATCTGACCCTGCGGAAAGAAGAGATCCAGGTACCCGTCACCGTCGTAGTCGATCATGGCCACGCCCGGCCCCATGATTTCGGGGAAATAGAACTCGCCCGACATGCCGTTGACGTGCACGAAGTCAATACCGGTCGTCTCTGCTTCCGTGAACCACTCGCGGGAGGTATCTGGCGCGGAGACGGTGTTAGGGGTGGCTGGGTTGCTGATCGTCGGTCCGCTGCCGGATTCGGGGCCTGCCCGCTCTGGTGCCTCGCAACCGACGAGTTGCAGGCAGGCCAGGAAGAGAATCGTTCGCGCCGGCTTCATCCCGATCCGCGGACAGCGGCGGTTGGAGGGTTTCCGCGGTGCGCGGCACTTGCGGCTCAAAGGGCCGGAAGAGGGCTGGCGAGGACTGTCCGGCTGAGAGTGTCCCGGACGGCGGGTAGGCCCAGGACGAACGCTCACAGTGGCTCACAGTATAGCAACGCGGTCTCGGGTATACGATGGGGCGTAACGGATCGCTACAGGAGGGATGTCATGAACGAACGACTGCTCATCGCGGTGGCAACTGTCGTCTTGGTCGGACTGTCTGCCCCCACGCCAGCGGTGGCCCAGGACGTCTCCGCGCCGTTCCGCACCTCCGATGGCCACCCGGACCTGCAGGGGATCTGGGACTACCGCACCATCACGCCGCTGGAACGTCCCGAGGAGTTCGACGGCAAGACCGTCCTCACCGAGGAGGAGGCGGCCACGTTCGAACGGGAAGAGTATCGCCGGCAGAATCGGGACCTCATCGACCCGGCGACGGGCGGCGCGAACTATCCACCGGAATCACAGGGTGGAGTAGTTCCCTACAACGAGTTCTGGTACGACCGGGGTACCCGGGTCGTGGAGTCGCGTCGCACGTCTCTCATCATCGATCCTCCGGACGGAAGGATTCCGTACGTGCCGGGCGCGCGGCCGGCACGACGCCGCGGAGGCGGCGGCGGGCGAGGTTTCGATTCCTGGACCGACCGCAGCCTCTGGGAGCGCTGCCTGACGCGGGAGCTCCCGCGGTTGTCGGGCGCCTACAACAACAATCTCCAGATCTTCCAGTCGGCCGACTACGTCGTGATCCTCAACGAGATGATCCACGAGGCGCGGATCATCCCGCTCGACGACTCGCCGCATCTGCCCCCGACTATCCCGCAGTGGCAGGGTGACTCGAGGGGGCGCTGGGAAGGTGACACGCTCGTCGTGGAAACGACCAACTTTACCGACCAGACCAACTTCCGGGGTTCGCGAGCCGGTTTGCACCTCGTGGAGCGTTTTGCGCGAGCCGACGACGACACGCTCCTCTACGAGTTCACCGTCGGGGATCCTTCCGTGTGGACGCAACCGTGGACCGGGGCGGTCGACATGGCAAGGCTGGACGGTGAGATGTACGAGTACGCGTGCCACGAAGCCAACCGTGGCATGGAGGGCCTGCTCGCCGGCGCCCGCGTGCAGGAGAAGGAGGCCGAAGCCGGCGCGAGGTAAAGGAGGACCATGCCATGACCCGATCAGTTGTTCGCTTGTCGATCCTGGCGTGCCTGGTGGCCGCGTGGGCCGCCGGGTGCACCGCCGTGGGCCAGATCCCGTCCGGTGATGGTGAGGGCACGACGGCGGCCGAGCCGCAACCTGTCGGAACCTTTGATGCGGCGCCGTTGCTGGGCGAGCTCACGAGCACCGTGGTCTACGGCGAGATCTGGGAACGACCCCAGTTGTCCAAACGGGATCGAAGCCTGGTCACGATCGCCGCCCTGCAGGCCCTGTACCGCGACCAGCTCCGTGGGCACATCAACCGCGGTCTGGAGAACGGTCTCACCCCGGAAGAGATCCAGGAGGTGATCGTGCACGTGTCGTTCTATACCGGGTGGCCAACTGGCGTGAACGCGTCCCGGATGGCGGGAGAGGTCTTTCGCGACCAGGGTCTGCCGCCGATCCCGTCAGTTCCGACATGGGTCGAATCCCCGGTCTCGCAGGAGTACACGACTGGCGCCTACGCCGCGGTGCCTCGGCTTGGGGAGCTGAGAAACAGCCTTCTCTACGGCGATATCTGGGAGCGATCGCAACTCTCCAAACGGGACCGCAGCATGGTCACGGTGGCCGCGCTACAGGCGCTGTATGCGACGAACCAACTTCGTGGCCACATCGCCCGGGCGCTCGATGAGAACGGTGTGACTCCCGAGGAGCTCTCCGAGATCATCTTGCACCTGACGTTCTATGCCGGCTGGCCGGCGGCGGTCAACGCGGGTGGGCTGGCCGCCGAGGCGTTCGAAGAGCGGGGCATACCGCTCAGCTAATCGGAGAACGCGGCCGGCGACCTCCGCACGTCGGCAGCGAAGGATTGCCGGCGGCTTCGCGTATGGAGTAGTCTGCCGTTAGTTCGGCTAACCCCGCTCGGGGTAAGGAGGCGCCAAATGCGCGTGCACGAGTACGTTGGGTTGGCGGGCGCAGTCTTCGCGGTCTTCGTGGGGTTGTCGCTAACGACCGGGGTTGGCCTCGAAGGACAGACGGCGGCGGGTCCCCAGGCCGGGACATCGCCGCGCACACCCTGGGGCGAGCCCGATCTCCAGGGGATTTGGACCGAAGAATTCGACATTCCGCTCGAGCGGGCGGAACGCTACGGGAACCGCGAGCTCCTGACGGACGAGGAGTACGCCGAGCTCGACGAGCGCCGCGCCGCGGCCCTCAACGACCAGCGGCAAGAGGATGGCGACCGCCGGAATGAGCGGGGGAGTGAGCGAGATGTCGCGGGAGCGTACAGCGATGCGTTCCTCTCGTTCAAGCATATGGGTCGGCGCACTTCGCTCATCGTCGCCCCACCGAACGGCCGCATTCCTCCGCTGACCGAGGAGGCTCAGGCGCGCGCCGCGGCCGACCGCGAGTTTCGCCTCGAGCTGCTCCGGTCCACCGAGACCTGCCGGAATCAGCTCCGGCAATGCGCCGGGGGCGTATATGACCCGACCCCTTCGCCGCGGCGGTCGGAGCTGCCTCCCCGGTACAACACGACCCGGATGAATCGACACGATAATCCCGAGGACGGGGCATTCGGGGATCGGTGCATGGCCGGGTCGATTCCCGAATTCGGCACGGCGTTCGGCGGGAGCTTTCGGCGCATTGTGCAGACGCCGGGCGGCATCTCCATCTTCTACGACGTCGGTCAGGGCCAGGGGTTCCAGCGGAACATCGTCATGAACGGCAGCCCGCATCTGCCCGACCACATTCGTCAATGGTGGGGCGACTCACGCGGGCATTGGGAGGGGGACACCCTGGTGGTCGACGTCACCAACTTCAGTCCGAAACAGGATTTCAGAGGATCTCGCGAGAACCTGCATCTGGTCGAACGCTGGACCCGAACCGGCCCCGACACTCTGGAGTACGAGGTGACGATCGAAGACCCGACGGTCTGGGTCCGTCCCTGGACCGTGCGGCAGGAGTTCCGGAAGCAGAGCGACGAACAGAACCGCATCTACTACGAGCCACGGTGCCACGAGGGCAATTACGGCTTTCCGTCGCTGCTCCGTGCCGCGCGCATCGCGGAACAGCGGTACGCGGAAGGAACTGGACCGCACCCGGCGACTTACGACAACGTCTCGGGGTCGGGGATTAATCGATTCGCGGGCGTCCCCTAGGAGCCCGTGGTGAAACCCCGCGTAGCACCGAGAGCGGTGAGGCGCCCGCCTGACAAGGCGCGACGAGGGAGCATATTGGCCATATGCGACCGAGGAGCAACGCCGTTCAGGCGGGATGCATCGCCGCTCGAATGTAGTGGGGGTTTCACCACGGGCTCCTAGGAGCCCGTGGTGGTTCCGCGGAAGCGTTGCCGCCATCCCCCCGCCTCGCTTCGTCTCCGTTCCTGGCGCGTCCGGCGCCTGCCCGATGATTTCGATCGTTCGTTGTATCGTACCGGTCGGATAATCCGCCGTGATACAGGTATCGAGTCTCCACAAGACGTTCGGCGACCGCGTGCTGTTCGACCGCGTCACGTGGCAGGTGCAGCCCGGCCAGCGGGTTGGCCTCTGTGGCCCGAACGGCTCGGGGAAGACGACGCTGCTCCGCATGCTGGCCGGCGAACTGGAGCCGGACGCCGGAGAGATTGTCCGCCCGTCCGGCCTGACGGTCGGCTACCTGCCGCAGGACGGGCTGACGCACGCCGGGCGGACGCTGCGCGACGAGGCGGCGCTCGCCTTTGCGCCGCTCCTCGAACATCAGGCGGAGATGCGCCGCCTCGAGGGGCAGTTCGCCGACCCCGCGATCACCGGCGACCCGCACGACGCGCTGCTCGTCCGCTACGCCGACGCGCAGGAAGCGTTCACGCACGGCGAGGGCTACGGCATCGAGGCGAAGGTCGACGCGGTGCTGCGCGGCCTGGGCTTTGCGCCGGACGACTTCGATCGCTCCACCGACACTTTTTCTGGCGGCTGGCAGATGCGGATCGCACTCGCCAAGCTGCTGCTCGCGCGGCCACGACTGCTGCTGCTCGACGAGCCGACGAATCACCTCGACCTCGAGGCGCGCAACTGGCTTGAGGAGTTCCTCGTCGACTACCCGCACCCCGTCGTCCTGGTGTCGCACGACCGCTACTTCCTCGATGCCGTCGCCACGGCAATCGCCGACATCAATCTGCGCACGCTCGACACCTATCCGGGCACCTACAGCGCTTACTTGACCGAACGCGACGCGCGCGTCGGCCGGCTCCGAGCGGCGAAACAGCAGCAGGACGAAGACGTCGCCCGGATGAAGCTCTTCACCGACCGCTTCCGCTACAAGGCGTCCAAGGCGAAGCAGGTGCAGAGCCGCATCAAGATGCTGGAGAAGATCACTCCAATCGAGGTCCCGCCCGAACGGAAGAAGGTGCGCTTCACCTTTCCCGCCAGCGCGCGGAGTGGCCGCACGGTGATCGAGCTGCGCGACACGGCGAAGGCCTACGGCGACATCCGCGTGTTCCGCGGGGTGAATCTCCACATCGAGCGGGGCGACCGCCTTGCGCTGGTCGGTCCGAACGGCGCCGGCAAGTCGACCCTCATGCGGATGCTCTCGGGGACGGAAGCGCCCGACGGCGGGGAGCGGACCGTCGGCTACCGGGTCCACACGCAGTACTTCGCGCAGGACGAGGCGACCCGGCTCGACCCCGCGCTCACCGTCTACGAGACGCTCGCCACGGGATCGCCGGTCGACATGGTGCCCGCGATCCGGAACATCCTGGGCGGGTTCCTCTTCACGGAGGACGACGTCTACAAGCGGGTGGGCGTGCTGTCCGGGGGCGAGCGGACGCGGCTGGCGGTGGCGCGGATGCTGCTGCGGCCGTCGAACACGCTGATCCTGGACGAGCCGACGAACCACCTGGACATCGATTCGACCGATGTTCTGCTCGAGGCCCTCGAGGCATTCGGCGGCACGCTGATCTTCGTCTCGCACGACCGTTACTTTGTGGACAAGCTGGCGACAAAGGTGCTCGACATCGGTGGCGGCGGCGCGGTGTTCTACCCCGGGACGTACGAGGACTTCCGTTGGAGCCGAACGCAGGCCGCCCTGGCGCTGGCATCCCCGTCCCGAGCGGCACCCTTAGCCCGCGCCGCCAGCCCGAAGAGCATGCCGGCGGCCGTCCGGCGCGCATCGACCCCGGCACCGCCGGCGACACGCGATGCGCGGCCCCCCAGCGCCGCCGAGCACAAGCGGCGACAGGTGGAAGCGCGGCGGAAGGAACGCCGGACGCAGGCGTTGCGGAAGCGGATCGCGGAGCTGGAGCGGCGCATCGCCGAGCGCGAAGTGGAGATCCGCCGGCTCGAGGCGAAGATGGCGGCGCCCGATCTGTACGCGGATCAGTCCGCCGCAACCGAGATGGTCAGGCGCCACCAGACCTTGATGTGGGAGGTGGGCGACCTGATGAACCAGTGGGAGGCGCTCGAGGAAGAAGCGGCCGATCGCGAGCGGGTCGCGGTCACGCCCGCGGGTGATGCTTCCGGTACACGTTGGTGATCTGGGCCGTGCTGACGTGCGTGTAGCGCTGCGTCGTGCTGATGCTGCTGTGACCGAGGAGTTCCTGGATCGACCGGAGGTCGGCGCCGGCGTCGAGCAGATGCGTCGCGAACGAATGCCGCAGCGCGTGCGGTGAGATGCCGAGGCGCGTTGCCGCCTGCTGCGCGTACTTCCGCACCAGCCGATCGATGCTCCGCACCGAGAGGCGTCCCCCATGCTTGTTGACGAACAGCGGGTCGTCCGGCGTGTGGCGCGCGCGCCGCCGTCGCGGTCGCACCGTCCGAGTCGCCGCCGAGTCCATAAGGCTCCGGCGATCCGGCAGCCACGCCCGGATTGCCGCGACGGCCGGCCGCGTGCAGGGTACAATCCGCTCCTTGCCCCCCTTTCCCAGCGCACGCACCATTCGGCTGCTCAGGCTGACGTCCTCCAGATCGAGCGATCCCAACTCGCTGAGCCGCAGCCCCGACGCGTAGAACAGCTCCAGGACGGCGCGATCGCGCCGGCCGAGCGGCGTCGCGCCGTCGGGAGCCGCGAGCAGTGCCTCCATCTCGTCGCGGGCGAGATGGGCCGGCACCCGCCGCTCGACGGCCGGCGAGTCGACCAGCGCGCCGGCGTTCCGGTCGACCGCGCCCTCCCGCCGGAGGTAGCGCGTGAACGATCGGATTGCGGCAAGGCGGCGCGCGGACGTGGCGCGCGAAAGCCCCTTCTCGTACAGCGCGGCAAGGAACGCGCGGATGAGCCGGTGGTCGATATCGGTCGGCTTCGGATTCCGTTCCAGGCGCGCGGCGACGAAGGTCGCGAACTGCGCCAGGTCGTTTCGGTACGCCCGGAGCGTATTGCGGGAGACGTTCCGGTTCAGCTCGAGAAACTCGAGGAACGCGTCACGGTGTGGCTGCAGTGGCTGCGGCATCTCTACCTGATCTATCGGCTGGTGCGTTCCCGCGCATCCAGGTGTCCAGATCGGCCAGGGCGCGGCGGGCCATCGCCTGGCGCCGCGCCTGCCGCCCGCGGGGCGGCGCATCGAGCGGCGGGATCAGTCCGAACGCGATGTTCGTGGGTTGGTAAGTGCGCGGATCGGCATGCGAGACGTAGTACGCCAGCGCGCCGAGGGCGGTGCTGCGCGGCAGGGAGCGCGGCGCCTCGCCCAGCGCCAGCGTCGCCGCGTTTCGTCCCGCGATCAGGCCGGAGGCGGCCGACTCGACGTACCCCTCGACGCCCGAGACCTGTCCGGCGATGAACAGATCGGACCGGGTCCGCGTCTGCCAGGTGGGCAGCAGGACTGCCGGCGCGTTGATGTAGGTGTTGCGGTGCAGCATGCCGAACCGGACGAACTCCGCCTCCTCCAGTCCCGGGATCAGCTGCAGCACCCGTTTCTGTCCCCCCCACTTCAACTGCGTCTGGAAGCCGACCAGGCTGAAGTGGTCCGCGGCGACATCGTCCTGGCGGAGCTGCACCACCGCCCAGGGACGCCGGCCGGTCCGGGGATCGGTCAGACCGACCGGCTTCATCGGCCCGAAGCGAAGCGTGTCCAGGCCGCGATGCGCCATGACCTCGATCGGGAGGCAGCCCTCGAAGAAGGGCGTCCGATCGAGGTCGTGCAGCTCCGCCCGCTCGGCGGTTGTCACCGCCCCGTGGAAACGGATGTACTCCGCCTCGGTCATCGGGCAGTTCAGGTAGTCCCCCTCGCCCGGATCCGCCCCGCACGCCGGTCGTCCCGGCGCTTCCCCGAGCGAGCCGCGTCCGCGCCGGGACGCGCGGAACACCTTCGAGCGGTCGATGGTCGACGCCTCGACGATCGGACTGATCGCATCGAAGAAATAAAGCTGCTCGCGTCCGACGAACGCGGTCAGGTCCGCCGCGAGCGATTCGGAGGTGAGCGGCCCGGTCGCGACGATCACCGGGGACGCCGGATCCGACGCGGTGGGCAGGCGCGGCACTTCGCCGCGATGGACCGTGATGAGTGGTTCGCGTTCGATGGCGCCGGTGATTCCCTGTGCGAACCGTTCGCGGTCAACTGCGAGCGCACCGCCGGCCGGAACGCGCGACGCGTCCGCCACCCGCATGACCAGCGAGTCCAGCCGGCGCATCTCCTCCTTCAGGAGGCCGACCGCGTTGTCGAGCGCAACGCCCCGAAAGGAATTGCTGCAGACCAGCTCCGCGAGGCGGTCGGTTCGGTGGACCGCCGTCGTCCGGACCGGGCGCATCTCGTGCAGGGCGACCGGCACGCCGCGCGCGGCCGCCTGCCACGCCGCCTCGCTGCCGGCCAGGCCGCCGCCGATGATGCGGATCATCCGGCCTTCTTCGCGGGTGCCATTGCCGGCTGCCGCGCCGCCACTGCCGGCTCGACCCACCGGCCGTCACGGTAGACGGCGCGCCAGCCGGTCGCCTTTCCGTCCTGCTCGGACATCAGGTACTGCTCGCCCGTCTTGCGCGAATAGCGGACCACGGCGGGCCGCCCCTCCGGATCGGTTTCCGGCCCCTCGATCAGGTAGCGGAACTTCGGATGGAGCTCGTCCGCGTGCGGCTTTAGTTCCGTCACCGCCGGAGCACGCGTTTCGCGGTGCTTCGGGAACAGGCTCGCCGCGAGAAAGATCCCGGAGGCGCCGTCACGCAGGACGTAGTGATCGTCCAGCGCCTGGCAGCGGAGCTCCGGCATCGGAATCGGATCCACCCGCGGCGGCGCCGGCTCGCCGTTCTTCAGCAGCTTCCGCGTGTTCCTGCACGCCGCGTTCGTGCAGCCGAAGAACTTGCCGAATCGACCCGACCTGAGCGCCATGTCGGCGTCGCACTTGTCGCAGGGGATCGTCCGCGCTTTCGGAATAAGCGCCTCGAACGACCCCTCTTCCACCTCGTGCCCCCCGCAATACGGGTTCTTGCCGCAGACGTGGATCTTGCGCGCCGTGTCGATGACGTACGAGTCCATGTGCGTGTCGCAACTCGGGCAGCGACGCTTGGCGCGCAGCAGTCGGCTCTCCGCTTCGTCGTCGCGGTCGGCGTCGGCCGCCTCGTCCGCCGGAACGAGATCCATGGTCTGCGTGCAGCGCTCCTTCGGTGGTTGCGCATAACCCGAACAGCCCAGAAACACGCCGGTGCTGGCGGACCGGATCTGCATCTTCCGGCCGCACGCCGGGCAGTCGACACCGGTCACGGTCGGCGTATTCGGCTGCATGCCGTCGGGGCGGGCCGCCACCTCCAGCTTCTTCCGGAAGCCGGCATAGAAGGTGTCGAGCACCTGCAGCCAGTCGCGGCCGCCGGAGGCAATCTGATCGAGCGTCTCCTCCATGCCGGCGGTGAACGAGTAGTCGAGCAGGTCGGAGAAGTTCTCGACGAGGCGGTCGGTCACCAGCTCGCCGATCTTCTCCGCGTGGAAGCGGCGTTTCTTCAGCGTGACGTAGCCGCGGTCCTGGATCGTCGAGATGATCGACGCGTAGGTGGAGGGCCGGCCGATGCCGCGCTTCTCCAGTTCCTTCACCAGCGTCGCCTCGCTGTAGCGGGAGTGCGGCTTGGTGAAGTGCTGCGCCGTCGCCAGCTTCGCGCACGCAAGGGTTTCGCCCTCGTGGTAGGTGGGCACCTCCAGGTCATCGCCCTTGCGGGAAATCGCCGGCAGGACGCGGGTGAAGCCGTCGAACTGCAGCACGCGCCCGCGCACCCGCAGTTGGTACGCGCCCGCCTCGACCGCTACCGTCGTGCCGCGGTAGCGGGCCGGCGTCATCTGGCAGGCGACGAACTGCCGGTGGATCAGGTCGTAAAGCCGGCGCGCGTCGGTGTCGGCGATCGGAAGGGACGCCGGGTCGGCCGTCACGTCCGTCGGACGGATCGCCTCGTGGGCCTCCTGCGCCCCCGCCTTGCTCCGGTAGACGTTCGGCTTCCCCGGCAGATACTCTGGACCGAACGACGCGCCGATGTGTGCACGGGCGGTGGCCACCGCGTCGGCCGAGAGGGTCGTGGCGTCGGTCCGCATGTAGGTGATGTACCCCCCCTCGTAGAGGCGCTGCGCCAGCGTCATCGTCTTGCGGACGCCGAAGCCGAGGCGCGAGGATGCCGCCTGTTGCAGCGTGGACGTGATGAATGGCGCCGGCGGCCTGGTCGTCGCCGGCTTGTTCTCGACCCGGGCCACCCGGAACGTCTCGCCGGTGAGGGCTGCCACCGCCGCCTCGGCCTCCGTCTGATTGCCGGCGCGGAAGGTCTCGCCCGTCTGACGCATCACCTGAAAGCGGCATGCGTCCTTTCCGCCCGCCCGCATCAGGTCGGCGAACACCTCCCAGTATTCCTCCGGCTCGAACGCCCGGATCTCCCGCTCGCGCTCCACGACGAGGCGGACCGCCACCGACTGCACCCGCCCGGCGGAGAGCCCGCGCGCCACCTTCGCCCAGAGGAGCGGCGACACTTCGAAGCCGACGACCCGGTCGAGAAATCGGCGCGCCTGCTGCGCGTTCACCCGGTTCTGATCAATTTCGCCGGGCTTGGCGAACGCGTCGCGGATCGCGTTGCGGGTGATTTCGTTGAACACGACACGGCGGAAACGCGTCGGGTCGCCCCCGATCACCTCCTTCAGGTGCCAGGCGATCGCCTCTCCCTCGCGATCGAGGTCAGTTGCGAGGTACACGTCGTCCGACGTCCCGGCGACCTTCTTCAGGTCGTGGACCACCTTCTCCTTCCCCGGAACGACCTCGTAGGTGGCGTTCCAGCCATGGTCCGGATCGACCCCCATTCGGCGGACGAGCCGCCGCCGCTGCTGCTTCGCCTGCTGGGCGGCAGTCTGCTTCTTCTTTCTGGCCGGCGGCTTTCCGCCGTTTGCCGACTCGGTCCCGCGCGCGCGTCCCTTGCCGCCGACCGGTAGGTCGCGGATGTGTCCTACGCTCGACTTCACGACGTAGTCACGCCCCAGGTACCGGTTGATGGTCCGGGCCTTGGCGGGGGATTCCACAATCACCAGCGATCTCGCCATGTTCCTCCCTGTAACCGTCGCGTCCCGCCCGTCGGTGGCCGGCGCGAACCGGCGTTACGTTAGCATCCCCCGGACGAACCATCCGCCGCCGGCCCGGAATATACGCCCCTCGATCTCGAGATCGGTCAGCTTCCGGAGCAGCACCACGCTCTCCAACCCGCTCCGTTCCACGAGGTCGTCCACGGAGTACGGCTCGCCCGGGTCCATGAGGCGCAACAGCGGGTCCGACGCTTCCCGGAACCGCCGCCCATCCGCCGACCGCGTCGCTGGCGATGCCGGATCGGAGGCCGTCGGCGGGATACGCAACTCTTCAAGGATATCGTCCACCGTTTCGATGATCCTAGCGCCGTCCCGGATCAGGGCATGCGAGCCGCGGCTGCGGCCGCTCAACACGTTGCCCGGCACCGCCATTACGTCGCGTCCCTGCTCTGCCGCGCAGCGCGCTGTGATGAGCGATCCGCTGCGCGCTGCCGCCTCGACGACGACGACGCCGTGCGACAGCCCGCTTATGAGCCGATTCCGCCGTGGAAAGTGGTGCCGCAGCGGGAGAGCGCCGGGCGGCAGCTCGCTGACCACCGCACCCCCCGCCTCGTCGGCGATCCGTTCGGCCAGCGGCGCGTGCTCCGAGGGGTAGATCACGTCGACGCCCGAACCGACCACCGCGACGGTCGATCCTGGACCGGTGATCGCCCCGCGGTGGGCCGCCGCATCGACGCCGCGCGCCAGACCGCTCACCACCGTGATGCCATGCCGGCTCAAATCGCCGGCCAACTGCTCCGTCACCGTCACTGCGTAGGGGGAAGCCTTGCGCGACCCGACGATGGCCACCGCCGGCCGTTCCAGCACGGCTCGATCCCCCCGCAACCAGAGTACCGCCGGCGGATCATGGATGGCGGTGAGCTGCGGTGGAAAGATCGGATCGTCCCACGCGAGCGGCGTGAGGCCGTCCGCCCTTGCCTTCTCCAGAAAACGCGCCGCCTGATCGCGGCAGGCGTCCCGCTTCACTGCCAGTTTCGCCGGCAGCCTGCCCAGTTCCCGGGCGAGACCGTCCAGATCGACCGCACGGCGCTGATCGCCCGACGTCGCCGCCGTGCCCGTCGGCGCAGCGCAGGCCAGCAGCGCACTGCGCAACCCGGTACGCGTCAGGAAGAGCGACAGCACAACCGCTTTCAGCAGGCGCGTCTCACTTGCCATGCCGATTCGGAGGTTGCAAGATCCCTGCCAACGCGAACGCGAACGCCAACGCGGAAGCGCCGCCGCACTGCGCGGCCGTGATTCGAGGGTCCAACTCACTTGCAACCGGCTAGCGTGGGTCGCTATATTCGATCAGGCGCTTCGTTCGGGGACTGGCTTTTGGTGAGAACCGTTATGCTGGGAACGATGCGAGCCTTCCTCACCGTTGCGCTGCTTCTGGCGCTCGTTCCCGCGTCCGCCTTCGCGGACGAACGGGACGACGCAGCTGCGCAGGTGGGGTTCGGCATCGCGGTGGCTCAGGCCGGGCTTTGGGAGGAAGCGGAGTACCGTTGGAAGCGGGCGACCGAGATCGACCCGGACTACGCCGCAGCCTGGAACAACCTCGGGATTGCCTACGAGCAGAAGGGACTGTTCGACGACGCGCTCGACGCGTACGAGCGTGCGCTCGATCTCGAGCCGGACAACCTCAACATTCAACAGAACTACGATCTCTTCAGGGAAATCCATGACCGCATTTTGGAAGGCGATCGGTAGCGCGCTCCTGCTGCTCTCCGCCACGGCCTGCACCGCCTACTACGAGGTTCCGATCGAAACGCCGCTCCAGCCGAAGCTGGACACGGCGCGCTTCCAGCGGATCCTGGTGGCCGGTTTCGTTGCGGGCGGCAGCGAGGACGTCGACACGAACCTGGAAACGGCGCGGCTGCTCCGGAGCCAGTTGCGCTCGGAATCGCGCCTCGAGGTCATCGACTCCGAGACGCTCGACCTGCTCGCCGTCGCGGAGACGGAGGGGGGCGGGTCCAACGACGCCGGCAACGGGGACGGCAACGGCAACGGCAACGGCGACGGCGACTTCGCCGGTGGCGCACAACTCCCGCTCAACGACGAGGAACGGGCCGAGTTGAGCGAGGAGGATCTCGAGTCGTACGAGCACATCTTCGCCAACGTCAGCTACTGGCGGCAGTTGGGAGAGGAGCACCAGAACCCGCTCATCGTCACCGGCACGGTCCACTTCACGCCACACCAGCGCTCCGGCATGGTGACGCGCGAACGCGAAATCTACGACGAGTTCGGCCGGCGGCGCGTCGTCCCGGTCCGGACCTACCGCGACCGGAGCGGCTTCGTCCTGAGCCCGACGTTCATCTTCATCGACGGCAGCACCGGCATCACCCTCTACACCGAGCGGCACCGGGAGGAGATTCTGTACGACACCACGCAGAACACGCCGGCGCTCTCGTCGTACTTCGAGTTGATGGACCGCCTGCTCCCGTCGTTCCTCGGCGCCCTGGCCGATCAGAGCATCCGCGGCACGCGGATCATGCTGAAGTAGGCGCGCTTTACAGGCGGCTCCAGCGAGGGATATCATTTCTGTTTGCCGACAATGAAAGTCGGCCCAACAGGGAACATGTTCGCGATCATCAAGAGTGGCGGGCGGCAGTTGCGGGTCGAGGAAGGGGCGGTCGTGACCGTCGACCGTCTCGCGCGGGAAGTGGGCGATACGGTCACCTTCGACCACGTTCTCTTCGTCGACGGAAACGGCACGACCACTGCGGGAACGCCGTACATCGAGCAGGCTACGGTAACCGGCGTCATCGACAGCCAGACGCGCGGTCCGAAGTTGCGGGTCTTCCGGAAGCGTCGGCGCAAGGCTTGGCGGCGGACATTGGGCCACCGCACGGCGCAGACGCGTGTCCGGATTACCCGCATCGAAGGGGTGTAGCCAGCCCGGCGGACAACGGGCTCCGCATCAGCAGCGAGATCATCATGGCGCACAAGAAGGGTCAGGGCAGTTCACGGAACGGCCGTGACAGTCAGGCACAGCGGCTCGGCGTCAAGCGGTTCGACGGCAATGTCGTGCCGGGTGGCGCCATTCTCGTCCGCCAGCGCGGCCGGCGCTTCCGCCCCGGCCTGAACGTCGGCCTCGGCAAGGACGACACGCTGTTCGCAAAGATCGGGGGACAGGTCCGCTTCGAGGATCACGGCTCCCGTGGGCGCGTCATCAGCGTCTTCCCGCTAGACGCCTCGTGACGAAGGCATTCTGCTGGGCGCCGGCCGAGGGTCGTCCGACGACCGACTGATCCGCTCCGCATGTTCGTCGACGAGGTCGACATCCGCGTGGCAGCCGGCGACGGCGGAAATGGGTGTGTCAGTTTCCGTCGCGAAAAGTTCGTCCCGCGCGGCGGCCCCGACGGCGGCGACGGCGGACGGGGCGGTTCGGTCTGGCTCCGTGCGTCCAACCATCTCAACACGCTGGTGTCGCTCAAGTTCCATCCGCTCTGTCAGGCCGGGAGGGGCGCGCATGGCGAAGGGGCAAACCGCACCGGCCGATCCGGCAACGACCTTTATGTCGATGTCCCGCCGGGTACGATGGTCTACGCGGTTGGCGAGGCTGGCGACAGCCTGGAGCCGCTCGCCGACCTGACCGAAGACGGCAAGCCGTGGCGGGCGGCGGCGGGCGGACGAGGCGGGCGAGGCAACCGGCGCTTTGTCAGCTCCACCAACCGGGCGCCGCGGCGGCTGGAGCCCGGACAGCCGGGCGAGCAACGGACGCTCCGGCTGCGGCTGTCGCTCCTCGCCGACATCGGCTTGGTGGGTTTCCCGAACGCGGGGAAGTCGACGCTGATTTCCCGCGTGTCGGCGGCACGCCCGAAGGTGGCCGACTATCCGTTCACGACGCTGACGCCCCACCTCGGCGTGGTAAGCCTGGACGACGACCGGAGCTTCGTCCTGGCGGACGTGCCGGGATTGATTGCCGGCGCGCACCAGGGACACGGCCTGGGACACCGCTTCCTTCGCCATCTGGAACGGACCCGCGTGCTGGTCCACCTGGTCGATGTCTCTTCCGCCAGCGGCCGCGACCCGGTGGACGACTTCGAGACGATCTGCAACGAACTCGAACGCTTTCCGGCCGGCAGTTCACCGGATCTCGCGCGGAAGCCGCAACTGGCCGTCGCCACGAAAATGGACGCGCTCGACGATGGGGAACGCCTCGCACGGCTGCGGGGCCATCTCCATGCGCGATCGATCCCCCTCTACCCGATCTCCGCGGTGACCGGCGACGGTGTGCCGGTACTGCTCGAGGCGATGTGGTCGGCCATCCACGCACCCGGGGAGAACGCGTGATTCGCGTGACGCGGCTGGGGATTCTGGGCGGAACATTCGATCCGGTGCACTACGGCCATCTCGACGCGGCGCTCGCGGCGCAAGAGGCGCTTGGCCTTGACGAAGTGCGGCTGATGCCATCGCGGGAGCCGCCGCACAAGACGCCGTCGGATCAGGCCGCGGGAGACCATCGGCTGGCGATGGTTGCGCTCACCGTCGAAGGGCACGACGCGTTGCGCGCGAGCGACTTCGAACTGCGCGCACCCGGCCCGTCGTACACGTCGGTCACGCTGCAGCGGCTCGCGGCCGAGCAGGGATACGACCCCTCCCGGCTCTTCTTCGTTCTCGGCAGCGACGCGTTCGCCGACATCCCGCAGTGGTACGACTATCCGGCGCTGCTCGACCGGGGGCACTTCGTCGTCGTTTCCCGCCCCGACGCCGCCGGCCGGCCGCTCCGCGAGCGGATGCCGGCGCTCGCGCACCGGATGCGCGCCGGGAGCCGATCCGCAGAGGGCGCGCCGGCAATTTGGCTGGTCGATGCCAGCACCCGCAATGTCTCGTCGTCCGACATCCGCCGGCGCATCGCCCGGCACGAACCGCTCGATCGTCTGCTTCCGCGCGCGGTCTCCGACTACATCGCCCGGCACCACCTGTACGGTGCGGGCGAGAACGGCACGGTTCCTGCATGATGACCGGATCGTCCGGACTGCCGGACGCGGTTCGCGAAGCGGTTGCGGCGATGGTCGACAAGAAGGCGATCGACATCGTCCTGCTTGACCTCCGCGAGGCAGGCGCCTTCACCGACTTCTTCGTCGTCGGATCAGGCCGGACGCCGCGGCAGGTGCAGGCGATCGCCGACGCCGTCAACGAGCGCCTACGGGCGATCGGCGCGCGTCCGAACCACGTTGAGGGCTACGACCATGCCGAGTGGGTGCTGATCGATGGCTTCGATCTCCTCGTCCACATCTTCACCACCGAGACGCGGGGCGTCTACGCTCTCGAGCGCCTCTGGGGCAACGCCGGCCGGGTCGCCGTTTCGGAAGCCGGCCTCGACGGGTCGGCCGTCGACCGCGGCTCGGCCGTCGACGACGACTCCGCCGCAGGCGGCGGCTGAACCGCTTCCCGGGGGCCGGCGGTTCGACCCGCGCCGCGCGCTCGACGCGGTGCTCGCCGTCGTCTGGGCGCCGCGCTGCATCGCGTGCGACACTCCGCTCGACGCACCCACCCGCGGTATCGTCTGCGCCGCCTGCCTGCGACAGATCCCGCGCCTCCTGCCGCCCGTCTGCGACCGCTGCGGCTTGCCGGTTCGTCCGGTCGACATTGGCCGGGACGGTGACACGCGCTGTCCAGCCTGCCGGCGGGACGGTGGACCGCCCACACGCCGCCGCGCCGCCGGCCTGCATGACGGACCGCTCCGCGCAATGATTCACGCGCTCAAGTACGGTGGGCGCCGCTCGCTCGCCCGGCCGCTTGCCGCGTTGCTGCGCCAAGCAGCGGCCGATTGGCTGCGCGGCGCCGACGCCGTCGTCCCGGTGCCGCTCCACCCGCTCCGGCGCTGGCGGCGCGGCTTCAACCAGGCGGACGACATCGCCGCGCACCTCGGCCTACCGGTGATCCGGCCGCTCCGCCGCGCGCGCCACACCCGTCCGCAGATGGAGCTGTCCCGCAGCGTCCGCCTGCGCGCCGTCCGCGGCGCGTTCACGTTTGCGCGGGGTGCCGCCCGCCGCGCGTCCACGGCGATTCAGGGGCGGACGCTCCTGCTAGTGGACGATGTGATCACCACCGGCGCGACGGTCGAGGCATGCGCAATATTGCTGCGCGCCGCAGGGGCGGCCGACGTGCGGGTGCTCGGCGTCGCGCTCACCCCCCGCCCTCAGGCACACCTGCCAAGGACACTCGTACGGGATTGGCAGGCTCCTGAATAGGGTGGGCTGCTAACATGAGCCGGCCGTCCGGGCGCTGCGCGCAGACCCGCCGATTACCTTGAGAGAGGAATGGTCGAAGCGATGGCTGCGAAGGATCCGCTTCACGACTACGAGATCACGCTGGACGAATTCCGGTTTCCGGCCCGCCTGCCAGGACGCCAGGCGAACTTCCGGCTGATCGTCGAACTGCGTTACCAGAACAAGCGGGGTGACTTCGACACGGAGACGGCGGTGCTGCCGGGATTGGACACCTTCTGGGAGTGCCAGCCCGGCGCGCACGCGAAGGAGAACTTCTTCCGCAAGGAAGCGGCCCGCCGCCGCACGGCGCGGCAAGCGGAAGGGTTCGACGGCGTACTACCTGCCAGAGGTGCACGTCGAGCGGATCGATGCGTGGGACCGCCTGGTGCTTCGGCTTCGGGCGATGAAGCTCCACCGGCTGAAGGTAACCGTTCTCGACGTGAACCGGCGAAACTGGTGGGACGCGCTGGCCGATGCGGCGTTGCGCTTCGCGGGCGGCGTCATCGACCGGGCGGCGCGCCGGGTGAAGGCGGAGACGCGTGACGTTCCGGTCGCCGGCGGCGCGGCGGGCGATGCGTTCGGCTCCCTGGCCGAGCACGTGCAGGCAACCGTCACCCGGCGCCTCGCGGGCGGAACGGACACGAAGGTGCTCTTTGCGGCGTCCGCGCCGGCGCGCGACTACGGCCGCGTGGTCGTCGGCACAGAGGGGGACGACGGCTACCGGCTCGCCTTCCGCATCGCCGACCCCGGCTGACGCAGACCGTTTTGCCGGTAGCAACGTCCAATAGGTAAGGAGATGCAGGTAGCCGCCACGGTGACTCGCAAGGCGCGGCCGGAAGAGGCCGACCCTTCGCCCGGGGAAGCCTTCGCCGGCCAGATCACAGTGACCGACGAGGAGCTCGTCGCCCGTGCGCAGGAGGGGGACCGCCACGCCTTCGGGCAGTTGGTGCGCCGCTGGCAGCAGAAGATGTTCGCCCTGGCCCTCCGGGAGGTGCAGGACGAGACCGAGGCGTGCGAGATTGTCCAGGAGGCGTTCATCAGCGCCTGGCGGTCGATCGGCAGATTCCGTCACGACTCGCAGTTTTCCACGTGGATGTACCGCATCACCCTCAACCGCTGCCGTGACTGGTTCCGGTCGCGGAAGCGTTCGCGCCTGCTCAGCCTGGACCGGGGTGGCCAGGAGGTAACGGATGCGGCGCACCGGGCGGATGAGCGGGCGAGCCTCGCCGCCGAACCGGCCGAGGAGCGCCTGATCCGCCGGTCCCAGATCGAGACGGTGCAGCGGGCGATGCGCGCACTGCCGCATGCGCAGCGGCACGCCATCATCCTGAAGGAGTTCGAGGGGCTCACGCTCCAGGAGATCGCCGATTTGACGGAGAAGCCGCTGAGCACCGTCAAGACCCGGGTGTACCAGGGGCTCAAGACGTTGCGGCGGCTGCTGGCCGATCCGGTGAGCCCGACCGCATTGCAGGCCGCCGGCGCCGGGGCGGGTTATCCCCGCCTGGTGCTGGAACGCGGAGGAGAGTCCGATGGCTGATTGTCCCGAGAAGAGCGTACTCGTCACCTATCTCTACGGCGAGGACTCGGGCCGTGAACGCGCGCGGCTGGAGGCGCACTTTGCCGCCTGCCGAGACTGTTCCGAGGAGCTGGCGTCGTTGCGGTCGGTGCAGGTCGCGTTGTCGGCCTGGACCGTGCCGGAGATCGACCGCGGGTTCGATCGGTGGCGGACCGTCGCGCAGCCGGCATCGAGTGCGGCGCGCGAGACCTGGAAGCGCTGGTCGTTCTGGCCCGCCCGGCCGCTGCCGCTCGCCTGGAGCCTCGGCGCCGCCGCGACGCTCTGCCTGGCGGTCGGGGCCACGGCGGCGGCCATCGCCGGGTTCGAGGTGCGTTACGGTGATTTGGCCTTCAGCGTGGGGCGGCCGGAGATGCCGGGCGGGACGGTGCCGGCGTTCGCGAGAGCGGATTCGCCGCCGCCGGTCGTGCTACCGGTCGCGGACGTAGCGGGCGTAACCGGACCGGACGCGGTGCTGCGGGCGGGGCGGCGAGAGACTGACATCGTGCTGTCGCCGCCCGGGGACGCCTTCGGATCAGGACTGGAATTCGTGCTCGTCGGCCGCGATCAGTTGCCGCCGAGCGACCCGGCGGCGATGCTGGAGCGGTTAACCGTCTTCACGCCCGAATCATCGGCGGCGCTGCTCGACGAGATCCGCCGGCGGATGGCCGGGCGGGGGCTGGCGCCCGAACCGGCGTGGGCCGACATCGTCCAGCGACTCCGACTTGCTCAGGAACGCAATCCGGCGCGAGTCCGGGAGGACTTCGCTGACTTCGTCGTGCGGGTCGCGGCACCGCCCGGCGACGCGCGCCCGGCCGCCGCCGGTCGCCGATAGGAGCTTCCCAGTGCAGGCGATCTACAATCGACCGATGCGAAACCGTTCGACGTGGCTTTCCGCACTGGTGCTGGCGCCGCTCGTCGCGGCGGCCGGGTGCGGATCGTCGCCGGAGATGACGGCGGCGCTCGAGGTGACCGACGTCACGACCGGCTGGCTCGATATCGGCCTGGACGACCTGGGGCGCAACAAGCTGGTGCCCGCCATCGAGTTCAGCATCGAGAACGTCTCGGAAGATGATCTCGGCATGTTGCAGCTCAACGGCGTCTTCCGCCGCTGCCTGGTGCTCTACCAAGGGCAGGCGCCGCCCGACGATCCGGTGTCGCCCGCGGATGCCGAGGCCGGCACCTGCCTCGCCGAGGATCAGGAGTGGGGTGGCGCGCCGCTGATCCGGGCGGCCGGCGTCGAGGGGCTCGCGGCCGGCGACGGACTTGGGCCGTTCACGATGGAGTCACACCTCGGCTATACGGGCGAGCAGTCGCTCCCGGAGATGATCGGGCACCGCGACTTCGTCGACGTGAAGGTGGAGCTGTACGTCAGGCACCGCGCCGAACAGTGGGCGAAGGTGCTCGAGTTCCCGATCAACCGGCAGTTGCTGACCCAGTAGCAACCGGCTGCCCGCGTGACCGCTTCCGCGCCATCGCTCGTCCGCCGCCTCGGGCCGCTAGACGGCGCGTCGATCATCGTCTCCAACGTGATCGGCAGCGGCATCTTCCTGGTCCCCGCCCTGGTCGCCGTCTGGGTGCCGAACGTCTGGGCGATGCTGGGCGCCTGGCTCGCCGGTGGTCTGCTGGCCTTCGCCGGCGCGATGGCCTACGCCGAGCTGGCGGCCCGGCTCCCGCGGGCGGGCGGTGAGTATGTCTATCTGCGCGAGGCGTTCGGCCCGGTTGCGGGATTCCTCTCCGGCTGGACGTCGTTCGTCGCGGGCTTCTCCGGGGCCATCGCAGCCGGCGCGGTCGGCCTGGCGATCTACCTCGGGCGCCTGGTTCCGGCCGCAGCCGACGCGACGCCGTTCTGGACGCTCCCCCTCGGCGCCGTTACCCTCAGCGTGTCGCCACGCACCGTCGTTGCCCTCGGCGCGATAGCGGCCCTCACCGCCGTTCATATCGCTGGCCTCGGCCCGGGGCGGATCGTGCAGAACTTCCTCGCCGCCGCCAAGGTGGGCTTCCTGGTTCTGCTCGTCGCGCTCGGCTTCGCGATCGGCAGCGGATCGGCGGCCAACTTCAGCGCGCCGGGGGGGGAGGCGGTGACGCCGGCGCTCTGGCTGCTTGCCCTCATTCCGATCATGTTCAGCTACTCCGGCTGGAACGCCGCGGCGTACGTCGCCGAGGAGATCCGCGAGCCGGAGCGGAACGTGCCGATCGCCATGGCGGTTGGGACCTCGGCTGTCGTCGGCATCTACCTGTTGCTGAACCTGCTGTACGTCTACGCGATGCCGGTGGACGAGATGGCCGCACTCGCCTCGGCCGACGCGCGCGTGATCGACGCGGCGGGCGCGCGGCTGTTCGGCGACGGGTTCGGGGCGCTGCTTGCGGCCGCCTCGGTCGTGATGATCGCCGCCAGCCTCAGCGCGATGGTGCTGGCCGGCCCGCGGGTCTACTTCGCGATGGCGCGCGATGGCCAGTTCTTCGAAGCGGCGGCGCGGGTGCATCCGCGGTTGCGCACGCCGGTTGCCGCGATCCTGGCCCAGAGCGCCTGGAGCGGGCTGCTGGTGCTTGCCGGAACGTTCGATCAGCTACTCCTCTATACCGGCTTCGCGGTTGTGATGTTCGCCGGAGCGGGTGTGGCGGCCCTTTTTGTCCTGCGGCGGCGCGACGGGGCAGCCGCGCGGCCGGTGACGCTGCTCCGCTGGACGGCGCCGGCGGTGTTCGTCGCGGCGAGCGCGGCAATGCTGGTGAACGCGGTCTGGCGCGAACCGGTCGCGTCGGGCGCCGGCGTGCTGCTGATCGCCGCCGGCCTGCCGCTCTACTTCCTCTTCCGCCGCCGCGCTGCCCAGGGAGGCCACCCCGAATGAGGACGAGCAGACCCGATCCGGAAACTTTCTACGGCACCACCGTCCTCGCCGTCCGCCGGGGCGGCCGAACCGTGATGGCGAGCGACGGGCAGGTGACGCTGGGCGCAACCGTGGTCAAGCAGTCCGCCAAGAAGATCCGGCGCCTCTACAACGGCCGGGTCCTGGCCGGCTTCGCCGGTTCCGCCGCCGATTCGTTCGCGCTGTTCTCCCGTTTCGACGCGAAGCTGGAGGAGTACCGAGGCAACCTGGAGCGGGCGGTGGTGGAGCTGGCGAAGGAGTGGCGGACCGATCGCGCGCTCCGCCGACTCGACGCGATGCTGCTGGTGGCCGACGCGCGTACGACGCTGCTGCTCTCGGGCAACGGCGACCTCATCGAGCCGGACGACGGCATTGTGGCGATTGGATCGGGCGGCGCCTTTGCAATGGCGGCGGCCAAGGCGCTGGCCCGGCAGAGCGAGCACGACGCGCGGGTGATCGCGGAGACGGCGATGCAGGTCGCGGCGGAGATTTGCATTTACACAAATGCCAGTGTCACCATCGAGACACTGTAGCCGTGCCGATCTACCTCCCTGAGACCACTGCCTCCAGCACCGATGCGCTGACGCCGCGCGAGATCGTCGTCCAGCTCGACCGGTATGTCATCGGCCAGCAGCAGGCGAAGCGCGCGGTGGCGGTCGCGCTGCGCAACCGGATGCGCCGGCAGAAGCTGCCGCCGGAGCTGGCGAGCGAGGTGGCGCCGAAGAACATCCTGATGATCGGGCCGACCGGCGTCGGCAAGACCGAGGTGGCGCGGCGCCTGGCGCGCCTCGCGCAGTCGCCGTTCCTCAAGGTGGAAGCGTCGAAGTTCACTGAGGTGGGCTATGTGGGGCGCGATGTCGAGTCGATGGTGCGCGACCTGGTCGAGCTGGCCGTCGGCATGGTGCGCGAGGCGCGGCTCGTCGAGGTACGCGACAAGGCGCGCGCCAACGCGGAAGAGCGTCTGCTCGACCTGCTGGTGCCGGCACGGCCGGGACCGGCCCCGATTGTGCCGCCGGTGCGCGGATCGGACGATGCCGCGGGCGAACCGGCGCCGTCAGTGGACTCCGCGCGCCGGACGCGCGAGAAGTTGCGCGAGCGGTTCCGGGCGGGCTTGCTCGACGATCGCATGGTCGAGCTGGAGGCGCGCGAGGCGTCGTTCCCTTCGCTTCAGGTGATCGGCGGGACGTCGTTGGAAGAGATCGACGTCACGATGAAGGAGATGATGCCGGGCCTCTTCGGACGCAACCGGCCGCGCAAGATGCGCGTGCTGGAGGCGGCCGATCATCTGGCCCGCGAGGAGGAGCAGAAGCTGATCGACATGGAGAGCGTTGGCCGGACCGCGATCGAGCGGGTCGAGCAGGCAGGGATCATCTTTGTCGACGAGATCGACAAGATCGCGGGCCGTGAGCGGGCCCACGGTCCGGACGTGAGCCGCGAGGGTGTGCAGCGCGACATCCTGCCGATCGTCGAGGGGACGACGGTCAGGACGAAGCATGGCATGTGCCGGACGGATCACATCCTCTTCATTGCCGCCGGCGCGTTCCACCTGTCGAAGCCGTCCGACCTTATCCCGGAGTTGCAGGGACGCTTCCCGATTCGCGTGGAGCTCGATTCGCTCGGGACCGAGGACTTTGTCCGGATCCTGACCGAGCCGCAGGGGGCGCTCGTTACGCAGTACCGCGCGCTCCTCGCCACTGAAGGGATCGACCTGGTGTTCCACGACAGTGCGATCCGTCTAATTGCTGAGATGGCCAACCGGGTGAACGACCGGAGCGAGAACATCGGCGCGCGCCGCCTCCACACGGTGATGGAGAAGCTGCTCGACGACATCTCCTTCAACGCGCCCGACATGGGGGACGAACAGGTCATCATCGACGCTGCCTACGTCGAGCGGATGCTGGCCGACATTGTCGACAACGAGGACCTGTCGCGCTACATCCTTTGAACGTCCATGCGCCCGGTCGTCGTACCGTGAACCGCGGCCGCCCCGCCGTCGGAGGGGTTGCGCTGTTGGGAGTGGCGGTGCTTGCCACCGCCGGATGCGGCTCCCGGTCAGCTCCGCTGCCGCCGCTCCGGATTGTTCCCGCCACGATCGGCACGGTCGACGCGGCGCGCCTCGGCGAGCGGGTTTATCTCGAGTTCACCGCGCCGGATCAGGACTCCGACGGCACGACACCCGGAGACATCGTCCGGATCGAGGTATATGCGGTGACGACCGAGCCGGAGGCGCGGCGGCCGCGTCCCCCGGTGGATGAAGACTGGCTGGCCGCGGCGACGCTGGTGGCGACGTTGGACGTGGGCCCCCCGGGTGTTGCGCCGTCGCCGGCAACGGACGGGGCGCCGTCGGCGGATGGCGTCGTGGTGCAGGGGGATGCGGTGACGGTGGTCGAGCAGTTGACGCCGGACGCGCTGGCGCCGGTCGTCATCGGCGATCCGGACGACGAGGAAGAGGACGACGAGGAGCGGGACGAGACCGCGCGCCGGCCGCCGCGTCCCTTGGTCGCGCCGCCGCCGGAGCCGCCGCCGATCCGATCGTACGTCGCGATCGCGATCTCGTCACGCGACCGGATGGGCGATCCGTCGCCGGTCGCGGATGTACCGCTGGTCGCGCCGCCGCCGCCGCCGTCCGGCCTCCCCGTGGTCACGTATACCGAAGAGATGATCGAGGTGGCCTGGACCGAGCCGCCGACCTTCCGCCATCCGGTGCAGCCGGCGGTGGTGGAGCCGCCGCTGCTGGCGTCGACGCCGGTTGTTGAATGGCCACCGGGATCCGACTACGCCGTCTACGATCACGCGGCCTGGGATCCGGACCGGGCGCGTCCCGAGCCGCTCGGCCCGCCGGGCCGGGAGGCGTCGTTCACCGACCCCGACGTCGTGTTCGGCGAGACGCGCTGTTACGCGGTCCGGGTGATCGACTACGTCGATACGACGCCGGTTCAGGGTCCGGCGTCCTTCACCACCTGCATCGAGCTGACGGACACGTTTCCGCCGGCCGCGCCGACCGGGTTGATCGCGGTGGCGGACAGGAACGGCATCAGCCTGGTTTGGGATCCGAACGAGGAGGAGGACCTCGCCGGCTATGTCGTCTTGCGCGGAAGCGCGCCAGATGCGACACTCCAACGGCTCACGACCGAGCCGGTTGCGGTGGCGGTGTACCAGGACACACGGGTCACTCCGGGGGAGCGCTACGTTTATCGAATACGGGGGCTCGACCGCGCGATTCCCCCGAACGTCAGCCCGCTGTCGGAGCCGGTGGTGGAGACGGCGCGGTAGCGTAGAGGTGCGGCAGAGACGGCGGGAGCCGGACGGAGCGGACGGCGCGGACGGAGGAGCAGGGCGGATGGATCGGATCTACCGGGTGGCGCGCGATGGCGGGAGCCTCTGGGCCCTGGAGCGAGACGGCTCCTGGACAGAGCTCGACGGCGATCCGTTCGGGACGTACGGCCCGGGAGCGGCGCTCGATCCGGACGAAGTGCGGCTTCTGCCGCCCGTCGCGCCGTCCAAAATCGTCGCGGTCGGGCTCAACTACCGCGATCATGCAAAGGAGATGGGCAAGGCGTTGCCGGACGAGCCGCTCATCTTCCTCAAGCCGCCATCGGCGATTGTCGGCCCGGAGGAGGCGATCTTCCTGCCGCCCGGTCATGGGCGAGTGGACCACGAGGCGGAAGTGGGGATCGTGATCCGGCGCGAGGCACGGAACGTCCGGGCGGCGGACGCCGCGGACTACGTTCTGGGCCTCACGTGCTTCAACGATGTGACCGACCGCGACATTCAGAAGAAGGACGTGCAGTACACGCGGGCCAAGGGATTCGACACGTTCGCGCCGGTCGGTCCCGCCATCGCGGTCGGCCTCGACGGATCCGCGCTTGCGATAGCCTCGGCCGTCAACGGCGAGACGCGGCAGGCGTCCAACACCCGCGAGATGATCTTCCCGCTCGACCATCTGGTCGAGTTCGTGACCGGCGTCATGACGCTTCAGCCGGGCGACGTCATCGCAACCGGTACGCCGCCCGGGGTCGGTCCGCTTGCCGAGGGCGACCGGGTCGTGGTGAGCATAGAGGGGATTGGCGAACTGGCGAACGACGTCGAACGCGGAGACGGAGGACAACGATGAAGATCTTCGTCGATAGTGCGAACAGCGACACGATCGACGCACTCGTGCCGCTCGGCATCATCGACGGCGTAACCACCAACCCGTCGCTGCTGGCGAGGGAGCCGGGAGACCCGCGGGAGACGCTGCGCCGCATCTGCCGATCGGTCGGCGGGCCGGTGAGCGCCGAGGTGGTCGCGACCGACGCCCCCGGGATGGTGCGTGAAGGATGCGAACTGGCTGCGCTGGACGAGCACATCGTAGTCAAGGTGCCGTTCGGCCGGGAAGGAGTGCGCGCCTGCGCCGCGCTGACGGACCACGGCATCCGCGTGAACGTGACCCTCTGCTTTTCGCCGGCGCAGGCGCTGCTGGCCGCAAAGGTGGGCGCCGCGTTCATAAGCCCGTTCGTCGGCCGGCTCGACGATGTCGCGACCGACGGCATGGCGCTGATCGGCCAGATCGTCGAGATCTTCGAGAACTACCAGTTCGACACCGAGGTGCTGGTGGCGAGCGTCCGCGGACCGATCCACGTTGTCGAGGCGGCGCGGACGGGGGCCGACATCTGCACTTGCCCGCCCAAGGTGATCGACAGCCTCTTCAACCATCCGCTGACCGATATCGGGCTGGCCAAGTTCCTCGCCGACTGGGATAAGGCGCAGGCGGTCAAGGCGTGATGGACAGACACGCCACGCTCGCTGACTGCGAACGCCGGGCTGAGGAGGGTGGCGGCGAGAGTCGCCGGCAGCGACAGCACGATGCCGGCAAGCTGACCGCGCGCGAACGGATTGATCGCTTTTTCGATCCCGGCACCTTTGTTGAAGTCGACAAGTTGGTGACCCACCGCTGCCGTGACTTCGGGATGGACGAGCAACTGATCCCGGGGGACGGCGTCGTGGCGGGACACGGCCTCGTGGACGACCGGCCGGTCTACGCGTTCGCGCAGGACTTCACGGTGTTTGGCGGCTCGCTCTCCGAAACGAACGCCGCGAAGATCGTCAAGATCATGGAGCTCGCGATGCGCAACGGCGCGCCGGTGGTCGGGTTGAACGACTCCGGCGGCGCGCGGATCCAGGAAGGCGTCGCCTCGCTCGCCGGCTACGCCGACATCTTCCTGCGCAACACGCTCGCCTCGGGCGTCATCCCACAGCTTTCGGCGATCATGGGGCCGTGCGCGGGCGGTGCGGTCTATTCGCCCGCGCTCACCGACTTCACGGTGATGGTGGATCAGACCAGCTACATGTTCGTCACCGGCCCGGACGTCATCCGGACCGTTACGCACGAGGAGGTCTCGAAGGACGAGCTGGGCGGAGCGATGACGCACAATGCGCGGAGCGGAGCGGCGCACTTCGCGGTGCCGACCGATCAGGACTGCCTCGCGCTGCTGCGGGAACTGCTCGGTTATCTGCCGGGCAACAACCTGGACGATCCGCCGCGCGTGGTGACCGCCGATCCGGCCGACCGTGAATCGCCCGCGCTCGATGCGCTCGTGCCCGAGTCGCCGAACCAGCCGTACGACATCGTGGACCTGATCCGCATTGTCGCCGACGACGGCGGGTTCCTCGAAGTGCACGAGCACTTCGCCCGCAACATCGTTGTCGGCTTCGCGCGCTTCGGGGGCCGTCCGGTGGGCGTCGTGGCGAACCAGCCGGCGCACCTCGCCGGGGCGCTCGACATCGACGCATCGATCAAGGGGGCGCGCTTCGTCCGCTTCTGCGACGCGTTCAGTCTTCCTCTCGTTACGTTCGAGGATGTCCCCGGCTTCCTTCCCGGCACCGTGCAGGAGTTCGGCGGAATCATCAAGCACGGCGCGAAGCTGATCTACGCCTTCGCCGAGGCTACGGTGCCGAAGGTGACCGTCGTCACGCGCAAGGCGTACGGAGGTGCCTACTGCGTCATGGCCAGCAAGCACCTCCGGACCGACGTCAACTTCGCCTGGCCGACCGCTGAGATCGCGGTGATGGGCCCGGAGGGGGCGGTCAACATCCTGTACAAGCGAGAACTGGATGCCGCCGCCGATCCCGACGCCCTCCGCGCCGAGCGGGTGCGGCAATTCCGCGAGAAGCTCGCCAACCCCTTCGTCGCGGCGGGGCGAGGTTTCCTCGACGAGGTGATCGCTCCGCGCGCTACCCGCGGGAAGATCATTACCGCGCTGAAGAGTCTCGAGGGCAAGCGCGACCGCACCCCCGCCAAGAAGCACGGCAACATCCCGCTCTGACCACCCCCCCCCCGACGCTGCCCCACGCCCCTTCCGGCGCCGGGGACCGGGTCGGGGAACGGGTTCAGGCAGGTGCTAAACTCGACGTGTGAAGGTTCTCGTCGCCAACCGGGGCGAAATCGCCGTTCGGATCATGCGCGCTTGCCACGAAATGGGGCTGCCGACGGTGGCGATCTGGTCCGACTGCGACCGGTTGGCGCCGCACGTGCGGTACGCCGACGAAGCGGTTGGGCTGGAGGCGAACGCCCCGGCCGACAGCTACCTCCGGATCGAGAAGATCCTCGACGCGGCGGTGCGGACCGGCGCCGATGCGATCCATCCGGGCTACGGTTTTCTTGCTGAGAACGGGTCGTTTGCGCGGGCCGTAGAGGACGCGGGGCTCATCTTCATTGGGCCGTCCGCCGGCGTGATCGACCTGATGGGGGGAAAGACGGCGGCGCGCGAGGCGGCAGCGCGAGCCGGCGTGCCGATCGTGCCGGGAAGCGACGGTCCGTTGCCGGACGATGCGAAGCCGCAACAGCTTCAGGTGGCGGGTGACGCGGTGGGGTACCCTCTCTTCGTCAAGGCGGTCGCCGGCGGCGGCGGCAAGGGGATGCGTCTGGTGCGCAATCCGGACGCGTTGCTCCGCGCGATCCAGAGAGCGCGCTCGGAAGCGGCCTCCGCGTTTGGCAACGGCGCGGTCTACCTGGAGCGCTGCATCGAGCATGGGCGGCACGTCGAAGTGCAACTGCTCGCCGACGCGCATGGCACCGTCGTGCCGTTCGTCGAACGCGAATGTTCGATTCAGCGGCGGCACCAGAAGGTGATCGAGGAATCGCCGTCGCCCGCCGTGAGCGTCGAGACGCGTCGGGCGCTCGGCGCCGCGGCAGCGAACTTGGCGCGCGAGGCGGGCTACACGAACGCCGGCACGGTCGAGATGCTGTACGACGACGACGGGTCGTTCTACTTCCTCGAGATGAACACGCGGCTTCAGGTGGAGCATCCGGTGACCGAGATGGTGACGGGCATCGACCTGGTTCGCTGGCAGCTCCGCATCGCGCAGGGTGAGCCGCTCGATATCGATCCGGAGCGGGCGCTCGCGCCCGATGGCCACGCGATCGAGTGTCGTGTCTACGCCGAGGATCCGAACGCTGGCTTCATGCCGTGCCCGGGACTGCTGACGGCGTACCGGCCGCCCGCGGGGCCAGGCATCCGGGTCGACGCCGGTGTCGAGGCGGGCTTCGAGGTGCCGGTCCATTACGACTCCATGGTGGCGAAGCTCGTCGCGCACGCGTCGGACCGGGCAACCGCGATCGCCCGGATGGCTCGGGCCCTGGCGGAATACGAAATCGCGGGTGTGCAGACGACGATCCCGCTTTTCCGCTGGCTGCTGGCGCAAGAGGACGTGCTGGCGGGACGGTTCGATACGACGTTTCTGGATCGCGTGCTGGCGGACCGGAACGGCGAGCCGTTCGTCGATCTGCCGGACGACGGCGAGGAGACCGCGATTCTGGCTGCGGCGCTCTCGGTTGCACTCGGCGGCCCGGCGGTCGCATCGGATCGCGGGAAGTCGGCGACAGCCGCCGGCCGGTGGAAGCGGGTGGCCCGGGTCGAGGGATTGCGCGACTAGGCGATGCGGATCGAGATAGAGGTGAAAGGCACGGCGCATGACGTGACTGTCGAGTCATCGCCGCTGCCGGGGCGCTACATCGTCTCGTGGGGCGGTACGTCGCGCGAGGTGGATGCTCGGTTGGTGGAACGCACCCGCCACGGAGTGCTCCTCTCGTTCGTGCGGACGGACCGTGGCGGGTCGACCAGCCGCCTGGCGCGCTGCACGCCGACGGATCGTCCGGCGGTGACGGCGATCCAGGTCGGTGGCGTCGAGATCGAGGCGGCAATCAACGGCAGCCGTTCGCGCGTCACGGACACCTTCGGGGCCGGCGGCGACTCGGGCGCGGCGCGGCTGACGGCTCCGATGCCGGGCAAGGTTGTGCGCGTGCTGGTGGCGCCGGGCGAGGAGGTCGAGGCCCGCCAGCCACTGGTGGTGGTCGAGGCGATGAAGATGGAGAACGAGCTGAGCGCTCCCCGCGCCGGCACCGTCACCGGGGTGGAGGTGAGTGAGGGAATGTCGGTGGAGGCGGGGCGCCTGCTCGCCACCATCGAGTGAGTGCCGAGCCGTGGCCGATGACCTGACACGCCCGGACGGCGGTCCGGACGCAACCGCCGGTCCCATTGCGGCGTCAGAGACCGCACCGGGGGCGGCGGACGGTGCGCCGACCGCGCCGGCCAATCCCGACGCGCCGGACGCGCCGGTAGAGACCGGCGCCGTGTCATCCGAGCCCGCCGCCGCGCCGGCGGGGCCCGACGTGCGCGAGGACGACCGCACAAGGGTCGGGGCTTTCTTCCATCGCTGGCGGTCCCTTGGAAGCCGGGTACGCCGGCGGATCGAGTGGGCGGTGATCGCGGTCGTCGCCCTGATCGTGGGCGGCCTCGTTTCGATCGTCACCGTCGATCTCGGTCCCAGCCTGCGGGCCCAGGCGGAGCAGCGGTTCGCCGGCGCGATCAGCCGGCCGGTGACCATCGGGCGGCTCAGCACGTATGTGCTGCCGGGACGCTTCCTGATCGAAGACCTGGTAATCGGGGGGCAGAACCCGGGGGATCGCGACTTCTTCACGGCGGACAGCCTGGTCATCACGACGCAGTGGCTGCCGCTGCTGCAGGGGGAGATTCTCGTCGATTCGGTCGACCTGCAGGGGTGGCGGATGCTGGTCGAAGGCTTCGAGGGCGGCCGGCACACCTTCCCCGCGTTCGTGGCCCGGCGCGACCCGGACGAGGCGCCGCCTCCGGATGATGCCGCGGCGGCCGCGGGCGGGGAAGAGGAGGAGGAATCCGCGCGGCGGATCGTCACGACCGTGCAGTACCTCCGCGCGCACGATGGCGCGTTCGTCTACGAGGATCATGGCGCGCCCTGGAGCATCGTCGCGCCGAACATCGACCTGACGGTGGCGAAGACGACCGGCTACGGCGGCCGGGCGACGTTTAGCGGCGGCACCCTCGTGATTGGCGACTACGAACCGATGACGATCGCCATGGATGCCGACTACCGGCTCGACGGCGGCCTGGTCGACCTGATCCGGGCCGATTTCTTCGCCGACGGATTCGAGGCGCGGGTCGACGGCAGCGTCGACATGCTGAACTGGCCGGAGCAGCTCTACCACGTGCGCGATTCGGCGATCGACTTGCCGGTAATGAAGACGATCTTCTTCGCACGCGACAACTTCACGGTGATCGGCGATGCGGCGTTCACCGGCACGTGGCACATCTTCGACGGCGGGCGCGAGCTGACCGGGACGTTCACGGCGCCGGATCCGACGCTGATCGACCTCGCGTTCCCGGCTCTCGAAGGCGATCTGATCTGGACGAACGACCGCTTCGAGATCACACGGGCGCATTCGGCCTTCTACGAGGGCACGCTCGACTTCACCTACGCGATGAAGCCGCTCGGCGCGCCCGAGCCGGGTGTGGCCACGTTCCTTCCACGCGTCACCGGCGCCAGCCTCGATCCGTTGCTGGAGGCGCTCGAGGTGCAGGGTGTTCGTCCCCTCGGCCGGCTTGGCGGCGAGGCGCGTCTCGAATGGCCGCTCGGCGCAATGGCGGAGCGGCATGGCGAGGCGTCGGTCCGGATCGATCCTCCGGACGGCGTCGCGCTGCTGCCGCGCGGGATCCGTCCGACGTCGCGACGGACCGGGTGGGCTTACGCAGCGCAGCCGTTCGATCCGGACGGCGGACCGTGGCGCTTCCCGATGGGGGGCGAGGCGAGGTTCACGTTCGACCCGGACGAGGGCGTGATGGTCGAGCCGGGCTGGATATCGACGCCGCTCACCGCGATCAGGTTCGACACGGGACAGATAGACGAGCCGGATACCACCCGCATCCCGTTCGACGTCGTGAGCGCCGACTGGCAGGAGAGCGACCGGATGCTTGCCGCCACCCTCACCGCCTTCGGGCGTCCGACCGGCGAGCTGGCGCTGGCCGGCTACGGCTCGATGAACGGCCTCCTGCTGGGCGACATCGGCTCGCCCCGCATCGAGGCCCGCTTCGACGGCGACGGGATCCATGCCTGGAACGTCAACTGGGGCCACGGCGAGGGAGACTTCGTCCTGGAGGACAACATCCTGGACGTGACGGCGGGCCGCTTCGACGACGGCGCCGCGGTGTTGGCGATCGACGGCGGGTTCGCGATCGGGCCGCCGCCGCCCGGCAGCGAGGAACTGGACGTCCGCTTCGAGCTGGACGCGCTCCCGACCGAACGGGTGCGGTTGGCGTTCGAGCTCGAAGGGTATTCGATCGACGCGCCGGCCTATGGCCAGATCCGGCTGTACGGCCCGTATGGCGAGCCGTTCGGCTTCGGCAGCCTCCGTCTGGGTGAAGGGTTGGCGTACGGCGAGGCGTTCGACGACGCGGAGGCGGACCTCCGCTTCGACGGGACCGGCGTCTGGCTCGACGGCCTGACCGTCCGCCAGGGCGATGGCGACGTGACCGGCGCGATGTACGTCCGGTGGGATGCCACCTACTCGGTGAATGCCGACGCGCGGAACGTCGATCTCGCAGCGTCGAACTTCATGGGCAGCTTCGGCCTTCCGGTCGACGGCCGGATCGATGCGTCGATCTCGGGAGCGGGCCCGTTCGACGATCCGCGCTACACGCTGCGCGGCACGATGAGCGATGTCGCCGTCGATGGTGCGCCGCTTGGCCAGGTGACCGGACGGATCGGCGTCGAGGCAAACGCGATGGCGGTCGAGCTCGAAGCGGCGTCGGCTGATGTTGCAGTCTCCGGCGCGGGACGGATCGGACTGGAGGGCGCGCCGTCCGAGCTGCGGTTCAACGTCACGAACACCCGGCTCGATCCGTTCGTCCGCGCGCGGTACCCGGATCTGATGACGGGTGCGGCGCTGCTCGCTAGCGGCACGCTCCGCGTCGAAGGACCGCTGGACGACATCGGGCAGCTCGACGTTGAGGTTGCGGTCGACGAAATGACGCTCGGCCTGTTCGATTACACGGTGCGGAACGACGGCCCGGTGCAGTTGTCGCTCACGGACAACGTCATCCGGGTCGACCGGATGCGTCTCGGCGGCGAAGGGACCGAGCTGGAGGTAACCGGTTCGCTGTCGCTCGCCGACGAGCAGGTGGCGCTTGGGATCGAGGGAGATGCCAGCCTCGGCATCCTGCAGGGGTTCCTGTCCGACGTCCGGAGCCGCGGCGCCATGCGGCTCACGGCCGAAGTGGGCGGCTCGTTCGATCATCCGGTCATCACCGGCGAGGCGCGGATCGCCGACGGCAGGCTGCGCCACCTCGCCCTGCCGCACGCGCTCGACGCGCTGAACGGCCGCGTAGTACTGGAGCCCGGGGGAGTCCGCTTCGACGAGCTGGCGGCGGAACTGGGGGGAGGGCCGATCACCTTCGGCGGGCGCGTCGGCCTCGACGGCTACGGTGTCGGCGATCTGAACGTCACCGCGACGGGCCGCAACATTGCCCTCCGGTACCCCGAAGGAATTCGCTCGGAGGTAGACGGGGAACTGACCCTGACCGGCAGCGTCGATGCGCCGACGCTGGGCGGAGTCGTCACCGTACAGGACGCGATCTGGCTCGACCTGTTCCAGGCGGACGGCGGCTTCTTCGAGACGTCGGCCGCCGTCTCGCTCGCGCCCGACGCCGGGACGGAGACGTTGCCGCTCCGCTTCGACCTTCGCATCGAGGCGCCGTCGAGCCTGCGGTTTTCCGACAACCGGGCACAGATCGTCGCGAGCGCCGATCTCACCCTGACCGGGACCTACGACCGGCCTTCGGTCCTGGGAAACGCCGAGATAGAGCGGGGACAGATCTACTTCGAGGGCAACCGCTACCGGATCACCCGCGGCATCATCGGCTTCGCGAACCCCGTCGAGGTGGAGCCGATCTTCGATATCGAGGCGGAGACCGACATCCGGGTGCCGGGGCAGACCTACCGGGTGACGCTGGGGCTGAACGGCACGCTCGACCGCCTGGGGCAGCCGACGCTGGAATCGGATCCGCCGCTGCAGCAGTTCGAGATAATCGGCCTGCTCCTCGGCGACCGGCGCGACCCGCAGCAGGCGGAGATCCGGACGCTTCGCGCACCGGAGGCTTCGCAGCAGGAGCGGCTGCTGCAGGCGGCCGGGGCGGGTCTGCTGAACAACCCGCTCTCGGCCGGCGTCGGCGGCGTCGTCGAACGATCGCTAGGGATCGACAACTTCGAGATCACGCCGGCCCTCGACGACCCGGCGGCACTGCAGTCGACGCAGCTTGTGCCGACCGCCCGCGTCCGGATCGGCAAGCGGATCTCCGACCGCGCGTATCTCACGTTTTCGCGCGCCGTCAGCGGCGCGAACCAGGATCTGATCGTCATGCTGGAGTACGATGCCAGCGACCGGCTGTCGTGGGTGCTGTCGCAGAACGAGGATCGGACCTACGCGCTCGACTTCCGCGTACGGCATACCTTCTGATGCGGATCCGAGGGATCCTTGCGTTCACACTGATCGTCAGCGCGGCGGTCGCCGTTCCGTCTGACGCTGTGCCGGCTGCGCAGGGCGAGGTCGACCGGTTCATCGGCCAGACCGTGGTCGACGTCCGCGTCGCGAGCGACGGCCGCGAACTGAACGACGCGGTCCTCCGCGACCTGAGCGAGACGCGCGTCGGCCGGCCTCTGTTGATGCGCGAGGTGCGCGAGACGCTGACGCATCTCTTCAGCCTGGGGCGCTACGGTGGCGCCGAGGTCGGCGCGAGCGCACTCGGCGGCGGCGTCGCGCTGGAGTACGAGTTGCGGCCGGTCGAGATTGTCGAGCGCGTCACGTTCGCCGGGCCGCGGCTCCTTGCCGACGACGAGATCCGTCGCGCCGTGACCCGCGTCCATGGCCAGACATTCGCCAGCAACCAGGCGGCGGCGGTTGTCGAAACGGTGCGCGGCGTCTATGCCGGACGCGGCTACCTGGCGCCTGGGATCACGCCGGAACTGCTGGGGCGGGGCGATCGCCGCACGCTGCGACTGACGATCGAGGCAGGGCCTCGCGCGCGAGTCCGCCGCTGGTCGATCACCGGGCCGCTCGCGTTCCACGATACCGTCCGCGCCCGGCTCGGCCTCGTGGACGGCGTTCCCTACGACGGGGCGGCGCTCGATAGCGAACTGGCGGACTACGAGGCGGAGCTCCGGGGCGACGGCCACTACGAAGCCCGGCTGTCGCACGACGTCGAGTCGCTCGGCGAGTCCGAGCTGGACGTGCTTTTGTTCGCCCGCCGCGGCCCGCGGATCAGCGTCACGTTCACGGGTGACGAGGTGCCCGGCGCCGACGTGGCGGATCTGGCGCCAATCGCGCGGGAGGCAAGCGCCGACGAGGATCTGCTGGAGGATGCCGAGCAGCGCATCGCCGCGCACCTCCGACGGCTCGGTTACCGTGAGGCGGCGGTGACGCATACCCGCGAAGGGAACCCCGACGCGCTCGCCATCACGTTCGACGTCGTTCGCGGTCCGCTCTACCACGTGGGGCCGGTGGCGATCAGCGGGAACCAGGCGATCCCGATCGGTGAGATCCAGGCGATCCTCGATCTCACCGAGGGCGAACCGCTGGTGATGCGCGAACTGGACGCGCGGCTGGCGGAGATAGAGGAACGTTATGCGCGGCTCGGCTTCGCAACGGTCCGCGCGGTTCGGGAGGACCGTCCTGCGGCGGAAGCGGCGGGGAACGGCAACGGCGGCGGGAACGCGGTTCGCTCGGCCAACGGCGGCGGCGCCGGGAACGGCGTTCGCGCGGCGGCGGCGGACGGAACGGTCACCCAGGCAATAGCGATCACCATCGTCGAGGGGGTCCGGACCCTCGTCGGATCGGTCGCCTTCGAGAGCCCGGGCCTGCTCGGGTTGCCGCCGGCTGCGCTTGTTTCGGCGATCGGCGCATCCGGCGGTGATCCCTACTACGCGCCTCAGGTGAACGCCGACCGCAACGCATTGCTGACCCTCTACTTGAACGAGGGCTTCGATCAGGCGCGCATCACGGTGGACGCGGCCTTCAGCGACGACCTGACGCTGGTCGACCTCACCTACCGGATCGCGGCAGGTGCGCAGGTGCTGGTGGACCACGTGCTCATCGTCGGCAACCGCCAGGTGGATGCGGAGACGATCCGCCGCGAGGTCACGCTAACGCCGGGCGATCCGCTCGGCCTGGACGACGTCGCCGAGACGCGCCGGCGGCTCAACGCGCTCGGCATGTTCCGCCGGCTCGACATCCGCGAGTTCAGCCATGGCCGCGACGACCGGCGCGACGTGATCATCGAAGTGGACGAGGCGCCGGGAACGCGCATCGGGTACGGCGGCGGGTTCGAGCTGTCGCAGCGGCTCCGGCGCGAGGTGCGCGGGGCGCGGAGTTCCGCGGTAGAGCGGATCGAGTTCGCGCCGCGCGGATCGTTCGAGATCGGACGCCGCAACCTCTGGGGGAAGAACCGGTCTATCGACCTCTTTTCCCGTGTTAGCCTCCGCCGCAAGAATGAAGCCGTGCTCCTCGCGCCCGAGGCGTCGAGTCGGACCCTCGGCTTCAACGAGTATCGCGTGCTTGCCACGTATCGCGAGCCCCGGGCGGTCGGCCTTGCGTGGGACATCGTGGTGTCGGGCTACGTCGAGCGGGCCATCCGGCCCGGGTTCGACCTGTTCACGCGCGGCATCACGGCGCAGTTGACCCAGTCGACGGACGTTGCGGTGAGCACGACGGTAGGCTACCGCCTCGGCAACAACGACACGTCGAACCGGGCACTCAACCAGGAGGACTCGGATATCGTCGACCGGCTGTTTCCGAGCGTCCGGCTGTCATCGTTCACCGCGAGTCAGGTGCGCGACACGCGGGACGACCCGGTCGATCCCCGGCGCGGTACGTTCGTCAGCCTCGAGACCGAAGTGGCGGCGCGCGCGATCGGATCGGAGGTGGGCTTTTCGAAGAGCTTCGCGTCCGGCTCGTGGTACCGGCAGCTACCCGGTGTGTCCCGCGTGGTGGTGGCAGCGGGCGCACGGATTGGCGTCGCCTGGGGTTTTCCCCGACGTATCGACGCGGGCGGCACGCAGGACGCGCCCGACGCGACCCGCAGTGCATTGGCGCTCCCGATCAGCGAGCGGTTCTTTGCGGGCGGCAACACGACCGTTCGCGGCTTCGCGCTGGACCGTCTGGGCAGTCCGAGGACCGAGTTGGGCGGCACCATCGATCAGGAGGGCTTCCCGCAGGGGGGCAACGCGATGCTGATCTTCAACACGGAGCTCCGTATACGCGTCACCCGCGCGGTGGGGCTGGTGACGTTCCTCGACACCGGGAACGTCTATGATCGGATAGAACATCTGGGTCTGCGGCGGGTGCGATCCGGCGCCGGTTTCGGCGTCCGGTACCACTCGCCGGTCGGTCCACTCGGCTTCGACGTAGGGTTCAAGCTGGGTGAGCGGTACCTGTTCGGTGACCATCACAACTCCGAACCGGAACAGCGCTGGGCGCTGCACTTCAGCTTCGGACAGGCGTTCTGATCGTTCCGCGCGCCGTCTGCCAGCCGGTGGCGCCGGCGCGGCTGCGCGCCGCGGCCGAACCAGTTGCATGCTCGCGTGCGCGCTGTGCCTGCTGGCGTGCTCCGTTGCGGCGGCGCAGACCCTCGACCGCGTCCTCGCCGTCGTGTCGGGACAGGTGATCCTGGCATCCGATGTTCGCGCATTTCTCGAGCTGGGCCTACTTACGATCGACACCTCGGATCGGGAGGCGCGCGAGTCCGTCGCGCTCAACCTGTTGATCGAGCGGCGCCTGGCGCTCGACGAGGTGGAACGCTACGGTCCCGTACCCCCTCCCGCGGCGCGCGTCGAAGAGGACGTGGCCGCGCTCAGCGCGCGCTTCCCCGACGAGATGGCGTTCACGCGGCTGCTCGCCGCGGTCGGCCTCGACCTCGATGACCTGCGGCAGATCCTGCGCGACGATGCGCGGCTCGAGGTATACGTCGCCGACCGTTTCGGCGAGGCGACGCGCCTTGACGGCTTGCGGCCGGCGCCGGTCGCCAACTGGCTCTCCGGGCTCGCGCGCCGCGCCGACATCGCGCGTTTCGATCAGTAGCGGGGAGACCGCGCCACTCGGATCAGCCCGCAGCGAGGACCAACGCTATCTGCGACAGGTTGAAGCCGGCGTGGCTCACGATGCTGGCGACGGCGCTGCGGCGGCGAAGATAGATCGCACCCCACGCGGCGCCGAGCAGTCCCGTGACGATCGCGGTGTCCCAGCCCTGCAGCGCGTGACCCAGACCGAACGCCGCGCTGAAGATCACGAGGCCGAGCCAGCCGCCCCCGAGGTGCTGTTCGAAGCGCCGGAGGATGAACGCCCGCTGCAGCTCCTCGCGCAGGCCGCCCGCGACAACGGCGACGAGGGCGAAGGTCGCCGCGCGCGCGGGTGTGTCGAGCAGGCCGGCGAACGGGTTTTCCGGAACGTTCCGAAGCGATGGCGCGAGCGCGCCGATCAGCAGGATCCCGCCTGTCGCGGCCACCAGGATGAACGGGGTGAGCGCAAGGCCGATCACGGCCTCGCGTCGGATCGGCAGACGGCCCAGTAGCAGCCCGCGGACCGTCTCGCCCCGCCGGTGGAGCAGGTGGACAATCAGGAGCACCAGCACGGCCGCGTCGACGAACGAGAGGGTGACGACGTAGGCGAACGACGGATCACCGTTCGGGGCGAGTGCGGCGAGACCGGCCGCGCTCAGCAGCACCGCTATCGCGAACTGCGTCGGGAAGCCGGAGCAGAGCACCACTTCGCGTGCCGCCCGGAGCACTTCGCGGCGCCTGGCGGCGCGGGAGACGGGCGGGAGACCGAGCGCGACCGGCGGTCCGGACCAGACTTGTTGCGTCACGCGAGGGACTGTAACAGCCCGGCCCGAGGGTTGCAGCCCCGGTGTTGCGCCGGCTTGTGCAGGGGAACTGCCATGTGGTATATATTGCGTCCGGAACTAATATCACCACAAAATATTGTGTTTCCCATCTTCACGCCCAATGGTTTCCTGCCTCGGCTGAATCACCTCTAGAGACTGGTAGCATCGAATTGGCACGGTTTCGTGACGCGTTCTGACGTTCTGACGGAGGGGATGTCCGTGGCGACAGCAGGTGTGCGGGAGTCGGAGGTGGCGCTGTCCGGCGGGGTGGCGCCGGGGGCCCCGGGACTGGAGTTTCCGCGCGTCTTCAGCCGTGCGGAGATCGATCCGTTCGACGAGATCGAATGGGAGCTCCGCTCGGCGGTGATTGCCAACGAGAAGGGCGAAAAAGTCTTCGAGCAGCGCGATGTCGAGATCCCGAAGTTCTGGTCGCAGCAGGCGACGAACATCGTTGTCTCGAAGTACTTCCGTGGCCAGATGAACTCGTCCGAGCGCGAGCACAGCGTCCGTCAACTGATCGGGCGGGTGGTCGACACGATCACGGGCTGGGCCGACCGGCAGGACTACTTCGCCACGCCCGAGGATCTGCAGGCGTTCAGCGGCGACCTGAAGTACCTCCTGTTGCACCAGAAGGCGGCGTTCAACAGCCCGGTCTGGTTCAACTGCGGCTTCGAGCAGGCGCCGCAGTGCTCCGCCTGCTTCATCAACTCGGTCGACGACACGATGGACTCGATCCTCACCCTCGCCCGGACCGAGGGGATGCTGTTCAAGTTCGGCTCCGGCACCGGAACGAATCTCTCACCGATCCGGTCGTCACGCGAGTTGCTGGCGGGTGGCGGGACCGCGTCCGGTCCGGTCTCGTTCATGAAGGGCTACGACGCGTTCGCCGGCGTCATCAAGTCGGGCGGCAAGACGCGGCGCGCCGCCAAGATGGTGATCCTGAACGCCGACCATCCCGACATCGTCGACTTCATCAACTGCAAGGTGGACGAGGAGCGGAAGGCGTGGGCTCTAATCGACGCGGGCTACGACGGCTCGTTCACCGGCACGGCGTACAGCTCGGTCTTCTTCCAGAACTCGAACAACAGCATTCGCGTCCCGGACGAGTTCATGCGCGCGGTGGTCGACGACGGCGAGTGGCAGACGCGCGCGGTCACCGAGGACCGCCGGGTGATGGACGCCTACCGGGCGCGCGATCTGATGGATCTAGTGGCCGAGGGGACGCATGTCTGCGGCGATCCGGGAATGCAGTTCGACACGACGATCAACGACTGGCACACCTGTCCGAACACCGCCCGGATCAATGCGTCGAATCCCTGTTCCGAGTACATGTTCCTGGACGATTCGGCCTGCAACCTGGCGTCGCTGAACCTGATGCAGTTCGTCCGCGAGGACGGGTCGGGCGAGTTCGACGTCGACGCATTCCTCGCCGCGGTCCGGACCCTGATCACCGCCATGGAGGTGATCGTCGGCAACGCCAGTTACCCGACTGAGGCGATCGCGAAGAACTCCAACGCGTATCGGCCGCTCGGTCTCGGCTACGCCAATCTGGGTGCGCTACTGATGTCGCGCGGCGTGCCGTACGACAGCGAGGAGGGACGCGACTACGCCGCGGCGCTTACCGCGCTGATGACTGGCGAGGCCTATGCCCAGTCGGCGCGGGTCGCGCGCGACTGCGGTGGGCCGTTCGACGGCTATCCGAAGAACGAGCAGCCGTTCCTCCGTGTGATGCGCAAGCACCGCGACGCGCTGAAGGACGTGGACGCCGCGCAGGTGCCGGAAGATCTGTACGGCGCGGCGGCCGAGGCGTGGGACGACGCCGTGGCGCTGGGCGAGTCGCACGGTTTTCGCAACGCGCAGGCGACCGTGCTCGCGCCGACCGGCACCATCGGCTTCATGATGGACTGCGACACCACCGGCGTCGAGCCCGACATCGCCCTCGTCAAGTACAAGAAGCTGGTCGACGGCGGCATGATGAAGATCGTCAACCAGACGGTCCCGGCTGCGCTCGACCGGCTCGGCTACGACTACTCGCAGGTGCGGGTAATCGTCGAGCACATCGACGATAACGACACGATCGAGGGGGCGCCGCATCTCAGGGAGGAGGATCTCCCGGTCTTCGACTGCGCCTTCAAGCCGGCCAACGGCGACCGCTTCATCCACTACATGGGCCACATCCGCATGATTGGCGCGACGCAGCCGTTCATCTCGGGGGCCATCTCGAAGACGATCAACGTCCCGAGCGACGCGACGATCCAGGACATCGAGCATGCCTACATCGACGCGTGGCGGCTGGGAACGAAGGCGGTCTGCATCTATCGCGACGGCAGCAAGCGGACGCAACCGCTCAACACGGCGCGTGCGGTGGCGGAGGCGGCGGTCGATGCACTGCCCGGCCAGCCGGTCCGCCGCCGGTTGCCGGACGAGCGCCACGCGCTCACGCACAAGTTCGACATAGCGGGCCACGAGGGTTACATCACGGTGGGCCTGTTCAAGGACGGCTCGCCGGGCGAGATCTTCCTGGTGATGGCGAAGGAAGGCTCGACGATCTCCGGCTTCGCCGACGCTTTCGCGCAGGCGATCTCCTACTCGCTGCAGTACGGCGTGCCGCTCCAGGTGCTGGTGGACAAGTTCAGCCACGTCCGCTTCGAGCCGGCCGGACTGACAAAAAACCCGGACGTGCGGATTGCGAAGTCGATTGTCGACTACATCTTTCGGTGGATGGCCTCGAAGTTCCTCTCGGCGGAGGCGCAGCACGCCGCCGGCGTGAACGTTGCGCCGGCAACCGCGGAGCAGGGCGGCGAGCAGCTCTCGTTCAGCGACGCGCGGCCGCCCGTGAACGGCAGCGGCGAGGCTCGCGTGGCGGTCGCCGGCGGCCAGACCGCGAAGGTGCCGTCGACGGCGACCAACTTTGCGATCCAGAACGATCAGGACGCTCCGCCGTGCGCTACCTGCGGCTCGATCATGATCCGCAACGGCGCCTGCTACAAGTGCGTCAACTGCGGCGCTACCAGCGGCTGCGCGTAGGTTGGGGCGCCCCCGGGCGCTACTGCTCCTCGGGCAGCTTGCCGCCCGGAATCGGCTCCCAGCCGTACCAGGCGAGCGCGATCAGAAGGACGGACAATCCGGCGCGGACGGCTTGGGTCCAGTGGAGCAACTGGTTGTAGTAGTGGCCATCGTTGTGCAGGCTGATCGACTGCAGGCCCAACAGGCCGGCGATGGCCAGTGCGAGGCCACCGGGTAGGGAGATACGCACGAAGACGGCGGCGAGGGCCAGCGTGGCGCCGGAGAGGATGCCCCACACGTTGGCCCACCACTCGAGGGTGTCGAAGAAGAGCAGGTCGGCAATCCCTGCGACGACGGCGTAGACGGCGTAGAGGAACATCCCGATGGCCGCGGTGCGCAGCATGGTCCTCTGTTGTATCATGCCGCGCTCCCTGCGTCTCGCCTTGTGAGGCACGCGCCTCGCCGCTTTCGGTGATACGCGGGGTCACCGCAGACTCCTGATGATGGATTTACACCTGACGGGCCGCGTTGCGCTTGTGACCGGCTCGAGCCGAGGGATCGGCTTCGCATCGGCCCGTGCGCTCGCGGTGGAGGGAGCGCGCGTGGCGATCTGCGCGCGCGGCGCCGAACGGCTCAGCGCCGCGGCGGACGAGTTGCGTCAGGTGGCGGCCACCGCACCGGGTAGTGAGGACCGCGTCCTGGCGGTCGAGGCGGATCTGGCGACCGCCGCGGGCATCGCGGCCGTCATCGACCGGACCGTCGAGGCCTTCGGCGGCCTCGACATCCTGGTGAACAATGTCGGCCGCGCCGGCGGCGGAGGGATCGCCGAGGCGACCGACGACGAGTGGCGCGCGGCGCTCGACGAGACGCTGTGGCCCGCCATCCGTGCATCGCGCCGGGCGGTGCCGCACCTGCGGGCGAGAGGCGGCGGGGTCATCATCATGATCGCGTCGATCTGGGGGCGCGAGTCGGGCGGCCGCATGACCTACAACGCCGTGAAGGCGGCCGAGATCAGTCTCGCGAAGTCGATGGCGCAGGAGCTGGCGTCGGAGCAGATCCGCGTGATGAGCGTCTGTCCCGGCTCGATCTCCTTCCCCGGCGGGTCGTGGCACCGCCGGCAGCAGGAGGACCCCGAGGGGATGGCGGCCTTCATCGGGGCTCAGCTTCCGTTCGGCCGGTTCGGCCGGGCGGAAGAAGTGGGGGACGTCGTGGCGTTCCTGGCATCGGACCGCGCGAGTTGGGTGAGCGGAGCAGCCGTCACCGTCGATGGTTGCCAGTCGCGGTCGCTGATCTGAGCACGCTCGGGACGCAAGCCCCAGCGTCCTGCTACCGCGACCGGAGGGTCATGTTGGGACCGAAGAGTTTGAGCTTCAACGACGGGCGCGCTGTTGCTTGCGGCGGCTCTCGACCGTCACGTCGCCGAACCGCTTCCTGAAGCGATCAACGCGGCCCTCGGTGTCTACGAGCTTCTGCTTGCCGGTGAAGAAGGGATGGCAAGAGGAGCAGATCTCCAGGTGCAGCTCCCGCTTGGTCGACCGGGTCTTCCAGGTGGCGCCGCAGGCGCACCGGACGTCGACCTCGTGATACTCCGGATGAATGTCGGCCCTCACGCTTTCTTCCTCCGTCACCCGCGCAAACGGACATTATACCAGCGGGGCGCCCTGAAGGTTACCGGCCTCGCCGGTCAGCGGGCCAGCATCCCGGACAGCGCGGCCAGGGCGAGGCGGATTCCGTCGCCGGTCCGGCTGGAGACAGGGGATACCTCGATTCTGAGCGCCGCCGCGTGGGCTCGCCGGGCGGCCGCCTGGGCGCTTCGGGACAGCCGGTCGATCTTGGTGGCGACCACCGTGACCGGGGCACCGAGATCCTGGAGCCAGGCATAGGCCTCCAAGTCGTTTGCCAGACCGGCATGGCGCGCGTCGACAATCAGCAGGGCGCCCAGGAGCCAGGGGGCGCCGGAGGGTCCGTCCGGACCGCCCCGGCCGGCGAGCTGGCTGAAGAACGTGCGGGTCAGCTCGTCGAACTGGCGCCTGGCGTTCCCGCCTCCCCGGGCGTAGCCGTAGCCGGGGAGGTCGGCCAGTGTCACGCGTTTCGGCTTCTGCCCGGATCCGACGACACGCAGCGCGTAGAGGTTGGCTAGGCGGGTGGTGCCCGGCTTCTGGCCGGTGCGCGCGATGCGCTGGCCCGCCAGCGCGTTGATCAGGCTCGACTTGCCGACGTTGGAGCGGCCGACGAGCGCGACCGTCGGCCCGCAGTCGCCAGGCAGATGCCCGTCCGCCGGGACGCTGGTGACGAAGTCGGAGGCGAGGATCTTCACGGGGCGGTCTCCGGGGGCGAGCCCGGCCCGCCCGGATCAGTGGGTGGTCTGATCCTTGGCGACCGGCTCGACCTTCTCGGTTTCGAGCGCCGGCAGCTTCGGACCGGGCTGCTCCGTCAGTGCGATCGTCAGCACCTCGTCTATGGTGTCGACCAGGTGGACGTCGATCGCGTCGAGCACCGCCTTCGGGATGTCGGCCAGATCCTTCTCGTTGTCCTTCGGCAGGATGATCGTCTTCAGGTTCGCCCGGTGTGCGGCGAGGACCTTCTCCTTGACGCCGCCGATCGGTAAGACCTTGCCGCGGAGGGTGATCTCACCGGTCATTGCGACGTCGCGACGCGTTGGAATACGCGTGAGCGTCGAGACGAGCGCGGTGGTGATCGTGATGCCGGCTGACGGGCCGTCCTTCGGGATAGCCCCCTCCGGGACATGGACGTGGACGTCGGTCCTGCGGTTGAACTCCTTCGGGATCCCGAACTCCTCCGCCTTGGCCCGGACGTAGCTCATCGCGGCCTGGGCCGACTCCTGCATGACGTCGCCCAGCTTGCCGGTCAGGGTCAACTGCCCGCGGCCCGGCATCAGCGTGGATTCGGTCATCAAGAGCTCGCCGCCCGCCTCGGTCCAGGCGAGGCCGGTCGCGATGCCGATCTCGTTCCGCTCACTGGCATTGGTAGGCCGGAACCTCGGCACCCCGAGGTACTCGGCGATCGACGTGGCATTCACTTCGGTGCGGAATGTCGTTCCCTGATCGACCACTCGGCGGGCGATCTTCCGGCAGACCGAGGCGATCTCGCGCTCCAGACTGCGAACGCCCGCCTCGCGCGTGTATCGGCGGATGATCGTCTCGTAGGCGTCAGTCGTGAACGTGACGTTCTCCAGTGTCAAGCCGGTCGCCTTGAGCGTCTTCGCCAGAAGGAAGCGCTTGGCGATCTCGATCTTCTCCAGTTCCGTGTAGCCGGAGAGCTCAAGCACCTCCATCCGATCGCGGAGCGCCTGCGGCACCGTGTGCAGGACGTTCGCCGTGCAGACGAACATGACGTGTGACAGGTCGTACTCGACGTCGAGGTAGTGATCGAGGAACGTGTTGTTCTGCTCCGGGTCGAGCACTTCGAGGAGGGCGGCCGAGGGATCCCCGCGGAAGTCCATCGACATCTTGTCGACCTCGTCGAGCAGGAAGACCGGGTTTATCGTCCCCGCCTTCTTCATCATCTGGATGATCTGGCCCGGAAAGGCGCCGATGTAGGTCCGCCGGTGGCCCCGCACCTCCGCCTCGTCGCGCACGCCGCCGAGTGACAGCCGGACGAACCTGCGACGCGTCGCGCGGGCGATTGACTTGGCGAGCGACGTCTTGCCCACCCCGGGCGGGCCGGTCAGCGTCAGGATGGTTCCCTTCGGCTTCTTGACCAGCGAGCGAACCGCGAGGAACTCCAGGATGCGGTCCTTGATCTTTTCCAGCCCGTAGTGATCGTCGTTCAGGATCTGCCCGGCGCGTTTCAGGTCGCGGCTCTCGCGCGTCTTCTTGTGCCAGGGGACCGCGAGCAGCCAGTCGAGGTAGTTGCGCGAGACGGTTGCCTCGGCCGACATCGGCGGCATCGCCTCCAGGCGCTTCAGCTCCTGAAGGGCCTTCTCCCCGACATCCTTCGGCATCCGCGCCTTCTGGATCTTCTTGCGCAGGTCGTCCAACTCATTGCCGCGATCTTCCTTGCGACCCAGTTCCTTCTGAATCGCCTTCATCTTCTCGTTGAGGTAGTACTCCTTCTGCGCCTTCTCCATCTGCTTCTTCACGCGGGACTGCACGCGGCGGTCGACCTGGAGCTTTTCCAACTCCGCGTCGAGGATGCTGCCGATGCGCGTGAGGCGTTCGAGCGGAGAAACGATCTCGAGCAGGTTCTGCTTCTCTTCGACGCCGATCGCGAGGTGGCCGGCGATGGTGTCGGCCAGCTTGCTCGGGTCGTCCACCCGAACCGCGTTGATCATCGTCTCGTACTGCGGGTTGTTCGACAGCTTCACGTACTGTTCGAACTGCGAACTCACCTTCGCCATCCCCTCGTCGAGCTCGGCAGCCGAATCGCGAGGCGGGGTGAGCACCTTCACCACCACCCGTTGGAAGCCCTTGTCGTCCTTCCACTCGATCGCGCGCGCGCGATCGACTCCCTCCACCAGCACCTTCACGTTGCCGTCGGGGAGGCGCAGGCTTTGCACGATGTTGGCGACGCACCCCATCGTGTAGACGTCCTGGGGGCTGGGGTCGTTGTTCGTCGCGTCGCGCTGCGCCGCGAGGAAAATTCGCTTGTCGGTCGCCAGCGCGTACTCGAGCGCACGCGTGGACGAGGGCCGCCCCACGACGAACGGAATCATCATGTGCGGGAAAACGACCACGTCGCGCAACGGGACTATCGGCAGGGTTTCGTAGGACTCCATGAGCGTGTAACGTCTCGGCCGCCCTATCCGGCCTTCTCGATAAGCGTAAGCGACGGATCCTGGGCCAGCACCGCCTCACGCGTGATGACGCACTCCGACACCTTCTTGTTGCCCGGCAGCGTGAACATGATGTCGAGCATCAGGTCCTCGATAATCATGCGGAGACCGCGCGCCCCGATCTTTCGGCTGTGCGTCTGCTCGGCAATAGCCTCGATCGCATCGTCCGTAAACCGCAGTTTCACGTTCTCGTACTCGAACAGCTTCTGGTACTGCCGCGTGATGGCGTTCCGCGGTTCCGTCAGGATCTGGATCAGGGCCGCCTTGTCCAACTCGTGCAGTGTGCCCTGCACCGGCAGACGGCCGACGAACTCCGGGATCAGGCCGTACTTGATCAGGTCTTCCGGCTCGACCTGCTGCAGCAGCGTGCCGATGTCGGCCTGCCGGGCCGAGCGGACGTCAGCCCGGAAACCGAGCGTCTTCCGGCCCAGCCGGCGCTGTACCTGCTTGTCCAGGCCTACGAACGCACCGCCGCATATGAACAGCACGTTGGTCGTATCGACGTGGAAGAACTCCTGGTGCGGATGCTTGCGGCCTCCCTGGGGCGGCACGTTGGCGACCGTTCCCTCGAGGATCTTGAGCAGCGCCTGCTGCACCCCCTCGCCCGAAACGTCACGGGTGATGGAGGGGTTCTCGTCCTTCTTACAGATCTTGTCGATCTCGTCGATGTAGATGATTCCCTGCTGGGCCTTCTCGATGTCGCCGCCGGCGGCCTGCAGCAGCTTGAGAATGATGTTCTCGACATCCTCCCCGACGTAGCCCGCCTCGGTCAGCGTCGTTGCGTCGACGATGGTGAAGGGGACGGACAGCAGGCGGGCGAGCGTCTGGGCAAGCAGCGTCTTGCCGGTGCCGGTCGGCCCGATCAGCAGGATGTTCGACTTGGTCAGCTCGGGATCGTTGCGGCTCCGGGACTGTTTCTGGATCTCGACCCGCTTGTAGTGGTTGTAGACGGCCACCGCGAGCTTCTTCTTGGTCACCTCCTGGCCGATGACGTACTGGTCGAGGAACTTCTTGATCTCGCCCGGAACCGGCAGCCCTGAGCGGAGCCCACTCTTCCGGTCGAAGCGGGCGTCGTCCGCAATGATGTCGTTGCAGACGTCGACGCACTCGTCGCAGATGAAGACTGTGGGGCCTGCGATCAGCTTGCGGACGTCGTTCTGATCCTTGTTGCAGAACGAACAACGGAGGGTTTCGCTCTCGGACTGCTTGGCCATTACGGTACGCGCCAGTGGGGTCCCGCGCCTCAGGCGCGCTGGCGGATCACGTCGTCAATGATACCGTATTCACGGCCCTGTTCGGCGTTCATGATGTAGTCGCGCTCGGTGTCCTCCGCGATCCGTTCGAGCGGCCGGCCGGTGTGCGCCGAGAGAATCTCGTTCAACCCCTGCCGCATCCGGAGGATCTCCCTCGCGTGGATATCGATGTCGGTAGCCTGCCCGCTCAGCCCGGTCATCAGCGGCTGGTGGATGACGATGCGCGAGTTGGGCAGCGAGAAGCGTTTCTTCGGCGCGCCCGCCGCCAGCAGCACCGCTGCCATCGACGCTGCCTGTCCGATGCAGGTGGTCTGCACGTCCGGCTTGATGAACTGCATCGTGTCGTAGATGGCGAGGCCGGCGGAGATGGAGCCGCCGGGGCTGTTGATGTACAGCATGATGTCCCGATCCGGATCCTCCGCCTCGAGAAAGAGCATCTGCGCGATGATCAGGTTCGCAAGGCCGTCATCGATGGGAGAACCAATGAAGATGATGCTGTCCTTCAGCAGGCGCGAGTAGATGTCGTAGGCCCGCTCCCCGCGGTTGGTCTGTTCGACCACCATCGGGATGAGCTGGGCGTGGGGATCAGGCATGGTGCGGATCAGGCATCAATGATCGTAGCACGCGCCAACAGGAGTTCGACCGCCTTCTCGCGGCGCAGTCCGGCTCGCAGGCGTGCCGTTTCCCCCTGCCGTTCGATCAGCGCCCGCACCGCGGCGGGGGTCCGTCCGGTCAGTTTTGCCTGGCGATCGATCTCGCGACTGACGTCGTCGTCGTCCGCCTCGATCGACTCGCGCCGGGCGATCTCGTCGACCATCAGCGTGCCCCGGACCGCGTCGGTCGCCGACTGCCGCTGCTGTTCCCGGAAGCGCTGCCAGTCGACCGGCGCCTTGCGCGGGTCGACCCCCTCGGCTGACAGCCGCTGCGCCACCTGCTCGATTCGGCGGTCGATCTCGCGGTCGACCAGCGCCATAGGGACGTCGTCGGTGACCCGATTGGCGAGTTGCCGCAGCAGGTCTCTGCGTACCTCATGGCGCGCCTCCTGCTCGGCCGCCGCTTGGAGGTCCTTCTCGACCCGGGTGCGGAGCTCGGCCAGGTCGGCCAAATCGCCCACGCCCCGCGCGAAGGCGTCATCGACATCCGGTAGCACAGGCTGGTGGATGGCGGTCACCTTGATGTCGTATGCGGCTTCACGGCCGGCAAGCCGCCGGACGGCGTCGTTCTCCGGGTGCGTGACCACGAACGAGCGGGTGTCTCCGACGGTCAGGCCGGTCAACTCGGCGTCAAAGCCGGGCGGGTTGGCGTCGCTGCCTATCTCGATCCGGACGCCATCGAGATGCTCGGACCCTTTCCCCGCCGCCGGATCGATCAATCGTCGGTCGAGGTCGATCGTGACGATGTCGCCCCAATCGCCGGGGCGTCCCTCGACCGGCTCGAGGCGGGCAGCACCCCGGCGCAGCCGCTCGATTGCCTCAACGACGGCGTCATCCTCGACGGCAACCGGGGGCTGCCGCAGCGTGAACGCGCTGCAGTCGCCCGGATCGATCAGCGGCAGCGTCTCGAACAGGGCGGTGAAGGTGAGCGGCTTGCCTTCATCCACTTCGATGTTGCGTATCTCGGGCGGGGCGATCGGGTCGATCTCGTCGTTGCCAATCGCCTCGTCGACCGCAGCGCGCACCAGTTCCTCGGCTGCCTCGCGGAGAATCTGATCGCGGAACCGGGCACGGATCACACTGGCGGGCGCCTTGCCGGGGCGGAACCCCTGCAGCTTCACCTTGCGGCGGTAGCGGTTTGTCAGTCGGTCGATCGCCCGATCGACCCGGTCGGCCGGGATCTCTACCGTCATCTGTTTGCGGCAGGCGCCGACATCGACAACTTCGGAATTCATGCTCCGGCTGAGGCTCTACCGAGTGCGGGATGCTGCGGGTGGGCAGGTGGTGCGAAAGGGGGGATTTGAACCCCCATAGCCTTGCGGCTACCGGATCCTAAATCCGGCGCGTCTGCCAATTCCGCCACTTTCGCGTCGGTAGCGGCTCCCAGCCTAGCACGTCTGTTACGATCACCGCATGGGCGCGCTGCGGTCCACCGACGGACCGGTTCTCGACCGGGAAGACGTGATCGCGGCGTATCGCGACAACCGTGCCCGGACGCAGGCGCTCTTCGACCTGCTCACCCCCGAGGCGTACTACGCGCATCCGATCCCGCTCCGGCACCCGGTGATCTTCTACGATGGCCACATCCCCGCGTTCGCGGTAAATGCGCTTCTGAAGAAGGGCCTGGGGCACCCCGGGATCGACAACGACCTCGAGACGGTCTTCGCGCGCGGTATCGACCCCGCGGACCGTTCGGCCGCCGCGCGGTCGGCCTGCGACGCCTGGCCGTCCCGCGAGACGGTGCAGGGTTACGTTGCGAAGGCGGACGAGGCCATTCTCTCCGCGCTCGCCTCCGGAGCGATCGAAGGCCAGGCGAATGGCGTCGTCCGGCGCGGCCAGGGAGTCTTCACCATCCTCGAGCACGAGGCAATGCACCAGGAGACGCTGCTCTACATGTGGCACTGGCTCGACGCCTCGCAAAAGCGCTGCCCCGCTGGCTACGCGCCGAGCGGGGTCGATGCGCTGGCGCCGCCGCCGGAGGAGATGGTGATGGTGCCGGCGGGACGGACGACGCTCGGCGCGCGGGTCGAAGAAGTTCCGTTCGGCTGGGACAACGAGTTCCCGGAGCATCGGGTCGACGTTCCCGCGTTCGCGATCGAGGTCCACGACGTCACGAACGCCCGGTTCCTCGAGTTCGTCGAGGCGGGGGGCTACCAGATGCGGGCGCTCTGGTCCGAAGCGGCCTGGGCACGGCAGCGCCATTCCGGGCGGACCCACCCGCGGTTCTGGGAACGCGACGGCGGGCGTTGGTACTGGCGCGGTATGTTCCACCGCCTGCCGCTGCCGCCCGCTTGGCCGGTCTGGTTGACCCACGACGAAGCGGCGGCGTATGCCCGCTGGCGGAGCCTCCGGCTGCCGACCGAGGCGGAGTTTAACCGCGCGGCCTACGGGACCCCGGAGGGAACCGAACGAGCGCACCCGTGGGGAGAGGCGCCGCCCGATGCCGTGCATGGCAACTTCGACTTCCATCAGTGGGATCCGGTGCCGATCGGATCGCATCCGGCCGGTGCCAGCGCCTGGGGGGTCCACGACCTGGTCGGCAACGGCTGGGAATGGACCTCGACTGTCTTCGACGGGTTCCCGGGCTTCGAGGCGATGGCGTCCTACCCGGAATACTCGGTGGACTTTTTCGACGGCGATCACTTCGTGGTGAAGGGTGCGTCGCCGGCGACTCCGGCCGGGCTCATCCGGCGCAGCTTCCGGAACTGGTTCCGTCCCCAATATCCGTACATGTACGCCACGTTCCGCTGCGCCCGGGACGCCTCATAGCTCTGATGGTGGACGCGTCCGGCGCAGCGACGGCGGAACGGCCGCGCAGCCTCGCGACCTTCGCCCTGGCCCGCGACGTGGTCGATGGCCTCCGGCGGCAGCCAAAGCAGATCCCGGCGCGCTACCTGTACGACGCCCTTGGATCGCAGCTCTTCGAGGCGATCTGCGAGCTGCCGTGGTACCCCATCACGCGGGGGGAGTGCGTGCTCCTGGCGCGCGAGCGGGACGCGATCCTGCAGCGCCTCGACACGCCGGCGACCCTGGTGGAACTGGGGGGCGGGAACGGCGAGAAGGTGGCAATCCTGGCCGAGGGTCTTGCCCGCGCGGGACGCGCCGCCGACGTTCACCTGATCGACATCTCCGAGACCGCGCTCGATCGTGCGTTGGAGCGGGTTGCGCGCTGCGGGACGGTGAAGGTCCATGGCCACCGCGCCGAGTACGCTGCCGGGCTGCGCGCGGCGACGGCGCGGCTCGAGCCGAACCGATCGGCGATGGTGCTCTTCCTCGGCTCCAACATCGGCAACCTGCATCCCGGCGAGGCGGATCGCTTCCTCGCCGAGATTCGCGACGGCCTCCGTCCGGGCGACAGCTTTCTGCTGGGCGCCGACCTGGTGAAGCCGCAGGCGGATCTCATCGCCGCCTACGACGATCCGCTCGGTGTCACCGCGGCGTTCAACCGCAACCTGCTGGTCCGCCTGAACCGCGAGCTGGACGCCGACTTCGATGTCGAGCAGTTCGCCCACCAGGTGGTATGGAACGCCAAACTGGCGCGAGTCGAGTCGTACCTGGTGAGCCAGGCGGATCAGACGGTCTGCCTCCGGGGGGTCGACTGCTGCGTCCGGCTGGACGAGGGAGAGAGTATCTGGACCGAAAGTTCGTACAAGTACGAGCCGAACCAGATCGAGGACCTGGGAGAGCGGGCCCGTTTCGTGAGTCGTGCGCAGTGGATCGACGAGGAGACGCAGTTCGCACTCACACTGTTCGACGCGGCATGACCGATCCGGCATCCAATCATCGCGTGGCGAGCGGGATGAGCGTCCGGTACCTCGTGGCCGCCGCCTGCCTCGTCGTCATCATCGCCGGCCTGCGCGCGGCGGCCGAGCTGATTCTCCCGTTCCTGGTCGCCGTCTTCCTGGCGGTAGTGAATGTCCCGGTGATGAACTGGCTGGTCCGGATGAAGGTGCCGAAGCCGCTGGCCGTGCTCTTCACGATCCTGATGGCGGTCGCGGTGGTCGGGGTGCTGGTGGCGGTGCTCGCCGGATCGATCAATCAGTTGACCGCCGCTGCGCCGACCTATCAGGCGCGGCTGCGCGAGCTGGCGGTGTCGCTGGTCGCGGTCGCCACCCGGTTCGGCCTGCCGGTGGAACAATGGGCCTCGCTCGATCTCGCGCCGACCGGCATGTTCGACCTGATCGGCGGCTTCATCGGAGACACGGTCCGTACCGTCGGCGCGTTCCTCTCGAACACCTTTCTCGTGCTGCTGACGGTGATCTTCATCCTGTTCGAGGCGGCCGGTTTCAGTCGGAAGATCGCCGCCGCGTTCGGCGCCCCGCGGGAATCGTTCAGCCAACTGACCCGGATGGCGCGGCAGGTGCAGACCTATCTCGTGGTGAAGACCGCCGTGAGCGCCGCGACCGGCCTGACCGTCGGTATCTGGGTGGCGCTGATGGGTCTCGACTTCCCGCTTCTCTGGGGGGTGTTGGCGTTCCTGTTCAACTTCATCCCGACGCTTGGATCGATCGTGGCGGCGGTGCCGGCCGTGCTGCTGGCTGTCGTGCAGTTCGGCCCGGGTCGGGCGGCAGTAGTCGCGGCCGGCTACCTGGCAATCAACGTGATCTTCGGCAACGGCATCGAGCCAACGCTGATGGGCCGGCGCCTCGGACTGTCGACGCTCGTCGTCTTCGGTTCGCTCGTATTCTGGGGCTGGGTCTGGGGGCCGATCGGGATGCTCTTCTCGGTGCCCCTGACCATGGCCGTGAAGATCGTCCTCGAGAACAGTCGGGAGTTCCGCTGGGTCGCCATCCTGCTCGATGCCAACCCGGTGCCCCATCCGGCAACGAAGGACTGAGCGTTGGTGCACCGGCGTCCACGCCCGCATCGTAGGCCGGCGCTACTCGTCTCGCGCCGCCTGCTCGTTCCGCGTGGCCCGCAACGACTTCAACGCTTCCAGATGCTCCACGTACGCCGCCCGCGCCGCCAGGAACTCCGCATGCGTCAACCCCAGCTCCTTGGAGATCTTCCGGGCCTCTCCCTCTTCCGCCACCGTGATCGACGCATCCGCCGCCGACACCGCGAACACGCACTCCAGCAGCTCGATCCGCTGCTCTTGCGTCGACAGCTCCCGGAACTCCCGCGTGATCGTGTAGTTCTGCGTCCCGCCGAACAGCCGTACCTGGTGCCGCGCAATCTCCACCACCAGCACCGCCTGCGGCTCCGGCAGATGGCCCAGGACGCGGACGATCTCTTCCATCTTGCGCTTTTCGGCTTCGCTTACCTGCGAGTCAGCAAGCGCGGCGCGCCCGAGCACCCAGGCGAACGTCGCGAGATATCGTGCGCGCGCTTCCGGCAGAGCTTCCAGTTCCTCGACGATGTGGCGGACGACATCTGCCTCCGCTGACTCATCGCGCGCCGGAGCGGCGCCGCCGGTCAAACCGAGGAAGTCGAGAATCGGCATCGCAAATCAGCGTACACCGGCCGCAAGCCTCTCGACGAACTGGTCGGCGACGCCGGCCGGCGCCTCGCCCCCTTCGTCCACTTCCCGGTTCATGGCGCGCATCGTCTCCGCGTCAATCGCCCCGTCAAGCTCCCGGAGCGCATCGATGACCTCCGGCGCGTCACGGGCCAGGCGTGAACCCGCCACGATGATGGCGTCGTAGGGGGGGATGGCTTTCCGATCGTCCGCGAGCAGGCGGAGGTCGTACGCCGCAATCCGGCCGTCGGTCGAGTAGGCGCTGATCACATCCACCTCACCTTCCGCCACCGCTTCATACATCAGCGTCGGGTCCATCGTCCGCAGCTCGGCGAAGGCGAGGCCATAGCCGTCCCGGACCGCCGGCCATTCGGTTCGGTTGAAGAACTCGTAGTCGCTGCCGATTGACAGTTGCGGCGCTACCGACACGAGGTCGCTGATGGTTCCGAGGCCCAGGCGTTCGGCTTCCGCGGCGCGGACCGCGAGCGCGTAGGTGTTGTTGAAGCCGAGCGTCGCGGCGAGCGTGATCTCGCGGCTTTCGAGGAAACGCCGGACGTCGGCCAGCACCGCTTGCCGTCCGGGTGTCGCGCCGTCGCCGCCCGCGTTCATCATGTTCGCCCAGATCGTGCCGGTGTAGTCGACGTACAGATCGACCTCGCCCGCCTCGAGCGCGTCGAACGCGACGCTCGATCCGAGCGACTGCACGAGGCGTGTCGGCCGGCCGGTCTGGCGTGTGATCCAGCGTGCGATCGCGTCGCTCAGGATGTACTGCTCGGTAAACCCCTTCGCGCCGACCACAACCGGTCGGTCGCGTCCGGTGAGGAACGGCGCAGCGAACGTCGCGCCCGCGTAGGCGTAGAGGAGGGCAACGGCAGTCAGTGCGGCGACCAGCGCGCCGCGGCGCCGCGCCACGAGCGACCCCTCGATGGTGCGGACCAGGCCGTCGAGCAGCAGGGCGAGGCCGGCCGCGGCGACACAGCCAACCAGCACCGCCGCTGAGTTGCGGGTCTGGAGCCCGCTGAAGATGTAGTTGCCGAGGCTGGTCGCCCCGACCGGTGTCGAGAGCGTCGCAATCCCCACGACCCAGACGGTGGCGGTCCGCATGCCGGCGACGATGACCGGCATCGCGAGCGGCAGTTCCACCCGCAGGAGCTGTTGCTGCGGCGTCATGCCGACGCCCTGCGCCGCTTCCTTGAGTGCCGGATCGATCCCGGCGATCCCGGTCACCGTGTTCCGGAGCACCGGCAGGATGCCGTAGAGCGTCAGGCCGATCGCGGCGGGCAGGAAGCCGATGCTCTGGAGGTCGAGCGCCGCGAGTACCGGCACCATCACCGCGAGCAGCGCCAAGCTCGGGACCGTCTGAATGACGCCGGCGACGGCCAGGGCCGGCTGTTCGATCCAGGCGATCCGGGTGGCGGCGATACCGAGAGGGACACTGACCGCGGTCGACAACAGCAGCGCGATCAGCGCTAACTGCAGATGCGCGGTCAGGTAGCCCGGCAGCAGCGCAAGCTGTTCACTCAGTATGGTGCTCCGGCCGGTCCGTTCGGGGCGACCGGGGGATCCGGACTGTGCGCGCCAGCGTCGGCGCCGGCGATCAGGGCGTCAATCGCTGCCGCCTGCCGCCGGGGCGTGCGCATGAGCTGGTCTACGTACGCGTTGGCCGGCCGCGTGAGCAGCTCGTGCGGGGTGCCCACCTGCACGAGGCGCCCCCGCTGCATGACGCCAATCCGGTCGCCCAGCGTGAGCGCTTCGGTCATGTCGTGGGTCACGAACAGAGCGGTCAATTGCAGCTCGGCGCGGATCTGAAGAAACGACGTCTGCAGGCGCTCGCGCGTCACCGGGTCGAGGGCGCCGAAAGGCTCGTCCAGCAGCATGACGCGGGGCTCGGCCGCCAGGGCGCGCGCCACGCCGACCCGTTGCTGCTGGCCGCCCGAGAGCTGCCGCGTCCAACGATCTCGTGCGGCGGGATCGAGTTCTACCAGTCGCAGCAGTTGGTCGACCCGTGCTGCGATCCGGTCCGCCGGCCAGCCCAGCAGCGCCGGCGTGATCGCAATGTTCTCGCCGACCGTCAGGTGGGGAAAGAGGCCGATCCGCTGGAAGACGTAACCGATGCGGCGGCGCAACTCGTGCGGCGGCAGCGTCGCCGTGTCGACGCCGTCGAGATGGATGGAACCGGCCGTCGGCTCGATCAGTCGGTTGATCATCTTGAGCGTGGTGGTCTTGCCGGAGCCGGAGCCGCCGAGCAGCACCACCAGTTCGCCCGCGCCCACGTCGAGCGTCAGATCGTCCACCACTGCCGTGGCGCCGTAGCGCTTCGTCAGGCCTAAGGCCTGAATCATCGGCGGGGATGGGCCAGCCATGGCGAGGCAGCCCAACACTAGCATGCCGCGCCCCCGCGGTAATGGCCGCGGAGAAAGGAGAATGCCGACGTTAGGAGCCCGTGGTGAAACCCCGCGTAGCACCGAGAGCGGTGAGGCGCCCGCCTGACAAGGTGCGACGAGGGAGCATATTGGCCATAGGCGACCGAGGAGCAACGCCGTTCAGGCGGGATGCATCGTCGCTCGAATGTAGTGGGGGTTTCACCACGGGCTCTTAGTCCTTCACGTACTTGTGCAGTGCCGGCCGGACCGTGTCGGCGACATAGATGTCGCCCGAGGGCGTCATCGTCATGTAGTGCGCCTCGCCGAACTCGCCCAGCCCTCTGCCCGGCTGCCCGGTCGCGCCGACCGCATTGCCGTTCTCATCCAGCTCCAGGATCTCGCCGGCGAAGCCGCTCACCATGTACATCGTCCCGTCGCTGTTGATGAAGAGCCCGCACGGCAGGCCCTTGTAGGACCACTCCTTGATGTAGGTCCCCTCGCTGTCGAAGATCTGCACGCGACGGTTTTGCCGGTCTGCGACGTAGATCAGTCCCTCGTCATCGACGACGATGGAGTGCGGTGTGTCGAACTCGCTCGGGCCGGTTCCCGGGCCGCCCCAGTTGTGGATCAGATCCCCGTCCGGGTTGAACTTCAGCACGCGTGGAACGCCGCGGCCGTGGCCCACGAGAACGTAGATCTCCCCCTCGAGGCCGATCGCCAGATCGGTCGGCTCATCGAGAAGCGGCGTGTCGTCCATGTCGATCGTCATCAGGATGTCGCCGGCCGGGTTCATCTTGCGGATCGTGTCGCCGTTGACGTCGGTGGTCCAGATGTGCCCCTCGCGGTCGATGCGCATGCCGTGCGGCCGGTCGTACTGCCCCTGGCCCCACGAACGGATGAAGGTGCCGTCCGGCTCGAACTCCATCAGCGGGTTCGGACCGCGGTTGAAGACCAGGAGCCGGCCGGTAGAGGTCCAGCCGGTGCTCGAGGGGGCGCCCATCTCGACGTTGGCGGGGATCTGCAGCCCGTTCTCGACGGGGTGGTACCCCAGGTGGGGCGCATCTTCCATCTGGGCCGGATCGGGCGCGTCAAGCACTTGCGCGCCGGCGACGGCGGCCGCGCTGCAAAGGATGAAGACGGCGGCGGCAAACGTCCGGATCAGGCGAGTGTCTGACAACATGGCGGCTCCTCGGGATCTGTCGGTCGATCCGCCGAATTGTAGCACCGCCCCCCGGGTGCGCCAGCGTCCACGCCGGCGCTAGGGATCGCACCTCCGCCGTGCTAGGCTGACACCCTGAGCCTGGGAGGGATAAATGCTGAAGCCGACGAATCGGACGTGGACTGCAGCGCTCGGCGTCCTGGCGCTTGCCACCCTGGCGGTGGCCGCCGCCGCCCAGCAGAGCGACGGTCAACGCGAGGCGATGCTGGCGCGCGCCGCCGAGGCGGAGCTCGACACCGAGTACGTCGCGCCGCCGGGCGACCCGCTCGCACACCACATTTCCGGCTTCGCGAAGACGCTCTGCTCGGCTGTCTTCGTCACTGGCCTTGATGCCGACTTCGCCGCCGAGAACATCGGCTTCTTCAGCGGACCCTACGAGCACCGCCGCCACGTCACCCAGCGTGAGATCGATCAGGACGGCCGGCGCGTCCACCTGACGCTGCCGGACGGCACGGTCCGGACGGCAAAGCTGAACGGCGACCATGGCTGCGTCACCCTGCCGGTGGGGGAGGACGATGTTTTCTTCGACCCCGTCGATATCCGAAGCACGCTTCCGCCGGCCGAGACGCTCCCCTGGCCGATCGGCGATCGGATGCCGGAGGAACCGCTTCCGTCCGAGATTGACGCTCAGAAGCTGCAGCAGGCGGTCGACGCCGCATTCGAACCGGAAGAGGGGCTGACGGCCGCGTTCGTCATCACGCATCGCGGCCGGTTGATCGCCGAGCGGTACGGTCCCGGCATCACGGCCCACACGCCGCTCGAGAGCTGGTCGATGGGGAAGAGCCTGACGGCGACGATGATGGGGGTGCTGATTCAGCAGGGAGTCTATGAACTGCATCAGCCGGCGCCGATCCCGGAGTGGCAGGCGCCCGGTGATCCCCGCCAGGAGATCCGTATTTCCGACATCCTGCGGATGTCAAGCGGGCTGCGCTTCCGCGGCGTCGCCGACCCGGACCTCGATCCGGCGCTTGGCTATCCGGATCACCTCTACGTCTATACCGGTGCAGCCAATTCGTTCGACTGGGCGGCGACCCGCCCGCAGCAGTGGCCGCCCAACACCATTGGCCGCTATCGCAACTCCGACCCGGTGCTGACCAACTACCTCGTCCGCCTCGGCGTCGAAGGCCGCGGTGACGACTATCTCACCTTCCCGCAACGCGAACTGTTCGACAGGCTGGGCATCCGCGGCTTCGTTCTGGAGACCGACCCGTACGGCAACTACCTGCTGCAGGGCTATGAGCTGGCCCCCGCGCGCGACTGGGCGAGGCTGGGCAACCTCTATCTGCAGGACGGCGTCTGGGAGAGCGAGCGGATCCTGCCCGAAGGCTTCGTCGATTTTGTCAGCACCGTCGCACCGGCCTGGGAAGCGGACGGTCGCCCCATCTACGGCGGCTTCTTCTGGATCAACACGACCGGCACCTTTCCTGTCCCCAGGGATGCGTACTACATGGCCGGCGCGGGCGGCCAGACGACGCTGATCATTCCGTCGCACGACCTGGTCGTCGTCCGCCAGGGCCACTACAGCGGCTCCGGGGAAGGCGGCCAGGCGTTGCGCCGCGCGCTTGCGCTCTTGATGGAGGCAATTCCGGAGAGCTGAAGTTCCGGTTACTATGCGCTGACGGACGGCGTGGGCTTGTTACGGTCCGGCGCCGGCGCTGGCGTGGTTCGGCATGGCGCTCGTCGCCGCCACGGGCGCGACGGCGGATGCGCTGAGGGGGAACCCCGGTGGGGGACGAAACGCGCGGGCGTGAGCGTTCGCGGGAGGAAGCGCCTCTCGGCCCCGACGCGGCGCGCCCCGCGCCGGGAGCCGCGAACGCCGCGCGGTTCCTGCTGCTCTGCGCGCTCTGCGTCCTGCTGACCGGTGCCTACGCCTGGTTCACGATGACGCGGCCGGGGGAGCGCTTCGGTGAGGGGGCTTTGCCCCCCATCACCGGGCCGCTCGGCGCGGCCGACGTCCAGACCGCCCCGGATCCGCCCGCGGAGGTCGCGCCGGCGCCAGTCGCTCCGGAGTGGACGAGTGCGGGTTCGGCGGAGTCGGCGCGCGAAGCCGACACGGCTCGCACGGAGACGTTGCCGGCGGACACGAGTCCGGCGCCGGAACCGGAGGGCCCGGTCGAGTCGGCGCGTGCGGCTCGATTGTCGCCTCCCGCCGCCGCGGTTCCGGAAGAGCCCGGCGCGGCCTCCGAAGACCGCGCGACGGCAGCGCCTGCCCCTTCCGTGCGGCAGTTCCTCATGCGCCACACCGGACTGGATCGGAGCCACGGCTTCCTGGCCGTCGAAACGGACGTGCTCGGAACGCGCGAGCGGCAGGCCACGCCGCTCACATGCCATCGCCTTCACTTCGCGGCGGGACACGGGTCGTGCCTCGTCGTGGAACGCCAGTTCTTCACCACCTACACCGCGGTGCTGTTCGACGCGGCCTTCCGCCCGACGCATCGGATTGAGCTGAATGGCATTCCGAGCCGCACGCGCGTTTCGCCGGACGGGCGCCACGCCGCGATTACCGTCTTCGTTTCGGGCCACTCCTACTCGGACAGCCTTTTCTCCACCGAGACCACCATCGTCGACACCGGCACCGGCGAGCTGCTCGTGGCGAGCCTGGAAGAGTTTCCGGTCGTCCGTGACGGGCAGCCGTTCCACTCGCTCGACTTCAACTTCTGGGGTGTGACGTTCGCGGCGGACGGCGATCGCTTCTTCGCGACGCTCGGCACCGGCGGCACGGTCTTCCTGGTGGAAGGCAGCCTCGCGGCGCGCGCGTTGCGGGTGGTCACCGAGGGAATCGAGTGTCCGGCGCTGTCGCCGAACGGGACGCGCGTCGCCTTCAAGAAGCGGATGCCGGGCGCCGCGGAGGTGCACTGGCGACCGCACGTGCTCGACCTGGAGACGCTGGAGGTAACCGCGCTGGCCGAGACGCGCAGCGTGGACGACCAGATCGAGTGGCTCGACGACGAAAGCATTCTGTACGCCCTGCCGGAAGAACCTGGATCGCCGATCGCGCACGTGTGGGCCCTGCCCGCCGACGGCAGCGGCGAGCCGGAGATCTTCCTCGAGCAGGCGTCTTCCCCGACCGTGCTGCGCGGCGGCGCGCCGGTCGACACCGCGCCAACCACGGAAGGATAAGAGGAGGCACCCCATGTTCTTCACCCGGATGCGAGCATGCGTTCTGGCCGTCACGGCGCTGGCCGTTGCTGTCCTGGCCATCGCCCCGACGGCTCAGACTCCCCGGCTGGGCTCTACCGACGTGCCGGAGACGCTGCGGGAGCGCGGCATCGTCGGCTACACGGATCGCCTGAGCGTTCAGCCGGGCGAGACCATCCGGTTCATGGTGAGCAGCGAGGAGCCGCGCTATCAGGCCGACATCGTGCGGCTGATTCAAGGCGATGCGGACCCGGACGGACCCGGTTTCAAGGAAACGGTGATCGACACCCCGGTGAGCGGCGAGTACGACGGCCAGCGGCAGGAGCTGCCGTTCGGCTCCTACGTTCTCGTGCCGGACAACGCGGCGCTGCAGCTCCGCGGGAGCTTCACCGTCACCGCGTGGATCGCGCCGACGACGCCCGGCGTGTCGTTCGGGGAGCGTTCCGCGCAGGGGGTCATCACGAAGTGGTCCGACGCTGCCGGGGGCGGCTACGGCGTGTTCATCGACGAGGACGGGCGGCTCTCGCTCCGCCTCGGCGGCGAGGGCGGCGCCGCGGAGACTCTAAGCGCGGACACGCCGCTGCGCGCGTGGCGTTCGGCGATTCCGGGCGCGGCCCGGCCCCGGCCGCACGGCGTGCCCACGGTGTGGTACTTCGTGGCGGTGAGCTACGATGCGGACAGCGGCCGGGTGGTCTTCGTGCAGCGGCCCCAGACTCTGTTCCAGGGTGACCCGACCCGGAGCACGGTGGAGCGGACGACCTCGGTGCGCGGGCTTGCGCCCAACGATCTTCCGCTGCTGATGGCGGCGCACTGGAGCGGAAGCGGGGCGGCGCGGGAGGCGGCCGGACACTACAACGGCAAGATCGACAACCCGCGGATCTATGGTCGCGCGCTCAGCGCGGCCGACATCGACGCCATCGAACAGGGCGGCGGGCCCGGCGACGCGGTGGCCGCCTGGGACTTCGCGGCCGACATCGAGACGGAGGCGGTGAGCGACGGCTCGTCGCGGGGACTGCACGGGCGGACGGTCAACGCCCCCACCCGCGCGGTGACGGGACATACGTGGAACGCCACGGTGATGGACTACAAGCAGGCGCGCGATCAGTACGGCGCGATCTACTTTCACGACGACGACCTCGTGGACGCGGGCTGGGACGTTGGCTTCGAGCTCCAGGTCCCGGACGATCTGGCGAGCGGGATCTACGCCGCCCGCCTGCGGACCTCGACCCGCGAGGACTACGTGCCGTTCTACGTCCGGCCCCGGCGCGGCACCACCACCGCGAACATCGCGTTCCTCGTGCCCACGGTCAGCTACCTGGCCTACGGCAGCATGGCGGACGGCCTGAGCCCATTGAGCCTCTACTCCACGCACAACGACGGCAGCGGCATCACCTACTCGTCGGCGCTCCGGCCGATCTTGAACATGCGGCCGAAGATCGAGACCCGCAACCCGTGGCAGTTCATGGCGGACACGCACCTGATTGACTGGTTCGACGCCAAGGGGTTCGACGTCGACATCATCACCGACCACGACCTTCACCGAGAGGGTCTGGACGTGATCGAGCCGTACAACGTCATCCTGACCGGGACGCATCCCGAGTACACGTCGGTGCAGATGCTCGACGCACTGGAGGCCTACCTGACCGGGGGCGGACGCCTGATGTACATGGGCGGCAACGGGTTCTACTGGATTACCAGCCTCGACCCGATGGGGCGGTACGTCGAGGTCCGCCGCGAGCACGGCACCGAGCACTGGCAGGGCGCGCCGGGCGAGACCTACCATGCCACGACCGGGGAGTTCGGGGGCCTCTGGCGATTCCGCGGCCGGGCGCCGCAGAAGCTGGTGGGGGTAGGGTTCTCGGCGCAGGGGTTCGACCGCAACTCGCCGTTCCGGCGGATGCCGGGCAGCAACGATCCGCGCGCCGCGTTCATTTTCGAAGGTCTCGACGGGCGCGAGCTGATCGGCGAGCATCCGTCGCTGGTCCTCGAGGTGGGCGCCGCCGGTTCCGAGCTGGACCGGGTCGATTACGCACTGGGATCGCCCGCCCACACGCTGATCCTCGCCACGTCGTTCGGGCACTCGGACGCGTACCAGCACGTGGTGGAGGAGGTCAACACGTCGGATTCGCGGCAGGGAGGCACCGAGAACGTCCTCGTCAAGGCCGACATGACGTATCTGGAATACCCGAACGGCGGGGCGGTGTTCTCGACCAGCTCCATCGCATGGAGCGGCAGCCTCTATTACAACGACTACGACAACGACGTGTCGCAGATCACGGAGAACGTCCTGCGACGCTTTGCCGCGGACGAACCGATCCCGTGGCCGAGTGACGCGGGTCCGACCGAGGGTCAGTAGCTGGTTGTGAGAGTCCGCGGCCGCCTTACGGCGCCGCCGACGACGGCATCACGATGAGCCCGGACGTCATGTCGCCGTCCAGGGTCAGGGTGCTGAGGTAGTCGAACGACTCCGCGTCGTAGAAATCGATTGTGGCGCCCGCCAACGAGATGTAGAGCACCTCGCCGTTGGTGCTGACGTGGATCGCCATGCGCGGTCGTCCCGCGAACGTCCTGCGGGGGCCGATGCGCCGGTTCTCCAGGTCGAGAGTCCAGAACTCGTACCCCTCGATCCGGCTCTGCAGTCCGTACGCCTTCCGCCGCCCCGGCGCGAGGGCGAAGCGCATGTCGGTAGCGGGACCCAGCGTATGGAAATCGACGTCGCGGTTCGGCAGATCGATCCGGGCAACGCCCATCAGCTCGCGGTCCTGCGCCTCGTCGTGCAGCGTGAAGAGGCCGGTGAAGAAACCCGGCTCCTCATAGACCAGGTCGGTCGAGAAGTTGAAATCCATCCGGCCCAGCCCGGGCTCGAGCGGCTCGCGTAACGACCAGCGGTCGATCTCCGTGAACCCGTCGGTCTCCAGGATCAGCACGTCGCGGCCGAAGAAGTAGAGGTACTCGCCGTCCGGCGAGAACAGCATCCGCGTCCGCGGCGTCGGCTCCTCGGTCGGCCACGGCAGCTCCTGAACGATCTCGTGCGTCGCCATGTCGACCTGCACCAGCCGGTACGGCTCGATCTCGAAGCGGTCCAGCAGCTTGACGGCCGTGTCGAGGTTCAGGATGGCGGTGCGCCCGTCGGGCGCCACCCGGAACGAGCGGATGCGGGCGCGCCGGTTCGCTTCGCTGAGGGTGAACGAGTCGGTGACCTCGCGCGAGGCGATGTCGACCGTCGTCAGGTTCTCCATGGTCGGGTCGAGGAAGTAGAACCGCTCCCGGTCCTCCGAGACGACCATCGCGCGGGGCGAGCCGTGCGGCACCTCGATTTCGTCGACGAGGCTGGTGGTAGCCTCGTCGATGACGAAGATCCGGCTGGGGTACGCCGCCAGATACAGCGTCCCGTCGCCGGCCGAGACCTCCGCGCCGGACTGCGCCGCGGCCGGCGCCGCGGCGCTCAGCCCGAGCAGAACCGACAGGGCGGCCACCGCCGCCGCGCCCCGCGGCAGGGATCCGTTACGGGAAGATGAGGTCAATTTTTCGCCAGTCCTTCTGCGCGGCAGCGCAGCTCCCCGTCCAGTCGGGCGCGTGATTCAACTGGTCCGGCACCTGCGCCGGCCAGAAGCAGCCGAGATGGCAGTCGAACAGGTCGCGCTCGACCGGCTGGCACAGGCCGGCCGCGCCGCCGTTGCGGTCCGCCTCCCACCCCGGCGAGAAGATGAAGCTGCACCCCAGCGGAATGTGCGGCCCCTCCGGCCGGGGCGGTCCGGTCGTTCCGTCCTGCAGCGCCACCACGCGGCCGTCCGTCTCGCCCGCCGCCTCGTGGCGCCGCGCCTCGGCCAGCCCCTCGACGATGCGCGCCGCCTTCTGATTAATGGGTCGGAGATGCGTCATCGTTCACCTCATCGGGCAGCCCGCCACCGTCGAACTGCCGCAAAAACGCCGGGTTCCGCTCCGCGATCTCGCCGTAGATCTCCAGACAGCTTGCCGTCCACCCGCGAATCCACTCGCAGTAATGCAGGTTGGCCGCCTGCGTCGTCCCGTAGCGCGTATACGCCTCGTGGTAACAGCCCCCCGCGCAGAGCGGACGCGCCCAGCACGTCCGGCAGTCCGTCTTCCGGTCGATGTGGTGCGAGTCGAGGAAGGCTTCCTGCACGGTCTCGTCGACACCCTCCCGCACCGTCCCGAGCTTGTGGTCGTCGGAGCCGGCAAAGCGGTGGCAGAGCGCCACGTCGCCGTTGGTCGCCACCCCCATCAGCCCGAGGCCCGCTCCGCATGGCAGCGCCTTGCTCGCGCCCTTGTGGAGCTCCTCGATCGTGTCGCGCACGTTGCTGAAGCCGTGACGCCGGCCTTCGAGCGCCGCCTGCAGAAACTCCTGGCCCAGCTCCCGGAACTGCGCCAGCATCGAGTCGAAACCACTCTCCCCAATCGCGTGGGCGCGGCCCGGCGACGTCGTGACCGGCGCAAAACCGACCTCCCAGAAGCCGATGTCGTCGGTCAGGTGCCGGTAGATCCGCGTGATGTCGAGCACGTCCGAGGTCAGCGTCACCCGCGCCCCGATCGGTCGCGACCGGTGCCGCTTCAGAAGCTCCCGCACCTTCGGCGCCACCACGTCGTAGCTGCCACGCCCGTCGTGGAACACCCGGAACCGGTCCTGCATCTCCTTCGGACCGTCGATCGAGATCGTCACCCCGACGTCGTTGTCCGCCAGAAACTCGATCACCTCCGGACGCAGCAGCGTGCCGTTGGTCGTCAAGCTGAACTCCACCCGCTTGTTCGCCTCGGCGGCACGGCGACGCGCGTAGGGAATCGTCTTCTCGAGCACCGCGAAGTTCAGCAGCGTCTCGCCGCCGAAAAACGTCAGCCGCACCACCGGGCTGCTCCCCGACCGCTCGATCATGAAGTCGACGCTCGCCCGCGCCGTCTCCTCGCTCATCAGCTTCGGCATCCCGCCCGCCGTCGGCTCCGCAATCCGGTCCTCGCCATACTCGTAGCAGTACGTGCAGGCCAGGTTGCACCGGTTCGTGACGTTCACCACCAGCGTCGACAGCGGGATGGGCTTCAGCGGGATGATGTTCGGGGCAGGCTCCGGTGGTGGCGCCGGGGGTCCCGCCTCGACCGGCAGGATCACCCGGGCCCCCGCCAGCTCCGACAGGCTCGCCTCGACCTCCGGCAGGTCGAAGCGCCCCGTCAGGCGCGCGAAAAGGTCCGGCGGCGACAGACGCCCGCCGCGCAACGCGTCGACCACCGCCGACGACGTCTCGTCGAGCGCAAACACTGCCGCGCTCGGCACCAGGTAGAGAAACCGGCGCCCCGCCGCCTCGAAGGGATGGCACTCGCCAAGCGCTATTTCGGTCATGGTTCAGACTCCCCCCCACGCCGGATATACACCGGCACCGTCACCAGCAGGTGCGCCCGCGCACGCAGCGGACGCTCCAGCGCAACCCCGCTCACCGGTTCCACCGAGAGCGTCGCCACCACCCAGACGTCCCCCACGTTGTTCCGCTCGCCGCTCCGCTCCGGATTCGGCCCGTCGTCGGCCGGCTCGAACTCCCCGTGCTCGCCCAGCGTGCCGACAAACGCCGTGTCGTCCTCGTTGTAGGTGACCGCATACTCCTCCATGTTCCAGTCGACGTCGACCATGCCGAGATCCAGATCGTCGCCCGTGCCGGACTCCCCGTCCGGACCGTCATGCCACGCGCGCGCCTCGAAATACTCGTACTGCTTCGGGAACGCCACGCCGCCCACCCGCGCCAGGCCCGTCGCCGGACTCACCTCCACCCGGTCGATCGCGTCGAAGACCGTCACCGCCGCCGGCAGCGTGGCCGAGCCGATGAACAGGTCCCGCGCGCCGACCCGGGCGTCGGATGAAACCGTCACCTCCAGGGTCGCCGAGCTCGAAGACTGATCGCTGACCGCGTTCACCGTCAGACCCGCGCCGAGATCGATCGCGCCGGCTTCGAGCGGCTCCGGCAGATTGGCGCCGAAAAGCTGCAGCGTCACGGCTCCCGCCGCCACCGAGACCGCGCTCGGGTAGACGCCCGTCACCAGCGGCTCCGCGCCGACCCGACGCAGCGTCACGTCGATGCCCCGCTCGTCGTAGCCGCCCGTAAACCACCGCCCCGTGACCTCCTCCCGGTCGCGCGAGAGGAACATCACCTCCCGCGCGGTGAACTGCTCGGAGCTCGTCGAGCGGCCTCGCCACTGGTAGCCCGTGTACACCAGCACCTGACCGGTGCGGCTCACCTCGACGCCCCGCGCCGGATACCCATAGGTCGCTCGCGTCTCCAGCTCGTCCGGCGACGCCGGGTCCGACGTGACGCTCAGCGTCCCATACACCGGACCCTGGCCCCGCTCGTGCCCCGCCAGCGCCCACGTCCCGTCCAGAACCGGCGTCCGCATGTTCGCCGACCAGCTCGCCCACTCCGGCGTGTCGAGCGGGAAAACTTCCGCCAGATGCTCCACCGCACGCTCCACCGCCGTCCGATCGTCGTCCTCCGACCCCGACACGGTCCGCGTGAACGACTGGAAGTCCGCGAACGGGTACAGGCCCCGGTGCATCGCCGGCAACAACTCCCATTCCTCCAGCGTCCGGCGCTGCGTCAGCACACGCCCCATCGAGTGGCACCGGTTGCACGTCTCCTGCGTCTCGGGATCGGCCTCGTAGTAGAAATCGATGTTCCGCCGCTCAACCTCGAACGCCCCGAAACCCACCTCCTCCGGCGCCAGACCGTGGTAGGTCGCCAGATAACGTACCGCCTCCCGCGCGTCCGCCGGCTCGATCCGCAGGTCGTTCAGCAGCACCATCCGCCGGATGGTCTGCTGCCAACCCTCCGGCGACGTCCGCTGATAGGAGATGCGGCTCATCCGACCCGCATCGTCCGCAGGATGGCAGGTCCCGCAGACGCGCTGGACGAGCTCGCTCGTGACAGGAATCCCGCCGCCGTCCGCCAGGACGGCGCCGGACGACGCCTCCTGCGCCGCGGCGGGTGCGCCGCCGGCCGCCACCAGCGCCAGTGCCGCCAGCCCTGCTCGCACCGCCGCAGCAGACGGGACGTGGTACGGGGAAACCGGAGATGGGAAAGACATCACTGCCGCTTTTAGCACACTTTCGCGGCACAGTCGAACGTTTAGAAGCCCATTGCGGAGAAAAACGATGGTTGAAGGCCCTTGTGGAGAGAACGATTATTGAAGGCCCTTGTGGAGAAAACGATTGGTAAAAGGCCCATATGTCAAAAAACGATTGATCGCCACACGAGCTTGGACTATGTTGCGAGATGTCAGCTCGGTCGGCGTGGGTCACAGGCGAGAGGAGGCACGTATGTTTCATCGTACTTGCGCGGCGTTTCTGCTCGTATCGATGCTTGCCGTAACGGGCGTTTACGCGCAGCAGGCCACCATCATCGGCACCGTGGAGGACGAGTCCGGACTCGTGCTTCCCGGCGTAACCGTCACCGCTGTCAACCCTTCGACCGGCTTGACGTTGGTCGGGTTCAGCGACGGGAGCGGGCTCTATCGCGTCTCGGTACCCCCGGGGACCTACAACCTGACGGCAGAGCTGCCAGGGTTCGCCACGGTCGTGCTCACCGACGTCGAGTTGCTCGTGGGACAGAACGCGACGCTCGACTTCACGCTGGGCCTGGCCACGGTCCAGGAGACGGTCACGGTGACCGGTGAGGCGCCGCTGATCGACCTGCAGCAGGCCGATGTGGGCGGCAACGTCGACCGCCGGCAGATGGAGTTGATCCCGATCAGCGGCCGAAACTGGATGGAGCTGACGATGCTGGTGAAGGGCGTCACCAACAACACCGTCGGCAACACGCCCGGGATCGACCAGTTGTCGCGATTCCAGCTCAACCTCGACGGTCAGGAGATCACCCAGCAGACCTCGGTCACCAGCTTCGGCCAGCCCGGGATGAGCCGAGACGCCATCGCGGAGTACGAGGTGATCACCGACATGTTCGACGTGACCCAGGGGCGGTCGGCGGGGCTCCAGGTCAACGCGATCACGAAGTCGGGCACGAACAATACGAGCGGCAGCTTCTACGGCTACTTCCGTAACGACAAGTTCAACGCGGCGGACCCGTTCACGGGCGACGTGCTGCCGTACAAGAACCAGCAGATTGGCGGCACCATCGGCGGACCGATCGTCCAGGACCAGGTGCACTATTTCTTCTCGTACGAGCGCGAGCGTGAGCCGGGGACGACGGTGGTCTCGCCGAACGCGCTGGAGGGCCAGATCATGAGCTTCTCCACGCCGATCGAACGGGACTCGCTGATGGGTCGCGGCGACTTCCAGTTGTCGAGTCGGAATCGGTTGAGCGTCCGGGCGAACTACTACTCGCAGAACAGGCCACAGGATCTCTTCGGCTCGAGCTCGGGCCATCCGAGCCGGATGTCCAACAGGCCGACGTGGTCGGCGTTCGGGCAGGCCAACTGGACCTACGTCACCGAGGGCAACCTGCTGCACGAGGTGAAGGTCGGTTACTACCAGTTCTGGTGGGTATGGGAACCGGTCGTCCCGTCACCCGAGTACCGATTCCCCGGTCTGACGGTCGGCGCGCCGTGGAACTACTACGAGGAGATTCGCCATGGCAAGTCGCCGTTCCGCTATGACCTGTCGGGGGTCAGCGGCAGCCATGCCTGGAGGGTCGGCGTGGAGTACCTGCACGGGCGCGACTGGGGCGAGTGGAGGGCTCGCGAGCGCGGCCAGTACTTCTTCACGGAACTGCCGCACGACATCGCGGACCGGGTTCCGCTGTCTCTGTGGGATCAGCCGGACCAATGGGACTTCAGCGGCCTCGATTCGACCGTCGAGCGGTTCGACCGCACGTTCGCCGAGGACTACTTCTACGACGTGCCGCGGCCGATGTTCGCGACCTGGATCGGCGACACCTGGACGGTCAGCGACCGGCTGACGCTGAACTACGGTCTGCGCTACGACCTGGCGTGGGGCGACTTCGCGCCGCCCGGAGTGGAGGAAACCGAGCTGGTCATCGACAACGGGAAGTTCACCCAGAACGTCGGCTATCGCAACAACATCCGCGATCTCAACAACATCGCGCCGAGGTTCAGCGCGGCTTTCGACCCGACCGGTGAAGGCAACTTCGTCATTCGCGGCGGCACCGGCCTCTTCTACGCCACCGTGGGTGGGAACCCGGCGTTCGACCAGCAGCTCTGGAACGCGCAGAAGGTCATCTTCAACTCGTATCCGAACGACGGCCTGCCCGGGTTCATCGCTGATCCGCAGCGGGGCGCCACGTTCGACGACATCATCTCCGGTCGAGTCCCACTCGCGCCGCAGAGCGTCAACGTGGTCGCGCACGATGCCCAGATGCCGTACGTCTGGCAGTCGAACCTCGGCTTCCAGGTGCAGCTCAACGAGGTCATGGCGTTCGATTCGGATCTCGTCTACAACCGGGGCCGGTTCGAGGAGACCCAGAGCGACCCGAACGCGTTCTACGACGAGGCGACCGGATTCAACCTGCCCCCCGCGCGGTTCGGGCGGCCGCGGCCCGACTTCGGCCCGATCCGGCTGATCTCCACGCGGGGCAAGTCGGACTACATGGCGCTCGCGAACTCGTTCACCCGGCGCTACCGGGACAACTTCCAGTTGGGGATGACGTACACGGTGATGTTCTTCAAGCACGACACCGACCTCGGCAGCTCGGGGTACGGCTCGTCGCTGCAGAACCACTTCGACGTCGACGACAACTGGGGGCGGGCGAACGACTTCCAGAAGCACACACTCCGCCTGAACGGGATCTGGACGCTGCCGTACGACATCACGCTCGCCGGCTTCTACCGGTTCGGCTCCGGCGAGTTCACGTCGGCAAGCTCCGGTTACCGGCCGACCGGGATCGGCAACCGGGTCCGGGCGGACTACAGCCTGATCCCGCGGAACGAGTTCCCGCTGGATCAGTTCCAGTCGTTGGACCTGCGGATCACGAAGGACGTCGTGCTGCCGAACGACGTTCGGATCAGCGGCGTGTTCGAGGTCTTCAACGCGTTCAACTACGCGTTCTACGCCTACAACACGCTGGAACGTTCGAGCCGGTTCGGCAACCGGCGCTCGGCGGCCCGAGATCACCAGCCGCGCACGCTGCAGTTGGCGTTCCGTATCGCGTTCTGAACCGGAGGCCGGATCAACGTCAGTGGAGCGGCCGCGGCAAGCCGCGGCCGCTCCACTTTGTTTTCTGCCGCAGAACACGGACAATACCGGCGACCGGTCTCGATTGAGCCCGGTCCGCTTTTCATTCGCCCGCGCGCATGGACGGGGACGTCGGGGCGGCCCCGCAAAGGAGTCCGGCAATGAAGCTTGCGTCTCGTTGGTTCCCGTCCCTGTGCCTGCTCGGCATCGCGGTTGCCGCGCTGATGATGAACGCGACACCCGGCGTGCGAGCCCACGGGACCGAGGCCCGCTACGTAATTGAGGTCGACTGGACCCCGCCGCGCATCACGCACACCTACGGACTGAGCTATTCGGAGCTGGGTCCGGGCGCCTACCGCAACGAGGTCGAGACACGCACGGTCGGCGGCCGGCAGTGCGTGGTCGGCGGGTTGCTAGGTTTCGATGTCGATGACGCCTACGCCTTCGACATCGACGAACCGGTCACGCTCACCCTGACCTACGCGCCGGCCCTCACCACGCCGTTCACTGTCGTCTGGGACCAGAACGGCGGTAACAGCCGGGGCCAGATCGAGGTCCAACCGGAAGCGGGCGAGACCCTGCGAAGCGTAACGCTGACCCTCGACCGCGCGCGGCTGGGCGGCCAGGGGACCCGGGGGATCGACATCGCCGTCGGCAGCCGCGAGGGCCTGTCCGTATGCGACATCGAGATTACCCGGAGCGGCACAACCGAGGCGCCGGCGGCGTTCGGCCAGGTCCGCCTCGAGGTCACCGACGCCGCAACGGGGCGTCCCATGCCCGCCCGCGTCGGTCTCTTCGACTCGACCGGCCGGATGCCCCTGCCGTCGGACGACGCGATCCTCGTGCACCGCTACACCGACGAGGTCCGGAGACTCTGGGTTACCCCCCGCACCTTCTGGCCATCGCCGCACCGGCAGGCGTTCTACGTGAATGGCAGCTACGAGGCCCGGGTGCCGGCCGGGACCTACGAACTGATCGTCACCCGCGGCATCGAGTACCGCATCCATCACGGGGAGGTCGAGATCCGGCCCGGCGAGACCAGCACCGTCCCGATCGCCCTCGACCGTTACATCGACCAGCCCGCACGCGGCTGGTACTCCGGCGACGCCCACATCCACATTCAGCGGGACACCGTCCGCGACGAGAACACCTGGGCGCAGGTGGCGGCCGAGAACGTGCACGTCGGCAACCTGCTGCAGATGGGCAACATGGCCGGCACGCACTTCGGGCAGCCGGCATGGGGCGCGGCGGGCCATTTCGAGCGGGACGGCCACGTCCTCGTCTCGGGCCAGGAGGATCCCCGGACCGTCCACCGCGGCCACACGATTCACCACAACCTGCAGCAGCCGCTCCATCTCGGCCCCGAGAGCTACTTCCTCTACCACCAGGTCTTCGAGCAATCGCGCAGCCAGGGAGGCGTGTCCGGCTACGCGCATCAAGCGGAACTGTTCAACGGCCGCCGCGGCATCGCGCTCGACGTCCCCTTCGGGATCGTCGATTTCGTCGAAATCCTGCAGCAGGGCCGGCTGCCGACCGATCTCTGGTACGGCTTCCTCAACCTCGGCTACAAGCTGCTGCCGGCGGCCGGCTCGGACTTTCCCTACATGGATCTGCCGGGAGTGGTGCGCAGCTACGTGAAGATCGACGGCCCCTTCAGCGTCGACGCCTGGTTCGACGCCTTCCGGGCGGGCCGGCTCTACGTCACCAACGGTCCGCTGCTGGAGGTGACCGCCAACGGCGGGATGCTGGGCGACGAGCTGCACGTCGACCCGGGCACCGAGGTGGAAATCGTGGCGGAGGCCTCGCTCAACCCGGACCTCGATCGGCTGGATCGCCTGGAGCTGGTCGTGCATGGCGAGGTGGTCGCCACCGAGTCGGCCGGCGGCCGGGATCGCGTCACCCTCCGGACGACGGTGACCGCCGACCGGAGCCTGTGGCTGGCGGTTCGGGCGTTCGGCGAACGGCAGGAAGAGCGTAACATCACGGTGGCCCACAGTGCGCCCATCTACGTGATCGTGGAGGGCCGGCCGTTCTACATGGACGAGCGCGTCCCGGAGCTGGTAGAACTGCAACGGACGCGGCTCCAGGAGCTGCTGACCGAGGCGGTGGATCCGAATCGCGACCTTGAGCCCTGGGAGACGCGCAGCCTGCTCTCGGAGATGTGGCCGGCCCAGCGCCGTTTGCTCGAACCCCGCGTCGAAGAGGCGGATGCGCGCTATCGGGCACTGCTCGCGGAAGTCGAGGACGCGCAACGCTGAGAACAAAAGAAAACAAGGACGGCCCGGCGCGACGGGAGGGAGGCTGAGATGACGCTCGGTGATTTCCGGCGGAGGGCGCTCGGTCTGCTGCTGATGTCGCTAGCGATGGTCTGGCTCGCCGCCGGCGACACGACGCTCGAGGGTCACGGCACTGAGGCGCGCTATGTCGAGGTGGCGCCGTGGCAGCGGGATCGCATTCCGCGGGTGCTCGCGGTGAGCCGATCCCAACTGGGTACCCCGGGCAGCCGGCGCATGATGGAGGTAAGGGATGTCGAGGGGCAGTCGTGCCTCGTCGGCGGGGTCTTCGCCCTTGACGTCGACGACGACTACGCCTTCGACATTGACGAGTCGGTCACCCTCACGTTGACCTACGCCACCGGGCTGACGACGCCGTTCGTTGTTGGGTGGGACCAGAACGGCGGCGAAGGCTTCGGCGTCACGGACGAGATCGCCCCGGAGCCGGGTGGCGCCTTCGCGAGCACCACCCTGACCCTCGGCCGCGCCCGCTTCGCGGGCCGAGGCGTCCAGAACACCGACCTCGCGGTGAGCGCCAGGGAGGGCATCGCGCTGTGCGACGTCTCCATCGAGCGGAGCGGCACGACGCCCGTGCCCACCCGATTCGGCCGCCTCGTACTCGACGTGCGCGACGGCGATGGCGGGCCGGAGGTTCCAGCGCGCGTCGGTCTGCACGACGCCACTGGCCGGGCTCCGCTCCCTTCCGATCGGGCGGTGAGCCTCCATCGGTTCACCGACGAGATCCGCCTGTTGCGAGTGAACGCGCGGACGTTCTGGCCGTCGGACAACCGTCTCGCCTTCTATGTCAACGGGAGTTATGAAGCCCGCCTGCCGGCCGGCGACTACGAGCTCGTGGTCACGCGCGGGCCGGAGTATCGATTCCACCGCAGCACCATCGAGATTCGGGCGGACGAGACCACCTCGGTCACCGTCCCGCTGCAGCGGTACGTCGACCAGCCGGCCCGTGGCTGGTACTCCGGCGATGCGCACATCCACATCCAGCGGGACACCGTCCGTGACGAGAACACGTGGGCGCAGGTGGCGGCCGAGAACGTGCACGTCGGCAATCTCCTGCAGATGGGCAACGTGGCCGGCACGCACTTCGGGCAGCCGGCATGGGGCGCGGCGGGCCATTTCGAGCGGGACGGCCACGTCCTCGTCTCGGGCCAGGAGGATCCCCGGACCGTCCACCGCGGCCACACGATTCACCACAACCTGCAGCAGCCGCTCCATCTCGGCGCCGAGAGCTACTTCCTCTACCACGAGGTCTTCGAGCAATCGCGCAGCCAGGGAGGCGTGTCCGGCTACGCGCATCAGGCGGAACTGTTCAACGGCCGCCGCGGCATCGCGCTCGACGTGCCCTTCGGGATCGTGGATTTCGTCGAAATCCTGCAGCAGGGCCGGCTGCCGACCGATCTCTGGTACGGCTTCCTCAACCTCGGCTACAAGCTGCTGCCGGCGGCCGGCTCGGACTTTCCCTACATGGATCTGCCGGGCGTGGTGCGCAGCTACGTGAAGATCGACGGCCCCTTCAGCGTCGACGCCTGGTTCGACGCCTTTCGGGCGGGCCGGCTCTACGTCACCAACGGTCCGCTGCTGGAAGTGACCGCCAACGGCGGGATGCTGGGCGACGAGCTGCACGTCGACCCGGGCACCGAGGTGGAAATCGTGGCGGAGGCCTCGCTCAACCCGGACCTCGATCGGCTGGATCGCCTGGAGCTGGTCGTGCATGGCGAGGTGGTCGCCACCGAGTCGGCCGGCGGCCGGGATCGCGTCACCCTCCGGACGACGGTGACCGCCGACCGGAGCCTGTGGTTGGCGGTTCGGGCGTTCGGCGAACGGCAGGAAGAGCGTAACATCACGGTGGCCCACAGTGCGCCCATCTACGTGATCGTGGAGGGACAGCCGTTCTACATGGACGAGCGCGTCCCGGAGCTGGTAGAACTGCAACGAACGCGGCTCCAGGAGCTGCTGAACGAAGTGGTGGATGTGAATCGCGACCTTGAGTCCTGGGAAACCCGCAGCCTGCTCTCGGAGATGTGGCCGGGCCAGCGCCGTTTGCTCGAACCCCGCGTCGAGGAGGCGGATGCCCGCTACCGGGCCCTGCTGGCGGCGGTCGAGGACGCGCAACCCTGAAGCTAAGGAGCCCGAGTGTGAAGAACCGTGAAGGAAAAAGGACCGCCCCGGCGCGGCGCGACGAGAGGGAGGCTGCGATGACGCTCGATCACTTCCGGAAGACGGCGCTTGTGACGCTGGTGCTGTTGGCGGGGGCGGCGGTCTGGCTCGCCGTCGGCGACAGGACGGTCGAGGCGCACGGCAGCGAAGCGCGCTATGTCGAGGTGGCGCCGTGGCAGCGGGATCGAATTCCGCGGGTGCTCGCGGTGAGCCGATCCGAGCTGGGCACGCCGGGCACTCGCCGCATGATGGAGGTAAGGGACCTTGACGGGCGGTCGTGCCTGGTCGGCGCGGCGTTCGCCCTTGACGTCGACGATGACTACGCCTTCGACATCGACGAGCCGGTTACGCTGACGTTGACCTACGCCATCGAGCTGACGGCGCCGTTCGTTGTTGGGTGGGATCAGAACGGCGGCGAAGGCATCGGCGTCACGGACGAGATCGCCCCGGAGCCGGGCGGCGCCTTCGCGAGCACGACACTGACCCTCGACCGCGCCCGCTTCGCGGGTCGCGGCGTCCAGGGCACCGACATCGCGATAGGCGCGCGGGACGGCATCGCGCTGTGCGACGTCTCCGTCGAGCGGAGCGGCACCACCCGGCAACCCACCCAATTCGGCCGCCTTGTGCTCGACGTGCGCGACGGCGACGGCGGGCCGGAGGTTCAGGCGCGCGTCGGCCTGTACGACGCCTCCGGCCGCGCTCCCCTCCCTTCAGATCGGGCGCTTAGCATTCACCGCTTCACCGACGAGATCCGCCTGCTGCGGGTGAACGCGCGCACGTTCTGGCCGTCGGACAACCGCCTCATCTTCTATGTCGACGGGAGCTATGAAAGCCGCCTTCCGGTGGGAGCCTATGAACTCGTGGTCACGCGGGGGCCGGAATACCAGTCGCACGGCAGCACGATCGAGATTCGGGCTGACGAGACGACCTCGGTCACCGTCCCGCTGCAGCGCTACGCCGACCTGCCCGCCGCCGGATGGTTCTCCGGCGACTCGCACGTTCACCTGATGCGCGACCAGCCGGCCGCCGACGCTGTCTGGGGCCAGATCGCCGGCGAGGACCTCTACGTCGCCAACCTCCTGGAGATGGGCAACATCACCGGCACGCACTTCAAGCAGCCGGCGTGGGGCCGGGCGGGGCGCTACGAGCGTGACGGCCGGGTGCTGGTGCCAGGGCAGGAAGATCCCAGGACCGGGCAGCGGGGCCACACCATGCACTGGAACATCGAACGCCCCGTCCACGAGCCCGATTCCTTCTTCGAGTACCACGAGATCTTCGAGAACACGCGCCAGCAGGGCGGGATTACCGGGTACGCGCATCTTGGCGAGCTGTTCAACGGACGCCGCGGGCTGGCCCTCGACGTGCCGTTCGACCTGATCGATTTCATCGAGGTGCTGCAGGGCGGGCGACTGAATACGGAGATCTGGTACACGTTCCTGAATCTCGGCTACCGGGTGCTGCCGGTTGCGGGCGCCGACTTTCCGTACTTCGGACCGACGCTGCCCGGCGTCGAGCGCACCTACGTGAGGCTGGACGGACCGTTCTCCGCGGACGCGTGGTTCGACGCGTTCCGGACAGGCCACGCCTACGTCACTAACGGCCCTTTCCTGGAGCTCTCCGTCAACGGCCAGGAGATGGGTGCCGAGTTGCGCGTCCCGCGCGGGACGGCGATCGAGATTGAGGCTTCGGCCCGCCTCAACCCGGAATTCGACGGGCTCGATCGTCTCGAGCTGGTCATCCTCGGCGACGTCGCGGCGACGGCAACGGCCGACGGAACCGACGCGGTCGCGCTGAACCACCGGATGATCGTCGAGGGCAGCATGTGGCTCGCCGTTCGCGCCTGGGGCGAGCGGCAGGGCCCCGGTGACATGACGGTGGCGCACAGCGCGCCGATGTACGTGGTGGTCGAAGGCGAGCCGACCTGGAAGCGGGAGGCGGTCCCGGAGTTGATCGCGCATCACCGCGAGCAGCTCCAGGCGCTGCTAGCCACGCCGATCAATCCGCAGCAGGACCTGGAGACGTGGGAGACCGCTACAACGCTCGTCGAGCAGTGGCTCGAGCAGCGCTCCCGCCTCGAGCCGCGGGTGGCGGAGGCCGATCGGCGGTACGACGAGCTGCTGGAACGGTTCCGGCTGTCCGGGTTCGTGGCGGGCGTGGGCCGGTAGTACTCAGACGACGGCCAGCGCAGCTCCGGAGGAACCTCTAGCGCACGTTCGGATCTATTCCGGGGCGACCGCGCCCGGCGGCGGGCCCATCGGCCGGCCTCCGTCGCGGTACGGGACGTGGCACGCTTCGACGAGGCTGTTGCCGGCGTCCAGAGTGGCCTCGACGTCGCGCGCCTGAACCGCGACGAGAGCGGCGCGGCCGCCTTCGTACATCGCAGTCGCCATCGTCATCCACTCGCCATCGTCGGCGCGGCGTCCGTCCATCATGTACAGATTGGCCGCCTCGGTAAGGATGACGGCTGCGTCCTCCAGGGCCAGCCATTCGTCATCCGTCGCCGGCTCGGCTCGCCCGACGTTGAAGATGGCGTCGGAGGATGGGCCGACCATGGCGCGTTCGAGCTGGCCGATGGTGGCCACCGGGACGGGACCGGGCGTCTGGGCGGCGATTCCCCCGCGAATCGGCAGCGTGCCGGTGGCGAGTATGGCTGCCAGGCCGAATGCGAGCGTCAAGAGAACCGTGCGCGTCATGTTGCCTCCCGCTGGGAGTGTCGCGCAGGCGGGATGGGGAATGCAAAGAAAGCGCGGTGCAGTAGGCCGGTCGCAGCGCGATGGCCTGCCACGGAACCCGCGCGCCCGCGGACTCGATCCCTTGCAGCACGTCGACACTTGGGGTAGGTTGGGGACTGAGTTCGTGGAGGGGGGTCAGGCCGATGAGAACGCTGATGATTGCACTCGTGGGCGCCGTTGTGCTGCTGGCCGCGGCGCCCGGATCCGGGCACCACTCGTTTTCGGCGGAGTTCGACATCGAGAAGCCGATCACGCTCCAGGGGAAGCTGACCGAGCTTGAGTGGGTCAACCCGCACGGATGGCTGCACATCGACGTGGAGGGTACCGACGGCGAGGTGCTCAACTGGGCGGTGGAGATGGGGAATCCGACCGCGCTCCTGAGGCGCGGCCTCCGCCGCGGCGACTTCCCGATCGGGATCGAGTTCGTCGTCGATGGCTACCTCGCCAAGGACGGCACGCCGACCGCCAACGGCATCACGATTACCTTCCCGGACGGACGTAACGTCTTCGCCGGCTCGTCAGGCACCGGTGCGCCGGTGCCGCCCGGGCAGCGCTAGGTGCACGGGTGGTCACCCGGGCCGTCCGGCATGCGGGCGCGCGCGCGTCGCGGTGCGGGGGGATGAACATTGTGCCCACGCGGTCCCGGCGGTTCGTCGTCGCGGCCATCTGCGCCTGTCTCATCGTCTCGCTGCCGGCACCGGTCTGGGCGCAGGCCAATTCCGGAGAGGCCTACGTCCCACCGCGCACGCCGGACGGGCACCCTGACCTGCAGGGGATCTGGCAGGCGGTGACCACCGCCGCCTGGGACATTCAGGATCACTCGGCGAGCGTCGGCGTGCCGGCGGGCCAGGGGGTCGTCGTCGGGAACGAGATTCCGTACCAGGAGTGGGCGCTGGCGCAGAAGCGGGAGAATTACGAGAATCGTCTGACCGCGGACTCGGAGACGCAATGCAACATGCCGGGCGTGCCGCGGATCACCTACATGCCGTATCCGTTTCAGATTCTGCAGTTCTCCGACCGTGTGCTGATCCTGTACGAGCACTTGCACGTCACCCGCACGATCTACATGGACGGCAGCCCGCACCCGGAGGGACACATCGACTTCTGGATGGGGGATTCGCGCGGGCATTGGGAGGGCGACACGCTGGTGGTGGACGTCATTCACTTCAACGATCGGACGTGGTTCGATCGGGCCGGGAACTTCCACAGCGAGGCCCTGCACGTGGTCGAGCGGTACACGCCGGCCGGTCCGGATCACCTGCGCTACGAGGCCACGATCGAGGACCCGAACGTATTCACGCGGTCGTGGACGATGAGCATGCCGCTCTATCGCCGGCAGGAACCGAACGTCCAGCTCCTGGAGTACGAGTGCTACGCCTATTCCGAGCGGGAGCTGGCCGCCGACAAGTGACCCGATGGTCGGGAGGTTCGAGGGGGTCTGATGAGTAATCGAGTGATCAGGACGGGGCTCGCCTTCGCCACCGTCCTCACAGTAGCGTCGTTGTCAGCCGCGGGCCAGGAGCCGGCCGGGGGAACTCTGCCTCGCACCGCCGAGGGTCATCCCGATCTGCAGGGATACTGGTACGGCGGGCCGGTCAACGCGTCGCACAGCATCGAGGAAGGTTGCTGCGACCCCATCCACGCCAGGATGCAGAGCCGCGGACCGGAGCGGCTCGGTCTGCCCGAACCATTGATCATCGACCCGCCGGACGGGCGGATTCCCTACCAGCCGTGGGCCCTGGACAAGCGGACCGAGCACCTGTTCGATATGGAGACCCCGACCGAGCTTGCACACATCGATCCGGAGGATCGCTGCCTGCTGCTCGGGGTGCCGCGCAGCAACTATCGCGGGGACCTGCAGATCCGCCAGAACGTCGGGCACGTCGTCATCCTCCACGAATGGGCGCATGCCTACCGCGTCGTACCGATGGATGGCCGCCCGCACGTGGGCGAGGACATCGTGCTGTTCAACGGTGATTCACGCGCCCGCTGGGAGGCGGACACGCTGGTGGTCGACGTGACCAACTTCAACGACGTGCCGTGGCTCGATTCCCACGGGAGCTTCTACAGCGAATCGCTTCATGTGGTCGAACGCTGGCGTCTGTTGGACGCCAATACCCTCCACTACGAGGCGACCATCGAGGATTCAGCCGTCTTCACGCAACCGTGGACGCTGGCATTCACGACGACCCGCATCCCCGACGAGTCCTACGAGTTCTTCGAGGAGGGCTGCTGGGAAGGGGTCACCAACAAGCATCGCCTGGCGGCGGGGCGGATGGCGGTCGAGGCCGGCGAGCGGCAGATGCACACTCACGACGAGCCGGCGCGGTAGCGGTCTGCCGCCGGTCAGTCGTCGGTGATCACGGTTGCGCAGCCCTGGGCGCTAGCGAACCGGTAGCCGCGCGCGCCGGCCTCGTTGAGCTCATCCTGCATGGTGCCCGTGCGGTTGGTGCCGAGCAGCAGGTACTTCTCGGACTGCTGGGCCATTGCGAGCGGGACTTGAGGACGAGAAGTGTCAAGGTGCTGGCGATCATCATGTTGAGTTTGGGTATGGCACCTTTACTCCAACCTTGCAATATAAATACATAGCGTTAATATTGCAGAGAGTGATTGGTCGAAGGGCGGCGAAGGCCGTAGCGCGCGGGCTTGGGCGCCAAGCGGTAGTGGCGCTGATCGGCCCGCGCCAGGCAGGCAAGACGACGCTGGCGCATCAGATAGCCGCGCGCGGGAACGCCCTCTACCTGGATCTGGAGACGTCCGAAGCGCGCGAGAAGCTGGCCGCCGCCGCACTCTTCCTGCGGGAATACGAGAATCGGCTGGTCATTCTCGACGAGATTCACCGGACACCGGAGCTCTTCCAGGAGCTACGCGGGATCATCGATCAGGGGCGTCGGGCGGGACGGGGGACGGGACGTTTCCTGGTGCTCGGATCGGCATCGATGGAGTTGCTCCGTCAGTCGGGCGAGAGCCTGGCCGGCCGGATCGAGTACGTCGAACTGCAACCTTTCGACGTGCTGGAAGCGGCCCGCGATGAAGCGGTGACCACGAAGCTTTGGCTGCGGGGCGGATTCCCGCTCAGCTACCTCGCGAAGACCGACGCTGACAGCTTCGCCTACCGAGGGAATCTTGTGCGGACGTACCTGCAGAGGGAGGTTCCGGAATTTGGACCGCGCGTTCCGGCAGAAACCCTGGAACGGTTCTGGACGATGCTCGCACACGGTCAGGGGACCCTGCTGAACGCGTCGAAGCTCGCCGCGTCGTTGTCGGTCAGCTCGCCGACCGTCAGTCGCTATATCGATCTCCTGGTCGACCTGCTGCTGGTGCGACGGCTGCAGCCGGTCCATGCGAATGTCCGGAAGCGGCTCGTCAAGTCGCCGAAGGTGTACTTGCGCGACAGTGGTCTGCTGCACGCGCTGCTCCGCATCAATGACCATGACACGCTGATGGGCCATCCGGTGGTCGGCGCGAGTTGGGAGAGCTTCGTAATCGAGAACCTGTTGCGCGTTGCGCCATCTTTTAGCGGTGCCGGCTTCTATCGGACGTCGGCCGGCGCGGAGGTCGACTTGGTGCTCGACCTGCCGGGCAGCCGCGGCCGCTGGGCGATCGAGGTGAAGCACGGCCTCACGCCGGCGCTGGCGCGGGGGTTCTACCACGCCCGCGATGACCTGACAGTCGACCGGTCATTCGTCGTCCACTCCGGTGAGGAGCGCTACCCAATCGCCGAGGGGATCGAAGCGATCGGCCTCCGCGAGATGGCGAGGCTGCTCGCAGAAGTGTGAGCGGCGCCTGTCCCGGTGCTATTGGGGAACGGCGGCGATCCGCTCCCAGCGGTCGACGTTGCGCAAGTCCAACTCTACCGACTCGATCGGCCCCTCGATCAGTCCGCGCGCGTCGTCGTTGCCGAACACGGCCGAGACTTCATCGCTCGGGAAGATCTTCTCCGCCGTCCGCTCATTCAGTCGAATTCTCTGCCCGGCCACCCGGATGTTGATCGTATTGACGTTGTCGTCATCGCCAAGCTCTGGGGTTGTCGAAAGCGTTGCCACGACGTCCAGCTCGTTCTGGAAGAGCCGCTGCACGTCGAAACGGAGGGTTGCGACCAACTCGCCATCGTCGGTTACGCCCTGGAACACGTCCTCCTCGAGGAACGACGCTGTGACAGTGCCACTCGCCTTGTCCAGACGCTCCTCAATGTGTGGATGGGTGGCGAACAATCCGCCGCCCCCTTCGCCGAACGGGTCGTGGGAGTCGCGGGCGAACTTCAGCTTCCGGAACGAGTTCAGCAGTGGCTGGTCACCGAGATCCGCCTCGTTGAGGTAGAAGCTGGCGAAGAGGTCCGCCTCCCGTTCTCGGTCTCGACCGTGACCGGCCATGAACAGGTTGGCGGTGAAGGTGGTCATCGCGGCGATGATGTCGTCAGCGACGTTGTCGGTTCCCCCGGCGAGAATACCGACGATGCCGGCGATCCTCGACGCCGTTTGTGCGTTTCGCCAGATACGGTAGCTGTGCCGGCTTTCCACATGAGCGATTTCGTGGGCGAGGATGGCCGCCACCTCGCTGTCGCTCTCAAGGGACTCCAGGAGGCCGCGGGTCATGAAGATGTAACCCGTCGGCACAGCGAACGCGTTGATGTCGTCAGAGTCGACTACCTGGAACCGGTACCGGTAACCCTTGAGAGGGACGGGCCAGCCGTCAAGGACGCCTTGCCCGATAGCCGCGACGTACTCCTGCAACTCCGCATCGACGAGCGGATAGAAGGCCGATTGCACCTGTTGCAATGACATCATTGCGAGCGAGCGTTCGGTCTGGTAGTCCGAGACATCAGGGGTTGCGACAAAACAGACCCCACAGCGGTTGTAGCCGTTGGCAAGCGCATCGGCCTCGGTCGCAAACGGCTGCCGGTCAGCGACGCCCGGCAGGTGATTTGCCCCGCGGATATGCAGCGCCTGGCTCTGCCGATTCGCCACATAGCGTTGGAAGTCAGCCTCGGCGGTCGTCACCTCGAACACCTCGTCGAGCCAGTGCTCGAAGTCGGCTGCCGTCGGTGCCGGGCCGTAGAAGTCGACACGGCCACGGCCGAGACGCGCGCTCTGTAGCTCGAGTTCGATGTGGTCGTCTTCCGGATCGGCGTCGGTGATTCGAACGGTCTCGCTCTCACGAAGCGGGAAGAGGCGGTTTCCCCGGTGGAGAGCGAAGACACGGTCGTCGCCCATGTCGAGGTAGACCTTTCGGCGACCCTCGAAAGTAGGCCTGAGGACCAGCTCGCGACCTTCGAGCGCGTCTTCCAGGTCATTCCAGCGCTGGGCTGACACCGGCGAGGGCAGGAGGAGTCCGAGAAGCAAGACCGGAACGGCGAAACGGAGGATCACTGACTGCATGGATTGTCCTTCTCGATCTGCCACCGTGCCACCGGATTCGCGGATCCGGTAGCAGGACGGTGTGATCTTCGCGAATGGGTGTCGCGCAACAGGCTACCGCTCCCCGAAGCCCACCGCAAGGCCCGTGACGATTCTGAACTGGCTGGAGCCGTCGACGTAGCGGTAGTCAGCCGGCGAGCCATGGCTTGAACACCGTCTCGTGCGCGGAGACAAACGAGCGGCGCGATCTCCGACGCTACGGGAACCCTGTGTCAGAACCTGTCAGCGTGATCCAGGGTCAGATCAACGGGCGCTGGTCGGTCGGTTCGTCGAGTGTGGGGAGGCCGGGCAGCGGGCGCTGGCGGCGGGTGCCGAGGGGGCGGGCATCGGGGCCATGGGCGTCCCGCGCCGCGCCGGCGATGTCGCGGACGAGGGCGACGAGGGCGGCTGGCTCGATGGCTCTCGCCCGGCCGGCGAAGCTGACAATCCAGCGGGCGATCTCGTCCAGGTGCGACAGTTGCACGCGGTACTCGAGGTTGCCGTTGCCCAACTTCGCCACCTTCTCGGTTTCGTGGTGGACGCCCTGCTGGATCAGCGGGGCGAGCGAGGCGTCAAAGTGGATCACGATATCGTGCAGCATGCGGCCGCGGTAGACCGCCCAGGTGTTCTCGAGGAACGCGTCGATGTTGAACGTTGGGCGCCGAAAGACGCCGGCGAGCCGCTTCGCCTTCGCGATCCGGTCCAGGCGGAACGTGCGCGGTTCGTCGTGGAGATGGCAGCGGCCGACGAGGTACCAGGCGTTCTCGCGGTGGAACACCTCGTACGGATCGACGCCGCGCCAGGCGAGTCCCCCTCCGGCGAGCGAGCGGTAATGGATCGAGATCGGAGTCCGCTCGCCGATCGCTCTCTCGAGCTGCGACGTCAGGCCATCCGGGATTGCGCCGGAGCGTTCGGGGCCGGCGAGGGTCAGGGCGCGCGGCGTTTCCTCGGCCTCGCGGGTCGCGCTGTCCAGCTTCGCTTCGACAAGCTTCAGTGTCCTGGTGACGTCGGGCGATTTCCGCGTGGCGGGATTGCTGAGCAGCAGCTTCAGGACGGCGCGCTCCGCCGCGTCGAGCGCGAGTGGTCGGATCGTGGCGGTGTCGAGCAGGCGGTAGCCGTATTCGTCATTTACGACCGGGATTCCGGTGCGGGAGAGTTCGGCCAGGTCGCGGTAGGCGGTGCGTTCCGTGACGCCGAAGCGTTCGGCGATCTCACTAACGCGGTAGCGGCGCTGGCCAGCGAGGAGCTGGACGAGCTTGAAGAGGCGGATGGGTCGGGTCATGAGGTCCCTAGCCTAGCGCGTTGCACTGTCAGAAACTGTCACGGCGCACCGGGTGGGGGCGGGTACGCCGCACCGGGCGCGCCACGGACGGCTTGGGTTAGGATGGAGAGGACGGTTGCCAGCGTAGACTTGGCCTGGCAGGAGGGACGCCGGGAGCCATGCACGACACGTACTACCACGCGGAGGATCTCGGACGGTTTCCCGAGATCGGCAAGAACCGGCCGGAACTGGCGGAGAAGTTTTTTGCCTGGTACAACGCCGTGTTCGAGGACGGCGCGCTGTCAGCCCGCGAGAAGTCGCTGATCGCGCTCGCCGTCGCGCACGCGGTGCAGTGCCCCTATTGCATCGACGCTTACAGCGCCGACGCCCTGGAGAAGGGGGCCGACATGGACCAGATGACCGAAGCGGTTCATGTTGCTTCCGCCATCCGTGGCGGCGCGTCGCTGGTTCACGGCGTGCAGATGCGGAATCACGCTGGCCGCATCGGCATGTGACGCGGTTGTCTGCTGCCAGGCTGTCGTTCGTTCCCGGTTCCGGGCACTGACACGCACATGGCCATCACGCTGCCGACTCTCGCCGCGCGCCAGGCGCCGCTTGCCGTGCCCCGCGAACAGCTTGCCGTGCTGCGTCGCCTGCCGCTCGAGCGGGAATTTGCCGCCGCGCTCCACGCGGGGGGACTGCATCCGCTGCGCCCGACCGGGATCGACATCCTTCAGGTCAACGTCGGGAAGCTGTGCAACCAGACCTGCCGGCACTGCCACGTCGACGCCGGGCCGGATCGGCGCGAGGTGATGACGCGCGACACGATGGCGCAGTGCGTCGAGGCGCTGCGGAGGACCGCCATCCCGACGGTCGACATCACCGGCGGCGCGCCGGAGCTCAACCCGAATTTCCGCTGGCTGGTAGAGCAGTGCCGCGCCCTCGGTCGTCACGTGATCGACCGGTGCAACCTGACGGTGCTGAACTTGCCGTCGCAGGCGGATCTGGTCGACTTTCTCGCCGCGCATCGGGTGCAGGTGGTTTGCTCGTTGCCGCACTACCGGCAGCTCAACACTGACGCACAGCGGGGCGAAGGGGTGTTCGAGCGGTCGATCGACGCGTTGCATCGACTGAACGCCGCCGGTTACGGCGACGGGCGCTCCGGGTTGCGGCTGGTCCTGGTGACGAATCCGGTTGGGGCGTACCTGCCGCCGACGCAGGCGTCACTCGAGCAGGAATGGAAGCAGGAGCTCGACCGGCGGTACGGAATCCGGTTCGACGCGCTCTATACCATCACCAATATGCCTATCAGCCGGTTCCTGGAGTGGCTGATCGAATCCGACAATCTGGACTCCTACATGCACCGGCTGGTCGACTCCTATAACCCGGCGGCGGCGGGGGGCGTGATGTGCCGCAACACGCTGTCGGTCGGCTGGGACGGTACGCTGTACGACTGCGACTTCAACCAGATGCTCGAACTGCCGGTGAGCCGTCGGGCGCCACAGCACATCGCGAAGTTCGATCTGGCGGCGCTCGAGGCGCGCACGATTGTGACCGACCGGCACTGCTTCGGGTGCACGGCGGGGGCCGGGTCGAGCTGTTCGGGCGCTACCGTCGAGTAGGCGCCGGCGAATGCCGGTTCGGCGTTACCTCCTACGCGATGATCACCGTCCGCGGGAACTGTTCGTTGGACTCGAGGAACGTCATCTTGTTCTCGAGGTCCTCCGCGGTCGGCTGCACGGCGCCGTTGACGTCGGTCACGCGTGACTTCACCGTGTGCTCACCCGGCGTGGCGCCTTCCCACGTGTAGTTGAAGAACTTCCAGGCATACTTCTCGCGCATCGTCGCCGGGTCAAGCGTCGCGTGCTGCCACGGGCCGTTGTCGATCTGCACCTCGACGGAGTGGATCGGCGTCCCGTCATGCAGCACCACGCCGAAGACGTTGTGCGCGCCGTCGACGGCGGTCACGCGCGCAATGAACGACTTGAGGCGCATCGTCGAGATGGCGGTTTCCTTCCACTTCATCTCGCCGTTGACCATCTCGCCCTTGAGCGTCCGGTAGGAGCGGGCCTGCCAGCGGCCGAGGAACTGATCCTTCTGTACGTGGATCTCGGCCAGCCACTTGACGTTCGGCGCGCCGTACCAGCCGGGGACCAGCAACCGCAGCGGGCGGCCCTGGTGCGCCGTGAGCGGCTCGCCGTTCAGGTCATAGGCAAGGAGAGGCTCGTCGCTCAGAGCCTGATCGCGCTCGAGGCTGCGGCCGTACTGCTGGTCCACGTTGAACGTCCGGCCACGCCAGAGGACTTCCTCCTCCCCCCGGTCGGCGCCGAAGAGGACGAACTCGCGCGCCTCGTCCTTCACGCCTGCGCGCTCGAGCACAGCGCGCAGCGGGACGCCGGTCCAACGGCCGTTGCTCGACAGGCCGTTGAGGGGACCGCGGTTACCGGAGCACTCGAAGCCGAAAATCAGATCGCGGCTCGGCATGGCGCGGAGGTCGGCCAGCGACAGTTCGAGCGGCGTGTCGACCAGGCCGGAGACGCGCAGGCGGTGGGTCGCGGTGTCGACCTCGGGGTGGCCGTAGTGCTGCGTCGTGAAGAACTGGTTGATCGGCGTGTAATCGCCGTCGATCTGGCGGATGTCGATGATCCGGCGGTCCGGTCCGCGAATCCACTGGGTGTCCTCCGGAACATCGGTCAACTCCATCAGCGTTTCGCCCTGCGCGAGTGCTGGCACCGCCCATTCGGGCAGCCCCGCCATCCCGAGTCCCGCCACCGCCAGGCTTCCCTTCAGGACTTCTCGCCGGGTTGTCTGCTTCGCCATTTGTCCGCCTCCCTCACCAAGTCATCCGCCGGTTCGGACTATTCGTATCATAGTTCGGCCCGGAAAGGATAGGATGGCGGCAAGGTACCTCGGGAGGCGCCGCATGCGGCAACGGACTCCGAATCAACGCATCAACGGCGTGTTGGCGGCAGTCGTGATGTTGACGATCGGGGGGCTGGCGGCAGGGTTGGCGGCGCCTCACGGCGCGGCCCAGGAGACCCCCGGCGTAGGCGCCTGGGAGCCGCCGCGCCTGCCGGACGGCACACCGGATCTGTCGGGCGTCTGGGTGAGCGATAGCGGCACGCCGCTCCAGCGTCCGGCCCACATGACGGACCGGGAGCGGCTGACGCGAGAAGAAGTGGCGACGCTGCAGGAGCGTGCCGACCGGATATTCGACAACGGCCGGAGCGCGTTCGCCACCGCGGACGGGGCTTTTCGCGCTGCCGTCGAGGATGTCGACACTTACGAGGCCTGGTCCACCACAAGTTCCGTCGGGATGATTGGCTTCGTCTTCGACGAACGGACGTCGCTCGTCATCGACCCGCCGGACGGACGGATCCCGCCGGTACGGCCGGACGGTGCGGCGCGGCTCGGCGAGGTGGATCGAGGCTGGAACGAAAAGCTCGGGCCGGAAGACCTGAGCAACAACCACCGTTGCATTGCCACCGGCGTCCCACGCCTCGGCGGCAACTTCGGCGCCGGGCCGTACAGCTACTACCAGATCTTCCAGACGCCTGACCATGTCGTCTTTCTAATGGAAGCGTTCCACGACGCGCGGATCATTCCGATCGACGGACGGCCGCACCTGCCGGAGTCGGTGCGTCAGTGGAACGGGGACTCGCGCGGCCGGTGGGAGGGTGACACCCTGGTGGTGGAGACGACGAACTTCTCGCCGAAGAGCGAGTACCGGGGGGCGGCGGCGGGTCTGCACCTCGTCGAGCGGTTCACCCGCGTGGCGCAAGACGCGCTGATGTACCGCGTGACGTTGACGGATCCTACGACGTGGGAGACGCCCTGGACGGCGGAGCTACCGCTGCGCGACCGTGGCGGCGATGAGGCGCTCTTCGAATTTGCCTGCCACGAAGGGAACGTGTCGATGGTCGGAATGCTGCGGACGGCGCGGCTGGCGGAGCAACCCCGCTAGCTAGACGTGGTGCGCCGGCCCGACGCACCACGCGCACCAGGGCGCGTCAGTTCTAGCGGGGCGCTTGCTCGGTCGGGTCGCGGCCGTCGAGCGGGGCACCGGTGCCGGACGATCCGGCGAACAGGCGAGTCCCGTCGGGGAACGTCACGTCCCGGCCGTTGGCGCGCAGGGCGCCGTCAATCGCCTGGTAGCCCTCGACCAGCACCTCAATGCCGGGAGCGACCGAGTCCTTCCGCCAGCCCCGGCGGACGAGCGCTCCCGGGGGGCCTGCCTCGATCATCCAGTTCTCGACGCTGCCGTCTTCCTTGGTCACCTCGAGATGCATCCAGGCATGCGGGTTGATCCACTCCATCCTGGTGATCTTGCCCCGCAGTGCAACCGGCTTCGTCGCGTCGAATTCCGCTGAGAACGCGTGGTGCGCGAGCGCCGAGACGCCCGCCATCAGGATTGCGAGCGCGATTCCCGCACAGGTGAGTGCCAGTCTGTTCCGCATCGTTGCTCCCTCGCTGTCGTCGCCGCCGCTAGCGGCCGCCCGCCGCCGCCTCGGCCTCGCGCGCCCGCGCGCCGCTCAGGATGTTGGTCATGCCGTAGTTACCTTCGTGGCAGGCGTACTCCACCAGTTCGTACTGCTCGTCGTCCAGATCGAAGGTGAAGCGGCCCGTGAAGGGTGCGGTCCAGATGGTGGGATCGTTCACCGTGAACTGGTACTCCAGCCGCGTCGGGCTGAGCCGCGTGAACCGCTCGGTCAGCACCATGTCGGGGCTCGACCCACGGTACGACGCGCGGCCGTTGAAGTTCGTCGTCTCAACCACGAGCGTGTCGCCCTCCCAGCGGCCCTGCGGGCTGCCGAGCCACGAGGAGAGCAGCGGCCCGTCCGTCGGCCGTTCCGTCGTCGGGATCACCCGAGTCTCGTGGATCATCTCCTTCTGGATCGCGACGAAGCCGGGGCCCTGGTAGATCTGCACGCCGTTGTTGTAGACACCCGGGAACATCAGGTTCGGCAGCCCGCGCGTAATGCAGCGGACGTACGGCGACACCTCTTCCGGCCCGGCGACGGTGCTGGTCGAATAGCGGCGGTTGTCCCTCGCCACCTGGGCGGCGCGCTCCTCGCCCTCCGGCGTCAGCGGCGGAATGCGACCGTCGGGCGGATCGATGATCATCGCCACCTGCGTCGACGGCGCGTTCTTGTCGTAGCTCAGCGTCGTGTCGCGCCACTCGCGCTCGTAGCCCCAGATGCTGCCGAGCGTGCCGCGCTCGCGCCGCGCCGCCGCCTCCTCGGGGGTCAGCGCCTCAATGTCCGCGAGCTCCTCCGGACGCTCGAGCGGGATCCCGTGCGACGCGTTGCCGGTCCAGACCCCCTGCAGGTCCGGTTCGCCCCATGGCGCCATGGGCGTGTCGTACGGCTCGGTCACGGCGGCAAAGACCGCCGCCGCGCTCGAACTGTCGATACCGGCGAACCCGGTCTCGACGACCGCCAGGCGGACATTGTCCGGGCCGCGGACGACGGCGCGCCGCGCCGCGGTGCGGCCGTTCGCCGGCACCCGCGGATCCTCGGCAAATTCGACGCCTGCCGCGCGCATCTCGGCCGCCGCCGCGTCGAGGTCGTCGACGACGAACGCGATGTGGTCAATCGCGCGCCCCGCGGTCGTCGCAGGCGTTCCCTCGGGATGCTCCGACGCGAAGATCCAGAGATCCTCGAACCGCAGACCGTCCTCCGTTCCCGCGTGCATGGCCCGCTCGCCGCCGAACATCTGCTGGTACCAGCCGAGCGTTACCTCCGGGTCGGTGGCGCTCAGGTGGATGTGGTGGAAACCGAGGTAGTCGGGATCCTCCACCATCTCGATGCGGGTTCCCCACGGGTCGAAGATGTAGCTGTGCAGGTAGCCACCCGGCGCTTCGCGCAGGGTGGCGCCGCCGGGGAAGCGCTGCAGCCGGACGCCCGAGCCGCGTACGCCCACCGCCTCGAGCGCCGCCATCTTCGCGGTCAGATCGGGGAAGGAGAAGCTGATGTGATTGATGCCAGTACCCTGCGTGCTCCCCATCGTCGTTTGCACAACGAAGGTGACCTCGACGCCGTAGCAGTTGGCGGCGTCATCGCGATCGGCGATCGTCTCGCAGTCGAGATGCTCGGCATACCACCGGACCGACTCGGGCGGCGCCGACGAGGTGATGTGGACATGGTGGTAGTCCGCTTCGGCCGCCTGCGCCGCGCCGGGGGCGCCGGCGATGGCGAACGCCGCCGCGATGAATGCCAGTGCGATGCGTGTCATGGTCATGACCTGTCTCCTCCGCGTTGACGGGCCGCCGGCCCTATCGGGTCGGTTCCCTGCGCAGGTGCCCGTACAGCAGATCCTCCGAGAACTCGACGCACTTGAACTCCAGCACCCGGGCGTTCTCCTCCAGCCGGCGGTAGAACAGGAGGCTGATCTCCCACGGCCGGGTGAAGGTGTTCGGATCCTCGAGCCGCGCCTCGTAGCGAATCACGTTCGGCCCCATTGGGATGTAGCGCTCGGTCACCCGGAGCCCCGAGCTGGCGAAGTTGCCGGCCCGGTCGAACCACTGCTCGCCCGTGAAGCCCTCTGCCTCCACCACCAGCGTGTCCCCCTCCCAGCGGCCGTGCGAACGGCCCATCCAACTGTCGAGAGGTGGGGGTTCCGGGTTCTCCTTGTCCATGTGGATCGTCCGGTTCGCCTCGGCGAAGCCGTAGATCATCAGGATCTTCCGGTCGCCCTGAATGATCTGGAACGGGTAGGGCATGTAGTTGGCGCGCGGCACGCCCGGCATGAAGCACTTCGCCTCCGGATCGTTGCCGATCCGGTTCGCGAAGTTCTCGTCCCGCAGCCGCCGTGCCTCGGCGGTGTACGGAATCTCACCGCCAACCACCACGCCCTGCCCCGGGGGCTGCGCGCCGATGGCGCCCAGGTCGGGATGGCCGGCGGCGGCAAGATGGTCCTCCAGGTTCCAGTTGGCGCTGCTCATCGTCTGCCAGACGCCGTTCAGGTCGGGCCGGTCGTCCCAGGAGGTGCGCGGAACGTCGCCGCTCTGCGCCCGGGCGGGAGCAGCGACGAGCACCGCGCAGGCTGTCGCGAGCAAGATCGATAGGCAAAAAGCACAAGAAAAACGCGCCGCTGTCATCATCTGGGGCACTGCTCTTGAGAAACGTCGATGCCGAAGGTTAGCAGCAACGAGCGCGGGCCAGCAAGTGTTGCAACCTGGCCCCGGTGAGTTCATCATGAAGCGATCCGGATGGAGTGTGATGAACCAGCGACCCATGCTGTTCGGCGTGGCGACTTTGGCTGTCGTGGCGGCATCGCTGGCGGTTGCGCCAGCCTTCGCCCAGTCGGGGGATGAGCCGTCCCGCCGTACGCCTTGGGGACATCCCGACCTGCAGGGCTACTGGACCAGTTCCACCTACACGCCGCTCGAGCGGCCGGAGCACCTTGGGGATCAGGCGTTCCTCTCCGAGGAGGAGCTGGCGGAGCTGAACGAGCTCCTGACGGCGGACGGCGTCGATCCGCTCAGTGCGCGGAGCGTGCTGGCGGCTGAGACCGAGGAGGAGCGCGTCGAGATTACGCGCCAGACCCAGGAGAACATCCACTACGACAACTCGATCTGGTTGCGCGAACCGGATCCGCGCAGGCTGACTACCCACCGGACGTCGCTGATCACCGATCCGCCGACCGGCCGGATCCCGCCGCTCACCCCGTCGGCGCAAGAGCGCGAGGCGATCCGGAGGGCGGAGAGCCGCTGGCTCGTCTACAACAATCCGGTGCAATCGTTCGACAGCCACGAGACCCGCACGTTGCAGGAGCGCTGCCTGGTCTGGCGGCACGAGGGACCGCCGATGCTGCCCGCGTCGTACAACGACCTGATGCAGGTCTTCCAGACGGAAGACTACGTGGTCGTGGCGCAGGAGATGCGGGCGAACCCGCCACGGATCATCCCGCTCGACGGGCGGCCACATGCGCCCGACGCCATCCGCGAATGGGCAGGCGATTCGCGGGGCCGCTGGGAGGGCGACACGCTGGTGGTCGAGACAGTCCGGTTCAACGACAAGGTGCACTTCAACGGCTCGAGCCTTGGCCTGCATGTCGAGGAACGGTTCACGCGCATCGACGCCGAGACGATCCGGTACGAGTTCACCGTGACCGATCCGACCACCTGGGAGCGGCCGTGGACGGCGGAGTTCCCGCTGATGAAGCGCGCGGGGCCGACCTACGAGTACGCCTGCCACGAGGGGAACTACGATGCGCGGCACATCCTGGAGGTGGCGCGCAATCTCGACGCCGCGGTGAAGTGATCGCCAGGAGGAGTGAAGCGAGCGATGACCAGCCGGCACTTCCGTCCGTTAGTCCTCGTCACGCTCGTAGCCCTGCTTGCGGCGTGCGGATCGGGCGACGGCGCCGCCGCACCGGAGTCGATGCCCGACGGGCTCGGTCCGGCGGTCGACACCGGTCTGGGCACGCTTGAAGGCGAGCGCGTGGCGGGCGACGACGGCGTCTTCGTCTTCCGCGGCATTCCGTACGCCGAGCCTCCGGTGGGCGATCGGCGCTGGCAGCCGCCGGCCGCACCCGCCGCCTGGGACGGCACGCGTGACGCGACGACGTTCGGCCCTGCCTGTTGGCAGCGCCTCACGCCCCCGACGTCGATCTACACACGGGGCAATCTCGACCGGAGTGAGGATTGCCTCCATCTGAACATCTGGACGGTAGCCGCGGCGGCCGACGAAGCGCGGCCGGTCATGGTCTGGTTCCATGGTGGCGGGCATACCGGAGGCTGGGGTGGCGCGCAGATCTTCGATGGCGCCAACCTGGCGAAGAAGGGCGTGGTGCTGGTCACCATCAACTACCGTCTGGGGCCTTTCGGCTTCCTGGCTCACCCGGCGCTCACCGCCGAGTCAGCCCACGGTGCGTCGGGCAACCAGGGCCTGCTGGACAAGGTGGCGGCGCTCGAATGGGTGCGCGATCACATCGCCAACTTCGGCGGCGATCCCGGGAACGTCACCATCTTTGGCCAGTCGGCCGGGTCGTGGAGCGTCTGTTACCTGCAGGCGTCGCCGCTCGCCCGCGAACTGTTCCACCGGGCGATCGGCCATTCGGGCGGCTGCTTCGGACGCGAACGCCCAGACCTCGACAGCGCGCACGCGGCAGCGGTCGAGGCTGCCGCCGCACTGGGTGTAGAAGGCGACGATGCAGAGGCGCTCGCTGCCCTCCGGGCGCTCGACGCCGAGACGATTCTCGAATCCGGTCTCAACGCCGGGGCGATTGTCGACGGCCACTTCATGCCGCGGCCCGCGGCCGCCATCTTCGCAGCAGCCGAGCACAACGACGTCCCGGTAATCGTCGGCGCGCTGGCCAACGAGGGCTCGACCCTCTACGCCACGATGCCGGAGCAGTCGATGGATGAACTGGCGGCGTTCCTAGACAATCAGTACGGCGATGCGTCCGCCACCGTGCGCGACCTGTACGAGGAGGAGATCGCGAAGTCGACCAAGTGGGGCGCCCAGATGATTCAGGCCGACCGGGGCTTCGTCTGGGAGATGCGCACCTGGGGGCGCGCGGTCGAAACAGCAGGGAACGACGCCTACCTCTACTTCTTCAGCCACGCGCCGCCCGTCTTCCGGCTGTACACGCCGGAGGCGGCCGCGATCGAGATGCCGGACGGCCCGGACGGCTACGGGGCGTACCACTCGGGCGACCTCGCCTACGCTTTCGCGAACACCCGGGTTGTGGGACTGGGCTGGAGCGACTGGGACCATGCACTGTCGGACGCGCTTTCCGACTACTGGGTCAACTTCGCGCGGACGGGGAGTCCGAACGGCGACGGGCTCGCCACGTGGCCCCGCTACAGCTCCGCGGATGACGAGTGGCTGGAGTTTGGAGATATGATAGAAGTAAGCGGTGAGGTGCGTAAGGCGAAGCTGGACCTGTTCGACCGTCTGAACACGGAAACCGGGGGAAACTGACGATGAAGAAGTGGCGAGCGGTCGTGGGAATCGTGGCGCTGTTCCTTACCGTGTTCATGCTGGCCGCACCGGCGGCGGCCGGTGGGGCGCCGAACGAGGCGCCCACCTTCACGAAGGACGTGGCGCCGATCCTGTTCGAGAACTGCGTTACCTGCCACCGGCCGGACAACATCGCGCCGATGTCGCTCACGTCGTATGTCGAAAGCCGTCCGTGGGCCAGGTCGATCAAGGACTTGGTGGTGTCGCGGACGATGCCGCCCTGGCCAGCCGATCCCGACAACAGCCTGAAGTTCCGCAACGAGCGGCATCTCGATCAGGCGGAGATCGACACGATCGCCGCATGGGTGGACGGTGGCGCCCCGAAGGGGAATGACGCCGATCTTCCGCCGCTTCCCGATTTCCCGGAGGGCTGGACCTACGAGGGGGGCGATCCGGACTACGTCTTCGAACTTCCGGTGGAGTACGAGGTCCCGGCCGAGGGCGAAGAAGACTACATCGATTTCTACACGAAGGTCCCGTTCGAAGAGGATCGCTTCGCTGAGGTGCTCGAGATGCGGCCGAGCAACTACGCGGTGGTGCACCATTCGGGCGCCTACGTGGTCGACCTGCCGGCCGGCAAGATGGTCGGGCCCGACGGTCTTCTGCTGGACGACCCGAACGCGGTGCCTGACGGCGAGCAGGAGGCAGGCGCGGGCGCCGTGGCCCAGGCGGTTTTCAACGAGGTCAACCTGCCGGGGACGAGCAAGCTCCTCTCGTACGTCCCGGGCCGCGGCGTCGAGCGGCATCGGCCCGGCACCGGCAAGCGGGTGACCGCGGGCAAGTGGATTCGCTGGACGATGCACTACAACCCGACCGGCAAGCCGGAGCGGGAGCGGAGCAAGCTTGGACTCTGGTGGAACACCGTGCCGGTGAAGCACGAGGTGTTGACGCGCCAGGCGGGGAACGCGTTTCCGACCGATCCGTTCGGGACCGACATCTATATCGTCGAAGGCGAGGAGATCAAGCCGACCCTGGACGAGGACGGCAGGTTCCAGCGCGCCGAGATCCCCAACATCCCGCCGTACCAGGCGGACTGGAACATCACCGGCATCACGCCGATCCTCGAGCCGATCACGCTCTACGGGGTGTCACCCCACATGCATCTTCGGGGCAAGAGCCTGAAGTGGGTCGTCACCTACCCGGATGGCCGCGAGGTGACGATCCTCGACGTTCCCGAGTTCGACTTCAACTGGCAGATCCATTACGAACTCGAGGAGCCGCTCCACCTGCCGGCCGGCAGCAAGATCACCGGCATCGGGGTGTACGACAACTCGCTGAACAACCGCTGGAATCCCGGGCCGCACCTTGAGGTGTACTGGGGCCAGCAGAGCTGGGACGAGATGTACCAGGCGTTCACCGAGTACACGGTAGAGAGCCAGGATCTGACGACGAAGCGTACGTCGAACAACGACAACGAGTAGCTGGGCGGTGTATCGCGCGTCCGTGGCGTTGGCGCTCGCGCTCCTGACGGCAGCGCTTTTCTGCCTGCCCCTCGCGGCGGAGGCGCAACCGCCGGACCGCCCCCTCCCGCAGGGGCAGATTCCCGATTTGGGACGCCCCACGCAGTCGGGCGACGAAATTCCGACATTCAACTACGACGCATACTTCCCCGGCGAGTGGACGTTCGAGTGGCGCGTGCCCGACAGCCCGCTCGGAACCGGCGGCCTGATCACCGGAACCGAGACCTTCCATCCGGGTGACGATGGCCGGAATTATCGTTCGACGATAGAGGCTGAAGGCCCGGACGGACCGTTCACGATCGCGTCCACCATTATCTTCTTGGCCGATCAGCGTGCGTTCGTCCGCCAGGAGGCCGACAGCCGCGGGTTCGCGCCTTTGATGGCGGGCCGTGTGGGCGGTGACCTCGGCGGCTTCTACACCATTCACTACGAGACCGTCCCCTTCGAGGTGAAGGGCAGCCAGGTGGTGCTGCGCCTGGTGACGCGGCTCGTCTCGCCGGTCAACTACCGTGTGCAGGCTCGCATCTCGGTCGATGGCGGACCCTTCATCAACTTCGGCAACGCCTGGTGGCAGAAGGATGCTCCCGGTGTCAACGGGCGCGACTGACGATGGCCGGAACCGCGCGGCGCGCCGCGGCGGCGACCGTGCTGGCCATGTGGCTCGCCGGGGTGGGCGCCGCGATCCGGCCGGTCGCGGTCGGCCAGCCGATGCCGCTCATGATGATGGTGGGGTGCGTCGAGGGAGACGAAACGAACGGTTACCACCTGGTGCGCGTCACCGATCCGGAGACCATCGAGGATCGCCTTCCGCCCGAGCCGCCGCCCGACGCGCCGCTCGGCGACCGCCGCATCCGGTTGATCGGCACCCTGTACGAGTTCGGCGTCGCGCAGCATGTCGGCCACAAGGTGTGGGCGAAGGGCATGCTGATCGAGGACGACTCGGAAGCGCGCCTCAACCTGGTCTCCATCACGCACCTGGCGCCCGCCTGTGAGTAGGATTTGGGCATGAGTCAGGCCACCAGGTTGGCGATCCTCGTCGGCGGCGGTCCCGCGCCCGGAATCAACAGCGTTATTGGCGCCGCGACGATCCGGAGCCGGCTCGCCGGGGTTGACGTGATCGGCATCCGGAACGGGTTCGAGGAGATCATGGCGGGCGATCTCTCCGGAGTGCGTACGCTCGGGATCGAGGATGTCGGCCGGATCCATTTCCGGGGCGGCTCGGTGCTCGGCACGTCGCGTGCCAACCCGACGACGGATCCGGCGTTGCTCGAAACGACCGTCCGGTCGTTACTCAAGCTGGGCGTGTCGCAACTGATCACGATCGGCGGTGACGACACCGCGTTCTCCGCGATGCAGTTGACGCGGCAGGCGGAGGGCCGCATACGAACGGTGCATGTCCCGAAGACGATCGACAACGACCTGGACCTGCCGCCGCACATCGACACGTTCGGCTACCAGACGGCGCGGCACTACGGCGTCGAGATCGTCAAGAACCTGATGGTGGACGCAAAGTCCACGTCGCGCTGGTACTTCGTCGTCACGATGGGGCGGAAGGCGGGTCATCTCGCGCTCGGGATCGGCAAGGCGGTGGGCGCGACGCTCACGCTGATCCCGGAGGAGTGGGGCGAGGCGCAGGTGCCGCTGCGGACGGTCGTCGACACGCTCGTCGGCTCGATCATTCAGCGCCTCGCCGCCAAGCGCCGCGACGGCGTCGCCATCATCGCCGAGGGGCTGGCGCTCCACATCGCGCAAAAGGACCTGGGGGAGATCGCCGATGTGGAGCGGGACGAGCATGGCCATGTCCGGATCGCCGAAGTGAATCTCGGGGAGATCCTGCGGGCGCAGGTGGCCGAGCGTCTCTCCGGTTTCGGGCTGAAGGCGACCACGGTGGCGAAGAACATCGGCTACGAGCTGCGGAGCGCCGACCCGGTGCCGGCGGACATGGAGTACACGCGCGACCTCGGGTTCTGCGCGGCGCGGCACCTGCTGGCGGGGGGAAATGCTGACCTGATCTCCATCGACGCGGGGCAGTTCGTCCCGATCCCGTTCGACGAGCTGATCGATCGCGCACGGGGGCGCTTTCGGGTCCGTCTCGTCGATTTCTGGTCGACGCGGTACCGTATCGCGCACCGCTACATGCTCCGGCTGCGGCGTGAAGACTTCGACAACGCGGCGCATCTCGGACGGCTGGCCTCGACCGTCGGAATCTCGACCGCGGAGTTCCGGCACGAGTTCGGCTACCTGACGCAGCACGAGCCGGTGCCGCTCAACTTCCCCTCGCCTGCCGGCGCGGCGGAGGTTTCCCCTGCCTGACGCCGCTGGCCAGCGGTCGGATCGTTCCCGTCGAGACGGATGCGCCAACTGAGGGAACGGGCGGAGATCCTGCGCCGTGCGGCGGCGGCCCTGGAGCCGGGGCCGGATGAGCGTCGCCGTCTGGCGGAAGCGGTCGCCACGCATGCCGAAGCGTTTCTCGACGCGCTCGAAGCCGGGCCGGCGTATTGGACACCGGGCGATGGCGCCGCGATGCGCACCCTGGAGCTGGGCGCCGAAGGACGACCGATCGACGAGCTGCTGGCGCTCGTCACCGCGGAGGTGGAGCGACAGGGCGTCAACCCGGCGCACCCGCGCGACTTCGGCTGGGTGCCGGGCGGTGGCCTCTACACCAGCGCATTGGGTGACTACCTGGCCGCGGTGGCCAACTCCTTCGCCGGGTACTCGCCGGCGTGTCCGGGCGCGGTCCGCGTGGAGCATCGGATGGTGCGCTGGATCGCCGACCTGGTCGGCTACCCCGACTCGGCGGGCGGGGTGCTCACTTCGGGCGGGAGCGTCGCCATGCTGACGGCAATCCTCGCCGCGCGCGAAGCCCGCGGCGCCGCGTCGGCGGAGATCCCGTCGCTCGTGGTGTATGCCACCGAGGAGTTGCATTACGCGTCGATGAAGGCGCTCCACATTCTGGGCCTGAGCGAAGCGGTCTATCGCACGGTGCCGGTCGACGCGCGGCGCCGGATGCTGCCGGACGAGCTGGCGCGTCTCGCGGCGGAGGATCGGGCGAACGGGCTGTCGCCCTGGCTTGTGCTGTCAACCGCGGGGACGGTGAACAGCGGCGCGATCGATCCGCTCGACGCGATCGGCGCCGTCGCGCGCGCGGAGGGCCTTTGGCATCACGTCGATGCCGCGTACGGCGGCTTCTACATGCTGGTGGATGCGTTCCGGCCGCGCTTCCGCGGAATCGAGCAATCCGACTCGGTAGTGCTCGATCCGCACAAGTCGCTCTTCGTGCCGTACGGCGCCGGCGCCGTCGTCGTGCGCGACGCCTCGCACCTCGACCCGCTCCGCTTCCGCGCGCCGTACCTGGTCGAGTCGGAGTCCGCCGATCCGTCCCCGTCGGAGCAGTCCATCGAGCTGACGAAGCACTTCCGCGGGTTGCGGATGCTCTTCCCGCTCTTCCTGCACGGCATCGCGCCGTTCGCCGCCGCGCTCGAGGAGAAGGTGGTGCTGACCCGCTACCTGTACGAGCGGATCGATGCCCTTGATGGTTTCGAGACCGGCCCGCCGCCGGAACTCTCGACGATGTGCTTCCGGCGGCGTCCGGCGGGGAGCTCGGTGGAGGAGGCGGACCGGGCGACGCTAGCCTTGCACGATGCGATCCACGACGACGGCCACGTCTTCGTCACTGGCAGTTGGCTGGACCACCACTTCTGGCTTCGCCCCTGCATCGAGGTGTTTCGCACCCACGCAGACCACGTCGACGCCCTCGTCGACACGCTTTGCCGCCTGACGAGCGCATGAGGCCGGCCGCCGTCACGACGTCGGCAGGTGGAGCAGGTAGTTCACGCCGTCTCGGTTCAGCCACACGCGCACGTACTCGCCTTCCCTCAACTCCATGACCCGCGCCTCGTTCCGCGGCCCGGGACTCTTGGCCACGTCGCCGATCTCGGAGTCCGGAATGACGACGGCGAGTCCGCGTCCGGCTACCGCCCCCTCGGTCACGAACTCAACCCAGCGTCCGGCGGAGTCCGGTGCGTCCTCGGCCAGCCGCAGGAGGTACATCCCGGCGGCCACGGACTGTCCGCCGACCATCACGGAGCGAGGGATGGTCACCTCTCCGCGCGCGGCGCGCTCGACCGCAGCATCACGCGCTGCCTGAAGCTCGGCCGCGAACGCCGCCACCGCCCCGTTGACCGCGTTCGCGGAATTCACGGCAGCCTCGGCCTCCCGGCGCGCGTCGGTCTGTTGATCGGCCGCGAGCAGGCTTGCCACCTCCTCTAGCGACGCGGACACGTCGGTGAGATCCGCCTCCCACGCTGACGCCTGGTCCTCGTCCAACTCGTCCTCGGGGAGCTCGGCGATGGACGCCCGGGTCTCCGTGATGGCCTCGTTCGCGTCGGCGACGAGCCCGTCCGCCTCCGCGCTCAGCCGTTGGCGTTCCGCGTCGATCGCTTGGCGCACCTGGCCGGTCGCCGCTTCGACCGCCCCCACCAGTTCCATCGCCCGCTCGTAGTCGCGCAGGAGCGCGAAGCTCGCTTCTTGTGTCGAGAGCTCCGCGTCGAGCTGCCCCACTGCGTCCTCGGCCGTCGCGTACGCGGTGGGGGCATAGGTCGCTGCCTCGTCGGCAAGCGCCGCGAGCTGCTGTTTCGCGGCCTCGACATTGGCGGTCGGCGGCTCGGCGCAGCCCGCCGCGAGGGCCGCGAGTCCGAGGACTACCGCAGGGATCGTGAGTCTGTGTCTCTCCATATCCAAGAAGTTAACTCTCCTTGGCCCCTGAGGGCAACCGTCGGGTGGTCAGAACTGCAACTGCCAGCACGTATGGAGTTCGAACAGCGCCCCCGGGCGTTCCCCACGCTTCACACACGCAAGACCAAGCCCCGCGGCCGCCATCCCGAGGACGCGTGCGAGCCGGGCGAGACGAAGCCCGGTCATGACACGTGGAGACGGATCTCTGCGGTAGAGGAATCGCGGTGGGCGAACCACAATACCTGCTCGGCGACGAGGTCGAACACGACGCGATACCGACCGGGCGTTCCGATCGCCGGGAGCTCGGCGTCGACGGTGATCGCCTCGCCAGGCTCGACATTGGCGGTCAGCTCACCTCGATACCAATCGTAATCGAGCGCCGGCGTCCCGGGCTCACTGGCATGGAGATGGCCACCCAGACGAGTCCAACCCGCCTGGTCCGGAATGCCGGCCAGCCACCTCGTGTCGCCCGTGTTGGTCAGACGCACGCTGAGCCTCACCGGCTCACCCGGTCGCACCTCGATCGTGTCCGCCACCGGCTCGATTCGAGCCCTGGCCGTCTGCGGGTTCCGGGTCGTCGGGACGAACTCGCCCTTGTACAGCAGGATGTAGTTCACATCCTGAAAAGCTTGGGACCATTGGCTCCAGAAGTGCCGGAGCTCTTTGCCCCGGAGAAACCCTCGCAGACGATTCGTCGGAACCTCGACCGATAGTGGCAGATTGATCGGGACGACACTCGCCCGGGTGAAACCGCAGCGTACGGCCAGGTCACCGAGCTCCTCCACGAAGATGTCGTTCTCAAGGACGCCCCACTCCTCCATCTCGAGCTTGCTCAACTCCGAGGTGCCATGACCCTTCCCAGGCTCGCACATCGCGACCACACCGCCGGGCTTGAGCACCCGGACCATTTCGGTCAGGATCTCCGCCTGGTTGGGCACATGATGAAAGGCGTCGTAGACCATCATCTTGTCAACGTGGCTATCAGGCAGAGGAATCCGATGTCCGTCGTAGGGGAGGAACTGCGGATCGAGGTCCCAGTTCGTCAGCGGGTCGCGCTCGAACAGCTCACGCCCGATCCGCAGCCCGGTGGGCGAGATATCAATAGCAATCGTCTGACAGCCGAATCGATTGATGAAGTGGGCCAGCCAGCACGTGCCCGCCCCGAGCTCCGCGAGGACCTCTCCAGGGCTCAAGCGGAGCCAGTGCACGAGCACGCCGATATCGAAGAGCCGGCGGGCGAAGTTGACCGTGTCGGTATACGGCTTCCCGAGGAGGTAGGCGGGGTCCTTGTAGTCGGCGAAGTATCGCTCCGACGCGTCGTTGTACTCGTCGAGCTTGCGGATGAGCTCGTCAGGGGTGAATCGCGGACGGGCCGCGGGCAACTCCATCTGATCGGTCACGAACAGTTCCTCGACGACGGCGTCCGTCAGTAAGCGCATCCGAACTGACCGAGCCGACAGCCAGCGGGCGGTTCGCACGATCACCGACGCCAAGAACTCCTTCTTGGTCAACCGGCTGTCGTTGCGGTCGAGTGGATGGCCAACGCGACCCCCTGAGGGTCCGGACTCCGCCCCGAGTGCGTGATACAGGGGCCGCGAGGCGATCCGGCGCTGCCGCTCACGGCGCTCATGGGCATCGTCACTCGTCCAGGGCGAAGACCCAGATGACGCCGCCGTGGGGAACGAGGGTCCGCTCGCCGCCAGATGCCGGAGTAGGCGACGATGCCGTCAGCGGCGCGCGCGGCGGTGTCGGCGTCGAGCGTTGCCGGGTCGAGCCGGATCAGGATGACCTGGTTCAGCCGGGAGCCGTCGCGGGCCACGCCGGTCGCCGGATCCATCGGCCAGGCGAAGAGTTGCGGACCTCCGGCGGCGAGACTGACTGCCCCTTTCAGCAGGGCGCGGCGATCGAGAGGAGAACGGGTTAAAAGTGCGGGACGTTGCGTCACGGTCACCGGTCGAAAGCCAGCTCCGCATCGACCGGCTCGAGCTGATCCAGCCAGTACGCGCTATCGTCCCGCCTGCGGACGAGGAAGCGCCCCAGGTCGTCCGGGTCCTTCGCCTGGTGGTAGCGGAGATACATGTGCTCCTCGCCGACCCCCAGGATCTCCACCTTGCCGCTCTCGTGCGACATGACGAAGCGGGCCCGCCTTGCCAGGCCGGAGCCCAGGCTGAGCGCTTTCTGGAAGATCTGCCATCCCTCGACGATCGGCACTTCGTAAGGCTCGTTACCCGCGGTGGGCCGCCCCTGGAAAAGGTAGTACGGCGGACAGCCGATGAACGAGAGCCGCTCGTACATCTCCGCGAGTGTGTACGGGTCGTCGTTGATGCCGCGGAGCACCGGGCACTGATTGACGCAGATGACACCGTTCCGGATGCAGGTGTCGATGCCGGCAACCGCCTCCGGCGTGAGTTCCCGTGGATGGTCGAAGTGCGCCATCAGGTAGATCCGCTGCTCCGGCGTCGAGTACTTCCGGAACGCGGCCTGCAGTTCTTCGTCGCGCTGCACGCGCCACGGGTCGAACGCCGGCATCTTCGATCCGATCCGGATGATCCGGACATGTTCGATGCCGCGCAGCGCGTCGAAGATCTCCACCAGGCGGCGGGTGCTCATCAAGAGCGGATCGCCGCCGGTCAGCAGGACGTTCGTCACTTCGGGATGATCCGCGATGTAGGCGATTCCCGCGCTGACGTCGTTCGTCACCTCATCGTTGTCGTCCATGAAGAGCCGCTTCCGGAAGCAGTAGCGGCAGTACGCACCGCACACCTCGTTGCAGAGCAGCAGGACGGTGTCGATGTACTTGTGCTGCACGCCGTGCGCGACGGTGACCGATTGCTCGTTGCTGGCGTCGAGCTTGCCCCAGTCGCGCAACTCCTCCTCGCGCGGGATGATGAGCTGGCGAATCGGGTCTTCGGGATCGTCCCAGTCGATGAGGTCCAGGTAGTAGTCGTTGGCCCGGAACACGTACTCCCGCGTGACCGGAGCGAGGCGTTCGAGGAGGTCGGGAGGGATGTTGGACACCTTGTCCAGACGTCTGACGTATTTCACGCGCTTGGTGCCGGGGCGCGGTTCGAGTCTGCTCTGCGGCTCATTCATCGTCTTGCCCTAGGTCACAGTGAATTCGTCGTCGAGGCGCCATCGTGGGGCGATCGTACCACACGCAAACTGTGCCGCCTCGTGATACCTTACGAGTCGACGGTCGATGCCCGCTGTGTACCTGTCGCGTCGCGAGATGCTCAAGCGGACGGTGGTGGCTGGAGCCGCCGCTGCCTGGCCTTCGGTGACGTACGGACGCGGTGCGGCAGCCGCCCGCATGGCGGGGCAGTCTGGCGCCACGTCTTTCGGGACGCTCACCGCAACCGAAGGCGCGACCCTCGAGGCGATCGTCGGCCGTTTGATTCCCTCCGACGAGGCTGGTCCGGGTGCTCTGGAAGCGGGCGCCGCGCGCTACATCGACCGCGCCCTGGCCGGCGCGCTCGCCTCCTTGCTTCCGGTCTACCGAGCGGGCCTCGCCGCCCTCGACCGCTACGCCGAGGCAGAACGGGGCGGCCGCTTCGCCGCGCTTGACCCCGCCGATCAGGACGCCCTGCTCGCTGCCCTCGAATCGGATGCCGCGCCCGGCTTCACCCCGAGCGCCTCCGCCTTCTTCGAACTGCTTCGCACCCACACCATCGAAGGAACTTTCTCCGACCCGGCCTACGGCGGCAACGCCAACTTCGCCGGGTGGGTGCTGATCGGTTATCCGGGCCTGCGAACCAGCGTTCCCCCCGACCTGCAGCGGATCGATCGAATGCCGCCGGTCCGGCAGGTTTCCGCGTACGACTTCCCGGCATTCGCCGCGGCCCGCGCACGGAGGACCGGTGGCGGTTGAGTTGCAGCGGCGCGACGTCGTGGTGATCGGCCTCGGCGCCGTCGGCGGCGTCGCCGTCCTGCCCCTGGCCGAGGCGGGTGTCGACGTGGTCGCCCTCGAGGCGGGCGGCTGGCTGCGCGCGAGCGACCACGCCCCCGACGAGTTGAACAACAACTACCGCGGCTGGCCGGACTCGGCCCAGAAGGCGAACCGCGAGATCCCGGTTCACCGGCGGAACGCCACGGCGCCCGATTCGCCCCGCGGATCGATCCACCCGATGATGAACGCGGTCGGTGGCACGACGCTTCATTACTGGGCGCAGAGCTGGCGGCTGCCGCCGTGGGACTTCGCCGTCGTCAGCGAGACGACCCGCCGCTACGGCGCGTCGCGCCTCCCGCCGGGCACAACGGTGGAGGACTGGCCTTTCGGCCTGGAGGAGCTCGAGCCGTACTACGACCATGTCGAGTACGCCATCGGCGTTTCCGGCCAGGCAGGCAACGTCGGCGGTGTGATCGACGAGCGCGGTTCGCCCTTCGAAGGCGAACGGCGCCGGCCGTTCCCCATGCCGCCGCTACGGTGGACCGGCTTCATCGAGCAGATGGCGGAGGCGGCGCGCGGGCTCGGATGGCATCCGTTCCCCGGTCCGGCCGCCGTCAATTCGGTCCGCTACCAGAACCGCGCGGCGTGCAGCTACCACGGCTTCTGCAACCGGGGTGGCTGTCATCTCGACGCGAAGAACTCCACGGCGGTCTCCACCATCCCGCGCGCGCAGGAAACCGGACGGCTCGAGGTGGTGACCCATGCGCAGGTCCACCGCGTCGAGGTGGATGGCAACGGTCGCGCGACCGGGGTGTCGTACGTGAGGGAGGGTGAAACCTACTTCCAGCCGGCCGATGTCGTGCTGCTCGCTGGCTTCACGTACGAAAACGTCCGCCTGCTGCTCCTTTCGACGTCACCCGCGTTCCCCAACGGCCTGTCGAACAACGCGGGGCAGGTGGGCCGCCACTACATGTCGCACGCGACCGGCGCCGGTGTCACCGCCCTCTTCCCGCACCGGCTGAACCGGTGGTACGGCCTCCCGGCGCAGGGGGTGGCAATAGACGAATGGGCGGACGACAACTTCGACCACTCGGACCTCGACTTCATCGGCGGCGGAAACCTCTGGGTCTATTCCGACCGCCGTCCGATCGCCGCCGCCCGCATGCCGACGTTCGGCCGCGCGCCCCGCTGGGGCGCCGAGTGGAAGGCGTTCATCGCCGAGAACGCGGACCGTTCGTGTAACAGCTACCTTCAGAAGACGACGCTCCCCTACGAGGACAACTACCTCGACCTCCACCCGACGGTGACCGACCCGTTCGGTGACCCGGTCTGTCGCATCACCGCCGACTTCCGCGATAACGAGCGGCGCATCGCGGAGTTCACGCAGGATCACATGGAGGAGTGGTTCCGCGCGGCGGGGGCGATCGAGATCATCCGCTCCGGCCTCGGCACGATGGGTCCGTCGACGCACGCGTACGGCGGCACCCGCATGGGCGACAACCCGGAGACGAACGTGGTCGACCGCTGGGGTTTCTCGCACGAGGTGCCAAACCTGGGCATCCTCGGATCCTCGGTGATGGGGACGAGCGGCGCCCACAACCCGACCCTTACCGCCCAGGCGCTCGCCTGGCGGACCGCGGCGCATCTCGCCGAGGCGTGGTCCTCAATCGCGGGTTGACGGCATGAATCTTGCGTTTACATCCGCATCGCCACTCGAGGGCATGCGAGATGAACCACGAGATCGCGCTCCACGCGAGCCCCTCCGATAACGCCGCCAACGACGCGACTTACTCGTCGGACAGGCCGAAATCAGGGCATCAGCCAAGCGAACGGGAGAAATCCCGGGTGCGCCCGGCCGGGGGGACGCCGCCGCCGCCGACGGTGAAGTCATCGGCAGGAGCAGCACCGGTAAGAACCTTGCTACCTCCAGACAGGAAGCGACTACCCCTTCCTGGCGGCCTCCCCGCCTCTTTCCTCGATCCGGAGGAGGGACGCACCAGGCTGACCCGTTTTCTCGGTATCGCGAACCGGAGGCAGCAGGAAAGGATCATCAGGCAGGTGCGCGCGCACGTTCCTGATATTTGGTCTTCCGACCTAAAGGAGCTGCACACGGCGGACCGTCAGCGCGAGGTGTTGCTCCGTTTCTACCGCATCCCGGAGCAGCGGGTGGCGCTCTGGAGGGCGGGCATCGAGGTGGGAGACGAGAACCACGGCGGCATCCCGCCGTCGCTGGAGTACGAAGCGCTGCTCGCCTACGCCCCGGACCTCTCCGACCGTCCGCTGGAGGAGGCGCGTGTCGAGGCGGCGCTCGCCGACTTTCCGGGCATCGTGGATTCTCTGTTCGGGCCGCCGCCCTGGCAGGATCTGGCGCTTGCGGTGCTGCCCGATCTGCGTGACAACGTGCGCAATTGGGGAACACTGACGCCGGAGCGACGGCAGACCGTCCCGCTCGCGATCTTCGCTGTCGCCACGCTACTGGAGGATGCGCGTCTGCTGCAGTGGGCGGGTCGTGCCGTGGAGGCCATCGGTGACGAGTTCGCACCGCTGCTCGATGCCATGGAGACAGGTGGGGATCCGTCTGGGTCCGGACTCGATTCCGCCGCGGAGGTGGCGATCAATCCGGCCGGGCAGGCGACAGTGCTTGCTCCGTGGGTGGATGCGTGTCACATGGTGGCCGATACGGCGGCGATTCTGGCTGAGGATCCACGCCAGCCGCGGCGGCTGAAAAGGCTGCGCGAACAGGTCAGGGCACTCGATGCGGTGCGCGGCCCGGCGGCAGCGGGGCTCGAAGCGCACGACCTGATGGGTGGCGTGCGCGATCAGGTCGCGGCGGTCCTCGACATCACGGGCGCGGACTGGCTCCGGCCCGCCATCCGGCAGATCGACGCGCAATGGCGCCTGGCGTGCCTGACGCGGGAGAAGATCGATCCGGCCGCATTCCGGAAGGACCTCAAGCGTCTGCGCAAGGATCTGAACGATGCCGCGGGGTCGTGGCGAAAGGCCGAAGACAGAAAGGTCGCGGTGAGGGACGAACTGCTCGGTCTGTACAAAGCAGGCGAGACCGCGAACGACGTGAACGCCGAGACGGACGGTCTGTCCGGCGTTCAGGCCCGCGTCGAGGCTGACGCGAGGGCCGCGGAACTGCTGGAGCAGATTGTCGCGGCGACGCGCGAGGCGGGCGCTGCCAGCAACCGTTGTCTCGACGTGGCTGGCCCGGAAGGGCAGCGGTTCGACGCCGGACGCGACTACATCGCCGAGTGGAACGCGCTACGCGTCCGTCCCGTCGAAGGACCGGTGGGTGGCCCCGAGGCGGATACCGTCTCCACCATGTAGCTTCAGCGTAAGCCGTCCAGCAACATCCCATATAGTCCATAACTATCTCATTTATAGATAGTTATGAAAGTTTATCTTGTCTTGACACAAGCCAGAGCGACCTATAACATCCACTACGTTCCACCACATAACGGTGGAAATACCGGTGGAAAGGATGCTGCCGACTCACCTCCCCAAGCGCCAGCCCGAACACGCCCTCTCGACCGCCTTCGTCCGCACCGTCGCCGCGGCAGGCCGGTATTGCGACGGCCAGGGCTTGTACCTCGACGTCCAGCCGTCCGGCAGCCGGAGTTGGGTCCAGCGGATCGCCATCCGCGGACGCCGCCGCGAACTCGGGCTCGGCGGCTTCCCGCTCGTCTCGCTCAAGGAGGCCCGCGCGCTCGCCTTCGCCAACCGCAAGCTCGCCCGCGCCGGTGGCGACCCGCTCGCCGAGAAGCGCCGTCTCCAGCGCACGCCGACCTTCGCCGCCGCGGCCGAGCAGGTCTGGACCCAGATGCAGCCCGGCTGGCGCAATCCGAAGTACGGCAAGGATTGGATGTCGAGCATGACGCGGTTCGCGTTCCCGCGCATTGGCCAGCTGCCGGTCTCCGAGGTGACGAGCGCCGACGTGATCGAGACGCTGCGGCCCGTCTGGCATGTCCGCCCGGCGACGGCGCGGCGGGTGCGCGAACGCATCAGCACGGTGATGGAATGGGCCGTGGCGATGGACCTGCGAGCCGACAACCCCTGCGACCGCATCGGGCCGGTCCTGGGCCCGCAGCAGAATCTGGTCCAGCACATGCGGGCGCTGCCGCATCGCGACGTGGCGGCGGCCATCGGCGCGGTGCAGGCGTCGGGGGCTCCGCCCGTGGTGACGCTCGCCTTCGAGTTCCTCGTGCTCACGGCGGCGCGATCCGGTGAGGTCCGCGGGGCGCAGTGGGCCGAGGTCGACGCGGAGAACCACGTCTGGACCATCCCGGCCACGCGCACGAAGGCCAAGCGGGAACACCGGGTTCCCCTGTGCCGGCGTGCCGCACAGATTCTCGACGCGGCGCGCGCGCTCGGCGACGGCCATGCGCTGGTGTTCCCGAGCGGGCGCGGGAAGCGGCTGGCCGATATAGCGCTGTCGGGGCTGCTCAAGAACCTGGCGATCGGCGGCGTCCCGCACGGCTTTCGTTCGAGCTTCCGGGACTGGACGGCCGAGGAGACCAATCACCCGCGCGAGGTCGTCGAGGCGGCGCTCGCGCACGTGGTCCAGAATAAGGTCGAAGCCGCCTATGCCCGCTCGGACCTGTTCGAGCGGCGGCGCCGGCTGATGGACGATTGGGCCGCCTATCTCAGTGGAACACACGGAGCCCACCCTACTCCCGCTGCCATCGGGAGTACGTCTGCTCACTGACCCCGAGCGTCTTTTCACACGGCGAGGAGGGTGACGATGCCGCACACGATCTTGCGACTGCCGACCCTCAACGCCCGCACCGGTGGCGGCGCGGACCTGGGCCGCGACTGCTGGACGCGCTCACTCCACGTTACGTTCTCCGAGACGGTCGATCCCGAGCTGATGATCGTGCATCCGATGGGGATTCTCATCACGTACGTGCGCGGGGACCGCGCGCTGGTGACCGGATGACGACGAGCCCCGCCTCGGAGACACCGCGCCCCGTCACGGTCCCGACGTTGCAGGACCGCGCGCGTGTGCTTGCACCCCTCGGCTGGAGCGGCCGAGCGGCCGAATGGATCGCGCTGGTCGCCCTGCATACCGGCGTCTTTACGCGCTCGCAATGGTGTCATTTTTTCGATCACGCGAACCGCGAAGCGGCGCGCGTCTTCGTGCGCGCGCTCCTCGACAAGCAGCTCGCCATCGAGGACGAGCGGGCCATCTTCCCCGGCGGCGCGCGCGCCGTCCTCCTGACCGGCAAAGCGCTCTATCGGGCGCTGGGCATCCCCGACGTGCGCCATCGGCGCGGCAAGGACGCGACGACGCACGTACTCATGCGGCGCGTGCTCTCGCTCGATTACCTCATCGAGCGGCCGACCCTCGGATGGTTGCCGACGGAGGACGACAAGGTACGACGGTTCGAGGCGTTCGGTATCGACCGGCGAACCTTCCCGTACCGGAAGTACGGGCAACCCGGAATCCCGCGCTATTTTGCGTTCAAGTTACCGATCGCGGTAGACGAGCGAACGGCGACGTTCGTGTACGTGGACGCCGGCCAGTCCACCGATAGCGAGCTGCGCGCGTGGGGCGTGGCCCACGCACCGCTCTGGGCCGCGCTCCGGGCGCGGACTTTCGCCGTGCACGTTGTCGCCGTCGGCACGGGTGTTGACGCCGCGGAACGCGCCGCGCCCGTGCTGAAACGCTGGACCCAGAACGGCGCCGGCCAGGGCGCGGCGGACCCGGCCGGGCCGACCAAGGCCGACCCGGACATCCGCCAGGAAATCGCCCGGCTTGAGACAGCGATTACCGCCGGCAATCGTGAACTCTTGCGCGCGGCCGGCGGGTTCGACAAGGCGGCCGATCGTCTCGTCTTCTTGCAACAACTCCCCGACGGCACGCCCACCACGGCGACGGCGCGAGGGGCGATTGACCGCTTCACGATCTGGCCCACCGTCCGGCTGACCACTCCCGAGGTGGCTATCTGATGGTGCCCCCGTTCCGTGGCAACGCGCAGGGCAACGCGTAGGGCAATCAAAACCTGACGCGGACACAGGGGGGGGTGTCCCAAAAACAGCAGGGGGGGGTGTCACATCCCCCCCTTCCATTTGTCGCTGTCGTTGTTCGTCTTTTCGTCCTAAGACCGGCCGACCCGAACCGCGCCAGCGGTGAGGGGAAAGACGGGAGCGACCCCCCCTTTTGTGCCGCTGGCGCGGCACGGCGAAGGGGGGGTGTCAGCCACGGTGTCAGGCACCGTGTCAGCCCCCCCTCGCCTTCGGGGAGGTCGCTCCCGTCTGTATGTATCCTTGCAGGAAGGCTCCCCGGCCCGCACGCGGGCCGGACGACAAGCAGCGACGAGCGGCGCGATGCTTGACCGACGCATCCGCGCGTTCCTGGTCGTCGGCGGCGTCAGTGTCGCGTCCGCCTGGACGTGGCCCGGCGCGTTTCCCGAGGCCGATCCCGTGGCGGTGCTCGTCCGCTACCACACCCCGAAAGTGTACCGCGCCGTCGTCGCGTGGTACTACCTCGCGCCCGGCGTGGCCGTGTTCCTGGCCGGGCAATTCCTCATCAGTTCGGCGCGGATCTGGTTCGCCCGGATGGGCGTCCGTGTGGGGCTCCGGTCCCGCCTTCCGACGTGGCCGCTTTCGCCTTCGGCGGACGGGCCGGCCATCGTCGTCGGCGAGGTCCATCACCCGGTCAGAGCCATCGAGAGCCCGGCTCCCGAATGGCTGCCGATCCCGGAGCGGGGCCTCTATACCGGCGTGGCGATTTTCGGCGCGGTCGGGTCCGGCAAAACGTCGGCGCGTACGCACCCGTTCGCGCGCCAACTCCTCGACTGGCAAGCGGACAATCCCGAGCGGCGCGCCGCCGCGGTCCTTGAAGTGAAGGGCGATTTTTTGCCACGACATCCGCCGAATGTTCGCCGACCTGGGCCGCGCCGATGACTACATCGAGCTGAGTCTCGACGGCCGGCTGACGTGGAATCCCTTGAGTGCCACATGGCTCGATTCGTACTAGCTAGCGTCCCTCCTGAATCAACTCTTCGGCAAGGGCAAAGAACCCTTTTGGCAACAGGCCTACACGAACCTCGTCCGCTGGATCATCGAGCTCTGCCGCGTGCTGCCCGGCGGATGCGTGACGCTTCGAGACGTGTACCACTGCGCCATCGACAAGGCGCTGTTCGCCCAGAAGATCCAACAGGCGCAGACCTACGCGGCGGACCTGTCGGATGCGTGGATCAGCCTGTCGGCGAAGGACTGGACCGCACACATGGCCGACCTCAACGCCTTTGGTGTCCACTTGCACCCGGCGGTTGACGGCCGCGCCCGTGCACCCGGACGCGATCGCGTACCTCACAGACCGCAACATCGAGCATCAGATCGAACGCACCGAGAGCACCGCGACGATGGAGATCCGGCTCCGGATCGAAGCCGTCAACCGCTGGTACGTCCACGACTGGAACACCCTCGACAACAAGATCCGGTCGAGCATCGTGGAAGGGGTGTCCGTGTTCCTGTCGATGTTCGACTTGCCGGCCGTCGCGCGGGTGTTTTGCCCGCCCGCGGCCGAGGCGCGGCGGTTCCGCGGCACGGCCTAACCGCGGCCGGCCGACAACGAGCTGCCCGCGCTCGCCGGCACCGCCTTGAGCGGCGATCTCCCGCCCCTCGATGCACTCATCGAGGGCGGCAAGGTGCTGGCCTTGAATATGCCCGCCAGCACCAATTCCCGCGCTCGCCCGCGCGATCGGCGCCATGCCGAAAAATGCGTGGCTCCAATCGCTGCTCCGCCGGCCGGCGGCGATGAAGGCCGAGCCCGAACGCTACGTCCGGCCGGCCGTCTTTCTCTGCGACGAGTATCAGGCGTTCGCCAGCGTCGGCGAGGACGACCCGAGCGGCGACGAGAAAGCCTTTGCCCTCACCCGGCAATGCCGCGTCATCCCCATCGTCGCCACACAATCCATCTCATCCCTCCGGTCCGTGCTGGGCAGTTCCGAGGCGTGGCGGACGCTCCTGCAAACGCTCCGCGCGCGGATTTTTTTGAGCTTGAGTGACGAGGCCAGCGCCGAGATCGCCTCGAAGCTCTGTGGGCAGGTCCGCAAGCTCAAAGCCACCTACGCGATCAACGACACCTCGCAGCAGAGCGGGATCAATGTTCTGTCCGCCCAGGCCGGCGGCGGGCGCGGCAGCGTCGGGGCGAGCAAGAGTTTCAATGAACACCGCGAGGCGGTGTTTCAGCCGCGCGACTTCGCGCTTCTCGGGAACTGTCAGGCGATCTGTCTCTCGAACGACGGCGTGCAGTCCCTTCCATCCCGGCGCGTGTACCTCAAGCCCCACTATCTGCCGGCGGATCTCCCGTACTGGCATGCGAAACGGACCGGCCAGCTATGACCGGCGACGGTTCTGTCTGGTCGTCAAGAGCCGGCGCACGTGGCCTGGAACACCGTTCACGGTGTCCAGAAGACGTAGGGCGGCATGATTGGGCATCGTCGGACAGGAGCCAGTCTGAACGAGCGTGCGCGGAGCCGGCGTCAGGCCACCGTCTTCGTCGAACGCGGCATCTCGAGACGCGGGCCAAGCCGATGACCGGCGTGGATGGGGAATTGGGCGCGGCGGCGCCCTCGGTTACACTCTCTGGCCAAAGGGGAACACCGGAAGGTGCGAACCGCTCAACCGGGTGCCATCCTGTCGCCGACGACGTGGCGCCGGGGCGGAAGGAACCTCCTGTGAGCAACCACGATCTGCACTGGATCGCCAACTACATCTGGGGGATCGCCGACGACGTCCTCCGAGACCTCTACGTGCGCGGCAAGTACCGGGACGTCATCCTGCCGATGACGGTGCTGCGCCGGCTGGACGCGGTTCTGGAAGGCAGCAAGCAGGCGGTGCTCGACATGAAGGCGACGCTGGACGCGGCCGGCGTTGTCGAGCAGGACGCGGCCCTCCGGCAGGCGGCTGGGCAGGCCTTCTACAACACCTCGACGTTCACCCTGCGCGACCTTCGGGCCCGCGCTAGCCGGCAGCAGCTCAGGGCCGACTTCGAGGCCTACCTCGATGGCTTCTCGCCCAACGTACAGGACATTCTCGAGAACTTTGAGTTCCGCAACCAGATCCCGCGGCTCTCGAAGGCCGACGCCCTGGGTACGCTCATCGAGAAGATCACCTCGCCGGACGTCAACCTCAGCCCCGCCCCGGTGAAGCACGCTGACGGCTCGGTCCGGTATCCCGGCCTCGACAACCACGGGATGGGCTCGATCTTCGAGGAGTTGGTCCGCCGCTTCAACGAGGAGAACAACGAGGAGGCGGGCGAGCACTGGACGCCGCGCGACGCCGTACGGCTGATGGCGAAGCTCGTCTTCCTGCCCGTCGCCGACGAGCTCAAGTCTGGCACCTACCTGCTCTACGACGGCGCCTGCGGCACCGGCGGCATGCTCACCGTCGCCGAGGAGACGCTGGGCCAGCTTGCGGCCGAGCGCGGCAAGGACGTCTCCACGCACCTGTTCGGCCAGGAGATAAACGCCGAGACCTACGCCATCTGCACGGCCGACCTGCTGCTGAAGGGCGAGGGAGAGGCGGCCGACAACATCGTCGGCGGCCCGGAGCACTCCACCCTTGCGAACGACGCCTTCCCGTCCCGCGAGTTCGACTTCATGCTCTCGAACCCGCCCTACGGCAAGAGCTGGAAGACCGACCTGGAGCGCATGGGCGGCAAAAAGGATATGCGCGACCAGCGCTTCGTCATCGAGCACGCCGGCGATCCCGAGTACTCCCTGGTCACCCGCTCCAGCGACGGCCAGATGCTCTTCCTCGCCAACAAGCTCTCCAAGATGAAGCAGACCACCCCGCGCGGCAGCCGCATCGCCGAGGTGCACAACGGCAGCTCGCTGTTCACCGGCGACGCCGGGCAGGGCGAGAGCAACATCCGCCGCTGGATCATCGAGAACGACTGGCTGGAAGCGATCGTCGCCCTCCCGCTCAACATGTTCTACAACACCGGCATCGCCACCTACGTCTGGGTGCTCACCAACCGCAAGCCCGAGCACCGCAAGGGCAGGGTGCAGTTGATCGACGCCACGAAGTGGTTCCAGCCGCTCCGCAAGAACCTCGGCAAGAAGAACTGCGAGCTCGGCGACGACGACATCACCCGCATCTGCGACACCTTCCTCGCCTTCGAAGAGACCGAGCAGAGCAAGATTTTCAACAACGCCGCGTTCGGCTACTGGAAAGTGACCGTCGACCGGCCGCTACGCATCGCAGGCGCCGACCCGAACCGCGTCTACAAGGCGGCCGAGATCAAGGCGCTGAAGGAGACCAGCAAGCGCAGCGAGGATGCGCCGCCGGTCCTCCGGAAGATCCATAAGCGCGGCACGGAGGCCGACCCGCTGCGCGGCCTGTTCGCGGCCAACGTCAACGGCCGGCCGGCTGTCGTGGAGTACGAGCCGGATACCGACCTGCGCGACACCGAGCAGATCCCGCTGCAGGAAGACGGCGGCATCGAGGCGTTTCTGCGGCGCGAGGTCCTGCCGTACGCGGCCGACGCCTGGTACCAGGCGGACAGTGTGAAGGTCGGCTACGAGATCAGCTTCACGCGCTACTTCTACAAGCCGAAGCCGATGCGGACGCTGGCAGAGATTCGGGCGGATATTCTGGCGCTGGAGCAGGAGACGGAGGGGCTGCTGGCCGAGATCCTCGGCGGCGGCGAACAGCGGGAGACGACTGCATGACCGAGATCATCTTTGAAGTCACCGAAGACGACGTGGACGGCGGGTACTCGGCAAGCGCGCTCGGGCACGGCATTCATACCCAGGGCGAGTCTGTCGAGGAGATCCGCAGCAACGTCAAGGAGGCCGTCGACTGCTACTTCGACGACACCATGCCGCGACCGAAGGTGATCCGGTTGCACTTCGTGCGGGATGAGGTTCTCGTGGCATGAAGTTGCCCCGCAACGTGAGCGGCACGACGCTGCAGGCGTCGCTTCGACGTCTAGGGTACGACACCGTGCGACAGCGAGGCTCCCACGTGCGGATCACGACGCAGATCAACGGTGAACATCATGAGGTGATCCCGCTGCACACGCCGATCAGGGCGAAGACGCTGTCGAGCATCCTGAAGAGCGTTGCCCGGCACCACGAAATGACCGTCGAGGAGCTTCTGCGTGAATTCGACCTGTGAACTCGGCTGCCACGCGGCACGCGCACTCAAGCCGTACCCGGACTATAAGACCTCCGGTGTCCAGTGGCTGGGAAAGGTGCCGGCCCATTGGGAGGTTGCACCAGTCAAGCAGCAATACGCTATTCGACTAGGAAAGATGCTCCAGCCCGCGCGCCGCGCAAGTGACGATTGTCGAATCTCGTACCTGAAGGCGAAGCACGTCCAGTGGTTTGAAGTCCGGACGAACGACATCGATACGATGTGGGCGACCCCTGACGAAGTGGACCGGTACGGGATCGTTGCGGGCGACCTCCTCGTCTGTGAGGGGGGTGAAGGTGGAAGATGCGGGATAGTCAAGCACGGGACCGCACTCCCCGATCCGTGCATTATCCAGAACGCTCTTCACCGCGTTCGGCCCCGGAGCTGGGCGTCGGTCGGCGACATTAGCCGGAACGACTACCTTCAGTACATGATGAGCACGGTCGCGTCCGCGGGCTGGTTTGATGTACTGACCGACAAAGCAACGATTGCCCACTTCACGGCGGAGAAGTTTGGTGCGCTGCTCGCATCTATACCGCCCCTACCCGAGCAGGCCGCCATCGTCCGCTTCCTCGACCACGCCGACCGGCGCATCCGGCGCTACATCCGCGCCCAGCAGCAGCTGATCGCGCTGCTGGAGGAGCAGAAGCAGGCCATCATCCACCAGGCCGTTACGGGCCAGATCGACGTTCGCACCGGGAAGCCGTACCAGGCCTACAAGCCCTCGGGCGTGGAGTGGCTGGGGGACGTGCCGGCGCATTGGGAAAGGGCCAGGCTCAAGGCTTTCCTTTTGCGGCCTATGCGAAATGGCTTGTTCAAGAAGAAGGACGCTTTCGGAAGCGGCGTGCCGCTGGTCAACGTCGCAGACATTTATCACAACAGCTTTCAGATCGACCCTGCGTCTCTTGGTCGGGTCCAAACCACGCCAGACGAAATGAGCACGTATCAGGTGCGAACGGGAGACCTATTTTTTGTACGCTCTTCGCTAAAACTAGAGGGCACCGGCCGCTCGGCAGTCGCCATCGACTGTGCAGCAGATTCTGTGTTTGAGTGCCATCTCGTGCAGGGGCGTCCAGATCCTCGGCGAGCAGTCACCCGGTTCCTTGCTTTTCAGCTCAACTCGTTCTCGCTAAGGCACTACCTGATCTCACGCGCCAACGTCGTGACGATGGCTACCGTTTCTCAAGGCGTACTGGCGTCGTGTCCCGTGTTCCTTCCTTCGATATCCGAGCAAGAGGGGCTACTGAAGCAGATCGACGGTGAGTGTGTGCGAGTAAGCGCTACACACGACCGCGCCCGCCTCGAGATCGACCTCCTCCGCGAATACCGCACCCGCCTGATCGCCGACGTGGTCACCGGGAAGCTCGACGTGCGGGGGGCGGCGGCACGACTCCCGGATGAGGTCGAGGAACTGGAGCCGCTCGCCGAGGCGGATGCCTTGATCGGCAGCGAGGAAGAGCCCGCCGACGCCCTCGCCACCACCCCCTAGAAGGCTGCGGTGTGACGACCGACACCAGCGAACGCGGCCTCGAACGCCTGATCTGCACGGCGCTGACCGGCCATCCCTGCGATCCGCCGCAAGAGAGCAGGGCAGCGGAGGCCCGCCCCGGCTACGGCCGGGCGGGCTGGAGCGGCGGCAATCCCCACGACTACGACCGCGAGTTCTGCGTCGATCGGGTCCAGCTCGCGGCATTCCTGAAGTCCACCCAGCCGGACGCCGCCGAATCGTTGGCGCTGGACGAGGACGGTCCGACGCGGCGCAAGTTCCTCGCCCGGCTGCAGGGCGAGATCGCCAAGCGCGGCACCATCGACGTGCTGCGCCACGGCGTCAGACACGGCGCGCACGACCTGGATCTGTTCTACGGCACGCCGTCGGCCGGGAACGTGCAGGCGCAGCAGCGCTTCGAACAGAATCGCTTCACGGTCGTCCGGCAGCTCCGCTACAGCCGCGACGACACGCAACGGGCGCTGGACATCGGCCTCTTCATCAACGGCCTGCCGGTCTTCACGTTCGAGCTGAAGAACAGCCTCACCAAACAGACGGTGGACGACGCGGTCTGGCAGTACCAGAAGGACCGCAACCCCCGCGAGAAGCTGTTCGAGTTCGGCCGCTGCGTGGCCCACTTCGCGGTGGACGAGAGCGACGTGCGCTTCTGCACGCACCTCAAGGGGAAGGCGTCCTGGTTCCTGCCGTTCAACCGGGGCTGGAACGACGGCGCTGGCAATCCGCCCAACCCGCGCGGCATCAAGACCGACTATCTGTGGCGCGAGGTGCTAACCCGCGAGAGCCTGACCGACATCCTGGAGAACTACGCCCAGGTGGTGGAGGCGAAGGACGAGAAGACCGGCAAGAAACAGCGGACGCAGATTTGGCCGCGCTACCAACAGCTCGACGTGGTGCGCCGGCTGCTGGCCGACCCCGCGACGCGCGGGACGGGCCGGCGCTACCTGATCCAGCACTCGGCTGGCAGCGGGAAGAGCAACTCCATCGCTTGGCTGGCCCACCAACTGATCGGGCTCGCGAAGGACGACGCCCCGATCTTCGACTCGATCATCGTGGTCACCGACCGGCGCATCCTCGACCGGCAGATCCGCGACACCATCAAGCAGTACGCCCAGGTCGGCGCGACGGTGGGGCATGCGGAGCGCTCCGGAGACCTGCGCCGGTTCATCGAGGCCGGCAAGAAGATCATCATCTCGACCGTCCAGAAGTTCCCGTTCATCCTCGACGAGATCGGCAACGAGCAGCGCGGGCAGCGCTTCGCCATCATCATCGACGAGGCCCACTCCAGTCAGGGTGGGCGCACCTCGGCGTCCATCTCGGCCGCGCTGGGGACAGCCGGTGAAGAGGCCGAGGAGGAGACCCCCGAGGACCACATCAACCGCCTGATGGAGTCGCGCAGGCTGCTCCCGAACGCCAGCTACTTCGCGTTCACCGCCACCCCGAAGAACAAGACGCTGGAGATCTTCGGCGAGCCGGACCCACAGCCCGGCGGCACGGTCAGGCACCACGCCTTCCACAGCTACACCATGAAGCAGGCAATCCAGGAGGGGTTCATCCTGGACGTGCTGGCGCACTACACGCCGGTGGCCAGCTACTACCGGCTTGCCAAGACGGTGGAGGACGACCCGGAGTTCGACGTCAAGAAGGCGCAGAAGAAGCTGCGGCGCTTCGTCGAGGGCCACGAGCACGCGATCCGCCTCAAGGCCGAGATCATGGTCGACCACTTCCATGAGCAGGTCATCGCGAAGAACAAGATCGGCGGCGCGGCGCGGGCGATGGTGGTCACCAACGGGATCGACCGCGCGATCCAGTACTTCCACGCCATCCGCGACTATCTGCAGGAGCGCAAGAGTCAGTACCGGGCCGTCGTCGCCTTCTCCGGCGAGCCAGAGTTCGGCGGCGAGAAGGTGACCGAGGCGTCGCTGAACGGCTTTCCGTCAGGCCAGATCGCCGACAAGTTCCAGCAGGATCCGTACCGCTTCCTGATCTGCGCCGACAAGTTCCAGACCGGCTACGATGAGCCGTTGCTGCACACGATGTACGTGGACAAGACGCTGTCCGGCATCAAGGCGGTGCAGACCCTCTCGCGCCTCAACCGGGCGCATCCGAAGAAGCACGATGTCTTCGTGCTCGACTTCCTCAACGACGCAGACACCATCCGCGACGCCTTCACCGACTACTACCGCGCGACGATCCTGGCCGGCGAGACCGACCCCGACAAGCTCCACGACCTACAGGCGGACCTGGATGCCGCCCAGGTCTACGCACCCGAGCAGATCGACGACTTCGTCGAGCGCTACCTCGACGGGGCCGAGCGCGACCAACTGGATCCGATCCTCGACGCCTGCGTGGCGGTCTATCGGAACGACCTAGACGAGGACGGGCAGGTGGACTTCAAGGGCAAGGCGAAGGCCTTCGTCAGGACCTACGGCTTCCTGTCGTGCGTCCTGCCCTACACGAACGCCGCGTGGGAGAAGCGCTCGATCTTCCTGAACTTCCTGATTTCGAAGCTGCCGGCGCCCGAGGAGGAGGACCTCTCCAAGGGCATCCTCGACGCCATCGACATGGACAGCTATCGGGTCGAGAAGCGCGCGGTGCAGCAGATCCTGCTGCCCGACGAGAATGCCGAGATCGAACCCGTGCCACCGAACGGCGGCGGCCACGTGCCGGAGCCGGAGCTGGAGCGGCTCTCGAGCATCGTGAGAGAGTTCAATGACCTGTTCGGTGTCATCGCGTGGCAGGACACCGACCGGGTGAAGGAGATGATCACGGAGACCATTCCTTTTCGAGTAGCCCAGGACGCTGCGTTCAAGAACGCTCGCCAGAACTCCGATCAGGACAATGCTCGCATTGAGCACGGCAAGGTGCTCACTCGTGTCATGACGGCGCTCATCAAGGATGATGCCGAACTGTTCAAGCAATTCATGGACAACGACAGCTTCAAGCGTTGGATGACTGAGACCGTGTTCACCTTGGCCTGTAAGCAGGCCAGTTGACGCACAAGGAGGCGCCACCAGCGCAGCGGCCCGCCGACCGCGTCCGCGCGCCGCCTGGTCGACGCCTCGGTCAAGCGCAAACACCCGCCGCGCCGACGCAGGCGCTCTCAACTGAGTCTGTCGCGCGTCGCCGCGTCGGCCAGGTCGTCCAGCTCGAACTCGTGGGTCTTGCTGACGCTGTTCATCCAGTTGGTGCGGATCCGGAACCGCACCATGTTGGAGACGATCAGCAGCGGCGGGTTCTCAAGCGCCAGCGAGTACTGCCGTGGCGCGCTACCTGTAGAACGCCGGCGCGGGGCCGCGGGTACTACCTGTTCTGAACTACTTGTAGTACGTAGGTATCCACTTTCAGCGCACTTTTCCCCCCGATCTTGTGATGCTGTTTCAGCGTGGAAGACTCCCGCGTCCACGCCCGATCTAGGGTCCATATCGCCAGTGACACCCCCCGTCGTCGCTCAGAACCTCAAGGTGGGACCGATCACCGTGCGGGAGATCGATCTACGGCCGGCCGTGCGTATGGCCCGCGTGAACTGCTGGCACATGGGTAAGTTCGAGTCCGAGGCTATGTGGCGGCTGTACGCTAGGGAGCGGGACGGGATCGCGATCAAGATGGTCCTCGGCCGCTTTAAGGACGCGTTCGTGGGCGCCCAGGCGGTCCATGCATCGATCGTCCAGTACCGAGACTACCAAACAGCCAGCATTCCCTCTGCCCGAGGTTTTCCGGTGCAGAGCGGAATCTGCTCCACGGGTGTAGAGGAAGCATGAGCCGAAACGTCTTGCTGTCGGTGATGTTGGTCGCGGCGATGGGCCTGTTGGGCGGGTGCGACTCGATCGATTTTCTCAACCCCTTATCGCCCGACAAGGTGGACCTGCAGCCGTTGTTCGCGGAACTGGTTCCGAACCAGACCTGGACGGTCGGCACCGCCGTCCACCTGTCGCTGCCGGCTGCGAGCGAGGGAAACCCGCCGCTGACCTACGGCCTCTCGCCGGAGCTCCCCGCCGGACTCACGTTCGATGCCAGCGCGCGGACCATCACCGGCACGCCGACCGCCGTTCTGCCGATGACCGGCTACATCTAGACCGTCACCGACGACGACGACGATACCGCGTCGATCCAGTTCCAGGTCCGCGTGGTCGCGGCATCCACCGGAGCCTAACCTGAACCTTATGGGATTGTGTGGGGTTAAACCATTGTGGACATCGACTTCCGTCACCCTCGCGGGCTCGACAGGCAACTGGTCCCCTCGCTCGCCGATGGACGCTGGGTCCGCGAGCATCTCAACGTCCTGATCTACGGGCCAACCGGCGTGGGTAAAAGCTGGATAGCGTGCGCCCTCGCCCACAGCGCCTGCCGCAACGGACACAGCCCGTTGTACCTCCGCGTGTCCCGGCTGCTGAGTGCGCTGGCCATTGCGCGTGCCGACGGACGCTACCCGAAGCTGCTCGAGTCGCTCGCCAAGACCGACGTCCTCGTGATCGACGACTGGGGGCTGGCCCCCTTCAGCGCGGAGAACCGTCACGACCTGCTTGAGCTCCTCGAGGACCGCCACGCCGTGCGCTCCACGGTCGTGACCAGCCAGCTTCCCGTCGACAAGTGGCATGACGTCGTCGGTGCCCCGACCCTCGCCGACGCGATTCTCGACCGTCTCGTCCACGATGCCTACAAGCTCGAACTGAAAGGAGACTCCATGCGAAAGCGGGGCCGGCCGTCGACCCGAACGAAAAACCGAAACTCATGATTTCGTCCCGTGCCGCTTCGCTCTGACAGGTGATCGATTTGCGCCGGAACAGGCGATCGACTTGCCACCGGAACGGGCGATCGATTTCACCGGAATGCGCACACCGACCCGCTTGCTGGCCCCGCTTGAACGCCCGCAGCATCAGGATCGATGACCTCGACCGCGCGCGCCACCCCGCGCCCACCAATCGAACGCGCTGTCCCTTGTTCTCCCAGGCGAAGTAGTGGCGCTTCCAGACATCCGCCCATCCGTCGCCGCTGGCGTCCTCGTAGAGCGTGTCGAGCTCGGCGGCGTTCAGGTAGCGGCTCTCGACCAGCGGCCACGGTGCGTCGGCCGCGATGGCGACCACGATCCGGTCGGAGAACTCCCGCCGCCGACAGTCCATCAGACACCGCTTGGCGTCTAAGGTAAGTAGAGAAGCACGGGTGCGTAGTCGCGGTTCGTGTATGAGACTCTGGAGAGAGAATGAGAAGTCATCTGTCTGGACAGCCCCCAACGCTTGGACAACCATGGTTCAGATGGTCGTGCGGGTTGGCTGTCGCACTTTGGGCTGTCAACTCGTCGCCCGTGACCTCGACGGAATTCCAACACCAGGAGGCACTCTCGTTTGACGTGGCGTCGGTTCGGCCGAGTGCATCCGCTAGGCGTTTTGTGGCCGAGAGTTTCCCCGACCGGCTCCATCTGCGCGGGTATACGGTGAAACGTCTCATTGAGTTGGCCTATGGGCTTGGGCCCCATCGCTTGGTCGGCGGCCCGGGCTGGATCGATTCATCCTTTTTCGACATCGTGGCGACCTTCAAGACCGAGGCTGAGGGTCGAGGAGAACGCGTACGGTTGATGCTGAGAACCCTTCTGGCCGACCGTTTCGAGTTGCGCGTGAGTGCCCAGAGTCTGGAGCAACAGTACTACCTGCTGACCATGGCGACGCCCGATGGAAAGCCGCATGCCAATATCCGACCGTCAACGACGGATTGTGTCGCGTACGCCGAGCAGCGAGAACGAGACGGTCCCCCCACGACGCCGCCGACCGGACCGCATTGCGGGGTGCGGTTTCAGTTTGGGGGCGGTCTGCAGACGATGTACGCCGGGGCAGTGACGATGTCCGGGTTCGCGAGGTTACTGCGGGGGGATGTCGGGCGCCTTGTGCAAGATGGAACCGGGCTCACGGGCCGGTTCGACATGGATCTCACATACAAGCGGGATGAGACCCTGTTCCCGCTTCCCGACGGGTTCAGCGAGCGCTACGGTTCACCACCCGACGGAAGTCCTGGGATGTTTGCCGCATTGGAAGAACAGCTCGGGCTCGCGCTGGAGTCGCGCCGCGGGCCGGTGGAGGTGCTTGTCGTTGACCACGTGGAGAAGCCGACACCCAACTGATCGAGTGTGGGCCGTCGAGTGGCCAGCAGTATGAGCGCTCGACGCCGTTCAAGGCTTCTCTCACCGCTGGTGCTTTGCCTGGCTGGGGGCGGTGTTCTGGCCGCCCAGGATGTTGCGTCGGTTGATCACCATGGGCAGGTGATGTTCGATGAAATCCCGATTCCCGGCGCTACAGTCGCCGCCTGTCATGACGGCGACTGCCTCGATACGGTCACTGATGCGCAGGGTCGGTATCGCTTCGTGGAGCTGACACCCGGCGACTGGACTGTGCAGGTGCGGATGCGCGGGTTCGTGTCCATGACACGGACGGTGGCGATGACCCCGGACCACGGCGTGTCGACGTGGCGGCTCACGCTGCAATCGGTCGACGAGGTCGTCTCTGAGCTCGCGTCGTTGGAGGACGCCGACCATCTTGTCAGTCCCCGCCGCGAGCCATTGGCTGATATGCCACCCCCGTTTCTGGGTGGAGACGAACGCGACTTGGCCTTTGGTGTGCGCGACGCGCTGACGATCTCTGGCAGCACCAACAATGGTCTGGTGTCGGCGTCGGGGCAGCCCCCGGTGTTCGGCAACAATCGTCCCACCCGGTCGGTGTATACCGGCATGGTCAGCCTGCTCGGGGGGCATTCGGCGTTGGACGCGAGGCCGTTCTCGTTTACTGACTCGCGGCTGCCAAGGCCGAGATACGGCGATGTCGACGTGGTGGCTGCATTCGGCGGCCCCTTCCGCGTGCCAGGCACGACACGGTCGGGGTATCTGTTCGCCAGCGCAGAACGGGCGATAGTCCGCCGCGTGCAGACGCAATCGGCGGTCGTGCCTACGCTCCGGGAACGACGCGGCGACTTTTCGCACACGCGGAACGCGGCGGGCGATCTCGTTCGCCTCACCGACGCGGCGACTGGGCAACGCTTCCCGACCGCAGTGATTCCATCGGAGCGGATCAGCCCGCAAGCGGCGGCGCTTCTTGCCCTCTATCCGACGCCGAATGTCGACACGGCCGGACGCTACAACTATCAAGCGTCAGTCGTCATGGCGAACCGTCGTCTCGGCGCGGAGACCCGTGTGCAGCAAGGTCTCGACGAGAGAAATGACGTCTCCGGCACGTTTGCCTATCGTCAGACGGCGACCGATGCGCTCACGCTGTTCGGGTTTGAAGACTCCCGCGAGCAGAGGGACACCAAGGCCAGCGCCCGTTGGAGCCATCGGGTGCCGCGGCTCCTATGGTTAAACCTCGACTATCGGTTTGCGAGACTGACGTCGGTCGCGACGCCGCATTTCGCGAACGTCACGAACGTGTCCGGCAACGCCGGCATTGCCGGCAACAACCAGGAACCCGTCAACTGGGGCCCGCCAACGCTTCAATTTTCCAGCGGCATGGCGACGCTGACGGATTCCGAGTATCAGCGGGCGGAGGACGTCACGCACGCCTGGGCGGCAGATGTCGGACTCTCGAGCCGAGGACGGCACACGTTGACATTCGGCGCCGGTTCCAGCCGGCGCCGAATCGGCCGCGTGGCTCAGCGGGACCCTCGGGGACGGTTCCTGTTTACCGGGTCGGTCGCGGGGTGGGACGTGGCGGATTTCCTACTCGGAAGCCCGCACGCGAGTGCCGTCGCCTTCGGGCCGGCCGACACCACCCTCACGGCGGCGGCGTATCACGCCTATCTCAACGACGATTGGAGGGTTGCCGACGGATTAACCGTGACCGCCGGCGTTCGATGGGAATACGCAACCCCAATGACAGAGCAGTTCAATCGGCTCGTCAATCTCGACCTGGCGCCCGGTTTCACCGCGGCGGCACCGGTGGTGGGGAGCGACCCGGTCGGAGTCGTCACCGGGCGGCGTTACTCCCCGGCGCTGATTCGATCCGATCGTTTGGGATTCCAGCCTCGCGTCGGGCTGGCGTGGCGGCCGGTGCACGACTCCTCGCTCGTTATCCGTGCCAGCTACCGAATGTATCGGGATGCGTCAGGATACGAGTCGCTTGCGACGTTGATGACGCAACAGCCACCGCTGGCGACGACCGTCAGCATCGAACGTAGCGAGACCTATCCGCTGACGCTGTACAACGGGTTTCCGGAATCGACCGACGCGACCAATACGTTTGCAGTAGACCCAGACTTAAGGGTTGGCATCGCGCAGATCTGGGAAGCATCTATGGTGTACCACTTGCCGAACGCCCTGACGGTCATGACCACCTACACCGGAACGCGGGGGAGTAGATTGATGCGGCAGTCGCTTCCGAATAGCGTCCCGCCTGGGGCCTCGAATCCGTGTCCGAGTTGTCCGACAGGGTATGTCTACGTGACCGCTGACGGGCGCTCGTCGCGCCACGCGGGTCACGTGGAGCTAAGGCGCCGACTGCGGAACGGGTGGTCGGCGAGCATTGGGTACACGCTGGCGAAGGCCGTCGACGACGGCGTCACGTTCGGTGGCCCGAGCTTGGATGGCACGAACATCGCGCAGGATTGGCGCAACCTCGATGCGGAATACGGTCCCTCGAGCTTCGATCAACGGCACGTGTTGACGACGGAGTTTCAACGGAACGGACGAATCGGCGCGTTTCTTGGGGGGTGGACGTTCACGGGGCGACTTCGCGTGGGCAGCGGGTTGCCGTTGACGCCGATCTATTTTTTGGTCGTGCCGGGCACCGCAGTCAGCGGCGTCGTTCGGGCGGATCTGACGGGGGTGTCCGCCGAACCTCAGGACCCGCAGTTTCACGTGAATCCTGCAGCATATCGTCAGCCGGCACCCGGGCAATGGGGCACTGCCGGAAGACATTCCATCACCGGTCCGACGCAGGTCACGCTGGATGGAAGCGTCGGCCGAACCTTTGCCTGGGGTGAACGTCTGACCTTCGACTGGCGGCTCGACGCGTCCAATGTTTTGAACACGGTGACCTATGCGCGAGTGAATATGCGCGTCAGTAGCCCCCAGTTTGGGCTTCCGAACCTTGTCCATCCCATGCGGCAGGTGCGGACGAGTCTCCGCGTGGGATTTTAATGAACGGGGTCGTGGCCATCCGTCGCTGGTTTCTCGGCTTGTGCGTCGTCTTCTGTCCGGTATTCGACATGCTCGGGTTGGTACGGCCGCTCAACGCGCAGGACGCCACGGTTTTTCGTGGCGAGGTCAATCTGGTTGTTCAAGCGGTGACGGTCACCGGCGACGATGGACGCCCGCTGGAGGGGCTGACTGCGGCGGATTTCATCGTGACCGAAAACGGCGTTCCGCAAGAGATGGCATTTATTGACTTCCAGCGGGTGACGCCGGACGCCGGGTCGTCAACGGGCACGTCGATGGTGTCCACGTTGAGCCGACCGACGGGTAGCCGTGCTGCACGTCCAGCGCCGTCCCGCTACATTGACGTCCGGTATCCCGACCGACGGCTGGTGGTGATGTATTTTGACCTCTCCGCCTTGTCCGCTGAGGACGAAGACCGCGCGTATCAAGGGGTCTTGGATTTCATTGATCGAGAGATGACGCCGTCGGATATGGTCGCATTGATGACTTTTCAGCGGGGGGTCGTGAGCCTCGGGCACGACTTTACCGACGATCGCGACCGGCTCCGGAGCATCATCCAGCTGTGGAGATACACCCGACCTGGGGCCGTCGGCCACGACCAGGCTTTCGGCCAGAACGACGCGGAGTTCAACCTGTTCAACACGAATCGTCAGCTGTCGGCGCTTCAGACCGCGGTGACGATGTTCAGCGACAATGCCCAGCGTACGACGCTGATCTACTTCAGCAGCGGTCTTCCGCTCAACGGCACCGAGAACCAGGCACAGTTTCGTGCGACGGTGAATGCGTCGATTCTGGCCAACGTCACGATCAACCCGGTTGACGCTCGTGGGCTGACGACGGTCTTCCCGCTGGGTGATGCTTCCCGGCCGTCGCCGCAGGGCGTGAGTCTGTTCTCCGGTTCGCTTGCATTGAACGGACTACGGACGTTCCAGCGCTCTCAGGACGTGCTCTATGCCCTGGCGGAGGATACCGGGGGCGTGGCTCGGTTCGACGACAACAATCTCGGGCGTAGTATCGCCGAGGTCACAAGGACCGTGACGAGCTACTACGTGCTCGCCTACTACAGCACCCATACGGAGCCCGACGGCCAGATTCGCCAGGTCGAGATCGCGTTGACCGGGGATCGGTCGGCCACGCTGTCATATCGGCGTGAATACGTGGGAAAGAAGGTGTTCGCTGACTTCACCGAGGCCGACAAAGAACGCCAGCTCGAAGAGGCGATGATGTTGGCTAATCCGATCACCGACCTGACAGTTGCACTGGAGTTGAACCATTTCCAGTTGAACCGCGCCGAATACTACGTCCCGGTGTTTATCAAGATTCCCGGCAGCGAGCTCGAGCTCGACCGCGGCCGCGGCGGGTCGCGACTGACCCTCGACGTCATCGCTGAAATCAGGACCTCATATCACGCCGTCATCCAGAACGTTCGTGACACGGTGGACGTCGCGCTGAACGACGCAATGCGTGATGAGCTCCGGACCCGACCGGTGCAATACGAGACTGGTTTCACGCTCCTCCCCGACGACTACATCATCAGGTTGCTCGTGCGCGACGCGGCGTCGGGGAAGCTCGGCACCTACGAAACGACCTTCGTGGTGCCCAATCTGGAACGGGAGGAGAGTCTGTTGCCGCTCAGCTCCGTCGTGCTCAGCAGTCACGTGGTGCCACTGGGCGACGAGTTGCTCCGTATCGAGTCGGACGCGACACCTGCAGTGAATCCGCTCGTCCGCGATGGCCACAAGGTCGTCCCCAGCGTCACCCGGGTCTTTAGTCAGCGTCAAGATCTCGAGGTATTGGCCGAAGCCTACCAACGCGCCAACGCAGCAGCGACCCGCCCGCTCGTCACGTATGTCGCCCTCTATAGCGACGATCGGAAGATCCTCGAAACCGCTCCTCTCGTTGCAACCGATGGCACGGACACCCGATCGTGGGCGGTGCCGCTGCGTCTCACGATGCCGCTCACCGATGTCCCACGCGGACGATTCCAATGCCAAGTGACGGTGCTGGACCCGACGGGACAAAAGGTGGTGTTTTGGCGGGCTCCCGTGATCGTTGCGCCGTGACTGGATGGCCCAATAACCCCCTCGTCATGGTGACCCCCGCGTTTCTCGCGGACGACGCCATCGGGATTGAGCTGTCCGACTGGGCGGACTGGTTCAAGCTCAGCTTGCTGTTCGCGCTCACCGGATTCGCCTCCTACGTCCTCGGCGGCGTCATGGGACGCTGAATCAGCTCGACGGCGACGCGGCGAGGCACCATGGCGATACGGATACTCACGCCGCGGGCGTTCGCAGCGATTCAGTGAGGCCGAATTGTTCCACTGCGGGCCTCCGGAGGCCAGTAGAGTCCTGTTAAAATGAGGGAAACACCGAGGGAATCGTGGCTGATACAACTACAGTAAGTCATTTATTATAAATGACTTACACAAATATTGACATTCACCCTGCCCTACGACGACCTCGGCCTGACCCTGCGTGACATGCTGCACGCCTCCGGGATCGAGCCGAAGGCGCCCGCCGACGCGATGGCCCCTGCGGGATGACGCCGCGGGCGGTCCTCCTCGACCTCGTGGCCCGTGTCGGGGCCCGAGACGGTGCGGCGGTGCGGATCAGCGAGACCGACGTACGCGAGTGGCCGGCCGAGGCTGTCGGGGCCCTCAAGGCGCACCGGCTCCTGGTCCGGGCCCGTCCCGCCGGGACCGTGGTCAGTCCTGGCTGCGAAGCCGACTGCGTCATGCCGGTGCAGACGATCCCCGCGGGGCCGCGCGAGGCGGCACGCTTCATCGTCTGTGACAAACGCAACGACATCAACCGGGTCGCGCTCACCACGGCCCATGTGGACCAATGGAAGTGCGATGCCGAGGCGCTCGCCCGGTTTGTCGTCGAGCAAGTGGGCCTGCGCCGGAGCCGGCACCGGATCGACGATTCCGGGACGCGACCGCTCGGGCTCGCCGCCGGGGACACGCGGCACCAGATGCTGGGCCTCCGCACGCACGGGGACGTGACGCTGGTCGTCGCGGACACGGCCGTGGCCCTGGCGGACCTGATCGACTTCGATCGCGGCGCCTACGTCCTGGACACCGCCGCCATTCGCCACCTCGTCGATGCGGCGACGACCGCCGACCCGCGCTACACGCCGAGCACGACGCGGCGCGAGGCCCGCACGCTCGATTCGCAGGCGCGGTACGCGCGCTGGCAACAGGCTTACCGCGCGCTGAAGCAACGGCGCCCGCACATGTCCGACGTGTGGTACGCCCGGCAGATTGCGAAGCAGGCGGTGGCGGCCGGCTGCCACGCGAGTACTATCCGTAAACACATGACGGGAAGACCGGGGGCCAGCACGCGGCGCCGCTGACGCGACGGGCTCCGGGGATGGGGCGACCGGGTACTGTCAAGTTGACGGAAGGCTAGCAGCCCGAGGTGGAAGTCCCGTCGCACCAGGCGTTTCCACGAGTGCTTCGCGCCCTAACCTAAGGTTGGGCATTTTCAGAGTAAGGCCGCTATGCAGATGCGAGTGAAACGATTGACACCTGATGCCATTTTGCCCAAATATGGGTAACAATATACTTGACTAACCACGTCGTTCTGAGTACTATCTACTTATGGACGCACCGCAGACGCTGCTCGACGCCGTTCGCCACTTCTCAGACTACCAGAACTGCCATGACTTCATGGTCGCGCTGCGCTGGCCGAATGGTGTTACCTGCCCGACGTGCGGCTCCGACCGCGTTACCTGGCTGGCGAAGCAGCGCCGCTGGAAGTGCCGCACCAAGCACGCCCGCCAGCAGTTCACCCTGAAGACCGGTACGATCTTCGAGGACTCTCCCCTGCCGCTGGCGAAGTGGCTGCCCGCCGTCTGGCTGGTTGTAAACTGTAAGAACGGCGTGTCCAGCTATGAACTAGCTCGGTCCGTTGGCGTCACACAGAAGAGCGCGTGGTTCATGGGCCACCGCATCCGCGCTGCGCTGCACGCGGGTTCGTTCGCCAAGCTCGCCGGGGAAGTGGAAGTCGATGAGACGTTCGTCGGCGGGAAGGCGAGGAACATGCACCTCGCGCAGCGCAGGCGCCGCATCACCGGCACGGGAGGAGCAGACAAGACTGCCGTTCTTGGCGTGCTGCAGCGGGGCGGCGAGATCCGCGCGATGGTAGTCCCGGACCGCACCAAGCCGACCCTCCAGCGCCGCGTGAAGGAACACGTAGCGGCCGGCTCCGCGCTGTTCTCAGACGAGTTGTCGTCCTATCAGGGACTCGACGCGCTCTACGCGCACGGCGTCATCAACCACGCTGTCCAGTACGTCGACGGGAAGATTCACACCAACGGAATCGAGAACTTCTGGAGCTTGCTCAAGCGGGCGCTAGGTGGCACCTACGTCAGCGTAGAGCCGTTCCACCTGTTCCGCTATCTAGACGAACAGGCCTACCGCTTCAACGCGCGGGCCGGCAGGGATGTCGACCGCTTCACGCGGGCGATTTCTCAGATCGTCGGTCGCCGTCTGACTTACGCGGAGACGACTGGCCGCCATCACGTGCCGGGCGCGCAGGTCTGATTGACTGTCGGATCGTCGCGGCGCGATCCGGCGGCACGGAAAGGATCACCCGCATCGCGGTCGTGAATCCCTCGGCTGCCTGCTGGCCCTCGTTGCAATCTGCCATCTTTACTGCCTCTTGATCAGCTTTAGTCGCTTGAGGTCATCAGCCGTCCACCCCGTATCCTTGATCAGCCCCTTGAGGAGCCCTGCACCAAACGTCTTGTTCGGATGGTAGTGGATGACTACACGTTTTCTGCCGACTCCGTTCATGTTCTTGACGAAGCCTCGGGTTGCGCCTCGGCGATCCTCAGCCTTCCATCCGTCTCGCTCAAGAGCACGGATCAGGTCGTCAGCCGTTGCCGCCTTCAGCTGATCCCAGACGGCACGAGAGATGGTGGCCATGGAACGTCAATGCTCTTCAGGATGGAACCCGCCGGCACACGCACCGGTACCGGTTGACGAACCCCATCGACCACGCAATCGGGTCCAACGGGAAGCGGATCGCCGTGTCGCTCCAGTGAATCCAAGTACCACTCCACGGCTTCGCAGGTCCGCTTGACCGCATCCTGTTCCGTTGCCCCGTCGATGTGCAACCCTTGGAAAGCCGGGCAGTACGCATGGAATCTCTCGCCGTCGGGCTCGACGACAATAGAAACCCTGATCTTCATGTGGTGCTCCCCCTTCATCCCAGCCAAGACTAATTCGCCCTCAGTTGGTGGGGCCGTCGGGACTCTTTGGTCTAGCTGGAACCACCCCTGAAAGGATTTTCTGCCCATCCATGACAGGGTGTCAAGCGGTTTTGGCCCGCGAAAGCGATCAGCGGATGCCGCCCTGCGCAGCGCCGAGATCAACTCCTCCTGCGCCCGTCCCATTGAGTCGAGTGGGTGCATGGCGCTAGCGCTGTAAATCTACACGTGTAACTTTACTTGTCGCGGCTGCGTCTGTTGTGGTATATATTGGCGTAGAAGTGAGGGGACGCGGCAGATCGGCGTGCAACCCAGCCGCCGCGCCCCCCACGGAAAGGAGGGTAGGACCCTTGAGAGTCGATGCCCTGGCTCAGTAGCTGCGCGAACACGCAGGTGAAGTGGGGTGCGCAAGCACCCCCGCCAGACCCTCTTTTCGTTCGCCATCATAGCACAGAAAAAAGGGGAGAACCATGCCTCAAGACCTGCTGCCGGGGCTCCGTGCCCGTCGGACTCAGATCCAGGAAGAGATGCGAATCCGGATCGACGAGCTGGACCGGTTGATCGCTCTCGTCTCTGATTCAGAGTCTAATCCGAACCAAGCGCAGATCGACAGCGGTAGCCGGCGACGCCGAGGGGAATTCACGATCAACAACATCTTCGAACTACCGATCTTAAATGGCTTGTTGGGGAAGCCAATGCTGACAACAAAGGAAATGGCAACCCTTCTTCCTGGCAAGAAGATCGGTCCCCTTGTCAGCGCATGGAGGCGCCGAGCGCGAACGGCTGGCGTGGTTTTCGACGATCTCGTTGAGCGGACCACGACGCCTACTGGCGACGTGGCGTTTTCGCTAACGGAAGAAGGGCGACTCGTGTTCGGTTCAGTGGTGCAACCGACACTCAAACCGACTAGCGCTGGCTACGCCCCCGATTATCCCAAGATCTCTTAGCGAGGTTTTGTACCGCTGTGCCACGCGCGTGGACAGAACTCGCCCGAAAGGTTAGTTAAGTATATTGCTACCCTTCTTTGGGCAGTACGAGAGTTCTCTCCGGAATTCGACCAGCCTTCGCACTCGTGCAATCCCCGTCCGGGTCGGCGCCCAGTACAGCGTCCCTCTGGGAAGCCGGTTAAGTCTTGGGATGGAAGGAGGCGTGGGCCTCTATTTCACTGACCTGTCATGGTCACACCTTTTTGACCTGGACGGTCGGATCAGCAGGTGGGACAGTGAAACCCGCGGCCAGGACCTTGGCCTTTCACGGTGGCGTGTGGGTCGATGTCGGAATCTCTGACCGATTCGGTCTGGTCTTCGGCGCAGAAGGAGCATACGCGAACGTCTCTGGACTCAGCGGATTTCGCGAGGGAACGTTCAGTTATCGAGAGCCGGTTCGGGACGACGGCACGCTGAGGTTACCGGAGACAACGTGGGCCACTCAGCTTCTCATCGTCGGGAACGGTTCCTGGCTGGACGAGCGGTACGGGCCGATCACGCCTGGAAGGGATGCCAACCTGGGTCTCAGTGGGGTGCGCCTCTCCGTTGGGCTCCGAATCGGCCTGTAGGGGCCGGCTCGCGTGCTGCTCGCGCTGATTGACAAGCGGCCGTCGATTGTCCAGGACGAGCTGGGTCGCTGACGGGACAAGGATGCTCCGCGATGGCGAAGGCTGAAGCCACGGTCGAAGAACTTGTGGGGATGATCGAACGCGGCGATTTGCGGCTGCCCGAGATGCAACGCCGCTACGTTTGGCGTTCGACCCGCGTGCGGGGACTTGCTCGACTCGCTCGAGCGCGGCTACCCATCAGGTGCGACTCTTTGTGGGAGACAGACGAGGACGTTACACGGCAGCGCAGGCCGGGAGGCGTTCTTGCCCGTATGTCGCAAACGGCCGTTTACGACACATGCTGATCGGCTACGCCCGCGTCTCAAAGGCGGACGGCTCCCAGTCGCTGGACCTGCAGCGCGCCGCGCTGCAGGCCGCGGGCGTCGACGCCATCCACGTTTACCACGACTACGCGTCCGGCGTTCGCGACGACCGCCCGGGGCTCGACAGCTGCGTGCGCGCGCTCCGGACGGGCGACGTGCTCGTTATCTGGAAGCTCGACCGCCTCGGCCGCACCCTCGTTCACCTGGTCAACACCGTGCAGGACCTGTCGGCCCGCCGGCTACCGCACTCCGTGAACGTCCCCAAGCGGACGTTCACGCCGTTTGGTCTTCTGCGTCTTCAGAACCCCGCAGCAACGCCCAGCGAACGGTGCGACGTCGAACGAGCAGCCGTCCGAACCGGCAAGAATAGTTGACGTTGAGCGGCAGAAGTACTTGACGCCAAACACCCGGTCGATCTCCGTGTCGCTCGGCTGGTCCTCCGGCGCCCAGGCGATCACCGCCGACGTGTACTGTTGCTCGAACTCGAGCTGGGGGTCGATGCGCACCGCCGTGAGAGTCCGATGCTGGACGGCACAGATCACGGCGCGCTCGTGCGGGCCACGATGCGCTGGGAGCGGCGGTGCCCAGGCACCGCCTGTGGCGCGCCGGAAGCGAAGGAGGACGGGCCGGCGCACCACGCCGGCCCATGCCTGCCAGTCCGGCCCCGCGGTCGCGCGTGGTGCCGCCGGGAGGGCCTTCGGGCCGGATTCGGCACCGGCTGGGCCGTTTGTAACTACCTCTCTCGCTCCGGGAGACTACGGCGATCTGAACCCTCCGGGCTCAGGATGATGGCCGGATCTGGCGGTGAGGGAGATCACGACACTGCGGGTGCCGCCACTCTAAGTACGACCGCCTTGGATTCGCGTGATGCCGGAGACATCGGGTCTGCTTCCCCTTCCCCGGGGAACGCATCGGCGCTTGCCCGCCGCGTTCTTCGCATGTCCGTAACGTGACGACTACCGACTACCGATCCCTACCACATAACCCGCGGTGAATAACAACCCGGGGTACATGCCACTACTACTAAGGGGGGTGTGGAGGCGGATCCCAATCCGCACCGCCGCACGTCTCCCGATCTGGATGTCCGCTCCGGCGCCCACCTGGAGGACGATAAAGTGTTGTTGTCCGTAGAAGATGTAGGTGTCACCTGGATGACGCCGCGTAGTGGTCTTGAGTACGCCGGTCAGGGCCTCCACGAACGGCGTCACTCGGGGAGAGCGCCGGGCGAACCGGACACCGCCCAAGAACGTGTACAGCAGATGTTCCAGACGCGCCCGAGGGCGCCCACCCTCCGAGTATCGAGCGTACCCAACCTCTCCGACAATGGCGGAGCGATCGCTAAGGGGACGGGCGGCCGATGCAAACCACCCATGTGAGTACGGCGGCAGGTTCCTGTAGCCAACTGCGATTTCCAGAGCCGGCGCTTGGATGGCCTGGGCTTCGGCAAACGACACCATCCCCATCATCGCCAGCAGCACGGCGGTCCCCGAGCTCCACCGTGCCGCCCCCGCCTGCCACCGGCCCCGTCGTCTCGGCGGCGGCGCCGTTCCTCCTGTCACCCTCGCCGTCACGTTCTCTTTCATCGACTTCTCCCTTCTCGCGTCACGCGGCTCGGTGCGTCCCACCACGGACTACCTGGGAGTGCGCAAACGACGTGGAAACCGGCTCACCGCACCGAATGGGCTTCGGTCTTGCCCATCAGCCGCGAAACCGCTCCGTGGCGGGTAACGTCCAAACCTACCGATAGACGACTGCGCGGCGAATCTCAAAGAGCGCCGATCACAGGTTCCGCGGCTCGACTGCCACTGCGTCAGCCCCCAGCTCCCGCCGAAGATGCCCAGAAAGACGCACAGCCCGACCACCAGGGACCGGAGCCATCCGCGCCACAGCAGCCCGTGCATCCGCCCGACCTGCGCCGCCATAGCGGCTTCGGTGATACGTAGCGTGTCGTTCGCGCTGGCGTTCAACGTCTCGCCAAACGTCCGCAGCTCGCGCTCGGCGATCGCGGTCGTCTCCCGGTCCTCGTCCTCCATCCGGCGCCGGAGCCGGGCGCTCAAGTCGTTCACGTTGGAAGTCATGCTCGTACAGCGCTCCTTTCAGCCGCCAGCGGTCCCCACGCTCCGGATCGAGCACGGTGACGTAGTGCTTGCCCTCGCGCGGCACCGCAAAGCCCGCCTCTTTCAGGGCGGCGACCACGCCGGCCCGGTCCTCCGCCTGGCCGCGCTCGACGCGCTGCACCAGGTAGGCCTCGATCACGTCACGGGGGTCGGCCTCGCGCGCGATCCCGGCCCGCAGCTCCGCCGCCTCGAGGTAGGCGCGATGTCCCGGCTGCTGCACCCGCGCTCGCGCCGGATCGTCCGGCCGGCTCCAGGCGTGCTCGAGGTTGCAGGCGTCCACCAGCGGGCCATACGTCTGCTCCCAGCCGGGCGGCGCGATGTTCAGGCTCTTGCCCGTCTCCAGGTCACACCGCGCCGCGACCACATGCACGTGAACGCCGCGCCCCGCCTCACGGTGCCGCACCGCCGTCCAGGCGTAGCGATCCGGCGCCAGACCGGGCCAGGCCGTGTCCTCGAACTCGTCGAGCACCCGGTCGATCTCCGTGTCGCTCGGCTGGTCCTCCGGCGCCCAGGCGATCACCGCCGACGTGTACTTTTGCTCGAACTCGAGCGCGTCGGCCACCGCCGCCACCTGGTCCGGATCGCCGCGCAACACCGCCACGTCGTCCCGCTCGTTGCCCTGGCTGTCCGTCTCGCGCGTGAGGTAGGCCGCCGCCGCGGCCGCCGACCCCGTCCCGCGCGCGATGAACTTAATCAGCATCGCCCCCGCCCCGCTCGCTCAGCCGCGCCAGCGCTCGCTCGATGGCGACCAGGTGCGCGATGACCTCTACGGGCGCTAGCTCATCGAGGTGCGTGTTCGCCCAGCGCGCAATCTGGTTCAGGTTCGAGCCGATGCGCGCCACCTGACGGGTGCGCTCGCGCTCGACCTCCATCGCCGGCGCCGTCCACGTCTGCGTCCGCGACATCGCCTGTCGCAGCAGCTCGGACAGCGTGACGCCCGCCGCCGATGCCTTCGCGTTCCACGCGGACAGCTCGGCCGGCGTCACCCGCGCGTGGGCGACCACGGTGCGACGCGAAGAGGCGTGACGGGGCATCTGGATCGTGAGGGTTCGAAGGGGGCAACGCCACTCGCCAGCCCAGTTCCAGGACATCACGGCGCTGAGTGGCCTCGCGGCACTTGTCGTCAAGGTCCGCGTCTTGCGGACAGGGCGAGTTCCGCTGGCACGGTGTTCAAGAGCACATCCTCGTTCACGATGCGGACCGACGTCGCCGCGTCGGATCCGCCGTCCGACTCCGCCCGCTCGTCGCGCAGACGGCCCATCCGAGGTGCCCGTGGGTAACCCCACCTGTTGCGGTCTACGATCCCAATTCATTCGAGGACGGTGCACTGGGTCCGCTGGAATCCGATGCAGAACGAGGGATGGAGCGAGGGGAACAAGAACCCAAGAATGCTTTAATATGCATATTTATCAATGACTTACAAGACATTCACATCGGATACCGTCTCCGCCGCGGCTGAGGAGCGGGCGCTGGCGCGAGCGACGGAGGCCGAGTCGGACCTTGCGGATGCGGTGAGGAGGGTGGAGACGGCGAGGGCGCAAGAGGAGCAGGCGCTGGCGCACGCCGCGGAAGTGGAAGCGGAACGGGATCACTTGCGCCACCGCATCCGGGATCTGGAAGGGAAGCTGGCCCGGTTGACGGAGCCGTCCGGGAAGGAGGCGCCCCCGTCTTTCGAACCGCTTCCATCGTCGTGGGCCGCGTTCGGTCCCTGGGTCGAGGAGAAACTGCCCGGCAGGTTGACGCTGGCCCCGTTGGCCCGCCGGGGCGTCAAGGATCCCGAGTTCCGCCACATCGAACAGGCGGCACGCTGCCTTGTCTGGCTGGCCACCGACTACCGCGACCGCCGCCGGCAGGGTGGCGGAAATTCCCGCGTACCCGTCCTTGAAGGCTTCTACAACGAGCCGTGCGGCGAGGCCGATCTTCCCTTCAGCCCGATGAAGTGGAATGGCCGCAACGTCGGCATCGAGTGGCACATCAAAAACGGCGGCAACACACGGGATCGCGCCCGTTGCCTCCGCATCTACTACTTCTGGGATGCTGACGCGGAACAGGTTGTCGTTGCCTGCATGCCTGCGCACGCCCGCACGAACCTGACGTAGCGGAAGACGGTCAGACCGATGGCGACTAGTGGTGGTGGTGGTGGATCGCCTCGTGTTCGGCGACCTGCTTGTCACGGCGGATCCTGGCCGCGGCCTTCTTTGCCGACTTGAGGTTCGTCGCGCGGGTGCCTTCCGAACTCACGGCAAACTGCGAGATCAGGCGCTCCAGATCCGCTGACCCGCAGTCGGGGCACGAGGGCGGATCGCTCTTCGGCAGGATGACCGCCTCGAACTGCTGGTCGCAGGCGCGGCATTGGTACTCGTAGATGGGCATCGGACTGCCGGCAGTGTGGATCGGTGCCGCGGGCCGGGTCAAGCGGGGGGGCATGGCAGCTCCGGAGGGCCGGCGCCGTCATGGTCGAACCGCGGCGCAGGCCGGCGTTGACGCCGGCGCGCCGGGACGGTGACGCAGCGCGGACTACGTCAGCAGGCCGCGGAGGACAACGGCCGGGTGGACCGCCTCCGTCTCCGCGAAGTCGTGGATCTGGTGGCGGCAGGAGGTGCCTGCGGCGACGAGGACGGCGTTCCCCGCAAGGTCGCGGGCGGCCGGCAGCAGCACGCGTTCACCGATTTGCCGGGAGATCTCGAAGTGCTCCTTCGCGTAGCCGAAGGAGCCGGCCATGCCGCAGCAGCCGCTGTCCAGGTCAGTAACCGTGGCGCCGGGGATCCGCTCGAGGAGCGCCTTGGCGGGAGCGACCAGCCCGAGTGACTTCTGGTGGCAATGGCCGTGGAGGATGATTCGTTCCGGGCCCGCGCGGACGGGGAGAACGGCCCGGCCGGCCTTGAGCGCGCGTTCGAGATGATCTTCGAAGAGAAGGCAGGCCGCGGAAACTTCTCGCGCCTGTCGCTGCGCGTCGCCGCGGAGCAGGTCGGGCGCGTCGTCGATCAGGGCCGAGAGGCAGCTCGGCTCCAGCAGGATGATCGGGGTGCCGGCGGCAGCGACCGGGTGCAGCCTGCGGACCATCTCCGCCGCCCGGGCGCGCGCCTCGTCGAGAAGGCCCTGCGAGATGAGGGGACGGCCGCAGCAGGCATCGGGGCCGAGGCGGACGGTGAACCCCGCGGCTTCCAGCACGTCCGCGGCGGCGAGGCCGATATCCGGCTCGAAGTAGTTCGTGAACGTGTCGCCGAAGAGGACCACTTCGGTCGGCTGGCGCCCGCCCGCCACAGCTTCGCCGTTGCCGCGGCCGGCGCGCTCGCGCCAGGCTTCCTCCAGGGTCGTTGGGGCCCAGGCCGGTAGCGAGCGCCGCCGGTCGATTCCGAGCAGCCATTCATTCAGCGTGCGGACCCATCCGGTGTCCAGCCACGGGTTGACGGCCGGGGCGAAGCGGCTCGCGACGGCGGAGAGTTCGCGGATCCTGCCCAGCACGCGGGCGCGAAGCGGCGTGCCGTAGCGGCGGTAGTAGTCGTAGAGGAACTCGCTCTTGAAGCGGGCCATGTCCACGCCGGTGGGGCACTCCGTCTTGCAGGCGCGGCACTCGAGGCAGAGGTCGAGCACGTCGTGGACGCCCCGATCGCCCAAACCGACCTCGCGCGGGCCGCCGTCGCCGAGTGCGCCGGTCATCGCCTGGCGCAGCGCGTTGGCGCGGCCGCGCGTCGAGTGCGCCTCGTCGCGCGTCGCCATGTACGACGGGCACATCGTGCCGGTCAGGGTCTTGCGGCAGGCGCCGACGCCGCTGCACATCTCGACGGCCCGGCCGAGGCCGCCGTGCCCGGAGTGATCGAATGCCGCGGGCGGATCGGGCGTGATGTAGGCGGCGCCGTAGCGGAGGTTGGCGGTGAGCGGCGGAGTATCGACAATCTTCCCCGGATTGAAGATTCCCTCCGGATCAAACGTCCGTTTGATGGTCCGGAAGGCGCCGTACAGCTCCGAGCCGAACATCCGTTCCATGAACGGCCCGCGCACCAGTCCGTCTCCATGCTCGCCCGAGAGCGCGCCGCCGAACTCGAGCACCAGGTCGGCGATTTCGTTCGCGATCGCCTCGAACTGCCCGACGCCGTCGGTCGTCTTGAGGTTGACGACCGGGCGAACGTGCAGGCAGCCGACCGACGCGTGCGCGTAGACGCCAGCGGTGGTGCCATGCTTGCGCACGATCGCCAGGAACCGCTCGATGAAGCCGCGTAGCCGCTCCGGCGCGACGGCGGTGTCCTCGACGAACGAAATGCTTTTCGCGTCTCCCTTCATCGCCATCGAGAGTCCGAGCGACGACTCGCGCAGCTTCCAGATGCGCGCCTGATCGGCCGGCGCGGTCGCGCGCCCGGTGCGGCTGGCGTGGCCGAGTGCGCGGACCGCCGCCTCGAGCCGTTCGAGGCGAGCGGGAAGCGCCGCTGCGGCCTCGTCGTACAACTCGACGCAGAGGAGGGCGCCGCAGTCGTCGCCGGTCACGGCGCGGCGCATCGCATCGAGGGCCGGGTTCTCCCTGGCGTGATCGAGGATGGAGTGGTCCATCACTTCGACGGCCGACGGGTCATGCTCGAGGATGGCGGGGGTGTCGCCCAGCGCGTCGAGCAGGTTGCGATACTCGATGGTCAGCACGGCCTTGGCGGCCGGAAGCGGGACCAGGTTCACCCGCGCTTCGACGATCAGGCCGAGCGTGCCTTCGGATCCGACGATCAGCTTCGACAGGTTGAACGGGTCGGTGTCGTAGGTCGCGCCGTTCCCGTTGCGCACGAACGCGTCGAGGTTGTAGCCGCCGACGCGGCGCAGTATCTTCGGGTAACGCCGGTCGATCTCCGCGGCGTGGCGTGCGGCGAGGCGGCGGACGGTGCGGCAGCACTCGGCCTCGTGGGTCCGCGCGACGCACGCCGCGTCGAGCTGCTCTCGGCGCAGCGGTCGGAAGTGCACGATCGATTCGTCCGCGAGGGCGACGTGCAGGTCGAGAACATGGTCGATAGTCTTGCCGTAGCGGACCGAACGCGCTCCGCTCGAGTTGTTCGAAATCATGCCGCCGATCGTGGCGCGGCTTGCCGTCGAGATGTCGGGCGCGAAGCGGAGACGGTGCGGCGCGAGCTGCGCGTTCAGCTCGTCCAGCACGATGCCCGGCTCGACGCGTGCCCAGCGTTCGTCGACGTTCACTTCGAGCAGGCGGTTGAAGTAGCGCGACGTGTCGAGTTGCAGCCCCGAGCCGATCGCCTGCCCCGCCTGCGAGGTGCCGCCGCCGCGCGCCGTGATCGAGACGCCATGCGCACGCGCGCAGGCGATGGCGGCCAGCATGTCGTCGCGCGAGCGGACGATGGCGACACCGAGCGGCGCGATCTGGTACACGCTGGCGTCGGTCGAGTAGAGCGCCCGCGAAACCGCGTCAAAGCGAACCTCGCCGGCCAGGCGCGCTTCCAGATCGCGCTGCAGGTCGGCCATCGGGTCGGAGTATAGAACGCGATACGGGACGGAAACGGGACACGGATCGCCGGTCGGTACGCTAGATTACGCCCGTGACACACCGGAGCGGCCGCCATTTCCTGCAGATTCCGGGCCCGACCAACGTGCCGGATCGCGTCCTCCGCGCGATGGCGGCGCCCACCATCGATCACCGGGGGCCGGCGTTCCGTGCGTTGACGGGCGAGGTGCTCGAACGGATCGGCGCCGTCGTCGGCACCAAGCAGCCGGTGGTGCTGTATCCGGCGTCCGGCACCGGCGCGTGGGAGGCGGCGCTCGCCAACGCGCTCTCATCCGGAGACCGCGTGCTGATGGCGGAGACCGGCCACTTTGCGGCGCTCTGGCGGGAGATTGCGGTACGCCTGGGACTGGAACCGACGTTCCTGCCGGGCGACTGGCGGCATCCGGCCGACCCCGGCGCCATCGAAGCGCACCTGGCCGACGATACCGGCCAGACGATCAAGGCGGTCTGCGTCGTCCACAACGAGACGTCGACCGGCGTGACGAGCGACATCGCCGCGGTGCGGCGCGCAATCGATGCCGTGGGCCATCCGGCCCTGCTGATGGTCGATACCATCTCGTCGCTCGCGTCAATCGACTACCGGCACGACGAGTGGGGCGTCGACGTGACGGTCGGCGCCTCGCAGAAGGGATTCATGCTGCCGCCTGGCCTCTCCCTGAATGCCGTCAGCGAGAAGGCGCGCGCCGCCGCCGAGAGCGCCACCCTGCCTCGCAGCTACTGGGAGTGGTCGCCGATCATCGCGGCCAACACGAAGGGTCTCTTCCCTTACACGCCGCCGACGAACCTGCTCTACGGCCTGCGCGAAGCGCTCCGAATGCTCGACGCCGAGGGCATGCCGAACGTCTTCGCCCGCCACGACCGCCATGCCGAAGCGGCCCGCCGCGCCGTCCGGGCCTGGGGCCTCGATCTGCTCTGCCTCGATGAGACCGCCTACAGCTCGTCGATCACCGCCGTCATGACGCCGCAGGGATACGACGCCAACGCACTGATTGATACGGTGCTGGACCGCTTCGACATGTCTGTCGGCATCGGCCTGACGAAGCTGGCCGGTAAGGTCTTCCGGATCGGCCACCTGGGCGACTTCAACGACCTGAGCCTCCTCGGCACCCTCGCCGGTATCGAGATGAGCCTCGGCCTCGCCGCCATCCCGCACCAGGCGGGCGGCGTCGACGCCGCGATGACCTACCTCGCCTCGTGCGCGCACCCCGCCCCGACCGAGCCGGCGCCGGTGTAGCAGCCGGAGCGCAATCACACGCCGCCGATATCCGTTTGCGGTAGCGGCGCTGGTTGCGCTCACGGTCCTCTTCATTACCAACCGCCGCTACGTCTACTCCGAGTCGCTCGGTGCGCTGCCGGCCCTGACGGCGGCGCACATCGTCGATCCGCGCCATGCCGGCGCGACGTTCCGATTAGAAGGCCGCGTCACCTCGGTGCGCACGACCCGGCAAGGGATCGTGATTATCGAGATGTACGAACCGGCGGAGGATCTCTACGTCGATGTGCCGGTCTTTCCGTCGCTCGGCTGCCTGCCGGTGAAGCCGGCGCGCGGGGAGACGGTGCGCGTCATCGGCAACCTGGGGATGTATGCCGGCCAGCCGCAGATCCGCCCGCTGTCGGCGGCGCATGTGGAGTTGGCGGACCTGCCGCGGGACGCCGTACCGGCGGTTGCGGCAGCGGCGCGGGTCGGCGCGACGCTGCTGATCGGTCCGGTGACAGCCGTCGACGCCGAGTTCTTCGAGAGCCAGGCCGGCCTGGAACATCTGCGGCTCACGCTGGTTGACCCCGGCGGACCTTCCGGCGCGCCATCGGGCCTACCCCTATATGACGGACGGGGACGCCGACGGTGTCGTTTGCGAGTAGCCGGTACACTGCCACTTTGTGAAGTGCGTAGACCACGTTAGCTCCCGGTGTACCCAAAGCGGTGAGGGCGCTGTCGTTGCTGGCAATGCAGCCGAGCGGCGTACGTAATAATTGCGATCACTTGCTGGCAGGCTCATTGCAGTTTCTGCAATACGGGTTGCGGGAGGGAGATGGTGACCGCGATGACGAGCCGCCGATCGAGGCAGTTCAAGGCTTCGGCGTGGTGCGCAGTCGCGTTGGCTGCCGCCGCGGCCCAGCCAGCGGCCGCCCAGACCCGGGAAGCCGCGCGTGCAGTTCCGCAGGTGTACGTCGTCGAACGGGTCGTTGATGGCGACACGATCATCGTCCGAGGAGTCGGCCGAATACGATTAGTAGGGGTCGATACCCCGGAGACCGTAGACCCGCGCAGGCCGGTTGAGTTCTTCGGCCGTGAGGCGAGCGCGTTCACGAAGCGGATGTTGGAAGGGCAGCGGGTCCGCTTGGAGTACGACTGGGAGCGGACGGACCGATACGGGCGAACGCTGGCCTACGTACGTCTTCTCGACGGCACGCTGATCAACGCGGAGATCATCCGCCAGGGCTACGGTCACGCCTACACGCGGTTCCCGTTCAAGTATCTTGACGAGTTCCGGCAGTACGAACGAGAAGCGCGCGAAGCGGGCCGCGGCTTGTGGGCCGCGGACCTGCAGGCGGCTTCAGGACTCCCGCTTTCCGTTGCGCAGTGGGACGATAACGGCAATGGCCGCATCTCCTGCGCCGAGGCGCGCGCGCACGGCATCGCCCCGGTCCGGAGCGGCCATCCCGCCTACCCGTTCATGAACGACCCCAACAACGACGGCGTCATCTGCCAGTAGCCGTTCAGTTCCCTCGTTCACGACGAACGAGGTGTTAGGCTATACACATGAAACGCACAAATCTTGTGCTTAATGAGGAGCTACTCGAAGAAGCGTTGAGGCTCGCCGGGGAGCGCAACTACTCCAGGACGGTCAACCGGGCGTTGGCCGAGTTCGTGCGGAGAGCGAAGGCGGGACGCATCCTGCAGCTCGCCGGTTCAGGGCTGTGGGATGGGGATCTGGCAGAGATGCGGGCCGATCACCGATCCGCATCGGCCACCACCCGCCGGAGCACTCGCCGTGGTTCTCGTTGACACGTCCGTCTGGATCGAAGTATTCCGGCGCCCGGCCCGCATCGACATCGAGTCGGTTGTCGGCATCGAGGAAGTCGTCACGTGCCTTCCGGTCGTGCAGGAAGTGCTCCAGGGATTCCGTGACGAAGGTGCGTTTCAGGTTGCTCGCGAGTCGATGCTGGCGTTTCCGGTCGTCGAGTCACCGCTGAGTCAGGAAGTGTTCGAGCAGGCGGTCGATCTCTATCGGCTGGCCAGACGGGCCGGCGTGACGGTCCGGTCGAGCGTCGACTGTGTCATTGCTGTCTGCGCGGTCCGGAGCAACCTGACGTTGCTGCATCACGATCGCGACTTCGATCAGCTTGCACGGATCGCACCTTTGCGTAGTCGCAACCTTGGACGTGGCTGAAAGGCAGCATCTCACGGGACCCGAGCGGTAGAATGGTCAGCAGCCGGAACGGGAGCGACTGAGGGAGGACGGCGTGAAACAGCGAAGACTTGGAAGGTGCGCGATGGCCGCGACCGGCCTGGTGGCCGTCGGACTGGCCCTCGGCGCGGCGATGGGAATGACGGCCGCCGTCGTGGCGGCGCAGGAGGCGCACGTGGGGGAGTACCTGCAGGCTGACATCAGCTTCGGGATGCAGGTGTACGGTGCGAACTGCGTCGGGTGCCACGGGCCGGACGGCGACGTCGTGGACGGCGTCAACCTGCGGAGCGGGCAGTTCCGCAACGCGGCGTCCGATCGGGAGCTGATGGGGGTGATCGCGCGCGGGATCCCGGACACGGCGATGCTGCCGGGGGACTATACCGCGTCAGAGATGACCGGTCTGGTCGCCTACCTCCGGACGATGGGCGACTTCGACGCGGCCGGCATGGCGACGGGCGACGCCGCGCGCGGCGAAGCGATCTACCGCGGCAAGGGGGACTGCGCCAGTTGCCACCGGATCGGCGGCGAGGGATCGCAGGCGGGGCCGAACCTGACCGCGATCGCCACGGCGCGCACCGCGGGATCGCTGGCGGCGACGCTGGTGGATCCGACCGGGACGATGCTGCCGATCAACCGGCCGGTACGGATCGTCACGAACGACGGGACGCGTTTCAACGGACGCCGGCTGAACGAGGACACCTACACGGTGCAGATCATCGACGAGAACCAGCGGCTGCGTTCGCTCGTGAAGGACGACCTGCGGGAGTACACCATCCTGACCGAATCGGCGATGCCGTCGTACGCCGAGACACTGACCGATCAGGAGCGTGCCGACGTGCTGGCGTTTCTGCTTTCCTTGAAGGGGATCAACCGATGAACGCAACGCTGCGCGCATTGGCCGGGGCGGCCGCCCTGCTGATCGTCTTGCTGCCGTTCGCCACCGCCACGCCGGAGGCGCAGGGGGGCGGCGTCACGTTCGAACGGCTGCTCAACGCGGCCGACGAACCGCATAACTGGCTGACGTACTCGGGGAACTACAACTCGAACCGCCACACGACGCTCGATCAAATCACGCCGGCGAACGTCGACGACCTCGAGCTGCAGTGGGTCTTCCAGACGCCGTCGTCGTCGGTGTTCCAGTCTACGCCGCTGGTGGTTGACGGGATGATGTACCTCACCGAGCCGCCGAACACCGTGTATGCAGTCGATGCGGAGCACGGGCGCGTCTTCTGGCGCTACGAGTACACGCCGTCGACGGAATCGCGCCCCTGCTGCGGCCGCGTGAACCGCGGTGTGGCGATCCTGGGCAACACCCTGTTCATGGGCACGATCGACGCGCAGCTCATCGCGATCGACGCGGTCAGCGGCGAGCCGATCTGGCAGACGAGCGTGGAGCGGCCGGGTGCCGGGTATGCCCTGACGCACGCGCCGCTGATCGTCAAGGACAAGGTGATCGTCGGTATCGCCGGCGCGGAGTACGGCATCCGCGGCTTCATCTCGGCGTACGACCCGGCGACCGGCGAGGAGCTGTGGAAGTTCTACACGATCCCGGGTCCCGGCGAGCCGGGACATGAGACGTGGCAGGAAGACGACTGGCGGACCGGCGGCGGATCGGCCTGGATGACCGGCTCGTACGATCCGGACACCGACCTGCTCTATTGGGGTACCGGCAACCCCGGCCCCGACTGGAACCCGGCGCAGCGCCCCGGCGACAACCTCTACTCCGACTCCGTCGTCGCTCTCGATCCGGACACCGGCGAGCTCGAGTGGTACTTCCAGTTCACGCCGAACGACCCGTACGACTACGACTCGGTGCAGATTCCCGTGCTGGTCGACTTTCCATCGCAGGACGGTGGCACGCTGAAGCTGATGCTGTGGGGGAACCGCAACGGCTTCTTCTACGTGCTCGACCGCGAGACGGGGCAGTTCATCAACGGCGAGCCGTACGTCGATGTCAACTGGGCGGAGGGGCTCGATGACAACGGCCGGCCGATCTTCACGCCGCAGCCGCCCGGGGAGACAACGTACCCCGGCGTGCAGGGGGGTACCAACTGGTACTCGCCGTCCTACAGCCCGTCGACGCGCCTGTTCTACCTGTCCGCCTGGCAGGGTTACGGTTCGGTCTTCGAACCGGCGGAGGCGGAGTACGTCGAGGGCCGCGTCTTTCTGGGCGGCCGGCCGGGGCCTCCGATCCCGGGTGCGGCACTCCCGGGCCTGTCGCGCGGTCACATCAACACCTGGACGGAAGCGGTGGCGAGCGGCGCCGTCATAGCCATCGATCCGGCGACCGGCGAGCAGCGCTGGAAGTTCGACATGACCGACGTGACGAGCAGCGGCATCATGACGACGGCGACCGACCTGCTCTTCACCGGCAACCGCGAAGGCTACTTCCACGCGCTCGACGCGCGGACGGGCGAGCTGCTCTGGCGGAAGACGCTCGGCGGGATGATTGCGAACGGCCCGATGAGCTACGCAATCGACGGCCGGCAGTACGTTGCCGTCGCGTCGGGCAGCGCTTTGTTCGTCTACGCGCTGCGCGACGAGTAGAGGGGAGGTCGCCATGGCGTCGACGGTGTGCGAGTCGATAGTGCGCCGGTCTCCAGACCGGCGCCCAGGCCAACCGCTGCGCGCCGCTGCGCATGGGCTCGTCGGCCTGCTGCTGTGCGCCGCTGTCGGCCTCGCGCCGCGTGCGGCCGCCGCGCAGCAGGCCGAACCGGCGCACCGCGTTCCCTCCACGCCGGAGAACGTCGTCTGGGGCTGGTACCCGATCGATCGCCCGCCGGTGCTGACGATCCGCTCGGGCGAGACGGTCCGGATCGACACACTGACGCACGCCGGCACGACGCAGGCGGAGGAACCGGTCGCCTTCCTCGGCCAGTTTGGTGTCGCGCCCGACGAGATCCTGCCGGACGTGATTGCGTTCTGGCGGACGCGTGGCGACCGCCCGCGCGAAGGCCGGAGCGCGCACGTCATCACCGGACCGATCTACATCGAGGATGCCGAACCGGGCGACATGCTGGAGGTGGAGATCCTCGCGATCGAGAGCCGAGTGCCCTACGGCATCAACAACACCAGCGCGACGAGCGGCGTATTCGCTCCCGCCTATCCCGGATCGTCACCCGATGACGCTCCGCTCGACATGACGCGGGTCCGCCACTTCATCCGGACCGCCGAAGTGGACGGAACCGAGGTGGCGCTGTTCGCCGACGACATCCGGATCCCGCTTGCGCCGTTCATGGGGGTGATGGCGGTAGCGCCCGAAGCGCCGACGCTGGGGCAGCCGGGGGTGGACGTTCCCGGCGTCCAGGGTTCGCGCCCGCCGGGCCCGTTCGGGGGCAACCTCGACGTCAAGGACCTGGCCGCCGGGACGACGCTCTACCTGCCGGTCTTCCACCCGGGCGCCCGCTTCTACGTCGGCGATCCGCACTCCGTGCAGGGCGACGGCGAGGTGAGCGGCACCGCCATCGAACAGTCGCTCACCGGCGACTTCCGCTTCGTTCTCCACAAGAACCGTCCGATCGACGGACCTCGGGCCGAGAACGCGACACACCACATCCTGATGGGGATCGATCTCGATCTCGACCGCGCGCTGCGCAAGGCGGTCACCGCCACGATCGACTTCCTGGTGGAGGAGTACGGCCTTTCCTACGCGCGCGCCTACTCGCTGTCGAGCATCGCCGTCGACTACCGTGTCGCCGAAGCGGTCGACCTCACGCAGGTCATCACCGCCTTCGTTCCCAAGGCGATCTTCATCGATCGATAAGGAGCCACGGGTAGCGTCCCCCCGGGCGAGCGGATGATCGTGGTTGGAGGGACGGCCTCAGTACGGCCGCGGCCGATCCTTCCGCCACGCCCACGCCGTCTCGATCATCGGCTCCAGCGTCGTGTAGCGGGGCGACCAGCCGAGGACGGCGCGGGCCCGTTCGGCGCTCGCCACCAGCGTCGCCGGATCACCCGAACGGCGCGGCGCATCGACGGCCGGGATCGCGTGGCCGGTGACCCGCCGCGCCGCCTCGACCACCTCGCGGTTGGAGAAACCTGCCCCGTTCCCCAGGTTGATGGCGACGTCGGCGGCGTCCAGCGCATCGATCCGGGCCAGCGCCAGCAGGTGGGCGTCCGCGATGTCGGCGACATGCACATAGTCGCGGATGCAGGTGCCGTCCGGCGTGCCGTAGTCGGTCCCGAAGATCCGGGCCTCGTCGCGGAGGCCGAGCGCTACCTCGATCAGGATCGCGATGAGGTGGGTCTCCGGGACATGGAACTCGCCGCGCGCGGCGGTGGCGCCGCACGCGTTGAAGTACCGTAGCGAGCAGTGGCGCAATCCATAGGCCGAGGCGTACCACGGAAGCGCCTGCTCGAACGCCAGCTTCGAGGCACCGTAGGCGTTGACGGGGCGAAGCGGAGCGTCCTCCCGGATCGGCATCTCGGCGGGTTCGCCGTACACCGCCGCGGTCGACGAGAAAACGAGGTGCGTGACGGAGGCAGCGCGCATCGCGTCTAGCAGATTGAGGCCACCCATGACGTTGGTCTCGTAGAACGCCGCGGGGTCGGTCGCCGACTTGCCCACCAGCGACTCGGCGGCCAGGTGCATTACGGCGTCGGGACGAACCTCGGCCAGCACCTGCATCAGGCGTGCGCGGTCGCGCAGATCTCCCTCCACGAACCGGGCGCCCTCCGGCACCGCGGCCCGGTGGCCCTGCATCAGGTTGTCGAAGGCGACGACGGCGTCGCCGTTCGCCAACAGCCGCTCCACCACCACGCTCCCGATGTAGCCGGCGGCGCCCGTGACGAAGATGGTCATGACAGGAGTGGGGCAGGAACGGAGTCGCTATTATTCCCAAGACCGGGAACCGGAGGCAACGTGAGAAGACATACGGGAACCCGCCCGCTACTGCTTGCGGTCCTGCTGCCCGTCGCGGCGTGCGGCGGCGGGCCGGCGGCGGATCCGTCGACAGACACCGCGGCTACGACTACCGTCGTCTACAGTGGTGCGGGACTGATTCCGGGCGACGGCTCCGCACCCGTCGAACGGGGCGTCCTGGTGGTGAACGAAGGCGTCATCATCGACGTCGGATCGGCCGACACGGTAACGGCGCCGGACGGCGCGCGCGTCGTCGACCTCTCCGGCCGGACGGTCATTCCGGCGCTGGTCAACCTGCATGGCCACGTCGGGTTTCAGCGCGGCCTGACCTATGACGGCGCCAACTACACGCGCGAGAACCTTGAGGACAATCTGCGGCGCTACGCCTACCACGGCGTCGGCGTCATCGTCTCGATGGGAACGGACGCCGGCGAACTGTGGCGCGAGATTCAGCGGGATCAGGCGGCGGGCCGCACCGGCGGCGCGCGCCTCTTCACCGCGGGGCGCGGCCTGGCGGCGCCGATGGCGGGCCCGGGCGCCGCCGCGCTCCGCCCGTCGGCGCTCGGTGTAACGAGCGAGGACGAGGGACGCGCGCTGGTTGCCGAGCTGGCCGGGCAGGGCGTGTCGTTCATCAAGATCTGGGTGGACGACCGCGGCGGCACGGTCGAGAAGCTCGCGCCGGCCTACTACCGGGCGATCATCGACGAGGCACACCGGCAGGGCCTCGACGTCGTCGCGCACGTCTTCTACCACGACGACGCCGAAGACCTGGTGGCGGCCGGCGTCGACGGCTTCGCGCACCTGGTCCGCGACCGGGAGATGGACGACGCGCTGATCGACGTAATCGTCGAGAACGACGTCTTCGTCATGCCGAACCTGGGAATCTCGGAGCGGGGCCGGCACAGTGCGCCGCCCCCCTGGGTGAGCGAACCCCTCCTGGCCGAGACGGTGGCGGCCGACGTGCTGGCCCGGGTGAACGACTCTTTCGGTCGCCGTGATCCCGCCGCCGCCGAGCGCGCCGCGCAGTCGTACGCGCGGATGGAAAGGAGCCTGGCCAGGCTGCACGCCGCCAGCGCCTCGCTCGTCCTCGGGTCGGATTCCGGCGTGCAGGATCACATCTTCGGCTTTTCCGCGCACCGCGAGCTGGAACTGATGGTCGCGGGAGGACTGAGTCCGATGGAGGCGATTGTCACGGCGACCAGCCGGTCGGCCGATCGCCTCGGCCTGGCCGATACCGGTCGCCTGGCCGCGGGGGCGCGGGCCGACTTCATCGTTCTCGACGCCGACCCCCTCGACGACATCACAAACACGCGCCGGATCGACGCGGTCTACCTGCAAGGCGAGGCAGTGGAGCGGGACTCCCTGAGCGCCGGCTGGACATCGCCCTGAGGTGCGCCGGCGTCAACGCCCGCGCACCAACATCACGCGACCCGCTGCAACTGACGGAGCGGTACGTAGAAGGTCGCGTACCGGTGGCCGTCCGTGTACGGATCGCCCCTCTGATCCCGTACCAGCACCGTGGCGCGCCGCGTGATCCGCCTCACCATTCCGGTGTAGCGCTGGCCGTCGTACTCGAACACGACCTGGTCGCCCTGCCGGATCCCGTAGGCCTCCAGCGCCCGCTCTTCCGCCGTGATCAGTGTGTGCGTATGCGTCTGGTGGCCGAGAAGCCGCGCCGCAACCGACTGGAACCGCTTGGCAGCGCAGGTGGTCCGGCCCCAGGCGAGCAGTTCCGCCAGATGGACCGCCTCGTGCTCCATCACCCCCTGCAACGCCTCCAGACGGTCCCGGCAGGTGAGGCCGACAACCGTGATCGCCCGGTGGTCCTTGTCGGTGAAGCACTGGAACAGCAACACCGTCGACACGCTGATCCCGTACCGCAGCTTGTGGCGCTCGTCCTGCCGCGTGTGCCAGGTGGTCTTGCCGCCCGCGCGGGTCATCCGGTTCGACAGCCGGAAGTCCAGCGGAGTCTCGTCGAGCGCGGCCCGCAACTGCCCCCGAAAGAACAGCCGGTCGTACAGGTCGAACAGCCGCCGCAGGTCCGAGGTCTGGATCGAGGTGAAGTTCCCCCCGTCGAGACAGCGCGATGTGCCGAGCACCTCGTCGTAGATCCGGCGCCGACGCAACGCGATGTCCTCGGCGGCAACGGCGGCCGTTTCCAGAAAACAGCGGAGCTGTGGATTCGTAGCGTCGTGTGTCCGTGCCGCCACCGCCGTCTCCGCCTCCGGGTTCGAGTCAGTTCCGCGGGGTGTTGCGCCCCGCCTGCACCGCCGCCGCGTTCCCCGCCGTCAATCCGCCGCCCGCACGGCCAGCACCCAGGATCCGAAAGCCCTGCGCGATGCGTCGCGGCATCTCGGCCGCCGACGCCGTGATGCCGCACGCGATGTCACGCGCCACGCAGACGTCCACGACCGTCTGAATCGCCTCTTCCACTTCCGGCGCGTCGCGCGGCAGGCCGAGCGAATTGGAGAGGTCGCTCGGCCCGACATAGAAGCCGGTGACGCCCGGCACCGACGCGATGGCCTCCGCGTTGCGGACGCCGTCGGCCGACTCCATCATCATCAACGCCACGAGATCGCCTTCCGGGTTGAGCGGCCAGAGGTCGGCGCGCCGCACGTACTCCGTGCCAGACACGCCCCAGAACCAGGTGGCGATGGCCGGCCCCGAGCCGCGCCGTCCCGCCGGCTCCGGGTACGGCGATCCGCGACGCTGCGGATAGCGCATCGACCGGACCGCGCGCTCCGCCTGCTCGGGTGTTTCGATGGCCGGGAAGATCAGCCCCATCAACCCGATGTCGAGCGCCTGCTTCACGGCCCACGCCGGCGTCTCGCGGCCGTACGGGGCGATGCGCGCAAGCGCCGCCACCCGGGGCCGGAGGCTGCCACTCTCGGCGATCGCCCGCTTGTCGGTCATCCCGAGCAGGAACGTCCGGAGCGCGCCGAAATCCATCGGCCCGTGCTCCATGTCGACGTAGACGTAGTCGATGTCGGATCGCGCCAGGGATCTCGCGTGCTCCAGCGAGAGGTCGTAGGTGCTGACCCCGAACACCCGCTCGCCCGCCGCCAGCCGGTGGACCACCGGGTTCAGATGTTCGTCGTCCGACGCGCCCTGGCTCGCCAGCCGGGTGTCCAGCGCCAGCCAGGCCGCCGTGACGAGACCCAGCGCCGCAAGTACCCTGGCCCGGCCGCCGTCCGCCCGAAGCATGGCACGCAGTCTAGCGCATCCCGACGGGGCCGGCGCCGGGTGTGCGCGTCAGTTCGGATAGCTGCTTCACCGGTGCTAGAATCCGGCCTTCGGGGGACTCGGCCGGAACGAACATGAGGTCCAACATGACATCAAGAACCTGGATGGCGCTGGCGGGTGCGGCGGCGGTGGTAGCGCTGACCGTATCGGGTGGCGTGCGCGCGCAGACAGAGGCGGAACAGCGCGAGGCGCCGGCGTTTTCGCCGGTGACAGCGGAGCGGCTGTTGAACGCGGACGCGGAGCCGCACAACTGGCTGATGTACTCCGGCAACTACATGGCCCAGCGCTACACCCGCCTGGACCAGATTGATCGGCGGAACGTGGCGGGCCTGGAGATCGCGTGGGTCTACCAGTTGGCGGTTCTCGACCGCGCGGAGACCACGCCGCTTGTCGTCGACGGCGTGATGTACATCACCGAATCGCCCAGTACCGTCATCGCGGTCGACGCGGCAACCGGGCGGCCCTACTGGCGCTACGAACATCCGCTGCCGGACGAGCTGGTCTTCTGCTGCGGGCGGAACAACCGCGGTGTCGCCGTGCACGGCGAGCGGGTGATCATGAGCACGCTCGACGCGCGCATCGTCGCGCTCGACGCACGGACCGGCAGCGTGCTCTGGAACAGCGAGGTGCAGGAATCGTCGTCCGGCTATAGCAAGACCGCGGCACCAGTCATTGTCGGCGACAAGGTGTTTACCGGCATTGCCGGCGGCGAGTACGGCATCCGCGGCCTGATCGACGCCTACGACCTCGAGACCGGCGAGCGCGAGTGGCGCTTCTACACGACGCCCAGCCCCGACCATCCGGACAACCGCACCTGGTCGGGAGATTCATGGCGCACCGGCGGCGCCGCCACCTGGATGACCGGCTCCTACGACCCGGAGCTGAACCTCCTCTACTGGGGGACCGGCAACCCGGGGCCGGACTACGACGGCACGGTGCGCGAAGGCGACAACCTCTATTCCGACTCGGTCGTGGCGCTCGACGCCGACACGGGCGAGCTGAAGTGGCACTTCCAGTTCACGCCGCACGACATCCACGACTGGGACTCGACGCAGATCCCAATCCTGGCCGACGCCGTGTGGGAAGGCGAAGAACGCAAGCTGATGCTCTTCCCGAACCGCAATGCCTTCTTCTATGTGCTCGACCGCGAGACGGGCGAGTTCCTGCGCGGCAAGCCGTACGCGCGGCAGACCTGGGCGGAAGGGCTCGACGAGAACGGCCGGCCGATCCTGGTGCCCGGGATGGAGCCGTCCACGGAAGGGACCGTCGTCTCCCCCGCCATCACGGGCGGCTCCAACTGGTGGTCCCCCACCTACAGTCCGCGCACCGGCCTGATCTACGTGATGGCGTATGACGCCGCAACGCGCTACTTCATCCGCCCGGTCGAGTACGAGCAAGGCCAGAGCTATCGCGCGGGCGGAGGGGAATCCCCCGAGCCGCTGGAGAACTACACCCGCGCCGTCCGCGCCCTGTCGCCGCAAACGGGCGACGTGCGGTGGGAGTTCGAGGTTGACACCCGCACCACGTCCGGACTGATGTCGACCGCCGGCGACCTCGTCTTCGGCGGAACCGCCGACGGCTTCTTCTTCGCGCTCGATGCGCTGAGCGGCGAGCGGCTCTGGTACAAGAACATCGGCGGCCGCGTCCACGCGGGACCGATGGCTTACGCCGTCAATGGCCAGCAGCACGTCGCCATCGCCGCCGGTAACGCCGTCTTCTCGTTCACGCTGCCTGACTGAGCGCCGGACGCCAAAGAAGTAAGCGCCGAGGCCGCCACCGGCACCGGGCCGTCGCGACACGGAAGGACAGATTGGCCATGGCACCGAGACGCGACTTTCGGCAGACCAAGATCGTGTGCACGCTGGGTCCGGCCAGCTCAACGCCAGAACAGATCGAACAGCTCGCCGCCGCCGGCATGAACATCGCGCGGCTCAACATGTCGCATGGCGACCACGCGAGCCATCTGCAGGTGATCCAGGTCGTCCAGAAGCTCAACGAGCGCCTGAACCACCCGATCGCCCTGCTGCTCGACCTCCAGGGACCGGCCATCCGCACCGGCAACCGCCCCGGGCACCTATCCCTCGAGGTCGGTCAAGAGTTCCACGTCACCGTCGGCCCCACCGAGAATCCGGAGGAGAGGACCATCCACGTCGACTACCAGGACATGGTGCATCAGTTGAAGGTGGGTGATCGGATCACGGTCGACAACGGACTGATCAACCTGGAGGTACTGGAAGTACGCGAGCGCGATCTCCGCTGCCGGGTGCTGGACGGCGGGGTCCTGGGATCGCGCAAGCACATCAATCTTCCCGGCGTGCGGATCAACCTGCCGTCGATCTCCGACCAGGACGTTGCAGACATCCGTTTCGCGGCGGAGCACGACGTCGACTTCCTCGCCGTCTCGTTCGTGCGCAGCGCCGAGGCAGTGCGCGACGCGCGGCGGATCATCGCCGAGGCCGGCGGACACCCCATGCGCATCATCGCCAAGATCGAGAACCAGGAGGGCATCGACAATCTCGACGAGATCATCGACGCGGCCGACGGCATCATGGTGGCTCGGGGCGATCTCGGCGTCGAGGTGGAGTTCGAGATGCTCCCGGTGGTCCAGCGCGACATGGTGCGGCGCTGTGCGATCGCCGGCAAGCCGGTGATCGTGGCGACCCACCTGCTGGAATCGATGATCGACAGCCCGATGCCGACCCGGGCCGAGGTCACCGACGTCGCCAACGCGGTGTACGAACAGGTCGACGCGGTGATGCTCAGCGGGGAAACGGCGACCGGCAAGTACCCGGTGCGTTGCGTCTCGGTGCTCGACCGCATTGCGCGGCGCATCGAGAAGGAACGCGGGCTGGAACTCCACCGCGACCGGGAACCGAAATCGATCCGCGATCAGTTGGCCCGGAGCGCCTGTCTACTGGCCGATTCGCTCGGATCCCGGGCGATCGTCGTCATGACCATGCAGGGCCTGATGGGAGGTCTCGTCAGCAGTTTTCGGCCGCGCGGCGCCATCATCTACGCCTTCACGATCACGGACATCGTCCGCCGCCGGCTCTGGCTCTCGCGATCCGTAGTGCCGTTCACCCTCGACCTGACGGTGGAGCCGGAACAGGCGGTGCTCCATGCCCTCGAACTCCTGAAAGCGCACGATCGACTGGAGAGCGGCGAAACCGTGGTGATCGTCGCGAACGTCACCACCAGCAACGGCTACTCGAACGCCATCCAGGTGCGCACGATCGAGTGAGCCGCGGGCTGGCCTGGGTGATCACTCTTCCACTCGCGGGAGTGCTCGGAGCGGTGCTCGTCCTGGTGTTCAGGAGCAGCTTCGAATAGCCGTGAGAAAAGTTTCTCCGAGGTCGTCCGCCTTCCGGGCGCCAACGCCCTTGACGGCCAGAAGCGCGTCGAGGGAGGTGGGGCGTAGTCGTGCCATATCCCGAAGGGTTGCATCGTGAAAAATTACGTATGGCGGCACGCCCCGCGCCCGCGCGATCTCGAGGCGCACGGCACGCAAACGATCAAAGAGGTCGCGATCGACGCCCTCCCACGATTCGGCCTCGGCGCGCGACCGTGCTCGTGTTGCTGCCTTCCGGGGAGGACGCTGCCGCGCGAGCTTCAGGTCTGAGCACCGCGTCTCGTCCTTCAGGCATTCGAGACCGGCCGATGTGAGCGCGAGCACGGGATACTCGCTTCCAGCTTGTCGCAGCAAACCCAGCCCGGTGAGTTGCTCGATGTAGCCGCGGACCTCGGTGACCGACGCGTCAGGCAGCAGACCAAAGGTGCTCAGCCTTTCGTGGCCTCTGGCGACAACCTGCTTGGAGGTGTGCCCTCGCAGGATGTTCGCGACGTGCGTCGCACCGAATCTCTGCTCGACTCGGGCGACGCACGACAGGATCTTGCGGGCGAGCGCGGTTGGGTCGGCGACGGTCTCGAGCTCGTCGAGGCAGTAGTCACAGGCTGCGCACCCGTTCCGGTCACCGGTCCTGTCAGCCGGATACTCGTCCCCGAAGTACTCGGCGAGATGCCGATGACGACACCCCACCCCGGTCGCGTAACGCTCCATCTGCCGCAAGAGAGTGTCGTTGGCAGGGGAGAGTTCGCCGCTCCGCTCGAGCATCAGACGCCACTTCATGAAGTCGGCCGCCGAGGAGATCAGCACGCATTCGGCCTCGAGCCCGTCTCGGCCTGCGCGTCCAGACTCCTGCTGGTAGTGTTCGAGTGAGCGCGGAGCGCCGGCGTGGACGACGAACCGGACGTTCGATCGGTCGATGCCCATACCAAAGGCGACGGTGGCCACGATGACGTCGACGCGTTCGTTCAGAAACTCGTCCTGGTTGTGGCGACGGTCCTCGTCCGATAGTCCCGCGTGATACGGCAGGGCTGGTGTGCCAAGCCCCGTCAGCCACTCGGCCAACGTATCCACGTCTCGTCGCGATACGCAGTAGATGATTCCTGGCTCGCGACGATGGCGCTCGAGGACGCCGAGCAGTTGTTGCTTCAGCGCCGCCCTGGGCAGCACTCGATACAGGAGATTTGGTCGGTCGAACGAGCCGACGAACTCCAGTGGATCGTTCAGGGCAAGCGCGGAGGCGATATCGTGCCGGACCCGCGAGGTGGCGGTTGCCGTATAGGCGTGCAGGCTGACGCCGGGTAGACGTTGGCGCAGGCGTCCGAGCTGACGATACTCTGGTCTGAAGTCGTGTCCCCATTGGCTGACGCAGTGGGCCTCGTCGACTGCCACAAAGCTGATCTGACAGGACGAGAGCAGCGCCAAAAACGCGTCGCCGCCTTCGCCGACGAGCCGTTCCGGTGACACATACAGGAGGCGGTAGCGTCCCTCGCGGAGTCCTGCGACGACGGTCGCTTTTTCATCGGCCGCCAGTGAGCTGTTGTAAAGCCCGGCCGGCACGCCGTTGCCGACGAGGGTGTCGACCTGATCCTTCATCAACGAGATCAGAGGAGAGACGATGAGAGCGAGTCCCGGGCGGACGAGCGCCGGTGCCTGGAAGCAGAGTGACTTGCCGCCACCGGTCGGCAGCACGACAAGAGAATCGCGGTCCGCAAGTACCGCGTCCATCGCTTTGAGCTGCAGAGGCCGGAAGGTCGTGTAGCCCCAGTACCGAGCGATTGCCTCGTGGAGCGCCGGGGGCAACGAGTGTCTCACGGGTTCGTCGCTGCTTCCGTTACCAGCGGGCTCCAGCGCCGGCTGGCTCCGTCGTTGAGCGAGAGCGCGCGTTCGAGACCGACGAGCACGAGGTCTGGCAGCACGACGTCAAACACGTTCGCGCTCTCGAACAGACGCGAGAGTCCGCCCGTGCCGATCACGACGGCCGGCTCGCCCTCGAACATCTGCTCCCGGATCTCCTGCGTCAATCCTCTCACGAGCGCCCGGTTCCCGAAGTAGAGTCCGGATTGGATGCTTTCGACCGTCGACCGGCCGACGAGGGCGGTTGCGGGAACGATCTCCACGGTCGGCAGGCGGGCCGTGTTCTGTTCGAGCGCCTCCATGGCGATCCGGGGCCCGGCCACGATGATGCCGCCGAGATAGTCACGCGGGGCACGGATCACGTCGAAGGTCGTGGCGGTTCCGAAATCGATGATGATGAGATTGCGGTCGGGGTACAGGTGCATGGCCCCGATCGCATTGGCGATGCGGTCCGTGCCTACCTCAAGAGGATTCCGATAGCGAATCTGGAGCCCCGTCTTCATCCCCGCCTGCAGAATGAAGGGATCGACTGCGAAGTACTTCCGGCAGCAGCTCCGCAGCGAGTAGATCAAATCCGGGACCACGGAACACAACGCAATCCGATTGATCCGGGAGGGATCGCTGTCGTTCTCGCGAAGGACCCCGCGCAGGAAGAGTCCGAGCTCGTCCGACGAGAGGGAGGGGCGGGCCGTTCTCCGGAACCGGAGCGTCAGCTCCCCGTTATCGAACACGCCTCCGAACACCTGACTGTTGCCGACATCGAGTGTGAGGATCATGGCCGGTCTCCAAGGGACACGTTGTCAATGAGCCGAACGTCGCCGAGGCGCACGGCTCCGAGCCGGCGGCCGTCGTGGTCCTGAACGTAGTCGACCGTGAAGCCCGACGCGCGCAGCTCACGGGCGGCGGCCTCGGCGCTCGGGGCGGATGTCAGGGCGGCGTGGAACCGCGGGGCGCGGGCTCGGTCCTCCGGGGCGAGGCGACGATTCCGCGAGCTGACCGCGAGCCCGTCGGTCTCGCGGACCGTGGCACACGCGACGATCGTGGTGTCGACGAAAAACGCCTCGACCATTCCTCGTACAAGCGTCAGCTGTTGCCAATCCTTCTCACCGAAGTAGGCACGCTCGGCCGAGGCAATCTGGAGGAGCTTGAGCACCACGGTCAGCACGCCATTGAAGTGCCCATGCCGGTAGGCCCCTTCCATGACCGTCGACAGGTCTGTCTCCGTGATCCGGTACCGGTAGCGGTCAGGGTAGAGGTCGACCTCGCGCGGAAGGAACACAAAGTCCGCCCCTTCCGTCTGGAGCGTGGCGAGGTCGGCCTCGAGTGTTCGCGGATACTTCGCCAGATCGCTCGGATCGTCGAACTGCGTCGGGTTGACGAACAGACTGACAAGGGTCAGGTCGTTCTCGGTTCGGCTGCGCCGCACCAGCGACAGATGCCCCTCGTGGAGCGCACCCATCGTGGGAACGAATCCCAGCGTGCGTCCGCTGCGAATCTGCACGCGCCGCTCGTCGTGCCAGGCAGAAGGATCCTCGAAGCTCGTCACTGTTCGTAGCGCTCCTCCGGGCCCGGAAAGCGAACGCTCTTCACCTCAGCGTCATACCGATCGAGGGCGTCGGTCAGTACACGTGCCCCGTCGACGTATCGCCGCACGAATCGTGGGGACGGGTTCGGGTCGACACCCCAGAGGTCTTGCAGCACGAGCACCTGCCCGTCAGTGTCCGCACCCGCCCCGATGCCGATCGTGGGAAGCTGAAGCTCGGATGTGATGCGGGCGGCCAAGTCTGCCGGCACGCACTCGAGGACGATCGAGAAGCAACCCAGATCTTGAAGGGCGTGCGCCTGACGGATGAGATGCGCCGCGTCGGCGTCGTCTCTGCCTTGCACGCGAAACCCTCCAAGCTGGTGGACCGATTGTGGCGTCAAACCGAGATGCCCCATCACTGGTACACCGGAACCCACGATGTGGTGGATGACGTCTTCGTGACCGTCAACCCCTTCCACTTTCACCGCCTGGGCTCCGCTCGATACAAGGGAGCCGACCGCCGACATCGCCGTCGGGATCCCTTTTCGACACGACAGAAATGGGAGATCGGCGATCAGAAATTTGCCGTCGATGGATGTTGCGACCGCCCGAGTATGGAGGGCCATCAGGTGCACCGTGGCGGGAAGCGTCGTGGCGTGGCCGTGCACGACCATTGCCAGGGAGTCGCCGACCAGGACGGCATCAACCAGCGAGCGTGCTACCAGGCGAGCCGACCATGCATCGTAGGCGGTGACGATCGAGATTTTCCGCCCTTCCGCCTTGAACCGGGCGAAGTCAAGAACGCTCTTCATGGACCTTCTTGAATGCGGCGTAGACCGCATGGTACGGGTCCCCTTCGAGCGCCCTGAGGTTGGCCGCGATTGTCTGGGCATCGCCGCGGGCGAGGGGACCGGTTAGGGCTGCGTCACCGTCAGCCGCTAGATTCGCCGCCATCCGCGCCAGGTAGGGGTGGGCGGCCGATGCTGGAATCCCGAATCGACCCTCCAGCTCGTCGAAGAGCTTCACCCACAGCATCGTCGAGAAGTTGCCAGCGGTCACACAGAGTGCGTGGTAGTACGGCCGATCCGCCGCCGGAATCGTGAAAGACGGGTTCGGCAGTCCGGGGAGGAGCGTCGAGAACGATGTGCCCTCCGCGTCCAGGACGAACGGAATCGCGCGGTATGCCGCGAGGTCATACAACGTCGGGCCGAAGGTCATCAAAGGGTGCGCTCCTTCGGCGACCCCGGTGACGAGACGTCCGGAGCAGTGCACGAGCCGTTTCTCCCGCAGCACCGGCCAGGCGTCGATAAACCCGACGATCTCGCCGTCAGGAATCAGGACCAGAATTGTCTGGCAGGGTGCGAGGGCTTCCGGTGGGGAAGGCCCTGGTTCGCTCCTCGACCATACGGACACAGGAAGGCCGAGCAACGTGAAGTAATGCTGAAGGTGGCGGGCAACGCGGCCATTCCCCACGATACCGAACGGGGGGGCAGCTGACGTCGGTACCTGTCGCATCGATCAGGTCCTCCAGAATCGGCCGGGAAGACGACACGCGCTGGTCACCGTCCTCGCGAATCGGTGCCAAAACCATAGTAGTGTGAAACCGTCATGGTGCACAGCGGCCGGTGCCGCTCCACGCCGTGATCGCGACGACGGCCTCCGATCACAGCCGAGCCAGGACCATGGCTGGGAGCCCGTGGTGAAATCCCGCGTAGCACTGAGAGCGGTGAGGCGCCCGCCTGGCCGCCCGTGGCCAGGCGTTTCAGAACCTGTGGGTATACAAGACCTTCGAAGATAGCCGGCGGTCGAGCGTGTAGGTGTAACCGATCACCGGGTCGTCCAGCCAGTTGTGGATATAGACGAAATAGAAATCGTTTCCCGGTGTGGCGATCCATCGAAAGCGCAACTGCCAGCCGATGATCCGGCTCTGCGTGTCGTATTGCACATTGTTGACAAGTGAGACTCTGGGGTTGAATTGCGTCTCGGCGATTACGCGATACAACTGGGTGGTGAAGTCCCCTTCTGCCAGCGACACGCGGTTCCACTCATGAGTGAAGGTGTAGAAATGTCCAGACGCAGCGCGGACGTTGAACGTCGCATTGAGTCGCAGGCGGTCTCCCGAGAAGAACTCGCCCCACTCGACCTCCGGCCGGACGGAGATGGGGCGGCGGGCTGAAGTCCTTCCGCCGATGGAGTAGCGGGTGAAACCGTAGTCCTGGCCCGTCGGGAGTGTCACGTCGCGCGCGATGCGGAAATTCCGCTCGAGGAGTTCGTAGGTTGGGAGGATGTGCACCTGGATCGAGTCCTGGCTGTGAGTGTCGATCTCGAGCGCCAGAATGTCGATCTCCCTGGTCAGCAGTCCGTTGTCGACCGGGTCGAGAAACAAGTTCATCGCGGCGCCGAAATTGAAGTTCCGGATCCATGGATGCTGGCGCGGCCGCGGAGCAAAGCTTATTTGGGGACTGATGTTCCGGAAACCGGTTCGGCGAGTGAACCCAACCGCCGCGTCGTAGTTCTCCTGGATCTCCTGGAACCCGATCTGAAGATCCAATGGGTCGTTCGGGTATGCGAGCACGGCACCAAAGGCTGAGGCCTTACCGGTGGTGCCCACCGGAGTAGGCGCGCTGACCATCATTGAAGGTGTCGGTTTAGCCGCGTGCAGGAAATAGCCGGTCGCACTCAAGTTGTCGGAGCCGAGGAACGTCGATGTTGCCAGCCTCAGGTCGACGCCGATTGTATGGCGGTCGTCGACGTCGCCACCACGCGTGTGCCGTAGCGTGTACAGCGCACCGAGGTGGGATTCGCGGAACATCCGCCGCTTGAGACGCACCACCGTGAAGTCCTCCCCAAGGGAACCGCCTCCTTTCTTGCCGGTCTCGTCGCCGGTCTGAACCTGCAGGACACCGATATCGAAAGCCCCGGCCTGGCCGGTCAGCTTGCCACCGAAGTTGATTCCTTGCGGCGTGTTCTCTTCGTCGAGTCCGATCCGGCGGCTTTGAAAGGGGATCAGCGTCTCGCCGCTGCTGCCGGTCTCGAAATTGAAGAAGAGCGAGCCGTCGAGGAAGAAGTCGCGCTGTTCCGGAAACAGCAGCGAGAAACGCGTGAGGTTGGTCTGGCGCGCGTCGACCTGGGTCTGCGCGAAGTCGGTGTTTACGGTGAGATTCGTTCGCAGACTCGGGGTGATGTTGTAGAACAGATCGACGCCGACCTGCGCCTCGTTCCTGTCCTCGGCATCATCCCGGCCCGGGAAAGACTCTGAGGTGCCCACCAGGTATGGCTTGATGTCGAGACCACGGCCCTGGGTCACATCCCGGATGCCGGTCAGCAGACCGGCGTTGCTCATCCTGTTCAACCCTTGGTTGCGCAGCCAGCCCATCCAGAGGCTCACCTCGTTCTTCCGAGCGATCGTCCGCTGGAAGTTGACGCCCCACCCTTCGCTGTTTGGGTTGAAATTCATCGTTCGGAACGGGACTTCGATCTCGAGGGTCCATCCAATATCGCTCCGGGTCGATCGGGCGTCCCAGATCCCATCCCACCGCCGGTTGTTCGTGTTGTTCGCGCCTCGCAACGAATCGGCCATCGAACCGGCCGGGTTCATCTCCCACCAGTAGGCGCTCTGACCATCATTGAAGGTGTCGATCGCCCACTGCAATTTGTCGTCGGACGGAAGGAACCCGTCCCGTCCCATCTGGTAGTAAATAAGCTTGTCCGGTTCGGAATCGAACAGCGTCACCCCCATGTAGAGCTTGTCGGAGTCGTAGACGAAGCGCACTTCCGTCTGCTCGGTGGCGGGCTGGCCGTTGTCCGGATCTCGCTGCAGGAAGTTCGTCGCCGGCACGGCCCGCATCCAGACGTCTTCATCGAGCCGTCCATCCAGGGTGATCGATTCGTCAGTGTCCATTCGGACCGCTTCCATAGAGCGCCGTTCGCTGGGCGAAGTGGTTGCGCTACCAGGCGGCACCGACTGAGCGGGGGGCGGGGCCACCGACCGTACGACCGGATTCAGTGTTTGTCCTGTAACGGGAACCTCCGCCTCCTGACTCTCCGCGAAGGCAGGAAGAGTGACCCCGAGGGTGAGAACAAATGCCACGCCGAATGTCAGTTGTCTAACCTGTGGATGCACGTCAGCCAGATTATAGGTGCGGGTGTGCTCCGAGCGGGTGACAGGTTAGCGAGAGCGTCGAGGTGCGCCCACACGGCGATGAGAACGGCCCGCGCGGCCGCGAGCCGGCCCTGCAAGCGCCGCGGCCTGCCGATGCCCGCACGCGCCGCTCACCGCCTTCTGCGCGACGAGGGCATAACTCGTCGAAGCTGGGTCCAGCAGGGCTTCTGGCAGCCTCAGAGCCAGGCGAACTTTATCGCGAAGACCAGTGCGACGGCGCCCAGCGTCAGCGGACACTCGCGCCAGCGTCCCGACAGCACCTTGATCGCGACGTAGGCGAGGAAGCCGATGCCGATGCCGTCCGCGATGGAAAAGGTGAGGGGCATGGCGATCGTGGTAACGACGGCCGGCGCCGATTCGGTGATGTCGTTCCAGTTGATACCGGTCAGGTTGCGCGCCATCAGGCAGGCGACGTACAGGATGGCGGGCGCCGTCGCATACGGGGGAATCGACTGCGCCAGCGGCGCGAAGAAGAGGCAGGCAAGAAACAGTAGCGCGACGGTAACCGCCGTCAGCCCGGTCCGTCCCCCGGCCGCGATCCCGGCCGCGCTCTCGATGTAGCTGGTGACCGGCGACGTGCCGAGCAGCGACCCGCCTACCGTGCCGGCCGAATCCGCCAACATCGCGGTCCGGCTGCGGGGGAGCATTCCCCTGGAGTCGAGCAGGCCCGCCTGCTGGCCCACTCCGATCAGGGTGCCGGTGGTGTCGAACAGGTCGACGATCAGGAACGTGATGATGACCGCGAGCATGCCCAGTTCGAGCGCGCCCGCAACGTCGAGCGCGAGGAGCGTCGGGGTCGGATCGGGCGGCGCCGAGACGACGCCGGCGAACTCGGAGATGCCGCCGAGGATGCTGACGGCGCTGACGCCCAGGATGCCGATCATGACGGCGCCGGGAACGCCGCGCCCCGCCAGAGCCACGATCGCGCTGAAGCCGAGCAGCGCCAGAATCGGTTCCGGTTCGAACAGCAGGCCGGTCGTTACCATCGTCGCCGGGCTCGACTGAATCGCCCCGGCGTTCTGCAGGGCGATGATGGCCAGGAACAGGCCGATGCCGGCCGAAATGGCCAGCTTCATGCCGCGCGGGATCGCTTCCATGATCCAGCGCCGGACCGGCAGGATGCTCACCAGGAAGAAGAGGAGGCCGGCGACGAAGACCGCGCCGAGGGCCACCTCCCAGGCGTGGCCCATTCCGATGACGACGCCGTACGTGAAGAACGCGTTCAACCCCATCCCCGGCGCGAGTGCGATCGGATAGTTGGCGGCGAGCCCCATGAGGAGAGTGGCGAACGCCGCCGAGAGGCAGGTGGCGACGAAGACGGCGTCGAACGGCATGCCGGCGTCGGAAAGGATCTGCGGGTTGACGAAGGCGATGTAGGCCATCGTCAGGAACGTCGTGACGCCCGCCATCAGTTCCGTCCGCACCGTGGTGCCGCGCGAGGTGAGTTCGAACCAGCGGTCGAGGAGTGTTGTCATGGTCTCAATGGGCGCAGACCGTCGGCGACTCATACGGCAGGCCGAGCAGCCTGATGTAGTTGCCACCGAGCGCGATCTGCCGGAATGCTTGATCGTCGACGTGCTGGAAGATGCGGCTGGTCACCTCCAGCTCCGTCCGGTAGACGTCGACGTCCTTGTCGCGCGATGCCAGAAAGTCGGTCCCCGGCAGTACCCGATCGGCGTGGGCGTTCAGGAACGGGACGTACACGTCGCGGTGCTGCGGGTCGGCGAAATAGGCGTCGTCGAGGACGCGCCACGACAGATCCAGCATCAGCCGCGGGTGCCGCGCCAGCACCGTCGACAGCAGCTCGACATGCTGCGCGGGCTCCATCGTCGTCAGCTCGCGCGAGAGTCCCATGTGAACCCAGACGATCGAGTTGTCAGGATAACGCTCCAGCACCCTCTCCATCAGCGGCAGATAGCGCGTCGGCTCGTCGTTGTTCCCCAGGTCGGCGTGCAGCGCGAGTGGGATGTTCCGCTCTCGCAGGACGTCCATGAACGGCGCCCACGCGTCGATCGCCTCGACCGCCACCGGCGCGTGTCCGTTCTCGAAGAGCGCCTGCTTCACCAGGTTCACTTCGCCCATCCAGTGGAAGACGCCCGGGAACTCCGCCTCCAGCCGTTCCATCCGCGGCAGGATCGACCCCGGATCGGCCAGGTCGGGGAACGTCATCGACAGCGTCAGGTGGCGGTCGGCCGGCGCGTGTGCGGCAAGGTCCGCCGCGTTCGCCAGGTCGTTCCGCAACGACGGCGTCACGACCGTGCCGGGGCAGTCGAGGTAGTAGGTGCACGACGAGCCGTCCGGCAGCACCTGGCCGATACCGTAGACATTGGCGAACAGCACGCCGGTTGCTTCCAGATAGCCCGCGATCTCGTCGAACGGAACCGCCGGACCGCCGAAGGGCCGGAAGTGAAGATGGGTGTCGACCACCGCCGTCTGTGGCTGTGTCGCCCGGTCGTAGCAGGGGGCGTCGCCGCCCTGGAACATATCCAGCGTCAGGGGAGCGGCGTCGGCCACCGCGGCCGGGCCCCCGCTGTCTCCCGGGCCGCGATCCGCCGCGCACGCCGACAGGCCCAGCGCCAGCGCCAGGAGCAGCGTAGCCTGAGCCCGTCGTGGCGCCACGGCGCTGGCTCCTAGGGCTGAATCCCGCCGCCGCCGTCCGCCATCAGGTAATCCCAGTGGCGTGCGGCCTGGGTCAGGATCGGCTGCAGGTCACCGGCGAGCAGGTAGCCGTCGTCCACCAGGGCGAGGGCCGCTTCGGTGACGCGCCCCAGATACTCGGCGCGGCTGCCGTAGCGCTCCTCGATCGACAGGCGCGGATCGTTCGCCCGCTCCCGCTCGGCGCGGCTCCGCGGGAACGGAATGTACGAGCCCTGCATGCTCGACAGGACGTCGGGCGGGCCGGCATCGGCGTGGAACAGGTTCCAGCCGGTAAAGGTGGCAAGCGGCACCGCCACCTCCGGCATCATCAGGCCACCCGTCTCGTTCCCGTCGTCGTTGACGGCGGGCACCAGGATCGGAAACGCCGAGAGCACCTCCGGCGGCTGCACCGACGCGATGCCGCGTGTCCGGAACTCGGGACCGTAGACGGCGCGGTAGGCGAGGTGCGGCTCGGCCGGCTGGCCGACATCCGGCAGGTTCGGGAATCCGACCTCATCGGGCGGGACCAGGTCGCCGTCGGCGACGCGCGGATGGACGCTCGGCGGCGGCAGGGCGCTGTCGTCGGCGGTCCAGCGCTCCATCGCCAGCAGCAGCGGGCGGAGGAACCAGGAGTAGTCGTTCGGGTTGCTCGGTTGCTGGCCGATGGTCCGCCGCGGCGGGAAGCGGCCCGGGCCGTGTTGCCCGCCGCCGAACGAGTAGATGCGGACGTTGTCGAGCAACGGCGCGTCGGCCGTTCCGTCGAGCGTCGTGTGAATCAGCGATGCGGCGCGTCCCCAGTACTCGTAGGACGAGTTCGTGTAGAAGACCTTCGGCATGTGACCCGGCCGGATGCCGGCCAGCAGGCCGTCGCGCATGTCGGTCTCCGGGTCGTGCTGCGTGACGTCCGTGAACGGGAAGATGTCGCTCGGGTAGAGCTTGTTGAGGAACGGATGGCCGTCGCGCGACGGCTGCGCGAACCGATGGTTGAAGCTGCCGCGGCCGGCGCCGGCGACGTGCGCGATCACGCCGTCGAATGCCCGGCGGTTCCCCTCGTCGGTGTTGAAGCCGTGGTAGAGGAACGTCCGCAGGAAGCGTCCGCTTTGCGAGACGCCCCAGGCGATGGCGCGGTCGATCGCGTCGGCCGACACTCCCAGTTCGGGCGTCGCGCCGTACTTGAGCCGCGAGATCATGTCGCGCAGCGCGGCGGGGCCCAGGCCGACGAGCGCCGGATCCTTCGCGACGTAGACGATGTCGTAGATCTTGTACGGCTCGAAGCCGCCCTCGAGCCAGACACGCGTCGGATCGTCGACGACGTTGCCGCTGTCGTCGACGCGTGCGAACCGCCACTGATCCTGCGGGACGACCCGCCGCGGCTGGCCGACGCCGTCCCGGACGGTCATCACGTTCGCCGGATCGTTCGGGTCGGCCACCGGGTACGCGATGTGGTTGCGGTCGGCGAGCGTGCGGTCGTAGGCGCGCTGGGCGACGATCACTTCGCTCCGGACGAGGCCGGTAATGGGCGCGCCGCCTTCGCCCACCGCGGCGACCGTGTGGAGCCGCATCTGCCCGTCGCGCACCGGCACGTCGAACTGCCAGCCGAGCCAGAGCAGCGTGAAGCCGTTCTCGAGCAGGAAGCCGTCGCCCATCTCCTCGGCGCCGGCCGGCGCGCGGCTCCCCGCCGCGTTGTTGAAGTAGCCGAGCATCCCCTTGCCGCCCCGGTTCGAGACCTCGTAGAGGACGGCGCCGTTGCCCCGCTCGATCGTCTTCGGCTTCAGGAGGTAGAAGTTGGAGCTGAACTCCACCAGGCCGCGCTCGTTCCGCGGCGCGTAGTCGATGTCGGTGACGATCCGGTTCGCCTGATTCGACGGATCGACTTCGAAGTAGACGGTGCCGGAAATCGCTTCGTACGGCCCGGCGAGGCCGTACGCGCGGCCGTCGGCCACGTCAACGCGCGAGTCGATGACGACCCGCTTCACCTCGGCCGACACCGGCGTGGCAACGAGAATCGTGGCGACGACAACAGCGGCGATCACCGGGATGATGCGGGTCATCGTTTGTCCTCCAATGGCGCGGGCGGGACGTGCGCTACTCATGACGGCTCCCATTATAGGAGTCGCGGCTGGGGTAGAGGTCATTAGTCCGACGAGTTGTACTCGACGTCGAAGTCGTGGTGCGCTCGATCACCGCCCCCTCCTTCGGGCACGCAATGCGGGGCAGAATAGGAGTAGTCGAAATAACTGGGGCGAGGACTCAGTCTCTGCACTGGACGGCTCTGCGATTTGGAGGATCGAATGATGCGATGGCAGCAATGCTTGGCGATGCTGACGGTGGGCGTGATCGGCGTGCTGGCGGTGTCCGCGGCAGAGGCCGGCGAGGCACAGGCGGAGGGCATCGACGGTGTGTGGGTGCTGAACCTGGAACTGAGTGACGACCCGAGCGGCCAGCTCGGCGCCCAGGGCCAGGGCAACCGGGGTGGGTTCGGCCCTGGCGGTGGCGGCGGTGGCCGCGGCGGGTTTGGAGGCGGTCGCGGCGGTCGCGGCGGTCGCGGCGGTTTCGGGGGCGGCGGGGGTGGTGGTGACCGGCCCGACCCGCAGGAGATGGCTCGCCTGCGCGAGTCGATGCAGGAGGCGATACGCGACCTGCTCGGCGCGCCGCGCCGGATGACAATCGCCTCGAGCGCCGACGAGATCAGCCTCACGTACGGCGACGGCCGCGTCGTCCGGCTGATTCCGGACGACCGCGAGCATGCGGGCCTTGCCGGTAGCAGCATGCGGGTGCAGCGCAAGACTCGCTGGGACGGGGACCGGCTGGTCACCGAACTGGAACTGGAGACGCGGCTTCCGTTTCGGGTAGCGCAGACCTACGAGGTTCGGACGGACGGCGCCGCGGGCCGCCAGTTGATCGTCACCTCCCGCGTCGGTCGAGGCGGCGGTGGTGACGGCGGCCGCGAGTTCCGCCGCGTATACGACCTGGAACCCCGGTAGCGGGGCCGTACTCTCCGCCGGACGATGCTGTTGCCCCCGGGCGACGGCGGGCGGGAGCGAGACGCCGGAGGAACGCGTAGTTCCGGGCGTTCCCGGTTCGGCACGGATCTTGCGTTCAAGAGGTTTCAGCGGGCGCCTGCCATGCGGAGGGTCTGATGCGAATTGTTCGACAGTTAACGGTCACGCTGCTGGCAGTGGCCGCGTTTACCGCCACCGTGGCGGCGGTCCCGGCTACGGCCGAAGTGCAGCGCAACCGGACGGTGCAGCAGCCGGCACGCGCAGTGCCGCGCCGGGCGGCGCGTCCGCCGGTGCGGGTGGTCCGCGCGCCGGCGCCCCGCGTCCGGCTCGGCGTCGGCTTCCACCGGCCGTACTACTACGGTTACTACGATCCGTTCTGGGGTCCGTTCTACGGGCCATACGGCTACGGCGCTCGGCGCTACCCGTACTTCCCGTACGGCGGCTACGGGGCGAGCGGCGCCGTCCGGCTCCAGGTGACTCCGCCGGAGACGGAGGTGTTCGTCGACGGCTACTACGTCGGACTGGTCGACAGCTTCGACGGCTTCTTCCAGAGGCTGCGTCTACCGCCCGGCGATCACGAGATCGAGTTGTACCTGGAGGGGCACGAGAGTATCCGGCGCACGCTCTACCTGCCGCCGGGCGAGACCTACCGGGTCCGGCACGAGATGGCGCCGCTCGCGCCCGGCGCCCCGATGCCGACGCGTCCGGAGCCGCCGCCACCGCCGCCAGCGGCACCGCCTTCGACGGCGGGCGCCACTTCCGCCGTGCCGCCGGCCCTGCCTGGGGTCGCCGTTGTCGACCCGGTCGGTTTCGGCACGCTCGTCGTGCGGGTGCAACCGGCCGACGCGGCGATTGTCGTCGATGGGGAGCGATGGCTGGGACACGAGGCGGTGGGTGAACTGATGCTCGACCTGGGCGCCGGCAGGCACCGACTCGAGGTGAGCCGCGAGGGGCATCACCCGTACGCCGTCGATGTGGATATCGCGCCGGGCGAGGAGACGGTCATCAACGTCAGCCTGCCGCGGGTCGGTCCGGATCGGAGGGAGCCATGACGGCGCGAGTTCATGCGATGGCCGGGGGCCGACCGGCGGGCTTGCGGGGCGCGAGGGCAATTGGGCTGATCCTCCTCGGCACCGCCGCCGCGGCGCCCGCATCGGCGCAGGAACCGGCGCCCCAGCCGGCCGGCAGCAGCTTTGTGGTCGAGGAGATGCGGAGCGGCTTCGTCGTGGCGCCCGACTACAAGTTCACCGAAGTGGACGGCACCCACGCTGGGCTGCTCGGGGTGCGGGGTGGCTTCGTCACGGATCGCCGGCTGCTCATCGGAGGCGCCGGCTACTGGCTGCCGCGGACGACAGACGGTCTCGAGATGCTGTACGGCGGCGGACTGGTCGAGTGGTTCGCCAATCCGGACGGTCTTGTGGACTTCAGCGTCAGCGGGCTGGTGGGCGCCGGCACGGCCACGTTGACCGACGGTGTCGCCTCGTCCGGCACCACCCGGTTTCCCTTCGTGCGCCGCGGGGGACGTTACACCAATCACGGGTGGTGGCCCGGGTGGGGAGACGTTCATGACGACTGGAGGTTCGAGGATCCCTGGTTCGGCGGCTTCCGGTACCGGCAGGAGTTCTTCGTAGCCGAACCGCAGGCTTCCATCCACCTGAACCTGACGGACTGGCTCCGCGTCGGCGGCGGAGCCGGTTACCGGTTCGTCGGAGCGGCGGGTGAAGCGAACCGCCGGCTACGCGGCTTTACGGCGAGCGTCGGCGTGCAGATCGGACCGCCCCAGTAAGTTGCGCCGGACTGGGTCCAGGGGGGGCCGAGCGGCTAACGGGGCGACCGCGCGCTGCGTCTACAATAGCGCGATGCGAACCCTTTCCTGGAGTTCCCTGATCGTCGCCCTGGCCGTGGCGCCGGCGGTCGCGCAGGTGCAGGAAGAGGCTTCCTCCGGCGGCGTCGAGGCGCCGCTCGGATTCGTCATCGACGGACCGGCGCCCCCGGTCGAACCGGCGGTGATCAACCGGGACGAGGACGGCCGGGCGACGATCCGCGCCGTCCGCATCGACGAGCAGCCCCGGCTCGACGGCGTCCTCGACGAGCCGATCTACGAGACCATTCCGGCGATAACCGGTTTCCTGCAGCAGGCGCCAGACGAGGGAGCTCCGGCGACGGAGAGGACCGAGGCGTGGATCACCTTCGATGAATCCAACCTCTACGTCGCCGGCCGCGTCTGGGACTCGGCGCCCGAGAGCGATTGGGTGGCGAACGAGCTGCGGCGCGACACGGCGCAGCTTCGCCAGAACGACACGTTCGCCGTGATCCTCGACACGTTCTACGACCGCCGCAACGCCGTCGCGTTCTACACCAACCCGCTCGGCGCCATCGCCGACTTCGCCCTCACCAACGAGGGCAATCCGAACAGCGACTGGAATCCGGTGTGGGACGTGCGCACCGGACGGTTCGACGGGGGCTGGACGGTCGAGATGGAGATCCCGTTCCGGTCGCTCCGCTACCGGCCCGGTCTGTCGCAGGTCTGGGGCGTGCAGCTCCGGCGCAACGTGCGGCGCAAGAACGAGTGGGCGTACATCACGCAGGTGCCGATCTCGGCGGGCAACGGCCCGGGTGGGATCTTCCGCGTCTCCGCCGCGGCGACACTGGTCGGTATCGACGCGCCGAGCGGCAGCAAGAACCTGGAACTGAAGCCGTACGCGATCGGCGGCGTCTCGACCGACCTGACCGCGGACGTTCCGTTCACGAACGAGGGATCGCGCGATGCGGGCCTGGACGTCAAGTACGGCGTGACGCAGAACCTGACGGCGGACTTCACGTTCAGAACCGACTTCGCCCAGGTCGAGGTGGACGAGCAGCAAGTCAACCTGACGCGTTTTCCTCTGTTCTTCCCCGAGAAACGCGAGTTCTTTCTGGAGGGGCGCGGCATCTTCGATTTCGCCAGCGGCACTTTCAGTGGCGGGGGTCGTGGGGGGCTGCGCCGGCAGGGGGGCGGCTTCTTCGGCGGCGGTAACGCGCCCACCATCTTCTACAGCCGGAGCATCGGGCTGCAGAACGGATCAATCGTCCCGATCCTCGCCGGAGGGCGGGTGACCGGCAAGGTCGGCGCGTTCGACGTCGGCCTCATCAACATGCAGGCCGACGCGGTGTCGGACGCGGTGCGGCAGTTGAACGTCGCCTCGACGAACTTCACGGTCGTGCGGCTGAAGCGCGACATCCTGCGCCGCAGCAGCGTGGGGGCGATCTTCACGAACCGCTCGATCTCGCTCGAGGGGGACGGGTCGAGCCGGGCCTACGGGATCGATGCCAACTTCTCGTTCTACGAGAACGTCAGCTTCCTGGCCTACGCGGCGCGCACAGAGACTCCGGGCAACCGGGGACGCGACGGAAGCTGGCAGGGCCGGTTCGACTACACCGGCGACGTGTTCGGAATGCAGGTCGAACACCTGGTGGTCGAGGACAACTTCAAACCGGAAGTGGGCTTCCTGCGGCGCGACGACTTCCGGCGCAGCTACGGCACCCTGCGGTACAGCCCGCGCCCCCGTGGGATCGAGTCGGTCCGGCAGTTCCGCTTCGAGGCGAGCCGGGACTACATCGAATCAGCCAGCACCGGCGTGGTCGAGACGCGCCAGGCGCAACTGGCCTTCTCCACGGAGTTCGAGAACAGCGACCGGTTCGGAGTCTCGGTGGCGGAGAACTACGAGTTCCTCCATCGCAGCTTCGAGCCGGTGGGCGGCGCGGTCTTCGCGCCAGGCGCGTACACGTTCAGCGATGTCCAGCTCTCGTACAATCCGGGGGCGCAGCGGCGGCTCAGCGGCAGCTTCTCCGTGCTGATGGGCAAGTACTACGACGGCGACAGGGTCTCCGTCCAGTTCAGCCGGGGACGCGCCGAGTTGACGCAACGGTTCTCGGTAGAGCCGACCATCTCGTTCAACTGGATCGAGACGGCCGCCGGGCGGTTCAATACGAACCTGGTCGTCTCGCGGGTGAACTACACGTTCACGCCCCGCATGTTCGTCAGCGGCCTGATTCAGTACAACTCGGGCCGCAACACGCTGAGCACCAACGTCCGGCTGCGGTGGGAGTACTCGCCGGGCAGCGAGCTGTTCGTCGTCTACACGGAGGACCGGGAGACGGAGCCGCTCCGCCCGATGCGGTCCACCGACCTCCGCAACCGCGGCTTCGTCATCAAGATGAACCGGCTGTTCCGGTTCTGACGACCTATTGCCTGTCCGCGGGCAACAACTACTGCCCGTCTGCCGGCCGCGCGCGCTGGCGGTCGAGCGGTGCGACCGTGATCGTCCAGGTGAGCGGAACCGACGCCGGATTGAAGCAGATCTCGTCGTCACACGCCTGGTAGTCGAGACGTCCGGTCAGGGTGACTGCGTCGAGGTCGGCCAGCGCGGTGATCGCTGCATCGTCGCCGTCCACCACGACCTCCTGGATCAGCCGGAACGGCCGGATGTAGACCGGCACCCGCTCGTCGAGCGGCTCGAAGTGGTAGATCTCGGATGCCGGATACGTCACCGGCAGCGGGCGCAGGAACGGCGGCGTGTCGAGCGTCAGGTTGATCACGCGGTAACCCAGCTCCTCCGCACCCGGCGCGTAGACGTGCATGTTCGGCTTCGGCGTGATGTCCAGCGCCACGTGGAAGCGGCTGCCGACACTGATGGTCGGATTGCTTTGCGACGCTTCGATATTCAGGTGCGCGGTCTCACCCGTGCTGCCGGCCATGCCGGAGATCGGCGTGCCGAGCTTCAGCATGATGTTCGCCGCGGTGTTCCGTTCGCGGTAGAACTCCTCGAAGAAGCGGGCCGTGACCCGGCCCTGCCGGTCGACGATGAACGTGCCGGGAAACGGGGTGCCGACAGCGATCGGGGCCGGGCCGAAGACCGAGACGTGGCGTTCGACGGCCGCCTGGACGTCCGGATCGTCCGCGTTCGGTCCGAGGCCCGCCTCGGCCACATAGTTGTAGATGCCGTACTCGCGGATCACCGCGGAGTCGTCGTCCGACAGGAGCGCCAGCTTCGGTGTGACGCCCAGCCGTTCCGCGAACGCGCCGAGAACCTCTACCGAGTCGTAGCTGATGGCGGCGACACCGAGACCCTGGGCCCGCAAGTCATCGATCTGATCATGCAGCTCCACGAGCTGCGCTTTGCAGTACGGTCACCAGTCGGCCGACCGGTAAAACACCAGCATCGCCCCGCGCTCGCCCATGATGGAGTCGAGGGTGCGGAGAGCGCCGGTCTGATCCGGCAGCGTGAAGTCGGGGACCGTCTCTCCCAACTGCGGCCCCAGCGCCGAAATGTCGACCGGGTCGAGCGTCTGCGCGACCGCCGTGGCGGAAGCGAAAACGGCAAGGATCCCTGCGAGCAGGCCGGCGAAGACCATGCGTATCATGGCAGGATGATACCATCGGAGTCAGTCCCTCCGGAGGTGCCGAATGCTTCGACGGTCACGGTCAGTAACCATGCCCGCGGTTCTCGCGGCGGCAACTTGGCTTGTCCTGGCCGCGCCCGCTGCCGCCCAGACTGATCCGATCGAGATCATCGACCGGGTCGACCGGATGCTGCGGGGCGACTCGAGCCGCGGCGTCGCGACCATGGAGGTCGTGACCGAGAACTGGGACCGCCAGATGACGATGGAACTCTGGTCGTTCGGTACCGAGTACTCCCTCGTCCGCCTGCGGACGCCACCGCGGGAGGCGGGAACCGCGACGCTGAAGGCCATGGACGACATCTGGAACTACCTCCCGAAAGTGGACCGGACCATCAAGGTGCCGGCGTCGATGATGGGCGGCGCGTGGATGGGATCGCACTTCACCAATGACGACCTCGTGAAGGAGAGCCGCCTGATCGAGGACTACGACATCGAGATCGCGTTCGACGGATCCGACGAGGGCGTGTCGGTGTGGGATTTCCGCCTCACGCCGAAGCCGGAGGCTCCGGTCGTCTGGGGCCACATGGAGTACCGCATCCGGCAGGACGACTACATGCCGCTCTGGGCCCGCTTCTACGACGAGGACGGAGAGCTCGCGCGCACGATGGAGTACAGCGAGTTCACGGAGCTGGGCGGGCGCCTCGTCCCGGGCGTGATGGACATGCACCCGGCCGACAAGCCGGGTGAACGGACCACCCTCCGCTACGAAGAACTGGAGTTCGACGTCGATCTCGACGCGTCGTTCTTCTCTCTCCGGACGCTGCAGCGCGGTCGATAGGCGGCGATGCCCCAGTCCCCCTGGCGGCGCATCGGCTGGCGCAACGTCGGCCGGAACCGGAAGCGGACGCTGCTGACGGCGCTCGGCCTCGCGGTCGGCTTCATGGCCTGCGTCCTGCTGGTGGGATGGACCCAGGGCATCCAGACGCAGATGGTGGAGAGCGGCACCTCCCTGATCAGCGGGCAGCTCGAGATCCAGGACGCGGAGTACCGTCCCGACCGCAGCCTGTACGACACGATCGGCGGGCGCGACGGCACCGACGTGGACGCCCTGCTCCGCGCGATTGACGCGGACGAGGCAGTGGTCGCGGCGGCCCCGCGCGTCTATGCGGGAGGCCTGGTCAGCTCCGGCGACGCGACGACTGCCGGCGCGTTCTTCGGCGTCGACCCCGAGCGCGAGGTGGCGCTGACCCGGTTTCTCGATCCGCTGGCGGACGGGGTGCTGCCCGCGGCCGGCGCATACGAGGTGGTAATCGGCGAGGAAATGGCGCGACAGCTCGACGTTGGCGTCGGCGACGAGCTGGTCGTCGTCGCGCCGGGCGCCGACGGGTCGATGGCAAACGATCTCTTCACGATATCCGGTATCTTCCGCACCGGCCTGGTGGAGTTCGATGCGGCGACCGCCGTCCTCGTTCTGAGCGACCTGCAGGCGCTGGTGGTGCTCGACCCGGATCGGATCCACGAGGTGATCGCCACGACGGACAACTTCCGCCTCGCCGACGCGACCGCCGAGCGCCTCGCCAGCCGCCTCGAGACACTCGACACGGCCGGCCGGCCGCTCGCCGTCAACTCCTGGACGGAGCTGAACCCGGCGATGGTGGAGTACGTCGCGCTGGGGGAGACCTTCCACTGGATCATTCTGGTGATCGTCTTCTCCATCGCGCTCTTCGGCGTGGCGAACACGATGCTGATGGCGACGTTCGAGCGGCGGCGCGAGTTCGCGGTGATGCTGGCCCTCGGCGCGACTCCCCGCGCCGTGGTGGGCGCCGTGCTGTGGGAAGCCTTGGCGATAGGTCTGTTCAGCCTCGCGGTCGGCGTGGCAATCACCGCGCCGCTGCTGGTCTGGTGGCACAATGCGCCGCCCGCACTCGGATCCTTCTTCGAAGCCGTGACGCTGATGGGCGCGCTGATCGAGGTGAACCTCTATGTCGAGTTCGACCTGCCGGTGACCGTCTACAGCGCCGGGGCGCTCGTTCTGACCGCGATGCTCGCCGCGTTCTACCCGGCCATTCGCGCCGCGCGCACGCCGCCCGCCGACACCCTATCCGGACTCTGACGACGATGTACCTGCGCGTGCTGATCGTGCTCGCGATGCGCAACCTGCGCCGCAACGTCCGGCGGACACTCCTTACGATGCTGGCGATGGTGGTGGGTGGCGGGTTGCTGAGCTTCTCGTTCTCCCTGGGCGACGGTTCGCATGAGTCGTGGATCAACATGGGCGTCCGGATGGACACCGGGCATGTCACCGTGGAGCGGCCGGAGTTCCGCATAACCCGCCGGATCGAGCACCGCCTGCCGGCTGACGTGCAGCAGGTGGCGGAAGCGACGCTCGCCACGGCCGAAATTGCCCCGCTCGTCGAGGCACGATCCTCGAAGCTGACGATCCGCGGCCTCGCCAGCTCCGCCGCCGGAGCCCGGCCGGTGCAGATCTTCGCGGTCGATTCGGCGGCGGAGGCGGCGTTCGGGATGGTCGACGATCAGGTAGTCGAAGGGCGGTACCTGGAGCCGGACGATCGCCTGGCTGCCTACATCGGCGCCGGGCTCGCGAGCAGTCTGGAGCTGGAGCTGGGCTCGCGCCTGGTCGTGCAGGCGCAGGATGCGAACCGGGAGATCGCGGCGCAGTTGCTCCGCGTCGTCGGCATCTTCCGGAGTGGCGTGCCGGAAGTGGATCAGTCGCTTCTCCACATGCCGATTGCCACCGCTGGCGAGTGGCTCGGTTCCGGACACGACGTCACGAATGTAGGCCTCGTGTTGAACGACAGCGGCCGGGTGGCGGATGTGGCGGCGCGGCTGGAGGCGGCGCTGGCCGAGCCGGTCGCGCGGGGCGAGGTCCGGGTGATGGGATGGCGCGAGTCGAACCCGGCCCTCGCGTCGGCCATCGCGATCGATGACTTCGGCAATTACCTGATCTTCGGGATCCTCTTCGTCATCATCTCGCTCGGCGTCGTCAACACGGTGCTGATGTCGGTGCTGCACCGGCATCGCGAGTTCGGGGTCCTGCAGGCGCTCGGGCTGACGCCCGGCCAGACCGGCTCGATTGTCCTGATCGAGGGCTTGACGCTTACCGCCGTCAGCGGCCTCGCCGGCGTCGCGCTCGGGTGGTTTCTGACCTGGTGGTTTCTGGGCGACGGTCTCGACTTCTCCGTCATGATGGGCGAGGAGATGACCTTCTCCGGCATCGTGATCGATCCGGTCATCGTGCCGCTGTTCTACCCGTGGCGCATGCAGCAGATTGTCCTGTTCATGCTGGTGCTGGGAGCCGGCGCCTCCATTTGGCCGGCGCTGCGAGCGGCGCGGATCGACGTGCCGGAAGCGATGAAGTTCGATCGGTAGTGCCGGCGCGCCGAACCGCTGCAAGGGGATCCGTGACTGACACAGACAACGCCGCTGCCGTCCGGACCGAGGGGGTCTGGAAGATCTTCACGCAGGAAGCCGAAGAAGTGCAGGCGGTGCGCGACGTCGACCTGCGCGTGGAGCGGGGAGAGTTCACCGCGCTGGCCGGGCCGTCCGGCTCCGGCAAGACGACGCTGCTCAACCTGATCGGCGGCCTGACGCGGCCCACCCGGGGCCAGGTCTGGGTGGCGGGGCAGGATGTGAGCAGGATGTCGAGCCAGCAGCTCGCGCGGCTCCGGCTCGAACAGGTCGGCTTTATCTTTCAGGCGTACAACCTGCTGCCGGTGTTGACGGCGCTCGAGAACGCCGAGTTTCCCATGCTGCTGCAGGGGATCGACGACGAAGAACGACAGGCGAGGGTGCGCGAGCTGTTTGTCCGGACCGGACTGGAGGGGCTCGAGGACCGGCGGCCGGGCAAGCTGTCGGGCGGCCAGCAACAGCGGGTCGCCGTGGTGCGGGCGGTGGCGGGCAAGCCGGCCCTGGTGCTGGCGGACGAGCCGACGGCCAATCTCGATTCGCATTCGAGCGAGGCGCTCCTCGACATCATGGCCGAGCTGAACCGCGGCCTGGGCGTGACGTTCGTCTTCGCGACGCACGACGATCACGTGATGGAGCGGTCACGGCGTCTCGTCCGGATGGTGGACGGCCAGATCGCGTCGGACGAGACCCGGATGTGATCGTGCGACCGGCGTGGGCCGTGGCGCTGACCGTCGTCGCGCTCACGGTGTCGCCCGGCGCGGCTGACGCGCAGTCGAGCTGGGTCACCGGCTACGTCCAGACCGTCCCGCTCTTCAGCAGCTCGACCGTCCTCGCCGATGCCAGCGTCAGCAACTTCAACCGGCTACGTCTGACCGTCGAACCCACGCTTGGCCCTTTCGATTTGGAAGTGGCCTACGAGCACGCGGCCACCCTCCGCCAGTCGAGTGACGCGGTCGGTCTGGGCCTGGGCGGCCTGTCCGGCGTCCCGGGTGGCGGGGAGTGGTTCGACCTGCAGAGAACCGTGGCGGGGGGCGCGACCGATCGGGTTCACTGGCTGCACCGGTTCGATCGGCTCAACGTGTCGTGGAGCCCGACGAGCGCGATGGAGCTGAGTATCGGGCGGCAGGCGGTCTCCTGGGGCACGACGCTCTTCCTGACGCCCGCCGATCCGTTCGTTCCGTTCAGTCCGACCGATCCCTTCCGCGTCTTCCGCGGGGGCGTCGATGCGGCACGCCTCCGGATCTATCCGGGACCGCTGAGTGAGATCGACGTCGTGTTCCGGCCGACCCGGACCCTCGCGGGGGAAGAGGTGACGCTGCTCGCGCGCGGACTCACCACGGTGAGCAACTGGGAGCTCTCGGGCTGGGGCGGAAGCCTGTACGGCGATGTGGCGGGCGCTATCGGGCTGGCGGGAGGCATCGGCGCCTGGGCGGTGCGGGCGGAGGCGGTGGTGCGCGACTACGACGGCACGGTGGTGGGTCGCGGAACGTTGGGCGTCGACCGCAACTGGGTGGTGGCGGGGCGTGATGTGGGTGTCGTCGTGGAGTATCAGCGCGACGGCCGCGCCGCCGCTACGCCGGACCGGTTCGAGTCGATTCTCGAGTCGTACGAGTTCGCGCGCGGGGAATACCAGGTTTTCGGCCGCGACGAGATGGCGATGACCCTTACCTGGCAGGCCCACCCGCTATTGAGCCTCTCCGGCCTGACGCTCCTGAACCTGAATGACGGGAGCGTTATCGCCGCGCCCGGCTTTTCGTACTCCGTCAGCAACAATGCGTCGTTCGCCGGCGGCGTCTACGTCGGCCGGGGAGCCACGGATGCCCCGGAAGGGCAGTTGCTTGCATCCGAGTACGGACTGGTGGGGGTGACCGGCTACCTGTCGCTAACCTGGTTCTTCTAACTCGCACTTATTGCGGGTCTTCAGGGAAGCGTGTGGTTGGCGTTCGCCGTGTTCTTGTGCAGGTCTTGCCGAAATTCGACACACGCACCCGAGGAGTAGTCGAAGACGCGGAGAAGCATTCTTCCCTGCGCCTTCGACCGCCTCCCCGGATAACAGCACGTACTAGAACGCCAATCGGATGGCGAGCTGTCCTGAGAGCGGCTGGATCGCCGAGGATCTCGCATCCCCGAAGTTGGAACGCCCCTCAATCGTATTGCGGGTGAACCGAGATTCGTTGAAAATGTTGAACACCTCCGCAATGCCCGTGAGTGTAACGCTGCCCCCCAGTGAGACCCGCTTCGCGACGCGGATGTCCAGCCGACTCCACGCATCTTGCTTGAACGAATTGCGCGGGACGAGGGTGCCGTCCCTCCGGACCCGGCGCGCGCCGCCGAGTCCCAGGGCGTCGTACGGCAACGAGATGCTCGTGTAGTCGCCCGAGCCGAAGTGGTAGACGCCCGACAGGTCGAAGCCCTTCGGCAGCGTCCAGACACCAAGCACATTCAGGGTGGACCGCTGGAATTCTCGCGAGCGCCCCCAGCTCTGGTCGAGGTTGAACGGGTTGAACTGCTGATTGCTGTACCCCACTATCCCGATGCCGGTGTTGTTGTGGAAGAGTACGTGCGTATAGGAGACTGAGAGCTGGAAGTTGTCGCTATAGCGTCTGGTGAAGGACGACGCCACCCCCATGTAGTTGGACCGTCCGGTGCTCTCCTTCATATGGATCTCGCCGAAGGTGCTGCCGTCGGGAGCCACCGCCGGCCGGCCGGCTTGACGCACGGGGAAGGGAAACCCCGTGGCGGGGTTGTAGAACACATTCGGGTCGCGCTGCACGTCCTCGTTCGCGCCCTTGTAGTACACCAAGTCGACATCAAAGGCCATGACCTCGTTGATCTGCTTCTGGAAGCCAATCATGGTCTGCACCTTCCACGGATTCTGGTAGTCGTGCGCGATCACCGAAATGCTCTGCGGGGGCAGTGCCACCTTGCCTGCCTTGATATCCTCGACTTTGACGCCACGCGTCGGGTCGGCGACGAAGCCCGGCAGCCCGTCGTTCACGAAGGTGTTCGAGAGCACGCGCTGGCCGTTAAACAGCTGCTGATCGATGACCTGATTGCCGCCTTGCGTGGAGTAGTACATCCCCACACCGCCGCGAATGATAAAATCGGCCTCGCCGGTCACGTCCCAGACGAAACTCGCGCGCGGCGCCACGTTGTCGAGATCGCGAATGTCGTTGCGGTACCCGATGTCCTCCACGCTGAAGCCGGTGTCGAACACGAGTTCGGTCTCTTCGAGCCCCGGAGCGATGAAATCCTTCCAGGCGACGTCATAGCGGAGGCCAAGATTCAGGGTGAAGCTATCGTTCACCCGCCACGAGTCGCCGATCCAGACCCCGAACATCGGCCGGGGTATGTCGAAGCTGTAATCGCCTTTGTTATCGTTCTGACCGCCAAGCTCGGCGAAATGGACGACATACCGCAACGCAGACGCATCGATGCCGGTCAGATCCCACTGGCTCGAATCGTCCCAGGCGTCGAGCGGGAAGCGTTCCGTGATGCGGTCGGGCAGCTCGGAGAAGAACATCTGCCCGCGCGCTCGCGCTTCCCACCAGCCGGTATCTTTGCCCTGCCTGGCCTCAACGCCGATCTTGAGATCGTGCGAGCCCTTGTTCCAAGTGAGGTCCCAGCGTAGAGTCAGATTGTCCTGATTCCAGTCTTCTGGAAAATTCCAGGGCGGGCCGACCGTCAGTCCGGGAAAACGGTATTCAGGCGTCAGGGGCGCGCCCTCCAGTGGAGTGTGCAGGAAATTGAAATGGAAATAGTTGACTTTCACCTCCGACAACATGGTGTTGTCGATGACACGCGCCCATTGGGCCGTCAGCAGATTCGAGTCACGGGTGCGCGTCGAATGCCGTCCGTAAGAGCTGGAGGAAAATTCCCGCGGGTGCCTCCAGCTGTATTGGCTGTACCGCGCCATGAAATGATCGTTCGGCGTCAACTGAACGTCAGCGCGCCCGAGCACGTAGTCCTGGTATTCTCCAACCGGCTCCGTGATCGACTGTCCCTCGTAGACAGTGGGTGCGATGATGGCCGTGTTCGGTTCCCGCGTATGCTCATACATCATGAAGAACTGCGCCTTGTTCCTGACAATTGGACCGCCGAAGGTCGCGCCCATCTGTTGATTGGAGAACGGCAGCACTTCGTTGGTGAAGTGGTCCGCCAGATTGAGCTTGTCGCTGCGGAAATACCCGAACGCGCCGCCGCTAAAGTCGTTTGTGCCGGCCCGCGAGATGGCCTGCACCTGCGCCTGCGTTGATCGACCCATCGTAATGTCGAACATATTCGTGATGATTTGATACTCCGCGATGGCGTCCTGGCTCACGCCCGGCTGCCCGTATCCGGGAACGCTCTCTTGCGTTATTTCCTGGCCATCCAGGTTTATCCGAAACCCTTGCGCCGCACGGGTCGGACCCTCGTTCCCCCACCCCCCGGAGATGTTGTTCTTGACCACGCCCTTGACCATGGTCGTCATCTCCAGCCAATTGCGGCCCTGAATCGGCAACTCTTCCATCTGCCGCCGATCGAGGTTGCCCGCGACCCGCGACTCGCGCGTGTCGATAAGCGGTGCTTCGGCGGTGACGGTGATGCTCTCCTCCACCGCCGCAAGCAACATGGTCAACGAGATCGTGGCATTCTGCCCGACGAGAAGCTCCAGGTCCTCCATCACCGTCGTCGCGAACCCCGGAAGCACCGCTTGCAGCGTGTAGCGTCCGGCGGGAACACCCACGAGGCGATATTCGCCTCCGGCGGACGTGACATCGAAAAACTGCCGGCCAGTCGCCACATCCGTGGCCGTCACGCTAACACCGGGAAGAACGCCCCCGGTGTCGTCAGCGATCTCGCCGATCACAGTCGCGCCTTGAGCATGAAGACGCGCGGCGCCGAGAAGAAGCACGAAACAGACGACGCCACCGTAACGAAGGATTGAACCCATAAACTATCTGCCTCCCACCGTTGACGTAACGGTGTTTCCAGTGCACTCGCCAGTACCCGTGCTCCCGTGTCGCCATCGTCAGCGGGTCACCTCGCATGCCCTGCCACTCACACGGTTCCTGCTACGTTACGTATAGCCGGGATTGCTACGATCTGTCAATGGCAACCGAAAGCTGCCCACGTCCTGGAGTGCGCCCCTTGGGGTGGACGGTTTGGGGTGGAAGGACTGACAGGGCGTGGGAGCAATCGGAGGCAAGCCCATGGCCCGACCCCAGGTCTGGGTGGCGAAGTACGAAGCAGGCGCCCTCGACGAGAGTTCCAGGCCGCCGACCTCCTGCAGCGGCACGAGGCGAAGATCGCGGCACTGGAACGCCTGGTCGGCCGATGAGCCGGGCGCGGGGGAGGTTGCGTAGCCGTCTCCGGGTACTTGCCTTTGGCGGACGTCCGGGCGATCATGACCTGTCGTAAACGGTCGCGGCGCGGTCAAGATCGGTCCGCTTGATGAGGGAGGGACAGATGCGGCACGGAAATCACGCACCGAAGCTGACGGCCGCCATCGCGATGGCGTTCGCCGTCGCGCTGCCCGGCGTCGCGCTGGCGCAATCGGGCAACGGCTCCGACTGGACGCCACCCCGCACACCCGACGGCCAGCCCGACATCCACGGAGTCTGGACCAACTTCGATCCGACGCCGTTCGAGGCGCCGGACGACATCGATATCGATCGGCTGGCCCCGCTCGCCGCCTGGTTCGGCGGGGCGAATCAGCCGCAGCGGGCGCCGGCGACCCCCGAGCCGGAGGAGGCCCGCCGCCGTCCGCCGCAGGGCCCCTGGGGCGACGGCCCCGCCAGCGCGCCGCGCAATGCGCGCCGTCGCTCCATGGTGGTCGATCCGCCGAACGGCCGGATCCCGGTCCGCGACCATGCCCGCGCGACCCGCGACTACAACCTGATCCACCTGACCGACTCCTACATGACCCACACGCCGTGGGAGCGGTGCATTACGCGCGGCGTTCCGGGGGGCATCTTCCCGCCCGGCTACGGCGCCGGCTACCGCATCGTGCAGGCGCCCGGTTACGTCGTCATCCTCTACGAGATGATCCACGAGGCGCGGATCATTCCAATCGCCGGCCAGCCGCCGATTTCGGGGAAGATCCGCCAGTGGAACGGCGAGTCGCGTGGCCGCTGGGAGGGCAACACGCTGGTGGTCGAAGTCGGGAACTACAACTCGCGCGGCGCGATCGCGACGAACATCGCGACGCGGGGTGCGCGCGGCCTGCCCCGCACGGAGGATCTGCGCGTTGTCGAGCGGTTCACGTTCGTCGACCAGGACACCATCGAGTACGAGGTGACGATCAGCGATCCCGCGATCTACACCGGCACCTGGAGGGTGGCGATGCCGCTCAACCGGGACGAGTCGTACGAGCTCTACGAGTACGCATGCCATGAAGGCAACTACGGCCTCCCGAACAGCCTGAGCGCCGGCCGCGCGGAGGATCGCGAGGCGGCGAAGGCGGGCGGGCAGTAGCCGCGCGAGGAGAGTAGGTCCATGCAGAGCCCGGCGGGCGCCCGGATCGCTGCCGCGGCCGTCGGTATCGCCGTCGTAGCGGCGGCGTCCGATGCCGGCCGGGCGGCGGAGCCAGAGCCGCGCTCCGCGGCCGCCCAGACCGTTGCGTCAGCCGCAGTGGATGCCGATGAGGTGCAGCGGCTGTTCCGCCGCTACTGCGTAGGCTGCCACAACAGCCGGCTCCCGACCGCGGAGCTCGCCCTCGACGAACTGGATCCGCACAACGTTGTCGCGAACCCCGAGATCTGGGAGACGGTCGCTCTGCGGCTGCGGGCCGGATCGATGCCGCCCCCGGGACGGCTGCGCCCGGATCGTCCGACCTACCGGACGGTGGCGGGCTGGCTGGAATCCGAGCTGGACCGCGCGTGGACAGCCGACCCCAACCCGGGGCGCGTAGGCGCCGTGCACCGGCTGAACCGGACGGAGTACCGCAACGCGGTCCGTGATCTCTTCACGCTCGACGTCGATGTCGAATCGCTCCTGCCGGGCGACGAGACCGCCGACGGCAGCTTCGACAACTTCGCCGACGTCCTCGGGCTGACCACCGCGCACATCGAGCGGTATCTCTCGGTCGCGCGGCAGGTGACGCGGCTGGCGGTCGGTCTGCCGCCGGTCGCGGCCGGCTCGGAGACGTTCGAGATCTCGCTCCACATCGTGCAGGACGGCCGCCAGGGGGATGACCTGCCGCTCGGATCGCGCGGCGGCCAGGCGATTGAGTACTACTTCCCGGTCGACGGGGAGTATGCCGTGCGGATCGAGCTGCGCCGGCAGTACCAGGACTACCTGATGGGGATGGGCTGGCCGCAGTGGCTGGATGTCCGGCTCGACGGTCGGCTGATCGAACGCTTCACGGTAGGGGGCAACGTGCCGGGCCAGCCGGCCGCGGCGAGCTACGCCGGCGACGGCGAACCGGGCTTTGCCGCCGACCCCGAATGGGAAGCCTTCATGCAGCGCGAAGGCGACGCCCACCTGGAGGTCCGGCTGCCGGTGACGGCCGGGCCGCATAGTGTCGGCGTGTCGTTCGTTCGCCAGTTGTGGGAGCCGGAAGGAATCCCGCAGCCGCTGCAGCGGGGCCGCGTGCTGACGAACGATCAGATCTACATGGGCTACGCGGCGGTCGCCGCGGTCGAGATCGGCGGACCCTACGCGGCGACGGGGGCGGCGTCGGACACCCCGAGCCGTCGCGCCATCTTCGTCTGCCAGCCGGCGATCGAGAGCGAGGAGCGCGCCTGCGCGGCGGAGATCCTTCGTCCCATTGCCCGCCGCGCCTTCCGGCGGCCGGTGACCGATGCCGACGTCGAGGCCCTTCTGATCTTCTTCGACGAGGGGCGCGCCGACGGGGGGAGTTTCGATCACGGCGTGCAGTTCGCGCTCGAACGGATCCTGATCGATCCGGAGTTCCTGCTGCGCGTCTACCGCGACCCGGCGGAGGCCGCGGACGGTCAGACGGCCTACGTCCTGTCCGACCTGGACCTGGCGTCGCGGCTATCGTTCTTCCTCTGGAGCAGCCTCCCGGACGACACGCTGCTGGAGCTGGCGGAAGCGGGACGGCTGTCCGACCCGGCGGTGCTCGATCAGCAGGTGCGCCGGATGCTGGCCGACCCCCGCGCCGTGGAGGCGCTCGTCGCCGACTTCGCGGCGCAGTGGCTCAACCTGCGGCGCGTCCACGAGGTGGTGGTCGACCCGAATCAGTACCCGCACTACGACGAAACGCTGCTGGAGGCGTTCCGGATAGAGGTGGAACGGTTCGTGGCGAGCACGATCGTCGAGGATCGGAGCGTTGCGGACCTGCTGGACGCCGACTACACGTTCGTCAACGAGCGGCTGGCGCGGCACTACGGGATTCCGGGCATCTACGGCAACCGGTTCCGCCGCGTGACGCTGACCGACCCGGAACGGCGGGGCGGCCTGCTCTCGGCCGGCGCGCTGCTGGCGACGACGTCGTACCCCGACCGCACGTCGCCCGTGCTGCGCGGGAAGTGGCTCGTGGACAACATCTTCGGAACGCCGGTGCCGCCGCCGCCCCCTGGCGTCGACACCGACCTGGAAGACCAACCGGGCGCGGCGCCGGCATCGATCCGGGAGCGCCTGGCGGAGCACCGGCGGAACCCGGTCTGCGCGAGTTGCCATTCGGTGATCGATCCGCTCGGGTTCGCGCTGGAACACTTCGACGTGATTGGCGGCTGGCGCACGACGGACGAGCAGGGACTGCCGATCGACGCTACCGGCATGACGGCGGGAGGCGAGCCGATCGCCGGTCTCACCGGCCTCCGCGCGCTGCTGCTCGACGAGCCGGAGCGCTTTCCCCGGACGGTGACCGAGAAGCTGTTGTCCTACGCGCTGGGCCGGCGTCTCGAGTACTACGACCGGCCGGCGGTGCGCGCGATCGTGCGGGAGGCGGCCGCGTCGGAATATCGTTGGTCGGCGATCGTGTCGGGCATCGTCCGGAGCCCGCAGTTCACGATGCGGGCACTCCCTTCGGCCGTGTCGACGGACGCGGTAGAATAGCGGAAGTCACGGGCGACAGGACCGAACAGGAGAAGGCCAGGATGACCTTGATCCAGAAGTCGTTGCCGCGGCGGACGATGCTTCGAGGGCTCGGCGCGACGCTCGCGCTACCGTTCCTCGATGCAATGGCTCCCACCGCCGTCTCGCGGGCGGCGCGGGCGGCCGCGAAGGCGCCGCACCGCTTCCAGGCGTTCTACGTCCCGAACGGGATGGCGATGGAGTACTGGACGCCGGCAGAGGAAGGGACCGCCTACCCGCTCACGCCGATCCTGGAGCCGCTCGCACCCTACCGCGATCAGATGATCGTGCTGTCCGGGCTGCACGCCAACTGGAACTACATCCATGCCGGGGCGTCCGGATCTTTCCTGACCGGAACGGCGCGGGGCGGCACCAACGAGACGGAGATCATCGCCGACGTCTCGATGGATCAGCTGCTCGCCCGGCACTACGCGAAGGAGACGCAGGTCGCCTCGCTGGAGGTGGCGCTGGACCGGCCGAACAACGCGGGCGCCTGCACCGGCAACCTGAGCTGCGTCTACACGCACACGCTCTCTTGGCGCAGCCCGACGCAGCCGCTGCCGATGGAGTGGAATCCGCGCGGCGTGTTCGAGACGCTCTTCGGCGACAGCGGCAGCACTGACCCCGACGTGCGCGCCGCGCGGCTGCGGCAGCACAAGAGCCTGCTCGACGCGGTCAACGGGAAGCTGGCCGATCTGAAGCGCGAGCTGGGCACGTCGGACCGCACGAAGCTGGACGATTACACCGAGTCGGTTCGCGACGTCGAGCGGCGCATTCAGCGGGCGGAAGAGCAGAGCGACCTGGAGCTGCCGGAGATGCAGCAGCCGCAGGGGGCGCCGCCGGTCTTCGAGGATCACCTCGAGCTGATGCTCGACCTCCAGCTCCTCGCGTTCCGGTCCGATCTGACGCGGGTCGTCTCGTTCATGATCGGCAAGGAGCAGAGCGCGCGCCCCTATCCGCAGATTGGTGTGCCGGAGGCGCACCATCCGCTCTCGCACCACAACAACGTGCCGGAGATCGTCGCGCACATGTCGAAGATCAACCGGTACCACACCGAGCTGTTCTCGAACTACCTGGCGAAGCTGCGGGCGACCCCGGACGGCGACGGGTCGCTGCTCGACCACATGACCATCATGTACGGGTCGGGCATCTCCAACAGCACCCGCCACGCCGGCGACAACCTGCCGATCATGCTGGTCGGCGGCGGCGCCGGACGCCTGCCGAGCGGACGCCACATTCGCTATGCCAAGGAGCCGTCGCTAGCCAACCTGCTGGTGACGCTGATGGACAAGATGGATGTCCCGGTCGACCGGATCGGCGGCAGCACCGGCAAGCTGCCGCTCGATACCCTGGCCGATCTTTAGCGGGAGGAGCGCCGCGATGCGGATCCGCGCGTGGTGGGTCGCGGCCGTCGTCGCGCTCGTTGCCACTAGTCCTGCGTCCGCCCGCACTGCGTTCGCCCAGACCGATGATGCCGCGCGGCTGGACGCAGACCGGCTGATCGCCGCCGCGAAGCAGGGCGATGCCGAAGCCGTCCGCACGCTGCTCCAGGCGGGGGTCGACGCCGGCGCGGCGGAGGCTGATGGATCGACCGGGCTGCTCTGGGCCATTCACAGCGACAGCTACGAGACCGCGCAACTGCTGCTCGAGGCGGGCGCCGATCCGAACGGCGCGAACGACCTGGGCGCGACGCCGCTCTGGGCGGCGGGGCAGAACCGCAGCGCCACGATGACCGACCTCCTCCTCGCCGCGGGCGCCGACCCGAACATCGCGCTGCTCGCGGGCGAGACGCCGGTGATGGTGGCCGCGCGCGCCGGCGCCGCGGACGTGGTGGATCGGCTCGCCCGGGCCGGCGCCGACCTCGACCGGCGCGGAACCCGCGGCCAGACGGCGCTGATGTGGGCGGCGGCGCAGGGGCATCCGGCGGTGGTCGACGCCCTGATCGCGCAGGGCGCCGATCTGCACGCCAAGTCCGACATCTGGACCCAGTGGATGGGCGTCCCGCCGCACAGCCGCAACAACAAGGAGATCCCGCACGGCGGCAACACCGCCCTGCTGTTCGCGGTCCGGGCCGGCGACCTCGAATCGGCTCGCCGCCTTGTGGATGCCGGGGCCGAAGTGAACGACGCGGATGCCTGGGGGGTGAGTGCGGTAACCCTCGCGGCGCACGGCGGGCATACCGAGCTGTTGGAGTTCCTGCTCGATCGCGGGGCGGATCCGAGCGCCGCCGCCGCCGGCTTCGCGGCGCTGCACGAGACGGTGATGCGGAACGACGTGCGGGCGGCGCGCGCGCTGCTGGAAGCGGGTGCGGATCCGAGTGTCACGCTCGAGACCTGGACACCGACCCGCCGCACATCGCGCGACCTGCACTTTCCCCCCGCCTTCGTCGGCGCCACGCCGTTATGGCTCGCCGCCCGTTTCGCCCGGGCCGAGCTGATGCAACTGCTGGCGGAGCACGGCGCGGATCCTCGGTTCGTCCTGGAAGTCGGCTACGTCGCCGACGTCTCCATGCAGTGGCGCACCGATCGGACGACGACGCTGATGGCGGCGCTCGGCATGGGCGGCGGCCGCGTCCGCCCGTGGGTGCCCTACACCGACGACGGCACGCCGGAGTCGCGCACGCTTGCCGCCGCGAAGCTGGCGGTCGAGCTGGGGGCCGACATCCACGCCGCCGATCCGAGCGGCCGGACCGCGCTTGACGTGGCGGAGGAGCTGCAGTTCGAGTCGGTCGTCCACTACCTCGTGGAACAGGGCGCGGACGAGCCCGTTGGCCAGTAGGCGCCCGGACGGCGCCGGCGGAGGAAACAGCATGGGGAACAGACACCTTCGTCCAGCCCTGGCCACCTGCCTCGTCGCCGCGGCGACGCTGGCGGCGTTCGGCTTCGGAGCGTCGGCCCAGCAGCCGTCGTCCGACGACGCGCCGGCGCCCATCCCCCCGCTGCTCCGCGACTTTGTGCCGGTGACGGACGCGATGCTGCGCGCTCCACGCCCGGAGAACTGGCTCACCTTCCGGGGCGGCTACAGCCTCTGGGGCTACAGCCCGCTCGATCAGATCGACGCGGACACCGTCGGCGGCCTGCAACTGGTCTGGTCGCGCTCGATGACCGAGGGCTACCAGGAGGTGGAACCCATCGTCTACAACGGCGTGATGTTCTTCCCGCACGTGGAGGATCGGGTGGAGGCGGTCGACGCGACGACGGGCGACCTGCTCTGGGAGTACCGCCGGTTCACGCCCGACGAGCCGTGGAACACCACCGGCACGCGCGCCCGGTACCGCAACGTCTCGATCTACGACGACAAGGTCTACGTCGCCACCAACGATGCGTTCCTCGTGGCGCTCGACGCGCAGACCGGCGAACTGGTCTGGGAATCACAGCGGGCCGACTGGCGCGAGCAGGTGGCGCAGACGACCGGGCCGATCATCGTCGACGGCATGCTGGTGACCGGCTCGCGGTGCAACCCGTCGAGCCCGCGGCCGGGCGGCTGTTTCATCACTGGCCACGATCCCGAGACCGGCGAGGAACGCTGGCGGGTGAACACGGCGGCGACGCCCGATCAGCCGGGCGGCGACACGTGGGGCGGCCTCACGCGCTCTGCCCGCCGCCACACCTCCGCCTGGATGCAGGGAAGCTACGACCCGGAGCTGGGCCTTGTCTTCTGGGGGACCGGGCCGCCGTCGCCGCTGCCGGAGCCGCTCCGCGGATCGGGCAAGGCGGACCTGCTGTACACGAACTCGACCCTCGCCCTCGATCCGCGGACCGGCGAGCTGGTCTGGTACTTCCAGCACCTGCCGCGCGACAACTGGGATCTCGACCATGTCTTCGAACGGCTGATCGTCGAGACCGAGGTATCGCCGGATCCCGCCGAGGTGCCCTGGATCAATCCGGACCTGGTGCCGGGCGAGACCCGAAAGGTGATCACCGGCATTCCGGGGAAGACCGGCCTGGTCTGGACGCTCGACGCGGCGACCGGCGAGTTCCTGTGGGCTCGGCCGACCGTCTACCAGAACATCATGACCGGCCTCGACGTCCGGACCGGGCGTCCGATGATCGACGAGAGCACAGCGCCCCGGTCGGTCACCGATCCGGTGCTCGCCTGCCCGCACCTCCTCGGCGGCAAGAATCAGCCGTCGGGCGCCTACAGCCCCGACACCGGCGCGATGTACATGCCGATGAACAACGCCTGCATGGATCTGTCGATGTCGGTGGAGGAGGCGGGCCCGAGCGACGGATACGACGTCCGCGCCGTCGTGCGCCACCATCCCGACCTCGATCCCGACACCGCGCCGGTCGGCTGGCTGGAGGCCATCTCGGCCTCGACCGGCCGGACACTCTGGCGCTACCAGCAGCGCGCGCCGATCTACGGATCGGTCCTCGCCACCGGCGGCAACCTGCTCTTCTCCGGCGACACCGTCCGCCGCTTCCGCGCCTTCAACGCCGAGACGGGCGACATCCTCTGGCAGACCATCCTGAACGGCCCAGTGAGCGGCCGCCCGATGACCTACAGCGTGAACGGCCGCCAGTACATCGCCATCGCGGCCGGCGGCATCACGCAGGGAACCAGCTTCCTCCGGATTACCCCCGAACTGACCACGTCGACCGGCAGCAACACGCTGTTCGTCTTCGCCCTGCCTTAACAACCACCTGTGTTCCACAGTCGTACTAAACCGTGCCTGTAGTTCAGTAAGTTGTTTATTAACAACAATTTATAGTTCACATACGCGGACTGAGGCGGTCAGGACGTAGCGTGAAATCCGGCCCATTCCCGCATATAATGAGGGTATGGTTGCTGTAATCGAATTCGCCGCCGCACCCCCGAGAACCAAGCGCCGAGGCCGGCATCCCGACAAGGCCCTCTCGGCTGCCTTCGTCCGTTCCGCCCCGCCAGGACGGCACGCCGACGGCAACGGGTTGTACCTGTTCGTGCAGCCGACTGGCACCCGCAGCTGGGTCCAGCGGCTTGTCATCCGCGGACGACGCCGCGAACTCGGACTCGGCGCCGCCGCGCTCGTCTCGCTCGCCGACGCCCGCGAGCAGGCCCTCGCCAACCGCAAGCTGGCGCGGTCCGGGGGCGACCCTTTGGCCGACAAGCGCCGCGTCCAGCGTGTTCCGACCTTCGCTGATGCCGCCCAGCGGGTGCTCGAACAAAAGCGCGGCAGCTGGCGCGGCCGGTGGCACGCGCAGACTTGGTGGCGGAGCCTCGAGCGCTATGCGTTCCCCCGCATCGGCCGCCGGCCGGTCTCCGAAGTGAACACCGCCGACGTGCTGGAGATCCTCACGCCGATCTGGCACGTCAAGGCGGAAACCGCCAAGGCCGTGCGCCAGCGCATCCGGTCGGTGCTGGAATGGGCGATCGCGATGGACCTGCGAAGCGACAACCCGTGCGACCTTCTGGGATATTCTGTAAGTGGCTGACCTAAATACAGTTACAGAATACACATCGGTCTCAATACCCTCGTTGTACCCCTCTTCTTAAACTGGAATCTACCGGGCATCGGAAGCCGTCCACGGACGGACCGGCACCAGATCGCCCGGGGCGTCAGCCACCGAGTCCGCCGAAGTGGAGGCCGGCCAGTGATCGATGGCCGGACGGATACGGACGGCCATAATCAGCCCAGAGCCGGCGCGAGCGGCGTGTCACCCAACGGGCCGGAGCGGAGCGGAGGAGGCGCGCCAGCGACTTGACACGCCGCTCGCAGAGGCTAGCCACGTGTTCTCGCCGAGAGCCGTCCACGACGACACCGGCCCGGACGGGCGGGGGCTGCGCCCACTACTTGGCCGCATGTGCTTGATGAGCCTCATGGACCGCGCGAGCGAGCCTCGTCAACATCTCCTCATGAGTACGCCAAGCCTCCGCGGTCAACTTGAGCGCGACCGCAGCGTCCGCATCTGCCAATGGGTCGCGATCGTGCGGCCACGTGTCATGTGGGATCGCCGCGACCGGCTGCTCGAACTCGTTCAGGCACAGCGCCTTGGCACAAGGTTGAAAGGCGATCCGGACTTCTCCCGCCTTCCAGAGCTCAATGCGTGCATAGGTCTGCTTCTTCAGCTTGATGCTGAGTCCAGTGACCGTCGGGTGCATCTTGGAATCTGGCCAGTTCGCTCGGAACATGTCTCGCACGGCGCCGAACAGCTCGGTCACGCCATATTCTTCAACGCGCTCGTCCAACCGCGCTCTCTTCTCCGCCACGCTCACGTATCGGTTCCCCGAGCGTGACTCCGAGTCCACGACTCCTTCCACATGCACCTGCCTGGCGAAGAGCGTCTTCCCCCCGTAGGTGAAACCGTGGAAGGTGATGAGCGAGATGTCCATGCCGCTGTTGTTGGCGAGGAAGTCCACCATTCGCTCTGCTCTCTCTTCGGCGCCCAAGCCGACGAGGAACATGCGCAGCGGCCTCAACGAAGTCAACTCCTGTTCGCCGAACTGCTGTCCGTACCATTCCTCCAGGTCCTCGATCTCGTCGATGCCGCGCTTGCCCGACTCCCTGGCCAGCAGGCCGGCCAGTTCAGCCAGGTCCATGGCTTCAAGGTCGGCCGCGTAGTCGATCACCTGCGCCACCGCGTCGCGGGTAAGGGTGCCACGCTTCAATTCGAACAGCGAGAGCCTGCCGTATCTGTCCACTCCCAGCAGGTCGAGCGGCCCGCCCGCGGTCGGCGTTTGCCTGCCGACCAGCTTGAGGCCCGGCATCAGCAAGTCGGGGTTCGCAACGAGCGTGTCCTCGAGAAGTGACTCCGCTTCCATCTGCCGTTGGGACTCCAACTCCACGACCGAGGACGCGTCCTCAAGCGCCCATATCTTGAATTCATCCATTCGCTCGCCTCCGTGATGCACGCCGCAGAAATTCCGTATCCTCGCTCTCCGTCTAGCGGCGCGCCACCATCCGCGCCCGCTTGCAGCCGATCCTACGCCAAGCGGTTCGGATTCCGGGGGCGGCTACCCGCGACCACGGTGCGCCGGAGCTGGCCGCACAGCATGTGGTCGGCCCGCGAACCGACGGCGACGCGCACGCCGATAGTGCGCTGCCGGACGCCGGGGGGCACCCGGCGCTCAATGACCTTGCCGGCGCGCGGCCCGGCAACGGCCGCATCGACGGCGGGTCTGAACCGGCGCGGCACGCGCCGTCTCTTCGTCCGGGGGTCGAGGGGGCGGAGCCACTCGCCAGTCTCCTTGTGTACACAAGGAGTATGCTGGCTCCTGCCATCTAACGGATGACAGGAGCCAGTTCTGTGTCTTCTGATCGTGCCGTCCGACTCTTGCTCCCCGCCGCCCGGATCGCCGTCGTCGCTCTCCGGGATCTTCTCATGTTCGTCGTCCCGCTCGATGTCCTTCTCCGCCCGATCCGTACTGCACCTGATGCCCGTTCGCGATCTCTGCCCGACTGACTTGTTGGGGGCGGTGTGTGGTCGAGCAGAGGAGCAGGATCGGATCGGGTTCACTCGTGGTCAAGATGCTGCGGTTCCGGCGAGTTCGTGTTCCGCTGGTTCCACGGTCGGGCGATGAGGGTGTGTGTCGGCGAGATAGGCTTCCCAGTCGTTCATCAGAATCCGCCGCCGCTCGAACAGGTCCGAACGGGCGTAGGCCGCCTCGACCTGGTTCTGCACCACATGGGCCAGAGCCGCCTCGACGACCTCGCGCGGGTGGTCGGTCTTCTCGGCCGCCCAGTCCCGGAAGCTGGATCGGAAGCCATGTGGCACGGCGGCGATTCCGTGCTCCTTGAAGACGGTGTAGAGCGGCGTGTGGGACAGGGGCCTGCCGCGCGGGCCGGGGAACACGAGCGGGCTGTCGCCGTCGCCGAGCGTCCGCGCGGCGTCGAGAATCTCGACCGCCCGGCCGCAGAGCGGGACCCGGTGCTCCCGCTTCGCCTTCATCCGCGTGGCCGGCACGGTCCACACGTGGGCTGACGTGTCCACCTCGGCCCACAGCGCCCCGCGCACCTCGCCCGAGCGCCCAGCCGTCAACACGAGGAACTCGAACGCCAGCTTGAGGGCCGGCAGCGTCCGCGAGCCGTGCACCGCCGCGACCGCCGCCGCGGCCTCGGCGTGGGGCAGCGCCCGGAAGTGGCGAACGGCCAGATCGTGCGGGCCGAGAACCGGCCCGAGCCGGTCGCAAGGGTTATCCGCACGATGCTCCAGCGCCACGGCCCACTCCAGCACGGCGCGGATGCGCTGGCGCAACCGCCGCGCGGTCTTCGGCTTGCTGTGCCAGATGGGCTCGAGGATCTCCAGCACGTCGGCGGCCGTCACCTCGGAGACGGGCCGTTGGCCGATGCGGGGGAGGACATAGTTCTCGAAGCTCCGCCACCAGTCGCGGGCGTGCCGCGGGTGGCGCCAGCCCTGCCGCAGCTGGTTCCAGACGCGTTCGGCGGCGGCGGCGAACAGGGGTATGCGCTTGGCGCGGCGGCGGTCGGCGAGCGGGTCTCCGCCGTCGCGGGCGAGCTTGCGGTTGACGACGGCCTTCTCGCGGGCCTCGGCGAGCGGGACCAACCGGACGCTGCCGAGTCCGATGTCGCGCCGCCGGCCGCGGATCGCGATGCGCTGGATCCAGCTGCGGGTGCCGGTGGGCTTGACGACGAGGTAGAGTCCGTTCCCGTCACAGTGCCTTCCGACCGGCGCGTTGCGGACGAACGCGGCCGAGAGTCGCTTGTCGGGATGTTGGCCGCGGGGCTTGAGTTTCCGCGGTATGCCGACGCGCTGCGTGCCATCGTACATACCCTCATTATATCGCGGTATGGGCTGGATTTCGCGGGACGTTCAAGGGCGGGCAGGCGGGCACGGATGAGTAGTAATAGCCTTTTACACAGTCACTTAAGGCTCTCTACGGACCACACAGAACATCGCCGGACTTCATACATTGACAACCCGTGCGACCGGGTCCTGCCGGTGCTCGGTCCGCAGAACGACATCGTGACGCACCGGCTGGCGCTGCCCCACAAGGACGCGGCCGCGGCTGTCGAGACGGTGCGCGCGTCGGCGTCGGCTGCGCCGGCGATCACGCTGGCGTTCGAGTTTCTGGTGCTGACCGCGGCGCGGTCCGGTGAGGTGCGGCTGGCGACGTGGGCCGAGATCGACATTGCCGGCCGTGTGTGGACGGTTTCCGCTACGCGGATGAAGGCGAAGCGCGAGCACCGGGTCCCGCTGTGCCGGCGGGCGCTGGAGATTCTCGACGCCGCGCGGACGCTCGGCGACGGCAATTCGCTCGTGTTTCCCATGCGCAGCGGGAAGCCGATCTCCGCGTCGACGCTGCCCAAGATGCTCCAGTACCATCGAATCGCAGCCGTGCCGCACGGCTTCCGGTCGTCGTTCCGGGACTGGGCCGCCGAGGAGACGGACCATCCGCGGGAGGTCATCGAGGCGGCGCTGGCGCATGTCATCCAGAACAAGGTCGAAGCGGCGTACGCGCGGTCGGACTTGTTCGAGCGGCGGCGGCGGCTCATGAACGATTGGGCCGCGTACCTTGCCGACACACACCGTCCGTAGCCTCCGATCGCGCACGTCGGCCGGCGTGAGATAGCTGAGGCCGCTGTGGTGGTGGGCATCATTGTACCAAGCCAAGAGGTCGTGGCAGATGGCGCGCGCGTGTTCGAGTGCGCCGAACCGCTTCGGAAACTCCGGCCGATACGTGAAGGTGCGAAACTGCGCCTCCGAGAACGGATTGTCATTGCTCACGCGCGGCCGCGAGTGGCTGGCCGCGATGCCGAGGTCGGAGAACAACAGCGCGACGAGCTTGCTGCGCATGGGCGCGCCGCGGTCGGCGTGAATCGTGAGCTGCTGCGGCTGGATGCGCTGCTTCGCGCAGGTCTGCTCGATCAAGCGCTCGGCCAAGTGGGCGCTCTCCTTGACCGCCACCATCCAGCCCACGACGTAGCGGCTGAAGAGGTCGAGGATCACATACAGCGAGTAGTAGAGAGAGGGAACCGGGCCCTTCAGCTTGGTGATGTCCCAGGACCAGACCTGATTCGGCGCCGTCGCGACGAGCTCGGGTTTGACGTACGCCGGATGCCGCACCTGGTCGCGGCGCTCCCGCACTTCGTCGGCCTCGGCGAGCACCCGATACATCGTGCGCGGGGAGCAGAGGCATGTCTGCTCCTCAAGCAACGTCGCATAGACTTCGGCGGGCGATTGATCGACAAACCGCGCGCTGTGCAACGTGTCGCGGACGGCTCGCCGTTCGGCCGGGACCAGCGCGCGCGGCGACGGCGCGCGGGGCCGCCGGGGCGTCGCCGGCGGCGTGGGCCGGCGCCGCCGATAGAGCGACGCGCGGGACACGCCGATGCTCTGACACAACGCCGACGTCTCGCCCTTCGCCGTGACGGCCTCGATCGCGCGCATCAGTCGGTCTCGTCGGTGTCGAGGGGTTTCAGGGGGATCTCCAGGATCTCGGCAACTTGTTTTTGGAGGGCGATGATCGTCTCGGCCCGCTGGAGCCTGCGGTTCTCGGCTTCCAACTGCTTCACACGCGGGTCGATCGGACGTGGGGTCGGGCCGCGCCGACGTCCCGGCATGTCCCGCAGGGCGCCCTGCTCACGCTGCCGTCGCCAGTTCGCCAAGTGCGAGCTATACAAGCCTTCTCGGCGCAGCAGCGCCCCCAGCTCGCCAGGCCGCTTGCACGCGTCCGCCTGCTTGAGGATGCCGAGCCGATACTCCGCCGTGAACCGGCGGCGCTCGGCTTTCGCCGGCACTTCAGGATCGGGTGCCGTCGCGGCTGACGTAGCCGTGGGCCCGAAGGCTCCGGTCGCCCTCCGGGCTCCCTCCGCGTTCGGCCCCGCGACCACGTCCATCTCCACGGCTGGTGGCATGCGATTCATCCATCAAACCCTCCCCGCCCCTACACTAATCTCAATAGGGAGGTTGTCTCACAGATCATTGGCACAAGGGGGTGGGCCGTTCGGTTCCGCGGCCACCCAATCCCCGGAGTAGCGATAGACCGTTCTTAGTCCGTCACGTAGCAAGCAGCTGCAATAATCGCTATCGTCGACTGCCGGTCCGCCCTCTCGTTGAGCATCCTGGTGATGCAATCGACCTGGATTTCTGCGGCTGCTCGGAGGGAGCCGTCCAGTACCATCTGTCCGACGTGTCTCTCCGAATAGCCGTCCCGCCGCCAAAAGCCGGCGACGAAGTCGGCGGCTGTTGCTAACCGGTTGCGGGCCGGAGCCGCGAGCCACTGTCGCCCGTTCGCCGCGTGGAGGGTCCCACCTTCGTACCACGGGAGCGCGTGAGCGGCGACGGAACCGTCCCTGCCTGAACCGGAGTCTGCCTGCAAGGCAGCCGCTCTCTCCGCCTGCAAGGCTGCGGCCACTCTGGCGCGCCTCGCCGACTCGGCGGCTTCGACGCTTCTCGCGCGGGCCGCGGCGTTGTTGTCTGGCGGCACCACGAACCAGTCCACGGTCTCTTGTCCGTCGCCGTCATGGCGCCCGTCCTGCAGTTCGGCCATGATCTCCGCCTCGGTTCTACCTTCTCGCTCACGCCGCGTACGATCCAATTCGTCAAGGATCTCGGTCGAGCTCCGACGAGGAACAGGAGGGCGGGACGCATCGGAGCAGGCCCCAATTGGAACCAGAAGCAGCAAGCTACCAATGCCAATGCGCGTGGGTCCGTTCCGGCGTACAGTCACCCGCCGACCTCCCGGACTTGTCGTTCCAGAACCTCAAGTTTGAGTTCAAGAGGACGTAGACGCACGCACAGACGACACCACGCTTGCCCTCGCGCTTCATCCGACCAATATGCTTGGGTCCCAGCCTTGAGCTTCACGCCGCAGTCGGGACAAACATCCTCGTAGCGCAACTCGATCAACCGTAATTTGGCGGGTGGCGTCATATGACCGATGATAGCAGACGTCTAAGGACACCAAATGAGAGCGCCCGGTGACGAGAAGATCCAGGCGGGCGACGAAGATCCGGGCGGTTAAGGGAGCGTCTCGGGCCCACGATCAGAGGACACGAGGAGCTGGCTCCTGACACCCGTTAGTTAAAGTGCACCATCCAAATGGTCGACCCGGGCGTGATCGCTGGGTCGGTATAGGTCGGTGCCGTACGGCCAGCCGCCGCGTATGCGGTCTGCAAGGCGCCGCGCAACTCCGTCAGGTGCACCGCCTCAATCGTGGTGACCTCAGGCGCAAATGACCCGATCTGTCCAAGCGAACGGTGCCAAGTCTTCCCGCAAGCGCAGGACGTCGATTCGCTAGGTGTGATGACCGACAACGGCGTCGCTCGGCGCATTGAGGAAGACCGTGCCGAATTCAGAGGCATGACTACATTACGCCTTAGGAACAGTAATTGTATGCCATTGACAAGTAACTATGCGTTGCTAAAGGATTCCAGTGGATCTAGCGGGTTGTTGCCGGAATGTTTGGAGACGCGATTCGAGGAGCGGCGGGCCGATGGGCGTGACCTTAGTCAACCCACCATTGGCCTTTTGTACGGTCTTTGTCCGCCAATATTCCTTTGAGTTTCCTCTAACGGTGCTGTTCCTCCTGGCAGCGACGGGGCTCCACCGTCCGGGACGGCGGTGGTTGTGAGCGGGGACGGCGGAGTGTCATCGGAACGCGTGGACGACTACGAATCCGTCTGGAACGGCCGAGACGAATTGGTCCACCGGCCACTGCCACCACCGGCCCCGTCGAAGCTCTGCCTCCGCTGCTGGCGCCGGCGGCCACTTCGTGACTTCGACAAGCGGCGCATCTGCCGACGCTGCGTCCGGCTGCGGAACAGTGCGCGTCTTCGGGAATACCGAGAAACAGCACGGGCACGGGGGTTCTGTCAGGTGTGTCTGACTCGCGCGGTAGTCATTTTGTGCAGGAGGCCTACGCCCACGGGGTGTCGCGGATGTGCCAGGAACTCGACACGGTGGTCGAGCCGTTTCGCACGCGGCAACTGACCGAAGCGTATCCCTACCGGTGGTGTCCGTCGGCTAGTAGAGCGTGCGGTCGCCGTAGGCGTGGCTCAGGTCGATCATCCGCCAGTCGGCGACGGCCTCTGCTCCGAGAGGCGCCGGCGGCGGCGGTTCCTCGGGCGGCGCGGCACCCCGCAGGCGACCAGCGCTGCGGCGAGGCCGGCGCTGCCGAGCAGTGAGAAACCGTGCCCCCTCACGTGCACCGACGCCCATCGTAACGCGGCCAGCCAGGATCGGGTGTTTCGCGACGAAACGGAAACGGACGGCTCTGCCGGGGCGACCGCGGAACGCGGCGCCGTGGCGCGCAACGGCCCCCCGAAGCGACTAATGCGCTGCGCTGCGGCGGCGGCCGGCGCCCAGGATCCGCTTTCTGAGCCGGATGGTCTTCGGTGTGACCTCCACGAGCTCATCGTCGTTGATGAACTCGATTGCCTGCTCGAGATTCAGCACACGGGGTGGAATGAGCCGTATGGCGTCCTCGGCGGTGGAGGACCGCATGTTCGTCAGCTTCTTTTCCCTGGTGGCGTTCACATCCATGTCGGCCGGCCGGGCATTCTCCCCGATGATCATCCCCTCGTACACCGGCGTTACAGGCACGATGAAGATATCGCCGCGCTCCTGCAGGTTGTAGAGCGCGTACGCCGTTGCGTTGCCCGCTCGATCCGCCACCAGCGCGCCGGTCGGGCGGGCGGCAATCGGGCCGTGCCACGGCTCCCAGCCGGCGAACAGGTGGTTCATGATGCCGGTGCCGCGCGTGTCGGTCAGAAACTGCGACCGGAAGCCGATCAAACCGCGTGTCGGGATCCGGAATTCGAGCCGGACGCGACCGCTCCCGTGGTTGACCATCTTCGTCATCGTTGCCCGGCGCGTGCCGAGTCCGGCGATAACGACCCCCTGGAAATCCTCCGCTACGTCGACCACCAGCTCCTCGACCGGCTCCTCGATGCCGCCCGCGGCCGCGCGGGTCACGATCTGAGGGCGCGACACCTGCAGTTCGTGACCCTCCCGTCGCATCATCTCGATGAGAATCGCCAGTTGCAGTTCGCCGCGCCCGACCACCTTTACCTGCTCCGCCTGGTCCGTGTCTTCCACGCGGATCGACACGTTGCCAATCAGCTCGCGCTCCAGGCGGTCGCGCAGGTTGCGCGACGTCACGAACTGCCCGTCCCGGCCCGCCATTGGCGACGTGTTGATCCCGAACACCATCGAGACGGTCGGTTCGTCGATGTGAATCGGCGGGATCGGCGACTGGTGCTCGGGGTCGGTGATCGTCTCGCCTATCGTGATGTCGCTGAGGCCCGCCAGGCACACGATGTCTCCGGCAGCCGCGCGCGCGATCTCCACGCGCTGAAGCCCATCGAACGCGAACAGTTTCGTGACGCGGGTACGCTGAATTTCCCCGTCGAGCTTGGCCACCGCCACCTGGTCGCCGACCCGCACCGTGCCGTTGAAGATGCGGCCAATCGCGATCCGGCCCAGGTAGTCGCTCGAGTCCAGGTTGGCGACGAGCAACTGCAGGGGCTGCTCCGGATCGCCCTGTGGCGGACGGACGTGCTCGGCGATCGCCTCGAATAGCGGACGCAGCGTGCTCCCCGGCTGTTCGACGGCAGCGGTGGCGGTTCCCGCCTTCGCATTGGCATAGAGCACCGGGAAATCGATCTGGTCGTCGCGCGCGTCGAGATCGATGAACAGGTCGTATATCTCACTCAGCACTGCGGCGGGCCGGGCATCCCGGCGGTCAATCTTGTTGATGATCACGATGGGGGGCAAGCCGCGCTCGAGCGCCTTCCGGAGCACGAACCGCGTCTGCGGGAGTGGCCCCTCCGACGCGTCGACCAGGAGCAGCACCCCGTCGACCATGGTCAGGGTCCGCTCGACCTCACCGCCAAAATCGGCGTGCCCCGGCGTATCGACAATGTTGATTGTCAGGTTCTCGTACCGCACGGCCGTATTCTTGGCCATGATCGTGATCCCGCGCTCGCGCTCGAGGTCGATGTTGTCGAGCGCCCGCTCCGCCACCCGTTCGTTCGAGCGAAAGACGCCGCTCTGATGCAGGAGCGCATCCACCAGCGTGGTCTTGCCGTGGTCGACGTGGGCGATGATCGCCACGTTGCGTACGAGTTGATTGGCGGTGGCAGGCATTGTTGTTGTTCGCGCGGAGAGACATGGAGCCCGGCTGGTACCCGAAGCCGCCGCACGGCGCTAGGTGTCGGAGCAGCCCAAGGTCCGAGGCGGCGTCCGGGTTGCGCCGTTCATCTACCCGCTGATGCTGCAACCGGTCGTGCTCGGCGTCCGGGATTTGTGATCAGGCCTTAACGTCCCATCATTTCCGGGACTCCACGCGTGGCGCGCCGGCTCGTGGGATGGCGCCTTACCCGTACGACGGCGTGAACTGATCCTGCTTCGCGATGAGCCGGCCCAGGGCCTCTCGATCGGGGTTGAGCAACTCCGCGACGCGTTCGTGGTTGATGGGGCTCACGATGATCTCGCCGACCTCCTGATTCACGTCGCTGAAGATGCCGTGCATCTTCATCTTGGTGGTCTGATACCGGTTGTCGTCGGTCGGGCTCAGGTAGTAGACAAAATCTGCCCGATAGCGGTGCACCAGGAACAGATGGATCAGGGTCATCAGGCGCTTCTGGCGCAGGGCCTTGTCGAAGGTGTTCTGATCGTGCACCGTCAGGATACGGCGCCCCTTCCGGTCCAACACGAGCGCGAAGATAATGCGGGCCTCCTGCGCGCCCCCCTCCGCGGTGAGGCCAAGCTCGAGGAGCTCCGATCCGGATCGATAGGGTTTCAGCTCTACCTGCAGGCCGCCCGGGAGTCCGTAGTGCTCGCACCACATGCCGAGCCATTCCACCAGGAGCGAGCGCGGCACCTCGGTCTGGACCAGGTGCTGATGTTGTGTGGAGCTCTTGCCCATCGCCCTGGTGGTCGCGGTCCGTCCCGAGGATGCCGCGAGCGCCGCATCGAGCCGTGGACCACCTGCGAGCGTCTGCGGCGTCCGGTACGGTGAGTCGACGAGCCGGATCTTGCGCTGGAGCCGTGCCAGCGCCAGCATGCCGTCCTCCTTCAGTGCCCTGCCAAACTCCTCGGCCGCCATGCCGTCGATCTGGTGACCGCCGTAGGTGATGAAGTTGAACACGAATCCCAGCTTGGCGAGCTCTTCCGGAAACTCCCGCATCTCGTCATCGGACATGCCGGTCGTGTCCCAGTTGAACGACGGGGACAGGTTGTAGGACAGCATCTTGTCCGGGTACACCGCGTGAATCGCCTCGGCGAACTCCCGCGCGTCGTCGAGCTTCGCCGTCTTCGTCTCCATCCACAACACGTCCGCGAACGGTGCCGCGGCCAGCGACTTGGCGACCGCATACGGGATTCCGCCCCGTACCTGGTAGTAGCCTTCGGGCGTCCTCGGCAACTCGCAGTCCCAGTCGATGTCGATGTCGAGCGCCCCGGCCTTCTCCTTCGCCCGGTACAGAGAGGCCGTCCCGGCGAACGCCCGCCACTCGTCGGCGGTCATGGCGACGCTCTCGCCCCGCGCCGAGCGGAACTCGATGACTTCGGCGACGGCCTCGGCATACGTGTTGAGGCCGGCCGCGTCCTCCCACGTCTCCAGGAACCGATTCGCCACCTCGTCGAGCAGACGGTCGACGGCTGTGTGCCCATCCTGCAGGAAGGCCTCGGCCTTCGCCCGGAGGAACGATTCCAGCCCGACGCGCTCGAACCACGCGAACGCGGGGGCGTACTCCGCGTCCGAGACCGCGTAGAGCTGGTGGGCGTTGAGCGCCTCGACGCCCGCGTCGTGCAAGCGCTTGAAAAGAGCCAGGTAGCACAACTTGTAGGGCGGCACCGCAAGGTCGGTGGCGCCAAGGATGAACGGCTGATCCCGTTCGTCCCCGTTCCCGTCGATGAGGCTGGCGGCCTCGGCGTCGGTCCGGGCCACGATGATGCCCGGGACTCGCATGATGTCGAGCTGGAAACGCGCCGCGTTCAGCCGCTTGATCTGCTCGTCCTCCGGCACGAGCACCTTCCCCCCCTGGTGGCCGCACTTCTTGGTTCCGGGGCGCTGATCCTCGATGTGGTAGCCGGGGACCCCGACCTCCACGAAGCGCCGGATCACATTGCGGACGTGCGGATCACCGCCGTGCCCCGTGTCGGCGTCGGCGATGATGAAGGGGCGATAATCGTAAAGGGGCGTCGCCGCCCTCTGGGCCTCGGTCATGCGCAGACGCTGATACCGCTGGTTGCGATCGGCGGTGAGCAACGCCCGCACGAGCATTGCCGCCTCGTTCGGCACCTGACTCAGCGGGTAGCTGGCCAGGTCGGGACCTGGATCCTCGGTGTCCGACCCTCTCGCGGAGGTCGCCCAGCCGCCGAGGTAGATCCCCTCGATGCCCAGCCGCTTGATGGCGACGGCCTGTCCGGGCGAGTACGGTCCGAACGTCGTGATGCACTCCCCCTTGGCGAACAGCTCACGCAGTCGCCCGTGGAACGCTCCCGCGGCTTCCCGCGCCACCGTGTAATCCGTCGCGATGGCACCGCGCTGCTCGACGACGTCGCGGGCCGTGTACAGCCGCGTGATCCCCTCAAAGCGAGGGCTCTCAAACGATTCCTGGGTGTCCTGGATTTCCCGTCCGAGATCGCTCATCGTGCTCCTCTGTGCCGTCCGCCGCGCATAGACGCGTCCACCCGTTCAACAAGCCAAACGAGCAATCTTACACGCCGCGCGGCGACGACGTCGTCTCGGGATTCCTCTTCCGGTCTCCCAGAGGACCGTCCTTCCGGTCCCCGCCGTGCACGTGCGCTGCATCTGGTCCCGGATTCGGTCCGCGCCGAACCGGTCGCGATGGCTGGCGATCAACGACAGCGGATCAGACGCGCTGATAGTCGGGCCGCCAGGTCTGGATCCGTTCCTTGATCGCCTTGCGGCTGGTGATGCTCTCTGCCAGCACCTGGCGCGCGAGGTCGGGCAGCTCGGCGTCGCTGGCGAAGCGCAGTGCGACCAATTGACCCGTCGTGAAGTCGTTGATGTGCGGCTGCAGGTCCTCGGGCAGCAACTCCCGCATGCGCAGCCGTTCCTCCAGCCGGATGACCCGGTCCTGGGCGCTCAGGGCAAATACCCGCGCGGAGTAGAAGATAACCAGGAGCGCAAGCGCCAGGAGCGCACTGATGGCCGTGTCCGCCGAAAAGCCCGTGACGAGCCGGTACACGGCCCAGACCAGGTTCAGCAAGAGAATCGGGGCGCCCACGAAGTGGAACAGCGGCACGAAGCGGGTGTGGTTGGCGTACGTCTGCGGCGTCGGTTTGGCCATCGGCAACTCCTTTGTCCAGCCAGTGTACCGCAGCATGATGTGCGTGTGCGCTGCTCCTGCCCCGCTCGTCGTGCTCCTGCCGGCCGGTCCCGACGCGCGAGGACGACTTGGCGGCCCCCGACGTTCAAAGGGCCTTATGGAATGCCGTTCGAGGAGGTCGCGGACGATGGTAGAGTAAGAGCCATAAATGAACCGAGGCGCGGCGACGCCGAGAAGGGTTGCCATTATCGGTGCAGGAGTCTCGGTACAGGGGGTGGCCTGGGCGCTGAATCAGCACCCCGATCGATTCGATTTCAGACTGTTCGAGGCGCAGGCCCAGGTCGGCGGCAATGCCGTTACAGCCGACATGCCGCAAGACGATGGAACCTCGATTCCGTTTGATATTTCCGTCACCGCGTGCATTCCCTCCGTATACCACCATATTCTACTGTTCATGCGGCAACACGGTATCGAGCTGGTCGATACCAGGTTCAGTTACAGCGTGAAGTGTCGCGGCGGCGTTTATTCTCTCTTCGATACGTTATGAGAGTGAAACGAAGCCATGCCTGGTAACCTGCAATCCGATCAGTCGTATCGACGAGGGCAAGATCGTCAAGAAGTGGTGGTTTCAGCACATCGTGCACGATGTGCGTCACGTGGCCTTTCTGATCCATCTCTTTCGCTTTGTTCAGGGCAGGCGGCGAACGTGGCACTGCGGCGCCCACACTCTGATCAACAGCCAGGAGACCTGTTTCGTGTCGGGCCTTGTCACGGCGAGACAGATCGGAGCGGACTATCCGTTTCAGGATTCCGAAGCAAGGAAGTGGTTCAACTTCTACGGGCGCATGATGTACGGTTGGCGCTTCAGGAAGGCGTGAACCGAACGGCCAGGCGTCTGCTGATCGCCGCGGCGTGCCTGCTGGGCGCGTTCGCCGGCGCCGGGTGCGCGGGCGGCTCCGGTCCGGGGGTCGCACGGGACGGGCAGGCGCTCGCACCCACCGCGGCCGGCTATCCGGACGGGCCGATCACCATCATTGCGCCGGCCAATCCGGGCGGCGGCTGGGATCAGACGGCGCGGCAGATCCAGCAGGTCTGGACGGAGGCGGGCATCCTCGGCGTGCCGGTCGAGGTGGTCAACCGGGGCGGGGCGGGCGGCGCCATCGGGCTGGCCGCACTGGTCACCACGCACCGCGGCGATCCGCGGACGCTGATGGTGTTCGGCCAGGTGATGCTCGGCGCACTCCGCACCAACGACAGCCCCGTCTCGGTCGACGAGACGGTGCCGATCGCGCGGATCCTGAACGAATACCAGATGGTGACGGTACCGACCGATTCGGAGTACCGCACCCTCGGCGAACTGATAGACGACTTCAAACGCGACCCGGCGGCGGTGGCCTGGGCCGGCGGATCCGCCGGCGGCATCGACCATGTCCTCGCCGGACTCCTCGCGCAGGCGGCCGGCGCCGATCCGCGCCGGGTGAACTACATCGCGTACGCCGGCGGCGGGGAAGCGGCGGCAGCGGTAATGGGCGGGCATGTCACCGCCGGCATTTCGGGCTTCGGCGAGTGGAAAGCCTACGTGGAGTCAGGCCGGATGCGGCCGCTCGCGGTGTCGGCGCCGGAGCGGATCGAAGGCGATGCGACGCCCACCCTGCGGGAGAGCGGTTTCGAGGTCGTCCTGTCGAACTGGCGGGGCCTGACGGCGCCGCCCGGCACCGACGAGGCGACGCGCGACTGGCTGATCCGGGCGGTGGAGCAGATGCGGGTGTCGGCGCAGTGGCAGGAGATCCTGCGCGCCAACAACTGGGAAGACAGCTTCCTCGCCGGCGCGGCGTTCGAGGACTTCCTGCGCGAGGAGACCGGCACCGTCGATGCGACCCTCCGCGCCATCGGATTGATACGGTAGGGAGCGATGGGCTCCGACCGCCGGTTGGCCGGCATCCTGCTGGCGGTGAGCGCCGCGTACCTCGCGGCGGCCTTCCTGATCAGCGAGCCGGAAGGGCAATACGCGGCGATCGGTCCGCGGGCGTTCCCCCTCGTGGTCGGTCTCGCGCTCGCCACCTGCGCCGTCTGGATCGGCCTCCGGCGGACCGCCGGCGGGGCTCCGGCTGCGCCGGCCGCGGACCGGCACGACCCGGCAGGCGAGGGCGGCCCCGCGGACTGGCGGGCCGCCGCACCGGCCGCCGCGGCGTTCCTCGCCTATATCGCCCTGCTCGCGCCAGTCGGCTACCTGCTCGCGACGGCGGTCTTCATCCCGCTCGAAGCGCGCCTGCTCGGCAGCCGCTCGTGGCGTCGCGACCTGATCGCCGGTCTCGTGGTAACGGCGGCCGTCTACGCCGTCCTCGTGCTGCTGCTCGGCCTCCGGCTGCCGGCGGGTTTCCTCGGCTGACGCGGGTATGGCGGGGTTGACCGACCTCGGCGGGAACCTGGCGGTCGGTTTCGGCGCCGCCCTCGCGCCCTTCAACCTGCTGCTCGGCGTCATCGGCGTCACGCTGGGGACCGCCGTCGGCGTCCTTCCCGGCATCGGCCCGGCGCTGGCGATATCGATGCTGCTGCCGCTCACCTTCGGCATGGACCCGGTCGGCGCGTTCATCCTGTTCGGCGGCCTCTACTACGGCGCGATGTACGGCGGGTCGACCACCTCCATCCTCGTGCGGATGCCGGGCGAGGCATCGAGCGTGATGACGGCCCTCGACGGTTTCCGGATGACCTGCAAGGGACGTGGCGGGGCAGCGCTCGCGACGGCCGCGATCGGCTCGTTCATCGCCGGCACGTTTGCCACCCTGATGCTGATGACGACGGCGCCGCTACTCGTCGAGGTCGCGCTCACCTTCGGACCGGCGGAGTACTTCGCCCTGATGGTGTTCGCGCTGACGGCGGTCGCGGGCCTGTCGCAGGGGTCGCTCGCCCGGGGACTGGCCGCGGCGCTGATCGGCCTCGCCCTCGGCACCGTCGGCATCGACGTGCAGACCGGCCAGGCGCGCTTCACGTTCGGGATGGCGGGCCTGCTCGGGGGCTTGAACGTCATCGTCGTCACCGTCGGCCTCTTCGCGGTCGGCGAGGTCTTCTGGTACGCGGCGACGCGCGCACGTCGTGCCCCAGTCGGCGCAGCCGGGGAGGCTGGGACGCGCCGGTCGGTCGGCGGGCCGGTGCGGCTGACCCGGGCGGAGTGGCGCCGGTCGTGGCCGGCCTGGATCCGCGGCACGCTCATCGGCTTCTTCTGCGGCGTGCTGCCGGGCGCCGGCGCCACCGTGGCGAGCTTCCTCGCCTACGACGCCGAGCGCCGCTCGTCGAAGACGCCCGAAGCATTCGGCGACGGCGCCATCGAAGGGGTGGCCGGCCCGGAGGCGGCCAACAACGCCAGCGCCGGAGGCAGCCTCGTGCCGCTGCTCGCCCTCGGCATTCCCGGATCCGGCACCACCGCCGTCATGCTTGCCGCGTTCCAGATGTACGGCCTCCAGCCGGGGCCGCTACTCTTCACGCAGGACACGACCCTCGTCTGGGGCCTGATCGCCAGCCTCTACGTCTCCAACACCCTGCTGCTCGTCCTGAACCTGCCGCTCATCCGCATCTGGGTGCAGCTCCTCCGGGTGCCGACGCCGCTGCTCTTTGCCGCGGTGCTCGCTTTCGCCACCGTCGGCGTCTACACCCTCAACAACAACCTCTTCGACGTTGGGATGGTCTACGCCATCGGCGTGCTTGCCTGCTTCATGCGGCGCTACGGGCTGCCGCTCGCGCCGACGGTGCTGGCCGTCGTCCTCGGTCCGCTCCTCGAACAGGAGTTCCGGCGGGCGATGGCGATTGCCGGCGGCGACCCGACCATCTTCGTCACCCGTCCCCTCTCTGCCGCGCTTCTGGTGCTCGCCGTTCTCGCCGCGTCGGCGCCGATTCTGGCGCGGCGGCGGGAAGCCCGCTGACGCCGAAGCGGCTCGGGCACCTTGACCGAGGAAGTCGGGGTTACTGCCCCTGCGCCGCCTCCTCCTGCGCCCGGTGACCGCCGAGAATCCCTGTCATCGCGTGGTTGCCTTCGTGGCACGCGAACTCGAACACGGGATCATCGGACTTCTTCAGGGCGATCAGCACGGTCCAGGGGCGCGTCCAGTGGGTGGGATCGGTGAAGGTCAGCTCCCAGTTGAGGGTGTCGGGCCCTACCCGGGTGAAGCGCTCTGCCAGGTGGAAGTTCTCGGCGGAACCCCTGAAATTGCTGTTCTCGGAGTAGTTCGTCGTCTCGACGACGAGCGTGTCGCCGTCCCAGTGCGCGCGCGAGTCACCCATCCACTGCCGAATCCTGTCGTCGAGATGCGGCTGTCCGTCGATGGGGATGATCCGGATGTCATGGACCAGCTCTTTGAAGATCGCGAGGTTGTCGGGCGTCTGCACGAACTGGAAGTAACTGTTGTAGCCGGCCCCGATTCGCGGCACGCCCCAGGTGATGCACCGGTCGGAGCTGTCTCGGTCGGCGTAGGTGTCGGCCGGATGGTCGCGTCGATACGCGCGAGCCTCGTCCGTTCTTGCCTGGGCGGCGTCCGTGAGCGGCGGCACCCGACCGTTCGGCGGATCGACGACGAGCGAAGTGCGGTCATCGAAATCCCGATCGACCAGCCAGAACTGATTGTAGTTTCCGGTTCCGGTATCGGACGAGGTGTATCCCTGACTCTCCGCCAGAGCTGCATTGAACACGCTGTCTCCGAACGCCGCATCGGTCGCGCCGTTGAACAGCTCTCTCGCGTGCTGCTCCAGTGCGGCGACCTCCTCGTCGCTCAGCTCGTCGCGATCGGCGAGGGTCTCAGGCCGCTCCAGCGGGGTCGCGGCGTTATTCGCCCACACCCCTTGGAGGTCGGGGTGCCCGTTGGGTGTCCGGGGCACTTCCCACTCGGCCGTGTCCGCCGACCCGTTCTGACCGACGGCCAGCGACGCGCTCATCAAGACGGCGCATATCGCCATCGCTACGATCGACATGTGGTGCTTCATCTTTGCCTCCCTCACGACAGGTACCGGGTTACGTCGACGCCGGCGTGGCGGTCTCGGCTGCAGCGTCCTGGGCACGTGATCCCGCGAGCAGGCTCGTCATGCCGTAGTTGCCATCCTACACCGCATGACGCGTTGTGTGGCGCCATGGGTCGTGTCTCGCGGCCCGCATGCATACTGATGATACTCAATATGATGCTATGATGCGTACATGCGAACCACGCTTGCCATCGCGGATGACATCCTCCGGGAGCTCAAGGCGCGGGCTCACGAAACCGGGATGTCGTTGACACGCGTGGCAAACGACACCCTCCGGGCCGGACTGGATTCGCGCGCCGGACTCTCTCGCCGCCGCCGACGCTACCGGGAGGAGGTTGCCGACCTCGGTGAGCCGCGCGTCAACCTCGATCGCGCCCTCACGATCGCCGCACAACTCGAAGACGAGGAGACCCTTCGCAAGATCGAGCAACGCAAGTGACGGTCGTGGATCTCAACGTCGTCCTCTACGCGATCAACACGGCGGCGGCCCGTCACGCCGAAGCTCGAACGTGGTGGGAGTCCGCACTCAACGGGGATGAGCCCGTTGGTCTCTCGTGGTCCGTCATCATCGGGTTCCTACGCCTCAGCACGCACGCGTCCGTCCTTCCCCGACCGCTCACTGTCGAGCAGGCATGTCGGCGGGTCAACCATTGGCTTGCCCAGCCAACGGTGCGACTGGTGCGTGAAACCGACGAGCACTGGCGCCATCTGGAGCGGCTACTCTCGGAAACAGGGACCGGCGGGAATCTCACATCCGACGCCCATCTTGCCGCGTTGGCCATTTCCCACGGCGCCACGCTCGTCTCTTTCGACAACGACTTCGCGAGGTTCCCCAACCTGCGCTGGACCAATCCGGGGCAGCGGCGCCCACGGTGAATGGCCTGTGTGGACGGTGGCGCAGCCGGCAGGTACGATCGCCATGGCGTGATCGGAACTCACCGCCGACTGCGTGAACGGGATTCGTTCACGGTCGGGACGTGCGGTCCGAATCCACGGGAGGATGAACCGATGATGAAGCGACATCTGAGCTGGCTGTTCGTAGTGACGGTAGCCGTTTCCGGTTGTGAGCAGCTCTCGCCGGAGATGCAACTGATTCACGACGCCGCCAATGCCCACGGCGGTGTCGGGGCGGTCGCGGAGGTGGCCACGCTGCGCATCGAGGGCAGCGGGACGAGCTTCCGGCTGGGGCAGAACCGGACGCCCGACACGGATCTCCCGGCGGCTGCGATCGAGTCGTACACCCTTGAGGTCGATCTGCAGAATCACCGCATGCGGACGGAGATTGCGAGCGCCAATTTTGCCGGGCGAGTGAATACCGCGGTCACCGCAATGGACGCCGACGTGGCGTTCAACGTCGGGCAGAACGGCGCGCAGCGGACGGGCGCGAGGGTCGCGAGAGAGCGTCACACCGATTTCTACCATCATCCCCTGACGCTGCTCCAGTCCGCGTTGGCCGAGGAGGGGATGGCCGCGACGGTCAGCAACCTGCGGCAGGAGATGGGGGGACACGCCATGGTCGACATCACGACGCCCGACGGCAGCGAGCTGACGCTGCACGTCGACGCGGACTCCGGGCGGGTGGCGATGATCTCGTCGATGGCCTACAACACGAATATGGGGGACGTCGTGATGGCGACCGCCTTTGCCGACTACGCCGACGCTGGCGGGTTGATGCTGCCTCGGGCAACCAGCCGGGCGATCGACGGCTTGCCCGCCAGCGCCCTTCGGGTCAGTCACACGGTCAATGCCGACGTCGGCGATCTTGCCGCGCCGGCCGATGTTGCCTCAGCCCCGGAGTCTGGTCCGCCCGCCGCCAACGTGACGGATGAGGAGATCGCCGACGGCGTCTGGCTTCTCGCCGGGCAGTCCCATCACAGCGTGCTGGTCGAGTTCCCCGAGTACACCGTTCTGGTGGAGGCGCCGCAGCACGACACGCGAACGCTGGCCGCCATCGAGCGGGCGCGCGAGCTCGTGCCGGACAAGCCGCTGCGCTACGCCGTCAACACTCATCATCACTTCGATCACTCGGGCGGCATTCGGGCGGCGGTGGCGGAAGGGCTGACGGTGATCACTCATGAGACGAACCAGGCCTTGTTCGAGGAGCTCGCGTCCCGGTCGCACACCATCGTGGCCGATCATCTGGCTCAGCAGCCGGCGGAGCTGATGCTGGAGACGGTGGCCGGTGACGACACACTCGAGCTGGGGGAAGGCAGTCGAGTCATGCAGATCTTCCGGATGGGGGACAATCCCCACGCCGACGGCGTGCTCCTCGTCTATCTGCCGGCCGAGCGGATGCTGATTCAGGCCGACATGTTCATCCCGGGGGTCGGAGGCCCGTTTGCGGAAACCGCGGCAGTGCTGCTCCAGGCCATCGGCGACCGCAGCCTCCGGGTCGATCAGCTCGTGCCGATTCATGGCGTGGTCCTGCCGTTGAGCGATCTGGAGGAAGCGGTGGAGGCGGCCGGGAACTGAGAGCCGCCTCGATGCCGGCTCGGCGCGGGAGAGTCAGTCGAGCGCTGCCGCAGCAACTCTGCGCGGCTTCCAGAGCTGCGCTGGACTGATCCGGGGAAACAAACGGGAGACCCTCAGCGATCGTGCGTCCTGCATGGTGCGGCGCCATGCCGCCCTCGTCACGCTCTCCCTGAGGGTGGTTGCCGCCGTGTTCCAGCTCTCGTCGTAATTGTCACCGCGTATGATGCGATCTACGTGGCTTTGGCGGAAGCGCTCGGTGACTCGCTCGTTACCGGGGACCGGAAGCTGGCCGGCTGTCCGGGGCTGAACGTCCACGTCGAGTTGGTGGACGAAGGAGGGGCGCAATGAGAAGACGAACAGTCGCATTCGCACTCGTGGTTCTGGCGGGTCTGCTGGGTGCCCTGGCGGCGCCGCCGGCCGACGCGGGGGTCGTCCGGATCGAGGTGGAGCGGACGACGCCGTACGCCGGCGGGAAGGAATTCGGCGACGCCGGGCAATTCGAGCGCCTCGACGGCACCGTCTATATGGAAGTGGATCCGGAGGATCCGCTCAACGCGGTGATCGTCAACCTCGACCGCGTTCCCCGGAACGAGCGGGGGATGGTCGAGTTCAGCGCTCCTTTCTTCATCATCAAGCCGGTCGACATGGCGCGCGGCAACCGGAAGTTGCTGTACGGCATCAACAACCGCGGGAACGCGATCGAGCTCGGCTTCCAGACCTTCCCCACGCTGCCGCCCGGGGCCGATCCCGAATCCGGCGACGGACTGTTCTTTCGCCTGGGCTACACCCTGGTGGACGCCGGCTGGGCCGGCGACGTCACGACGACGGCGACGCGGCTCGGCGCGAACCTGCCGGTCGCGGTGCAGGCCGACGGCAGCCCGATCGTCTCCCGGATCCGCATCGAGTACTCCACGGACCTGGCGCAGGCGCCGGCCGGCGGCGACGGCCTCTACACCGTGCCCCTCAAGGGGAACGACCGCTTCGTGAGCTACGAGACGGCCGACACCGAGACGGCGCACTCCACGCTGACAGTCCGCGACGCTATCGACGGCGAGCGCCGGCCGATCCCGGCCGACGGCTGGGCCTTCGGGACGTGTCCGACGGGCGAGGCATCGCTCGCGCCGTCGACCACCGACATTTGCCTGTTCGACGGGTTCGACCGCGACAAGTCGTACGAGCTGATCTACCCCGCGAAGAACCCGTGGGTCATGGGGCTCGGCTACGCCGTCACGCGCGACGTCGCCTCGTTCCTGCGCTACGCGACGGCCGACGACGCCGGCACACCGAATCCCCTCGCCGCGAGCGCCGACGCGACCGGCATCCGGCGCGCGTACGGGCTCGGCATCTCGTCGACCGGGATGTACCTGCGCGACTGGCTCTACCTCGGCTTCAACGAGGACGAAGCGCACCGCCGGGTGTTCGACGCCGTCCGCATCCATATCCCCGGCACGCATCGCCTGTTCGCCAATGTCGAGTTCGCCGACCCGAATATCTATTCCCGCCAGGACCGCACACCTGACTTCACGTCGCATTCCTATCCGCCGCTCACCTACGCGGTGACCACCGACCCGGTGACGAGCATCCGGGACGGCATCCTCAAGCGGCCCGCGACCGACCCGCTGGTGTTCCACGTCGACACGAGCAACGAGTTCTGGCAGATGAAGGCGTCGTTGAACGTCCACGACGGCCACGGCAACCCCGTGCCGATTCCAGGCAATGTCCGCACGTACCTACTGGCCAGCCATCCGCACGGCGGGGCCGCGGGGGTCGGGGCAATGCCGGCCGACCGCGGGGCGTGCGAGTACGCGACGAACAGTTATCGGAGCTCCGCGCCCGCGATGCGCGCGCTGCTCGTCGCCCTCGACGCGTGGGCCGACCGCGGCATCGAGCCGCCTCCCAGCAACTACGCGGACGTCCGGCGAGGGACGCTGGCGACCGTGGACGAGGTGGCGCGGACGTTTCCCGCGATTCCCGGCGTCACCTTCCCGACGCGCGTGAACGGGCTGGATACACTCGGCTTCGGGCCCACGTTCGGATCGCAGGGCGGCCGGCAGACCGTGCTGCCCCCAACCCGCGGCAGCTCGTATCAGGTGCTCGTGCCGACGACCGACCGCGACGGGCATGATGTCGCGGGGATCCGCACGGTGGACATCGCGGTGCCCGTCGGGACCAGCACCGGCTGGAACCTGTATGCGGCCGGCCCCCGCGGGGCCGATCTCTGCGGACTGACCGGATCGTTCTTCCCGTTCGCCCGGACGCGCGCGGAGCGGGAGGCCAACGGAGATCCGCGCCTGTCGCTGGAGGAACGCTACGGCGACCACGCGGGCTTCGTCGCCGCGGTCCGGCGCGCCGCGGACGAGTCGGTCGCCCGCCGGATCCTGCTGCCCGAGGATGTCGAAGTGATCGTCCGGATGGCGGAGGAGAGCGACGTGCTGCGGTAGGTGCTGGTCAGATGGAGACCATCAACGCGTCAGACTTTAGGGCCCGCTGTTTCGCCATCCTCGATCGCGTCGCGGAAACCGGCGAGCGGGTGGTGATTGTGAAGCGCGGCCGGCCGGTCGCCGAGTTGTGTCCGACCGGCCGGTCCGGGACCGCGTACTCACAGTTGGCGCTCAAGGGGACCGCTACCGTGGTTGGCGATATCGTGGGACCGGCCGTCCCGGAAGAGTCTTGGGAGAGCCTTCGACGGTGATCGCGCTGCTCGGTGCGCACGTCCTGGCTTGGTGGCTCACAGATGGAAGCGGTGATCGCGCCGCCCCTGTTGCGGCTACACGGCATCTCTCCGGCCATCGCGGCGGAGCTTGCCGCATTGCCGGATTCGTTCCACCGCGATCCGGCCGACCGGATTCTCGTGGCAACCGCCGCCGTCCTCGGCGCCACGCTGTTGACACAGGACCGCCGCATCGTCGAGGCGGGCCTCGTCAACACTTTGGGGTGATTCGACGCTTGTCTGACCGGTCCATCGGTCGGTTCCTGATGAACCTCATGCTGATGGCCGCTGGTTATCCCTGGACCGTCATCCCGGTCGAGCGCCGGGGACACGCTCCGCCAGTGGCGTGACGTCGTCGAGGATGCGTGAACTGTCGGCAAAGTCGACCTGCGTGCCGAAGCCCTCCAGCGCGAGTCGCCATTCCTGCACGTTGCCCGGCTCGACCCCGTCTCCCGCCACGTGCTGCTTCGGTGGAAGCCAGAGGCGCGTGATGCGATCCAGCTTGGCCCGCACGGCGTCGTCGATGCCGCCGGCACGAACGTGGGGCACTACATCGAGGCGCACGCCGACGCGACCAGTGAGCCGGTTCTGGCCCAATTCACGCATTCCTGGATAGCGCGAACGATGGCGGGGCGAGCCCGACATCCAGAAATCCGGAGGAATCACGCCATGACTGACACGACTCAGACCCCAGGTTGGCTATTGGACCGAGACCGCGACAGGTCTTCGCGACGCTTTCGTTCGCGCGTGGCGATCGCGTGCCTGTCGGCAACGGTCGCCGCCGCCGCCGCTGCCGAGGCCCAGGTTGCCCACCCGCTGGACGAGCTAGTGCGCGCCGGAGATCTGCGGCGCGGAGTCGGTGTCTACGTTACCGACGACCGCGGGCGGCGCCTCAAGGGCACCATCAGCGAGGTTTCGTCAACGAAGCTGACGGTCACGCGATGGCAGGATACATGGACCCTGGCCCCTACCGACGTCCAGAAGATCGAGCTTCAGGACCCGGTGGAGAACGGCATCTGGCGGGGCTTTGCGGTCGGAGCCGCCGTGGTATACGGGAGCTGCTTCTCCCCCTCGCACACGGAAGCGCTTTGCGGCACGGGCTCTGATTCGGCGGCGGCTGCATTCGTGGGAGTGCTGATTCACGGACTGCCGTACGCCGCCATTGGCGCGGTCGTCGGTGGGTTCCTCGACGCATCCGAACACACGACGCTGTACGAGGCGCCCGGCTCCACGCAGCTGACCCTGTCACCGACTTTGTCGCCCGGAGGCGCAGGCGTGCAAATGTCGGTGGGCTGGTAAACCGGGGGCTTGCGCAAGGCCGAGCGTGACCGAGGGCAACGAGCAGGCCTGACGACCGACGAGCGGAAGCGGCTGAAGGAGCAGGAACGCGAGATCCGTGAGCTGCGCCGGGCGAAACGCCTTGTGGGTGGCGGACCTGACGTATGTGGCCACGTGGGCCGGTTTCGTGTACGTGGCGTTGGTCATCTTGCTTTTTCCGGCGCGAAATGGATTCATGGGCTCAAAAAGCTAAAATCTGTGCATCACGATAAGCTAACAAGAGCGCATAGTGATGACCACGCCCTCCGAAAAGCTGGCCGGTTCCCTGAGCATCCTGCGGTCTCTCCAGGAGCGCGGGGTCGTTGCTGTGCGCACCGGTCATCTCCCGCGGTCTCACCGCGAACGGCTGGTTCGCAACGGGTTCCTGGTGCCGGTCATGAAGGGTTGGTACGTTGCCGGGTCACTGGACCGGCCGGCGGGCGACACGACGGCTTGGTATGCATCGTTCTGGCGCTTCTGCTCCGGTTACCTGCGCGCCCGCTTCGCTGAGGCGTGGTGCCTGTCTCCACAGCGGTCGCTGGCGCTGCATTCCGGCAATCGAACCGTACCGGGGCAGCTTCTCGTTCGGGCGCCGCGCGGCCGCAACCGTGTCACCCCCCTGCTTCACGGGACGTCCCTGCTTGAACACCGCGCCGCGATGCCCGATCCCGGGGACGTCGTGGACGTGGACGGGATGCGTGCGTTCAGTCTGGCCGCCGCGCTGATCGCTTGCCCCGCGCGGTTTTTCCGCCAGAATCCAGTCGATGCGCGGGCGGCGCTCGCCCTCGTGCGCGACGCGTCGGACCTGTTGCGTCGCCTCCTCGCCGGCGGCCACGGGACGGTCGCCGGCCGCCTCGCCGCCGCCTTCCGCGATGTCGGTGAAGATGGGATCGCAGACGAGATCGTCCAGACGATGCGGGCGGCCGACTTCGTCATCCGCGAATCCAATCCCTTTGCGACGCCGCCCCCCGCCCTGCCGATCCACCGCGACGCCTCCCCGGTGGTTCAGCGGCTGCGACTGACCTGGGACGCCATGCGAGACCGGGTCCTGGACGGCTTTCCCCGCCCGCCCGACAGCTCCGTCGACGTCGGCCTCCTGCTCGCCCGGATCGAGGACGTCTACGTGACCGATGCGTATCACTCGCTCTCCATCGAGGGCTATCGCGTCAGTCCGATGCTGATCGACCGCGCGCGCAGTGGCGACTGGAACCCAGACCGTCACCCGGCCGACCGGGCGCACCGCGACGCGCTCGCCGCCCGCGGGTACTGGCAGGCCTACCAGGCCGTGCGCGACAGCGTCCGCCGAGCGGTCGCGGGCGAGCCTCCCGGCGTCGTCGCCGAAGCGGACCATCGGACCTGGTATCGGGAGCTGTTTGCGCCGAGCGTCGCCGCCGGCATCGTTCGAGCCGGCGATCTCGCCGGCTACCGCAACGCGCCCGTCTCCATCCAGAGCTCAATGCACGTGCCGCCGAGTCCGCCCGCCGTCCGCGACGCCATGCCGGCGCTGTTCGATCTGTTTCGCGAGGAGCCGGATCCGGCCGTGCGCGTCGTGCTCGGGCATTTCCTGTTCGTCTTCGTCCATCCCTACCCGGACGGCAACGGCCGCATCGGCCGGTTCCTGATGAACCTCATGCTGACGGCCGCCGGCTATCCCTGGACCGTCATCCCGGTCGAGCGCCGGGACACCTATATGGCGGCACTGGAGGCTGCAAGCGTCCGTCAGGACATCGGCCCGTTCACCGATTTTCTAGCGGAGCTGGTCGGTGGGGGAGCGGGGCCAGAGGGCGATGCGCGCAGACGCTTGCGAATGTAGGCCCGCTCTTGCGCTGGTGCACCAAGACCGGCCTCCTGCGGTCACCGTGACGCGTCGATGATGGAAACGTGGCCTCCCATGGCGTACTCGATAACGGCCCGGTCGGCGGTGAAGAGCGGCGCTCGGCAGTAGCGGGCTGTCGCGAGAATAAGACGATCGGCCGGGTCGGCGTGGAAGCTGCCCGGGAGCCGCACGCCGTCTATCGCGATGGCGGGCTCGATGGGCAGCAGATGGACGCCGGGCAAGCCGAGCGCGGTGTCGATCCAGGTCCCGACGTCACACCCGAGACGCAAGCGACCCTTTTCGACAAGCAGGGCGATTTCCCAGGGAGTAATGGCCGAGACGGCGATGCGGTCCGTACGTCCCGCTTCGTCGATGGTGGCACGGGCCGTGGGTCCAAGGCGAGTGTCACCGTCAACCGCCCATATCAGTACGTGCGTATCGAGGACGATCACCGGGCCGCCGTCCAGTCCGACGGATCGGTCGCCGGCGCGAAGGGGCTGTCATAGCCCAGCACTGATCCTCGCATCGCGCCGATGATCGATGGACGCGTGCCGGACACAGGAACGGGCGACAATACCGCAACCGGCCGGCCGCGGTTGGTAATGGTGACCGGTTCCCCGTCTTTGCCCATTTGCTTGACGACACGGAGACACGTCGCCTTGAACTCGGTTGCACTGAGACTCTTTGCCATGCGCTACCTCAACGGAAATGGATGTACACTTAAAGTGTACATGACTGGCGCTGGAGCCTCAAGCGACTGCCACGGCCTGGCGGCTTGAGTCACAGCGGCCGGAGTCACGTAATGCGCTCCCTGCGGTCCCGATCGATCGTGAAACGCACGTCACCTGGTTCCCGCATCGGGCTGGAGCGAACCGCGATGCGGTGGTCGCAAGGGTGCCGCCTGGCAGCGACCTTGATTGCGGCCGTCGCACTAGTCGTCTCCATAGCGGAGGCGGGCGATGAGGTCTACCTGCGGGCTGGAATCGATGTCGACCGCCCTGCCGATACTCGGTTCACGGACGGGGATTGCGCGAGCACCGTGCCGGCCGCGTTGTACGGCTGCGGCAGGGGCCCGGACGGCGCACCCCACGGATCGGTCGGTGCTTTCGGGACGGTGCCTACCGTAGAAGTCGGGCTCGGCTACGCCGCCACCGCCGCGGTGCGGCTGGAGGCCGTGCTCGAATACCGTCCGCGCTTCGACTTCGCGGGGCAGACCAATTTTCTGGAGCCCGGGCTCCAGCAATCCGCGGCTGCGGATCTGTCATCCCTCGCCGGCCTGGTGGCCACCTACCTGGACCTGCCCGGACTGGGCCTGTCAAGCGTTGGGCCCTTCGACCCCTTCATTGGGGCCGGTGTCGGCGCCGTCCAAAACCGGATCGGTGAGACGCACATGACCTTTCCGAGGACGACAACCATCGTCCCTGGTGCGAGCCACGTCGACGTCGTCTGGATGGTGACGGCGGGAGTGGCGACGGCCCTGGGCGAGCACGTCACGCTTGATGTGGCCTGGCGTTACACGGATGCCGGTACCGTGGGCACCGGCCGGGGCGAAGGCCAGGTGGTGTGGCGGGACGGGAGCCGGGCGCCACGGCTACTTGATCTGGCGCCAACACGGGCGACACTCACGAGTCACGGCCTCCGGTTTTCCCTGCGCTACGCGTTCTAACGTCGGGGCCCGCAACGCCTATCGTCAAGCTCGCGCCGCCGCCGCGCCGCGACGCTCGTGGACAAGATCGAGCACCGGACCGAACGGGCCCTGGTTGGAGGAACAATGGTAATACCTGATAGAGTAATACTCCGACAATGCGGATCACTACCAAGGGACAGGTGACCATCCCGCAGCGGTTCCGACTCAAGTGCGGGCTGCTCCCCAACACGGATGTCAGCTTCGAAGAAGCCGACGGCGGAGTGATGATCCGTCCGGTGCTGAGCAAACGTGCGCTCGTGGAAGATCGTCTTCGCAGGGCTCGCGGAGTCGCTTTGCATGGTGTTCGAACGGACGACATCATGCGACTCACCCGCGGAGACGACTGAGTGTTTCTGGTCGACGCGAACGTCCTGCTTGATGTCTTTACGGACGACCCGCAGTGGCGCCCGTGGTCCGAGGGTGCCGTCCGTGATGCACTCGTCGCCGGACCGATCGGCATCAACCCGATCATCTATGCGGAGATCTCGCTCGCGTTCGACGTCGCCGAGACGCTGGACCGGCAACTCGACGAGCTGATGCTCGGTCGCCTTCAGCTGCCGTACGAGGCAGCGTTCGGCGCGGCGAGGGCCCACCGCAGGTACCGGCGCGCGGGTGGCGCCCGGTCCGTGCCCCTGCCGGACTTCTACATCGGGGCGCACGCAGAGACCGAGGGTCTGACGCTCATCACCAGAGATGCCGGTCGGTTTCAGACCTACTTCCCGGCGGTGACGCTCGTCTCGCCCGAAGCGTCATCCTGAGCCTGGACCCGCGTCGCGCTCACAACCCCGACGCGTCGTAGAGCAGCTTGACCCCGATGATGAACAGGCCGGCGTGCACGACGGCGTAGAAGATCGCGTCGTTGATCCGCTCGTGAATGCGCCGGCCGAGGGTGATGCCGATGGGGGCAATGGGGAGGAGCATGGCGGACGTCAGGAGGTTCTCGGAGTTCCACTGGCCGAGCCAGTAGTAGGGGGCCACCTTGAGCCAGTTGACGATGAAGAAGAAGGCGATGCTGGTGGACTGGAAGGTGGTCCGGTGCATCCGCTGGGGTAGGAGGTAGGCCTGGAGCGGCGGGCCGCCGGCGTGGATGGAGAAGCTGGTGAATCCGGCGGTGGCGCCCCAGAGGACGCCGAGGAGGGGGCGAGCCCGCCGGGGCGCGCCACCGCGGCCGGCACGGAGCCAGAAGTACTGCACGGCATAGATCAGGGCGATGGCACCCACGATGACGCGGAGGCCATCGGGGGAGATCTGCCTTGCGGTGAGGAAGCCGAGCACGGTGCCGAGGAAGGCCCCCGGGATGAGGGCGCGAAGGTTGCCGATGTCCCATTCGCGCCAGTAGACGCGGAGGGCCAGGACATCCATGATCATCAGGATGGGCAGCAGGATGGCGGCGGCCTGCACCGGCCCGACGACCATCGCCATCAGCGGCACGCCGACGACGCCGATGCCGCCGCCCAATCCTCCCTTGGCGAGTCCGACGATGAACACCGCGACGGACGCGGCGACGTAGAACCAGGGGTCGGTAATCAAGCCCGGCCGCCGCTCGAATGCAGCGGGGGTTTCACTACGGGCTCCTCGGGCGTCATCCGGCCTGCTCGTCAGGCTCGATGTCCTTGAGGAAGTCTTCCCGCGGCGTGTGGATCCGGTCGTAACTCCCGGCGGAGACGACGTAGTACCAGCTCGCGAAGCGCGTGGCGAGGCGGTCCGCCTTCTCCCGGCCCTCGCGGACGCGGCGCTCCCACGACTCGTGCGCGTCGGTGTCCGAGGCGGGCGGCTCGGGTAGCGCGGCCTCGTCGAACTCGGCGGTGATGAAGACGTAGCGGTTCTCGCCGGGGCCGGTCTCCGCGTCGTCGCTCCTCTCGTTGCCCAGGAGGACGGCGTCGCCGCTTCCGTAGACGATCTCCCCGAAGCGGAGCGTGTAGAGCACCCCCTCGGTGGTCCGGACGAGCAGCTCACCCTCGTTCGACAGGAGACCGCCGTCAGCGGTGGGGTAGAAGCCCTTGTTCACCAGGTCGGTGATGTCGGCGCGGCCGATGCTGCCGGCCATCGCGGCGTCACGCAGGTTGCCCGTCATCCCTTCCGGCTTCGGGCGGACGCCGGCGATCTCCAGGTTGATGATGGCGCCCACCAGCAGGTTCATCTGGACGTAGTCCACTTCCTGGCCGGCCGGCACCGGGTCGCCGGTCCAGGTGGTGTCGTCGACCTTGTCGACCGTGAACGCGCGGGGCCGCGACGCGCGGCGGGTGACTTCGTCCACCTCGTACTCGTTCAGCACGATGTGGACCACCTGATCGCGTTCGACCTCCAGCAGGTTCCTCTCGATCCAGTCCTCGAACCGGGTGGAGATGTCCGCCTCGAACCGCGCCGTGTAGACCCGCTTCTGGTCCGGCGAGCGGACGAAGCGGAGGCCGGGACGGCCCTCGACGGGACGGCCGACGATCAGGTCGGCGAGCGTCTCGTCGCTGGCGTCCTTCACGGTGACCCGCGTGCCGCGGCCGACGAGGCTGGTGGCGGTCAGGTCGGTCGGGTCGATGACGCCGAGCGCTTCGTGGTCGGCGATGTTGTCGGAGCGGAAGTCCTCCTTGGTGAGGCTGATGATGTCCGCCGCGATGTTCGACAGCCGCTCCGCGCCGTCGGCGGGGTAGTCGTGGTGCGACGGGATCGTCCAGAGCCGATCCTGGTTGGTCACCTGGAACGGCGTCGCCGAGGCGGTGTCCGCGTCGAACTCGACCACGGCGAGCGTGGCGGCCGCCTCGGGATCGGCGAACTCCGGGAAGAACGGCTCGCCGACGTCGAAAAAGAGATCCGGCACCGCGCGCCGCGGCGCGCTGGCGAACGCGACGACGCCGAGGAGGAGCGCCACCCCGGCGATGATGAGCGTCTTCTTCGTCTCCTGCATGGTTCTGCTCCGTCGTACCGTTGGGCGCCCTTCCGGGCGCGCCGCAATCTCCGAGGGGGGACGCAAAGAACCATTTGGTGGTCCCGCCCGTCGAATATCATAACGACATGCGAAGGATGCGCTACGGTGCCGGGTGGATGGTGGCGATTGCGGCGGCAGTGATGGTGGCCCTGGCGGCAGGGTGCGGGACCGGCGGATCGGAGCCGGATGGTGCGGCGGAGGCAGCCGAGGCGGCGCCGGCAGCCGGCGGAACCACCGCGCTGGCCGCGGCCGGGTTGCAGGGCGCGGCACCGGCACCGGCAAGGGCCGACGACCTGGTGCCGTCGCCGCCGACGCCGCTCCGGCCGGAAGAGCAGGCGACGATCGACCTGTTCGAGCGGACGCGTTCGTCGGTCGTCTACATCACGACGCTCGCCCGCCGCGCCGACTGGTTCCGGGGGACCGTCAGCGAGGTGCCGCAGGGGACCGGCACCGGCTTCGTCTGGGACGACGAGGGGCACATCATCACCAACTTCCACGTGGTCGCGGATGCAAGCTCGATCGAGGTGGTGCTCGACGATCAGTCCGTTTACGACGCCGAGTGGGTGGGAGGCTCCGCGTCGCACGACCTGGCGGTACTGCGCATCGACGCGCCGCCCGAGGCGCTCCATCCGGTCACGCCGGGCAACAGCGACGCGTTGTTTGTCGGACAGAGTGTCTATGCCATCGGCAATCCGTTCGGATTGAACGCGACGCTCACCACCGGCGTCGTCTCGGCGCTCGGCCGGCGGATCCCCGCGCTTGACGGCACGCCGATTGAGGATGCCATTCAGACCGACGCGGCAATCAACCGGGGGAACTCCGGCGGGCCGCTGCTCGACAGCGCCGGCCGGTTGATCGGCGTAAACACGCAGATTTCAAGCCCGTCGGGCGCGTCGGCCGGCGTCGGCTTCGCCGTGCCGGTCGGCACCGTGCGCCGTGTGGTGCCGGAATTGATCGAGACCGGGACGTACAGCCCGCCGCGGATCGGCTTCCGGGCGGTCGACGAAGAGCTGACCCGCCGACTCGGTATCGAAGGCGTCCTCATTGCCGCCATTGAATCCGGCTCGGGCGCGGCGGACGCCGGGCTGCTGCCGATCGAAGTCTCCCGCAACCGCATCGTCGCTCTGGGCGACGTCATTCAGGCGATTGACGGCGAACCGATCCGCACCCTCGGCGAGTTGCGCGCGGTGCTCGATCGGTATCAGCCGGGTGACGAGGTGACCGTGTCGATCCTCCGGGACGGGGAGACGGAGGCTGAGGTGACCGTCCGGCTGCAGTAGGTGGGTGCGCCGGCGTCCACGCCGGCATCCGTTTGGTGTTTGATGCCGGTCTGGAGACCGGCGCACCGAACGACACTTAGCCCGCGCCCACGTCCGCGAGCGGCATCGCCTCCAGATTGTGCGCGGCTGCAACGGCCGCGTGGGTGAGCTGCCCGTCCACCAGGTTGACTCCCTTCGCCAGGGCCGGGTCGCGCTCGGCCGCCGCGCGCCAGCCCCGGTCGGCGATTTCGAGCGCGTAGGTCATCGTGGCGTTCGTCAGCGCGTAGGTCGAGGTGTGCGGGACGGCGCCCGGCATGTTCGATACGCAGTAGTGGACGACCCCCTCGTCGATGTAGCGGGGATCCTGATGGGTCGTAGGCCGGCTGGTTTCGGCGCAGCCTCCCTGATCGACCGCGACGTCAACCAGCGCCGAGCCCGGCTCCATCTGCCGCAGATGGGCGCGCGTGACGAGGCGCGGCGTCCGCGCGCCCGGAATCAGCACCGAACAGAGCACGAGGTCGGCTGACGCCACCGCGCCTTCGATGTTCGCCGCGTTGGACATCAGCGTGTTGACGTGCCCCTGCAGGACGTCGCGGACGTAGCCGAGCCGGAGCGGATTGATGTCGATGATCGTCACCTCGGCGCCGAAACCGGCCGCGACGACGCAGGCGTTCATGCCGACCACGCCCGCCCCGATGATGGTGATCCGTCCGCGCCGGACGCCGGAGACGCCCGGCAGCAGGAGCCCCTTCCCGCCGGTGTGGCGCTCCAGCGACGTGGCCCCCGCCTGGATCGACAGCCGGCCCGCCACCTCCGACATCGGGACGAGGAGTGGCAGGGCGCCGTTGGCGATCTGCACCGTCTCGTAGCCGATGCCGACGATGCGCCGGTCGAGTAGCTGGGCGGTCAGCTCGTGCGACGCCGCCAGGTGCAGATAGGTGAAGAGGATCTGACCCGGTCGCATCCGGTCGAACTCCGGATCGAGCGGCTCCTTCACCTTCAGGATCAGGTCGGCCCGCTCCCAGACCGTCTCCGGGCCGTCGACCAGTAGCGCGCCGGCGTCGCGGTACGCGTGGTCCGGGATGGCGCTGCCGACGCCCGCCCCCGACTCGATCACCACCTGGTGGCCGCGGGCGACGAGGGCGGCGACGCCGGCCGGGGTGATGGCGACGCGGTACTCGCTCTCCTTGATCTCGGTGGGAATGCCGACTTGCATGTCAGGGCGTCAGTCTCCGGCGCCGTCACGACCCTCGCAGCCTCCTCGTCCCGTTCCCGCAAGACTACAACGTCTCAAGGTGGCTATGATCGCTTGCCCACTTCCATGGCCGCACCGGCGCGAGGCGCCGCCCGGCACCGATAATGACCACCCCGACTGACCCAGGCGCCGCCGCCCCGGTTGCCCAGGACGCCCGCATCGACTCGATCGACGTGCTGCGAGGCGTTGCCCTGCTCGGCATCCTCATCATGAACATCCAGTTGTTCGCGATGCCGGGCGCGGCTTACTTCAACCCGACCGCCTATGGTGATCTCAGCGGCGCGAACCTCTACGTCTGGCTCGGCAGCCGGCTGCTGGCCGACCAGAAGTTCATGACGATCTTCTCGATGCTGTTCGGCGCCGGCATCGTCCTGATGGCGACGCGTGCCGAAGGAAGCGGCGACGCCGGGCGCGTGCACTACCGCCGCATGGGGTGGCTGGCCCTCATCGGTTTGGCGCACGCCCATCTGCTCTGGGCCGGCGACATCCTGTTCCTTTATGCCGTTTGCGGCATGTTCGTCTACCCCCTCCGGCGGCTCTCGCCGGGGCCGTTGCTCGTGGCGGGAACGGCGATCGTCGGGGTCGCGTCGGCCGTCTACTTCGTGGGCGGCGCATCGATGCCCTACTGGCCGGAAGAGGCGGTCACCAGTTTCACCACCCAGGAATGGCAGCCGGCGCAGCCGGTCATCGACGCCGAGGTGGCTGCGTATCGGGGCGGCTGGTTTGAGCAGCTTCCTGTCCGGTCCGGGACGGCGCTCGCCTTCGAGACGGTCGTCCTCCTGCTGTGGGGCGGCTGGCGCGCCGGGGGCCTGATGCTCATCGGCATGGCGCTCTTCAAGCTCGGCGTCTTCAGCGCCCAGCGCTCGCGGCGCTTCTACGGCGCGCTGATCGCGGCGGCGCTCCTCCTCGCCATCCCCCTGGAGGCATACGGGGTCGTGCTTGATTTCCGGTACGGCTGGGCCCCCTGGTCGTTCTTCCAGGGCGAGCAGTTCAACTACTGGCCGAGCATCGCCGCCAGTCTCGGGTACGTCGGCCTCGTCATGCTGGCGTGCCGGACGGCGGCGCTGCGCCGCGCCACCCGGCCGTTCGCGGCGGTAGGCCAGATGGCGCTGACCAACTACCTGTTACAGACGGTCATCTGCACCACGATCTTCTACGGGCACGGTCTCGGCCTCTTCGGGTCGGTCGACCGTCTGGGACAGTTCGGGGTAGTGGTGGCGGTGTGGATAGTGCAGTTGATCGTTTCGCCGCTCTGGCTGCAGCGGTTCCGGTTCGGCCCGGCGGAGTGGGTATGGCGCTCGCTTACCTATGGTGTGCGCCAGCCGCTGCGGCGCGCGTCGGCGTTCGCCTCCTGAAACTGTATTTAATGTTAGTGCCGATAACTTAATATGCAAGGGTGCAGTGGGAGGCCCATAGTATAGAGTGTGGCTTAAGTGTTTAATATGGATGGGTCAAGCCACTCCAAGCAGTCTCGGTAGGTCCGCGACCGAGTCGATCACGGCATCCGGCGGCCGGCCCGGCGCGTCAAGGTCGGCCGGCCGGTACTTGCCGGTCCGGACCAGCACGCCGCGCCCCCCGACGGCCATCGCGCCCCGTACATCGCTGTTGATGTCGTCGCCGGCGACGGCGACATCGGTCACCGGCAGGCCCATTGACGCCGCCGCGCCCTCGAAGAACGCGGCGCTCGGCTTGCCGGCGAGGACGGCGTCCCGGCCTGTCGCGTACTCCAGCGCGGCGACGAACGGACCGGCATCGAGGGTCAGGCCGTCCTCGGTCTGCCAGTAGCGGTTCTTCTGCATCGCGACGAAGTGCGCGCCGGTCTGGAGCTGGCGGAAGGCGCGGTTGAGCCGCTCGAACGTCCAGTCGCCGCCGAGGTCGCCAATCACCACCGCTTCGGGCTGATCGTCGTCGATCGTGAAGTCGCCGAACTCCGCCAACGTCGCCTCGGCGATGTGCAGCGCCACGCGGCGAACGCCGCGCGCCGCGAGCCACGCTACCGCCGCCAGGGGCGCCGTGATGATGTCGTCCGCCTCGACGTCGATCCCGAACCCGCGCAGCCGGTCGACCAGCTCGCGCCGCGGACGCCGCGTCGTGTTCGTGGCGAACCGCACCGGCAGTCCCGCCCCGCGGATTGCTTCGATTGCTTTCCGTGCGCCCGGAATCGCTGCGCCCGATTCGTAGACCGTCCCGTCGAGATCGACCAGGACGCCGCGCGCGTCGACCCGCGAGCGCGCCATCACGCGTCGCCGCCGTGCGCCTCGAGCGCGGCCGCGTAGGCCCGCCTCACGTCGTCCGTGAAGCAGACGAACAGGACCTGCTCGACGCCGCGTGCTTCCTCCAGCACCTGCGCGACGGTCCCGACCGCCACCGGCGCCGCCAGCTCCAGCGGATAGCCATAGATGCCGCAACTGATCGCCGGGAACGCTATCGACCTCAGCCCGTGCGCGTGCGCCAGCTCGATCGACCGCCGGTAGCAGCCGGCCAGCAGGTCCGGCTCGCCATGCTTCCCGTCACGCCAGCGCGGCCCGACGGCATGGATCACATGCCTTGCCGGCAGGCGGTAGCCACCCGTGATCTTCGCGCTGCCGGTCTCGCAGCCGCCCAGTGTCCGGCACTCCGCCAGCAGGTTCGGCCCCGCCGCCCGATGAATCGCGCCGTCGACGCCGCCGCCTCCCAGCAGCGAGGTGTTCGCCGCGTTCACGATCGCATCGACCGCCAGCGTCGTGATGTTCGCCGTCGAGATCTTCATCGAGCCCATCTCTTGCGTGTCCGCCATTGGATCGAATCATACGGTCCGGCCATCGAAGACGGCTTCCATTTGACACCACTGCACCACTGCACCAGAATGGAGTACATGAGGCTCACGATCAACCTTGAACCCGACCTCTACGCCGTGGCCGTCTCACTCTCCAGGGCCGAGGACTGCAGCATCAGCGCCGCCGTCAACCAGCTTCTGCGTCGTGCGCTGCCGGGAGCGCAGTCTCGCCGTGGAAGACCTCTCCACGGCATGGAGAGACGCAACGGACTGCTTGTCTGCGACGGACGGGAAGTGGTTACCGCTGAGACAGTCCAGCGGATCGAGGACGAGAACGACGCCACATGACGTGGTTGGCGGACGGGAATGTGCTCGTCGCACTTACGCTGAGGACGCACCTCCATCACGAGCGAGCGCATCAATGGCTTGCCGGGCTGAAGAACGATCGCTTCGCCACTTGTCCCATCACGCAGGGCACCTTGCTCCGCGTGCACATGCGCGTCTCCACGGAGGGCACCGCGGCTGCGGCGTGGGAGGCGTTGCGAGCCGTGTCCGAGCATCCTGGTCACGAGTGGTGGGACGAGCCGTTGAACTATCTGGATGTTCCGCACCGGAACCTGCAGGGTTACAGGCAGGTGACCGACGCGTGGCTCGCCGAACTCGCCCGCCGGCGCGGTGGGCGCGTCGCCACGCTCGATTCCGGATTCGCGATCCTGCACGCAGATGTGGCGGTCCTGCTTCCCCGTATGAATGGTCCCTGCTAGAACATCGAGCGGACTTGTGTGCGCAGAATGCTATTCTTAGGCCCATGCGTTTGCACATAGTGTTGGAGGGCGATCTGGTGCAGGAGATCGACCGGCGTGCAGGTCCGCGGCGGCGTAGCGCGTTCATCGCCGAACTGATCCAGCGCGGGCTTGAGAACGACCGGCGCTGGGACGACATCGAAGCCGCGCTCGGGGGCCTGCCCGATACGGGCCACGAGTGGGACGACGATCCCGCGGCGTGGGTGCGTCAACAGCGTCAGGCTGATCCGCGACGCGTGGGCTGAACGTGGCCCGTCTGCTCCTCGATTCGACCGTGCTCATCGATGCGCTCCGCGGCCGATCCGCCGCAGCTCGGTTGGCGGCCCTGAGAAGAACGGGTACGGAGCCGTGGGTCTGTGTGATCTCGGTCGAAGAGATCTGGCGCGGCTTGCGGCCGGGCGAGGAAGCGGTTGCCCGCCGCTTGTTCAGAGGCTTGCGCCTGGCCCCGCTGGGGGTGTCCGAAGGGATGCGAGCGGGAGCGTGGCGCCAATCCTTTGCGCGGCGCGGAGTTACGTTGCATCAAGCCGATTGCCTGATCGCCGCCGCCGCGGCCGGCGTGAACGCCGCACTGGCAACTGCGAACGTCAATGACTTCCCGATGACCGAGATCGCCGTCCAGCATTGGCCGACCGGCTACTAGCTAAGGCTACTTGCGGAGGTCCGCGCGACCAAGAGCCTGACGCACGGCACCCGGACCTTTGGTGTGCGTGTACACATGCTTCCGGAGCGCCCCCGCGACATCGAGGACGACGGCGGGTGACGCCGTCGACCGACGGGCTTGAAGTAGTGCGCACGCGGGTCCGCGAGTACCTGGGGTGGGAGGATGTGCAGAACCAACTCAGGGGACAGCCGCAGGATCCGGTGCGCGAAGACATGCTCGCGACCTGGACCGAGGCGGCGCGTCGCCGGATTCCAGAGGCAGTCCGGCAGGCATGGACGATCGTCGTGACAGTGAACCCGGAGAACGAGATCCAAGCGTTTCGGGCGACAGTCGCTTCGGAGCCGCTGTTCGCGACTATCAAGGCGGATCGGCGGGCGCGGATCCAGGAGACGGCGATTAACGCGGAGGCAATGCTGCCGGGCGGACCGTACGACCTGTGGCGCGAGGATGAGGCTTCGCGGCGCGTAAAGGATCTGGCGCTCGCGTTCGCCGAGAACCCCCGCCTGCCGAAGATGCTCCGGTCGCAGGAGATCCTTTCCACTATCGACCGGGGCGTGCAGGACGGCTTCTTCGTCGCTTCGCTGTTGCGACCCGATCGGACGGTGAAGACCTGGTGGCGAACGCCCATTCCCGAGGCAGTGGGCACCGAACCGGCTCTGGAACTCTTCCTGCCTGGCGGAGCGACCCTGTCCGACATCGATCCGGGGGTCCTGGCCCCGGGGGTCCTGCCGGAACTCTGGACGGGGGACTCGGTCACGGTCGTTGCCGTGGTCGACTACTTCTCGGGCGGGCGGACCGTCAACATGCAGCGGGAGGGCTACGAGGAGCGGGTCGACATCCCGACGTGTTCGCCGGGCGCCGTCGAAGCCGCCATCGCTGACGCGGTGCAACAGGGCAGTCTGTGGTTACTCAACGGACCGGCCAGCTTCCAGGGCGAGTCGCTCCCGGCCGGCGTCCTTACCCCTGCCGCCACGTTGCGGGCGCCGATGGAACCACTGCCAATGGACCGGCTGATGCCGGATGCGCTACCGGACGCCTGGAAGGCGAGCGAAACGACCGTGCTCGCGCTCTCCTTGGCGCTCGCGGCACAGGAAGGCCATCCCATCCCGTGGACGATCTTGCGCCGGGCCGTGGACGACGCGATCGCGTCACGCTGGTTGGAGACGGCGCCGGGGAGTGGTCAATGGCCGTGTGAGCTGGCGGGCGCCGCGACGGTGACGCTGAGGGTGCCTGCCAAATTCGAACCGATCTCCGTCTCCGACCAGAGAGCGACCTACGGCACATCCGCAGTGCTGGATCCGGCTTCCTTGCAGGATCTCATGGACGTGCTGCCAGATATCCTCAAGGCGGCGGCCGGCGTGGCCCTGGAGTTCCGGCTCGACGTGAAGTTGGGAGAAAGCGGGAAGGACGTTGACGCCGAGACGCTCGACTCCGTAAACGCGCTGCTGAAGGGTGTCAGCCCAGACCTGTATCTCAAGCGTTGATCGTTCGACCGCGCATTCGTTCGCGGTGCCGGCCTGGAGGCCGGCGCACCATGGGAGTGGGCGTGCCGTGGCGCCGGGTGCACCGCGAACTACGCGGTGAAGAACGCGACCGCGGTCCAGCAGACGGACGCGAGGAGCGCCGCGACGGACGCTTGTGGGATCTGCGTCTTGACGTGATCCATCAGGTCGCAGCCGGTGCAGACGGAGCTGAGGACGGTGGTGTCGGAGATGGGCGAGCACTGATCGCCGAAGACGCTGCCGTCCATGACGGCGGCGAAGCAGACGGTCATGAACAGCTCGGGGTGCGAGAGGCCCTGTCCGTTGGCGACGGCCCAGGCGAGCGGCATGGCGAGGGGGAACGCGACGGCGTAGGTGCCCCAGCTTGTACCGGTGGAGAAGGCGATCACCATGGTCATCAGCTGGAGGATGACCGGCAGCAGAAAGTAGGGGACGTTCCCGCCGAGCTGATCGACGAGGAAGACGCCGCCGCCGGTCTGGATGCTGATGCCGCCGATGGTGATGGCGAGGAGCAGGATGACCGAGCCGAGGACCACGCCCTTGATGCCGTCGTGGTAGCCCGCGATGAGGTCCTTGAGCGCCATCCCCTTGGCAAGCGCCATGCCGGAGGCCAGCAGCAGCGCGCCGCCGAACGCCCACTGCACGTTGGGCGAGCCGTAGGCGATGAACGTCCCGACGGCGACGCCGATCAACAGGATGAGCGGCAGGAAGAACTCGAGGACGTGGGGCGTGTAGCCCTCCGGCACCTGGGCGCCCTGCAGCTCCTTCGCACTGAGCGGTTCGGCGTCGTCGTCGTCGAGCTGGCCGGTCGCGCGGCTGCGTTCCATCGCGGCGCGCAGGCGCTTCCCGAGAAACAGCGGCTTCTCGACGCTCACCAGGAACGTGCCGAGCACCGCGAAGATGGCGTAGAAGCAGAACGGGACGCTCCGGAAGAAGAAGGCGATCCGGTCCGCCTCGGTCGCGAGGAAACTGACGCCGGACACGAAGATGAACGCCTGCACGTAGCCGGGCCACGCGTTGAAGGCGAGCTGCGATGCAACGGGTGACGCGGTGGAGTCGACGATGTAGGCGAGCTCCTCGTGGCTGATCCGCTGCTTGTCGGCGATCGGCTTGACGGTGGTGCCGACGACGACGGTGCTGACCGTCCCACCCTGGAAGAAGACGATGCCGAGCATCCAGGCGACCAGCTTGGCGCTTCTCGGGCCGCGGACGAATCGCCGGGTCATGAACTCGGCGAAGGCCCGCGCCGCGCCGGTGCGCGACCAGACGCCCATCAGCCCGCCGAGGAGCCAGAGGTACAGCAGCAGTATCCCGGCCGCGTTGGTGGTTGAGAGCGACGGGATCAGCACTTCGCCGGTGATGTCGTACTGGCCGAGCACCAGCGCCCCGGCGACGATGCCGGCGCCGAGCGAGGTGACCGGCTCGCGCGTCACCCAGCAGAGCAGCACCGCGACGAAGGCGGGCAGCAGCGAGAAGTAGCCCCAGTGCCGCTGCGCGCGGAACTGGTAGTAGACCGTCTCGGTCCGCCCGTCGCGCGTCTCGGTCGCCACGACGAACTCCTCGGTCACCGGCGGTACGTCGGTCGAGCCATCCACCACCGCCGGATCGATTTGCGCCTCGGCGATCGGCACCGGCTCGAAGTAGGCGGGTTCGCCCTCCACCATGTAGTAGAGCCGTCCGTCGTCGTCGGTCTGGACGTCGAGAGTCACCTGATCGACGAGCCAGGTGGGCGGGACCGTCGCACCGACGATCCCGGATGCGAGCATGGCGCAGGCGAAGATGGTGAACTTCTGGAAGCCGGGGGTCATGGACCGACCATTGTCGCATGCCGCCGAACTGGCGCAAGCACGTCGTTCCCCGCTCGCTAATCGACGGGGGGTGGTGGTATAAGGAACCAACCGCGTCCATAGCGGCGTCATCGAACCTGGGGAGGAGCGGCCATGGTGCATCGCGCGATTACCGGTGTTGGCGGATCGGGTTCGCGTTGGCGGACCCGGGCGGCGCTCGGCGCGGGGCTTGCGAGCGCCGGGTTGATCATCGCGGCCACCCTCGCGGCCGCCGGCGCATTCGGGACGGGCTTCGCCGGCGCGGCCGGCATCGTCCACGCCGCCGCGCAGCAGGCGGGCGCCGACGGGTCGTTCACATCGGAGCAGGCGTCCAGCGGCTGGTCGGTCTACGGCGTGCAGTGCGAGGACTGCCACGGACCGGCTCTCGAAGGGATGGTGCACGCGCCGCCGCTGGCGGGCGTGGACTTCCTGAACAGTTGGGCGGGGCGGACGACCGACGAGATGTTCGCCTACCTGCGCGACGAGATGCCGCCGGGACAGGCGGGCGCGCTCAGCGATCAGGCTTACCTGGGCCTCGTGGCCTACCTTCTGGAAGCGAATGGCGCGGTGCCGGGCGAGCGGACCCTTGCGGCGGATGCGGGCGTGATGATCGGCGATGCGGCGGACATCGACCTGGTGCGACGCGCGGCCCAGGCGGGGGAGCGGCCGCGGAGGCGGTCTACGCGGTTCGTCAACCGGGAGGTGCCGCACGCGCTGGCGCCGGTGACCGACGAGCTGCTGGCGGACCCGCCGCCGGGCGACTGGCTGACCTGGCGCCGCACCCGCGACAGTCACGGCTACAGTCCGCTCGATCAGGTGACGCGCGAGAACGTCGCCGACCTGAAGCTCGTCTGGTCGCTCGCGATCCGGCCGGGGAATCACCAGACGACGCCGCTCGTGCATGACGGGGTGATGTTCCTCGCCAGTCCGGGCAACGTGGTGCAGGCGGTGGATGCGGCCACCGGCGACGTGCTCTGGGTATACCGCGCGCGGTTGCCGGAGGATGCTCCGTCCGGCGCGACGCGCACGATGGCCCTCTACGGCGACAAGGTGTTCCTTGCCACGGCCGACGCGGCGATGGTCGCGCTCGACGCGCGGACCGGCGAAGAAGTGTGGCGGACGGTCAAGACGGACTACACGGAGGGCTTCCGCCAGAACGCCGGACCGGTCATCGCCGACGGCGTCGTCATCACCGGCACGAACGGCTGCCAGCGCTACACGGAGCAGACCTGCTTCATTACGGGCCACGATCCCGACACTGGCGAAGAGCTGTGGCGCACGTCGACGATCGCGCTGCCGGGCGATCCGAACGACGCGTCGTGGGGCGATACGCCGCCGTATCTGCGCGCGGGCGGCGACGCCTGGATTCCGGGCAGCTACGACCCGGACCTCGGGCTCTTCTACATCGGCACGGCGCAGGCGAAGCCGTGGGTCGCGGCGAGCCGCGGGATGACGACCCGGCAGGACGCGCTCTACACCAACTCGACCCTCGCGCTGAACCCGCGCACCGGGCGCGTGCAGTGGTACTTCCAGCACGCACCGGGCGAGACTCTCGATCTCGACGTCGTCTACGAGCGGGTGCTGATCGACGCTGACGGCGAGCAGTGGCTGTTCACCATCGGCAAGGACGGCATCCTCTGGAAGCTCGACCGGCGGACCGGCGCGTTCGTCGACCTGCGCGAGACGGTCCACCAGGATGTCTTCGAGTCGATCGACCGGACGACGGGCGAGCTGACCTACCGGCAGGACATTCGAGACCTCGAAATCGGCGAACGGGTGTTCGCCTGCCCCAGCCTGCTGGGCGGCCATAACTGGCAGGCGTCGGCCTACCATCCGGGCGCCGGCGCGCTGGTCATCCCGCTCCATCAGGCGTGCATGTATCTGACGGGGCGCGAGGTGGAGTTCACCGAGGGAGGCGGCGGGACGGCCGGCCGCTACGAGCTGCTGGAGATGCCCGGCAGCAACGGCAACGCCGGGAAGCTGGCCGCGTACGACGTCCGGACGATGGAGGAGCTCTGGAGCCACGAGCAGCGTTCGCCGTTCCTGACGTCGGCGCTCACGACGGCGGGCGGGCTCGTCCTTGCCGGAGACGGCGCGCGCTACTACCGGGCGTTCGACGTCGAGACGGGCGAGGTGCTGTGGGAAACGCGGCTCGCCGCGTCGGCGCACGGGTACCCGATAACCTACGAGGCGGGCGGGCGGCAGTTCATCGCCGTTCCCGCCGCCCTGGGGGGTGTCTTCCGGAGCCTCACGGCGAACCTGAACCCGGAGATCTTTCAGCCTGAAGGAGGCAACGCGATCTATGTCTTCGCGCTGCCGGAGTAGGAAGCGTCACTTCTTGAGAGGAGCCGCGCCATGAAGTGGAATCGCCGCGATTTCATCGTGACCTCAGCATTCGGAGTCGTCGGAACCTCGCTGTATCGAGCCCCGCTCTTCGCGCAGCAGCCGGCGACGCCCGAATTCACCGCCCTGCGCGGGAACGTGGGTATCTTCACCGCCCGCGGCGGGACGATGGGGTGGCTCATCACCCCGGATGCGGTCGTGGTCGTGGACAGCCAGTTCCCGGAGACGGCCCAGATGTTCCTCGACGGCCTGGGAGAGCGCACCTCCCGGCGGATCGACGTCCTCGTCAACACGCACCATCATGGCGACCACACCGCCGGGAACCAGACGCTTCGCCCGTCGGTCGAGCGGATCGTCGCGCACGCCAACGTACCGGGGCTGCAAAGGAGACAGGCGGCCGATCGGGACACCGAGGCGGCCCAGGCGTACGCGGACGAGACCTTCGACGAGAGCTGGAGCCTCGACGCTGGTGGCGAGCAGGTGTCGGCCAGGCACTACGGCCCGGGCCACACCGGTGGGGACAGCGTCATCTTCTTCGAGGGGGCCAATGTCGTTCACATGGGCGATCTGATGTTCAACCATCGTCACCCGTTCGTCGACCGCCCGGGCGGCGCGTCGATCCGCAACTGGATCACAAGCCTCGAGCAGGTCGTCTCGGACCACGACAGCGACACCACCTACATCTTCGGGCACTCGGGGCCGGGGATGCCGCTGACCGGCTCCCAGAGCGTGCTGCTGGGGTTCCGCGACTACTTCACGGCGCTTCTCGAGTACGTCGAGCAGGGAATTGCCGCCGGCAAGTCGGCCGAGGAGATCGCGCAGGTTGAACAGCTAACGGGCTTCGCGGAGTACTCCGGTCAGCCGACGCGCACGATTGGAACGGCGTATGAGGAGATCACCGCCGGCTGAGTGAACGGATTCGCTCACGTCGGCACGTTCGCACCGGCTCCACGGGAGGGCGAAACGATGATGATGCGACGTCTAGTCTGGCTGTTCGTAGCGGCGGTGGCCGTTTCCGGTTGCGAGCCCCTCTCGCCGGAAATGCAACTGATTCACGACGCGGCTGATGCCCACGGCGGTGTCGAGGCGGTCGAGGGAGTCGCCACGCTGCGTATCGAGGGAAGCGGGACGAACTTCCGGTTGGGGCAGAACCGGACCCCCGAAATGGAACTTCCGACGGCTGCCGTGGAGACGTACACCGTCGAGGCCGATCTGCAGAATCACCGCATGCGGTGGGAGGTCGCGGCGGCCAATTTTGCCGGGCGGGTGAATACCGCGGTCACCGCCATGGACGCGGGCGTGGCGTTCAACGTCGGGCAGAACGGTGCTCAGCGGGCGGGCGCGATGGTCGCGAGAGACCGACACACCGATTTCTACCATCATCCGCTGACGCTGCTCCAGTCCGCGTTGGCCGAGGAGGGGATGGCCGCGACGGTCAGCAACCCGCGGCAGGAGGCGGGAAACGACGTTGTCGATATCACCACGCCCGATGGCAGCGAGCTCACGCTGCACGTCGACCCGGAGTCCCGGCAGGTGGTGAGGATCGCGTCGATGGCGTACAACACGAACCTGGGGGACGTCGAGATGGCGACCGCCTTCGGCGATTACGCCGACGCGGGCGGATTGATGCTGCCTCAGGCGATAACCAAGACGATCGACGGTCAGCCCGCCAGCGTCCTGCGGGTCAGTCACACGGTCAATGCCGACATCGGCGATCTCGCCGCGCCAGCCGATGTTGCCTCGGCGGCTGAGCCCGGCCCGCCCGCCGCCAACGTGACGGACGAGGAGATCGCCGACGGCGTCTGGTTGCTCGCCGGGCAATCCCATCACAGCGTCCTGGTCGAGTTCCCCGAGTACACCGCTCTGGTGGAGGCGCCGCAGCGCGATGCGCGAGCGCTGGCCGTCATCGCGCGGGCGCGCGAGCTGGTGCCGGACAAGCCGCTGCGCTACGTCGTCAACACCCATCACCACTTCGATCACTCGGGTGGCATTCGGGCGGCGGTGGCGGAAGGGCTGACGGTGATCACTCACGAGACGAACCAGGCCCTGTTCGAAGAGCTCGCGTCCCGGTCGCACACCATCGTGGCCGATCAGCTGGCTCAACAGCCGGCGGAGCTGATGCTGGAGACGGTGACCGGCGACGACACGTACGAGCTGGGCGAAGGCAGTCGAGTCATGCAGATCTTCAGGATGGGGGACAATCCCCACGCCGACGGCGCGCTGCTCGTCTATCTGCCGGCCGAGCGGTTGCTGATCCAGGCCGACCTGTTCATCCCGGGGGTCGGGGGCCCGTTTGCGGAGACCGCGGCGACGCTGCTCCAGACCATTCAGGACCGCGGGCTGCGGGTCGATCAGCTCGTGCCGATACACGGGATGATCATGGCGGTGAGCGATCTGGAGGAAGCGGTGGAGGGCGCGGCGGCGGGGAACTGACAGCCGCCTCGATGCCGGTTCGCCGCGGGGGGGATCGACCTGTCGATCATCTATGATGCACGGGTGAAACCCGTCTCCCGGCGAGCGTTTCTCAAGTCCACCGCTGCCGTCACGGCGGCGACGACGCTTCCGGCTGCCCGCGCGCCGCTTGGCGCCCAGAGTGGCCCGGCCGATTCGCCGCCTCGCACCGCTATCACACTGACCGTCAACGGCGAGCGGCGCACCGTCGACGTCGAGGACCGGTGGACGCTTGCCGAGTTGATCCGTGACCACCTCGACCTCACGGGGACCAAGATCGGGTGTGATCGCGGCGAGTGCGGCGCCTGCACCGTGCACCTCGACGGCGTCCCGGTCTACTCGTGCAGCCAGCTCGCGGTCTGGGCCGATGGCCGGGCCGTAACGACGGTCGAAGGGCTCGCCGACGGCGACCGGCTCGATCCGCTGCAGGAAGCGTTTGTCGCCGGCGATGGCCCGCAATGCGGATTCTGCACGTCGGGCCAGTTGATGTCGGCCAAGGCGGTCGTCTCGGCTACTCCGAATCCCACCGAGGATGAAGTCCGGGAGGGCATGGCGGGCAACATCTGCCGCTGCTCGAACTACAACCGCTACGTAGCCGCAGTCCTCGCCCGCCCGCCCGAGCGGGCGTTGGATTCGGATCCGATGAGCGTGGTCGGCCAGAGTCGCCCACGGATCGATGCGGTCGAGCGGGTCACCGGAGCGGCGCGCTATACCGGCGACGTCAAGCTTCCGGGGATGGCATACGCACGGGTTCTCCGGAGCCCTCACCCTCATGCCCGCATCACGAGGGTTGATACGCGGCGGGCGCGGGAGATGCCGGGTGTCTACGCGGTGCTGACCCGCGAGAACTGCGACACCACGTGGCGGTCCGGCGATCAGCAGAACCCGCGCTATCTGTTCAACAATCCGGTTCGGTTCGTCGGGGATCCCGTCGCCGCCGTGGCCGCCGTCGACCGCCACGCGGCCGAGGCGGCGATCCAGGCGATTGAGGTCGACTACGAGCCGCTCGACTTCATACTCGATCCGGAGGAAGCGCTCCAGCCCGGGGCGATCGAGATCCAGCCGGGGGGGAACCTCTCACGTCGGCGCGACGGTGAGGCGTTGCCCGAGATCTATCAACGCGGCGACATTGACTCCGGTTTGGCCGCGGCGGAGGTGGTGGTCGAGGAGACGTACGTTTCCAAGCATCACAGCAACGCGCAGATGGAGCCCCGCTCGGCGGTGGCGCGTTGGGAGGGCGACGAGCTCACCCTGTGGTCGCCGACCCAGGGCATCTCGAATTGCCGTTCGGATGTGGCGGGAGATCTCGGGCTGCCGCCCGAGCGGGTCCGGGTCGTCTGCGAGTACATGGGTGGTGGGTTCGGCAACAAGAATCAGTGTCAGGACGCCGATCTCATTGCGGCGCTCCTCGCCCGGGAGGCGGGGCGTCCGGTCAAGCTGGAGCTGACGCGGAAGGAAGATTTTCTCGGGGTCCATGGCCGTTGGCCGACGGTGCAGCACTACCGGGTGGGGGCCGCGCGCGACGGGACGCTGCAGGCGATTCAGCTCCGGGGCTTCAGCGGGATGGGCCCGCATCGCAAGAGCGGCGGCGGCATCGCCGGGATCGAGCTGTTCCGGTGTCCCAACGTGCGCCGCGAAGTCTCGCCGGTCTACACCAACATGACGGTCGCCGCGAACTTCCGGGGCCCGGCCTATCCCCAGGGGGTCTGGGGCATCGAATCGGTAATGGATCAGGTGGCCCATGAGCTGTCGATCGATCCGGTCGACTTTCATCTCCGGAACCTGACGCGCGCCCTCAACGACGAGACGCCTTATACGAGTTGGGCGCTCCGCGAATGCGTCACCGAGGGGGCCGAGCGGTTCGGTTGGCCGGCGCGGTGGCGGCGGGCCGGGACACGAACCGGTCCGCACCGACGGGGCGCGGGGATGGCGCTCGGCATGTTCGCGGCCCGCCTCGGCCGCAGTAGTGCGGTCTTGCGCCTGGAGGGCGGGCGCCTGTTTCTCCATATCGGCGTCACCGATATCGGCACCGCCACCAAGACGGCCATGGCCCAGTTGGCCGCCGAGGCGATGGGGATGGACCTCCCCGACGTCACCGTGATTTGGGGGGATACCGATCGGTGCCCGTACTCCGTGGGGGAATCGGGGAGCCGGACGACGACCCATACCGGACAGGCGATTCTCGAAGCGGCGGAAGACCTCAAGCGGCAGATCGCCGCGGTTGGCGTACCCCTCGGGAGCCGCACGCTGATCGCGCAGGCGACGCCGGAGCCGGTCATCGACGGCCTGGCGCGATACGCCTCGGCCGCGCACTTCGTGGAAGTCGAGGTCGACACGGAGCTGGGCGGCATCCGGGTGCTGAAGTATCTGGCGATGCACGAGAGCGGGCGCATCATCAACCCGCTCACCGCCGAGAGTCAGGTGAAGGGCGGGGTCACGATGGGGATCGGCATGGCCCTGCACGAGGAGCTGATCTACGACCGCCTCACCGGTATTCCCGTCAACCCGGGGTACTACGGCGCCCGGGTCATGACGCACCTCGACGCACCCGAGATCGAGGTGCGGTTCCTCGAGCCGGACGATGCGTACGGACCGTACGGGGCGAAGCCCGTCGGTGAGCCGCCGGGCATCCCGGTGGTGGCCGCCATCGGCAACGCCGTGTTCAATGCGACCGGCCGCCGGCTTAGGGAGTTGCCGATGACCCGGGATCGGGTGATGGAGGCACTGGCGTGAGACCGCTCGCCAACGTGAATCCGGAGAGTCTGGCTGACGCCGTCGGGCGTCTGGAGCGTGACGGAGAGCGGGCCGCCGCGGTCGGAGGCGGCAGCGACCTGCTCGGGATGATCAAGGACGATCTGGTTGCACCGGACGTCTTGGTGAATCTCAGGACGATCGCTGCGTCGGACAACCTGAGCGCCATCGTCTCGGGACCGGCGGAGCTGCGCGTCGGCGGGCTGGTGACGCTGACCCAACTGAGCGTCCATCCGGAGGTGGCCTCCCGCTACCGGGTGCTGGCGGAGGCGGCCGGGTCCGCGGCGACGCCCCAGATTCGCAACGTCGGCACCCTGGCCGGCAACCTCTGCCAGCGGCCCTGGTGCTGGTACTACCGTCAGAACTTCCCGTGCTACAAGCACGGCGGAAACCGCTGCTTTTCCCGGACCGGCGAGAACCAGTTCAACGCCATTTTCGGCGGCGGTCCGAGCTACATCGTCCATCCGTCGGACACCGCCCCGGCCCTCGTGGCGCTCGAGGCCGGTTTTCGCCTGGTCGGCCCCGGTGGCGAACGGGTCGTTCCGGCGGGCGAGTTCTTCACGCTCCCGCGCGTTGACGTGGCGCGCGAGAACGTGCTGGAGTCGAACGAGATACTGGCCGACGTCACGGTTCCGGCCGCGTCCGGTCTCCGGAGCACCTACGGCAAGGTGCTCGACCGGGAAGCGTGGACCCATGCCGTCGTCAGCGTGGCGCTCGCGCTGCAGATGGACGGCGACCGCGTTCGCCGCGCGGGAGTCGTGCTGGGCGGCGTCGCCCCCATTCCCTGGCGGGTCGCGCCGGTCGAGGAGCTGCTGGCGGGGCAGCAGGTGACCGAGTCGCTTGCGGCCGAAGCGGGGCGGCTCGCCGTCGACGGCGCCCGGCCGCTGTCGAAGAATCGCTACAAGATCCCGCTGGTCGAGAATCTGGTGCGTCGGACGCTGCTCTCGTTGGGGGGCAGCGGGTAGCGGCTCAGCGGGGAGCGGCGATGAACCGCCGGGATTTCGTTCTGCTCGGCCGGGGCCGCACGCGAACCCTGGAGGTTTCGTGCGAGCGGTTGTATATGATGTTCGTCGAGGCCCGGATGAACGGATCGACCGCCGCCCTGCTCACTCGTTTTGCCGAGCAGTCGGCGCGGGCTCGCCGGGTGATACTGCGAGAGACTGTCTGGCTCGCGCGCGACGATTTTCGGTCGGCTCTCATGCCGGTTCTCGACGCGTTCGAGTCCCGGGGCGGAACGGTGGAGGTCGCGCCCCAAACAGAGGAGAGTGGATGATGAGGGTGAGAGGATTCGACTCGACGTGGCAGTTCGCCATGGCGCGTCTCGTCGCCGGCGTGACGCTGGCGATGCTGGTGCTGGCAAGCCAGCCGACCCTCGTTGCCCAGGAGGCGGACGAGCGGTGGGTCGGCACGTGGGCGACCGCCGCCGTGGTCCGCCCGACACCACCGCCCAGACCGACCCCCGGCCAGGCGGCGCGACCCGCCCAGCCCCAGCGGCGTCGGGGGCAGCCGCTGCCGGCCTTCAACAACCAGACCCTGCGGCAGATCGTCCGGGTGAGCCTTGGCGGCGAACAGGTTCGGGTCGTCCTCAGCAATGTCTTCGGCACCGCGCCGCTCGAAATAGGGGCGGCCCACATCGCGATTCGCGGCGCCGAGTCGGCAATCGTTCCGGCGTCGGGTCGCGCCCTGAAGTTCAGCGGCCGTTCCCACTTGACGATTCAGGCCGGTTCCGTGGCGTTCAGCGATCCGGTAGACCTCGATGTGCCGGCGCGGTCGGACCTGGCGGTAGATCTCTATCTGCCGGGAGAGGTTGCGTCGACCACCTCGCCGTTCACGATCCACGCCGGGGCGTTTCAGACCAACTACATTTCGGCGGAAGGGGACCATACGGGCGCCGCCGATCTGCCGGTCGCCGATACGACCCGGTCGTGGTTCTTCCTCGGCCGCGTCGAGGTGATCGCGCCGGCCGATACCGGCGTGCTGGTCGCGTTCGGCGACTCGATCACCGACGGAACCCGCTCGACGCCCGATACGAACAACCGGTGGCCGGATCACTTCGCGAAACGACTGGCGGAGCACGGCATCGAGATGGCTGTTCTCAACGTCGGCATATCGGGGAACCGCGTGTTGAGTGACGGCAGCAGCTTCAGTGGCCTGTCGCGGTTCGATCGCGACGTCGTCGCCGCCACCGGCGCGACCCACGTGGCGGTGCTCCTCGGCACCAATGACATCGGCGGCGCCCGGGAGAATCCGTCGCCCTCAGCCGAAGACATCATCCAGGGCCACCAACAGTTCATTGCCCGCGCGCGCGCCCAGGGACTCACGGTCTACGGGGCGACGTTGGTGCCGTTCGAAGGGGCGAATTACTGGACGATGGTAGGCGAGTTGAAACGTCAGGCGCTCAACGACTGGATCCGTACCAGCGGGGCCTACGACGCGGTCATCGACTTCGACGCCGCCCTGCGGGATCCGGCGGAACCGACGAAGATGCTGGCCGAGTACGACTCGGGCGATGCCTTGCACCCGAACGATGCCGGGTACGAAATGATGGCCAATGCCATCGACGTGGCGCTCTTCCAGTCGATGGGCAAGGCAACCGCCGCCGCGCGGTAACCACCGGAGACCCGGATCGGTCGTCGTCAGACAGACGGGGCATCAACGATGACGGAACGGATGCAGCGAGGTTGTTGGCCACGGCGAGTGGCGGCGTTCGTCTCGGTGGCGGTGCTGGGCGGACTCGTCGGCGTCTTCACGCTGGTCGGGGAAGCCCAGTCACCGCGGCTGGTCGACGACGGGGTGTATACCGCCGCGCAAGCCGAGGGCGGTCAGACCCAGTTCAACGAACAATGCACCATCTGTCATGGGAGGACGCTGGGCGGGAGCGTCGGTCCGCCGCTGGCGGGCGAGGCGTTCATCGGGAGGTGGAGCAGCCTCCCCCTGTCGGATCTCGTCACCAAGGTCCAGAGTACGATGCCGGAGAACGCTCCGGGCACGATGACGATGGCGGAGGCGGCAGGCCTTGTCGCCTACATCCTGCAGGTGAACGAAATTCCGGCGGGCGATGCGGAGTTGAGCGACGATCCCGTCGCGTTGGCCCAGATTGCGTGGGGCGCGGCGCCGGCCGATCAGGCCGCGTCCGCCGGCATCGGGGCGTCAACCGCCCCGCCGGTCGGCAATCTGGCGGAGGTGATGCGCGGCATCATGTTTCCGAGCTCGAACCTGCTCTTCAACGTGCAGTTGCACGACCCCGGCGCCGAGCGCACCGCCTTCGACGCGACCGACAACTTCTCGTGGGTTGAGTGGGGTGCCGGGATCTACTCGGGTTGGCAGATCGTCGACTACGCGGCGATCGCCCTGGCCGAGGCCGCGCCCCTCTTCCTGACGCCGGGTCGCCTCTGCGAGAACGGTCAGCCGGTGCCGGTCGAGCGGCCCGATTGGATTCAGTACACGGAGGAAATGGTCGAGGCCGGCAAGGCCGCGTACCGTGCTTCGCAGACGAGAGATCAGGCGGCCGTGAGCGACGTCACCAATCTCATCGCGGACGCGTGCTACAACTGTCACGAAGCCTATCGCGACAGGCCGGGTGGAACCTCGGATGATCCGTCCAACAAGGCCGCGCGGTGCATTCCGTGATCGCGCCGGGCGGCTAGTCACAGTCGTGGACTCGTCGCGCCGTCCGGTCGTCGCGCTACTGCTCCTCTGTGCGCTGCCATTGGTCGTGCAGGGGCAGGTCGGCCGCAGGTCCGAGGCGATTGACGCCCACCGATCGGCTGACCGCACGGACGAGTTCGTCTTCACGCGGATCCGGTACGGCGGCTATCGGTCGACCTGGAACCACGACTATCCGCGGGCCGATCTCCATCTGCCCCGGATTATCGCCGACATCACCACCATCGACGCGCGCCTCGGTGAGACGAACGTCTTCCGGCTCGACGATCCGGAGCTGTTCCGGCATCCCATCGCCTATATCTCGGAACCGGGCTTCTGGCACATGAGCGAGAACGAGGTCGAGGGCCTGCGGAACTACTGGCTCAAGGGCGGATTCGTCATCTTCGATGACTTCGAAGCCCGCCAGTGGGAGAACTTCGAGTACCAGGTGCGCCGCGCCCTCCCCGAGTACCAACTGATCGAGATCGACGTGACGCGGCCGATCTTTCAGGTGTTCTTCGAGATCCGGAAGCTCGACTTCCCGCATCCGCTGGTGCGGGTGGAGCCGAGCTACTGGGCCATCTTCGAAGACAACGATCCGACCCAGCGGATGATGGCGATCGTCAACTACAACAACGACGTCGCCGAGTACTGGGAGTGGTCCGACCAGGGCGGGTTCTTCCCCGTGGACTTCACGAACGACGCCTACAAGCTGGGCGTCAACTACATCGTCTACGGCATGACCCACTGAGCGGGCCGCCGCGCGGGCTCAGCGCGAGTACCAGTCGTAGAACGCGTCCCCCTCCGGGATCTTCCGCGTGACATCGATTTCCATCGTGGCGCTCTCCCAGTGGGTGACCAGCGGCTCCTTGCGCAGATGGCCGTACATGAACTCCTCGGCGAACGCCTGGCAGCGGAACTCGAGGAGCTGCATGTTCGGTTCCATCCGGCGATAGAGGGGCATCGAGATCTGCCACGGACGGGTGAAGACGTTCGGATCTTCGATCGTCACTTCGTAGTTGATGACGTTCGGCGTTACGAGCGTGAAGCGCTCCTCGAGGCGGAGGGCTGCGGTGTGGTGATTGCCGGCGCGGTCGAACCAGCCGTTGTCGCGGAAATTCGTCACCTCGACCACCAGCGTGTCCCCCTCCCAGCGGCCAAGCGAGTGGCCCATCCACGTGTAGTCGGGCGGTAGCTCCACCTCGTCCATGTGAACCGTGCGGGCCGTGGCGGTGTACGCGAACGCCATGTGAATCTTGTTCGTACTCTGGGTGATCTCGAACGGGTACGGCATGTACATGGCGCGCGGGATGCCCGGGAGGAAACAGCGGACTTCCGGATCCCGGTCGACCCAGTTCTCGACGTTCTCCTGCTTGCGGGCCAGCGCCTCGGGGGTATAGGGGATGCGCCCGTCACCCTGGACGACCCCAAGTGAACCCGGGACCGAGGCGACCGCCCCGAGCGCAACGACCGGCGGCGCCGGAAGCCGGGCGTAATCGTAGGGATAGGCGCCCGGCTGGGTAATCATCGCCGGCCGGGCGGCGTGGGATTCCAGGTCCCAGTTGGCCTCGTTGTTGGCCTGCCAGATACCGCTGAAATTCGGCCGCCCTTCGATGCGCTCCCGTTGCTCGGGCTGACTGGCCTGGCCCTCCAGCCGGCCGACGGTCGCCGTGAACATCCCACCCGCCACCGCCGCCACGACGGCGACGGCAATCAACGTACCTGCGAGGCGATAACGCATGTCGATCTCCTGGGAAGCAGCCGGTTTGGTCTAGGAGCCCGTGGTGAAACCCCCACTACATTCGAGCGGCGATGCATCCCGCCTGAAACGGCGTTGCTCCTCGGTCGCCTATGGCCAATATGCTCCCTCGTCGCGCCTTGTCAGGCGGGCGCCTCACCGCTCTCGGTGCTACGCGGGGTTTCACCACGGGCTCCTAGCGAAGCGGGTTCTCTTCGACCCCTACGAAATCGGTGGCGTTATCGAACGTCGCGGGATGCGGAGCTCGGCCGCGCCGTACTCTTCCTCCGCGATCCGGGCCCCCAGTAGCAGCGCCGGGAAGCCGTAGTTGCCCTCGTAGCACCGTGGTTCGTAGTAGATGCGGTTCTGCTGATCGCTCTGCTTCCGGAATTCCTGTCGGACGGTCCACGGCTGGACCCACACCGTCGGGTCTTCGATCGTGACTTCGTAATCCAGGGAATCCGGGCCGGTGCGGGTCCAGCGTTCGACGAGGTGCAGGTTCTCGCGGGAGCCGCGGAAGGCGCGCGTCGGGCCGAAGTTGGTGACGTCGATGACCAACGTATCGCCTTCCCAGCGGCCGCGCGAGTCGCCCCACCACTGGCGAATGTGGTCGGGGAGATGCGGACTGCCGTTCATGACGATATTCCGCTGGAACCCCTGTCCCTGGCCGACGTCATAGAAGATCGATATCCCGCCCGGCGTCTGCACGATGCGCCGGAAGCTGCCGCCGAACGCGGTGCCGAATTCGGGGATCCCGCCACTGAGACAACGGTCGCCGAGCGAGCCGTCTTCAATGTTGTCCTGGCGATTCATCCGGCCGGTGTTGTAGAGGGGCGGCTGGATCTCCGAGCGCCGGGGGGAAGGCTCCGGGTTGTACTCGCCACCCCGGCACGCCACCGACCCGCTCCGGCAGGTCTCGGTGGAACGCAGCAACTCCAGTCGGAACGCCCGGTCTTCAGCGGCCAGCGCCTGAGTTTCCGGCGTCCGCGGAGGAACCCTGCCGTTCGGGGGGTCCACGATGAGCGAGGTCCGACGGTCGGTAGGCTTGTACGACAGGAAAACGGCGTTGTAAGCCCCCGCGACGTCGAGCTCCGTCCCGCGCTCGACCCGGCGGTTCCGGCTGAGGAGCCCGGAGCGTTGCTCGTCGAGCTCGGCCTGCTCCTCGGGCGTCAGGAACTCCCGGTCGCCGAACCGCTCCGGCCGCTCGAACGGCGTGTCGACCTCGGTGGTCCAGATGCCCTGCAGATCCGGCGCGCCCCACGGTGTCCTGATTGATGCATCGGCCTGGCCGGCGGCGGTCTGGCCCGACAGGCCAACCTGGCTCGCGCCCAGCAGGCCCACGGCGACCACGAGCGCCGCGGCTGCTCCCGCCGCTCCGAATCGACGAATTGTCATCGAACGTGCTCCTTCGGCTCGAACTTGATATCGCTGGCCGCGTCTGCCCCTGACGTCAGGGCTCGACCGAGTGTTCGTCGGCCCGATGACCGGCCAGGATCCCTTCCATCCCGTAGTTCCCTTCGTGACACGCGTACTCGAACAGCGGATCAGTGCTCCGGCTGAACGGGATCATCGCGGTCCACGAACTCTCCCAGATCGCCGGGTTGGTGATCGTGACTTCGTACTGCAGGCGGTCGGAGCCGACCCGCGTGAAACGCTCCACGACGTGCATCTCGGCGTTGACACCCCGGAGCCCCTTGAGAGCCAGTACCGGCGTGTCGCTCTTGTTGGAGAAGTTTCTGGTTTCGACGACCAGGGTATCCCCCTCCCAATGGCCCCGCGCATCGCCGTGCCAGAGCCGGATGTCATCGTCCAGAGGCGGCGCGTCGGTGAGGGGGATGATCCGGGCGTCGTGGATCAGTTCGTGGAGAATCACGACGTGATCCGTCGTCTGGAAGATCTGGTAGTAGCTGTTGTATCCCGCGAACAGGTTCGGCATCCCGAACGTGACGCAGCGCTCGCTGAGGAGCCTGTCCTCCCACGAGTCGGCCGGATGGGCGGCCACATGGCCGGCAAGCTCGGCCAGCCGCTCCGCCGCCGCCGACGCCAGGGCCGGCAGGCGTCCGTTTGCCGGGTGGGTGATCAGCGAGGTTCGATTGTCGATGTCCCGCTCAACGAGCCAGACCTGGCCGTAGTTCCCGGTCGTTTCGTCGAAGGAGAGGAACGGACTGTCCTCCCCGAGCGCGGCGGCGACCAGGCCATCGCCGAAGATCGCATCGCCCCCATCCAGGACCTCAGCGATCCGCTGCTCCAGCTCGGCCAGCTCCTCGTCGGTAAGAACATCCTTGCCCTCGAACGCCACCGGCCGCTCGAGCGGAGTGGCGACGTTGTTGGCCCAAATGCCCCGCAGATCCGGCTGGCCGTCGGCGGTGCGCGGCACGGTCCACGGCTCGGATTGCGTTTCGCTGTTCTGGGCGTCGGCCGGGAAGGCGACCGACCAGATGAAACCGGCGACAAGGGCGACTGCGAGGGTGCGAAGTTGCATCGGGATCTCCTCCTGGTTGCGCTTGCCCTGTAATATACCTCAAGAGCCGGATCTCCTTGACATGCGAACGGTTTGAGGTGCACCCTGCCGGGGATAGGTGACCGAGCCATCACGCTGCCGGTAACCCCCGGGGCCGGGAGCCACGACCTGGGAGATCCGTCGAGAGATGGAGGAGGAATTGAGATGACGTATCGACCACTCCACGTCGTGGGCGCGGTGGTGACAGCCGTCGTGCTGGTGGCGATCGCCTGGGCCATCGGCACGGGCGAGCCGGCGCTGCAGGCGGCCCAGGCGCAGGAGGCCGACACGGCCTCGTCGTTGCAGACACCATGGGGTGAGCCGGACTTGCAGGGCATCTGGAGCGTCGAGCTGCTGGTGCCGATGGAGCGCCCCGACGGTGTGACGACCGAGTTCTACACCGACGAGCAGGTGGCCGAACTGGATCGCCAGCGCGCGGAGATGTCGGTCTTCGGGAATCACGTACGCGCCGAGCGGGGAAGCGAGGCCGACGTGGCTGGCGCCTACAACGCGGTCTACACGTCGCAGCGGCCGACCGGCCGGCGCACTGGCATGGTCATCGCTCCGCCCGACGGGCGGGTGCCGCCGACGACGCCGGAGGCCCAGGCGCTTCAGGCAGAGGCCCGCGAGTACCAACTTGCCCTGATGCAGAACACCACGGTGTGCCGGGACGGCCTGTCCGGGTGCCGGGGCGGCGAGTACGGACCGCCATCGCCCCGGCGCGAGGAGCAGCCGCCGTACTACTCCACCGGCAACATCAATCGCGCCTATGGGCCCGAGGACCGCAGCCTCGGCGAGCGCTGCATGAGTGGCAACCTCCCGACGTTCCGCGGCGGCTTCACCGGCATCCATGTCCGCATCGTCCAGTCGCCGGGCACGGTCTCCATCTTTTACGACGTCGGCCAGGGACAGGGCTTCAACCGGGTCATCCCGATCACGGACGCGCCGCATCTGCCGCCGGACGTGCGGCAGTGGTGGGGCGATTCGCGTGGCCGCTGGGAAGGCGACACGCTCGTCGTCGACGTGACGAACTTCTCGGAAAAGAGGGACTTCCGGGGGTCCCGCGAGAATATGCACCTGATCGAGCGCTGGAAGCGCACGGGACCGGACAGCGTCGAACTGGTTACGACGGTTGAGGATCCAACCGTGTGGACCAGTTCGTGGACCGTGATCCAGGACTTCGCCAAGCAGCCCGACGAGCCGAATCGGCTCTACTACGAGCCGCGGTGCCACGAGGGCAACTACGGGTTGCCGGGATTGCTGATCGGGGGTCGGGCCGAGGAGCAGGCCTACGAGGAGGGCCGGGGCCCCGCTCCGGCGTCGCGGTGCATCGCCGGTTGCGCCTCGCCGGAGGGCCGCGACCCGTTGGCGCTGCGCTAGTGAGCCCGAGGAGCAACGAAGGAGACTCGACAATGAAAAACCGATTCCTCGGTCCGATCAACGGCCGATTGGTGGGTGCGGTCATCGCCGCCGCCGCCGTCAGTGCTGTTATTTCCGTGTCGGTGACCCGCACCGCCGGCCAGGCCCCCGAGACGCGCCCGGCTCGCACCGCAGACGGCAGGCCCAACTTCAGCGGCATCTGGCAGGCCCTCAACGAAGCGCATTGGGACCTCGAGGCCCACGCGGCGCGTTCCGGCATGGTGACGCAGGAAGGCGTCTACCCTTATGAGTACGCCAGGGTTCCGGCGGCTCCGGTGGTGGCTCTCGGCGCCGCCGCCGGCGTCCCCGGCTCGATCGGGGTGGTCGAGGATGACGGTCGGATTCCGTACACCCCGGAGGCGGCGGCGATCAAGCAGGAGAACTCCGAGAACTGGATCGACCGCGACCCGGAGCTGAAGTGCTATCTCCCCGGAATTCCTCGGGCGATGTACATGCCGTACCCGCTGCAGATCGTGCAGAGCACGAACAAGATCCACATGGCGTTCGCGTTCAGCACCACGGCGCGCACGATTCACCTCGATACCGTTACCGGGCCGCCTGACTACACCTATATGGGGCACTCGGTCGGGCGCTGGGAAGGGGATACGCTGGTGGTCGAGGTGACCGACTTCAACGGGAAGAACTGGTTCGATCGCGCCGGCAATCACCACACCGCAGCCCTCCGCCTCGAGGAGCGGTTCACGCCGATCACCCCCGATGCCATTCAGTACGAGGTCACGATCGAGGATCCCAACGTCTTCACGCGCCCCTGGCGGATCTCGATGCCGCTCTATCGGCGTCTCGAGCCCAACATGCAGATTCTGGAGTACCGCTGCATAGAGTTTGCCGAAGAGTTCCTGTACGGACATCTCCGGAAGGAACCGCTGGTGACCCGCTGGGAGGGCGAAACGATGATCGTCGACATCACGCGGAAGATTCCCGAAGGAGACGCGCTGTACGATTGGTATCGTAAGTAACCGTGTCCTTGACTTAGAACTCCGCGGCGCCCCGCACCATGACGCTGTGCATGGCGTCGGTCAGAGCGCGTTCCCATCGTTCGATCTCAAGGCTCAGCGTCGTCCACCGGCTCGTGGCGAGGCTGCCTCCCAGCCGGTAGCGCCGCGCCTCGTCCCCCGCCAGGCTCATCGCCCCGAAGGGAGTCAGCACGCTTCGACCCCCGAACACAGGGACGCCGTAGCCGAGCTGAGCGTCCACCTGCGCGCGCGAAGTGCCGTAGGCCGGTCCAGCGGCGCCCTGCTGCCAGAGGCGCTGAACGCCGCTCGCGGTCTCGCCCCACGAGGGTGTAACACGGGCCGACAAGCCGCGGCGGTCCATCCCCGGATCGATGGTGACCATCGCGCCGACGCCCCATTCCTGCAGCGTGCCCTCGTGCACGGCGAGCCAGCGTCCGTAGCCTTCCGCCGTCAGTCCGACCTGCGGCACCCGGTAGCGCAACCCGCCGCCCATCTCCAGGCCGGCGCCGGTCTGGCCGTCGCCTCCATCGTGCCGCACGCCCAGCTCGGCCCATGGGGTGAGGGACGTGCCGGAAGAGAAGAGGAGCTCGTGGCTCAGCTCGGTGGTCAGGCGGAACCGCCACATGTCGATGGTCGCCACCTCGAACGTCGCGCTGTCCGCGGTAAGCTGGGCCAGCGCGCCTTCACCCCGCAGGCTGAGCGTCGTCGCCCCGCGGGTGAGGAGCCGGCCGTTGAGGCCCAGCGCCCCGGAGTTGAGCGTGGCCGCACCCGTCAACCCTCCCAGTTCGTCCACAATCCGGAGCTCACCCCAGGCGTGACCGACTGTCCCCCACAACTGCAGGCCGGGGGTCACCGACCAGCCGAGGAACGGATGCACGCCTACCAGCCGCAGGTCGTGCTCGCCGCCGTCGGTTCCACTTCCCAAGCCACCCTCGTAGTCGATCATGCCCCTTGAGCGTGAGACCGACACGCCAGCCAGCACGTTGGAGCCGAGCCGCACGTCGACACCGACGTGCAGGCTGTAAACCTCGCCGTTCCACGAGCCCGCACCGAGGCCACCGGCGCCCGACAATCGGCGGTAGTCGCCGCAGCCCCACGCCGCGACGCGGCCGCCGCCCCCTTCGGCTGTCTCCTGCGACGCCATCAGGAACGACAGGTTGCCAAGTTGCTGCCCGGGAGTCGTCGACGCGTCCGTCGGGAAGGACGAATCACCGAACGCCCCTGCGGAACCTCCGAACGTCGTGCCGGCGCCTCCGAACGCCGCGTGGCCGCCGAACGTGGCCGCAGGGGGGAATCCGCCGCCGGCCCGCCGGCCCGCGTTGTCCCACGTCCTCGTGTCCGACATCTTCCGGTCGATGCGACAGGTGACGGCCGAAAAGGCAATTGCCCGGCCAATCTCGGGAAGACCCGTCCGGATCGCACGTTCGACGCGGTGCTCCACGTCGTCGGTAATCGTTCCCACCCCCGTGCCGTCCGCCAGCGTGGCCCTCACCGGATCGCTCAGTTCGACCGTAAAGGTCTCGGTCGGCTCCGTCGCGGCATCGTCGAGGATCGCTACGCGGATGGTGTGCGATGTCACCCCGGGTTCGAACTTCAGCGTCCCTGACGCCGCCGTGTAGTCGGAGCCCGCGACCGCGGTTCCGTCCTGCGTTGCGTACGCGACCGTCACCAACTCGCTGCTCGCCGGGCTGAGCGACACCGTGAAGGTCGCCTCGCCCCCCTCGGCCACGGGCGCCGCGTCGGTAATAGACAGCCCCGGCATCGCGTCCGCCGCGATCGTCCCCACCCCGCTGGCGTTCGTGATCGTGGTTCCGACCGGGTCGCTCAGCTCCACCGTAAAGCTCTCGCTCGGCTCCGCGATAGCGTCCCGACGCGTCGGCACCCGGATGGTCTGCATCGTTTCGCCGGGCTCGAAGCGCAACGTCCCGGACGTCGCGGTGTAGTCCGAGTCCGCGACCGCCGTTCCGTCCTGCGTCGTATAGGCGACCGTCACGACCTGGCTGCTGGCCGGACTCAGGGTTACCGGGAATACCGCGTCGCCCCCCTCGGCTACGGTCGGCGCGTCGGCGATGCTCAATGCCGGCAACCCTTCGTCCGCGATCGTCCCCACCCCGGTGGCGTCCGTGATCGTGGTTCCGGCCGGGTCGCTCAGCTCCACCGTAAAGCTCTCGCTCGGCTCCGCGATAGCGTCCCGACGCGTCGGCACCCGGATGGTCTGCATCGTCTCGCCGGGCTCGAAGCGCAGCGTCCCGGACGTCGCGGTGTAGTCCGAGTCCGCGACCGCCGTTCCGTCCTGCGTCGCATAGGCGACCGTCACGACCTGGCTGCTGGCCGGACTCAGGGTTACCGGGAATACTGCGTCGTCCCCTTCGGCTACGGTCGGCGCGTCGGCGATGCTCAATCCCGGCACCCCTTCGTCCGTAATGGTTCCCACCCCCGTGTCGTGGACCACGTTCGTGCCGGCCGGGTTGCTCAGCACCACCGTGAAGGTCTCGACCGGCTCCGCCGTCGCGTCCTCCAGCACCGGCACCCGAATGGTCTTCGACGTATCTCCGGGAGCAAACCGGAGGGTTCCCGACGTCGCGGAGTAGTCTTCGTCCGCAATCGCCGTTCCGTCGACCGTCGTGTAATCGACCGTCACGACCTGTTCGCCGGGCGGGGTCAACGTCACCGTGAAGACCGCCTCGTCACCTTCCGCAACGGGGGTCGCGTCGCCAATCCTCAGGCCCGGCGCCGGGTCCGCCCGGATCGTCCCGACGCCGATGGGATCGGCCAGCGTGCTGCCGCCGGGATTGCTCAACTCCACCGTGAACGTCTCGCTCTGCTCCGTCATCGTGTCCAGCAGCACCGGTACGCGGATGGTCTTCGTCGTCTCGCGCGGCTCGAAGCGCAGGGTGCCCGTGACGGGCGTGTAGTCCGCGTCCGCGACCGCGGTTCCGTCCATGGTCGCGTAGGCGACTGACACGACGTGGTTGCTCGCGGGACGCAGCGTCACCCGGAAGACCGCGTCGCGCCCTTCGGCCACGTTCACCGCGTCGGCGATGCTCAATGCCGGTGTCGCGTCGGCGGCGATAGTTCCGAGGCCCGTCGAGTCGGCCAGCGTCGTCCCCGAGGGAACGCTCAGCGCGACCGTGAACGTCTCGCTCGGCTCGTGGATGTCATCCCGCAGGATCGGTACACGGATGGTCTTCGTCGTCTGGTTCGGATCGAAGGTCAGCGTCCCTGACATCGGGGTGAAGTCCGCGTCGGCGACAGCGGTTCCGCTTACCGTCGAGTACGTCACTGTCACCACGTGGTTGCTCGCCGGAACCAGCGTCACCGTGAAGACCGCCTCGCCTCCCTCGGCCACGGGCTCCGCGTCCCCTATGCTCAGACCCGGCATCGGATCCGCCGTAATCGTCCCCAGCCCGGTGGAGTCGGCCAGCGTCGTCCCCATGGGAGTGCTCAGCTCCACCGTGAACGTCTCGCTCGACTCCTGCGTCATATCCACCAGCACCGGCACCCGGATGGTCTTCGTCGTCTGGCCCGAAGTGAAGATCAGCGTTCCCGCGGTGGTGGTGTAGTCGTCGCCCGCATCCGCCGTTCCGTCCACCGTCGTGTATTCGACCGTCACCACCTGGCTGCTCTGCGGATGCAGGGCTACCGTGAAGACCGCATCGTTGCCCTCGGCAACCGGCGCCGCGTCGTCAATGGTCAATCCCGGTATCGGGTCCGCCGCGATCGTGCCGACGCCCCGTGCGTCGTCGAGCGTCGCTCTCGACGGGTTCCGCAGTTCCACCTCGAAGGTTTCACTCGGCTCGGACATCGAATCCGTGAGCACCGGCACCTGGATGGTCTTCGTCGTCTCCAGGGGGTCGAAGCGGAGCGTCTCGGAGGTCGTGGTGTAGTCCGAACCCGCGCCGGCGGTCCCGTCGACGGTCCGGTACTCGACCGTCACCACCTGGCTGCTCGGCGTGCTCAGCGATACCGTGAAGACGGCATCGTTGCCCTCGGCCACGGGCGCCGCATCGGAGATGCGCAACGCGGGCATCGGATCCGCCTCGATCGTTACCGCCCCCGTCCCGTCGGAGACGGTGGCCCGGTTGGGGTTGCTCAACTCCACCGTAAAGCTCTCGCTCGGCTCCGCCGTCGAGTCCTGCAGGATCGGCACCCGGATGGTGTCCGTCCTCTCGTTCGGGTCGAAGCGGAGCTCGCCCGAGGTCTGGGCGTAGTCCGAACCGGCTACGGCGGTGCCGTCGACCGTCGCGTAACGGACGGTCACCGTCTCGCTGCTCGTATCGCTCAGCCTTACCGTGAAGACCGCCTCGCCACCTTCCGTCACCGTTGCCGCATCCGCAATCGATAGCCGCGGCAGATCTTCATCGGGTGGGGGCGGCGCGTCACCGCTCACGTCCACTGTCACGTGCCCCACGTTGTGGATGGGGCAAGTGCCGTCATGAGCCCACACTTCGTGAGTGAAGGTCACCGTTTGATCCAGGTCCTCGTTGACCCTCACGTGGACGTTTCGCCACTGGTTGTAGTTCTGCGGGCTGAATTCCCAGCCGACGGACGGCACCCATCGGAGACCGTTGTATTCACCGTCGATGTACACGAAGCCGTCGACGTGAATCCGGACCCACCAACCCTCTTGTGTCGGTGGTTCGGTCAGTCGCAGTTCGTAAGTGAAGACGTCTCCCGCCGTGAGGCCTTGCGTCTTCCCCGTCACCCGCACCTCCACGGTGCCGGGCCAATCTTCCACGTCAACCTGGGCGAAGGCGGGCGGAGCGCCGATGACGAACAGCAGCGCCGTCAGGGTGACGGCAAAGGGGATCATCATACGGGGCAGACGACGCTCGCTCCGTTGCTCAACCAGAAAGGACACCGCTGCTCAGGTTATCGGACTTGCACACTTTTGCCTTCAGCGTGAAATCCCCCAAGGCACTCCGTTCCGGCTAGCGGCTCAGGCGGGCGGGCGGTAGCGTGCCAGCTCCCGCCTGACGATCGGCGCCATCAGGTACAGACCGACCAGGTTCGGGATGGCGACCACGAAGACGAGCGCGTCGGACAGGTCGGTCAGCGCGCCGAGATTGATCCCGGCGCCGACGATGACGAAGAGGCAGAAGACGAACTTGAAGCCGAGATCCTGCCATCGTCCCTCGCCCGCCAGATAGGTGAACGCCTTCAGCCCGTAGTAAGCCCAGGCGATCATCGTCGAGAAGGCGAACAGGATGGCCGCGATAGCGAGCGGGATGGGAGACCACGGAAGCGTGGAGGCGAACGCCCGGGTGGTCAGCTCGATGCCGCTGATGTCGCCGGAGGCCAGCGCCGGGTCGTAGATCGTCGTGGTGATCACGAGGGCGGTCGCCGTGCAGATCACCACGGTATCGATGAACGGCTCGAGCAGGCCGACGAACCCTTCGCTCGCCGGCTGTGGCGTCCGCGCCGTGGCGTGGGCGATGGCGGCGCTGCCCAGCCCCGCCTCGTTGGAGAAGACGGCCCGCCGGAACCCGATGACAAGCGCGCCGAGCGCACCCCCGGTCGCTCCGTCGGGGGTGAACGCCCCGTTCCAGATCGCGGCGATCGCACCCGGCAGCCGGTCGGCGTTAAGACTGATGGTCAGCGCGGCCAAGGCCAGGTAGAGCAGCGCCATCGCCGGCACCAGCCGGACCGTCGTGCGGGCGATCGACTGGATGCCGCCGATGATCACCAGGGCGACGACGGCGGCCATCACCAGCCCGATCAGCCATCCTCGGCCCGCCAGGAGGCTGGCCTCCGCGCCCGTGATGTCGATGAAGATTGCGGCCGCCTGGTTCGACTGGAACATGTTCCCGATGCCGAGGCAGCCGAACACCAGGCTGGCTGCGTAGAAGGCGCCGAGCCGCCGCCCCAGCCGAGGCCAGCCGCGTTCGCCCAGGCCCCGCTCCAGGTAGTGCATCGGCCCGCCGGAGACCGAGCCGTCCGGATTCTGGCGTCGGTACAGCACGCCGAGCGTGCACTCCGCGAACTTGGACGACATGCCAAGCAGTCCCGCGATCATCAGCCACAGCGTGGCGCCCGGCCCGCCGGTTGAGATGGCGACCGCCACGCCCGCGATATTGCCGATGCCCACCGTGCCCGAAACGGCGGTCGTCAGCGCGCTGAACTGCGAAATCTCGCCCGGATCGCCGGCGCGCACGTACTTCCCGGAGACGGTGCGGATTGCCTCGATGAATCCCCGCACATTGATGAACCGGAGATAGATCGTGAAGAACAGCCCGCCGACCACCAGCCAGAGCACGATCAGCGGCATCTCCGCCCCGAACAGCGGCACCGTGAAGAAGATGAAGCCCGACACCGCATCCGCTACCGGACGCATGATGCTGTCGATGCGCTGATCAACCGTCATGCCGCCGGGGTTCACTGCAACGCGTCGGGTCCGAACGCGTCGGGTAGCATCTCGCTGATCGTGTGGCGCTCGTTGATCACGAGGCCACCGCCACCGGCTTCGTACAGCAGTTGGCGGCAGCGGCCGCACGGCTTGCCCGGCCGCAGATCGTCGAAGTCCTTGCCAGCCACCACCGCGACCGCCACGAGCCGGCCCCCGCCGCTCGAGTGGAGCGCAGAGACCATCGAGCACTCGGCGCACAGCGCGAGCCCGTAGGAAGCGTTCTCCACGTTGCAGCCCTCGACGATGCGTCCATCGTCAACGAGCCCGGCGGCGCCCACGTAGTACCGGGAGTAGGGCGCGTAGGCATTGCGGGCCACGGCCCGAGCATGTCGAAACAGGTGTTCCCAGTCCGGTTGGGCGCTGTTCATCCGGGGCAGCGTAGCATGCGTGCGCGGCGGACATCCTGGCTTCACTTCATCGATCTCGGTACGATTGTTGGGATGGCGAAGAGCCCGGAAGGAGGCTGGTGTTGTTGATGCTGGCGATGGTCGCGTCGACCGCAATCGCCTTCCAGGCTTCGGCCGTCGATATTCAGGAGGCGCGCGAGAAGTTCGAGCAGTTGGCCGGACGACCGGCCGACGATGCCTGGCATTTTGTCGGCGTTTCGGCCCTGCGTCTCAACCCACCGGCTCCGGCTGGCGGCGCAGCGGCGGATTCGGACGCCGAGGAAGCCGAAGCGGCGGCGCGCGCGGCCGTGGGCCTCGACGACGCGCCGGCGGCGTTCGAGACATTCCTGAAGCTGGCTCCCGACGCGCCCGAGCGGGGACGGGTCGAGTCGGTGCTGCGCACGCTGCGCGGCCGGGGGTGACGGCGTCAGAACGCCTGACCGAGCGATACGAAGACGCGGCCGCGCGGTTCGTCGACGTCCCGTTCGAAGGGAAGCCCGTAGTCGAGCCGCACCAGCCCCACCGGCGTCTCGATGCGGAGTCCGAACCCCGTGCCGATCTTGAGGTCCCGCAGCGCGATGTCCCGGACGGACGGGAAGACGTTCCCCGCGTCGACGAACGCGACGCCGGCCAGGCGCCACCCGAGCGGAAAGCGCGCCTCCTGGTTGAGGATCAGTAACGCGTTGCCTCCCGCAGTCCCTCCGAACAGTCCGGTTGGCCCGATACTGTCCTGCGCGTAGCCGCGCACGGTGTTGCCCCCGCCCGCGAAGAAACGCTCCGTCGGGATCAGGTCGCCCCCGAACCCGGTCGCCAGTCCGATCCGCGCGGCCGATGCGACCACGACGCGTCCGATCCGGCGGTAGACGAAGTGCTGGCCCAGGTACTTGAGGAATCGCACCGGGCGCCCGATATCCGCGCCGTACTCGAGGTTGGAGGAGTGGTGAAAGCCGGCCGTGGCGTCGAACAGGTCGTCCCGGCGTTCCGCGACCACGCTCCCGTTGAACCGCAGGATCTTCAACCGGAGATCGAAGGGGAAGGACGGATCCGGGATCCGATCGTGGGTGCGATTGAGATCGAGATTGGCGCTGTACGCCAGGGTCAGCCGGTCGAACGGCCGCACCCGCTGTTCCGCCGTGAAGGTGGTGACATCGGTGACGAAGCCGGTGTCCCGCGGACCGGTGACCTCGCGCCGGCGCGAGGCGAACAGGTTCGTCTCGATTGGCCCGCCGAACAGCGTGGGAACCGTCAGGAAGGCGCGCGCGGCCTGCCGTTCGCGGTCGGCGCGCGAGGAGACGCCCGCCGTCAGGCCGCGGCCGAACAGGTTGCGCCGGCGCACGTCGGCCGCGGCGCCGACGCGCAGGACCCGGCCTGTCGTCTCGCCGAGGGCGGCCACCTCGTCGGTCAGGCGCAGACCGTAGCGGAAAAGGTATCGCGGCCATTCCTCCAGGGTGACCCGCGCCTCGACCGGCACCGTCCCGTCGGCGCGGGCCGCGCCAGCCGCCTCCGGAATCCGTGCCTCGATGTCGACGCTGCGGAAGACCCCGGTGTCGTAGAGACGCTTGCGCGCCAGGTTCCAGGCCGCCGGATCCACCGGGTTGCCCGGGTCCACGCGCAGCGCCCGCGCCACCAGGCCCGGGTTGGTTCGGGAGCCGCCGTCGACGACGACCGTGTCGACCACTTGGCGGGGACCTTCGACGATGTCGAACCGAACCGCCACGGTAGCCGCCGCGTCGTCCAATGTGCTCCGCGCGGTGACCCGCGCGCCGGTATAGCCGGCCCGCCGATAGCTCGATTCGATGCCGGCGCGTGCGGCAGCCACGGCGCTCTGGGTGTAGATTCCACCCGCCTCGAGCCCTGCCGCGGCCCCGACATCCGTCTCCGGGCGCGCACGCGTTCCTTCTATCCGGATCGCGCCGATGCGGAATAACGGCCCCGCCGCTACGCGCACCGGCAACACGGTGGTTCGGGCTTCGAAACGGGGAGCGCTGACCGTCGTCGCGGCCCGCAGCCGGCCTCGCCCGCGATACGAGGCGGTGACGTCCGCCGCAAGGCGATCCGGATCGGTCCAGGCGCGTGCCGCCAGGTCCGGGGAGGCGGCCAGCGATTGGAGTTCGGGTTCGTCATCCGCCGCCACGCCCTCGAAGACAACCCGGCGGTCATCCGTGCGGGTGCCGGCCTCGATCCGGATGATGACCTGCTTAGCTCCGGTCGGGCCGCCCTCGCCGGCCGGCGCTTTCACCTGCACGTCGACGATGGCGCGCAGGTAGCCGCGATCCGCCAGATGCTCGGTGACCCGCGCGGAGAGCTCTTCGATCAGGAACGTGTCGAAGACCGCGCGGTTCCAGATGGTTTCGAGGTCGCGGCGCACAGCGTCGGGGAGGTTGTAGCCGACTACCGTGAGTTCCGTCGACGGCCCGCGTGCGAGCTCGTAGGTCAGGGCGACGGCATCCGAGCCGGCCGGCTGATCGCGGTGCGCGCGGATCCGCGCTTCCAGGAAGCTGCGCTCGAAGAAGAACGCCTCCAGCCGGTCGTGGTCGCGCTGCCAGCGATGAAAGTCGAACCGGTCGCCAGTGCGAAGCGACAGCAGTTCGCGGAGCGGGGTCGCATCGGCGCCGACGTCGCCACTGAACTCGATGCTGGACACCCGCGCCTGGCGTCGCGCGGATTCTCCCGGGTCCCTGGCATCCAGCGGCGGAGCGCCGGCCGCGATGGCATGCCGGAATTCGTAGGCACGGGCGGCCTCATCGTCGAAGAAGGCGCTCAGCTCGATGTTGTTCGCTGGCAGATAGTCGACAAGCCAGGCCAGGTCGTTTTCGCGCAGGCTCCGCGAGAAAACGAGGCGCACGTTCTCGCGGAGGGTGCGCCCCACCGTCAGCCGGGAGGTGGGATCCAGGTCGGCCGCGATCAGGCTCGAGTCGAAGCGGATCTCGCCCTGCGCACCCGGCGCGTCGGTGCCCACGCGCAGGTCGAGGCCGACGCGGCGGCCCGCCTGTCCCAGAAGCTCGGTCGAAACCAGACCGAGGGCCTGATCCCGTGCCCCGGCGGTCGGATCGGCGGCCTGATCCAGCGGCCGACCGGTCAGCAGCACCGACACGATGTCGGACTCGGGGAGCGGCGGCTCCGAACGCAGACTGGTCGTCAGCTCGTCGCGGCCGCCGCTCGCGTTGAGTGTGATGTCATACGCCCCCGCGCGCGTCCGTGCGGACAGCGTGAGGTCGGGCGCGATGCCGTCCGGATCGACGAAATCCACGGTGCCGACGTCGATCTCGTAGACGCGGTTGCCGAACCGGATCCTCCCGCCCTCGCGCATCGTCACCCGGCCGGTCACTGCTGGCGCGCCCAGTGTCCCACCGATGCGGAGGCTTCCACCCAGCTCTGCATCGAGGTAGTTATTGTCGACGATCACGTCGTCGAGAGTGGCGACGCGGATGTCCAGCCGCACGTCATCCGGGTCCCCGTCGTCGAGCCGGACGGCCGCGGCGTCGCGGCGCTGGCGGAGCGCTCCGAGCAGGCCGCCGGCGAGGGTGATCGGCTCGCGGTAGGCGCTCCGGAGAAGCGTCACCGTTCCACTCAGCGCGATCCCGCCGTCCGTCTCCCCGGCCCGCAGCACGACGTCCGCCTCGCTCTGTAGCCCACGCGGCACGTCGAGGGCGAGGCCGTCGCCGGTGATGGTGAACCCGTTATCCGCCGAGGTTGCGCCGAACGTCCACCCGCCGCTGATTGCTACCCGCCCGCCGTTGGCGTTGCCGGCCAGGTCGCGGGTGGTCACCGAGTCGCCGGTCAACAGAAGCGTGCCGTTGACGTCGGTGACGGCCACGGGGGGTTCGGGCAACCGGACTTCGCCGCCGGTGATACGCACTGTCCCCCGGACGTCCGGCGCGCTCGCGGGTCCCGACACGACTGCCGCGAGCTGCGCCGAACCCGCCGCCGTTATGCCGGCCTCCGCCAGTGCCGGCAGCAAGGCGCCCGCGGCGCGCAGATCCAGGTCGCCGCCGACGGTCAGGTTGGCGGTGGGATCGCCTCCCAGCTCCAGACTGCCGCTGGCTCGGATCTCGGTCGTCTCGTTGCCCCAGGTGAAGGCGCCAATCGTTGCCCGGCCTTCCTCGATGACGATCTCGGTGGGGCGGTGCTGTGCAAACGGGATCCCGGAAACGACGAACGCCGCGTCGGGAAGCGTAACGCGCCCGCGGGCCGACTCGAGCCGGAGGGCTGGCAGCTCCAGGTCGGCATCGGCCGACGCATGGCCGCTGATTCGGCCGAGCGTTTCCGGATCGAGGTAGCCGGCCAGCACGGCCGGGGTTATCCCGCCGATCCTGGCCCGGATGCGCCCGGGACGGCCGCGCTGGACCGACTGTCCGGAAAGGGCGTCGAGGACGAGATCCAATGGGAGTTCGGCGCTACCGTCTATCGCTGCTCCCGCCCAGGACGCCTGCAGCGTGTCGAGATGGAAGCTGCCGTCGCGGAGCGTGGCCCGGAGCGTCACGTCGGTCACCGCGGGCTGATCGCCGACCGCGAGCGATCCGCCGTCGATGCGCACATCGCCGGTGAGTTCGACCGCGTTCAGCGAACCGGAGGCTGTCAGCTCGGCGGCCACGTCGCCCGCCGCATCAACGGCCGGCGCCGGGGAGCCGGGCGCCATCGCGATTGTGGCGAGACGGGCGAGATCGGCCGCAGCGCCGTCGAGGTTCGCGCGCAACGCCGAGCCGCCGGACCGATTCAGGCCGCCGTCGACGCGCAGCCGGCTGCGTCCGAAGAGCGCTTCCAGTCCATCCACCCGGAGTCCGTCTCCGTCGTAGCGGATGGCGGCGGGCTCGACGAGGCCGAAGTCGAGGTCACCGACCGCGCCCGCGAGTTCGGTAATCGTGAGCTGCGCGCGCGTGGCGGCGGAATCGGCCATGGCGCCGGCTGCAGTCGCTTCCAGCGTGACGCGGCCCGACACAGGCACGTCGGGCGAAATCAGCCGCGTCAGGTCGCCGTCGCTGATGTCGCCGCGGACTGCGAAGGCGCGCTCGCCGCCCGCCAGGTCCAGCGACGCTTCGACCGTCGCGGCCAGGTCGGGGAACCGCGCATCGATGCGCAGTCCTTCGGCGGCGTCGAACTGCGCGCCGCCGACCGCGTTGCCGAGGTCCCGGTCGGCCGCCGTGACCTGGTCGAAGGCAAACGTTGCGTCCGCCGTCACTCGATCGAGGTGGCCGCCGGCGGCCACTTCAATCCGGCCCCGTCCGGAGGGCCACCAGGCAGCCAGACCGATAGGCGCGAGCGTGGAGAGGTCCGACACCATCGCCGCGAGCGACCCGTTGATCGCGCCGTCCTCCCAGCGGACGCTCCCGTCGCCGGTCGCCTCGTTGTCGCCCAGGGCGAAACGTACGGCAGAGATCTCGAGACCCTCCCGATCCAGGTCGATCCGCGCCACCAGGTCGTTGACCGGCAGGGGTCCGGCCGTCAGCGCCGGCGCCTCCAGCTCCGCCGTCAGCACCGGGCTGCCGAGCGAGCCGCCCACATCGACGTTCGCCGTGGCGCTCCCCAGTACCGCGGGCCCCGCGTGCCGGCCGGGCAACGCGGGCACGAGGCGACTGCACTGTTCCAGATCCCAGCAGGCGACGGTGACGGCGCCGGCGAGTGACGTGTCTCCCCAGCCGCCCTGGCCGAAGTCGGCCCCAGCGGCGATCGCTCCCTCGATGGCTCCCGACACGTGGGCGGCCGCGTCGAACCGCTGATCCACGGTCACGCGCCACTGGCCGCCGGCTGCGTCGAACCGAAGTCCGCCGCTTGCCCCCGGACCGTCGATGAGGCGGTTCTCGGCCGACAGGGTGACGGAGCGGGGGTCGAGTGCGGCCCACTGGGCGGAGAGCGAACCTTGCGCGGCGGCGGGGAGCGCTGGCGCAGCCGGTCGAAGCGACGTCAGCAGCCGGTCGAGGTTCAGGCCGCTCCAGGCGGCCTCCAGCCGCCCCGGCCATTCCGCGGTGCGCGCGACGCGTCCCTCGGCCGTCAGGACGCCGCCGGCCGTTTCCAGCCGCAGGTCGTCGAGACGGACCGCGGTAGGCGTCAGTGTGACGGCGGCGTCGAGTTGGTCCACCGCCGTGCCGTTCCATCGTGCCGCCGTCGTGCGCAGGGATGCGGAGGCGTTCAGGCCGGCTGTTGTGAGATCCGCGTTGCCAGCCACGGCCAGATCGCCGGATCCGCTCGTGCCGGCACGCCACGACGCCGCACGCGCCAGATCGACCTGTGCGTCGTACTGGAGATCCAGCCGCGGGCGGCCAAGCAGGTCGTCGACGCGCCCGCTGAGGGTCAACTCTCCCTCGGACGCGGTCACGTCCAGCCGCCGGATGTCGAGCGCGGCGCCGTCGAACCCGAGCACGCCGTCGAGACGGGAAATCTCCGCGGCCGTCCCGCGCCACACGATCCGGGCCGTTCCATCCATGGTGATTGGACCGCTGGCCGGGCTGGCAGTCTCCTCGCCGGCGACCAGGCGGACCGATGTCGGCGGCAACCGCAACGCGAAGGTCCGGGCCTCATCGCGCCAGTCGAGAGTAAATTCGCGCAAGTCGAACCGTCCGACCCGCATGGTGGGCGCGGCCGCAGACTCCGCGCCTGTCCCGCCGCCGGTCAGCGGCAGATTGGACGTGCCGTCCGCGTCGTAGCTCACTGCGAGCGCCATGCCGCGGAGCGAAACGCTGTCGATCGACACGTCGCTCCAGAGAGCTGACCAGGGAAAGTCGACGAGGGCCCGATCGATCGCGAGGAAGGGCTCGGTCGAGTGGCCGCGCGCCGCGAGCCTCAGGTCTTCAACCCCGATGCGCAGCCGCGCGATGTCGAGGTCGAGACGGCCGGCCGTTCCCGTCACGCCGTACTCCCGTTCCAGGAAGGCGAGCGCGGGGCGGAGCAGCAGCATCCCGGGCAACGGTGTGAGGAACACCACGCCGGCCAGAACGACTCCGGATATCAGAAGCAGCAGGGGGACAAAGCGGCGAGCTGAGAGGCGATGCGCGGTCACATATCCTTACTCGAGTTTTCGTGCGGTGGGCGGCGCTCGGGTGTATAAAGGGGCCATCCGAGAAATCGAGACTGAGAACGGGAAACTAGTCTTGTAGAAACCGAGTTGCGGGTGCATTCATTTGTTCAGGAGGTAGGGCACATGAGTCGACGAGTCCTCAAGTCGCTCGGTGTTGTTGCAGCGTTCACGACCGCCTTGGTGGTGCTCCAGCTTGCCGCGGTGCCGGTCGGTGGACAGTCTGGGAGCGAGACCCCATCGGGGCATCCGAATCTGGAAGGCATCTGGCTCGATGTCTACGATACGCCATTCGAGCGGTCACCCGAGGTCGGGGATCGGGAGTTTGCCACCGCCGAGGAGCGGGCCGAGCGCGACCTGTCTCGCATGGGAAGTGTCGGGCGTAACCGACGCGTCACCCGCGGAAGCCAGCAGGATGTCGCGGGCGCCTACAACGCCGTCTACACCTCCGCGAAGCCGGCCGGGCCACGCACGTCGCTCGTGGTCGATCCGCCGACGGGCCGAATTCCCGCCGTGACGAAGGAAGCCGAGCAGGCAAGCCAAGCCTGGCGAGAGTGGCGCCTCATGCTCCTGCGCAACACCGAGACCTGCCAGTTTGAAGCGCGGGCCTGCAACGGCGGGGAGTATGGGCCGCCGTCGCCACAACGGTACGATGTAGCGCCCGCCTACAACACGTCGCGGATGAACCGCCACGACGGCCCCGAGGATCAAAGCGCGGGCGATCGGTGCATGTCCGGGAGGACGCCCGAGTTCAGGGGATTCCGTCGGATCGTGCAAGGCGCAGATTCGATCGCGATCGGCTATGACACCGGGCAGGGCCAGGGGTATCAGCGTGTCGTCAACCTGAGCGGGAACCATCCACCGAGCCAGATCCGTCTGCGGCACGGCGACTCTCGCGGACATTGGGAGGGTCAGACGCTGGTCATCGAGACGACGAACTTTTCGCCAAAGTCTCTGTTCCGTGGGTCGGGCGCGAACCGCACGCTCGTCGAACGGTACACGCGTGTGGACGCGGATACGCTCGAGTACGAAGTAACGATCACGGACCCGACGGTATGGACGGGCCCTTGGACGATTCGCCAGGAGATGAAGCGCCAGAGCAACCAGGAGAATCGGATCTACTACGAGCCCCGGTGCCACGAAGGGAACTACGGTTTGCCGGCCCTGCTGCTCGGCGCTCGTGTCGAGGAGCGGGAGTTTGCCGCCGGGCGCGGTCCCGACCCGTTCTCCCTGGACACCGCCACCGACTTCGGTGGAGGCGTGCAGTAGAAACCGGGTGTTGACCGGCAGAGACAGGCACGCCGCCTGTCTCTGCCGGAATGCCCGATGCGACAGTCAGTGTCAGCGGTCAGAAACCGTTGCTGGCGAGGAAGTCCTTGATCTTCATGTAGATCTGCGTCCGCTCGGCTGTATCGAAATTGCCGTGGCCGGCCTCCGGCACGGTGAACAGCTCGTGCGTCGCACCAGCCTCGGCGAGCGCGTCGTGCAGTCGGACATTCTGGGAGTAGGGCACGATCGGATCGGCGTCACCCTGGATGGTCAAGATGGGGGGCAGCCCTGCCCGGACGTAGGTCAGCGGCGATACACTTCGCGCAACCTCCTTGGCATCGCTCTGGGCGCCGACCCACTGCGCGGCGTATGACCGGGCATCTGTCGCTCCGGCGAGCATCATTTCGACGTCGGTGATGCCGTACCAGTTGATGATGGCTGCGACCTGGGGGGCTGCCGTCTCGATGCTCCGAAACCCTCCGCCTGCGCAGCGGTGGGTGAACCCGGCACTCTCCGGAATCATTCCTACCGCCAAGGCGAGATGTCCTCCCGCCGACTCGCCGCTCACGACGATCCGGTCGGTGTCGATACCGTAGTCCTCGGCCCTCTGGATCACGAAACGCAGCGCGCAGATGGCGTCAACCACGGCAGCAGGTGCAAGCGCCACGTCCGCCAGCCGATATCCGACGTTGACCACGTTCCAGCCCATTTCCAGCCACGGCATGAACGACAGTATCGCCGCGTCTTTCGTACCGGCCACCCAGCCGCCGCCGTGATAAAACACGAGCGTGGGCTGTGGCTCGGTCGTATCGCGTCGGCTATAGACATCGAGTTTCGACTCGTGACCGGTGGCGGTCATATAGGTGATGTTGGGGGTGACTCGGTGTGTGGCGCGCATGTGGACCGTCCAGTCGCTCGCCGATTGGGCGAGCGCGTTGGACGTGAGGGCCGTGATCATCAGGGTGCCCACGGCGACGAACAGAGTTTTCTTGAGCATCGCGTCTCCTTCGGAATTTCCGGGTTTAGAGGCCCCGCTCCGGGAGCATGAGCCAGTCCGTGGTGTGGCTTTCTTCGGGCTTGACCGGGTGGCGCCACCTCGCCGATGACGATGGCCGGGCCGTCGGCCGTGGGCGAAAGCGGCCAGCGCGGAAGGCGGGCGCGGAGCCCCAACCCGACGCCGTCAACTCGACGATCGACTCAAAGGGTACTGTCAAGTTGACGAAGCTCGTCAAGCTACCCTCAAGATACTGGGCTCGATCCCGTCGTGTCAATGGCAACCGAAAACTGCACACTTCGGGGAGATACATCTCGGGCGGAGGCGAACGCGGACCCGCGAAGCGGAAGCACTGGCCCTCTGTGAATGTGCGAGACTCATCCGGGTCGCCGCACGAGTCCAGACGAGTCCCTCTCCGTCATGTCCAGCCCGCTTGCCGCCGTCGACCGGTTCCCGAGAGTACGGCTCGGCCACGTGCCGACGCCGCTGGACGCGGCGCCCAGCCTTGGCGCGGCCCTCGGCGTCGAGCTGTGGATCAAGCGGGACGACTGTACGGGGCTGGCCTTCGGCGGCAACAAGGTGCGCCAGCTCGAGTTTCATCTCGGCGAGGCGCAGGTGCGCGGGGCCGACACCGTGCTCGTGACCGGGGCGGTGCAGTCGAACCTCGTCCGCCTCGCCGCGGCTGGCGCGTGCCGGCTCGGGATGGCCGTGCACGTCCAGCTGGAAGAGCGGGTCAACGACGCCGGAGACCTCTATCGTGCTTCCGGGAATCTCCTGCTCGACCGGCTGTTCGGCGCGACGCTGCACTCGTTTCCGGTGGGCGAGGACGAGGCGGCGGCCGACGCGGCGCTGGAGCGGCGCGCCCAGGCACTGGCCGACGAGGGCCGCCGGCCGTACGTGATCCATTCCTCCCCCGGGCATCGGCCGCTCGGCGGGCTCGGCTACGTCCTGGCCGCCGAGGAGGTGACGGCGCAGGGCCGCGGTCTGGGCATCGGGTTTGACGCGGTGGTCTGCGCCTCGGGTAGCGCGCTCACCCACGCCGGCGTTCTCGTCGGCCTGCGGGCGCTGGGCGAGGCGGTGCCGGTCTACGGCGTTTGTGTGCGGCGCGACGCCCGCCGGCAGGGAGACCGGGTGGCGCAGGTGGCGGCCGCGCTGGCGCGCCTGATCGAACGGCCGACGGCGTTCGATGCCGTCGATGTCGACGTCTCCGACGCGGCGCACCCGCCGGGCTACGGCCAGCTCAACGACGCCGTCCGCGAGGCGATGGCGCTGGCGGCGCGGCACGAGGGGCTGCTGCTCGACCCGGTGTACACCGGCAGGGCGATGGCCGGCCTGATCGCCCACGTGCGTTCCGGGCGCATCGCCGCCGGCAGCCGGGTGCTCTTCATCCATACCGGCGGACTGCCGGCCCTGTTCGCTTACGGGGACAAGCTCGGGTCCTGGCTTTCGGAGGCGCCCTGGCCGCCGGCGCGTTGACGGCGGAGGCGCACCGGCTCACCGCCGCGGCTCACGTACCGCGCCCGACGCCGTCGTCCGCGGTCACGGCCGCGGCCTTGGCCTCCTTCAGGATCCATTCCCGGAACGCCCGCACCTCGCGCCGCTGCCGGGAGGCGGCCGTGGTGATGAGGCAGCAGCGCTCGGGCGCCTCGGCCTGGCGGTCGAACAGGGGGACCAGCGTTCTGTTTTCCAGTTCCCGCGCGATCAGCATCGGTCGTCCGACGGCGGCGCCGATGCCGTGCACAGCGGCCTGCACCAGCATGCTGTAGAGGCGGAAGCCCGAGGCCTGAGAGAGGTCCGGCGTGGACTGGCCCTGGCGGGCGAACCAGTACGACCAGTCGGCGTCCCATCCCAGGTCGTAGAGCAGGGGCCAGCCGCACAAGTCGGCCGGGCCCCGGGGCCGGCGGCGCGCGGCGAGCAGCGCCGGGCTGCAGACCGGCAGCAGGTCCTCCTCGTAGAGCGTCTCCTCCAGCAGGGTGTCCTCGCGACTCGTCACCGGACGGGGCGCGGCGGTCTCGCCGGTGTAGGCGAGCCAGGCGTCGAAGTCACGGCGGTAGGGGTCAACCCCGCGGTGGTTGGTCTCCAGCTCGATGGCGATGCCCGGATGTGTTGCCTTGAAGGTGGCGAGCCGGGGCATGAGCCATTTCTCGGCGACCGCCTCGACCGAGACGATCCGGACGCGGCGGGGCCAGCGGCGCTGGCGCTCGGAGAGGCCGTGGACCTCGGCCAGGATCCGCTGCACCTCCTTCAAGTAGGCCTGGCCGCGGCGGTTGAGGCGCACGCTGCGATGGGGGCGGTCGAACAACGGCACGTCGAGATGCTTCTCGAGCATCCGCACGCGGTGCGCGACGGCGGCCGGGGTGACCCCGAGTTCCTCGCTGGCGCGGGCGAAGCTCTGGTGACGGGCCGCGGCTTCGAAGAAGCGCAGGCTTTCGAGTGGGGGCAGCAGCAGCACGCTGAAGAACCTCCAGACCGGGCAGCTTGGCAAGGCAATGCCCAGCTATGTCAGCGCACACCTTGCGCTGTCGCGATGCGAAGCGACTTTTCTTTTCTTCGTCCGGTGTTCCGTGGCTTCTCCGGCTCGTTGCGGCCGCCGCCGTTTGGCTTGCCGGCCGGACAAACTGCGCGGTGTCCGGTGGTGCCGGCGCACGGCCACTACCTCCCCCTGATCGCCGGCGCCGCCCGCCGGCTGTGCAGTCTGGCACCGTCCACAATGGTGCATAGACGGATCTTGACACGTAGTTAACCTATTGAAAACAAATCTATTTATGCATCTTCAATAACTTCCTGATGCCATAGAGTGGTATCCGATTGCACCTGCGGCGCAGGACCTGTCTTGGACAGGTCCTGGCCGCAAGCCTCGTCGCCCCTTCGGGCGGGTCCGGTTTCTCGTCCCGGCAACAAACGGCTGCGGACCGTCGCCGCGCGCTATTGGGCGTCGTCTTGAGTTCATCAGCCGCGGCCAGGCAGCTGACACCGCCGCTCTCGCTCGGGCCCTTGCCGACGCCGAGGCTCGCGCTCCGTCGCCGCCGGTCGCGGCACTGGTGCTGGTCGCGGACCCGGAAAGTGCGACGCGCATCGATCCAGGTGTCGTAGCGTCGATTCTCGGCCTCATGCCGATGGAGAGCCGGGTCGCGGCGTTGCTGGCAAGGCAAGACCTCATCAATTTTGGTGACGCGGCGCGTCGCTCGATTCGCCATGATCCAGGAGCAGAAGGTGCTGTCCGCCACGGCTCGAGCGAATTGGACCCTAGGAGCCCGTGGTGAAACCCCGCGTAGCACCGAGAGCGGTGAGGCGCCCGCCTGACAAGGCGCGACGAGGGAGCATATTGGCCATAGGCGACCGAGGAGCAACGCCGTTCAGGCGGGATGCCTCGCCGCTCGAATGTAGTGGGGGTTTCACCACGGGCTCCTAGCGCGGCCGAGGACGTGACTGGCTGTCCTACCGCCAGGGTCGACGTGGATGCGCGCGCTCACAGGACAGAGTCGTCTAGAATAAGACGAAGTACCGCGCTGCGACCGGCCGGCCTACAATCAGGCCCTCGTTCTACGCGGCGATGTGACGGTGGGGTTGTCCTCGGAAGCGGTCGCGGCCTGGATGCCCCGCCGCAACGGCCGGCGGGGTGGGCAGCGGCGGTACTCGGATCTCGCCATCAAGACCGCCTTGAATCAGCTTCGCCGCGCCGACCGTAGTACAGGCGCAGTGGACTCAGTGCGAAAACGTGTGACACTGCTGCGGTCCCTGTTCGTTATGGGCAATGCGCGATTGCGGCTCTTTGCCATCCCATCTTTCGGAGCGCCAGTGAGAACAATCATCGCTGCCGCGCTCCTATCGCTGCTCGCGACCGGCGCCGCGCTCGCCGGGCAGGAGCGCGGCATGGTGGTCCAGAACCCGCTCGACGAGATCCGCGATGCGCTCGCCGCGACGCTCGACGCGTCCGGCGTGCCCTTCACCGAGGCGCAGGTGCAGACCATCGCCCTGGTGATGGACGAACAGCGGCGCGCCTCTGAGGAACTTTTCGGACAGGTGCTCGACTTCAGCGGCGGCCCGCCGCAGGGCGCCCAGCTTGACCAGGCGCTCGCCGGTATTGCGTGGATGAGCGAGGCGTTTCTTTCCAATCTTGACGACGTCCTGACGCAGGAGCAAAGCGAGGCGTGGATGCGCGCACGCGTGGCCCGTGCTGTGCCCGAGAGCGCGCGCCTGAACGAGGAGGGAGAGGAAGACGGGTCCGGCCGCGGTGGTGCGGGCAGCAGCAATCAGATCGCGCAGATCCGCATCAACAACAATCCGTACACCACTGAAACACTGGGGGCCGTGGGTCGTCGAGGTGGCCGAGGTGGTCGAGGTGGTCGAGGTGGCGGCGGCAGGAACGAGGTCATTCCCCGGGCCGGCATCGGCGACTTTCATGGCAATGTGAACTTCACCTACCAGAACCACCACCTGAACGAGCGGAACGCGTTCGCCGACAACAAGCCCCCTTACACGCGCCGGAATATCGATGCGGGTTTCAACGGGCCACTGATCGCGAATCGGCTGACGGTGGGCTTCTCGGTGAACCAGAACGAGGAAGACAGGGTCAACACTGTGTCTGCGGTGACGCCAGATGGCATTGTGTCGGTGGGGATCAGGCAGCCGAATCTGGCGCGTCGGTTCAATGGCAACGGTCAACTCCAGGTGTCTGACCGGCAGGCGGTGCACTTCACGGCGAACTACAACGCCAATCGCCGCACCAATCAGGGTATTGGCGAGATCACGCTCGCGGAGCGAGGGCGAGACTCCGAGTTCAACTTTCTCACGGCCAATGTGCGCAGCCTGACGCAACTGTCGGATAGGGCGGTGCTCGATATCACGGTCGGCTACAACCGCAACAGCTACATGAATCGGCGGATCACGCAGGGCGTGGCCATTGACGTCAAGGATGCGTTTGAAGGAGGCGGCGCCGGCCAACAAAACGAGACGGTGGGCAGGACGGTCACCCTCAAGAGTATTCTGATCCGGACGGGCGACCGCCTCACAGTCAAGACCGGTTTCGATCTGAGTCGCCTATCCGACCGCTCGCTCACCGAGAATGACTTCAACGGCACGTTCGAGTTCGCCGGCCTGGAAGACTTCCTCGCCGGGACACCGACGAAATACACCGTGGCCACAGGCGATCCGCTGCTGGAGATGACGCAGGTCGAAGCAGCCGCCTTTGTGCAGAACGATTTCCGGGTGTCGAATCAGCTGATGTTGATGTTAGGTGTGCGTTACCAGGGACAGAGCAACTTGGACGGTTGGGGCAATCTGGATCCGCGCCTTGGGTATGCGTATGCCCTCAGCGATTCGACCGTGCTGAGGGGCGGCGTCGGCCTATTCCAGAACCGGCTCCAGTCCAACACCATCAAACAACTCCTGCGGCTCGACGGCACGCGACAGCAGGAACTCGTCGTCACCAATCCTTCCTACCCGAATCCGTTCTTGTCCGGCACGACGGAACGCCCCCCGTCGTCGGTCCGCGTGCGCGCGCCGGATCTCCGAGCGAGGGTGGAAGCCCGCTCGCAGGTGTCAGTGGAGCAGACGCTGCCTGGTAACGCGCGGGCCACGGTGTCGTACGACTTCACGCGCAGCACGAGCAACTACCGGAGCGTCAATCTCAACGCGCCTCGCCCTGGCGAAACCGAGCGGCCGGACCCTACGCAGGGCAACATCCTGGAGCTTCAGTCGACGGGGAGAGCCACGGAACACCAGCTGCGCGTGAATGTGCAGCAACGCCTGCGCACATTTACCGTGTCCGGAGATTACCGCTTCGCGCACACGATGGACGACTCGCGAGGCGCGTTCAACTTGCCGTCGAACAACTACGACCTCGCTGCCGACTGGAGCCGAGGGGATGACAATGCGCACGATTTCAGAGGGAGCGTGAACGCGCAGATCCCGCTGGGGATCTTCTTGACCCTGGATGTGCGGGCGCAGTCTGGCGAGCGCTACACGATCACCACGGGTCGGGACGACAATGGCGACACGGTGTCCAACGACCGGCCGCCGGGCGTGCCCCGCAACACCGGAACGAACCCGAGATTCCTGAGCACCGACCTCAACCTGTCCAAGGTGTTCTTTCTTCAGCCTAGTGCCACCGGCTCCAGGACAGGCGGTGCCGGCACGCAAGTGAACGTGTTTGCCAACATCACGAACGTCCTCAACCGCACGAACATCGACCGCGTCAGTAGCGCGCTGACCTCGTCGCGTTTCGGCCAGCCGACTCAGGCATCCGCACCGAGGGAGATCGAAGTCGGCATGCGCTTCCAGTTCTAGCAGGCCGTGGCAGGACCGCTACGTTGTAGCGTGAGCGGAACGAATTGATGGCGCTGCGGGGCGGGGGCAATCTAGGGTGACGCCCGCGCCCAGTACAACCTCGGGCTCATGTACGGCGCCGGTCGGGGCGTGCCGCAGGACTACATATCCGCGCACATGTGGCTCAACCTTGCCGCCGCGACCGGCGGCGAGAATGCCCGCAAGGCCCGCGAGGTTGTCGCCGCCCGCATGACGCGCGAACAGATCGCCGAGGCGCAAGCGCGGGCACGGGAATGGGCTAACCGATAGCCTCACGCCTGTCGCAGCTCGCCGTGGCCGCCGCGCTCATGGCCGAGTTCTGTATGTGATCCGAGGCGCACCAGTGCACAGGAGTGGCGGCGTGATCTCCCCACTCGCCAGGGCCTCCACGATGAGCGCCAGGTGCCGGCCACGGGAGCGGCACGCCCACGGTGTCGAGTTTCATGCCTCGGAAACCTACGCCCGCCGCCGCAGGCCGTGGAATGGCCTCAGTCAGGACGAGGCGCGAGGCACGATCAAGTCCGTCCTCGACGTGCTGGCGAACGCCTACGACACAGCCCGCGCATTCGCCGGCGTCGTCCACAAGCCCTCGTTTCCGAATCGAGACCCGATGGAGATCGCCTTCGAGGACCGATGCAGCCGATTTGACCGCTACCTGAAACGCCTGCGGGCCAACGGCGATAAACAGTGAGGGCTCGTGATACTCGACAAGAACGCGCACCACGAACTACCAGCCGAACCGCCGCCGAACCGCGACCCGCTCCGGCGACACCTGCACGTCGATATCCCGCGTCACGCGGTTGTCCGGCCAGGCAAGCAGCACCGCCCCCAGGGCTATGGCGCCGATGCCGGTCCAGGCGAGCTTGGGGTGCGAGAGCGACGCTTCGGTCGTCGCGTCGCGGACGTCCGTATCGAACGGAGGACTGGGGCTGACGTAGAGGCATTGCGTTGGCTGGTTCTGGTAGGTGTGCGTGCTGTAGCCCTCGGGGCACACGTCGAACGTGAAGTCGAAAGCCGCAAATACGAGACCTACTCCGGCCGAAAGGGTCACGATGCCCGTCGTCGTGCGCGACCACTGTTGCGCCGAGGCCGGTGCCGCTGACACCAGGAGGAAAACGCACGCCGCCGTACCGATCTTCTTCATCGCCGCCACTCCTTTGTACGACAGCCGCACCCCAGACTCACTACTGCCGCGTCAGCGTTCCCAAGACCTCAAAGTTCCCGCAGCCGTCGCTGCTCGCGGTTTGGAGAAATCGCGCCGTGTTGCCCGAGAACGTCAGCATCGTGGGAGCCGGTGTGATGGTGCCGCAGGTGTCGTCAATGGGCACGGTATTGATTGGGGAGTCGGGCGGGAACGTGACGAGGCCGGTTTCGTTCACGGTGCCGGTGACAGGTTCGAGTGCGCTGGTCTCCTCGAAGAACGAGGTCGAGCCCGTGATCGTGAGCTGTGCCCCGGCTTGCACCACGGTTATTTGCATGGTTCCGTTCAGACTCACCATCAACACGCCACCTGCGTCCGAGCCGGTGATCGTCAGCGGTCCACTATAGGTTCCCGCGACATTCGGAATCTGCGGCTGCGGTGACGGAGCGGTTGGGCCGCTGTCGCCGCCACACGAAGCGGTGGCCACGACGACGACCGCGCAGGTGGCCAGGAGCCTGATGCGAGATAGGTCTAGCAGCATGAGGCCGAGTCTCACATTCCGATCCTGGAGCACACCACACAGATCGCCGGACGAACCCCGGCCCACGACCAAGCTTATGAGTTTCTTGCTAGCGCGGCTAGCAGGCCGTGGTTAAAGGGGGATCGACATGATCGATCCGACGTACTAACTAGTGTAGAGCACTGGCCATGATCCGATTCGGTGGACGGTTTGAACCGTACCGGGTTCTCGGAGACGCAATTCGTTGAATCAGGCCACCGAGAGCCTGATGTTCGTCGCGACGTGCGGCACCTGCGGTCGTCAGGCACGCGTGAACCCCGCCGAGGTGCTGACCCATCCACGCACCCATCCCCACATGCGCGTGGCAGCACTCGCGATCCGCCTGCGCCGTCGGGATTGTCGCCACCGAACCGCGCGGATCGACTCCGGCGCCCGCCTGCGCACGCAGGCGTTTCTTCGATCATTCGCTCAACATTGCCCGCAGGTCCTTCATGAGCAAGAACAGGTGATAGGGATCCGTGGGGCTCGGCTCGAACTCCAAGGCTTCGTACCAGCCCCGCGCCTCGTCGTCCTTGGCATGGACGAGAAGTGCCCGAATACCGGCGATGTCGGCGGCTGCGGCGGTTCTGAGCAGTGCGTCCTTGACGAGGGCCTTGCCCAGGCCTCGTCCTTGCCAGGCCAGGTCGACCGCGAGACGGGCAAGAAGCATCACCGGGATCGGGTGCCGGGCCAGCCCCTTGCCGACCCGGAGAGGTGCGTCGGCATGTTCGACCGCTCCCGCCGCAAGTCTGTAGTAGGCGAGCACCGTCAATCCCCGGCAGGCGACATAGGTCCGGGCGCTGTCGGCCTTCTGGTTCGGCAGCGCGAAACGCTTCAGAAAGCGATCGAGTGGCTCTTTCCCGCAGTCGAAGGAATCGACATCGTGCGTTGCGTCGAGCTTCTCGACTGGAGACAACCCCTCCTGTTCCGGCGTCACTCCAGCACGCTTTTCTCCGCAAGCAATCGAGTCAAGCGGGGCTTGTCGGCGACCGGGCGGTCGAGGATAGCCTGGAAGGCCTGCCACTGGCGATCGTCGAGCCGGAAAATCCGCCGGTCGACCAGGGCGTCCTCAGCGGCGTTGATCCCTGCCTCGAGCAGAAACTCCGTGACGTTCTTGTGCGACGAGGCCGCAGCCCGCTGAAGCAACGCCTTCATGTTCGGGGTCGTCCGAACCTCAATGCGCTCCGACTTGTTTTCGGCGATGGCCATGAATGTTCCTCCGATTGGATCCACCGACATTCTGTCATACGGATAGTGTACGGACAAGAACGCATCGACGGGCACCCCACAGTGCCTCACATCCTCCTGACGTTCCACGGCACGGTGCCGACGATGTGGGCCCTCATCGGCAAGGCAGGCGTAGGGCTCGCAGGCTAGGTTGGCGGAGATCAGCTGCAACCGAGGCGGCTCGTCGCCGCGCAATGTCTCGACGCTCTTGACCGCCAGGCTGCCGCCCACAGCACGGCCATCTCGCCGGTGCCCGGCCCACTCATCTGGTCGTCACGCTCCCAGACAACGGCTGGAGCCAGGCGATCCGTCGAGCGCGGCACAGGGGTTGCCGGTCCCCTCTGTTCGCGCACAACGCGCACAGCTACGGTGGTGGAAGTTCGTTTGCACGGTCAGCAGGGTGGCGATGCCGCACACGATGTTGAGATTTCCGACCGTCAAGGCCCGCACCGGTCTGTCGCGCAGCACGATCTATCTCCGCATCTCCCGCGGCACGTTTCCCGCCCCCGTGTCCCTCGGGGGCCGTGCCGTGGGCTGGATCGAGGCCGAGGTGAACGCGTTGATCACCGCGCGGATCGCGCAACGCCGGCAGATCGCGCCGCCTCGCGCACCGCTTGAGCGCCGCCTTTGTGCGGACCGCCGAGCCCGGATTCTATTGCGATGACCACGGGCTGAACTTGCGCGTGGATCCGTCCGGGGCGCGGCAGTGGGTGCAACGGCTGGTCATTCGGGGCCGGCCCCGGATGCTCGGGCTCGGCGGCTACCCGCTGGTGCCACTGGCCGAGGCGCGCAACGCGGCGTTCGCCAACCGCCAGCGGGCGCGGGCGGGCGGAGACCCGCGGGCCGAGAAGCGCCACGGCCAGGGCGCGCCCACGGTCGAGGAGGCCGCCGCCATGGTGCTGGAGCAGCAGCGCCCCGGCTGGCGAAATGCCAAGCACGCGCGGGACTGGCCGCGCAGCCTGCGTGCCTATGCGTTCCCGCGCATCGGGGCGATGCCCGTGTCCGAGGTGACCACGGCCGACGTCTTGGCCATCCTCACCCCGATCTGGCACGACAAGCCCGAGACCGCACGGCGGGTGCGCCAGCGGATCGGTGCCGTGATGAAGTGGGCGGTCGCCATGGGCCACCGGCCGGACAACCCGGCGGGCGATGCCCTCGGGCAGGCCCTCGGGCGGCAGCAGGCCATCGTCCAGCACATGCGGGCGCTGCCCCACGGCGCGGTGGCGGACGCCCTCGCGACCGTGCGAGCCTCCCAGGCCTCGGTCACCACCAAGGATGCGTTCGAGTTCCTGGTGCTGACGGCGGCGCGCTCCGGCGAAATGCGTCTGGCGACGTGGGACGAAATGGACCTGGACGCGGGCGTGTGGACCATCCCCGGCGCGCGCATGAAGGCCAAGCGGGATCACCGCGTCCCGCTCTCGGGGCGGGTGCTCGCGATCCTGCACGACGCACGGAGACGCAGTGACGGCACGGGCCTCGTATTCCGCAGTCTGCGCGGGAAGCCACTCTCCAACACGACGCTCTCGAAATTGATCAAGGAACTCGGCCTCGCCGCCGTGCCGCATGGGTTCCGGTCGAGCTTCCGGGACTGGGCCGCGGAACGGACGAATACCCCCCGCGAAGTGGTCGAGGCCGCGCTCGCCCATACGGTACAGAACGCCACCGAGGCGGCCTACGCCCGCAGTGATCTCTTCGAGCGTCGGCGCCGCCTCATGGGCGAGTGGGCGACCTACCTTGCCGGGGAGCGCGGGCAGGTCGTTCAGCTACGCCGGTAGCGCCCGCACAGCATCGCCAGGTGCCCCGCTGCCGTTGCCATTGACCGGGGGAGCGGCACTGCGGCTTTGACCCGGAGGAAACGCCGCACACGATGACGCGGCCGACGAGTGGCGGACAGGGGTATCATGTCGTCAGGAGTTAGATATGGACCTGCAATGCACGGCGGTGTTCCGGAAGGTTCCGGAAGGCTATATCGCCTTCATTGAGGAATTCCCAGGCGCCAACACCCAAGGCGCCTCCCTCGACGAAGCCCGAACGAACCTTCGCGAAGCCGTCGCCTTGGTGGTCGAAGCCAACCGGATGCTGGCCCGCGAGGATGCGGCCGACGGTGCGGTCATCAGAGAGCCGCTCACCGTCACGGAGTGAAGCGTCGGGATCTGCTGCGGCACTTGGCACAACACGGGTGCTCCTTCCTGCGCGAAGGCGGTAACCACACTGTGTACGTCAACCGGACGGCCAAGAGGGTGTCGACGATTCCCCGTCACAACGACATCAACGAGGATCTCGCCCTAAAGATCTGCAAGGACTTGCAGGTGCCCCGGGCTGACGTCTAACGCGTTTCGGAGCTCTCGGAGTACTGACTCGGGGGCACGACGACCGCGTGGGGCTTGGGGTGTCCCGTCGGGTGTCGGGTTGAACGGGGCGCGGGAAGGCATCCGCCAGGACGCCGCCGCACGGGTGCTTGAACAGAAGCGGCCCGCGTGGCGCAACCAGAAGCACCCCAAGGACTGGCTGACAAGTCTGGAACGCTACGTGTTCCCGCGCATTGGCGGGCGCCCGGTCGGCGAGGTGACCAGCGCCGTGGCGTGCTACTTCTCCATCGTACGCTACGAGATTGTACGCCTGACAAATCACATCACTCCCGCCGCCATCGGTCGTGCGTCGGCTCACTGACCCCGAGCGTCGTTTCACACCTGCGGCGTCCGCAGACCGCAGCCGCGGTCGATCTCTGCCTGCCGCCACTTCCTGACGATCTGCTCCGTGCTGTACGACGTCCGTGGCGTCGCTGCCTCGGCCGGCAGCGGTGGTGTTCGAGCGAGCCACGCCCCGTGGCGGCGTCAGCCCGGTGGACGGGGTGTTTCCGACGCGACACGTCTGACCGATCGGCCCGCAGAACGTAAAAAAAAGTTGCGCGGAATTTTTGCGCACAACTCACTCTCTCTATCTCTCTGATTGCAGAGGGGTTACGCCTGCCATTAATTTGACGTCGACCGAAATGCGCCGGGCGCCCGCCCGGCCGAGGCCCGTATTCATTGATCTTTTTTGGCACCGGGGGTGGCCGGTCCCCTCTGTTCGCGCACAACGCGCACAGCTACGGTGGTGGAAGTTCGTTTGCACGGTCAGCAGGGTGACGATGCCGCACACGATGTTGAGATTTCCGACCGTCAAGGCCCGCACGGGTCTGTCGCGCAGCACGATCTATCTCCGCATCTCCCGCGGCACGTTTCCGGCCTCCGTGTCCCTCGGGGGCCGTGCCGTGGGCTGGATCGAGGCCGAGGTGAACGCCTGGCTCACCGCGCGGATCGCGCAACGCCGGCAGATCGCGCCGCGGCCGGAGCGGAGGACGGCGGCGGCGGCGGACGGGTACCGGGCGCGGGGACGCACACCCCGTCCCAAAGAGAAAAGGTGGTCGACATGATCCGGAACATCACGGTGGATGGCGAGGAGGCGCTTGCGGTGGACACGGCCGAGGAACTGGGCCGGGCGCTCTTGACCGGCCGGTACGTCGTCGCGTCCGACGCGGTGCGCGCGGAGTACGGGCTCACGGACACCGACAACTCCGACACGCAGGACATCGTGGACGCGTCGGACTGGCGCGACGACGCGTGGCGCGCGGAGGGGGAAAACTGATGGCGTGGGGCCGAAAGCACACCGCGGCGCAGAAACCCGCGTGGAGCCAGGACGACTACCACACCGCGTTTGCCTCGAAAATCAAAGAGCAGATCGAGCAGGGCGTCGCGCCGTGGCAGAAACCGTGTCCGACGTGAATGTCTTGTAAGTCATTGACACATATGCACCTTAAAGCATTCCTGGGTTCATGTTCCCCTCGCTCCATCCCTCGTTCTGCATCGGATTCCAGCGGACCCAGTGCACCGTCCTCGAATGAATTGGGATCGGAGACCGCAACAGGTGGGGTTACCCACGGGCACCTCGGACGGGCCGTCTGCGCGGCGAGCGGGCGGAGTCGGACGGCGGATCCGACGCGGCGACGTCGGTCCGCATCGTGAACGAGGATGTGCCGCTCGCCGGCCGGTAGCGTCGGCAGACTAGCGCGCAGTTCGACCGTACCCGGATCGTCTTGAACACCGTGCCAGCGGAGCTCGCCCTGTCCGCAAGACGCGGACCTTGACGACGAGTGCCGCGAGGCCACTCAGCGCCGTGGTGTCCTGGAACGTGGCGTCCATCGCGTGGCGCTGGGGGTCGTCCTGCGTCAGCCACGCCGCCCACAGCGCGGCGGGAGTGTCCTTCCTCTACTGGTCTTCCCCGGCGAAATAATCCTCATCGATCCGTTTAACCGCATACCGAATCCGGGTGCGCACGCCGATCTCGTGAACGACCATGAGGCGCGCGAGTTCCTCCCCGTCGATCAGGACGATGCGCTTCGGACTCTTGGCCACATAGTCCCTCGCGGACCGCGTGAACCCGGCGGTGGTCACGAACACGCCCTTGGTCGTGTTCGTCGCATCGATCGCTCCTGCGAAGTTCCGGAGGTCGACTTCACTCACGGTGGTGCCGGCGGCGTATTTCTTGGCCTGGAGATACACCTCGTCCAGCCCGAGCGCGTCTTCCCGGATCGTGCCGTCTATGCCCCCGTCACCCGGCCTCGCGCGGCGTCGCCGCCGCCATAGCCCATGGCGATCAGTAGATCCACCACCACGCGTTCGAGAAACGCGGGGGGGGCGGCCCGCACCCGTTCCAGGAGGTCGGCCTCGAGCGCGCAGCGTATTTTCGCGGCGGCGCGGTCCAAGGCTTCCTCCGGCGTCACCGCATCGTCCGCCCCCGTGGGCGAGGGATCCGGCTTCGACAACGGCGCCTGATTCCATGTGGCATGCGCCGGGTAGGTGTTGTTCAGGAACTTCACGTCGATCCGCGCTGGCGCGTCCGCCAGCAGCTGGGTGCCTGCCGCCGTCAGCTGGTAGAGGCCACGCCCGACCTTTTCCACCAAGCCTGCTTTCCCCAGATGCACGATTGCCCAGCCAACCCGGTTCGCGAACCTTGTCGCCTTGCCGCTGGGGAGCAACTCGCGTAACGCCTCTGGCGTGAGCCCTTCGGCGGCGGCGATACGCTGGCGCACCTCGGCGGTGGTCGACGGTTCCGCTCCGCCGGCTAGCGCCTTGAGGGTTGGGAGCATGAGCGATTGAAAGTCAGGGACTGGCAATGAGACTTCCTCCGTTCTGTTCTACGGTCCGGTGAGGCTGGCCGCGGCCCGGAAGGGACTCACCGGCGCGGGCCTTGAGCCGCAACTCCAGCTCGCCATGACGCGGCCATTATCGCGGACGCTACGCGTGGGCGGCGGAGCAGCAACCGCGAGGCAGGGGCCGGCGTTGCCGGACTGCACCGGGATCGCGGCGCGACATCGACACGGGAGCGGTGATGATGTGGAAGCGGGGATCGTCGAGATCCGCCAGTGCCGCCCGGCGGATGGTGTACCTGGCGCTTCGCCATGATCGCCAGGGACGTCAGCTATCTTCCTGATCGAGCCGGGCCTTCCAGGCTGCGCTGATGCTTGGCGGTCGCCCGCCGCTCTTGGAGGCGTTGCGCGATCGCGCGGCAGCGATCCCCACAGTAGGTGAGACCGTCTCGTTCGCCGTGTTCGCATCGTCATCCGCGGTCACCGCTCAGCCCACACGAACCCGACACAGAGTTCTAGCTCACCTCCCTCGTAACGACACGGCCCCGCATCAATACGAAGCCAACTCCCGTCGGGAAAGGTTGCACGAAACTCTTCGGACGAGGGGTCCCAACTGGTTTGTCTGAAGACCACGTCGGGTGGTAAGTGGTCTCTATAAACATCTATCGGCGTCGTGCGTATACCCCTCGCCTGCACCGACCAGTTGAAGTGGCTTGCCATCGTCATCTCCACCCGACGGCCACAGGCCGGCGAGTGGATGCAGGAGGCCATTAAAAGACCCGCCGCGATCACGGCCGCACATCGACCCTTCTTAGCTCCCATGCTCCTACCCTCCTCGGACCATTGTATGCGCGGGCGCTGAGCGGCCCCAGGAGTCGCGAACCTGCGGCCCGACGTACCGGTAGAGCGTCACGGGGGTGATCCCGAGTTCGCGGCAGAGTGCGGACACCGAGGTGTCGCGGTGCGCCATCGCGGCCTGGGCCAACCGCACCTGGGCTTTCGAGAGCGCGAACGTCCTGCCGCCGTGGCGGCCGCGCGGCCGCGCGGCCGTAAGCCCGGCCAGGAACACGGCCACGCCGGGCGCCACGTCGTACCACGCGACGACGGCGCGATACACGTTCGGGGTGTGGTAGCGGACGAGCACCGCCACGGGATCGGCCGCTGGAAACGCGCCGGGCCACGTCCAGGCGGACGCGACACTGACGCCGCCGGCGACCAGCGCGCGGCGGCCGTGAAGCGCAGGCCGAGGTACGGCCCGGAGCAGCGAGGCAGGAGGTCGCTCCGACCCGACCAGCACCCTCACGTGGCACGTCAAGGCGGGTGCCCTTCAGCGGCCACCGGCCTCACCAATGGTGATCAACTCGGCTCCGCCCGTGACGTGCTGGTCGATTGCTTCACAGGCGTCGTTCAGGGCATTCGCGAACTGTCGCGTGGATCCCGCATAGAGCATGTCGCCCCAACCGTCGAGCACGGCGACAAGGTTGCCGCTGCCGAGATCGAAATCCAAAACCGCGTCACCTCCCTGGTTCCGAGGGGTCGAGATGGTGAAGTGCGCTCTCCACGGTTGGCTGGTGACCGTCAACCCTTGACACTCATCGCGACCTGCGAACTCCCGGAAGGCCCACTCGGCGATGCCCCACCCGTCGGCAACGCCCAAGCCGCCGCCTTCTCTGACTGCCAACGAGAGGTTGTCCGTCATGGACGCGAGGTTGTCCGTGAGGAACACCCGAACGGCAGGCGACTGAGCGCCTGCCGTTGTGGCGAGGGTCAGGAACAGGAAAAAGACGGAAGCTGCAATTCTCATCGTTTCTTCTCCTCAATTCTTCTCGGCTCACCTGCTCGGCTGCGGTGATCAACGTCTCGCTCATCAACACAACACGTGCCGCTCAGCAGCTTAAAGATATCGTCCATGGTAAACGATTGCAAACAGAGTACTTCTATGCCATAGACATAATTAATGTATTCCAATGGGCGTCCGCCCATCCCCGCGCGCACGGGACGACCGCGTACGGCTCGTCAACGGGGCCGACGTGCGCCGCGATCGCTGGACGCTCTCCCTGCAATGCTTGTTCGCGGCCTGCAGCGCGGCGCGTTTTGGCCAGGACTCCGGTCGCTCCGCTCCCTGCGTCCAGCCCAAAACGCCCGACGCGCATCAACGGGAGAACGTCCGCTCCGCCCGAGATGTATCTCCCCGAAGTGTGCAGTTTTCAGTTGCCAAAAGTGTGCAGTTTTCGGTTGCCATTGACACCGCGCGCCGCTCGGGATTCGTCGCGTGCCAGCTCAAGAGCTGGCGGGCGAACGGGTGCATACACGCCGACGTTTTGCCGGACCCGACCGCGCCGAAAATCGCCACGCTGGTATAGAGGCCGCGCTCCGGGATCGTCAGCCATGCGGGAGCCGGGCTCTCGATGGCTCTGACCGGGTGATGGACCTCGCCGACGACGATCACCGGCCCATCCGCCGAAGGCGAAAGGGGCCAGCTCGGAAGGCGGGACCGGAGCCCCACATGGACGCCCATCCGGGCGAACCAGATCCGGGATGTGCTGATGAGCAATTGCCCGGCGAGGAACACGGCCACGCCGGGCGCGACGTAGTACCACGCGACGACGGCGCGATACACGTTCGGGGTGTGGTAGCGGACGAGCACCGCCACGGGATCGGCCGCTGGAAACGCGCCGGGCCACGTCCAGGCAGACGCGACACTGACGCCGCCGACGACCAGGAACGCGCGGATGAGTCGGTCAAGCATTCGCGCCGCTCGTCGCTGCTTGTCGTCCGGCCCGCGTGCGGGCGGGGGAGCCTTCCTGCAAGGATACATACAGACGGGAGCGACCTTGTACCTTCTAAATGACCTTGCGCGGACAATCGCGTGAAGTCGGGCCGGCCGCCGGGAGCTACCGGGAGCGACTCTGTGTCTCGAGCACTTAGGGGGGAGTTGTGCCCTGGCGGTCCAGCCAGCGATGGATGCCCCGTGGGGAGTTTGCGCCGCAGAGCGCCAGTACAGGGACCGGCAGGCATCGTTGGCGCGCCCGTGAGATACGGCAGATAGGAGGTTCGATGTGAAGCTGGCATGGTTCGTGGGTGTCGATTGGGGATCGCAGACGCACCAGGCGTGTGTCATCGACGTTGCCGGGACGCTGCTCGGCGAGCGGGCGTTCGAGCATGGCGGCCAGGGGCTCTCGGAGATGGCGGACTGGGTTGTGTCCTTTGCGGCAGGTGCGGCGGATCAGGTCGGCGTGGCGATCGAGACACCGCGCGGGCCGGTGGTCGAGAGCCTGATGGAACGAGGCTTGGCGGTCCACGCGATCAATCCGAAGCAGCTCGACCGCTTCCGCGACCGCCTCTCGCCGGCGGGGGCGAAGGACGACCGACGGGATGCGCGGGTGCTGGCCTCGGCGCTGCGCACCGACCCGCACTGTCTGCGGCGGCTGGAGCCGGCCGACCCGGCGATCGTCGAGTTGCGGGAGTGGTCGCGCATCAGCGAAGAGCTGACGCGGGAACGCACGCGCCAAGCCAATCGGATGCGCGAGCAGCTCTGGCGCTACTACCCGCAGCTGCTCGCCGCGACCAGCGACGAGGTCGCAGCGTCCTGGGCGCTCGACCTGTGGCGGCGCCTGCCGACGCCGGCCGCGGCGCAGCGCGTTCGCGAGGCGACGCTCGCCAAACTGTTGCAACAGCACCGCATCCGCCGCGTCGATGCCGCGACGCTACGTGAGTGGCTGCGGGCACCGGCCGTCCGGGTCGCGCCAGGTGCCGCCGAGGCCGCCGCCGCGCATGTGCGGCTCCTCGCCGAACGCCTCGTGCTGATCAACCGGCAACTCGGTCACGCGCGGCGCCAGCTCGACCGGCTGGTGCACCAACTCGCCGAGCCAGCGGCGTCTAATGCACCGTCCGACGCGGCCATCCTGCTCTCGCTGCCCGGCGTCGGCACGGGCGTGCTCGCTACGCTGCTGGCCGAGGGGAGTGACGCGCTGCGGCGGCGGGATTACGACGCGCTTCGCTGTCTCTGCGGGGTGGCGCCGGTCACCCGGAGGTCGGGCAAGAGCCTGCTCGTGATGTGCCGTCTGGCGGCCCACGACCGGCTGCGCGACGCCGCCTACCACTGGGCCCGCGTCGCCGCCCAGCGCGATCCGGTCAGCCACGACAAATACCAGGCGCTACGCGCACGCGGCCACCGACACGCGCGCGCCCTGCGCTCGGTGGCCGACCGCCTGCTCAACGTCGCCTGCGCGATGCTCCGCGACGGCACCTGCTTCGACCCGCACCGTGCCCGGACCACGACCGCGTGAACGTCACGAGGCACTCTCGAACTTGACGCACAAGCCGCCGGTAGGTGTGTCTGCGCGTCCACGGCGACGAGAGCGTCCACGGGCTATCCCGTCACCTCACGCGAACCTCGGTCGAGTGATCAACGACAATTATTTTTGCCGGTTGCCGAGGACGGGATTGGCCGGTTCATGGGTGATGGCGGCAGCGTGTGAGACTGCCCGTTTTCCTTGCGGAGGACGGGTTGGTCACGAATGCCCAGGTGCGGCGATTGCGCGAGAAACGGATGTCGGGGAAGACATTGGCGGCAGCGGCGGCGGCGGCCGGGATGAGCGAGCGGACGGCGCGCACGTGGCAGCGCGGGGCGTTGCCGTCGACGGCGAAGGCGCCGCGGACGTGGCGGACGCGGGACGACCCGTTCGCCGATGTGTGGCAGTCGGAGGTCGTGCCGCAGCTGGTGGCCGATACCGACGGCCGGCTGCAGGCGCTGACGCTGTTCAAAGTGCTGTGCCGGCGGCATCCGGGTCGCTTTCAGGCGGGGCAGCTACGGACGCTACAGCGGCGGGTCCGCGATTGGCGGGTGCAGTACGGCCCGGACCGCGAGGTGTACTTCGAGCAGGTGGCGGTTCCGGGTCGGGAAGCGGCGTTCGACTTCACCGACGCGAGCGACCTGGGCGTGACGATACGGAGCGTGCCGTTCCCGCATCTGCTGTTCGAGTGGGTGCTGAGCTACAGCGAGTGGACGTATGTGGGGCTGGCGCTGAGCGAGACGTTCGAGGCGTTGGTGTCGGGCCTGCAGGGCGCGTTGTGGATGCTGGGCGCGGTCCCGGCAGTGCTGCGACACGACAATCTGTCGGCGGCGACGCACGAGCTGAAGCGTAGCGGTGGGCGCCAGCTGACGGCGCGGTTTCAGCAGGTGATGGACCACTACGGGCTGCGCTCGTCGCGGATCCAGCCGGGGAAACCGCACGAGAACGGCGTGGCCGAGCAGGCACACTTCCGGACGAAGACGGCCATCGAGCAAGCGTTGCTGCTGCGGGGCGACAGAGATTTCGCGGACGAGTCGGCGTACCTGCGCTTCGTGCGGGCGGTCCTCGACGAGGAGCGGAATAGGCCGGCGGCGGCACGGTTGGCCGAGGAGCGTTTGTACCTGCAGCCGTTGCCGACGGCTCGCATCCCCGAGTACACGACGTTCCAGTGCCGGGTGCTGTGCACGATGCCGCGGCTGCGGGGTGCGGCGGACCACCGGATCGATTACCGCCACATCATCGGTAGCCTGGTCGCGCAAGCCGGGCGCGTTTGCCCGGTATCGCTTCCGGGAAGAGCTGTTCCTGTCGCTGACGTTCCGGGCCGCCTATGACGCGCTGGGGCGAACGCACGGCGAGCGGGCCGACGTCGAGTACGTGCGCCTGCTGCACTTGGCGGCGACGACCAGTGAGCGTCAGGTCGAGGCGACGCTTCGGGCTCGGCTCGATGCTGGCGACACGTGCGCGTACGCCAGCGTCCAGGCCGAAGTGCGGCCACCGGTCCCGACCGTGCCGGTAGTACATATACCCCGCCCGGATCTGGCGCGGTACGACGCTTTGTTGACCGGAGGTCTCCACGGATGACGGTGCCGAGCACGCAGGTGACGACGCTGCTGACGCAGTTCAACCTGACGACGGCGTCCGAAGAGCTGGTGCCGCGATTGACGCAGGCCGGCCACCACGACGCGCTGCCTTGTGCGCCGTCGGGCACGCGCTGGTCGAGGCCGGCCGCAGCGTGTTGTGCGTCCCGGCCTACGCCCTGGTGCAGGAATTGCTCGGCGCCAAACGTGACCTCGACCTGCCGCGGGCCCTCCGCAAGCTCGACCTCTTCGAGGTGATCTTGCTCGACGATCTGGGCTACGTGCAGCAGAGCCCCGACGAAGCCGAGGTGCTGTTCACGCTGCTCGCCGAGCGCTACGAGCGCCGCTCGATGATGGTGACCAGCAATCTGGTCTTCAGCCAGTGGGACCGGATCTTCCGCGACCAGATGGCCACGGCCGCGGCGATCGACCGCCTGGTGCACCACGCCGTGGTGCTCGAGTTCGACGTGCCGAGCTTTTGAACGGATCCGTCGCGCCCAACGTCGCCGCCATCGCCACCGCCCGTGCCTCGCGGCCGGCCGCCGGGGCCGCTGTTGCCGCGGCGTCGCCGACCTGCGAGCTCCTGAGCGTCTCCGGTCCGGAAGCGATCACGGCTTCGACCGAGACGTTCACGGCGCACATCTTCTCGCGGGCTCGCGTAGCAACCACCAGCCCCTCCCTTCGGTAGCCGCGCGCTCGGCTACCGCACTCCGTGAACGTCCCCAAGCGGACGTTCACGCCGTTTGGTCTTCTGCGTCTTCAGAACCCGCAGCAACGCCCACCGAACGGTGCGTCGTCGAACGAGCAGCCGTCCGAAACCGGCAAGAATAGTTGACGTTGAGCGGCAGAAGTACTTGACGCCAAACAAGGGGTACCGGACGGTCCGTACCAGCATCGTTCAAGGTGGCGCGCCGCGCCTCTCCCCCCTGTGTACAAGGATCTGGCACGGCGATTACAGGTGGACTCTTTCATGACGATCTACTCGACGCTGGGCCAGGACCGCGGCTGCTGCGGCCACCGCAACCTCACGCCACGGGAAGCGTGCGCGAGCGTGGACCGATTCCACGCCGAGCAGCAGCACCGCGACGACTACTCCGATGGCGCGGTGGCGGTCGAACTCGATGCGCAGTGGAAGGACGGCAAGCCAGCCCGGTGGCGGCACCTCAACGAGGACGAGTTGACCGCAGATGTTACGCCGGCGCCGCCGCCGAACGGATAGAACCTGTCCGCGGCCCGTCGCCGCCCGCCGGGTGAGCGGGAGCAGCTTTCCGGCGACATGGCTGACGTGGCCACGGGTACGCCTCCCGACTCCTGCGGGTCGCTACGGGCCGGATCGATAGCGTATGCTGGTCGCATGGTTGATGCGCTCTCGGTCGTCCACAGCGACCCGGAAATCTCTGGGGGCATGCCGGTTTTCCGCGGCACGCGGGTGCCGGTTCAGGCGCTGTTCGACTACTTGGAAGGGGGAGAGACGCTCGACCAGTTCCTCGATCAGTTCCCGTCGGTCTCAAAGCAACAGGCGCTCGCCGCGCTCGATCTGGCTCGGAATTCCGTTCTGGCCCGTGCGCGTTCTGCTTGACGAGAATCTGCCGCGTGCTCTCGCGGCCGAGTTGACGGGACACGAGGTCAGCACCGTGCAGGCCGCAGGCTGGTCGGGCACGACGAACGGTGAGCTGCTTCGGCGTGCTCAGGGGAGTTTCGATGTCCTGTTGAGCATGGATCGTGGTCTTCAGCACCAGCAGGATCTGAGTGCCCTTCGGCTGCGCATCGTGGTCATTCGCGCGCCGTCGAACCGCATGGTTCATCTGAAGCCGCTTGTGGGCAGCATTCTGAACACTCTGGCATCGTTGCCGCCTGGACAGGTGCACGAGGTCGGCGGTTGACTCGACGCCGCCCGTGCGGCGACATCGGAGGTGAGCATGCGCTTGGGACGCCAGACGGTTGCCGTGATTCTGACCGAGGGCGAACCTGTGTAATTGGAGTCGTTGCTTTCTTCGCTTCTGGTCACAAGTTGTGCACGATCACCCCGGTCGGTGAATTCATCGCCTCGGCACTCACACGGACATGCCGATGGTGTGTGAACAACACGATCTGCGTGCGCGCTGCCACGTCAGCGAGGACGCGAAGTCCTGCTTCGGTTCGTTCGTCATCGAACTGCACCAATACGTCATCGACGATGAATGGCAGAGGCTCGTTGGTCGCGCAGGACGTCTCAACGGCCGCGAGACGTAGCGCGAGGAAGAGTTGGTCTCTTGTGCCCTCGCTCATGCCATGAGCGGGAACGCGCTCTCCATCGGTTCGCACACCAGTCAGGATGGGCCGATCGTCGTCCATGTCAGCTTCGAGCCGTTCGAAACGGTGAAGGGTCATCTCCCGGAAGAGCGCGCCGGCACGCAGCAGCAAGGGCGCCTGATTGCGGCGACGGTAGTCGTCGATCCTCCGCGTGAGGAGCGTCGAGGCGACGCGCAGACGAGCGTATCGCACGACGTCCTCGCGTAGCTTTGCCAGCGTCGCTTGAATCTCTTCGGCCTTCTCGCTCGCGGCCGAAGGGCCGTCAAGCTGCGATAGCTTTGCCCGAGTAGTGGCTTGTGCCTCGTGCTCGACCGCGAGGCTCTGCTCTATCTCGACGAGGAGCGCATTGATCTCGCCAGCCCGAGCGTCCATCGTGTCACTGTCTACGCCTGCTGCTTCGGCTTCGAGTTCTACAACCGATGCGCCATCGCCGCTACGAACGAGGTCTCGCTCGACGCGGTCAAGCTCCTTCCGGCACGCCCGAAGCTCGGTGCTCCGCTGTTCGACCACCGCCAGATCAGCGTCTGGGCCGCAGCGTGCTTCGTCGCGCAGCATCGCGAGCGCGAGCTCCGCCTCCTGTACCGTCTGCCCGTGTTTGGCTATGTCCTAGCCTTTCGCTCGCCCGCCTGGCGCCGACGCTCCTCCTCTTGCAGTGCCAGTGCAAGTCGGTCATGCACGGAATTGACCCAGCTGTCCTCTTCCTGTTCCACGGTCTCGCCCAGGCGCGAGGCAAGAGCGTGAACGTTGTCCCGAAACCACTCAGCATCGCGGTCGATCCCCTTAATGCGCGCGTCGTAGCCAGCCGCTGTATCGAGTGCCCCTCGGACCTTCTCGATTGCGTCGAGTGCTGCAAGTGCGTCGTCTGGCGGCACGACATCGCCGGACAGGAGTCCACGGGTCGCTTCCGTCCACAGGCGTTGCCACTCGTCTACATCCGCTTGTGCCGAACGCTTGGCCTTTTCGGCGTCGATGGCCTCTTGGACGTTCTCGGTCATCCGGCGCGCGTGCTCGCTTCGGGCGTGATTCTCCTTCAGAATGCGCTGCCAGAGTTTGTCTGCCGCCGCCAGGGTCGCCGCCAGCCCTGCAGGGGGGCGCGTGTCAGATTCCAATGCTGTCATCGCAGCACGCACATTCTTGACGTGCTTCTCGATCCGCGCGTCGAGAAGTGTCAGCCTCTCACGTGCCTCGTTGAGGGCCTCTGACTGCTTGAGCGACCGTTCGAAGTCCGTTCGCCACTCGCGCGCGTCCGCGATCGATGGTGGCGTCCCGAGCACGGGTCTCCACACGGCACGCCATTCGGATTCGATCGCCGTGAGCGTTTCCTGCTGGCGTCGCTCCGACGTTTCCCCATCCGCCACCTGCGTCGACAGCCGCTTCCGGTTCTCCAGGTCCTGCGCGAGCTTCGCGACGTGCTCCGATTCACCACGCAATCGGTCGGCGACCTCGTCCGCATCCCTCACGACACGCGGATAGAGATCGATAAGCTTCCCCTGGCCGAGGAGTGCACGTGTCTTTTCGGTGACGTCATGGCCCTTCTCCCAGTGTCCGCGCAGGAGTTCGAACGCGGCATCGCGCCGCGACCGCGCCGCCGAGAGATCCTCGTCGGTCGGAACGGCCTTCTTGGTATGGAGTGTCTCGATCATCGCGTCTAGCCGCTGGATTTCCTTGTCCAAGCGCTGGCGTTCGGCCTTGGTAGCGCGGTCGGCGTCCCGGACTTCCTTGTCGCGCGTCTCAAACTGTGAAATCACGGCTGCGCTCGGTACCCGGACCTTCGTCAGACGGTCGGCAGTCGCCGCTGCAAAGCCGAGCTTCTCGAGTCCGGCATCACGTTGCGTAGTAAGCCGCTTCACCCTCTGCGCGGTCTTGTCTCGTTCGTCCTCGGTGTCCCCACCACGGCGTGCTTCGTTGATTGCGACGACGAGTCGTACGCCACCCGGCGCGCCGTCGATCAGCTGGTCCGCCGAGGGCTGGTCACGGAATACGACGCGAAGGGGCCGCGCGGCGGCGCCTATCGCGTGCTGACCGCCACGCCCGCAGGGGCCCGCGCCGCCCAGCGGGCGACGCTGGACGCCGGCCACGCGCCCGAGCAACAGACATGGAGCGGCCTGGTGAAGCCGACCGAGCTGTCGCACGACACGGCCGTGTATCGCGCCGCCACGGTCGAACAGGCGCGCATCGAGGCCGACGGCGGACGCGTCACGCGCGTCCGCATCGACGCCGAACTCAAGCAGGTCGTCGCGCGCGTGACCGAGACGGCGCGCACCGCGGGCGGACGGCGCGCCGCCGACGAGGCGCGGTACACCGCCGCGCAGGAACTCGGGCTCCCCGTCGAGGACGACCGCGTGCTGTACCCCGACGCGCAGCTCGAGATCGAGGACAGCGAGGGACGGAGCGGGCGCGTGAATGTAGAAGTCGCGTCCGAGCACTATCACGCGGCCGCGATCGCGGCGAAGGCCGGGGCCGGCTTTGCCATGCACGGCAGCAGCGGCCGAGCCGCCCGCAACATCGCGCGCGCCCTGGCGCGCGCCAGCGACCGGAGCGGCGGCGGCAGCGGGGCCGCACAGCCCGGCCGGGATGGATCGGTGGAACTGTAGACGATGCAACCGATCACCGTGGCCCTCGGGCTGACCGTCACGATCCTCGCGCTGGCCGCGCTCCTGGCCGGCCCACAGTTCGCCTACCTGGCCCCACACACCCGCGTGATCGTCACCGAGTACTGGCCGAGCCTCACCGTGTACAGCACGCTCGCCGTGTTGACCCTGATCGTGGCGATCTACGCGACCGCTCGCGCGTTGGGCCTCGCCGACCTCGGGCGGAAAGTCGATCTCGTGGAACGGTCGATCCGGCGCGGCGCGGGCGGCGATCCGGAGCTGGCCGACCAGATGCAGCAGCAGGACCGTGGAGAGTTTCAGGAATGACACGCCCGCAACATCCGGCGCTCGCGGGGCCGAGACCCTTTCTCGAGCCCGCGCCCGCGCGCCCGTGCATCCGGACGCGATCACTTACCTTACAGACCGCAACATCGAGCATCAGATCGAACGCACCGAGAGCACCGCGACGGAGATCCGGCTCCGGGTCGAAGCCGTCAACCGCTGGTATGTCCACGACTGGAACACCCTCGACAACACGATCCGGTCGAGCATCGTGGAAGGGGTGTCCGTGTTCCTGTCGATGTTCGACTTGCCGGCCGTCGCGCGGGTGTTTTGCCCGCCCGCGCCCGAGGCGCGGCGGTTCCGCGGCACGGCCCAGCCGCGGCCGGCCGACAACGAGGGCCACGAGCTGCCCGCGCTCGCCCCCGCCGCCTTGAGCGGCGATCTGCCGCCCCTCGATGCACTCATCGAGGGCGGCAAGGTGCTGGCCTTGAACATGCCCGCCGGCACCAACCCGGCGCTGGCCCGCGCGATCGGCGTCATGCTGAAAAATGCGTGGCTCCAATCGCTGCTCCGCCGGCCGGCGGCGATGCAGGCCGAGCCCGGCCGCTACGTCCGGCCGGCCGTCTTTCTCTGCGACGAATATCAAGCCTTCGCCAGCGTCGGCGAGGACGATCCGAGCGACGACGAGAAAGCCTTTGCGCTGACCCGGCAATGCCGCGTCATCCCATCGTCGCCACGCAATCCATCAGTTCGTTGCGGTCCGTGCTGGGCAGTTCCGAGGCGTGGCGGACGCTCCTGCAAACGCTCCGCACGCGGATCTTTTTGAGCCTGAGCGACGAGGCCAGCGCCGAGATCGCCTCGAAGCTCTGTGGGCAGGTCCGCAAGCTCAAAGCCACCTACGCGATCAACGAAACCTCGCGGCAGAGCGGGATCAATGTTCTGTCCGCCCAGGCTGGCGGCGGGCGAGGCAGCGTCGGGGCGAGCAAGAGTTTCACGGACCACCGCGAGGCGGTGTTTCAGCCGCGCGACTTCGCGCTCCTCGGCAACTGTCAGGCGATCTGTCTCCCGTACGACGGCGTGCAGTCACTCCCGCCCCGGCGCGTGTACCTCAAGCCCCACTATCTGCCGGCGGATCTCCCGTACTGGCACGCGAAACGGACCGGCCTGCTATGACCGGCGACGGGCTGGATCTCCTGAAACCGTTTCTGCCGGGGCTTGAGGCGGCGCTCGACGATCCGGACGTGAGCGAAATCATGATCAACGGGCCGGGCAACGTGTGGCTCGAAGGCCACGGCCGGCTCCGGCCGATTGACGCGCCCGCGCTCGACGCGGCGGCGCTGGAGCGGGCGGCGATCCATATCGCCCGGCCCTTGGGCCTGGACCCGGCCACGACGCCGATCCTCGATGCGCGCCTGGACGACGGCTCGCGCGTGGCCATCTGTGTGCCCCCGGCCAGCCCGCACGTGGCCATCACCGTGCGGCGCTTTGGCAACCGATCCTTTTCGGCGGCGCAGCTGGTCGCACACGGCACGCTGCCCGCGCACATCCGCGACGAGGCCGAGCGGGTGTTGCACACCCGCCGGAATATCCTCGTGAGCGGCGGCACCGGGAGCGGCAAGACGACGCTGCTCAACGCGCTCATTGCACTCATCCCCGACGACGATCGGATCGTCGCCATCGAGGACACCGTGGATCTCCGCATCGACTCCCGGAACTGCGTCCGGTTCGAGGCGCGCGGGGTACAGCAGGGAGCGGTCACGATCCGCGACCTCGTGCGCCACGCCTTGCGGCACCGGCCCGATCACATCGTCGTCGGCGAGGTACGCGGCGGCGAAGCGGCCGACCTGTTGCAAGCCCTCAAGACCGGACACGGCGGCTCGCTCACCACGGTCCATGCGAACAACGCCGAGAGCACCCTGTCCCGCGTGGCGAGCTGTGCGATGCAGGGCGGGGGCGATCTCCCGTGGGACGTGACCTGTCGAGGCGTGGTGGACGGCATCGCGATGGTGATCCACATGACCCGCGCCGACGGCCGGCGGTTCGTGGAAGAAGCCGCCGTGGTGAACGGCTACGACGCCGGAACGAATCAATGGGACGTACACCGACTCGACCGCGTGCCCGTCTGAGGCCGAGTCGCACGCCTCCTCACCCTCGCCGTCCTCGCCACGCGTCTGACCGGCGGGCCTGCGCACCAGCGCGCGCCGCCCCCCACACCACGAACCAGGAGACCCACCCCATGACCGACCTCGAGACCACAGCAGCGGAAAGACTGCGTACGCGGGCGGCCAAGCGCCTGGACGCCATGCGCGCCGCCATCACGCGCGCGGACGCCGCGCGGTCCGACGCCGCGCACCAGGCGCGCGCCGCGCACGTCGTCGACGCGGCGCAGACCGCCGCCACGGACCATCGCGCGGCCGCCGACGCGTGGGAGGCGCTGGCGACCCACGCGGCGACACAGGCGAGCGACTGCCGGCGCGGGGCCGCGCTGGCCGACCGCACCCGGCACCGCTGGGCGCGCTAGGCGTCGGCCCCGGCCCGGGTCGCGGCTCTCGCCTCGTCCAGGATCCATGCCCGGAACGCCCGCACCTCGGGCCGCTGCCTGGCAGCCGGCGTGGTGATCAGGCAGCACCGTTCGGGCGCCTCGGCCCGGCGGTCGAAGAGCGGGACCAGCGTCCGGCTCTCCAGCTCCCGCGCGATCAGCATCGGGCGTCCGATGGCGGCGCCGAGCCCGGTCACCGCGGCCTGGACCAGCATGCTGTAGAGGCGGAAGCCCGAGGCCCGCGACAGGTCCGGCGTGGCCTGGCCCTGGCGGGCGCACCAGTACGCCCAGTCGGCGTCCCAGCCCAGATCGTAGAGCAGCGGCCAGTCGCCGAGGTCGGCCGGGCCGGAGGGCCGGCCGCGCGCGGCGAGCAGGGCGGGGCTGCAGACGGGACGGAGCGGCTCCTCGTAGAGCGTGTCCTCGAGCAGGGTGTCCTCGCGGCGTGTCACCGGGCGCGGCGCGGCCGTCTCGCCGGTGTAGGCGAGCCACGCGTCGACGTCGCGCCGGTCGGGATCGACGCCGCGGTGGTTGGGTTCCAGCTCGATGGCGACGCCGGGGTGCGCCGCCGTGAAGGTGGCCACCCGGGGCACGAGCCACTGCTCGGCGACGGCCTCGACCGACACGATCCGCACGCGCCGCGGCCAGCGGCGCTGGCGCTCGGAGACCCCGTGGACCTCGGCGAGGATGCGCTGCACCTCCTTCAGGTCGGCCCAGCCTCGAAGAAGCGCAGGCTTTCGAGCGGTGGCAGGAGCAGCAACGCTCGTGCGGGCCGCACCGCAGTGGCTGACGCGATCACGCGATCCCGCACACTCCCCGCAGACAGGGCCAGGCATGGACAGACACCCACCGTGAGGCCCAGGTGGTCGCCGCGGTCTCCACGTCGATGGCGATGTCGGGCCAGGAGGCGTTGACCCCCGCCAGCGTCGGCCTGAGCCACCGCTCGGCGACGGATTCGCCAGCGACGACGCCCAGGCACCGTCTCGGCGGGCGGTCTCGATCGCGTGCGATCACCGCCCGGATCTCCGCGGGCACGCGTTTCGCCCAGACAGGCCTGGCCGGGTGCGTTCAGCGTGACGCCGCGGCGATGACGGTCGCAGAGCGGGTGGCCGAGGTGGGCACACTTAAGTGGCGGCAGCGGTGGCATGGCGAGATCCCCACTGCCCGTCAAGCCGCGCGGTCGGTCAGGCACGTGACCGGTGCCAGCGGCGGACGCGTGCGGTGGAGGCTCCGATGTCGCCGAGGATGCGCTGGATGTCGGTGTGGTACTGGCGGCCACGGTCGGTGAGGCGGACCCCGCGGTGGCGGCGGTGGAACAGCGGGGCGTGGAGATGGGCTTCGAGCACGCGGATGCGGTGCGCGACGGCGGCGGCGGTGACCTGGAGCTCGTCGGCCGCGCGGACGAAGCTCTCGTGCCGGGCGGCGGCATCGAAGAAGCGGAGGCACTCAAGCGGCGGCAGGGCCTGCATGGGCGTGGTGGCCGGGCGGCGCCGTCCGGCCCTGGCCAATAGATAAGGGTATCCCAGTGACCAAGTAAGACTTTCCCTGGATACCAGGCTCGATGCTGGTGGTCCTGCGGCGGAACGTGCGGCACGCCGTGCGCCGGTCCCGTGCGCGGGGGGATGGGCGGACGCCTAGTGGGATAACAAAATTATGTCCATGACATAGAAACAACGTGTTTGTAATAGTTTACATGGACACTATAATTCATCGTGGCGCGGGTTCCTGAACCAGCTTGGGGCCTCGGCCGGCGTGCACGCGCCGCTCGTCACCATCGTCAGGCGGCTGCGCGGCACGTGGTTAGGTCTCGGGGGAGCACCGGCAGTTGGGATACGTTTGCCCGGTCGAAGAAAATCCGCATCAACGGCACGGAGGCCCCCAGAGTGACTGGTACGGCGGTCACCTCTTCCCCTGACGCCAACAGCAGCTACGTGACCGGCGACGTCATCCAGGTCACGGCGACCTTCAACGAGGCGGTCACGGTGGACACCGCGAGCGGCACGCCGAGCCTCGCGCTGACCGTCGGCTCGAACACCCGCTACGCCACCTACTCGGCGAGCGATAGCACGGCCACCGAGCTGGTGTTCGCCTACACGGTGACGTCGGACGACCAGGACAATGACGGCATTTCCATCGCCGCCAATACGCTGGAGCTGAACGGCGGCGCCATCCGCAAGCAGGGTGACGCAACCGTCAACGCCGATCTGGGCCATGGCGCCCTGTCCGCGCAGTCGGGCCACCGGGTCAACCGGGCCCCCTTCATCGTCACCGACGGCGTGTCAGTGACCTCCACCCCGCGGGCGGCGACGGACACCTACGGCGCGGGCGAGATCATCGAGAGCTCGGTGACCTTCAGCGACGCTGTACACGCCACGACCGACACGGACTTCCTGCTGTCCGTCAACGGGGCCAAGCGCGCGCCGCTGCTCCGCGGCTCGGGCACCGCGACGCTGGTATTCGGCTACACCGTGCAGGCCGGGGACACCGACACCAACGGCATCTGGATCGGACCCTCGGACCGAACACGGGAGGGCGCCCGCAACGGGGAGCCCCGGACCGGCACGATCACGAGCGTGGCCACGGACCTGGCGGCCGACCTCACCCATGGCCGGATCGGCACGCTGTCCGGCCGCAAGGTGGACGGCACCCTGACGCCGCCGGGCGGCAACACCGCCCCGGCGATCACGACGACCTCGCCGCTGGAGACGCCGGAGAACGGGACCGCGGTGGCGACCCTGGCGGTGGACCCGACGGCGACGGGCACGATCACGGACGACGACGCGCCGGGCTGCCGGCGGAGATGGTGCGGCGCCTCTCGGGGCACAGTCCCCGGGTGGGCGCGTCCGACGTCCTGGACGGACGCTCGGCGGTCAGTGTTGTTCGACACCCCGACGAATTCCGAGACGCCGGTGTCATGGAGCGCGGCTGAAATCGGAAGGGGACGACGGTGAGAACGATCGGAGCGGTCGCCTTGCGGGCGCGGGAGCACAGCCGCCCGCCATCCCCGCCTGACCGCCGGCCGCCCCGCCCGGGCGGCCGTCCTTCTTGCAAGACGGCATCCGCCGCCGGGGGCCGCGGGCTCGTCGGCTTCGCCCGGGGGCTGGCCGCCGCGGCGTGCCTCGCGCTCTTCGGCGCGCTCGCCCTCCCCTCGACCGCCGAGGCGCAGATCACGTCGGTCTGCGACCGCACCGCGGAGGTGCGCGCCGCGATCGTGGCGGCGGTGGGGAAAATCTGCCTCTGGATGACGGCCGCGGATCTGGCGGCGATCAACTTTTTGGATCTCGAAAATTCCGGCATCACGTCGCTGAAGGAGGGCGACTTCTCCGGCCTCACCGCGCTCACGTGGCTCGGCCTGAACCAAAACTCCCTGAGCGACCTGCCGGAGGGCGTTTTCGACGGCCTCACCGCGCTGACGCACCTCGGCCTGAACCAAAACTCCCTGAGCGACCTGCAGGAGGGCGACTTCTCCGGCCTCACCGCGCTCACGTGGCTCGGCCTGAACCAAAACTCCCTGAGCGACCTGCCGGAGGGCGTTTTCGACGGCCTCACCGCGCTGACGCACCTCGGCCTGAACCAAAACTCCCTGAGCGACCTGCAGGAGGGCGACTTCTCCGGCCTCACCGCGCTCACGTGGCTCGGCCTGGAGAACAACTCCCTGAGCGACCTGCCGGAGGGCGTTTTCGACGGCCTGACGTCGCTGCAGCGGCTCCATCTGAATGGCAACCCAGGCTCTCCCCTGCCGGTGGCGGTATCCCTGGAGCCGGCGGGGCCGGGCCGGTTCAGGGCGGTCGCTCCCACGGCCGCGCCGTTTGCCCTCACGTTGCCCGTAAGCGTCGTCAACGGCGAGATCGACGGCGGGGCCACCACGCTCACGCTTCCCACCGGCATGGTCCACAGCGACTCGGTGTCGGTGACCCGGAGCGCGGGCTCGACCTCCGCCGTCACGGCGGACATCGGGACGCTGCCTAGGCTGCCCCCCAGGAGGCAACATCGGGGCTACGCCTTGCAGAAATCCTCCGGCCTGCCGCTGGAGGTCTTTGCCGCCGAGCCGGGAGCGCCGACGCCGGTCTGCGACCGCACCGAGCAGGTGCGCGACAGGATCGTGGCGGCGGTGTCGGGGGTGAGCACCTGCGGCGGGGTGACGGACGCGCATCTGGCGGCGATCACGTCTTTGGATTTGGGAGGCACGGGCATCTCGTCGCTGAAGGAGGGCGACTTTGACGGCCTCAGCGCGCTCACGGGCCTCGGCTTTGACACCAACTCCCTGAGCGAGTTGCCGGCGGGCGTGTTCGACGGCCTCACCGCGCTGACGTACCTCGACCTGGACAACAACTCCCTGAGCAACCTTCCGGCGGGCGTTTTCGAGAATCTCACCGCGCTGACGTACCTCGGACTGCGCAACAACTCCCTGAGCAACCTTCCGGCGGGCGTTTTCGACGACCTCACCGCGCTCACGTACCTCGAGCTGAGCCACAACTCCCTGAGCGACCTGCCGGCGGGCGTGTTCGACGGCCTGACGTCGCTGGAGGACCTCCACCTGGACTACAACTCCCTGAGCAACCTGCCGGAGGGCGTTTTCGACGGCCTCAGCGCGCTGACGGAACTCCGCCTGCACAACAACTCCCTGAGCGAGTTGCCGGCGGGCGTGTTCGACGGCCTGACGTCGCTGGAGGACCTCCACCTGGACTACAACTCCCTGAGCAACCTGCCGGAGGGCGTTTTCGACGGCCTCAGCGCGCTGACGGAACTCCGCCTGCACAACAACTCCCTGAGCGAGTTGCCGGCGGGCGTGTTCGACGGCCTGACGTCGCTGGAGGACCTCCGTCTGCAAGGCAACGCAGTTGATCCCCTGCCGGTTGCGGTATCCCTCGAGCCGACGGGGCCGGGCCGGTTCAGGGCGGAGGCTTACACGGCCGCGCCGTTCGCCCTCACGTTGCCCGTAAGCGTCTTCAACGGCGAGATCGACGGCGGGGCCACCACGCTCACGATTCCCGCCGGCATGGTCCAAAGCGACTCGGTGACGGTGACCCGGAGCGGGGGCTCCGCCGTCACGGCGGACATCGGGACGCTGCCTGGGCTGCCCTCGGGGCATCAGGGCTATGCCTTGGAGAAATCCTCCGGCCTGCCGCTGGAGGTCTTTGCCGCCGAGTCGGGAGCCCCGACGCCGGTCTGCGACCGCACCGTGCAGGTGCGGGACGGGATCGTGGCGGCGGTGTCGGGGGTGAGCGACTGCGGCGGGGTGTCGGACGCGCATCTGGCGGCGATCACGTCTTTGCGTTTGGGATCTGCCGGCATCACGTCGCTGAAGGAGGGCGACTTTGACGGCCTCAGCGCGCTCACGTACCTCGCTCTGGGTCGCAACTCCCTGAGCAACCTGCCGGAGGGCGTTTTCGACGACCTCAGCGCGCTCACGGAACTCTATCTGGGTTACAACTCCCTGAGCGAGCTGCCAGCGGACGTGTTCGACGGCCTCAGCGCGCTCACGATCCTCGGCTTGGAAAACAACTCCCTGAGCGAGCTGCCGGCGGGCGTGTTCGACGGCCTCAGCGCGCTCACGGAACTCCATCTGTGGGGCAACTCCCTGATCAGCCTGCCGGCGGGCGTTTTCGACGGCCTCAGCGCGCTCACGGAACTCTCTCTGTACGACAACTCCCTGAGCAACCTGCCGGAGGGCGTTTTCGACGACCTCACCGCGCTCAAGGTACTCCTCCTGAGCATCAACTCCCTGATCAGCCTGCCGGCGGGCGTGTTTGACGGCCTCACCGCACTCACGACCCTCCGCCTGAACGACAACTCCCTGAGCAGCCTGCCGGCGGGCGTGTTCTCCGGCCTGACGTCGCTGGAGCGGCTCTATCTGAACGGCAACCCAGTCGATCCTCTGCCGGTGGCGGTATCCCTGGAGCCGGCGGGGCCGGGCCAGTTCAGGGCGGTCGCTCCCACGGCCGCGCCGTTCGCCCTCAGCTTGCCCGTAAGCGTCTTCAATGGCGAGATCGACGGCGGGGCCACCACGCTCACGATTCCCGTCGGCATGGTGCACAGCGACTCGGTGTCGGTGACCCGGTTTGGGGGCTCCGCCGTCACGGCGGACATCGGGACCCTGCCGGGGCTGCCCTCGCAGCATTTCGGCTACGCCTTGCAGAAATCCTCCGGCCTGCCGCTGGAGGTCTTTGCCGCCGAGTCGGGAGCCCCGACGCCGGTCTGCGAGCGCACCGAGCAGGTGCGGGACGAGATCGTGGACGAAGTGTCGGGGGTGAGCACCTGCGGCGGGGTGTCGGACGCGCATCTGGCGGCGATCACGTCTTTGGATTTCAATTTTGCCGGCATCACGTCGCTGCAGGAGGGCGACTTTGACGGCCTCACCGCGCTCGAGCTCCTCAACCTGACCAACAACTCCCTGAGCGACCTGCCGGCGGGCGTTTTCGACGGCCTCACCGCGCTCACGTCCCTCGGCCTGCACAACAACTCCCTGAGCAACCTGCCGGCGGGCGTTTTCGACGGCCTCACCGCGCTCAAGTTACTCTTGCTGCGCAACAACTCCCTGAGCGACCTGCCGGCGGGCGTTTTCGACGGCCTCACCGCGCTCACGGAACTCGATCTGCGCAGAAACTCCCTGAGCAGCCTGCCGGCGGGCGTTTTCTCCGGCCTGACGGCGGTGAATAACCTCAATCTGAACGGCAACCCAGGCTCTCCCCTGCCGGTTGCGGTATCCCTGGAGCCGGCGGGGCCGGGCCGGTTCAGGGCGGAGGCTTACACGGCCGCGCCGTTCGCCCTCACGTTGCCCGTAAGCGTCCTCAACGGCGAGATCGTCGGCGAGACCACGCTCACGATTCCCGCCGGCATGGTCTCCAGCGCCTCGGTGTCGGTGACCCGGAGCGCGGGCTCGACCTCCGCCGTCACGGCGGACATCGGGACGCTGCCGGAGCTGCCCTCGCAGCATTTCGGCTACGCCTTGCAGAAATCCTCCGACCTGCCGCTGGAGGTCTTTGCCGCCGAGCTGGGAGCCCCGACGCCGGTCTGCGAGCGCACCGAGCAGGTGCGCGACGGGATCGTGGCGGCGGTGTCGGGGGTGAGCACCTGCGGCGGGGTGACGGACGCGCATCTGGCGGCGATCACGGGCTCTTTGCTATTGGGGTCTGCCGGCATCACGTCGCTGAAGGAGGGCGACTTCGACGGCCTCACCGCGCTCACGCGACTCGAACTGCACAACAACTCCCTGAGCGACCTGCCGGCGGGCGTTTTCAACGGCCTCACCGCACTCGCGCAGCTCCGCCTGCAGTACAACTCCCTGCACAGCCTGCCGGCGGGCGTGTTCGATGGCCTCACCGCGCTCGCGGGACTCCGCCTGGACCACAACCGCCTGAGCGACCTGCTGGGCCTGTTCGACGGCCTCAGCAGGCTCACGTACCTCGACCTGAACACCAACCTCCTGACCTCCCTTCGGCCGGGTGTTTTCTCCGGCCTGACGTCGCTGCAGACGCTCTATCTGCAAGGCAACGCAGTTGATCCCCTGCCGGTTGCGGTATCCCTGGAGCTGGAGGCGCCGGGCCGGTTCAGGGCGGTCGCTCCCACGGCCGCGCCGTTCGCCCTCACGTTGCCCGTAAGCGTCTTCAACGGCGAGATCGACGGCGGGGCCACCACGCTCACGATTCCCGTCGGCATGGTCCACAGCGACTCGGTGACGGTGACCCGGAGCGCGGGCTCGGCCTCCGCCGTCACGGCGGACATCGGGACCCTGCCGGGGCTGCCCTCGAAACATTTGGGCTATGCCTTGAGGAAATCCTCCGACCTGCCGCTGGAGGTCCTTGCCGCCGAGCCGGGAGCCCCGACGCCGGTCTGCGAGCGCACCGTGCAGGTGCGCGACGCGATCCTTGACAGAATCTCCGGCGTCGATAACTGCGCCCTTGTCACCGACACCCATCTCGCCGCCATCACCGGCTCGCTGGATCTGAATCGCAAGGGCATCTCCGCTCTCGCGGCGGGGGATTTCGACGGGCTGACCAGGCTGACGTCGCTGGATCTGCAGAACAACTCTCTGACCATGCTTCCCGACGACGTGTTCGACGAGCTGACCGCGCTGACATTGCTGTGGCTGGGCAGGAACTCTCTGACCACGCTTCCCGACGACGTGTTCGACGAGCTGACCGCGCTGACATTGCTGTATCTGCACTCCAACTCTCTGACCACGCTTCCCGCCGGGGTGTTCGACGAGCTGACCTCGCTGACGGCGCTGAGTCTGACTCACAACGGGCTGACCATGCTTCCCGCCGGGGTGTTCAACGAGCTGACCTCGTTGAAGTATCTGTATCTGCACACCAACTCTCTGGACACGCTTTCCGCCGGGGTGTTCGACAACCTCACCGCGCTCACGGACCTCACCCTGGGCGGCAACTCCCTGAGTGGCCTGCCGGCGGGCGTTTTCGAGAATCTCACCGCGCTCACGGATCTCTCTCTGGACAACAACCCCGGCACCGACGACTTCGTGCCGACGGCGAATGCGGGCGAAGACCAGCGGGTAGCGCAGGGCGCGGCGGTGACTCTCGACGGCAGCGCCAGCGGCGGCGCCTGGGGTACGAACGTCACCTACCAATGGACGAAGACGAGCGGCGCGACGGTCACGCTCAGCGGCGCCGACACCGATAGCGCGAGCTTTACCGCGCCTTCGTCGGACGGCGACCTGGTGTTCACGCTGACGGTCACGGGGAAGGGCGGGAGTACCTACACCGATACCGACACGGCCACGGTGCGCGTGGGCGCCGCCTCCACCGACGCCACGCTGAGGGCTCTGAGCTTGAGCGACGGGACGCTGGCGCCGACGTTCGCCGCGGCGACCACGGACTACACGGCGTTGGTGGAAAACTCGATCTCGACGATCACGGTGACGCCCTCGACGACCGCCGACGCTGCGACGGTCGAGTTTCTCGATAGCAGCGACGCCGCCATCACGGACGCCGATACGAACACGGACGCGCTCGACGCCTCGCTTGCTCTCGGCGAGAACGTCATCAAGGTCAAGGTGACTGCCGAAGACGGCAGCACCGTGAAGACCTACACCGTCACGGTGACCCGAGCGGCCCTTCCCGGCGTGTGCGAGCGCACCGAGCAGGTGCGCGACGCCATCGTGGCGGCGGTGTCCGGGGTCAGCGCCTGCGCCAACGTGACGGCTGCGCATCTGGCGGCAATCGGGTTTTTGGATTTGTCAGACGCGGGCATCACGTCGCTGAAGGAGGGCGACTTTGACGGCCTCACCGCGCTCACGCGCCTCGACCTGAAGGAGGGCGACTTTGACGGCCTCACCGCGCTCACGCGCCTCGACCTGGACAACAACTCCCTGAGCAACCTGCCGGCGGGCATTTTCGACGGCCTCACCGCGCTCACGGAACTCCACCTGTACAACAACTCCCTGAGCAACCTTCCGGCGGGCGTTTTCGACGACCTCACCGCGCTCACGACACTCTACCTGGGGGACAACTCCCTGAGCGACCTGCCGGCGGGCGTTTTCGACGACCTCACCGCGCTCACGTTGCTCGGCTTGGGTGGCAACTCCCTGAGCAACCTTCCGGCGGGCGTTTTCGACGACCTCACCGCGCTCACGGAACTCCGCCTGAACCGCAACTCCCTGAGCAACCTTCCGGCGGGCGTTTTCGACGGCCTCACCGCGCTCACGACACTCGACCTGAACGACAACTCCCTGAGCGACCTGCCAGCGGGCGTTTTCGACGGCCTCACCGCGCTGACGGGCCTCGGCCTGGGCAACAACTCCCTGAGCAACCTTCCGGCGGGCGTTTTCGACGAACTCACCGCGCTGACGTACCTCGGGCTGCACTACAACTCCCTGATCAGCCTGCCGGCGGGCGTTTTCGACGACCTCACCGCGCTCGCGACACTCAAACTGGAAGGCAACCCCGGCACCGACGAGTTCGTGCCGACGGCGAATGCGGGCGGAGACCAGCGGGTGGCGCAGGGCGCGGCGGTGACCCTCGACGGCAGCGCCAGCGGCGGCGCCTGGGGTACGAACGTCACCTACCAATGGACGAAGACGAGCGGCGCGACGGTCACGCTCAGCGGCGCCGACACCGATAGCGCGAGCTTTACCGCGCCTTCGTCGGACGGCGACCTGGTGTTCACGCTGACGGTCACGGGGAAGGGCGGGAGTACCTACACCGATACCGACACGGCCACGGTGCGCGTGGGCGCCGCCTCCACCGACGCGACGTTGAGCGGGCTCGCCGTGAGCGGCGGCGGTACGGACCTGCTGACCTTTGGCTCGGACACCACCACCTACACGGCGATGGTGGCCAACGACGTCGAGACGCTGACGTTCACGGCGACGAAGAGCGACGACGGCGCCTCGGTGGCGTATCTGGACTCGGACGGCAATCCGATCGCCGACGCGGACACGGCGGCCGGCCACCAGGTGCCGCTGGACGTGGGCGCGAACGTCATCACGGTGCGGGTGACGGCCGAAGACGGCACGACGACGGAGACCTACACGGTGACGGTGACGCGGGCGGAGGGGCTGCCGACCGTGACGGTGGCGGCGGCGACCGGCGGCGAGACGGTGACGGAGGGCACGGATGCGGCGTTCACGCTGTCGCGCACCGGGTCGACGACGGCAGCGCTGACGGTGGCGGTGGCGGTGAGCGAGACCGGCTCGGTGTTGAAGGATGCGAGCGCGGTGCCGTCGTCGGTGACCTTCGCGGCGGATGCGGCCACGGCCCCGCTGGCGCTGGAGACCGACGACGACGACACGGACGACGACGCCGGGACGGTGACGGTGACGCTGGGCACCGACACCGGCTACACGGTGGGCGAGCCGGGCGCGGCGACGGTGGCGGTGAGCGACAACGACGTGCCGGTGGACTTCGTGCTGGCGGTTCCGGCGACGGTGGCCGAGGACGCGGGCCCGGTGACGGTCAGGGTGACGGCGACGACGGCGGAGAACGCGCCGCCGGCGACGGCACTGGCGGTGCAACTGGCGCGCGTCGGCGGCACGGCGACGGGAGGCACTGACTACGATGCGGTGTCGGTGACGGCGCGCTTTCAGGTGTCGGACTTCACGCCGGCGACGGTGGACGGGCAGCCGCGCTACCAGGCCGTGTGGACCCATGACGTCGTGATCCACGACGACGAAGTGGTGGAGGACGACGAGACGGTGGTGCTGGAGATGAGCCCCACCTCGGCGTTTGTGCTGATCCACACGCTGCACGGCGCCCACGATGCGGTGCGGGCGACGCTGACGATCGTGGACAACGATACGGCGGCGGTGTCGTTCGGGGCGGGGTCGTACTCGGTGGACGAGGGCGGCACGGTGGCGGTGACGGTGCAGCTCGACGCCGCGCCGGGGCGCGAGGTGACGGTGCCGGTTTCGGCGGCGGGCGCGGGCGGCGCGACGCCGCCGGGCGAGACCGGGGCGGACTGGTCGGGGGTGCCGGAGAGCGTGACCTTCGGCGCGACCGACACGGAACAGACCTTCACGCTGGCGGCGACCGATGACGCGGATGTCGACGCCGGCGAGAGCGTGTCGCTCTCCTTCGGGACGCTGCCGGCCGGCGTGACGGCGGGAACCCCGTCCGAGGCGACGGTGACGATCGTGGACAACGACGTGCTGCCGACGCTGAGCGTGGCGAACGCGGCGGCGGCCGAGAGCGATGGCGTGGCCTTCACGGTGACGCTGTCGGAAGCGGCCACGACCGACGTGACGGTGACCTGGACGGCGTCGATCGAGACCGGCGACAGCGCGGAGACGGCGGATTTCGAGTCGACGACGGGGACGGCGACCGTCTCGGCGAACGAGACGACGGGGACGATCACGGTGCCGACGGTGGACGACACCACCGACGAGGACAACGATACCTTCACGCTGACGCTGTCGAGCCCGTCGGCGAACGCGACGCTGGCGTCGGACGCGACCGCGACGGGCACGATCACCGACAACGACGATCCGCCGACCATCAGCGTCGAGGACCAGACCGTGATCGAAGGCCTTTGGGACCCGGACAATTTGGTGGATAGCGGATTCCCGTTCCGCGTGACGCTGTCGGAGGCAAGCGAGAAGCGGGTGCGGTTCAAGGTCCGGCGGGTGGCTGTGGCCGGCGACACGGCGACGGATGCGGACCTGGACCTGAATTCGTCCCTGCTTAGCGGAATACACGCAATCGCAGCCGGCGATACCGTCGACTATTCTGAGGGAGATGCCATCCGCATCGACGATCTCGACGAGCCCGACGAGACCTTCACGCTGGAAATCTACGACTTCGAGAACGCGACGGCGGGCGACAAGACGCGCTCGACCATCACCATCGAGGACGACGACGATCCGCCGACGGTGAGCGTGGGCGATGCGACGGCGGCCGAGGGCGCTCCGGTGGAGTTCCCGGTGACGCTGTCGGCGGCGAGCGGCCGGGAGGTGTCGGTGAACTGGGCGACGACCGGCGACACCGCCACCTCGCCCGCGGACTTCACGGCGGCGAGCGACACGCTGACCGTCATGCCCGGCGACACGACGGCGACCGTCGCGGTGGCGACGGAAGACGACACCCTCGACGAGCCCGACGCCGAGACCTTCACGCTGACCCTGTCGAGTCCGTCGAACGCGACCCTCGGAGAGGCGACCGCGACGGGCACGATCACCGACAACGACGACCCGCCGACGCTGGGCGTGGCGGACGCGGCGGCGACCGAGGGCGCTCCGGTGGAGTTCACCGTGACGCTGTCGGCGGCGGCCACGGACGACGTGACGGCGACCTGGACGGCGTCGACGATCGAGGGCGACGAGGAGAAGGCGGCGGCCGCGGATCTCGAATCGACGACGGGGTCGGTGACCGTCCCCAAGGGCGAGACGACGGCGACGTTCACAGTGGCGACGGCCGAGGACGCCCTCGACGAGAACGACGAGACCTTCACGGTGGCGCTGTCGAGCCCGTCGTCGAACGCGACGCTGGCAGCGGATGCGACCACCGCGACGGGCACGATCACCGACGACGACGCGCGGCCGGCGCTGATCATCGCCGATATATCGGCGCCCGAGGAGTCCAACGTGGAGTTCACGGTGACGCTGACGCCGGCGAGCGGCAGGACGGTGACGGTGGGCTGGGGTACGTTCCTGAACATCGGTCAGACGGCGGAAGAGGAGGACTTCACCAGTTTCCCGCAGAATGGGTTTGTGACGTTCCCGCCGGGGCAGACGACGGCGCAGCTTCAGGTCGGCGTGGTCGACGACGAACTCGTCGAGAGCGACGAGACCTTCGAGGTGACCCTGGGGAGCGCGAGCAACGCGAGGCTCGAGGACAACTCCGCCATCGGCACGATCGTCGACAACGACGTTTTCCCGAACGCGGCGCCGGCGTTTACGTCGTCAGACACGTTCACCCCGGCGGAGAACCAGACCGCGGCGGGGACGGTCCGGGCGGGGGACTTCGACGGGGACGCCATCACCGACTACGCGCTCAGCGGCGGCGCGGACCAGGCGCTGTTCTCTATCGGCTCGACGTCGGGCGCGCTGACGTTCCTGACGGCGCCCAACTACGAGGACCCGCAGGACGCGAGCACCGACAACGCCTATCTGGTGGTGGTGCAGGCGACCAGCGGCACGGGCGACCGGGAGCAGACGGCGACCCAGACCATCACGGTGACGGTGATGGACGACGACACCGAGGCGCCGGCCGCGCCGGATGCGCCGTCGGTGTCGCCGGCGTCGGTGACGAGCCTGACGGTGACCTGGCTGGCGCCGGACAACGACGGCCCGGAGATCACGGACTACGACGTGCAGTACCGGGCGGGCACGAGCGGGGCGTGGAGTGACGGGAGCCACATCGGCACCGCCCTTACGGCGATCCTCACGGGGCTTCTGGAGGACACCAGCTACCAGGTGCAGGTGCGGGCGACGAACGCCGAGGGCACGGGCGGCTGGTCCGCTTCGGGCAGCGGCGCGACGGACGCGAACGCCGCGCCGGCGTTCACCTCGAGCACGACCTTCAACCCGGCGGAGAACCAGACGGCGGTGGGCACGGTGGTGGCGTCGGACAGCGACACGGGCGACGCCATCACCGGCTACGCGCTCAGCGGCGGCGCGGACCAGGCGCTGTTCTCCATCAACAACTCCGGCGTGCTGACGTTCCAGGCGGCGCCCAACTACGAGGACCCGCAGGACGCGAACACCGACAACGCCTATGTGGTGGTGGTGCAGGCGACCAGCGGCACGGGCGACCGGGAGCAGACGGGGACCCAGACCATCACGGTGACGGTGAGGGACGACGACACCGAGGCGCCGGGTGCGCCGGATGCGCCGTCGGTGTCGCCGGCGTCGGTGACGAGCCTGACGGTGACCTGGTCGGCGCCGGACAACGCCGGCCCGGAGATCACGGACTACGACGTGCAGTACCGGGCGGGCACGAGCGGGGCGTGGAGTGACGGGAGCCACATCGGCACCGCCCTTACGGCGATCCTCACGGGGCTTCTGGAGGACACGAGCTACCAGGTGCAGGTGCGGGCGACGAACGCCGAGGGCACGGGCGGCTGGTCCGCTTCGGGCAGCGGCGCGACGGACGCGAACGCGGCGCCCTCGTTCACCTCGAGCACGACGTTCAACCCGGCGGAGAACCAGACGGCGGTGGGCACGGTGGAGGCGGAGGACAGCGACACGACTGACGACATCACCGGCTACGCGCTCAGCGGCGGCGCGGACCAGGCGCTGTTCTCCATCAACAACTCCGGCGTGCTGACGTTCCAGGCGGCGCCCAACTACGAGGACCCGCAGGACGCGAACACCGACAACGCCTATGTGGTGGTGGTGCAGGCGACCAGCGGCACGGGCGACCGGGAGCAGACGGGGACCCAGACCATCACGGTGACGGTGATGGACGACGACACCGAGGCGCCGGCCGCGCCGGATGCGCCGTCGGTGTCGCCGGCGTCGGTGACGAGCCTGAACGTGAACTGGTCGGCGCCGGACAACGACGGCCCGGCGATCACGGACTACGACGTGCAGTACCGGGCGGGCACGAGCGGGGCGTGGAGTGACGGGAGCCACATCGGCACCGCCCTCACGGCGATCCTCACGGGGCTTCTGGAGGACACCAGCTACCAGGTGCAGGTGCGGGCGACGAACGCCGAGGGCACGGGCGGCTGGTCCGCTTCGGGCAGCGGCGCGACGGACGCCAACGCCGCGCCGTCGTTCACCTCTTCAACGACCTTCAACCCGGCGGAGAACCAGACGGCGGTGGGCACGGTGCGGGCGTCGGACAGCGACGCGGACGACGAGGTGACCGACTATGCGCTCAGCGGCGGCGCGGACCAGGCGCTGTTCTCCATCAACAACTCCGGCGTGCTGACGTTCCAGGCGGCGCCCAACTACGAGAACCCGCAGGACGCGAACACCGACAACGCCTATGTGGTGGTGGTGCAGGCGACCAGTGGCACGGGCGACCGGGAGCAGACGGGGACCCAGACCATCACGGTGAGGGTGATGGACGACGACACCGAGGCGCCGGCCGCGCCGGATGCGCCGTCGGTGTCGCCGGCGTCGGTGACGAGCCTGACGGTGACCTGGTCGGCGCCGGACAACGCCGGCCCGGCGATCACGGACTACGACGTGCAGTACCGGGCGGGCACGAGCGCGCCGTGGAGTGACGGCAGCCACATCGGCACCGCCCTCACGGCGATCCTCACGGGGCTTCTGGAGGACACGAGCTACCAGGTGCAGGTGCGGGCGACGAACGCCGAGGGCACGGGCGGCTGGTCCGCTTCGGGCAGCGGCGCGACGGACGCGAACGCGGCGCCGGCGTTCACCTCGAGCACGACCTTCAACCCGGCGGAGAACCAGACGGCGGTGGGCACGGTGGAGGCGGAGGACAGCGACACGACTGACGACATCACCGGCTACGCGCTCAGCGGCGGCGCGGACCAGGCGCTGTTCTCCATCAACAACTCCGGCGTGCTGACGTTCCAGGCGGCGCCCAACTACGAGAACCCGCAGGACGCGAACACCGACAACGCCTATGTGGTGGTGGTGCAGGCGACCAGTGGCACGGGCGACCGGGAGAAGACGGGGACCCAGACCATCACGGTGACGGTGATGGACGACGACACCGAGGCGCCGGCCGCGCCGGATGCGCCGTCGGTGTCGCCGGCGTCGGTGACGAGCCTGACGGTGACCTGGTCGGCGCCGGACAACGACGGCCCGGCGATCACGGACTACGACGTGCAGTACCGGGCGGGCACGAGCGGGCCGTGGAGTGACGGCAGCCACATCGGCACCGCCCTCACGGCGATCCTCACGGGGCTTCTGGAGGACACGAGCTACCAGGTGCAGGTGCGGGCGACGAACGCCGAGGGCACGGGCGGCTGGTCCGCTTCGGGCAGCGGCGCGACGGACGCGAACGCGGCGCCGGCGTTCACCTCGAGCACGACCTTCAACCCGGCGGAGAACCAGACGGCGGTGGGCACGGTGGAGGCGGAGGACAGCGACACGACTGACGACATCACCGGCTACGCGCTCAGCGGCGGCGCGGACCAGGCGCTGTTCTCCATCAACAACTCCGGCGTGCTGACGTTCCAGGCGGCGCCCAACTACGAGGACCCGCAGGACGCGAACACCGACAACGCCTATGTGGTGGTGGTGCAGGCGACCAGCGGCACGGGCGACCGGGAGCAGACGGGGACCCAGACCATCACGGTGACGGTGATGGACGACGACACCGAGGCGCCGGGTGCGCCGGATGCGCCGTCGGTGTCGCCGGCGTCGGTGACGAGCCTGAACGTGAACTGGTCGGCGCCGGACAACGCCGGCCCGGAAATCACGGACTACGACGTGCAGTACCGGGCGGGCACGAGCGCGCCGTGGAGTGACGGGAGCCACATCGGCACCGCCCTCACGGCGATCCTCACGGGGCTTCTGGAGGACACGAGCTACCAGGTGCAGGTGCGGGCGACGAACGCCGAGGGCACGGGCGGCTGGTCCGCTTCGGGCAGCGGCGCGACGGACGCCAACGCCGCGCCGTCGTTCACCTCTTCAACGACCTTCAACCCGGCGGAGAACCAGACGGCGGTGGGCACGGTGGAGGCGGAGGACAGCGACACGACTGACGACATCACCGACTATGCGCTCAGCGGCGGCGCGGACCAGGCGCTGTTCTCCATCAACAACTCCGGCGTGCTGACGTTCCAGGCGGCGCCCAACTACGAGGACCCGCAGGACGCGAACACCGACAACGCCTATGTGGTGGTGGTGCAGGCGACCAGCGGCACGGGCGACCGGGAGCAGACGGGGACCCAGACCATCACGGTGACGGTGATGGACGACGACACCGAGGCGCCGGGTGCGCCGGATGCGCCGTCGGTGTCGCCGGCGTCGGTGACGAGCCTGAACGTGAACTGGTCGGCGCCGGACAACGCCGGCCCGGAAATCACGGACTACGACGTGCAGTACCGGGCGGGCACGAGCGCGCCGTGGAGTGACGGGAGCCACATCGGCACCGCCCTCACGGCGATCCTCACGGGGCTTGAGGAGGACACGAGCTACCAGGTGCAGGTGCGGGCGACGAACGCCGAGGGCACGGGCGGCTGGTCCGCTTCGGGCAGCGGCGCGACGGACGCCAACGCCGCGCCGTCGTTCACCTCTTCAACGACCTTCACCCCGGCGGAGAACCAGACGGCGGTGGGCACGGTGGAGGCGGAGGACAGCGACACGACTGACGACATCACCGACTATGCGCTCAGCGGCGGCGCGGACCAGGCGCTGTTCTCCATCAACAACTCCGGCGTGCTGACGTTCCAGGCGGCGCCCAACTACGAGGACCCGCAGGACGCGAACACCGACAACGCCTATGTGGTGGTGGTGCAGGCGACCAGCGGCACGGGCGACCGGGAGCAGACGGGGACCCAGACCATCACGGTGACGGTGATGGACGACGACACCGAGGCGCCGGGTGCGCCGGATGCGCCGTCGGTGTCGCCGGCGTCGGTGACGAGCCTGAACGTGAACTGGTCGGCGCCGGACAACGACGGCCCGGAGATCACGGACTACGACGTGCAGTACCGGGCGGGCACGAGCGCGCCGTGGAGTGACGGCAGCCACATCGGCACCGCCCTCACGGCGATCCTCACGGGGCTTCTGGAGGACACGAGCTACCAGGTGCAGGTGCGGGCGACGAACGCCGAGGGCACGGGCGGCTGGTCCGCTTCGGGCAGCGGCGCGACGGACGCGAACGCGGCGCCGGCGTTCACCTCGAGCACGACCTTCAACCCGGCGGAGAACCAGACGGCGGTGGGCACGGTGGAGGCGGAGGACAGCGACACGACTGACGACATCACCGACTATGCGCTCAGCGGCGGCGCGGACCAGGCGCTGTTCTCCATCAACAACTCCGGCGTGCTGACGTTCCTGACGGCGCCGGACTACGAGGACCCGCAGGACGCGAACACCGACAACGCCTATCTGGTGGTGGTGCAGGCGACCAGTGGCACGGGCGACCGGGAGCAGACGGGGACCCAGACCATCACGGTGACGGTGATGGACGCAAACGAGCAGCCGGACACACCGGCGAAGCCGACGGTGTCGGCGACCTCGGGCACGACCGACAGCCTGGACGTGACCTGGACCGAGCCGGGGCGCAACGGCGGCCCGGCCATCACCGGCTACACCGTGGAGTACCGCGAGGGCACGAGCGGCAACTGGGAGAACGTCACGCACAGCGGCACCGGGACCACGACGACGATCACCGGGCTGACGGCGGACACGCCCCATCAGGCGCGGGTGCAGGCGGTGAACGGCGAGACGGACAGCGAGTGGTCGGACCCCTCGGACGCGGTCAGCACCAACGCGGAGACGCCGGCGGTGACGCTGCATCTGAGCGACCCGGACGCGGGCGCGGTGACGGTGTCGGCGACGGTGTCGCCGGCCTCGGCGACCGCCTTCACGGTGACGGTGTCGGCGAGTCCGGTGGCCCCGGCGACGGACGACGACTTCGAGCTGAGTACGAACCGGGAGCTGCGCTTTGCCGCGAACGCGACCGCGAGCACCGGGACGGTGACGATCAGGCTGGTTAACGACGATGTCCCTGAGCCAACCGACGTCGTGACGGTGTCCGGCTCGGCGTCCATCGAGGGCGTGACGGACCCCGGCGACGTGACCCTGACCATTCTCGACGACGACCTGGACCGCGGCGGCATCTGCGCCCGCACGCCGCGCGTCCGCGACCGCATCCTGGTGCTGCTGAAGAACCGGCACAGCTACAAGGGCGACTGCTCCGGGGTGACCGAGGAGCATCTGGCGAAGCTGCAGTCGCTCGACCTGGGCCGCAACCCGAGCACGGAGTCGGCGTTCACGATGAGCCTGCAGAGCGACGACTTCGAGGGGCTGGTGAACCTCGAGCGGCTGTACCTGAGGGAGACCGGGCTTGGCGAGCTGCCGGCCGGGGTGTTCTCCGGGCTGGCGGCGCTGGAAACGCTGGAGCTGGACAACAACCAGCTCAGCTCGCTGCCGGCCGGGGTGTTCTCCGACCTGCAATCTCTGAAGACACTGGAACTACAGAAGAACCCGTCGCTGAGCTCGCTGCCCTACGACGAGTTCGAGGCGCTGCCGAAGCTGACGGAGCTGCGGGTGGACCCGGAGGGCCGCAGAGGGTACCAGGTGGCGGGCGGCGAGGGCGACGCGACCCTGGAGGTCGCGGCGGGGGGCACGACGACGTATCAGGTGCGCCTGACGCACACGCCGGCCTACGTGAACCCGCCCCATCCGACGTTGACGGTGAGTTCGGACACGGTCGAGGTGGTCGCGACCCCGACGACGCTGCAGTTCACCAAGGAGAACTGGTTCCGGCGCCAGACGGTGACGGTGAACGCCCCGGCATCGGCGGCCGGCGCGACGGCGACGCTGACCCACACGTCCGTTGCGGTGACGTATGACCGGCCGATCCCGACGGTGACGGTGCGGGTGTTGGAGAACGCCCCCGGCCGCACGGCCGATCCGCTGACGGCGGCGTTCGAGGAGCTGCCGGAGGCGCACGACGGGGAGACCGCGTTCAGCTTCCGCATCGCGTTCAGCGAGGCGGTCGCGGTCACGCCCGAGGCCATGCGGACGCGCGTCCTGACGGTGGCGGGGGGCGCCGTGACCGGCGCGGCCCGGGTCGACGGGGAGAGCGGCGTGTGGTCGATCACGGTCGCGCCGGACAGCCGCGAGGCGCTGTCGATCACGCTGGCCCCGGCGGCGGAGTGCGAGGCGGACGGCGCGGTCTGCACCTCGGACGGCCGAGCCCTGTCGACCGGGGCGTCGGCCATCGTGAACGGCCCGGGTCCCGAGAGCCAGACGCAGGAGGACCAGCCGCTGACGGCGAGCTTCGAGGGGGTGCCGGAGGCGCATGACGGCGAGCGCGCGTTCCGCTTCCATGTCGCCTTCAGCGAGGACATCGGCATCGACTACCAGGCGCTGCGCGACGATGCGTTCACGGTGAGCGGGGGCGCCGTGACCGGGGTGCGCGGAGTGGACGGGCGCCACGACCGGTGGGAGATCGCGGTCGCGCCCGACTCGGACGGAGACGTGACGATCACGCTGCCGGCGGGGCGCGAATGCGAGGTCTCCGGGGCGATCTGCACCCGGGGCGAGAACCGCCGGCGGCTGAGCAACAGCCCCTCGGCGACGGTGGCCGGCCCGGCGGACGAGCCGGAGAGCAACACGGCGGCCGTGGGTGCGCCGACCATCGGCGGGACGCCGCAGGTCGGGGAGGCGCTGACCGCCTCGACGTCGGGCATCGCCGACGCCGACGGGCTGGACACCGCGCGTTTTGCCTACCAGTGGATCCGCACGAGCGCCGACATTGGCGGGGCGACTCGCTCGACCTACACGCCGGTGGCGGCCGACGAGGGCACGCGGCTACAGGTCCGGGTCAGCTTCACCGACGACGCCGGCCACGAGGAGCGCCTCACCAGCGCGGCGACCGATGCCGTCGCCGCGGCACCGGAGCCGCTGACGGCGAGCTTCGAGGGCATGCCGGCAGAGCACCGCGGCCCGGGGTCGTTCAGCTTCCGGGTGGCGTTCAGCGAGGGGATCAATATCAGCTACACGACGGTCCGCGACGCGTCGTTCACGGTGACGGGCGGTGAGGTCACACAGGCGCGCCGGGTCGACGGCCGCCGCGACCGGTGGAAGATCACCATCGAGCCGGACTCGCACGAGGCGGTGACGGTCCGGCTGCCGGAGACGACGGACTGCGACGCGAGCGGGGCGATCTGCACCGACGACGGCCGGCCGCTGTCGCATGCGCTGTCGGCGACGGTGGCCGGCCCGGTGGGCATCGCGGTGGCCGATGCGCGGGTGGACGAGAACTCAGGCGCCCTGCTGGCCTTCGCCGTCACGCTCAGCCGCGCGGCGAGCGCCGCGTTGACGGTGGACTACGCGACGGCGGACGGCAGCGCGCACGCGGGCGACGACTATACGGCCACGAGCGGGACGCTGAAGTTCCGGGCGGGCGAGTCGTCGAAGACGATCGAGGTGGCGGTGCTCGACGACGCCCACGACGAGGGCGAGGAGACGCTGACGCTGCGGCTGTCCAACCCCTCGGGGGGACGGCTGGCCGACGGCGAGGCGACCGGGACGATTGCGAACCACGATTCGATGCCGCGGGCGCTGCTGGCGCGGTTCGGGCGGACGGCGGCGGTGCATGTGGTGGAGCACGTGGAGGAGCGGCTGGCGGCGCCGCGCGCGCCGGGCTTCCGGGGCCGGTTCGCGGGCCGGGAGCTGCGGCGCGGCATGGAGCGCGACATCGCGCTCAGCTTCCTGCGCCAGCTCGGCGGGGCGGCCGGCGCGGGGCCGATGGGCGCGGGCGCCGGCGGTTCTTTGTCCGGCGCGTCGGCGACCGGGACGGCGCCGCTCGGGATGTCGGGGCTGGCCGGCGACGGGCGCCTGGCCGCGGCGTCGGGTCCGATGGGCATGGTCGCCGGCCCGCTGGGCGGCGGGTCCCGCCCGGACAGCCAGTTCAATGGCGGCGGACTCGTGCGGATGGGCCTCGGCGGCGGCGACGTGCTGACCGGCTCGGCCTTCGAGCTGGGTCGCGAGACGGGCCACGGCGGCATCCTCTCGTTCTGGAGCCGCGGGGCGCGGTCGCGCTTCTCCGGGCGCGAGGGCGCGCTGTCGCTGGGCGGCGACGTGCGCACGACGATGGTCGGGGCCGACTACGCGACGGGGCCGCTGGTGACGGGCCTGTCGCTGTCGCACAGCCGGGGCCTGGGCGAGTACACCGGGGTCGCCGGCGGCCAGGTGGCCTCGTCGGTGACGGGCCTGTACCCGTGGCTCGGCTACAAGGCGACCGACCGCGTCACGGTGTGGGGCGTGGCCGGCTACGGGTCGGGCGGGCTGCTGCTGACGCCGCAGGGCGGTCCGGCCCTGGAGGCGGGCCTGTCGATGGCGATGGCGGCGGCGGGGACGCGGGGCGAGCTGGTCGCTGGCGGTGCGGGCGGCTTCGCGCTGGCGTTCAAGGCCGATGCGCTGTGGGTCGGGACGTCGATCGACGGCGTGGACGGCCCGGCGGGGCGCCTGCAGGCGACCGACACGGCGGTGACCCGCTTCCGGACGGGGCTTGAAGGCTCGCGCGCCTTCACGCTCGCCGGCCGGCTGTCGCTTACGCCGAGCGTCGAGGTGGGGCTGCGGCACGACGGCGGGGACGCCGAGACCGGCGCCGGCATGGACGTCGGCGCCGGCTTGATTGTGTCGGATGCATCGTCGGGGCTGGCGGTGGACGTGCGCGTGCGGACGCTGCTGCTGCACCAGGCCGAGGGGTTCTCCGAGCGGGGCGTGGCGCTGTCGCTGAGCTACAACCCGACGCCGTCGACGCCGCTGGGCTTTGTGGCGCGGGTGGCGCCGTCGTGGGGCGGGCAGGCGACGAGCGGCGCCGAGGCGCTGTGGGGCCGGCAGACGATGGCGGGGCTGGCGTCCGGCGGCGTCGCGTCGGGCAACCGCCTCGATGGCGAGGTCGGCTACGGCCTGCCGATGGGCAGGCGTTTCGTCGGCACGCCGCGGGTCGGCTTCAGCACGTCCGAGCACGGGCGGGACTACCGGCTCGGCTACGGTCTCGGGGTGCTGAACCGGGAGAGCCTGACCTTCGAGCTGGGCATCGACGCGCAGCGCCGCGAGAGTCCGCTGGTCGACGGCGCAAGCAACGGAGCCGTCGGCCGGGGCACGGTGGGCTGGTAGACGGGGCGGCTTCGGGACCGCACGGGGCGGGCCGAACGCGAGCCGGCCCACCGCGCGGCAGGAGGGCGGACTCGCCGGAGGCTTCAGGACCGTAGGGGGCTCGCGCCGGTCGACCGCACGCGCAGGCACCGTCGACCGCGAGGGCACCCGACGTGCGCCCGCCATGCAGACCGCGCCCGATCACGGCCGTCTGCGGCGCACGGCGGTGTGCCGGGAGGCCCGGGTCGGGCGCGCAGAGGGTCGATGGCGCGCCACTATGCCACCCGCGACTTCTTCCGGCAGATGCCGAACCGGCTGCTGGCCCGCTATTTCCATGCCCGCGGCGTCCTGGCCGATCTCGACATTACCGCGCTTGCAGACGATCCCCGCGGGGCCGCGCGAGGCGGCACGCTTCATCGTCTGTGACAAACGCAGCGACATCAACCGGGTCGCGCTGACCTCGGCACACGTGGACCAGGGCCTGCGCACGCACGGGGACGTGGCGCTGGTCGTCGCGGACACGGCCGTGGCGCTGGCGGACCTGATTGACTTCGATCGCGGCGCCTACGTCCTGGACACCGCCGCCATTCGCCACCTCGTCGATGCGGCGACGGCCGCCGACCCGCGCTACACACCGAGCACGACGCGGCGCGAGGCTCGCACGCTCTATTCGCAGGCGCGGTACGCGCGCTGGCAACAGGCCTACCGCGCGCTGAAGCAGCGGCGCCCGCAGATGTCCGACCTGTGGTACGCCGGCCAGATTGCCAAGCAGGCGGTGGCGGCCGGCTGCCACGCGAGCACCATCCGCAAACACATGACGGGACGACCGGTGTCGAGGCGCCGTCGGTCGGGTCGGGCAGGCTTCCCCAGCGGGGATCCCGCATCACCTCAACTGTAGAGCAATTTGTATACCCAGAGACCGTGTGAATATATAAGGTATGTATTTACAGTCACTTACAGGTATTAAGTGGTGGAGGCGGCGGGAGTCGAACCCGCGTCCGAGAACCCAGACCCGTCGGACTCTACATGCGTGTCCGCCCTTGTTTGTCTCGTCCCCGGCGTCTAAGGGCGGCGGAAACCGCCGGAGGAACCAGCCCCGATGACGTCTCGCCGCCACGTGTCGGTGCCGCGCGTGGTGGCCAGCCCGCTAATATGACACCTGGCTTCCGGCCCGCGGGCGGGATCGGAAGAGGCGTCGCTACCGTCTAGGCAGCGAGAGGCAGCTGCGTGTCCGCAGTTACTTGGTTTTCCATCGGATTTACGAGTCGATGGTGCTCGGCATGCATCCGACGATTCCATGACCCCCGTCGAAGCCGTGTCGCCCCCATTGACGAGCACACAGTCATTATAATCCAATGAGCGCCCGGCGGAGACGGGCAGACCCCCACCATCCGATGGCCGACGCCCGCGACTACGAGCAGGAGATCGCCGAGCGGGTGGCGCGACTGCGCGACATCGCGTCGGTCGAGATCCACGGCCTGATCGAAGAGCTGCTCGCGCGGACGGACTTGGAGCGGCAGGAATCGCTCGACGCCGCGGTCGCGGAGCGCGACGCGGCAATCGCGCAGGCGCTCGACGGGGCGGCGGCGGAATCGGCCGCAGAGACCGATGCGTCGATCGCTCGCGCGTTGGCCGACGTGGCGGAGAGCGGGCCCCGCGCGCTGCTGGCCGGCGTGCGTCGCATCGACGCAGCAACGACGCTGAGCGGCGTCCTCGACGTGCTGGTGGACGTGGTCGCCGGCGAGGCGGGGCGAGCCGCACTGTTCGTCGCCACGGGTGACGCGATAAGGGGCTGGCGGTTCGCGGGGTTCGACGAGGCTATGGGCGATCCGATGGACTACGCGGCGGGCGGCATCGATCCGGCCCTGATGGACCGAGCGGTCAGTGAAGGAAGTGCCGCCGTGGATGCGGGTCGAGGCGCCATGGCGGTGCCCGTCGTCGTGGGCGGCGAGCTGATGGCGCTGCTCTACGCCGACGATGCGCGCGCGGCGCGGGATGACGGCGCCGAGTCCGGGAAAGCTGGCGATGCCGAGGCCGCGCAGAGGGCTCCGCACTGGATTGCCGGCGTGGAGGTGCTGGCGCGCTACGCCGGCTGCCGCCTGGAGTCGATTACGGCCAATCGGGTGGCGGCGCTGGCTGCCGGCAACGCCCGGGACGACTGACCTCAGCTCGGATGTAGTGCGGTTGCACGACGGGCGCTGGCGTCAGTAGCGGACGACAGCCTGCAGGTAGAGCCCCTCCAGCCTCAGGTCGCCGCTATCGCGCTCGAACAGATAGTTGAAGTCGATCGAGCGGTAACCGAGACTGATGCCGACGGTCCGCGCCAGGTTGAGCGTGGCGTAGACGTCGAGATCGAAGTAGAGGCCGCTTCCCTCGTCGACCGTGCCTTCCGGGAGGCGAATACCGGACACTTCGGCGGTGATCGGCGAAAAACGCGTCGGGTAGATCCGCAACACGAGTCCCGCCGCCGGGATCGGCGCCTTCACCTTCAGCCACTCAGGGTCGAGGGAGGGCGTGGCGAGCGTCACGTCGATCTGGTTGTACTTCGCCTCGGCGATTACGCCGAGGTAGGCACGGGGGAACGAGAGGACGTCGAACTCGTAGCCGATCCGCCAGGCGTTCCATTCGAGCGTCGATTCGACGGGCAGACCGGCGTCGAACCGGATGCCGTGGAAGATGAGCGGTCGCTCCAGCGTCCGCATCTGCCGATACTGCATCGGCACCAACGAAACTCGCAGCTTCTGCCGGCCCCGCTTGATGGTCAGCCGCGCCTCGGGGTGGTCCGTTCGGGTGAGGCCGAGGTCCGATCCGAAGTTGATCTTCGTGCCGATGATGCCGAACTGCTCGCTCGAGGCGACCAGGGACGGCGTCGGCCGCCAGATGCCGCCCGACAGCTCGATGGTGTAGTCCTCACCGACCGGGGGGCCGACCCAGAGCGACTCGTTGATCGCCCAGACGTACTCGGGGAGCTCTTCATCCGGTTGCTGGGCCGCCGCGGGCATGACGGCGCCGATGGCCATCAGGGCCCAGGTCAGGGCGGCTATCATCCGTTTCTTCGTCGTCACTTGCTGCTCCTCGGCGCCGCGCCGGCCGCGCCTGCTATCCTCATCAGATCGATGCCGTCAGCCGCGTCCGCCTTCCTTCCGTACCTGCTCAGGTATCGGCGCCGGTTCGCCGTGGGGGCGATTTTTCTGCTCGGCGCCACCGGCCTGCAACTGCTGACGCCGTGGGTGCTGAAACTCGCGATAGACCATCTGAATGGGCGTCTTGCGCAGGGGGCCACGGCGGAGCAGGGAGCCGCCGCGGCGCTGGACGCCGGTCCGGGGCTCGTTGCCTATGCGGCGATGCTGGTCGGCCTCGCAGCGGCCGCCGGCGTCTGCCGCTTCCTGATGCGGCGGATCATCATCGGCGCGTCGCGCGAGGTGGAATTCGACCTGCGGAACGATTTCTTCAGTCACTTGCAAAGGCTGCCCCCCGCCTGGTTCCACGCCAACCGGACCGGCGACCTGATGTCACGCGCGACGAACGATCTGTCGGCGGTCCGGATGATGGCGGGGCCGGCCATCATGTACTCGGCCACGACGTCCATCACGTTCGTCGTCGCGGTGGCGCTGATGCTCTCCATCTCTCCCGTCCTGACGCTCGTGGTGCTCCTGCCCCTGCCGTTCGTATCGGTCGTAGTGAAGTGGTTCGGCAGTGCGATCTACCGGCGTTCGGAGGCGGTGCAGGAGCAACTGGCCCGGATGAGCGCGGTGGTTCAGGAGGCGCTGGCCGGCGTCCGGGTGGTGCGCGCCTACCGGCGGGAGGGCGTGGAGGTGGAACGCTTTCGCGGCGTGAACCACGAGTACCTGGAGCGGAGCCGCCGGCTGGTGGAGCTGCAGGGAGCGTTTCATCCTTCGCTCGGGCTGTTCCTCGGGATCTCCGGTCTGCTGGTCCTCTGGGTCGGCAGCCGCTACGTGATCGAGGGACGGATGACGATGGGCGAGTTCGTCGCGTTCAACGCCTACGTGATGATGCTCGCCTGGCCGATGATCGCGTTCGGCTGGGTGACCAACATGCTCCAGCGGGGCATGGCGGCCTGGCGCCGGATGCTCGACATTCTGGAGGTGGAACCTGCCATCCGCGATCCGGAGCGACCGGTGCCGGTCGACGCAATCCGCGGCGCCGTGGAGTTCCGGGACGTGACGTTCGCCTATAACGGGCGGCCGGTCCTCTCGAACGTCTCCGCGCGGGTCGAACCGGGACACGTGCTCGCTCTGATCGGCCCTACCGGATCGGGCAAGTCGACCCTGGTCGAGCTGCTGCCGCGGCTGTTCGACCCGCCGCCGGGCGCGGTTTTCGTCGATGGCGTCGATGTCCGCGACCTGCCGCTCGATCAGTTGCGCGGTGCGATCGGCTACGTGCCGCAGGAGCCGCTGCTCTTCTCCGAGACGGTGGGGGGGAACGTCGCCTTCGGCGCGCTGGCGGACGGCGGGACGGAGGCGCTGGCCGGCCCGATCACCCGCCGCGTGACCGAGGTGGTGGCCCTGGCGCAACTCGACACCGACGTTGCCGATTTTCCGAAGGAACTTGCGACCGAGGTGGGGGAGCGGGGGATCACGCTGTCCGGCGGGCAGAAGCAGCGGGCGGCGCTGGCGCGCGCTTTGCTGACCGACCCGCGGATCCTGATCCTGGACGACGCCCTCTCCGCCGTCGACACGCACACGGAGGAGGCGATCCTGTCGCGCTTGCGGGGGGTGATGCGCGAGCGGACGACCATCCTCGTGTCACACCGCATCTCGACCGTGCGCGACGCCGACCTGATCCTGGTGCTTGACGACGGCCGCGTCGTCGAGCGGGGGACCCACGCCGAACTGGTGGCGGCGGGCGGCCTATACGCCGGCCTGCACCAGAGGCAGTTGCTGGAAGCGGCCCTCGCGGAGTCGTAGTGCACGAACCGGAAGTGCTCGGCAAGGCGTACGACGCACGCCTGATGCGCCGGCTGCTCGGCTACCTCTGGCCGCACCGGCGGTCAGTCATGCTGGCCCTCGTCACCATTGTGGCCGGATCGGTGCTGCAGCTTGCGCCGCCCTGGCTCACCAAGCTGGCCATCGACAACCACATCGCTACCGGGAACCTGGACGGCCTGGGAGAGATCGTCCTGATCTTCCTGGGCGTCCTGCTCGGCGGTTTCGTCCTCGGCTACGTCGAGACCCTGACGCTGCAGATGATGGGGCAGCGGATCATGTACGACCTCCGGATGGAGATCTACCGCCATCTGCAGCGGCTCGACGTCGCGTTCTACGACCGCAACCCGGTCGGCCGGCTGATGACACGGGTGACGACCGACGTCGACGCGCTGAACGACCTGTTCGCCGCGGGCGTGGTGGCGGTGGTCCGCGACATCGTGATGCTGGCCGGCATCATGGTGCTGCTGCTGGTGCTCGACTGGCGACTCGCCCTGGTCACCTTCGCGGTGCTGCCGGTCATCGCCGCCGTCACCCAGTGGTTCCGGGTCAACGCGCGCGGGTCGTATCGGGAAGTGCGGACCTGGATCGCCCGGATCAACGCCTTCCTGCAGGAGAACATCACCGGGATGGCGACCGTGCAGGTATTCCGCCGCGAGCGTCGCAACTTCGCGCAGTTCCGGCGGATCAACCAGTCGCACCGCGACGCCAATATCGATTCGATCTTCTACTACGCCACCTTTTATCCCGCCATCGAGCTTCTGGGCGCCGTGGCGACCGGCCTGATCCTCTGGTACGGCGGCGGCCGCGCGCTGCAGGAGACGGTCACGCTCGGGTCGCTCATCGCGTTCATCGGCTACGCGCAGCAGTTCTTCCGGCCGATTAGCGACCTGTCGGAGAAGTTCAACGTGATGCAGTCGGCGATGGCCTCGTCGGAACGGATCTTCGGCCTGCTCGACACGCCGGTCGGCCTGAAGTCGCCCGAGGGGGCGCCTGCGGCAGCGCCCGAGGCTGCGCTCGAAGCGGCGCCGGCCGGGGGGCATATCCGCTTCGAAGGGGTCTGGTTCGCCTACCGCGACGACGACTACGTGCTCCGCGACGTGACCTTCGACGTCCCTCCGGGCGCGCGGGTGGGTGTAGTCGGTGCCACCGGGGCGGGCAAGACGACGCTGATTAACCTGCTGATTCGCTTCTACGACGTCAACCGCGGCCGGATCACGATTGACGGGGTCGACATCCGGGATCTGCCGCTGCCCGACCTGCGGCGGCGCTTCGGGCTGGTGCTGCAGGACGTCCATCTCTTTTCCGGCAGCGTCCGCGAGAACATCCGGCTCGGCCACGACGAGATCGGCGACGCGGAGGTGCGCGCGGCGGCGGCGAGCGTGCATGCCGACCGGTTCATCGATCGCTTGCCCGACGGCCTCGACAGCGAGGTGGCCGAGCGGGGGGCGACGCTCTCGACAGGCCAGCGGCAACTGCTCTCGTTTGCCCGGGCCCTCGCGTTTGCGCCCGAAGTCCTGCTGCTCGACGAAGCGACCTCCAGCGTCGACACCGACACCGAACGGCTGATCCAGGATGCTCTCGGCGTCCTGATGGCGGGACGGACCACGATCGCCATCGCGCACCGGCTGTCGACGGTGCAGGACATGGACCGGATCCTGCTGTTCCACAAGGGGGAGCTGCGCGAGGCGGGGACCCACCAGGAGCTGCTCGGGCAGCGCGGCCTGTACCACACCCTCTACCAGTTGCAGTACCAGGATCAGGAACCGGACGGGAGCGGCGCCGAGGCGGTGCTGGCGCCCGCGGCGCCGCGGGCGACCGTCTGAGCCTTACGGGGTGGCCGGAACCGCCCCGAAGTGGACGAAGCCCTCGGGGAGCGGCTCCTCCTGTCCGCCGCGGGCGAGCCGCACGTCTGATTCCTTCGTCACTACGCCGATCGGCGTCAGCGGGAGGTCGCCAATCTGGCGCCGGACATGCCGGAGCCGTCCGGTCCGGCGAGGTGGCGTCGTGAAGGCGAGCTCGTAGTCGTCGCCGCCGGCCAAGGCGGCCAGCACGGGATCGTCTCCCGCCGCCTCGAACCAGGCGCGGGCCTCGGGGTGGATTGGCAGCGACTCGGCGTCGACCCGGATGCCAACGCCGCTTGCGGCGGCGATCTGCCGCACGCCGTCGGCAAGGCCGTCGCTCAGGTCGACGCAGGCGTGCGCGGCCCGGTTCCGGCCGAGCGCGACACCGAGGGCGACGCGCGGGTCCGGACGCCGGCACCGTTCGACGCAGGCGGGGAGACCGGCGGCGGCGGCGCCGCCGGCCCGAAGCGCGTCGAGCCCGGCGGCGGCGGTTCCGATGGTTCCGCTGACCCAGACGACGTCACCCGGGTGGGCCGCGTCGCGCGTCAGCAGGCGCCGCCGCTTGGCGCTCCCGAAGGCGGTAATGCCAACGACGATCGGGCCGGGCGACGCGGTGACGTCGCCGCCGACGAGCGCGGCCCGGTGGTGGGCGGCGAGCGCGAGGAGGCCGTCCACGAGGGCGTCGATGTCGGCGATCGGGCAATTTCCCGGGAGCGACAGCGCCAGCAGCACGGCGCGCGGCGCTGCGCCCATCGCGGCGAGATCGCTCAGGTTGGCGGCCAGCGCCTTGTGGCCGGCGTCGGCGGGCGAGCCGAGGGCGAGGTCGAAGTGGATTCCCTCAACGAGGGTGTCGGTGGTGACGACCGTCAGCGCGCCCCGGTCGGGCTCGATGACGGCGGCGTCGTCGCCGATGCCGACCACGATGCCTGCCGGTGGCGGCCCCAGGCGTGCGCGGATCCCCTCGATGACGGCGTGCTCGCCCCGGTCGGCGACGGTGTCTGCCTTCACGCTGGCGCGCCGCCTACTTCGCGTACTCGACGGAGCGTGTTTCGCGAATCACCGTCACCTTGATCTGGCCGGGATACTGCAGCTCGTTCTCGATCCGCTTGGCAATGTCGCGCGACAGCCAGACGGCGTCCTCGTCGGAGACCTTCTCGCTCTGCACCATGATGCGGATTTCCCGCCCCGCCTGTAGCGCGAACGCTTTCCCGACACCCTGGAACGACTCGGCGATGTCCTCCAGCTTCTCGATCCGCTTGATGTACGACTCCAGGATGTCGCGGCGCGCGCCGGGACGGGCGGCGGAGACCGCGTCGGCCGCCTGGACGATCATCGATTCGAGCGACGGCCAGTCGATGTCCATGTGGTGGGCCGCCATGGCGTCGATCACCGCTTCGCTCTCGCCATGCTTCCGGAGGAAGTCGATGCCGAGTTCCAGGTGGGTCCCCTCCAGCTCGCGGTCCATCGCCTTGCCGATGTCGTGCAGGAACGCGGCACGGATGGTGGTTCTCGCATCGAGCCCCACTTCGCGCGCCATCACGCCGGCGACGTAAGCCACTTCCTTCGAGTGGGCAAGGACGTTCTGGCCGTAACTGGTGCGGTACTTCAGCCGGCCCATCATCCGGCTCAGCTCCGAATGGAGGTCATGCAGGCCGAGCTCGAACGCCGCCGCTTCACCCTCCTTCAGCGTCGCTGCGTCCATCTCGGTACGCACCCTCTCGACCACCTCTTCCACCCGGGCCGGGTGGATACGGCCGTCGACGACCAGTTGCTCGATGACGCGCCGGGCGATCTCGCGGCGGTACGGGTCGAAACAGGAAAGGATGATCGCGCCCGGCGTGTCGTCGACGATCAGCTCGACACCCGTCGCGGTTTCGAGCGCGCGGATGTTGCGCCCCTCGCGTCCGATGATCCGTCCCTTCATGTCGTCGCTCGGCAGGTCCACCACGGATACGGTTGTCTCGACGGCATGGTCCGGAGCGCTCCGCTGAATGGCCTGCGTGATGATCTGTTTCGCTTTCGCCTCGGCGGTCTCGCGCGCCTCGTGCTCCAGCCGCTTCACGAGGTGCGCGGCGTCGTGCCGGGCGTCGGCCTCGAGCTGCTGCATCAGCAACGTCTTCGCCTCGGCGGCGGTCATGCCGGAAACCTGCTGCAGCGCGCGCTGCGCCTCGGCGACCAGCTCCTGGCGGCGGGCCTCTTCCGCTTCGGCCGCCGCCTCGCGCCGCGCAAGCGCCTGATCTCGCGCCGCGCTTGCCGATTCGCGCTCCTCGATCCGCCGCGTCGCGCGGGTGAGCTCCACCTCGCGGTCGTCGACCGCCTGGCGCTTTCCGTCCAGGTCACGCTCGAGCGCGGCAACCTCCGCGCCGCGCGCCTGAGCCTGCGCCTCGGCCTCCCGACGCAGTTCGTGCGCCTGTTCCTTGGCGCTGAGAAGTGCTTCCTTGTGCTTGGCCTCCGCCTCGCGTTCGGCGTTGGCGAGGAGGCGTTCGGCGTCCGCCCTGGCGCGATCGACGGTCTCGGCGGCGACGCGGCGGCGCGTGGAGATCCAGAAGAAGAGGATGGACAGACCGACAGCCCCAGCTGTAACGGCCCCCGCAAGAATCGGACCAAGTTCCAACACGCGCGCCTCCTTGCAACGCGGCGCGCATGCCGGAACCTGGGTCGAACGAAAAGCCCCGCGATTACCGTGTGGGGAGGTCGTATGAACCTGCGTCCGCAGGTGGAACCGCTGTCATCAAACGCCGCCTCTCAGGCTTCCTCGCGCCGAGGCATGCACACGGCGACGCGTCGCGATTCGCTTCGATTTAACAATGGCTCAAACGAGCCTCCAACCATCACGCGTACTGCAGGGAACTCTAATCTCAGGATTCGCGCCGCCGCCCCGCGACCGGCGCCGCATCCGACACGCATTACCGCTGTTGCTAAGGAAATGTTAGCCCGCGCGGGCACCGCACGCAAGCGCCCGCCTACGGATCAGCGACATCTTCCGCCGGCGGGGAACCGCCGCCGATCGCGCGGTCGACAGCTGCCTCGATCGCCGCCGTCCGCTCGCGGATCGCCCGGTCCCTGTCGATCCGGTGCTCCCGGCAACGGAAGTAGTCATCCGCGATGTTGAGGGCGGCGAGCACGGCAACCCGCACCAGGTCCCCGTGCGGCGTTTGGGTCGAGATCGTCCGCATCTTCTTCTGGACATAGTCGGCGAGGCGATGCAGCTCCGCCCGGTCGAGAGTGCTTCGGACGGGATAGGACTGGTCCAGGATCCGGACCGTCACCGTCTCGCTTTCCGGTGTCGGATCGTCCACGTGGACTCTAGAGCTCGACGGCCTCGAGCTGATCCAGAATGGCCGCAACCCTCGTCTGCAACTGCGCGCGCTCCGTGCGGAGCGCCTCCAACTCCTGGCGATCCTGCTGGGCGACCACGCCCTGATCGTCCAGGTTCTGCTTCAATTGCGCGTTCTCCTGCTTTGCATCGGCCAGCTCGCGGCGCGTTGCGTCGAGCAGTTCGACGAGTGCCGAAACCTTGTCGGCAAGCTGCTGGATGGCGGTGAGACTGGCGGTCTCAACCGTGCGGGCCCGAGCCGCGGCAAGGTCGAGGGTGGTGTCAAGGGTGGCAGGGACGGTCGGGTTCATGGCAGGTCGTGCTCCTTGCTGGTGATAGCGGAAATACGGGCGCGTCGCCGGTCTCGCAGGGCGCCGCGCCGGGTTCACGGGTCATCGCAACGTCGCCTCGTGCGCCGTCTGGAGGGCGCTGACGATCGAATCCATCGCCTGCTGCACTTCCGCGTCGGTCAATGTGCGATCCGTTGCCCGGAAAGTCAGCCGGAACGCCAGACTGACACGCCCTTTCGGTATGCCCCGGCCCTCGTACCGATCGAACTCGTGGACATCCAGCAGGGTCTCCGGCGCGGCCGAACGGATGGTGCCACGAACCGAGGCGGCGGGCAAGGCGGCATCGATGACGACGGCCAGGTCGCGCACGCTAGACGGGTAGCGGGGGAGCAGAGTGGCGATCATCCGGCGCCGGTCGGCGCCGGCCGAGGCGAGCGCATCGAGATCGAGTTCCGCCACCCAGACCGCTTCGGCGCCGGCGCGATGGATTCCGCGTGCCTCGGCGATGTCGAACGCCAGTTGCCCCACCGTGCCGAGCGGGCGCGGTGCCGCGGTCTCGTCCGGCGCCGGCGCAAGGACGGTGGCAGCCCGTCCCGGCACGAGCGTCGACTGCTTCAGCGGTTCGAAACTTGCCGCCACGCCGAACGCGTCGCACAGGCGGTGGACAATTCCGGTCAGATCAAAGAAATCGGACGGTCGCTCGTCGCTGCTCCAGTGAGCGGCGGTGGCGGCGCCGGTCAGTGCCACGGCGACACTGCGCATCTCACCGCCGCCTGCGGTGAACCGGTGGCCGATCTCGAACAGCCGGATGTCGCGGTGCTCGCGGTGACGGTTGTAGACCAGTGCGCCGATCAGCCCCGGCAGGAGCGACGGCCTCAGGACCGCGAAAAGCTCCGAGAGGGGGTTGGCGATGCGGACGATCTCCTCGACGCGGTCGACGAACGGCCGGGCCGCGGACTCCTCGATGAAGCCGTAGGTGACCGCCTCGGAGCAGCCGCTCGCGGTCAGGACGCGTCGCGCGAGCCGCTGCTGCATCAGCGCGTCGCTCTCGGGTGCCGGCGGGTGGGTCATCGCCGGGAAGGTCGAGGGCAGCCGCTCGTAGCCATAGTGCCGCGCCACTTCCTCGATCAGGTCGATCTCGCGGCTGACGTCGACCCGGTGACCCGGGACGGTGACGCGCCAGGTGTGGCCGCCGTCGCCGGCCATAGTCTGATCGCCGACGGGCGTCTGAGCGCCGACCGGCACCTCCTCGACGCCGAAGCCGAGCCGCCCGAGGGCCGCAGGGACGAACGCCGGCTCCACGTCTACGCCCAGGACGCGGCCGATGCGGGCGTGGCGCAGCGTAACCGTCGGCCGCCCGCGCGGAGCGGGGTAGCGGTCGACGATCGGCCCCTCCGGCGTGCCGGCGCCCAGTTCGACCAGCAACTGCTGCGCGCGCCGCATCGCGCGGACCGGCGCGGTGATGTCGGCGCCTCGCTCGAACCGGTACGACGCCTCGGTCGACAACGTCAGGCGCCGGCCGGTCCGGCGCACCGAGATCGGATCGAACCAGGCGCTCTCGAACGCCACCCGCCGCGTGCCGCCGGCAACCTCCGAGTGGGCGCCTCCCATCACGCCGGCGACTGCCTGCGCGCGGGTGGCATCGGCAATCACCAGCATGTCGCCCTGAAGCTTCCGCTCGACGCCGTCCAGCGTGGTGACGGTTTCACCGGCCCGCGCGAGGCGGATCCGCAGCTCGCCGCCGTCCAGGCGGGCGAGGTCGAAGGCGTGCATCGGGTGACCCATCTCGATCAGGACGTAGTTGGTGATGTCGACCAGGTTGTTGATCGGACGGATGTCGGCCGCCTCGAGCCGTGCCGCCATCCAGGCGGGGGAGGGTCCGATTGTGACCCGCGCGAGCGACGCTACGTAGCGGGGGCAGAGGTCGAGCGCGTCCGGCTCAATCGTGACGGGCAGCGGATCGTCCGGTCGCCCCGCCGCGCCGCTGCATTCCGCCACCTTCGCGTCCGCCAGGGCCGGCAGCGTCAGCGGCTCGCCGTAGATGGTCGATACCTCGCGCGCAATACCGACGACGCTCAGGCAGTCGGGACGGTTAGTGGTCACCTCGAGGTCCAGCACCGCGTCCGGTCCGCCGGGCGGCCGGCCCGGAACGGCGGGCGCCGGATCGATCGACCCCACCTCGAAACCGTGCCGAGTGAGCGCGTCGGCCAGCTCCTCGATCGAGACCGTGACCGGCACGAACTCGCGCAGCCACGACACCAGGATCTTCACAGCGCAAACTGCTCCAGCAGCCGCAGGTCGTTGTCGTAGAAGGCGCGGATGTCGCGCACCCGGTACTTCAGAATCGCAATCCGGTCGATGCCGATGCCGAAGGCCCAGCCGGTGAGCCGATCAGGGTCGTATCCGACCGCCTCGAGCACCGCCGGGTGCACCATCCCGCTCCCGAGGATCTCCAGCCATCCGGTCTTCTTGCAGACCGGGCAGCCGTCGCCGCCGCAGAAGACGCAACTGATGAACACCTCGGCGCTCGGCTCGGTGTAGGGGAAGAAGCTGGGGCGGAACATTACCCGCGTGTCGGGGTCGAAGAGCTGCCGCAGGAAGCACTCCAGCGTCCCCTTCAGGTCCGCCATCGTCACATCCTCGCCGACGAGCAGCCCTTCGACCTGCTGGAACATCGGCGAGTGCGTCAGGTCGGGGTTGTCGCGGCGGTAGACGCGGCCCGGCGCGATGATCCGGACCGGCGGCGTGTGCGTTTCCATGTAACGGATCTGCATCCCGGACGTGTGCGTGCGGAGCAGCGTGCCGGGCGGGCCGTGCTGCGTTCGGAGCGGCCCGTCGAGGTAGAGCGTGTCCTGCATGTCGCGCGCCGGGTGCTCCGGCGGCATATTGAGTGCCTCGAAGTTGTGGTAGTCGTCCTCCACTTCGGGGCCATCGACGATTTCGAATCCCAGGCCGGTGAAGATCCGTTCGATCTCCTCTCGGATCAGGGTCAGCGGGTGCCGGTGGCCGATCCGGACATCGCGCCCCGGCAGGGTGACGTCGACCGCGCCGGCAGGACGGGTGAACGCCGCGAGGGCGTCGCGCCGCTCGCCGAGTGCGTGCTCGATCTCTTTCCGGAGCTGGTTCGCCTGCTGCCCCAGAGCGCGGCGCATCTCCGGCGGGGCGGAGGCGACCGACTTGAGGAGCGCCTGAACGGCGCCCCGCTTCCGGCCCAGGTACCGGTCGTGCAGCGCCTGGAGGTGTTCGGCCGTCTCGGTCAGCGCGAGGTCGGCGTGGAAGGAAGCCCGGATTTCGTCGGCGGTCAGAACGTCAGCCATCGGGAGCCCGTCACGGCGGGACGGACGCCCTACGACGCGGCGGCGGTCGGCGCGTGCGCCTCCCGCGCCCGCTCGGCGAGATGCGCGAAGGCGTCCGGCTCGCGCACCGCGAGGTCGGCCAGCGCCTTCCGGTCGAGACCGATGCCGGTCGCCTTCAATCCGTGCATGAACTGGCTGTAGCTGAGCCCGTGCTGCCGCGACGCGGCGCCGATGCGGGTGATCCAGAGCCGCCGGAAGTCGCGCTTCCGAAGCTTGCGTCCGATGAACGCGTAGTTCAGTGACGTGTCGACCGCTTCCTTCGCGGCGCGGTACAGCTTGCTCTTGGTCTGAAAGAAACCCTTGGCGCGGGCGAGAAGCTTCTTCCGCTTCCTCCGCCTGATGGGTCCACGTTTCACTCGAGGCATGGTGCTGGCGTCCTTCCTGTCCTTGCCTGTGCCTGCCGGCCGTTACTTGTAAGGAATCATCCGCGCGACGCGTGGAGTGTCAACGTCGGAGACCGTCGTCGTACCGCGCAGCTTCCGCTTCTGTTTCGTCGTCTTCGTGGTCAGGATGTGCCGCGCGAACGCCTTCTTCCGCGTCACCTTGCCGGTGCCGGTCCGGTTGAAGCGTTTCGCCGCGCCACGATGGGTTTTCAGCTTCGGCATCTGTCGTCTCCGTCACGTCCCCTGCCTGCTACCGCCGCTTCTTCGTCACCACGCGGCTCGACAGGATCGTATGCATCTGGTTCCCTTCCATGCGCGGCGCGGTCTCCTGCACCGCCACCTCCTGCAACTCGTCGACCAGCCGATCGAGGATGTGGCGGCCGAAGTCAGGGTGCGCCATTTCCCGCCCGCGGAAGAAGATCGTCGCCTTCACCTTGTCGCCGTGGGCAAGGAAGCGTTCCACATGCTTCTTCTTGAACTGATAGTCGTGCTCGTCCACCTTCGGACGGAACTTGATCTCCTTGACCTCGATCGTCTTCTGATGCTTCCGTGCCAGCCGCGTTCGCTTCTGCTCCTCGTACTGGTACCGCCCGAAGTCCATGATCCGGCAGACCGGCGGCCGCGCCGTCGCCGAAATCTCGACTAGGTCGAGCCCCTTCTCACGCGCAATGGCGAGCGCGTCCGCCGGCGCCATCAAGCCGAGTTGCTCGCCCTCATCGTTGATGACGCGGATCTCACGAACCCGAATCCGGTCGTTGACCCGTGTACGCGGCTGACGAAAGTCGCGGCGTGGCCCTCGGGGGCCCCGTCCTGGAGGAATCTCTATTGCTCCCTTCGTTACGTTCGTCCGCGGCTCGCCGCGAACGGACAGTCTACCCCGTCTGGCCCGCCGCTGGATCCGCCGATCGCTTCGCGCCCACCTCGGCGTGGAGCGCCCCCACGAGGTTGTCCAGACTGCGCGCCCCCTGATCGCCGGCGGTGCGGCTCCGGACCGCCACCGTTCCCTGCTCGGTCTCCCGGTCGCCGACGACCAGCATGAAGGGAATCTTCTGGAGCTGCGCCTCGCGGATCTTCAGTCCGATCTTCTCCTGCCGGCCGTCCAGCTCCACGCGGAATCCTTCCGCCGCGAGATGGTCGCGCACCGTTTCCGCATGGCCGATGTGCCGGTCGGCGATGGTCAGGACGCGGACCTGCACCGGCGCGAGCCAGAGCGGGAACGCGCCGGCGTACTGCTCGATAAGCAGCGCGATGAACCGCTCGAAGCTCCCGAAGATCGCGCGATGGATCAGCACCGGCGTGTGCTGGGCGTTGTCGGCGCCGACATACTTCAGGCCGAAGCGCTGCGGCATCTGGTAGTCGAGCTGAATCGTCGCGCACTGCCAGCGGCGGCCGAGCGCGTCGGTCACGTGCAGGTCGATCTTCGGCCCGTAGAAGCTGCCATCCCCCTCGGAGATGGTGAACGGCGTGGCGGTCGCCTCGATCGCTGACTTCAATTGCGCTTCCGCATGGTCCCAGGCCTCTGCCGTGCCCAGGTAGTCGTCCGGCCGTGTCGACAGCTCTACCTCGTAGGCGAGGCCGAAGTCCGTGTAGACCCGGTCGACCAGGCGGAGAAGCCGTTCCACCTCGTCGCCGATCTGATCCTCCGTGATGAAGCAGTGGGCGTCGTCCTGCGCGAACTGCCGGACGCGGGTCAGCCCGCTCAGCACGCCGGACGCCTCGTTCCGATGCAGCACGCCCTGATCGTGGAACCGCAGCGGCAGATCGCGGTAGCTGCGGCCCTCGCTCGCGAACATCAGCATGTGGCCGGGGCAGTTCATCGCCTTCAGGCCGAACGGCTCGCCGTCCGATTCCACCAGGAACATGTTCTCCCGGTAGTGCTCCCAGTGGCCGGAGGTCTCCCAGAGCGCCTTGTTGAAGACAAGTGGCGTCCGGACCTCCTGGTAACCCTCGCCCACAAGCGCCTCGCGCATGTAGTCCGACAGGAGCCGGTAGAGCGTCGCTCCCTTTGCCTGCCAGAACGGCGCGCCGGGCGCCCAGGGATGGAAGGTGAACAGTCCCAGTTCCTTCCCCAGCTTGCGGTGGTCGCGCTTCTTCGCCTCCTCGATGCGATGGAGGTGCTCGGTCAGCTGCGACGACTTGAAGAACGCGGTGCCGTAGATCCGCTGCATCGGCTGATTCCGCGCGTCCCCCTTCCAGTAGGCGTTCGAGCTCGACAGCACCTTGAACGCCTTGAGCCGTCCGGTGGAGGGGACGTGCGGGCCGGTGCAGAAGTCGATGAAGGCGTCTTCGATCGTGTAGCAGGAGACCCGAGGTCCCCCCTTTTCCTCGATCAACTGCACCTTGAGCGGCTCGCCGCGCCCGTCGAAATGCGCTTTCGCTTCCTCCTTCGACATCATCTTCCGCTCGTAGCGGAGATCCCGCCGGGCGATCTCGGTCATCTTCCGCTCGATCGCCTCGAGGTCCTCCGGCACGAACGGGCGGTTGACGACGAAGTCGTAGAAAAAGCCGTCTTCGATCGCCGGGCCGATGCCGCACTGCGCCTCCGGGAAGAGGACGGTCACCGCCGCCGCCATCAGGTGGGCGGTGCTGTGGCGGTAGAGCTGGAGCGCGTCCGGCGTGCCGGGGGTCACGAACCGGACCGCGGCGTCCGCCTCCAGCGGGAAGGTGAGGTCCACCATCCGGTCGTCGACGACCGCGGCGAGCGCCTGCTTCGCCAGACGCGGCGACAGCTCCTTCGCCAGATCGGCGACGGGGGCGCCGGCCGGCACGGCCCGCGTGGAGCCGTCCGGCAGCGTGACCGTTACCTGGCTCATGCGGTCTGCACCGGAGCGGACGGGCTCAGGCGGGGCATGCTGCGACGGTTGGAGGGATGAAAAGGGGGCATGGAACATGGTAGGCACGGGCGGACTCGAACCGCCGACCTCCTGCATGTCAAGCAGGCGCTCTAACCAACTGAGCTACGCGCCTATCTTGCGTGGCGCAAATCCCCGCAACGAATGGTTCGAAACCCCATGGGCAGCCAGTCAGTATACCAGTGACGGCCGGGGATACGGCGCGGCAGGGCGGTCCTCAGGCCGTATCAGCCGTGCGGGCGATCTCGTCGATCGCCCGGTCGAGCACCGGATCCTCGTCCGGCAGCGGCTCGCCAAGTTCCGGGAGGATGACTTCGACGGGCACGTCCGGCTGAAGGCCGAAGGGGTAAATCGCTTCCCCGGACGGGCTCAGGTAACGCGCCCAGGACATCCACAGGCCCGAACCGTCGGGTAGACGGACGAGGCGCTGCAGGCTGGTCCGCCCGGAGGTCTGCTGGCCGACCGACATCGCCCGGTCGCGATCGAGCAGCGCCGCGGCGAACAGCTCTGCCGGGCCCGAGGTGCCGTAGTTCGTCAGCAAGGTGACGGGAAGGGTGACCGGTGCCGCGGCGTCCGTCCGGCCTCGATCGTCATCTGCCTGTCGTCCGGCTCCTCGCGGATGGCGATGGCTCCGCCGGCGACGAACAGTTGTGCGGCGTCGATCGCTCCGTCGAACGTTCCTTCAGCCGTGCCGCGGAGGTCCACGATCAGGTGTGTCGCACCGCTGCCCGCCAGGGCCGCCGCAGCGTCGGCGATCTCGATAGCGGCGGCGTCGCCGAAGGCGGGAATCCGCAGGTAGCCTATGCCTGCGCCCTCGCCGGTCAGCATCCGTCCTGCCGCAGGGGGGGCAGTCAACGCTTCGCGCGTCAGCGTGATGTCGTACGGTTCCTGGGTGCTGCCGCGGATGAGCGACAGCGTCACGTCAGTGCCCGGCTCGCCCCGGAGCAGCCTCTGGCCCTCGACCGCCGAGAGGAGCCGCGTCGGCCGGCCGTCGACGGCTCGAATGAAGTCGCCCGGCAGCATATTCGCCCTGGCCGCCGGAGAGCCCTCCAGCGAGGCGACCACCTGCAGGTAGTAGCGGCGGGTGATCTCCGCGCCGACCCGGCCGTCCGGTAGTGGCTCGCCCCGCTCGATCCGATCCGCATCCTCGGGCGTCAGGTAGGCGCTGTCGGAGTCGAGTCCCTCCGCCAAGCCGCGGAGCGCGCCGTCCACCACTTCGTCGAGATTCACTTCCTCGACGTAGTTGTTCGAGATGAGCGACACGACGTCCTCGAAGACGCGCAGGTGCCGGTAGGTGTCTTCGCCGGCGGAGACGCGTCCGAGATAGCCGCCGATCAGCGTGAAGATGACTACCGAAACGGTAGCCAGCAGGACGGTAAGCCGGGTCTTGCTCAACATGTTCAGGTTCCACGTTACGTGGGTGCAAACGCAATATTACCGGATCGGCGAATGAGTGGACACCTCCCACGGTCGGGACGTAGTCTGAGGGATGAGCGCGGCGGGATATGGGCGCCGCCGGACATCCGCAGATGCGCGTTCTGGGAATCGACTACGGCGAACGGCGCATCGGGCTGGCGGTGAGCGACCCGACCGGGACGCTGGCCCGGCCGTTGCGGACTATTGCACCGAGCGGCCCGGCCGGCGCCCGCGCGGCGGCAGTGGCGGGCCAGGTGGCGATGCTCGCGGCCGAGTCGGATGGCCTGAAGAGGGTGGTGGTCGGCCTGCCGCGCCGCCTCGATGGTGCTGCCCACGAGCAGACCGCCCGTGTGCTCACGTTTGTCGACGCGCTTCGGCGGTCGGTCGACGTACCGGTGGCGTTGCACGACGAGCGCCTCAGCAGCGTGGAGGCGGATCAGCGCCTGGCCGCGCGCGAGCGCAACTGGCGCCGCCGCAAGAAGCAGCTTGACGCCGCGGCCGCGGCAGTCATCCTGCAGGACCACCTCGACGCGGAGAGCGGCGGATGTTAAGGCGTCTGCTGATCGCGCTCGTCTGCCTGCTCCTGCTGGCGGGGTTGGGCGGGCTCTACGCCTGGCAGGAGTTCGAGAGGCGTCTGGCGGCGCCCCATGCCGGCCTGCCGGCCGGCGGCGTATTCGTCGACGTCGCGCCGGGCGAGGGGGCGCGGGTCATTGCCGCGCGCCTGGTGGACGCGGGGGTGGTGGCGGACGAGCTGACGTTCCGCCTCGCACTCTGGCAGAGCGGCCGTGACCGCGATCTGCAGGCGGGGGAGTACTACTTCGAGACGCCGATCGCACCTCTCGATGTTGTCGCCACGATTGCCGAAGGCCGGGTCTTCCTTCGGCCGATCACGTTTCCCGAAGGGTTGACGCTGCCGGAGATGGCGGCAATCGTCGAGGCGTCCGGCATCGGCGAGGCGGCGGCGTTCCTCGATGCGGCCTCGGACCCGTCGTTGGTCGCCGATCTCGATACGGACGCCACGGATCTCGAGGGGTACCTGTTCCCGGAGACCTACTCCCTGCCGCGCGATACGACCGCCCGCGACCTCGTGGCGGCGATGGTGGCGCAGTTCCGTGAGGTGCTCGACGCCGGGATGCGGGCGCGCGCCGCCGAGCGCGGCCTGGCCGTGCGCGACGTGGTGACGCTCGCCTCGGTCATTCAGAAGGAAACCGGACAGGCGTCCGAGCATGACCTCGTGTCGGCAGTGTTCAACAACCGCCTCCGGATCGGCATGCCGCTCCAGAGCGATCCGACTGTCATCTACGCGCTGACCCAGGCGGGCGCCTACGACGGCAACCTGACCCGCGCCAACCTCCAGTTCGATTCCCCCTACAACACGTACCGCTACCGGGGGCTGCCGCCCGGCCCGATCGCCGCGCCGGGCCGCGCGGTGCTGCAGGCGACGCTCGCGCCGGCGGACGTCGACTACCTCTACTTCGTCAGCCGCAACGACGGCACGCACGCCTTCGCCCGCACGCTGCGCGAACACAACCGCAACGTGCGCGAGTTCCAGGTGGAGTACTTCCGGCGCCGCCGCTCGGGAGGCTGAGCTGTCTACGGATTCCGATCGATCACCAGCGTCTGCCAGCCGTCCACTTCGGTATAGAAGAGCCCCGTTGCATCCCGTCCGGCGGCGAGGTTAGCTTCGATCGCGGTGGCCGTTCCGCCCGCCCCGCCGCCGGCAGCGTCCGCCTCCATCGGCCGATCGAACAGGATCCCGCCGAACGCGAGGTACGCGGCGACCAGCGTCAACACGACGTTGAATGCCTGGCCCGTGACATAGAGCTGAATCGGGCGGCTGCCCCCGGCGTGGCGCGCCAGCTCGCGGAAGCTGGACTCCAGCCCGATGCTGACGAACGCCAGGCAGAAGAGCCAGCCGCGAAGGTCGGAGGTGAGATCGAGCGCCTCGGTGACCCGCGCCGCGCCGAGCGACGGCGTCAGGACGAACGAGAAGACGAGCGATGCCGCGACGAAGCCGATGATGAACTTCGGCAGGCGGTGCCAGATCTCCATCGCGTCGGGCTTGCGGGCGCCGGTTGCCTCGATCCGGGTTACCCAGAAGACCGCCACCAGGAATGCCACGACGCCGATCAGCATGTTCTGAATCATCTTGACGACGGCCGCAATCTGTTCCGCCTGCTCGCCCAGCAGCGCCCCGGCGGCGACGACGGCGCCCGTCGCGTCGACCGTGCCGCCGATCCACGCGGCGCCCACTACCAGGTCCATCCCGGCAGCACGGACGACGAGGGGCATCAGCACCATCATCGCCACGGTGAAGATAAGCGACATGCCGACCGCCAGCGTCAGTTCCTGCTTGGGGGCGCGGGCGGCGGCGGCGACGGCGATGGCCGCCGATACGCCACAGACCGACGCCGCGGCGGCGATGACGATGACGAGGGACCGGCTCGCGATGCCGAGAACGCGTGTCCCGAACTGGTACATGAAGATGATGACAACCGGCGTGACGAACCAGGCGACGAACAGTCCCGGCAACCCCAGGCTCAGGATGTTGCCGAACAGCACCTCGGCGCCGAGCAGCACCAGGCCGGTCTTGATGTACAGCTCGCTCCGAATCGCGGGCCGCAGCCACGACGGCGTCCCGACGGTGTTGGCAATCGCGAGGCCGATCAGCAGCCCCCAGAAGGCGTAGCCGAAGCCGGCCGCCCGGACGCCCGCCTGGTTGGCGCAGACGTAGGCGATCACCGCCAGGGCGAAGAGCGGAACGAAGGCCCGCGCCTGCCGGGCGCCATCGCCCGAAATCACCTGTACCGCCGCCGCGGTCAGCGACGCCAGACCCAGTCCGAGTGCGAGCAGCCCCCATTCGCGGCCGGCAAACGCCTCGAACGGCAGCGTGCTCCAGCGGCCGACGCCCGGGACGAAGGCGATCAGGCCGCCCACCGTCGCGGCCAGCATCAATCCTGCCATCCAGACCGCCCACCAGTCCTCGGAGGCGACGAGAGCGTTCCGCGGCGGCGGCGCGCTGTCAGCCATCGGCTCGCTATAATGCCGGAAAACGAGCGGCATTGGGGAGGAGCGCAACATGGCACGGTTTCTGAGGACCCGGTTCGCGGTCGGCGCGGCGTCGGTCTGCACGGTGCTGCTGACCGGCGGCCCGGGCCATTTCGGCGCTCCGGCGGCGGCGCAGGACGTGGCGACCGAGCCGCTCCGGACTACCGGTTTGGAGGCGCCGGTCGAGATCGTGACCGACCGGTGGGGCATCTCCCACATCTATGCGGAGAACGAGCATGACCTCTTCTTCGCGCAGGGCTACGCCGCGGCGCGCGACCGGCTGTTCCAGTTCGAGATGTGGCGGAGGCAGGCTACCGGCACGGTGGCCGAGATGCTCGGACCGCGCGAGCTGGAACGCGACATCAGTACCCGGCTGTTCCAGTTCCGGGGCGACCTGACGACCGAGATGCGCCACTACCACGACCGCGGCGACACGATCATCCCGGCGTTCGTCGACGGCATCAATGCCTATGTCGCCCGGACCGAGCAGGAGCCGGACCTGCTCCCGATCGAGTTCCAACTGCTCGGCATCACGCCGGGGCGCTGGACGCCGGAGGTGGTGGTGTCGCGGCATCAGGGCCTGGTGTCGAATGTGACGTCGGAGATCAACCGCGCGCTGGCCGTCGCCGAGCTGGGACCCGACGCCGTAGGGGAGCTGAACTACTTCATCGGCGATCCGGACCTGACGCTCGATCCGGCGGTCGACGCGTCACTCCTGTCAGGCGCGATCCTCGATCGGTACCGTGCCCACCGGCGGTCCGTCCGCTTCGAGCCGGAGGACATCACCGTCGCCTACCGGGGTGACCGCGAGACGTTCGAGCGGTTGGCGGCGGCGATGCCGTCCGAGATGGATCTGATGGGGCAGGAGCAGGACGCCATCGGCAGCAACAACTGGGTGGTGCACGGGACGCGGACGCTGAGCGGCTATCCGATCATGGCGAACGATCCCCACCGCGCGCAGTCGGCGCCGTCGCTCCGCTACTGGGTCCACCTGGTGGCGCCGGGATGGAACGTCATCGGTGGCGGCGAGCCGGTGCTGCCGGGCATCTCGATCGGCCACAATGAGCACGGCGCGTGGGGACTGACCGTCTTCGGCCAGGACAACGAGGATCTGTACGTCTACGAGACGAACCCGGCCGACCCGAACCAGTACCGCTACCTGGGTGGCTGGGAGTCGATGATCGTCAGGACCGACACGATCCCGGTCAAGGGCGACGCGGACGTGGAGGTGGAACTGAAGTACACGCGCCACGGCCCGGTCGTCTACGAGGACACGGCGAACAACGTGGCCTACGCGGTTCGGGCGGCATGGCTCGACTACGGCTCGGCCCCCTACCTGGCGAGCCTTCGGATGGATCAGGCGACCACGTGGGAGGAGTTCGTCGAGGCGTGCAACTACAGCCGGATCCCGTCGGAGAACATGGTCTGGGCCGACCGGGCCGGCAACATCGGGTACCAGGCGGTGGGGGTCTCCCCGATCCGGCCGAACCACAGCGGCCTGGTGCCGGTGCCGGGAGACGGACGCTACGAGTGGGACGGCTTCCTGCCGATCAAGGCGCTTCCGAGCGTCCACAACCCGGAGAAGGGGTACTTCGGAACGGCGAACAACTACACACTGCTGGACAACCCGGCGAAATACCCCCACTGGGAGGCGCTCCACTACACCTGGGGCGATCAGATGCGCGTCGCTCGCGTCGAGGAGGTGCTCGCCAACGCCCGGCACATGACGGTCATCGACAACATGCGACTGCAGATGGATGAACTGTCGGTCGCCGCGCGCAACCTGGTGCCGCTGTTGCGCGACGTTCCGGGGATCGATGACCGTTCCGCCCGCGCCCGCGAGATGCTGCTCGCCTGGGACGCGGTGCTCGGCAAGGATTCCGTCGAAGCGGCGATCTACGTGAGCTGGAACCGCGAGCTGCGCGCCGCCGTCCGCGACGTGGTCGTGCCGGAATCTGTGCGCGACTACATCGGGGGTATCAACACGAAGCGGATGATCGATTGGCTGACGGCCCCCGACGGCCGCTTCGGCGACGATCCCATCGCCGGCCGCGACCGGGTGCTGCGCGATTCGCTGGCGGCGGCGCTCGACAGCCTGGGGGAACGCTTCGGCACTACCGAAACGACGACCTGGCGCTATGGCGGCGAGCAGTTCAAGCATGCGTTGATCCGTCATCCGATGAGCGCCGCGGTGAACGAGGATCTCCGCCGCCGCCTCGACGTCGGCCCGTTCCCGCGTGGCGGCTACGGGGGGACCGTCCACAACACCGGCAATGGCGACAACCAGACCTCCGGCGCGTCGTTCATGCTGATTACCGAGACCGCCGACTGGGACAACTCGGTCGGCTTGAACACCCCCGGCCAGTCGGGCGATCCAGACAACCCCCACTACCGCGACCTGTTCGAAGTGTGGGCCCGGGACCGTTACGTGCCGATCTTCTATTCCCGCGAGAAGATCGACAGCGTCACGGAGTCGGTCACGCACCTCCAGCCGGGCGGAACGTCCACATCGGGAGGGGCCGGCCAGTAGTAGTAGCGCGGTCGTGATTGCACGGGACGCTGCGGCTGCTCCGGGTGGCCGCCACGTGCAAGGTGGGGTGTTCGGCCGCCGGAGCTCGCGGCAGAAGGTCAACCATCACGTGCGGGCTCTGGAGAAGCACGGATTGGCCCGCGTCGTGGAGCAACGCAAAAGTGGGGGGATTGACCGAACGCCGGCTGGTTGCCACGGCCACGTCATACGTCGTGTCCCCGACGGCGCTCGGACCGGTCGCGGGACACCGGCAAGCGGTTGGCCACCCTCTCGCTCGACACCGAGATCCGTTTTCGTTCGGCGAAGGAACGCGCGGCGTTCAGCGCGGAAGCGGCCGCGGCCATCGCCTGATCCTCGTAGCGCATCCGATGCCGCCTCCTTCCACCAAGAGGACATCATGACTGTGAAACGCGACGCAGCGGGCCGCCGCTCGGTCGAGGTCCTCTGTTCCCGTGAAGGTGCGGATGAGGCCGACTCCGGGTCCGAAGCCTATAAGATGCCGTGCACGCCACACGTTCAACCCGGCAGGAGACGATCCCATGAACCTCCAGCATCTCCGCAGGCCATCCGCCGCCACGATCGTTCTGGCCGGCGCGGCGTTTCTGTGGTTCGGCGCCGCAGCCAGCCAGGCGCAACAACCTCCGATCGTGCAGCCCGGCGCGCCGGGTGAGCCGAGCCGCTCGATTTCCGCTGCCGAAGCCTCGGACCTCGCCGGCATCCGGTTCACCGACGCCGACGTGAAGTTCATGCAGGGGATGATCCCTCACCACGCCCAGGCGCTGGAGATGACAGAGTTGCTCGATCCCCGCCCCGCGAGCGACGCCATGCGGCAGATGGCGCGGCGCATCGAGCTCTCCCAGGAAGACGAGATCGAGATGATGCAGGAGTGGCTGCGCGAGCGCGGCCAGACGGTTACGGAGACGGACGCGCATCATGCGCCCGACTGGATGCCGATGCCGGGCATGCTGACCCCGGAAGAGATGGACCAGCTCGCCGCGGCGGACGGGGTCGACTTCGACCGGCTCTTCCTCGAACTGATGATCAAGCACCATGGCGGCGCCCTGACGATGGTCGAGAACCTCCTCGACCAACCCGGCGCGGCGCAGGATTCGCAGCTCTTCGCGTTCACCTCCGACATAGAGGCCGACCAGAGCATGGAAATCGACCGGATGGACGCCTTGCTCGGACAGTTGACGGTCGATCCGAGGGTCGACCTCGCGTCCGGTTTGAATGACGCCGGCGAGGCGGTCTGGAACATGGCGCTCGTCGCGACGCGCCCGAAGCCGGATGGCTTCTACGATCCCAACGCGGCCGGGCAGACGCCGGAGACGAATGCCGCGCAGACCGGGAATGCGCCAGCGAATGCGGGCGCGGCGGAAGCGGCGGAAGAAGAAGACGACCGGCAGAACCGGCGGCGGCGCGGTCTGCTCAACTTCGGAAACACCGATCTCGCGTTCGCCGGCGACCAGGTCTTCGTAGGCAGCTACCACGGGTTCAACACCTATCGCGTCGAAGTCCCGGCCTCGCCCCAACTGGTTACTTCCGTGGTCTGCCCCGGCGGTCAGGGCGACGTCTCCGTCGTGGGCAACCTGTTGATCATGTCGGTCGAGCAGACGCGGGGCCGGCTCGACTGCGGGTTGCAGGGGGTCGCGGAGCCGGTCAGCGAAGAGCGCTTCCGCGGTATCCGGATCTTCGACATCGGCGATATGCGGATGCCCCGGCAGGTGGCGGCGGTGCAGACCTGCCGCGGATCGCATACCCATACCGTGGTGACCGATCCCGACGACGAGGGCAACGTCTACGTCTACGGTTCCGGAACCGGTTCCGTCCGTTCCGGGGAGGAGCTCGAGGGCTGCTCGGACGAATCGCCGGCCGAGAACCCGGACACCGCGCTCTTCCGGATCGACGTCATCCGGATCCCGCTGGCGCGGCCCGAGGAGGCAGGCGTCGTCAGCCGACCCTTCGTCTTCCGGGACCCGGAGACCGGCAACGTCGCTGGCCTGTGGCGCGGCGGCGACCACGGCCCGGGCACGCAGCGCACCTCGGAGAGCAGCCGGTGCCACGACATCACCGCCTTCCCGGAGATCGGCCTGGCGGCCGGGGCGTGCTCCGGGAACGGCATCCTGCTGGACATTTCCGACCCGGTCAATCCGGCCCGGCTTGACGACGCGACCGACCCCTCGTTCGCCTACTGGCACTCGGCGACGTTCAACAATGACGGCACCAAGGTGATCTTCACCGACGAATGGGGCGGCGGCGGGCGCCCGCGCTGCCGTGCGTCCGACCCCCGCGAGTGGGGGGCGAACGCCATCTACGACATCGTCGACGGCCGGCTGGAGTTCCGCAGCCACTACAAGCTGCCCGTGCCCCAGACCGAACGGGAGAATTGCGTGGCGCACAACGGCTCCCTCGTGCCGGTGCCGGGCCGCGACATCATGGTGCAGGCGTGGTACCAGGGAGGCATCTCGGTCTTCGATTTCACCGACTCGGTGAATCCGGTCGAGATCGCGTACTTCGACCGCGGCCCGATTGACAGTGAGCGGCTCGTGATGGGCGGCTTCTGGTCGGCGTACTGGTACCGGGGCTACATCTACGGCACGGAGATCGCCCGCGGGCTCGACGTGCTGGAGCTGCTCCCGAGCGAACACCTGACAGTGAACGAGCTCGCTGCCGCCGCGTCAGTCGCGCCGCCTGGGTTCAACGCCCAGCAGCAGCGGCGCATCGACTGGTCCGCGCGGCCGGTTGTCGCCCGCGCCTACCTCGACCAGCTCGGCCGCAGCGACACACTCTCCGCGGAACGCCGCACGGCGTTGTCAAACCTGCTCGATCGCGCGGAGGGCGCGGACAGAGACGCGGGGCTGGCGGCGGAGCTGGTTACCGCCGCGGAGCGAGTGGAGGAGCAGAGCGCCGCCGCGACGGGAAGTAGCCAGGAGCGCCTCGGCGGGCTGGCGGCTACGCTGCGGGGCGTCGCGGAACGCCTTCGCTAGGAGCCCGTGGTGAAACCCCGCGTAGCACCGAGAGCGGTGAGGCGCCCGTCTGACAAGGCGCGACGAGGGAGCCTATTGGCCATATGCGACCGAGGAGCAACGCCGTTCAGGTGGGATGCATCGCCGCTCGAATGTAGTGGGGGTTTCGCCACGGGCTCCTAGCCCCGGCAACCCGCTCATGGCCGTATCCCGGTCAACCGCGGGCTACCACGTCGGCAACTCCGGGACCGCGATGCCGGTCGGGCTGTACTCCAGGGTGTCTCCTGCTTCCGCGGACAGCAGACTCAACAGGAAGGGATAAATGCCTTCCATCCCGAACTCCGTCGACACGGAGGGCTTCCAGGGCACGTTTCCGCCCGCCGCGAAGCCTGCCCCCGCCAGCAGTCCCGGAAGCGCGGGAATGTCCGTAACGACATGGAGGGCGACATCACTGTCGCCCTGGCCGTCCGTGATGAACGGCGGCTGGTGGTCGCCAAGAATCAGCGCGATGAAATCGGGTTCGATCCGATTCCGGAACGCCTCGAGCAACAGCTCCCACTCGTAGGCCACGGTTACGAAGAAATCCCGCTTCTGACCCTGGGGAACCGTCAGCGCCAGCTCTACATAGTCGGGCCGGGTCTCGAGAAAGGTCGGTTGCGGCATTTCCAGGTCCGCGACGTCCTCCGTAATCCGGGGCGGCGGATCCCATGCATAGTGCGTGGAGGTGGCCACGAAGTGAAGCAGCCGGGGACGCGGGCGCCGGCTCCAGTGGTTGCGGAACGCGTAGTCGAGAGCCCATTGGTCCGGCACGTGGCCGAAACCGTAGGCAAAGCCGTCGTAAGAGAAATCTTCGCGAATGATTACCTCGTCGTAGTCGTAGAGATCCTCGGTCCACGTGGCGCCGGGCTGAACCGACAGCGTGTAGTAACCATTGCGTTGCAGGTAGGCGATCAGATGGAGATAGCGGTGAGCCATGCGCTTCCACGCCCAGTACAACGAATGGTTGCCGATCCGCATTCCGCTCAGGGCCGACGCCGTACTCATCCAGGATCCGCCGCCGTACACCGGAGAGGCCGCGAAGCGCGTGAAGATGGGCAGCCCGACTTCGCCCAGTTCGCTCTGCACCTTGCGCATCAGACCCTGTCGCGCGACACGGTAGTCGTCGTCCGCCCACAGCGTCGCGCCGTACGACTCGACCGAGAACAGATAGATGTCGGGGCGGCGCACCGGTGTCGTGTTGCCCAGGCTGGCGGCAACCCGCACCACGGAACTGTCCAGCGCCTCGACGGTGGCCAGCACGTCCTGAGACCGTTGCCAGTTGTAGACCAGGTGCTTTGCCTGTAGCTGAATGATCGGATCGTCCCGCGCTACGCCGAACCAGGTGAGCGACAGCAAGCAGTACGCGTTGAGCATCACGCACCCGGCCGCCACGCGCCGCGGGTCGAGGCCGGCCCCCCAGCGCCATGCCGCCTGGAGATAGCGCGTCACCAGCAGGCCCAGCCCGACTGCCGTGGCCAGCAGGAAGGCGGAGTAGAGGAAATCGGTCGGCCCCCAGGTGTCGCGCACCACGATCCAGGCGCTCTCGAGCATCAGGACATCATCAAGCAGCGTGCCGGGGCGATCGAAGAGGTAGTGGACAAAGCCGCTGTATGCCATGAACGCGAGCAGCGCGGCGTAGGCGAGCCCCGCGAGCGGCACCGCGGCCCTCCGCCAGGTGCTCGCGAACCGGCTAGCGAGAACCAGCGACGAGACGATGAAAATCCAGTCCGCGCTGACCCGAAAGATGTCCTTGTTGTAGCGCCGGACGAACAACTGCATTACGTACTCGTACGTGCTGCGCCCGATGCCCGGCCATCCCCAGTCGTAATCCCCCCGGGGATGTCCCAGGGGAAAGAAGGGCCAGAAGTTGTTCTCCTGCGAGTAGAGGAGGTAGAGGGGGACGAACAGCAGCAGGTTGAGTGCCGCGAACCCTGCGGCGATGGAAACGCCGGCGGGGAGCGGCCCCCGCGACAGCCACGCCGGAATCCGCAGGGTCAGGCGGATTTCAGGAATGATTGGCCTCCCCTGAACGCCGAGGCGGACGGGCCCACGGAGCTGGTGATCGGTATCGCCGTCGATTTCCAGGAGCCCGGGGTGAAACCCCCACTACATTCGAGCGGCGGGGCATCCCGCCTGAACGGCGTTGCTCCTCGGTCGCCTATGGCCAATATGCTCCCTCGTCGCGCCTTGTCAGGCGGGCGCCTCACCGCTCTCGGTGCTACGCGGGGTTTCACCCCGGGCTCCTAGTTGCTTCCAGCGGCACGTGCCCGATCCACGATGGCGTCCGCGTCAACTGGAAGCAGGACCCGGCTTTCCACCAGCGCGTCGGCCGCTTCGGAAACGGCGCGAACGTAAGCGGCGTGGTCGGCGTACCGCGCTTCGAGCGACGGGCGCGGATCGCCGGACTCCCTACGCGCCGTTTCGGTTGCTGCGAACGGGACGAACGAGCCGGTTCCGGCGCACTGCGCCCCTTCGGCGAAGCCGTCACGCCGGAGGTTCCAGCCGGTGTATGTCCCGACCGGCGCCGCAAGGTTGGGGTGCCGCACGCCGTCCAGCATGTTGCCGTCCGCGTCGACGCGCCCGACCAACACCGTGTAGGCATCGCCGTGCATCGGGGGGAGCGAGCGGTGGTCCGCCAGGCGCAGTGGGTTGTACGACCCGGAGTACGTCACTCCCGGGATGTCGGGAAAACCGAGTGCGCCCGCGGGAACGAGACCGCCCCCGGCGACGGTCGGGAACCGGCTCGGCGGCGGTTCGACCCCGTTCGCCACCCACTCGTACAGGGTGACGCTCAGGGCGGTCCGCGTCTGCGCCAGCGCCAGAGGATTGTTCAGGTTCTGGCACATCCCGCGGCTCGGCGGCCGCGTGTGGACTCCCGGACCGCCTCCATGCTGGGTGCCGGACAGGAGATACGCGCGGACGTTGTCCGGCAAGTCGATGTGCCGTCCCTTGGGGTCGGTGACGATCAGGGACGCGCGCGCCTGCCACAACTCCGCCTCGCCGTCGCTGTGCACGATCTTCGGGCACGTGTTCGAAGTGCGGCACCGCTCCTGGAGGCCGTCCGTCCGGCCGCTGAGCGGATCGGTCAGCGTGGCGTAGGTGAACGGGAACTGATCGCCCGGGTACACGTGGTCTTCGTGCTGCTTCTGCCAGCGCCCCGGCTGGCCGAACTGATAGTTGGTAAACGTCTTGCGCGACCCGGCGATGTTCGGGTGGATGCCGTCGAAAACCATGCGGCCGGCGGTGTCCTCGTTGAACCCCTGATAGAGGAAGTCCCGCAGCATCCGGCCGCTCTGGGAGATGCCGAGCGACAGGGCAGTGGCCGCGAGCCCGTCCCCCGTGGCGAGCGGGTTCGGGTTGCCGGTGGCGTCAGCGGTTTCGTAACGGAGGAAAGAGATGGCGTCACGCATCGCGACGAAGCCGAGTCCGAGCACGAGCGGATCCTTCGCCTGGTAGATGAACTCGTAGATCGCCCCGCCGTCGGAGCCGACCGGCCGCTCGATCTCGATTTCCCGATCGCTGACGTAGCGCCACTCGAGATCCGGCGGTGCCTCCCGCTTGCCGTTCTGGTTCGCACGGACCGAAAGCATCCCGCCCCCGGGGTCGAGCGAGGCGGCGGGATAGGTCAGGCGGCCGCGCGAGCGGGGCTCGGCATTATTGAAGATGAACTCCTCGAGGGCCGGCCCGACAATCGGCGAGCCGTCGGGGTTCGTCGCGACCGGCAGGTAGGCGACGATGTTCGTTTCCGTCGGCGTCAACTCGCCCTGCCATCCCACTCGGACGAAGGCAAACCCGCGCTCGAGCAGCGCGGGCTCGGCCGCTCCCGCTCCGCCCCGGTTCGAGACCGTGTGGAAGATGGCGCCATTCCACTGGCTCATGTCGACCGGGCGGTAGATCTCCACCGTGGCGCGATACGCCACCAGGCCCGCCGCGTTGCGGGGTGCGCGATCGAGGTTGACGATGTGCTCGTGGCGCCGATCGGCCGGGTCGACCGCACCCGTCACGATGCCCCGGAGCCGCTCGTACTGGCCCACCTCACCGAAGCGCTGCCCGTCGAGCGCCGGCGACTCGACTACCTCCACGTTGAACTCGGTGATCTGCGCCAGCCCGTCCGTCGCCGGGAACAGCGCGATGGCTGCCGCAATCGAGAGCGCGCGAATTGCTGTACTCATGGTTCCTCCGCCTTCGGGGCCATGATATCCGGCGAGGCGTCACAGAGTTAACGGCGTGGCGGTGGTCTAGGAGCCCGTGGTGAAACCCCCACTACATTCGAGCGGCGATGCATCCCGCCTGAACGGCGTTGCTCCTCGGTCGCATATGGCCAATATGCTCCCTCGTCGCGCCTTGTCAGGCGGGCGCCTCACCGCTCTCGGTGCTACGCGGGGTTTCACCACGGGCTCCTAGCGGGCAGAGTGCAGGATTGACGGTAGCTGTTCTATACTCTGCGGACAACTCGTTCGCGGAGAATGGGAGGGGCCATGACCAGACGATCTCTCGCGTTTGCTTCTCTGTTTGCCGTCGTCGCCTTGGCGGCAGCACCGTCCGTGGCGGACGCCCAACTCGGCTCCACCGAGATCTGGGCTTCGCATGTCTCCAACGAATTCCGGGTGGTGCCGAACGTGACCTACCACGTCGCGAACGGTTTCGAGAACCGGGTCGATCTCTACCTGCCGCGCAACAGCGCGGGCCCCGCGCCGGTCCTGATGTACATCCATGGCGGGGGCTGGGTCGGAGGCAGCAAGGAGAGCAACGTGCTTCGGCTGCTTCCGTGGCTCGAGAAGGGATGGGCGGTGGTCAACGTCCAGTACCGCCTGGGCCGGATCTCTCGCGCGCCGGCCGCCGTGGAGGACTGCCTCTGCGCGCTGCACTGGGTGAAGGCGAACGCCGAGCAGTACGGTTTCGACGCCGACCGTATCGTTCTGACCGGCAACTCCGCCGGGGGACATCTGGCCCTCACTACCGGGATGATCCCCGCCTCTGCGGGCCTCGACCTGGAGTGTCAGCCGCGGGGTGACCTGGGGGTCGCGGCCGTCATCAACTGGTACGGCATCACCGATGTGGGCGACCTGCTGGCGGGGGCGAACGAGAAGACGTACGCGGTTCGCTGGATGGGGAGCCTCGCGGATCGGAAAGACGTGGCCGAGAGGGTCTCACCGCTCACTTACGTGCGCTCCGGGCTGCCCCCGGTGCTGACGATCCATGGCGATGCCGACCCGACCGTGCCGTACCGGCATGCGGTCCGGTTGCACGAAGCGTTGTCGGGCGCCAGCGTGTCGAACGAATTGCATACCGTTCCCGGCGGCGGCCACGGCGGATTCAACCGCGAAGAGACGACCGCGATCTTCGAAACGATCCAGCGCTTCCTGGGCCAGCATGGCCTGGGTGGTGCGCAGGCAGCGACAGAAAGCCAGCCGTGACCTGCGCGACGCGCGTCCTTGCTGCGACGCGCGTCCGGTTCGTGCCTATCGCCGCGGCGGCAGTCGGGCTGCTGGCTGTCGCCGCACTCCCCGCGCGAGCCGGACAGTCGTCGGACGACGACTTGGCGTTGGACTCCGCGGTGGAGCAGTTCTGGGCGTCGGCAACCGAAGCGGAGTTCGCCGCGGCGACGTCCGCCATTCTTGAACTCGAGCCCGACATCGAGTCGATTTGGCGCCGGTTGCGCGCCGGCCGGGCCTATCGGGACGACGTCCCGACCGGCCGGCGCCTACTGACCCGCACGAACCGCGACGGGGTCGAGCATCCGTACGTCGTCCTCGTGCCGGACAGCTACGACCCGGCGGTCCGATACCCGGCGGTGGTCTACCTGCACGGCGGTGTTGCACGTCCGAAGCGGGACGACGGGAGCTGGTGGCGCCGGGAGGAACGCTTTGCCCGCGAGGACGCCATTGTCGTGGCGCCGCTTTCGTGGCCGGAATCGCTCTGGTGGCACGGAAGCCAGGTCGAGAACCTCGCAGGTGTGCTGCACGACCTGAAGCGGACGTACAACATCGACGAGAACCGGGTCCACCTGGTTGGCATCTCCGACGGCGCAACCGGCGGCTACTATCAGGCGATGACGGCGACCACGCCGTGGGCCGGCTTCACCCTGCTGATCGGCCATCCGATAGTCCTCGCCAACCCTGCCGGCGGGCTGGACACCGACCTGCACGCCACCAACCTGCGCAACAAGGCGCTCTTCGTCGTCAACGGCGGCCGCGACCAGCTTTATCCGGCGGCGACGGTCGTTCCGTTCATGCGGCTTTTCCAGGGGGCGGGCGTCTTTGTGGATTTCCGCGTCAAGCCGGAGGCAGGCCACAACACCGACTGGTGGGACGAGGAGGCGGACGCGATGGCGATGTTCATGGCCGAACAGACACGCCGGCCGCTATCGCCTCGAGTGTCGTGGGAGACGGGTACCGCGGACCGTTTCAATCGGGCGCACTGGCTGGTGATTGACGATCTGGGCGAGGTCGAGGGGGAACCGGAACTCGATCCGTACAACACGATCCTGGATCCGAATCAGGGGCTGCAGCTCGGCATCAACATGATCGGTGAGCTGCAGGACGGGACCGGATTGCGGGTCCTGGAGGTGGGGGCGGATTCCATCGCCTCGGCCGCCGGGATGGTGGACGACGACACCATCGTCGCCGTTGACGGCCAGTTGAATCCGTCGGTGGACGACCTGAAGGAGGCGCTGATCGGCTTTGCGCCGGGGCAGCGGATCCCGCTGGTCATCGAGCGGTCGGGAGAGCGCCTCGACATTGCGCTGATCTATCCCGCCGACGCCGCCCCCCAGGGTCGCCAGGCGTTCCCGAGACGCAACCCGGCCGGGCGGGTCGAGCTGGATCAGCGCGGCAACCGCGTCAATGCCTACACGCGCGGCGTCCGAGGGTTTACGTTGCTGCTGTCGCCCGAGCAGTTCGACTTCACGCAGTCGATCACGGTCAGCGTCAACGGCGTCACGGTGTTCGACGACATGGTCGAACCCGATAGTGAGACGCTGCTGCGCTGGGCCGCCATCGATCAGGATCGAACCGCGATGTTCGGCGCGGAGTTGTCGATCGACGTGCCGCCGGCGCAGTAGAGATGTCGGACCTCCGGAAGATTTACGTCGCCGACGGTCCGGGCGACGCCCACCTGCTGCGCGGCCTGCTCGAGCGGGAAGGGATCGACGTCGTTATCCGCGGCGCCGACTTCGTGCCGTTCCAGGGCGGGACGCTCTTCGGCATGGAGACCCGTCCTTCGCTCTGGGTGCTTGCCCACGACGCGGTGCTATACGCCCGCGCAGTCGAGATCGCCGAGGAGTACGCTACCTCCAAGGGTGCACCCGTCAGCACGGAGGGCGAGACGTGGCGGTGCCGCAAGTGCGGCGAGACGATCGAAGCGCAATTCACCGCCTGCTGGAGCTGCGGGACGGAACGGTAGGAGCCCGCGGCGAAACCCCGGCATCGCCGTTCGACGGTAGCGGGGTCTTGCCACGGGCTCCGGGTCACGGCCGCGGAATCAGGTCGCCTTCGTAGGTCACTTTCTCGCCCGCGACGATCAGGACGTCGAGCGTGAGCGTCTCGTAGTACGTGTGGCGGACCTCGACGGTGTGCGGTCCCTCCTCGAGCCGCACCCGCTGGAAGAACCCGTCGAAGTCGTCGACGATCCCGACGAAGTAGCCGTCGACATACACCTGCGCGTCGCGCGGCCGCACCCTCAGCCGGAGGAAGCCGGTGTAGAAGTCGTTGTAGCCATTGCTGTACGCGTAGCCGCCGTACGCATACGGGTCGTACCAGCCGCCGTGCGGATAGTGGTAGGTGGACCAGACGCCGCCGCCGTACGGGCGGTAGCCGACCGGCACCCCGAGGTGGAAGCCTGGGAAGTAGAACCAGGAGCCATGGACCTGCGGCCGCAGGTAACCGCGGAGCGGGACGTGGCGGTACCGCACGGTGGTCGGCCACGGCCGGTAGTAGCCGTAGCCGGTTCTGTAGTTGTAGCCGTAGCGGTACCCGGGCTGCGGAACCCGATAGTCGCGGCCGTCGCGCCGCAGGCGCGGCCGGCTCGTATCGATGACGCGGGGTGCGGAGCCGACGCGCGGCACCGCGCGGCCCCGGTCGACTACCTGTGGCGCACGCTGCCGCGGTCCGGCAGCGCTTGCGCCGCCGGCCGGCCGGCCGGTGCGGCGGGGGTTGACGCCTGCGGAAGGCGTCGTTGGACGGTTCGGTCGAACCCCATCGGTCCGGCCGGGACGGTTGGGCGGAGCTGTCGGCGCTGCTGCCGCTTCCGGTGCGCGACGTGGCGCCGCGCGCGGCCGCGAGGGTGCCTCGGGCGGCGAGAGCTGCGGGGAAGACGGTCGCTGGGTGCGGCGTCCGTCAGCGTCGGGCGCGCGTCGCTGGACCGGACGCGCCGCGCGATCACGACGATTCGATGCCGGCGGACGTGAAGCCGACGGGGGCGGCTGAGTAGAGGGCGCGCGCCGCTGCGCGGAGGGTGCGCTCCGTGAGGGAGCCTGCGCGCGTGGTGGCGATGGACTTGGGGCCGGTGCGCGCCGCGCTGGCTCCCGTGCGGCTGGCGCCCGGCGAGCAGGAGCCTGCGCGCGGGGAGCTGGCGCGGATCGCGCGGGAGGCGACGCCTGTCCGCCGCCACGGGGGCGTGCCCGCTGCGCCGCTTCGGCCGAAACAGCGACGACCGGCGCGCCGAGCGCGGTCACTAGAAGCGCCACCAGCAACGACGAGGCGAAACGCGGCATCAGGCGTGACATGGTGTATCTCCTTCCGACAATCGAGCACTCACAATCGGCAGATATGCATACCGTGTGCCACTTCGGTGCACGACCGGCGGGTTCCCGGAACGAGGGGTCTTGCGGAGGCGCCCGGCGCGCGGCAGCGGCAGTGGCCTGTCTCGCTAGCGGACGAGCCTGTCCTCGACAGGGGACGGTTCGAAACGGCTGCGCGGCGTCAATTCGGCCTGCGCCGGCAAGGACGTTTTGCCCGCCGTCGGATTTGCGCGACAATAGGCGCGGTACATCCGGGGGGCGCGTGTGCCCGGGCCGGACCTTGGCAACGGAGAAATTCTTGATGCGAATAGCGCCGCGCCGGTCGGGTCGATCGGTTTCGGGATGGATGCTGGCAGCCGTCGGACTGGCGCTTGTGTCGCCGGCGCTCGGGGCGGCCGACTGGCCGGAGTGGCGCGGCGCCGGCCGCCTGGGGGTGTGGACCGAGGATGGCATCATCGACCGCTTCCCGGCCGACGGGTTGAGAGTTGCGTGGCGGACGCCGATCGAGTCGGGCTTCTCGGGCCCGGCGATCGTCGACGGCCGGGTGTTCGTCACCGACTTCGAGTTCCTGCCGGAAACGCGGGTGATGGACGGCACCGAGCGGCTGCTGGTGCTCGACGAGGCGACGGGCGACGTCCTCTGGACGTACGAGTGGCTGACCGCTTACCGCAACCTGATGTTGTCCTACGCGACCGGGCCGCGCGCCACGCCGACCGTCGATGGCGACCGGGTCTATGTTGCCGGCGGGGCCGGGATGCTGCTCTGCCTGCAGGTCGAGACCGGTGAGGTGCTCTGGCAGCACGATACGGCGACGGACTACGACACGACGGTGCCCATCTGGGGAACGGCCAGCGCCCCCATCGTCGATGGCGACCGCCTGATCCACATCGTCGGCGCCGAGCCGGACGGACTGGTGATGGCGTTCGACAAGATGACGGGCGAGGAGATCTGGCGCGCGATCGACGTGACCAACGAGATGGGCTACGGCCAGCCGGTCATCTACGAGGCGGGCGGCGTGCGGCAGTTGATCGTCTGGCATCCGACCGCGGTCACCTCGCTCAATCTGGAGACCGGGGCGATCTACTGGTCCGAGCGGTGGGAGGTCCCCTCGAGCATGACCGTGGCCACACCGGTCCGGGACGGCAACCAGCTCTTTCTGACCCAGTTGTACGGCGGGTCGATGATGCTTCGCCTCGCCAGCGACCGGCCCGCCGCCGAGCAGGTCTGGCAGATCAGCGGCTCGAGCGAGATGCCGGACGATACCAGGGCGCTCCATTCGGTCATCACGACGCCGATTGTCGACGGCGACTACATCTACGGGGTCGACAGTTACGGCGAGCTGCGCGGCCTCGACGCGCGGACCGGAGAGCGGCTCTGGGTGTCGGATGAGATGACCGCGCAGCGCCGCTGGGGCGCCGCGTTCATGGTGCGCCACGGCGACCGCTACTTCGTCAACAACGACGCCGGCGACCTGATGATCGCGCGGTTCACGCCGGAAGGCTACGAGGAGATCGATCGGACTACGCTGATCGAGGCGACGTCGCGCTCGGGCTACGGACCGCGTCGCTTCGAGGACCGGGCGGTCAACTGGACCCACCCGGCCTACGCCAACCGCCACCTGGTGACACGGAACGACGAGGAGATCATCCGCGTCTCGCTGGCGGCGGTGGACTACCAGTAACGCGGGCATTCGCGGAGGGCAGAACGATGAGAGGCAGAATGACCTATCGCCGGCGCTGGCCGGTCATGGCAGCGGCGGGTGTGATTGCGGCCGCGTTGCTCGCGCCGGGCGGGTACGGCGACGCGCCGTTCGCCGCGAGCGCGGCGGAAGACATCGTGGTAGCCGAGGCGGAGTCGGTCGGCATGTCCACCGAGCGGCTGGAGCGGATCGATGCCTTCATCCAGCACTACATCGACACCGAGCAGATCGCCGGCGCGGTGACGCTGGTGGCGCGCAAGGGGAAGGTGGTCCACTTCGAGGCGCAGGGCTGGCGGGACGCGGCGAACCGGATCCCGATGACGACGGACGACATCTTCGTGTTGATGTCGATGACCAAGCCGATCGTCTCTTCGGCGCTGATGATGCTGTTCGAGGAGGGGAAGTTCCTGCTCGATGATCCGATCGCCAAGTGGATCCCGGAATACGGGAATCACAGGGTCCGGATCAACGCGGACGGTGTCCGGCCGGCCACCGTGCCGGAGGCGTGGCCGGTCACGGTGCGGCATGTCCTGACGCACACCTCCGGGCTGACGATGAACCCGGGCGGCAAGGGGCTGACCGACGCGCAGGTCGCCAAGGTGACGAATGACGGCAAGGGCTGGCCGACGCTCGCCGAGCGGGTGGCGGCGGCCGCCATCATCCCGGGCAACTTCCATCCGGGCAACGAGTGGCAGTACGGCGACTCCACCGACTACGTCGCTGTCCTTGTGGAGAAGATCTCCGGGCAGTCGCTCGATCAGTTCCTGCGCGAGCGGATGTTTGAGCCGCTCGGCATGACCGACACGTACTACTACGTCCCGGAAGAGAAGGTGGAACGGATGGCGTCGGTCTACCGGCCGAGCGACGAGGGCAAGATCGAGTTGATGGTGCAGCCGCGGTACATCGATCCGCGGCCGATGTTCCGGGGCGTGGCGGGGCTTGCCGGCACGGCCGCCGACTACTACCAGTTCGCGCAGATGATCGCGAACGGCGGCGAGTTGAACGGCGTGCGGCTGCTCGGCCGGATGACCGTCGACAACATGATCAGCAACCACATCGGGGCCGGCAAGGATGTCTACGTCAGGGGTCCCGGCTACGGGTTCGGTCTCGGCTTCGGCGTCCTGACCGACTCGGCCCTGGCGAACGACGCGCTCTCGATCGGCAGCTACACCTGGGGCGGCGCCTACGGGACGCTGTACTGGGCCGACCCGGTGGAGGATCTGATCGGCCTGCTGATGATTCAGATCCGGCCTTACAACCACCTGAACATCCGCCCGCTCTTCTCGAACGTGGTGTCGCAGGCGGTTGTCGACAGCCTGTCCGATCAGAAGCCGACGATCATGGGGCGGCCGACCCCTCACTAACGCAGAATGCCGAAGCCCTGAGCAGACGGAAGGAGCAGGTAATGAGCACGAGGCGGAGGGTGCGGCGGCGGGAGCCTGCGCTGGCGCACGCGCGCGCCTTTGCCGCGGCGGCGGTCATCGCGCTGGGGGCCGGTGTCTCCGTGGCGCCGGCCGCCGGGCAGGACCGCGCCGATGTCTTCCCGTTCCCGGTTACTACCTTCGAGCTGGAGAACGGCCTGAAGGTAGTGGCCATCGACTACGACAGTCCCGGCGTCATCGCCTACTACACGGTAGTCCGGACCGGGTCGCGGAACGAGGTGGAGCCGGGCTTTTCCGGCTATGCCCATTTCTTCGAGCACATGATGTTCCGCGGCACGGACAAGTACCCGACGGACGCCTACAACGAGGCGGTGAAGGTGATGGGAGCGGACTCGAACGCCTTCACCACGAGCGACTGGACGGCGTATCACTACGTCGCCGCGGCCGACGCGCTGGAGACGATCATCGATCTCGAGTCGGACCGTTTCATGAACCTGCGCTACACCGAGGAGGACTTCCGGACGGAGGCGGGGGCGATCCTGGGGGAGTACAACCTCAACTTCTCCAACCCGGTCTCGCTGCTGCGCGAGCGGCTGCACGACCTGGCCTATATGACGCATCCGTACAAACACACCACGATCGGCCTGCTGGAGGACATCCAGAACATGCCGAACCACTACGACTACAGCCTGCAGTTCTATGACCGGTACTACCGGCCGGAGCACTGCATCATCGTCGTCGTGGGGGACGCGGACACGGCGGAGCTCGAGCGGCTCGTCCGGCAGTACTACAGCGGCTGGGAGCGGGGGAGCTTCGTTCCGGAGATTCCGCGGGAGCCGCCGCAGACCGATACGCACGAGGCGCGCATCACGTGGCCCAACCCGACGCTGCCGTGGCTGATGATGGGCTACCACGCGCCCGCCTTCTCGGACGAGCGGATCGACATGCCGGCGCTCGACGTCCTGTCGCAGTTGCTCTTCTCGGAGACATCGCCGCTCTTCCGGAAGCTGTATCTGGAGGAGCAGGTGGTCGACGTCGTGCAGGGGAGCGCGCTCGACAGCCGCGACGCACCGCTGTTCACGATCATTGCGCGGATCACTGACCCGGAGCGGATCGACTACGTCCGTGACGCGATCGTCGCCGAGATCGAGCGGATGAAGACCGAGCCGGTCGACGCGGAAGTGCTCGCGGCGACCAAGTCGCATATGCGGTACGGCTTTGCGATGGGACTGAACAACCCGGGTGACATCGCACGGACGCTCGGGCACTACCTGCAGTTGACCGAGGATCCGGAGACGGTGAACCGCGTCTACCGGTTGTACGATGCGGTGACCGCGGAGGAAGTGCAGCAGGTGGCGACCGAGTACTTCGCCCCGAACAACCGCACGGTGGTCGTCATGACACAGGAGGAACGGCCGTGACCGGGCCGCGCCGGCGGATAGTGCGCCGGCGTCCACGCCGGCATTCGCTGCTACCCGCTGCCGCCCTCATCCTGTCCGTCGCGGTGGCCGCCTGCGGCCCGTCGGACCCCGGCAACGGCGGCGGGGCTGCTGGCGGGTCCGGCGTCGTCGAGCTGCCGGTGGCGAACTCGCCTCTCGTCACGTTCCGGATCGGGTTCCGGACCGGCTCGGTCGACGACCCGCCCGGCAAGAACGGGCTGAACGCCCTCACCGCGCTGATGCTCGGGCGCGGCGGCACGACGTCGATGGACTACGAGGCGATCACCGAGGCGCTCTACCCCTGGTCGGCGGCGATCCGTGCGCAGTCCGACAAGGAGATGACGGTGCTCGTCGGCGAGGTGCACGTCGACCACCTGGACCCGTTCTTTGCCATCGTGCGCGACCTCGTGACCGCGCCCCGCTTCGATCAGGCCGACTTCGACCGGAACCGCGACTTCCTGGTGAACAGCGTGACCGCCGGCCTCCGCGGCAGCGACGACGAGGAACTGGGCAAGCAGGCGCTGAACGTCCTGCTGCACGCGGGGCATCCGTACGAAGCGCCGTCCATCGGCACCGAGGAGGGGTTGGCGTCACTCACTCTCGACGATGTTCGCGCGTTCCATGCGTCGCACTACACGCGTGACCGTGCGCTGGTCGGTATCGGGGGCGGCTACCCCGACGGGCTGGTCGATCGGATCGAGACCGAGATCCTCGACGCGCTGCCGGCAGGGGAGGGGGCACGCGCGGCCATCGCGGCGCCCACCGGGCCGGACGGCTACGAGCTGCTGATTGTCGAGAAGCAAGCGATCGCCACCGCGATCTCGATCGGCTTCCCGGTCGACATCACGCGCGCCGACGACGATTTCTTCCCGTTGATGGTGGCGAACTCGTACTTCGGCGAGCACCGGACGTTCAGCGGCCTGCTGATGAACGTGATGCGCGGCGCGCGCGGCTTGAACTACGGGGACTATTCCTACATCGAAAACTTCATCCAGGACGGCGGGTCGCGCCTGCCGGTCCCGAACGTCCCGCGCAGCCAGCAGTTCTTCAGCATCTGGATCCGTCCGGTGCCGCACCATAACGCGCATTTCGCACTCCGCCAGGCGATCCGCGAGCTGCGCCGCCTGGTGGACGAGGGGCTGAGCCAGGAAGACTTCGAGGCGACGCGCGAGTTCCTCCTGAACTATTCGCGCCTGTATGTGCAGACCACCGGCCGGCGGCTCGGTTACGGCATGGACTCTTCCGTCTACGGCACCGGCGACTTCATCGACGAGATCGCCGCTCGCCTGCCGGAGTTGACCCTGGACGACGTCAATGGCGCCATCCGCCGGCACCTGCAGGCGGACAGCCTGGCCGTCGCCGTCGTCACGCGCGACGCCGAGGCGTTCCGGGACGCCCTGCTCGCGAACGAACCGTCGCCCCCGGCCTACAACGCCGACGTGACCGAGGCGATCCGTGCCGAGGACGCCGAGATCGAGAGCTACGAGCTCCCGTTCACGGCGGAGCGCACGCGCATCGTTCCTGTCGATCAGATGTTCCGCACGGTCGGAGCGCTCTGACGCGCCGCTATCGCGCCACCTGCCGCAGCTCGTTCATCGCGCCGGAGCGGTAGCCGTCCGGATCGACCTCCACCTGCACGAACCCGGCGGCGCGGAACCTGGCAGTCACCTCACGCAGCAGCGCCGCATTGCCGGTGAGCCGTGCCACTTCCTCCGGCGCCACCTCGATGCGTGCGACCTCGCCGAAGTACCGTACCCGACAGACGCTGAACCCGCGCTCGTGCAGCACCCGTTCGCAGCCGGCAACCTGCGTCAGGCGCTCGGGCGTGATCGCCGTCCCGTACGGGAAGCGGCTCGACAGGCAGGCGAGGGCCGGCTTGTTCCAGACGGGCAGGCCGATCCGGCGCGCCGCCTCGCGGATGTCCGCCTTGGTGAAGCCGATCTCGTCGAGAGGGGAGCGGACACCCAGTTCCCGAGCCGCCTGGCGGCCGGGACGGACATCGCCCCGGTCGTCGACATTGAAGCCGTCGATGACATGCGGGATTTCCAGGCGCCCGGCTTCCTCCACGGCATGGCCGTACACCTCGGTCTTGCAGAAGTAGCAGCGGTTCACGGGGTTCGCGGCGTAGCGGGGGTCGTCCACCTCGGCCGTCTCGACGAGCAGATGGCGCGCGCCGAGCTGCTCCGCGAGGGCGCGCGCGGCGGCTCCTTCCTCCGGCGCCAGGCTGGGTGAAACCGCAGTCAGCGCGACCGCCCGGTCACCCAGTACGCCGACCGCCTCGGCCAGCAGGTAGCCGGAGTCGACGCCGCCGGAGAAGCAGACAACGGCGCGGTCGAACTCGCGGAGGAGCTGCCGGAGGCGGGTCATGCGGTCTTCGAGGGTGCCGGTCTGGAGACCGGCGCACCGACCGGCGGACGGACCGGCGCTCCCGGGCAGCCTGGTTTCGGCCGGAGTCACGAGAATAGTGTAGCGTTTGACGTTGGGGTGGCCCCGGCACAGGGATCCATCGTACCGCTCTCACCGCATCATGCCCGATCCGATTCAGACGACCACCCTGCTGCTCGGCACCGCCGCGTCGCTCGCGATTATCCACACGCTGCTCGGCATCGATCACTCGCTGCCGTTCGTCGCGCTCGGCCGCGCGCGCGGCTGGACGCTCGGCCGCACGCTCGCCGTGACCGCGGTGTGCGGGGCGGGACATGTCGCTTCTTCCGTCGTCATCGGCGCATTCGGCGTCGGTCTCGGGATGGCGACCGACCGGCTGCTGTGGCTGGAGTCGGCGCGCGGCGAACTGGCCGCGGCGCTGCTGATCGGCTTCGGCCTGGCCTACGCGGCGTGGGCCATCTGGCGCCATTTTCGAGGCCTCGACGGCGCGCACCGGCGTGCTGCCGCGGACGGCCGCGTGACGCCGGGCGCCTTGTTCGTCGTGTTCCTCCTTGGTCCATGCGAGCCGCTGATCCCGCTGATGATGGTTCCCGGGATCGCCGGTGACTGGATTGCGGTTCTGGCCGTGGTGGCGGTGTTCGGCCTGCTCACGGTCGCCGTGATGCTCGCGGCGGTGGCGGCCGGCTGCACCGGTGCCCGCTGGTTCGCCGCCGCGCCGCTCGGCGGGCCGGGACGGGTCGGCGTCGACCTGCTTCAGCGCCACGCTGACGTCGCCGCCGGCCTGGTGGTTGCGGCCAGCGGGGCCGCGGTACTGGTGCTCGGCATCTGAGACCGGCGCGCACATGATCGGCAGCAGCGAGCGCGCGCCCAACTGGAGGGCAGCCTTCCGCCAGACGAACTCTACCATAGTAATATGTAGTGGCATAACTATTAATACGTGAACTTAGTCGGAGGCCCTGTTATTAATACATAAGCACGTATATGTTAATAAGATGTTGATTGACCTCCTGTTCATCGCTGTCGGGTTTGCGCTGGTCGCCAAGGGGGGCGACCTGTTCGTCGACTCGAGCATCAAGATCGGCAAGGCGCTCAGGATTCCGCGGATCGTCATCGGCGGCACGCTCGTCAGCCTGGCGACGACGACGCCGGAACTGGTGGTGTCGGCTACCGCCGCGTTGCGCGGCGATCCGGGAATGGCTCTCGGAAACGCGGTCGGCTCCTGCATCTGCAACATCGGGCTGATCGTCGGCGCGGTAGCACTGATCATGCCGGTCGACGTCGACCGGTCCGATTTCGTCCGGCGCGCAACCTGGATGGTGGCGGGCGGCCTGCTTGTGGTCGGCTTCTCCTGGGATCTGTCGATGGAACGGATCTTCGGCGGCGTGCTGCTGGCCGGCGCATTCGGCTACCTTGGCTGGGACCTGTTCGGCATCCTCCGGTCGCGGGGGAACGGTGCGGCGTCGGAGGCAAGTGCCGAAGACCGGGCGGGACTCGCCGGCGCGGTCGCCTGGTTCACGGTCGGCGGGGGCTGCGTTCTGGCCGGCAGCTACTTCCTCGTAACCTCGGGGCAGAACCTCGCGCTGGCGGCGGGCGTTCCGTCATCGGTCATCGGCTTCACGGTGATCGCGCTCGGGACGTCGGTGCCGGAACTGGTCACCGGCGTGACGGCGGCGCGCAAGGGCGTGCCCGACCTGTCGCTCGGCAACATCATCGGCGCGAACGTCCTGAACCTCTTCCTGGTCGTCGGCCTCTCCAGCGCGATCGAACCGCTCAACCTCGATCTCTTCAGTCAGCGCTACGGCTTTCCCTGGATGGCGGTCTTCTTCCTGACGGTGATTGCCGTCGTGCTGAAGTACCGCGTCGTCCGGCGTCCGGCGGGAATCGTACTCCTCTCGCTCTACACGCTCTATGCTGCCGGTATCGGTGTCGGCATTGCGCTCGGACTGGTGTCGATTCCGGCCGGCTGAGGGCTGGAACGGGGGAACCCGGAACCGGGTGGCTGGATGATCCTGAAGCGTGCGACGCGGAGCGGGTCCGCTGCCGCGATCGGCGTGGCCCTGGCGCTGACGCTTTCGCCGTCGGACGCACCGCGTGCCGGCCAGCCGGATGCCGACAACGAGCTGGACCGCTTCATGGAGCAGGTGCTCGCGAAGCGGGAGGAGAACGCCGCGGCACGGCTGCAGTACATCCTCGACGAGACGTCCGAGATCCAGTTGAGCGGACCCGGAGGCGTTCCGCTCTGGGGAATGCGCGGCGACTACACCTGGTATGAGCGGGACGGCGTCTTCATCCGAAGTCCGGTTCGGCTCGATGGCGTCGCTATCGGCGAGGCCGAGCGTCGCGAGTACGAAGCGGACTGGCTTCGGCGGGAGGCGCGGCGCGCGCGGCGCCGGCAGCGGGATCGCGAGTCGCCGGCGCGCTGGTCGCGGCGGTCGGCGCGCGACAACGTCCGCATCGCGATCGAACGGGAGTGGGGCGGCGGAGTCGACGAGGCGCTGCTCGACGCGATTGCGGAACAGGCGAGGGACTGGAACGACGGCCAGGCCGCGATGATCGCCGCGGCGGACCGGATCCTGGCGTCGCGCGGGGGTATTGCCTCGGTCGGGTTCGGCCGAGCGGTCGCCCAGGCTCGCGCCGGTTTCTCGATGCTGGAGGAGGAGCGCCTGACGCGCGACGAGGTGCGGGCGATGCTCAATGGGGCCGTCGCGCAGATCGCGCCCGCCGCGGGGTCGGCCACCGACGCGGAGTTCGCGCAGTTTCTCGAACTGTTCGACCTGGCGGTGCGCGACGGCCTGCGGATAGCACCGGTCGACGCCGCGGTGGTGGACGCGCTGGCGGCGGGGGCGGAGACGGACGGCGTGGACGGCCGCGAACGGGTCGCGGCGCTCCGGGAGGCGAACCGCGCGTTGGTCGCCCTGCCGGAAGCGCCAGCCGGCGCCGACGCGCCGGCCGACGATGGACGCGACGCGTCGGGCGGGACCGAGGAGACCGGGACGGCGGCCGCCGCGACGGGTTCGGATCCCGGGTGGGACGGCCTCGAGCCGCGCTTCGTCTCCGACTCCTACTTTCTCGACTTCGAGTTCGAACCGGGGCGCTACTACCTGGTGGGACGCGAGACGCTCGATGGCCGCGACGTCGTCCGGATCGAGTACTACCCCGAACAGATGTTCAGTGACGACGAAACCGACCCGGACGACGCCGGCGACAGCGACGATGACGCGCGGCAACGCGAGATCGAGCGCGACATGGACAAGATCGCGCTGGTGACCCTCTGGATCGATCCGGCGGAGCATCAGATCGTCCGCTATACGTTCGAGAATCTCGGATTCGACTTCCTGCCGCGACGCTGGCTGTTTCGTCTCGACGAGATGACGGCGTCGATGACCATGCGTCGGCCGTTCGCTGGCGTCTGGTTGCCGGCGGAGATGGAGATGCGGGCCGCGCTCTCGCTTGCCACCGGCCGGTACGAGATGCACGGGACACGCCGCTACACGAACTACCGCGAAGCGGAGAGCGGCGGCCGGATCCGTTCGCTTGATCCGCCCGGGCAATGAGCTTGCGCAGCCTGGCCTGCCTCTTTGCCGCCGCGGCGGGATCGATCCTGCCGGCCGTGGCGGCGGCGCAGACCGCGCCGTCACCGGCCGCGGAGACGGTCGTCGACCTTCGCGTTCACGGCAACCACTCGACCCCCGATACCGAGGTGCTGGCCCTGGCGGGCGTCGCCCTGGGCGATGTGGTCACGCCGGACCTGATCGACGCGGTGACGGACCGTCTGGAGGCGAGCGGCCGCTTCGCGACGGTGGAAGTGCGGAAGCGGTACCGGTCTCTGACCGCGACCGACAGGGTAGCCCTGGTAATCGTCGTGCGCGAACGGCCGGCCGCCTCGGTCCGGAACCGCGTGCTGCGCGCACTGACCCGTCTCGCGCGGCAGACGATGTTCCTGCCGGTGATGCGCTACGAGGAGGGCTACGGCCTGACCTACGGCGCCCGGTTCAGCCTGCTGGATGTCGCGGGTGAGAGGAGCCGGTTGTCGGTGCCGGCCACCTGGGGAGGCGAGCGTCGGGCGGCGATCGAGCTGGATGCGCCGCTTCCCGGGCCCATCGTCGATCGCCTGGTCGCCAGCGGGTCGCGCGGCCGGCGGCGGCATCCGGCCCTCGGACTGGTGGACGACCGAACCGGCGTGCGCGTAGGCGTCGACCGTAGCCTGCCGCGCGGGTTTCGCCTTCACGCCGCCCTGGCGCGCGACGAGGTGCGGTTCGGGGGCGCTGTCGACCGGCTGACCCGCACCGAGGCGGGGGTGGCCTACCGCTCGGCGGTTGCCAGCGGCTTTCCGCGCAACGAGGCGGCGGTGGCGGCGTCGTTCGAACGGATCGCAATCGCGGGCCGTGGGACGTCGATCGTGCGGCCGCGGCTTGACGCGAAGGCGTTCGTCGGCGTGACAGGGCAGTCGGTCGTCGCCGCGCGCCTGCTGTATGAGGGCGCGTCCGGTCGGCTCCCGCTCTACGAACAGCCGCTCCTGGGCGGTGGCGCGACGGTCCGCGGCTGGCCGGTCGGCGCGCGGATGGGCGACCAATTGCTCGCCGCGTCGCTCGAATGGCGGCTGCCGATGACGTCGCCGCTCTCGTCCGGCAGCGCCGGGTTGCGCTTCTTCTATGACCGCGCCACGGTCTGGGACGCGGGCCGTCCAATGCGCGGCGCGGAGTTTCTCGACGGAGCGGGCGTGGGGCTGTTCCTCGCCGCGCCGCTCTTCCAGGTGCACGTCGACGTCGCGCATGACCTCGTCGGATCGGTGCGCGTCCACGCCGGGGCTGGGGTCCGGTTCTGACCGGGTGGCGCCGGCGACAGGCGCGTCCTCGGACGCCGGGATAGGATCAGAAACGTAAGGGATCATCCAATTGCCAACAACGAACAAGACCGCGCCCGCCGGCAAGCTGTACCACGACTTCCAGACGCCGATCGGCACGATGCGCATCGTCGGCGACGACACGCAGATCGATCAGGTGAACCTGCCGAAGGAGGCGTCAAACCCGCCCGACCCGGCGTGGCGCCGGTGCTACGACAGCCTGCCGGCGCCGATCCGCCTGGCGAAACAGCAGTTGCAGGAGTACTTCGCCGGCGCCCGCTCGACGTTCGACGTGCCGCTCGCACTGAACCCCGGCACGCCGTTCCGGCGCCGGGTGTGGCGGGAACTGCAGCGGATCCCGTACGGCGAGACGATCTCCTACGGCGAGCTGGCGCGACGGATCGGACAACCAACCGCTTCGCGCGCCGTCGGCGGCGCCAACCACCACAACCCGATCGCCATCATCGTTCCGTGCCACCGCGTGATCGGCACCGACGGAACGCTCGTGGGGTACGGCGGCGGCCTGCCGACCAAGGAACGGCTGCTGGCGCACGAGCAGCGCCACGGCGCGAACGGCCGGCGTCCCTCGGCTACAGACGACAGGGCTACGGAGCGTGCGACGCCGCGCCCCTCAGGGCGCGCTACGGCAGACTGAGCGCGACCCACTGGCCAGGAACGTTCTGGCCCCCGATCGGCACCACGATGTACTGCTTCCCCTCGTGCAGGTAGGTCATCGGCACACCGGTGGTCCCCGCTTCGAGCTCCATCTCCCAGACGAGGTCGCCCGTCCGCTTGTCGTAGGCGCGGAACCACGGCTCGCCGTAGTTGGTGACGATCGCGTGCGGCATTCCCTCCGGCACGCGGCCGCCGGTCTGAATGCCGACGTCCGACCCTTCGCCCAGGAAGAACAGCGTCTTCGTCAGCAGCGGCCCCGGGCGGCCCGGACTGCCGAGACGGCCGAGGTTGAGATGGCGGATCGCCGGATGGTTGCGCGGCCCGTGGCCGTTCGGAACCTGCCAGACAATCTCGCCGCGGTTCATGTCGATCGCGGTAACCCGGCCGTAGGGCGGCTTGAAGAGCGGCAGGCCGCGCGGACCGCCGATCCACTCCCGCGTTCCCTTGACGAACGCCAGGTTGGTCCGGTCGGGGTTCCCCTCCAGAATGTCGGCAACGAAGGGTGACGTGATGGACGGGATGTAGAGGATTCCGGTCTCCGGATCGAACGAAGCGCCCTGAATGTCGGCGCCTCCCTGCGATCCGGGCAACTGAATTGTCCCCTGATTATCGTTCGGCCCCGACCCGCGCACGGTCGGCGGCGTAAACATCGGACCGATCGTGTAGCGCTCGGCTATCTCCAGCGCCTCGGCTCGCAGTTCCGGCGTGAAGTCGATCAGGTTCTCGACGGTTGCGCCCTGCCGGTCAAATGCGGGAGGCTTCGTCGGGAACGGCTGCGTTGGCGACGTGACCTCGCCCGGCGTGGTCGACTGCGGCACCGGACGCTCCTCAATCGGCCAGACGGGCTCGCCCGTCACCCGGTCGAAGACGAAGGCGAACGCCTGCTTCGTAATCTGGATCACGGCCCGGATGTCGCGGCCATCCACCGTGATATCGGCCAGGATCGGCGCCGCCGGGTTGTCGTAGTCCCACAGCCCGTGGTGGACGAGCTGGTGGTGCCAGATCCGCTCTCCCGTCTCCGCGTCGACGCAGACGATCGACTGCGTGTAGAGGTTGTCGCCCGGCCGGTGGCCGCCGTACATGTCGTTCGTCGACGACGTCGTCGGCATGTAGACGTAGCCCAGCTCCTCGTCCGCCGCGAAGAAGGCCCAGACCGGCGCGTGCCCGGTGAACTCCCAGGAACCGTCAGTCCAGGTCTCGGTGCCCGGTTCGCCTTCCTGGGGGATGGTGTGAAACACCCAGCGCAGTTCGCCCGTCCGGACATCGAACGCGCGGACGTCGCCCCGGATGTCCTCCTTCGTGACGAAGGTGTCGCTCATCGACTGTCCGATCACGATGACGTCCCGCACGACGGCCGGCGCGCTTCCCCAGCGGTAGCGTGCTCCCTCCTGCAGGCCGGTCAGGAGGCTCACGCGCCCGTTGTCGCCAAAGCTCGGAATCTTCTCGCCGGTGGCCGGATCGAGCGCGTACAACCACTCGCCCCGGTGCGCTATCAGCCGCCGCTCGTTGCCGTCCGCCCAGTAAGCGATGCCGCGGTGGCCGGCGCCGCGATAGCCGGCGGGAGTCTCCTCGTCGGGACGCTGCACCCAGATCGTCTCGCCAGTCGCCGGGTTCCATGCCTCGACCAGGCCGACGGCGTTAGGCGCGTAGAGGACGCCGTCGATCATCAGTGGGGTTGCCCGGTTGGCGTTGCCATAGCCCAGATCCGGGACCACATCGAGGATCGACTGATCGACGGTCGGCCGCGACCACGCGATGCGCAACTGATCGACGTTGCTGGCATCGATTTGATCGAGCGGCGAGTACTTGGTTGCGCCGTTGTCGGCGCCAAGCACATGCCATTCGCCATCCATCGCCCCCTGCTGGGCGGCGGCGGGCAGGGCCATCGCCAGTGCGGCGATGCAGACGAGCAGCCGGGCGGAAAGATCTCGCTGCAGCTTCATATCGTTCCTCCGTATCGCCACACGCAGCGATGGGCGATTATACCGGCCCTGCCGCGGTCTCCGGTCGCGCGCCGGGCAGGCGCCTGACAATGGCGCTGTAGCTGAGCAGCACCCGATCGTCTTCCAACACCTCACCGCGGACGAACGCCAGCGTGCGGGTCCGGCGGACCACCTCGCCCGTCGCCTCGATGACCGCTCCCGGTGTTCCCGGCGCAATGAAGTCGCAGTGGCACGACACCGTCACGCACTTCTCCCCCGGTTGATCCCAGACCGCCGCCAGACACAGCGCGAAGTCGGCGAACGTCATCAGCATACCGCCGTGGAGGGTGCCGCCGGTGTTCGCGTGCCGGCCGTCGGACCGGAAGGCAAAGCGGATGCGGTCTCCCTCCTGCCGGTAGCCGAACGGTCCGACATGGTTCTCGAACGGATCGTCGTAGGGGAAGGTCCGGAACCCGTCCGGCAACGCCGGCGCGCCTGCTGTGTCGATGGCCATCGCGCCAGATCCTAGCAGGGCGTTGAAGAAGTCGACGTAATGGACCATGCGGGCTCATGGCAGTGATCACCCTGGTCGGGTAGCGGACGTCATGCGGCCTCGGCACTGGACGACCCCCCAACCGGATCCCGTGGCCTGGACCACCCGAACGCCACCTTGAGGAGAGGCGGCGTCACGAGCGTCGTCAGCATCACCATGGCGACGATCGCGGAGAATACCTCTCCGCCGAAGACCGGCGTCCCGGCTACGAGGACCGTGTGGCCGATGCCGGCGACGATCAGGCCGACCTCGCCGCGGGGGATCATGCCGACGCCGATCGCCCAGCGGTTGAGGCCCGGGTGGAAAACGCCCAGCGAGCAGGCTTGCTTGCTCATGATCGCCACAACGCTCAACAGGCCGGCAAAGACGAGGACGTCACGGGAGGCGAACGCCGCCAGGTCCACCTGGAGGCCCATGTAGACGAAGAACACCGGCACGAAGATCGTGCTGACCGGTGTGACCGACGCATCGATGCGGTAGTCGTCCTTCTTCTCCCTGAAGAACCTGCCGATCTCGTCGTTGACGACCAAACCGGCCGTGAAGGCGCCCACGATGCCCGCAAGGCCGACCATTTCGGCCAGCGCCGCCATCAGGAAACAGTAAGCGACGGCTAGGACGACCGGGACGGATGGCGATCGGGCCAGGCGGACGAGCTTCATGAGCCGGACGATGAGCAACCGGCCGGTGACGATGGACCCGGCCAGAAAGCCGACCGCCGTGAGTATGGGCATGAGGATCAGCCCGGCGGAGACCTCGATCGCGCCGCCCGCGTTCACCGCGTTCACCAGGCCCAGGACGATCGCCAGCACGATCAGGCCGAGAACATCATCCACCACCGCCGCGCCCAGGATGACCTTCGACTCGGTCGTATCCATCCTGCCGAGATCCTGGAGCACCCGGGCCGTCAGACCGACGCTCGTCGCCGCGAGGGCGGCTCCAAGAAACAGGTGGACGTACCACGCTCCGCCGCCCGGCAGGAAAAAGAACGACACCGCGTAACCGAGCGCGATCGGGGCGACGACACCCAGCACCGCTACGGCAACGGCCGTGCCGCCGACCGCGAGCAGTTCGTCGAGCTCACTCTCGAGCCCGACCTGGAACAGCAGCAGGATTACCCCGATTTCGGCTGCAATCGGAAGAAAGGGCGCGGTCTTGAGCGGTTCGAAGACCTCGAGGCCGACCAATGCGAGGTTGCCCAGCACTATCCCGACCAGAAGTTCCCCGAGCACGGGCGGCTGGTTCAACCGCTCGACCAGCTCGCCCCCTATCTTGGCGGCCACCAGGACGGCAGCGAGCGCCAACAGGAAGAGGGTCATTTCCGGTGCTTCGGCCATGGGCCGCCATTCTATGTTCGTTCAGGACGGCCCGAAGCGGCTCGGAGAGGCGGGGATCGATCTGAAAGCAGTGGGCCTCGAGCAGTTGAAGAACCTCGGGCCATGAGGCCACGGCGTCGCGCGCCTTGCATCCGCTTCAAGTACCATCGTGTCATGTCTTCCCTGGCGAGAAAGAAGGGCATCCTCGTGCACCACGGATAGGTTCGTGTGGACGTGAATGTCGTGGCGTTCATCCGCGCGGAGCGGGATTCGAGAAGTAGCCGGATTGTCCGGGTCGTTCCCCAATGACCGGTCGCGCGTAGCAGGGTGCTTACGCGGTCGTCGCGCAGACGGCATCGGGCGGCGCCGGCGCGCCGGCGCCGAGCAGCGCCCGGAGCTCGTCGGCGTGCGCGGCAGCGTCACGTTCGCCCAGCTCGAGGAGTTGTTCCAGGTACTCGGGGTGGAACGCCAGCAGGCTCAGCAGGTCGGGCGAGCGGACCTCGCGCGAGCCGAGGCCGCGCAGCAGGTACCGGAAGGCGCTGGGGAGCACCGGTTCGAACTGCGCCGACAGCCGGCCGAGGTTGACGGACGGGCGCACCACCAGCAGGTCGATCTCCCTCAGGCCGCGCCGCTTCTCGGGCGGGAGCTCGCGGAGCAGTCGGTTCACCCGCTGCAGCTCCCGCGCGTCGCGGTCGAGGTCGTCGAGAAAGATGGCATTCATGAGCTGGCCGCCGATCTGCAGCGGCGGGGGATAGAGGGCGCCGTCCGGTGCATCCTCGGAGGCGTCGGATTCCGTGAATCGCGTCGAGATTGCCAGGATCCGGTTCGCACCGAAACGGAGGGCCGGCGAGAATGGATCCGTGAGGCGGATGCCGCCGTCGCCATGCCAGCCATCCTCGAGGCGGACGGCGGGGAAGAAGATCGGCAGGGCGGCCGACGCCAGGACGTGATTGACGTTGAGGCGCGTGTTTCGGCTGCGCCGCTCCGGCCGCCGCCACTCCGGGAGGTCACGTCCCTGGGTCCAGATGACCGACTGCCCGGTGCCGTAGTGGCTGGTGATCAGGGCGACCGCCCAGAGCCTTCGAGCGGCGATGTTCTCGCGGATGCCGGCTATCGTGCCGTCCGCCTGCAGATCGAGCAGGCCATCGAGCGTGCCTCGGAGCGGCGAGGCGTCGAGCAGGCCGCGCACCGGCGGCGAAAGTTTCGTCCCACCGCCGAGCAGGCGCCCTGCCCATCGTGCGACATGACTGGCGAGCGATCCACTGTCGGTTCGGAAGACCTGATCGACGGTCAGATGGCGCCAGCGTTCGTGGAGCTGTGCGATCGTCTCGGCGTGCGTGCCGCGGCTTGCGGCGAGGGAGGCGGCGTTAATTGCACCGGCCGAAACGCCGGTGACGATCGGGAAGTGGATCTCCGGGAACGCCCGCGCGATCCAGCGGAGGAAGCCAACCTGGTAGGCGGCGCGGGCCCCGCCGCCCGTCAGCACGATCGCCAGTTCGTCGGGGCCCCGTTTCCGAACGGGACTGCTCACGATGCCTCCTCCCTCAGTATAGTCGTCGCGTCGTTTCCCCACGGGCTACCAGGGCATGACGAGCTTTCCTCCTGACCTCGCGATGGTGCTGCGCGACGCGATCGATCGGCTGATCGACGGCGTGCCGATGGCGGCGCTGCAACGCTCGGCGGCCCGCCTGAGGGGCGCGTATCGGGACGGTGGCGGCGGCGCGATGACCGGCGACATCGACCGGCTGGCGTACGCCGCGGTGCGCGTGCCCGCCACGTTCGCGGCGATGCGCGCGGTCCTCGCGGAATTGCGCCGGCGTGCGCCCGGCTTCGCTCCGCACAGCCTGCTGGATCTGGGGTCGGGGCCGGGCACGGCGCTCTGGTCGGCCTGGGAGACGTGCGAGCACCTGGACGCCGTGACACATGTCGACCGTGACCCCGGGATGGGGCACCTGGGGGAGCGTCTCCTGGAGGGGTCGGCCGTCGCGCGGCGGGTCCGGTCCACCTGGCGGACCTTCGACCTGGTCGCGCACGGCGCCGAGGAGCAGGTCCGCGCCCTGGGCGCCCACGATCTCGTGCTGTTCGGGTACCTCCTGAACGAGTTGCCGGAGGAGCGGCGCGCGGCGGCGATCGATGCTGCGTGGGACGTCACGGCAGGCGCCCTCGTGATCGTCGAACCGGGAACGCCGGCCGGCACGGCGCGCGTCCTCGCCGCGCGGTCGCAGCTGATGGCGCGCGGCGCGGTCGTCGCGGCGCCCTGTCCGCACGGCGCGAAGTGTCCCCTGCCGCCGGACGACTGGTGTCACTTCGGCGCGCGGCTGAACCGCTCGTCGGTGCAGCGGCGGTTCAAGCAGGGCTCGCTCGGCTACGAGGACGAGAAGTACGCCTACGTTGCGCTCACGCGCGGTGCGGCTGACCGGTGCGTTGCGCGCGTGCTCCGCCGGCCGCGCATCGAGAAGGGACACGTCACGCTGCACCTGTGCGAACGCGAGGGCGTACGGACCACCGTCGTCACGCGCCGCGATCGGGAAGGCTTCCGCGCCGCGCGCAAGGCGGGGTGGGGTGACGCGTGGGGCCCTACCTGAGGATCCGGATGCGGTGCGCCTCGCTGTCGCCGACGTAGAGGGCGCCCGCCTCGTCGGTCCAGATGCCGTGCGGGCGGTTCATCCGGCAGCGGCGCGGTTGCGGCTCCGGGCCGTCGCCCCGCTCGCCGGTGCCGAGGGCGGTGGAGATGACGCCCGTCGCGATGTTGATCCGGCGGATGACGTGGTTTTCGGTATCGGCGATGTAGATGGTGCCGCCGGCCGCGTAGGCCAGACCCTTGGGACCGGCCAGCGTCGCTTCGCGTGCCGGCCCACCGTCACCGGTATAGCCCTGCTCGCCGGTGCCGGCGACATGATGGATCGTCTCCGCCGCGAGATCGATCCGGTAGATGGCGTTCCCCTCGCGCAGCGCCAGATAGAGGCTGCCCTCCGGGTCGAGCGCCATTGCGCGTGGGCCGTTGAGCGGCGTGCCCGCGAGCGGCGCGCCGTCCGGCGTCGGCTCGCGCTCGCCGGTGCCGGCCCAGGTCTCGATCAGGCCGGTCGCCGGATCGACCCGGCGAATCCGGTGGTTGCCGATGTCGCAGATCAGGAGCCTGCCGTCCGGCGTGAAGACGATGCTGTGCGGCGCTCGCAACTGCGCCTGATCGGCCGCCCCGCCGTCACCCGAGAAGCCCGCCTCGCCGGTGCCGGCGACGGTGGTGATGATACCGGTCTGTATGTCCACCTTGCGGACCGCATGGTTGTCCCGCTCGACGATGTAGAGGTCGCCGCGCGCATCGAACTGAATCTCGTGCGGCATGTTGAGCATGGCGGCGGTGGCGGGACCACCGTCGCCCTCGTAGCCGCGCTCCCCGTTGCCCGCGATCGTCTCGGTCGCGCCGGTCGCGAGATTCAGCCGCCGGATCATCTGGTTGTCGAGGTCGCAGAAATAGAGGTGTCCGTCCGGACCGATGACGACGCCGTACGGGTTGTTCACCCGGGCATCGGAGAGTCCGGGCATCCCGTCGCCGATCACGGTGGCGACGGTCCCGAAGAGTTCGAACGGCTGCTCCAGCGATAGCGTTATCCCGGCCACGTCGTCGCGCACGTCGGCGCGGACCACGTAACGGCCGAGCGGGTCGTCGTTGCCGACGACGATCTCAGCGTAGCCGACCGCCAGCCCGAGCGTTCCCCCCGCCGGCGCCGGCTTCCGCTCCCACAACTCGAGGTCCGGTGTGCGGAAGAGCGTGGATCCGTCCGGCTTGATCACCTCGAGATCGAAGCGGGCGTCGCAGCCGTTCGGGTCGTTCTCCTGGCAGCCGACGAAGAGGATGAACGGCGCGAGCGGCGTGCCGCGCCGGGCCGTCCGCGTGGTGCTGATCCTGATGCCGGGAGTCCGTCGCACCCAGGCGTCCAGGAACTCGTCCGGCTCCTCCGACAGGAGCAGCATCGCGCCGAAATCACCCTCGGACTTGCTCCAGGGCTGATCCGGGGCGCGGACGCCATCCCGGAACCATTGTGCGCCGGCGGGCAGAGGCACGGCGATCGCAATCGCCGCGGCGAGCGCCGCAATCGCGATCTTCCCGGACGGCAGCCGATCGGAGCGCACGGCCTCTAGAAGGTGGCAATCGGGTTGAGCGGCGATCCCATCCCTTTTTCGATCCGGAGCGGGGCCGCGGTAAAGAGGAACTCGTAGCGGCCCAGCTCGCGCGCGGTGGCGGCCACCCCGTCGAGATCCAGGTTGTCGAAGATGCTGACGCCGAGCGATACGAGCGCCAGGCGATGGATGGGCAGCCGCACCGCGTCCGAGAACTCGTGCGGGAACGCGTCGTTCCACATGTCGGCGCCGATGAACGCGACGCCGCGGTCCTTCAGGAAGTAGGCGACGTCGGCATGGTAACCGGCGACTCCCTCCTCGCTCGGATTCCACGGGCCGAGCTCGGCGCGCCGCTTCCAGCGTCCGGTATGGAGCAGGATGACGTCGCCCTCCTCGACGGTGACCCCCTGAATCCGCTCCAGCTCCTCCAGGTCGGCGTACCGGATCGCGGTGCCCGGTTCCACCCAGCCGTTCCCGTCGTCGTCGAGGCCAGGCAGCAGCGTCGCATCGAACAGCACGCCGCGCGTGAAGATGCCGTCGCGCAGTTCGTGGATGCTCCCCTGGGGGCAACCGCCCGCTGCCTCCACATCCTCGGCGGATACGCCGTTGTAGCCCACCCCTTCGAACATGACGTGGCAGGCGACCGAATCGAGGTGACTGTGGATGACGCCGTGGTAGGTGCCGGTGTACTGGTAGCGATCCGAGGCCCCGGTCTCGCTCACGTTCATGACCTGCCGGTCGAGGTACCACTGCCCCTCCAGCGCCGGTTCCTGAATGATGTCATGCGCGAGCGAGACGCTGATTCCTTCGGTGACCAGCGCGGCCGCCGCCTTCCGCTGGGTGGGCGTGATGAAGTTGGCGGCGCCCAGGCCGTCCCCCTCGCCCCAGCGTCCCGCGTTGGAAAGCTGTTCCATCGCGTGGAGGAAGTCCTCCTCGGATGTCATGGCGCGCCGCGTCTGGCTGTCGACCGAGGCCATGTCGCAACCGGCGGCGACCAGCAGCGCGGCGCAGGTCGCCGCGACGCTCAGCGTGCGTGTCATGTCAGTAGCCCTCCAGGACCGGGAAGCGTTCGTCGTCGTCGAGCGGCTGCACGCCGAAGGCGTTGAGCGACAGTGAAACCATCCGGTAGCGCGCGCCGGACACGGCGACGCTGATCATCTGTTGCGTATCGTACTGCTGGGACAGCGCCGCCCACGTCTCGTCCGAGATCATCGAGTCCCGGAACATCTCGTTGGCGGCATCGATCAGCGCCCGCTCGTGCGCGTTCCAGCCCGACTGATCGTGCCCCTGCGCAATCCAGACGGGGTCGAGGCCGTGATCACGCGCCCGGCCGACGCTGCCGACATGCTTCGCCCACTCGTAAACCGCGCCCGAGTTCCAGCCCATCCTGAGGATCACCAGCTCCCGATCGTGTGGCATCAGGCGCGACCGCTCCGGGTTGAGCACGTAACCGGGATACCGGCCGCGCGCCTCGGCCATGTCGGGGCTTCGCGCGAATGTCCGTGAGACGCGGAGGCCGTCGCCCTCGAGTGGTTCGATCCTCGGCGTGGTGAGCGGCGGCTCCGGATCCGGCACCCGAATGTTGTAACCGACGTCGTTGGTCGGGATCAGGGCTTCGGCCGGTGTGTCGGCGTCCGGCTGAATGCCCAGCGAGTTGTACAGAATGGCCGCCTGCACGGTGTCGCCCACCGTGATGACAGCGTCGGCGGACTGCGGGATGTCGTAGCGCGCGGCCAGCGCGTCCCAGGTGCTGTCGGTGACCGACGCGTTCCGGAACAGTTCATCCGCCAGGTTGACCAGTGTCACCTCGAACGCGTCCCACTCGTCGCCCGGGCCCTCCGCGATTTGACGCACCTCCTCGGGACTCAGGCCAGCGTCAGCGGCCCGCCCCGCCATGTTCGCCCAGATGTTCCCGTTCTGCGTCAGCCAGGCCGTCCGGAGCATCAGGATGGCGCGGTCCCGTTCCGGAACGGTCGATCGGTTGGCGAGGTAATCGCGTAGCGGAAAGACGCGATCGGCGAGCGCCGGGATCCGCGCAAGCGTGCGGAGCGCATTCTCCGAGTGTCCCTGGCCCGCGTAGCGCTCGAGAATGGTCCGCTGCGCATCGGTCATCTCGTCATCGGCGAGCGGCGGGACACGCGCGTCGGCCAGCCTTGCCGCCGGGATGACGGTGCCGGGTGCCTCGGTGACGGCGCGGGCCGGCTCGATCCGAAGCAGGGCGCCGTTGTCCTCCTCGGTCAGCACGTAGAGGTAACCGTCGGGTCCCTGCTGCACCTCGCGGATCCGCTGCTTCAGCTCCAGCAGGAGCCATTCGCGCCGGATCTCCTGACCCTGGCGGTTGAAGACGATCCGCTCGAGGTGGCCGGTCTGCTGCATCCGGCCCACCCTCATGGAGCCGACGAACAGGTTGCCGCGCCAGGCGGGAAAGTGCTCGCCGGTGTAGAAGGTCAGGCCCGACGGCGCGATCGACGGCCACCAGATCACATGCGGTCCGGTGAATTCCGGCAGCCATGGCGTCTCAGTGATCGGCTGGCCGCCGTACGTCCGGCTGTAGGAGGCGATCGGCCAACCGTAGTTGCCGCCGGGCTGAATGATGTTCGCCTCGTCGCCCCCCTGCGGCCCATGCTCGGTCGCCCAAAGTTCACCCGTGTCCGGGTGGAAGGCGAGGCCGATCTGGTTGCGGTGGCCCATCGACCAGATCTCCGGCAGATGATCCGGGTCGCCCGCGAAGGGATTGTCATCCGGTGCGGTCCCGTCATCATTCAGTCGGAGCAGCTTGCCGAAGTGCGTCGTGCCGTCCTGCGCGTACTGCCCGGTGTCGGCAAACTGGAACGCGCCGCCGACACTCATGAAGAGCTTGTTGTCCGGCCCCCAGTGCAGTCGCGACGCCGCAATGCCGCCACCCCAGCCGTCGGCGACGAAGATGTCGCGCACCTCGGTCAGCGCGCCGGCCCCTTCGTCGAGTCGGCCCCGGGCAAGGGCAACTGTCGCACCGCGCCGGCCGTCCCGTTCCTCCGCCTTGGAGTAGGTGAGATAGACCAGCGTGTCGTCCTCCGGGTGAACGGCGACATCCATCAGTCCCGCGAGCCGAACGTCGGCGAACACTTCAGGCACGCCCGGAATGTCGCCGTCGAGCAGTTGCGCGTTCCGTATTACGCGCAACGTCCCGCGGTCGCGTTCGGTCACCAGAATGTCGCCGTTGCGCCGGAACGCCATCCCCCACGGGTGGTCGAGACCGGTGACGACCGGCACCACACGAATGCGGGGCTGCTCGGCGGTGTAGAGCACCACCGGTCGATCCGGCGGCGGAAGTGCGGGCACGCCCCGCAGCGCGGTGGCGCCGCCACGGTCTTGTGCCGCGACCCCGGCATAAAGCAGAAGGGCGGCGCCGGTGAGGACGAGGCCGGCGGCAGCGGTACGGCGGAACGGGCTAGTCCAACCCATGTGATACCTCCCGAATGACGCGTGACAACTCTACCGGAACGTGCGAGGGGACGCCACGCTACTAAGCTCTTACCCACAGATGACGGCGAAGCCCTACACGGCGGACAGCGTTCCGGATCAGACCGGCGCGAGGATCTTCGTGACCGGGGCCACCAGCGGCATCGGCTTCGAGGCGGCGAAGCTCCTGGCCGCGAGGGGAGCGCGGGTTCTGCTCGGTTGCCGGTCACGGGCGAAGGGGGAGGAGGCGGAAGGCCGGATCCGCGACGCGCACCCCGTGGCCAACCTGGATCTCGTCGAACTGGACCTGGGAGTGCTGGCCTCCGTGCGCCGTGCCGCTGAGCGGGTGGCGGAAGAACCGCGTCTCGACAGGCTGATCAACAACGCCGGGATCATGGCGCCCCCGCGGACCGTGACGGCCGACGGTTTCGAGGCGCAGTTCGGCGTCAACCATCTGGGCCACTTCGCGCTGACGGGACACCTGCTCCCGAGGCTGTGCGCCACGCCGGGCGCCCGGGTGGTGACGGTGGGCAGCATCGCGCACCGGTCGGGCCGGATCGCCTTCGACGATCTCGACGCAACGCAGCGCTACAGCCGAATGGACCGTTACGCGATGAGCAAGCTCGCAAACCTGCTCTTCACCTACGAGCTGCAGCGCCGGCTCGCGGCGTCGGGCGCCTCCACCATCGCCGTCGCCTGTCACCCGGGCGTCACTCCGACCGACCTGGGCCGTCACATGCCGCGGTGGCTGCTGGCCCTCGCGATGCTGGCCATAGGATGGAGGAGCCACCCGCCGTCGTCCGGCTCCCTGCCCACCGTCCGGGCAGCGACCGATCCGGAGGTCACGGGTGGCCAGTACTACGGCCCGTCCGGCTGGCGCGAGCACGCCGGCCCCCCGGTGCTGGTCCAGTCCACGCCGGAGAGCCATGACGAAGAGGTCGCCGGTCGCCTCTGGAGCGTTTCCGAGGAGCTCACTGGCGTTCGCTACACCCTGTAGCGTCGCGAGGGTCGTCCGGCGTTCGGTGATTCCGCCCTGTGCCATTCTGAAACAGCGTCCGCAACCAGTCGAGAGCCTCTGGCAAGCCAGTGGTGTCGAAGACGAACTCCTGGCCGCGCGGAACGGTGTCGAGGAAGACCCACTGGCCATCGCGCCGCCACCGCCGCGCGTCGCCGTGGTAGCTGAGACGGGGCGGCCCACCGTCGAGCAGAAGCCATCCCGGCAGCCGCCACTGCGAGCGGCGCGCCGCGCCGGGTGCGGTCAGCGAGAGGGTGGCGCTGTCGCCGTGGAACCGGCCCGCGCCGGCCGCGCCGGCCGCGCCGCGCCGACTGCCTCCGATCGTTAGCGTCTCCGTTGCGATGTAGATCGTGTTGTTGGATGGCCATGACTGTCCGTTGAGGTGCGGGTGTGCGGCCAGCCATGGACGCGCCGCGCGCGCAGCCGTGGGGTCCGCGCCGACCGCCACGACCTCGCCGATCTGCAGCCACCCGAACAGCCGGTGCACCGGCGGCGCGTCCCGAACGTAGCGCCACCCGCTGCCGGGGTTCTCCGCAAGCCGGAACCAGCCGAAGAACAGGAAGAGGTCACCCGCCCCGACGGACTGGCGGGAGAGGTGGCCCTGCGCGGCGCCAGCCTGTCCGAACGCCGGTCGCCATCCCACCTGGCGCGGCAGCGCGGCGGCGTCAATGTCCGGATCCAGATGACAACCGTCCCCTCCGCGGACGCGGCCACGCGTCAATTGTTGGACCAGCGGCCCGAGCCTCCCGCCGTTCCATCGGACGTCGCGATACCGAGTCGGAGGCCGTCTCGACCGAATTGGAATCGGAAGCGACAGCGCGCTCCCGTCCGGAAACACTGGACTGGGCGCCCCGCCGCTGCCCGAGTCGAACCCCTTCCGGCTGAAGATGATCTTCACACGCAGTGTTCCTGCCCCGCCGTCTGGCGCAGTTTACGGACCTGACCGATGGCGCTACCGGAGCACAGGCCCGTTTGCGGCCGGGTAACGGCGCATGTAGAATGACGCGAAGCTGATCGGTCGGATTCCGGGCTCCAGCCCGGGGGCAAGAACATGATCGCGTGGCGTCTGCGGGCGCTCTCGACGAGCGGACTGGCGCTTGTGCTGTTCGGCACGATCGCGACCGGTACCTCCTTCGCCCAGGGGACGGACCAGGAAGCGGAAGCGCAGCGCGCTCTTCTGGACCGTTACTGTGTCACGTGCCACAACGACCGCCTGGAGACCGGCAATCTGTCGCTGGAAGGGGTGGATGTCGCCCATCCCGAGACGGATCCGGCGCTCTGGGAGGCGGTGCTCCGCAAGCTGCGCGCCGGCGCCATGCCGCCCCAGCCGCGCCCGCGGCCTGGCGCCGCCAGCTACGCCGGCCTGATCGGCTATCTCGAGGCGGCGCTGGATCAGGCGGCGGCTGCGTCGCCCAACCCTGGACGCACGCCGACGTTCCGCCGGCTCAGCCGGACCGAGTACCAGAACGCTATCCGTGACCTGCTCGATCTCGATGTCGATGTGACGGCCCTCCTGCCGCGCGACGACGTCACGTTCGGGTTCGACAACGTGAACGCCGGCGCCTTGTCGCCGACGCTGATGGAACGCTATCTCGCCGCCTCGCAGAAGGTGAGCGAGCTGGCCGTGGGGAGCCGGTTGCCGGCGCCCGGCAGCCGCGTGGTGATTGTCCCGGCCGACCGGACGCAGGAACGGCATGTCGACGGCCTGCCGTTCGGAACGCGCGGCGGAACGCTCGTGGAGCACATGTTCCCGGCCGACGGCGAGTACGAGATTCGGGTTCGCCTGCAGCGGAACCGGAACGAGAACGTCGAGGGTCTGACGGAACCGCACGATATGGAGATCACGCTCGACGGCGTGCGGCTCGACGTCTTCACGACGCACCCGAGCGAGAACTGGCTGATGCGGGGGAACGCCGCGTACTACTCGGACGTCGGCATCGACAATCACCTGAACGTGCGGGTGCGGGTTACAGCGGGGCCGCACCGCGTGGGCGCGGCGTTCATCCAGAAGAACTCGGCCGTGATGGAGACGACCCGCCAGCCGTACGACGCCGCCTACAACATGGATCGGCATCCGCGGCAGCAGCCGGCCGTCCGGTCGATTGCGATCGTCGGGCCATTTGACCCTACGGGTGTGGGGGATACGCCGAGCCGGGCCCGGATCTTCTCGTGCCGTTCGGAGACAGCGGACGCCGCCGTGGCGGAGGAGTGCGCCACGTCGATCATCGCAACCCTTGCGCGCCGCGCCTACCGCCGCCCGGTGACGGTGGACGACCTCGATCAGCTAGTCGCGTTCTACCGGCAGGGCCACGCGTCGGTTGACTTCGAAGCCGGTGTCGAGATGGCGCTCCGCGCGCTGCTGGCGAGCCCGGAATTCCTGTTCCGCATCGAGCGTGATCCGGAGGCGGCCAGCCCGGGAACACCGTACCGGATCAGCGACGTCGAGCTGGCTTCCCGCCTGTCGTTCTTCCTCTGGAGCAGCATTCCGGATGAAGAGCTCCTCTCGGCGGCCGAGGCGGGACGGTTGAGCGACGGTGAGACGCTCCACGCCCAGGTCCGCCGGATGCTGGCCGATCCGCGCGCCGAGATGCTCACCACCAACTTCGCGGGGCAGTGGCTGCATCTCCGGAACCTGGACGCCGTCCAACCCGACGCCCGTCTGTTCCCCGATTTCGACGACAACCTGCGGCAGGGCTTCCGCCGCGAGACCGAGCTGCTCTTCCGGAGCATCCTGGAAGAGAACCGAAGCATCGTCGACCTGCTGACCGCCGACTACACGTTCGTCAACGAACGGGTGGCGCGGCACTATGGCTTCCCCGGCATCTATGGCGACCACTTCCGGCGGCTCGACCTGCCGGCGGGGAGCCCGCGGATGGGCCTGCTGGGTCACGGCAGCATCCTGACGGTCACCTCGTACGCCACGCGGACCTCGCCGGTGCTCCGCGGCAAGTGGATCCTCGAGACGCTGCTCGGCACACCGCCTCCACCCCCGCCGCCGAGCGTGCCGCCGCTCGACGAGACTCGCTCGAACACGCGGATCGTCTCGATGCGGGAGAAGATGGAGCAGCACCGCCGGAACCCGCAGTGTGCTGTCTGCCACCAGATCATGGATCCGGCAGGGCTGTCGATGGAGAACTTCGACGCGATCGGGCGGTGGCGCGAGGCCGAGGGGGGCAATCCGATCGACGCCACCGGCAGCCTGCCGGGCGGGGAGGACTTCGACGGCGTCGCCGGCCTGCGGGCTACGCTGATCGAGCGCCCCGACGTCTTTGCCAGCGTCGCCGTGGAGAAGCTGCTCACGTATGCGCTCGGCCGCGCTATCGGCCATGCCGACCAGCCGGCGGTGCGGGCAATTCTCCGGTCGGCGGAGGCGGACGGCTACCGCATCTCGTCCCTGATTCTGGGTATCGTTGACAGCGCTGCGTTCCAGATGAGGAGAGCACAGTCATGATGATCACGAAGATGGCGCTTCCGCGACGGACGTTCCTGCGCGGCGTTGGCGCCACTCTAGCTCTGCCGTTGCTCGACGCGATGGTTCCCGCCGCCTCGGCGATGGCGAAGACCGCCGCCAATGCGCCGCGGCGCTTCGGAGTGGTCTACATCCCGATGGGGATGAACCCGGATCCGTGGACGCCGGCCGAGGTAGGGCGGATTACGGCGCTCTCCGAATCGCTCGCGCCGCTCACGCCGCACATCAATGACATCTCGGTCGTGACGAACCTCGAGATCAGCGCCGCGCACACCACCGGGAATCATGCGTCAGCGAACGCGTCGTTCCTGACCTGCGTGAAGCCGAAGCGGACCGAGGGGAGCGACTACGTCAACAGCACGTCGGTCGATCAGATTGCGGCGAAGCAGATTGGCGGCGAAACGCCGCTCCCGTCGCTCGAAATAGGCACCGACCTGATCGCGCAGGTGGGCAACTGCGACAACGGCTACGCCTGCGTCTACATGAACAGCTTGTCGTGGGCCTCGCCGACATCGCCGAATCCGACCGAGGCGGACCCCCGGATTGTCTTTGAACGGCTGTTCGGAGACGGTGGGACGCCGGAGCAGCGGAAGGCGCAACTGCGCCAGAACCGCAGCATTCTCGACTGGGTGCTCGACGACATCGCGAGCCTGCAGAAGCAGCTCGGTGGCGGCGACAGGCTCCGGGTCGACGAATATGTCGAAACGGTTCGCGAGGTGGAGCGTCGCATCCAGCGGGCGGAACAGGCAGCGACGGAATCGCCGCTGAGCGACCTGACGCGGCCGACCAGCGTCCCGGATGACTGGGAGGAGCACGTAAGGCTGATGTTCGACCTGCAGGTGCTGGCATTGCGCGCCGACCTCACGCGCGTCATAACGTTCCAGATGGCGCGTGAGGCGAGCACGCGGACCTACCCGCAGATCGGCGTGCCGGAGCCGCATCACCCGATCTCGCACCACGTCAACGATCCGGAGAACCTGGCGAAGCTGGCGAAGATCAATCAGTACCACGTCTCGCTCTTCGCCGACCTGGTGGAGCAGCTCAAGTCGACCGAGGATGGCGACGGGACGTTGCTCGATCACACGACGTACCTGTTGGGGAGCGGCCTGGGCAATCCGGATGTGCACGATCATCGCAACCTGCCGATCGTGGTAGCGCGGGGCGCCGGCTCGAAGATTGCGGGCGGGCGACATGTGAAGTACGACGAGATGACGCCGCTGGCGAACCTGCACCTGACGCTGCTCGACGACGTCGGCGTCCGGATCGACGAGTTCGCCGACAGCACCGGCCACGCCGGTGAGGTGTCGGAGCCGCTCTCGCTTTAGCCGATGCAGACGATGCATGACGTGATCAGCCGGTCCGCCACCGTCCTGGCGGCGGCCGCGTGTCTGGCCGCATTTCCGGGCCCCGCCCGGGCAGCCGAAGCGGATGCCGGCCTGATCAATGCCATCAAGACCGTCGATATCGCCGGCGTCCGGGCCGCGCTTGGGCGCGGCGCCGACGTCGGCGCGGCCGAGCCGGACGGCACCACCCCGCTCCATTGGGCGGCCCACGCCAACGAGCCGGCGATAGTCGAGTTGCTTCTGGAGGCGGGCGCCGATGCATCAGCCGCCAACCGCTACGGCGTCCGCCCCATTTCGCTGGCGTGCATCAACGGCAACGCGGTGCTCACGGAGCAGTTGCTCGACGCCGGCGCCGACCCCAACGCCACGGCGGCGGAGGGTGAGACGGCGTTGATGACCGCGGCGCGGACCGGATCGCACGAGCTTGTGGAGTTGCTGTTGGACCGCGGTGCCGACGTCAACGCGGTGGAGACGTGGCGGGGTCAGACGGCGTTGATGTGGGCGGCGGCGGAGGGGTATGCGCGACTGATCCCGACGATGCTTTCGTACGGGGCCGATCCGAGCGCCCGCTCGGCCGGGGGATGGACGCCGCTGCTGTTCGCAGTGCGCCAGGGCCACATCGATGTTGTCCAGACACTGCTCGAAGCGGGTTTCGACGTGGAGGAGTCGCTGCCGGTCCGGGAGCAGACGCGCCTCGGCGGCACCAGCGCCGAGCGCCCCGCCACCGGCCTCAATGCATTTCTGCTCGCCGCTGCGAACGCGCACTACGAGCTGGCCGCGCTGCTGATCGATCGCGGCGCTGACGTGAACGCCGCGCCCCGAGGCTGGACCGCGCTGCATCAGGTGTCGTGGGTTCGCAAGGCGGGCATCGCCGGCAGCAACAACCCCTCGCCGAAGGGCTCCGGCAACATGACGAGCCTGGAGTTCGTCCGAAAGATGGTGGACGCCGGCGCGGATCTGAACGGGCTGGTCACGCGGCGCCCGCCCGCCGGCATCACGCGGCTCAACTTCATCGGCGGCACGCCGTTCCTCCTCGCCGCTCGGACCGGCGACGCCGACCTGATGCGGTTGCTGGTCGAACTGGGCGCCGACCCGCTCCTGCCGAACGAGGACAACACGACTCCTCTCATGGTGGCGGCCGGGGTAGGCACGTCAGCCCCGGGGGAGGACCCGGGCACGGAGCCGGAGGTGCTCAGAGCGGTGAAGCTGGCGCTGGAGCTGGGCGGCAACCTGAACGACGTGGATGACAACGGGGAAACGGTCATGCACGGGGCCGCCTACAAGCACCTCCCGAAGGTCGTCGAGTTCCTCGCCGAGGCGGGCGCCGACATCAACGTCTGGAATCAGCGGAACGCCGACGGCTGGACGCCGCTCGACATAACGCTCGGCGTCCACATCGGAATGAACATCCAGAGCAGCCCGGTGACCGCCGGCGCCATCCGCGGGGTCATGCGGACAGCCGGCGTCGAACCGGCGGACGAGTAGCCCTCGGATCGATCCGCCAGCAGGCCGAGTCTCAGGGGAGCGGCAGCCGCGCCCAGCGGAGTGCCGTAATCACGTCCCGGTCTTCCTCGTCCATATGCACGGGTGGCCGGAGCGTAAGGTGCGTGTCGGTCAGCTCGTAGTAGCGCCGCACCTCGGTTGGGCTCCCCCCGAATCCCTCGTCCCCGGCCGGGTGATGAATCAAGTATCCCTGGTCACGCGGACCCGGACACGTGATGCAGCCCGCCACTTCACTTAGCGAGAACGGGCCGAAGTAGTGCGCGGTCCGGAGGAGCGCTTCGTTGTCCGCCGGCCGCTCGCCGGCGTACGGCGCGCGGGCCGGCGCCAGAAGGTGTAATGACATCTGTCCGGACGGCGCGTAGAACAGGTAGCCGTCGTCGTACTGATCGACCTCCACTTCGTAGCCGTCGGTGGTGTAGCGGGAGACCAATTCGATCTGGTATGCGCCGAACAGTTGCCGGTGTGCGTCACTGAGTTCCGACGCCGGCAGATCGGGCTGCCGCACCCAGGTCAGCGACGCCGTCGATCCGTCGGGTGCGGGAGGCCATTGGAGTGTCAGGCGGTTCTCGCTCACCGTGTAGGAATGCCGGTACTCCGTAGCCGCGCCGTTCGGATGAAGGCTTCCCGCCACTTGATGGGTGACGACGCCCTCGGCTTCGCTCACGGTAAACCGGCCGAAGTACGACACGTAACCGACCGACTGCCTGAGTGCCTCATCGGCGGCAGTGCCATCGGCCGGCGCGGGTGCCGCATCCGGCCCCATGATCGTCATGCCCAGGTAGCCCGCTGCGTCGTAGATGAGGGATCCGAGACGGTCTTCAACGGGCGGCGACAGGAGTTCGCCGCCGGCGTCGTGCTGCTCAACCCGTGCCAGCGACCATGCACCGGCCAACTGGCGCTGCGCGAGCGGCATCGACGCGTCGCCGGTCGGGGACGACCCCGCCGGGCCGGGCGAACTGGCGGGTCCGCCGCAGGCGAACGACGCGGCCAGGCCGGCGGCGGTCAGGAGAAGGCCGCTACGGCTGGCAGGCCGCGTCCAGGTTCGCCACCACGGTGACGTTGAGCGCGTCGACGGCACTCGCTTCCTCACGGCGGATCAGGAATCCCTTCGCCTCGACCCGGTGGCCACGATAGGGATCGGGATCGGGAAAAACGTACATCAGTTCGAAAGTATTGTCGCCGAGCGATGTCGCCTGCGTGATCGTGAGCAGGTCGCCCTTCGATGCCTCCGGGTCACGCGTGCGGGTCGGCTCGCTGGCGTCGGTGACGATCCAGTTGCGGTCTTCACTGTCGCGGGCGAGGCAGCCGACCACCTGCACCAGGGCGAAGTTCGGGACCGCGTCCGGGCCGTCGGCGCCGTAGACCAGGATGTCCGCGGCGTGCGCCATCGTCAGGTTCTCGGCGCCGGTGGGGAAGGCGTTCGCTTCCAGGATGTAGGCCATCACCGCGAGGTAGCCTTCGTCGCCCAGACCGCCGGCGCCGCCCGGCGGCATCGTGACGACGCGAGTCAGGACGCTGTCGAGCGTCAGGCCACCCCAGTCGCGGATGAACGCCTCGCCTGCCAGCGGACGCGCGTTGGCGCCAGAGAGATCCTCGCCGTGGCACCGCGCGCAGCTCTCGCGGTACAGCGCCTGTCCGCGCTTCGCCTGATCGGCGGAATAGACGCCGTCCCAGACCGACGGGGCCAAGTCGTCCTGTGCGCGGGCGACCGAAACTCCGGCCACGGCGAGCAGGGCCGCCATCGCGAGCGTGCCGATGGCGGCCGGGGCTCTACCGGCCGAGGTAATCGTCCTCACTAACCGGGCTCTCCCAGCTCGTCTCGCCGCTGATGAAGGTGAGCTGCACCATGAACTGGTCAGGCGCCGCGCCGTGCCAGTGGACCACACCGGGTCCGGCGTAGGCCGGTGTCCCAGGCGTCAATTCCTGGATTGCCTGGCCGCGGATCTGCGTACGTCCGCGTCCCTCCTCGGCCATCAGGATCTGCCAGTTCGAATGGCTGTGCCAGTTCGACCGCGAACCCGCCTCGAAGCGGAGCCGCAGTGCCCGGATGTCGGACGAGTCGGGACGGGTCGGGTCGCCCCCGACGAAGTTGCTTTGGGCCGCCGTGGCGTCAGGTTGGTAGCTGACCACCACTCCGGCGACGGCGGCGGCCGTCACTACCGCCAATACCAGCCGAATTCCCGAGCGGGCGCGTTGCGTCAGTTGCATAGCCTTCTCCTCCTTGGCCTCCGCTTGCGAACCGGTCAGTCGAGGGTCCAGAGCGCGAGTGTCGAGATGTCCTTGATGAAGAGGCGATTCCCCGACAACGTCGGTGCCGTCCAGGTTGCACTGTCGGCCACCTCGTAGCGCTGCACGGGGTTGAAGCGCGTGAGGTCATGCTCGATCACCACCAGCTCGGCGTCGTCCTGGAGCGAAAGAATCGTGCCGCCCGACCGAACGATTGAAGCATGCTCCGCCTGGCGCGGGTCGCTGGTCCAGAGCACTTCGCCGGTGTCTAGATCGAGACCGAAGTACTGGCCGCTGTTGAGGTGCGACAGACCGATCAGGACATTGCCGTCCACGACGCCGTTGGCCATGTGGAGCGACACTTCGTCGGTGTGCCAGACATCCTCAGTCGTCCACGTGCCGCCGCTCTCGGTTGCACGGAACGCCGTAATACCGTTGCCGCGGCCGGCCTGAATCACCAGGTCGTTGTGGAGGATTGGTGTCTGGGATGTCGTGTCCGACGGCGTGGTGAACGGCCGGCTCCAGAGCGGAGTGCCGGTCTCGAGCGAGACGCCGACGAAGTTCCGGTGCGTGAAGACCACCACCTGTCGCGTACCGCCCAGCTCGAACAGCATGGGCGAGCCGTAGGCGGGACCGTCACCGTCCCACGTCCAGCGGACCTCCCCGGTCGCAACATCGAAGGCGGTCAGCGCGCCGTCGTCGTCCCCGCCGACGTGGAGAATGACGAGGTCGTCGACCACGAGCGCCGACTGACCCGTATGGTACAGGGGCGTGCCGGTGTCGGGCGCCTGCCACAACTGCCGTCCGTCGGAAGCGTCGAAAGCCGTAACGGTTCCGGTCATGCCGAGTGTAACGAGGCGCCCGTCGGCGTACGTCGGTGTCGACTTCGGCCCTGGGCCATGCCGACTTGCCGCCGAGTTCATTGTGAACGGAGCGGCGTACGCGGTTCGCCAGATGGTCTCGCCCGTACCGGCATCGAGCGCCGTCATCACCTCGTCGTCCCCCTGGCGGCTGAACTGATAGATCCGGTCACCGATCAGCACCGGCGTGGCGTAGCCGAGGCCCACCTCGACCGACCATTGCCGGCTGAGTGCGGCCGGCCACCGGGATGGAACGTCGAACCCGTTCACGACGCCGTCGCGCGCGGGGCCACGCCACTGTGGCCAGTCCTGCGCGGCCGTGTCGGAGACGCCCAATGGAATGATGGCGACCGCCAGGGCGGCCATCCAAAATCGCTTCTGGTGGTTCATGATTCTCCTTCGGGCTACACCGGCGATCCCATTCGGTCCCGCCTGCCGTCGCGACCTAATTGTATGCGCTTCGCGAGCCTCGCAACCGGTTCCCGCGGCTTGGATCATGCGCCGCGGTCGTAGCAGAATGGCACGAACGCTCGGTCCGGCGACGTTAGCAGGAGGAAGCCGATGACGCGGCAGACAGGGGCGGGACGGCTCATGGTCGGTGGGATGGGTGCGGTGGTCGCTGGCGTCCTTCTCTTCACGGCGGCGCCCGGTGCCGTCCAGCAACCGGATCCGGCGGCGGACGCGGCGGACCTGCGCGGCGTCGTGCGGAGCTCTGCCGGCCCGGAGGTGGGCGTCTGGGTGATCGCTGAAACCGACGACTTCGACACCAGATTCCGCAAGATCGTGGTGAGCGGCGATAGTGGGCAGTTTCTCGTCCCTGACCTTCCGGCTGCGTCCTATAGCGTTTGGGTTCGAGGCTACGGCCTGGTCGATTCCGATCCGGTGACCGCCGAACCGGGCGACACGCTGACGCTCTCGGCGACGCCCGCGGCAACACCACGCGAAGCGGCGCAGGTCTATCCGGCGAACTACTGGTACTCGCTGCTCGAGCCGCCTCCGCCGAACGAGTTTCCCGGGACCGGCCCGGAGGGGAACGGCATCTCGGAGCGTCTCCGGAGTCAGGCGGCGTGGGTCGACATCACGAAACAGGGGTGTCAGCTCTGCCACCAGATGGGGAACCGGTTAACCTTCGATACGAGCCAGTTGACGGGATTCGATTCGACGGTGGAGGCGTGGGATCACCGGCTGATGTTTGGCCAGCGCGGCCGGCAGATGAGCGCCGTCATGAACCGCTTCGGCCGGCAGCGCGGCCTGGAGATGTACGCCGACTGGAGCGACCGGATCGCCGCCGGCGAGGTGCCGCCCGCGCCGCCGCGCCCGCAGGGCGTGGAACGCAACCTGGTGCTGACCATGTGGGAGTGGGGTGGCGAGACCTCGTACATCCACGACGAGATCACGACCGACAAGCGCAATCCGACGGTGAATGGCCATGGCGTGCTGTACGGGGTCTCCATCACGCACGACACGCTGGTGATCACCGACCCGGCGCGTCACCAGTCGATGGAACTGCAGATACCGCTGCGCGAGCCGGAGGCAATGGTGCCGTCGTTCTTCCCGACCGAGCCGGGCTTTGAGCCGTCGCCCGCCTGGGGCGACGAGATCATCTTCGACGGGCCTGCCAACCCGCACAACCCGATGATGGATGGCGAGGGGCGGGTCTGGATGACCTCCACGGTGCGCCGCCGCGACAATCCCGACTGGTGCAAGGCGGGTTCGATGCACTCTTCGGCGCAGTACTTCCCGATCGATCGGAGCGGGCGGCAGATTTCGTACTACGATCCGTCGTCCGAGTCGTTCACGCTGATCGACAGTTGCTACGGCACGCACCACCTGCAATTCGGCGAGGACGAGCAGGAAACGCTCTGGCTGAGTGGCGACTCGAACGTCGTCGGCTGGCTCGATACGAAGCTGTACCACGAGACGGGGGATGAGCGGGTGTCGCAGGGGTGGTGCCCGACGGTTATCGACACCAACGGCGACGGCGGGATCACGCGCCCCTGGAACGAGCCGAACGAGCCGGTCGATCCTTCCCGCGACACGCGCATCGCCGGCTTCGCGTACGGGATCATTCCCAGCCCGGTTGACGGCTCCGTCTGGATCGCACGGACCGGTCCGTTCCCGGGACGACTAGTCCGCCTCGAGCGGGGTGACAATCCGCCGGAGACCTGCCTCGCGGAGGTGTACGAGCCGCCGTCTACCGAGAACCCGGCGGTCGACCCGGCCCAGGCGGGCCACGCGCCGCGCGGTGTCGACGTCGACCGCAACGGACTCATCTGGACCGCGCTCTCCGGCAGCGGCCACATGGCCAGCTTCGACCGGAGCAAGTGCGCTGTCCTGAACGGTCCGGAGGCGACCGGACAGCACTGCGCGGAGGGATGGACGCTGTATCCCTCGCCAGGTCCGCAGATGAAGGGAGTGACCGATCCCGGGAGCGCCGACTACCACTACTACAACTGGGTCGACCAGTTCGACACGCTCGGCCTCGGAGCGAACGTGCCGATGACGTCCGGATCGGGATCGGACTCGCTACTGGCGCTTCTGCCGGAGACGGGAGAGTGGGTAGTGTTGCGCGTGCCCTACCCCCTCGGCTTCTATTCGCGCGGCCTCGACGGGCGGGTCGACGATCCCGCCGCCGGCTGGAAGGGCCGCGGCCTCTGGGCCAACTACGGGTCCAACCTCAACTGGCACATCGAGGGAGGCAAAGGGATGCGGAGTTCGGTCATTCATTTCCAGCTCCGCCCCCACCCGCTCGCGGAGTAGTCAGCGAGGAAGCAGAGAGGAAGAGGAGGCGAAGCTATGACGACTCATGGACGCACGGCGCTGGGGGCCGCCATCGCCTTCGCGCTGGCCGCCGTGCCTGCCGCCGCGCAGGATGATCCGCCTCGGACGCCCTGGGGAAAACCGGACCTGACCGGCGTCTGGGACTTTCGAAGCATCACGCAGATGCAGCGGCCGAGGGACCTGGGCGAGAGGGAGTTCCTGACCGAGGAGGAGGTGGACGACCTGGAGCAGCAGGCGCTCGACCGTCTGAACACCTTCCTGAGCCTTCCGGCGCAGCGGACGGTGGCGGGCGAGGGCGTCGACAGCCGGCCTGACGGCGGGAACGGTTCCTACAACCACACCTGGCTCGATCAGGGCCTGAAGGCGGTCGTGACCGGCCGAACGTCGCTGATCATCGATCCGCCGGACGGACGATATCCGCGGCGGACGCCGGAGGGACAGGCGCGAGCCGAGGCGTGGGACGAGCACCGGCGCAATCAGCCGGCCGACTCCTGGCTCGACTTCAGCACCTATGACCGCTGCCTGCTCGGCTTCAATGCCGGCCCGCCGATGACGCCGAGCGCCTACAACAACAACATGCAGGTGTTCCAGACGCCGGACACGGTGGCGATCGTCACCGAGATGGTGAACACGGTGCGGATTATCCCGCTCGACGGGCGTCCCGTGCACGACCTGCTGCAGTGGTCGGGCGAATCGCGCGGCTGGTGGGAAGGGGACACGCTCGTCATCGAGACGGCGAACTTCGATGCGCGCCGGCAGTGGCAGACGACGAGCGGAGCAATGCGCCTGACCGAGCGGCTGACGCGCGTTGCCGTCGACACTCTCCTGTATCAGGCGACGATAGACGACCCGGAGACCTGGACCGCCCCCTGGACGTTCGAGGTCCCGATGAAGCAGCTCGACGGCGAGAAGTGGGAGTACGCCTGCCACGAGGGACACCACTCGATGCCCGTCATGCTCGGCGGCGCCCGCGCGCTTGAAGCGCAGGAAGCCGCAGGAGGGCGGTAGCCATGCAGCAACGTCTCCATGTCCTCGTGGTCGTCCTGGCGGTGGCCGCGTTGGCGCCCGCGGCACCCGCGGCGGCGCAGGACGAGGTGCAGGTCTTCCGGGGCGCCTACCTCCTGCCGATTGCGGGCCCCCCGATCGAATCCGGCGTTGTGGTGGTCCGGGGCGGATCGATCGTCGAGGTCGGTGGACCGGACGTGGCCTCGCCGCCCGGGGCGGTCGAGCACGACCTCTCGGGCCGGTGGCTGATGCCCGGGATCGTTGACAGCCATTCCCACGCGGGGTCCGCGTCGGGCGGCGACCGCTCATCGCCGCTGCACCCTGACGTCCGGGCCCTGGACTCCATCGACATCGCGTCCGACAGCTTCTGGCGCGCCCGGGCCGGCGGCATCACGACCGTGAACGTGATGACCGGCTCGGGTCACCTGATGTCGGGCCAGACCGTTTATCTCAAGCTGCGGGACGGAGGCCGCACGGTCGAGGACTGGCTGTTCTGCGACGACCCGCTCACCGACGTCTGCGGCGGCATGAAGATGGCGAACGGTACGAACTCACTGAGCGAGCCGCCGTTTCCGGGCACGCGAGCCCGGTCCGCGGCGCTGGTGCGCGGCCTCTACCATGAGGCGCTTGCCTATCTGGAACGGCAGGAAGCCGGGACGGACGCAGATCGGCCGGCCCCGCGCGATCTGCGCATGGAGGCACTGGCCGAGGTGCTGGCCGGCGATCGCATCGTCCAGCACCACACGCATCGCCACAACGACATCGCCACCGTGCTGCGTCTGCGCGAAGAATTCGGCTTCCGCGTCGTCATCCAGCACGGCACCGAGTCGTGGAAGCTGGCGGAGGAGATCGCCGCCGCGGGCGTGCCGGTATCGATCACCTTCATCGACGCGCCGGGCGGCAAGGAGGAGACGCTCGACTGGTCGATGGAGATCGGCGCGATCCTGGAGCGCGCCGGTGTCGACGTGGCGTTCAACACGGACGACTTCATCACCGACTCGCGGCTGTTGCTGCGCGGGGCGGCGATCGCGGTCCGCAACGGCATGTCCCGGGCCGGGGGGCTGGAGGCGTTGACCCTGGCGCCGGCTCGGATGCTCGGCCTGGAGGATCGCGTGGGCTCCCTCGAAGCGGGCAAGGACGCCGACTTGGTGGTGCTGTCGGGCGATCCGCTGAGCGTGTATACGACCGTCGAGCAGACCTGGGTCGAGGGGCGGCTGATCTACGACCGGTCCAATCCGGAACATCGCCGCTACGCGGTGGGCGGCCACAACGTGTACCGCACGACGGCAGAGGAAGAGGAAGCGCTCCGGCGCCTGCTGGCGGGAGAAGGGCTGTGAACGGTGGGCGGAGGCCACGGGTACGGGCAACCCTGACGGTCCTGGCGCTGGCTGCGGCCCTGATGGCTGCGTTCGCGCCGGCGGCCGCGGGTCAGGTCGCGATTCGCGCGGAGACGCTCCACACGGTGTCGGGAGCGGCGCTTGAGAACGCCGTCGTGATCGCCGGCGCCGACGGCGCCATTGAATGGGTGGGCCCGGCCGCCGACGCGGAGATTCCCCCTGGCGTCGAGGTGCTGGAAGCTGCCGTCGTGACGCCCGGACTCGTGGATGCACATTCCGTCGTCGGCCTCGCGGGCGCCCTGAACAGCAACGTCGGGCAGGTTCGCGATCAGGATCAGTTGGACAGGTCATCGCCGATCCAGCCCGAGCTGCGCGCCATCGACGCCTACGACGCCACCGACACGCTTGTCGAGTGGGTGCGGTCCTACGGCGTCACGACGCTTCATACGGGCCATGGACCGGGCGCCCTGATCAGCGGCCAGACGATGATCGTCAAGACCCGCGGCCGCAACACCGAGGAGGCGGTGGTGGAGCCGGCGCGCATGCTGGCGGCAACCCTGGGCAACGCGGTGTCCGCGAACTTCGATTCGCCGGGGACATCGTCGAAGGGGGTGGCGATGCTGCGCGGCGCACTGATCGGGGCCCAGGCCTACCAGGAACAGGTGCGCCGGGCGGCGGCGGGCGGATCCGATGACCCGCAGCCTCCGGCCACCGACCTGGCCAAGGAAGCCCTCGGTCGGGTGCTCGACGGCGACCTGTCGCTGCTCGTCACCGCCAATGCCGCCACCGAGATCGCTACGGCGCTCCGGCTGCAGCGCGAGTTCGGCTTTGACCTGGTTCTCGCCGGCGCCGCCGAGTCTTACCTGCTGCTGGACGAGATTCGCGCGGCGGGCGTGCCGGTCGTAATCCACCCGCCGATGAGCCGGGTTCGCAACGGGTCGTTCGAGACGGCGGGCAAGCTCGCCGAGGCCGACATTCCGTTCGCGATCCAGACCGGCTTCGAGGACTACGTGCCCAAGACACGCGTGCTGCTGTGGGAGGCTGCGGTCGCCGCCGCCAACGGCCTGGGCCGGGAACGGGCGCTCGAAGCGGTGACCCTGGGCGCCGCCCGCATCCTCGGGATCGACGACCGCGTCGGCTCCATCGAGGTCGGGAAGGACGCTGATCTCGTCCTCTACGACGGCGATCCGTTCGAGTACACCAGCCATGTCTGCGGCGTGGTGATCGAGTCCGAGGTGCTGTCGCGGGAGTGCCGCTAGCGCGCGGTCAGGACGGACGGTCAGGACGGTGCCGCGCTCTCCCTATCGCGGGAACGCCGGCAGCGCCGGCTCCACCCCCTCGGGGAGGGGGGTGCGGGCGGCGTTCATCACCATGGCGAGGAGCTGGTAGTAGCCCATGATGCCGATAGTGTCGATGACGCCCCGCTCGCCCAGGTGGTCGACCAGGCGGGCATAGGTGGGATCGCTCACCCCGCGGGTGCGGAACAGCTCCATCACGAAGTCGTAGGCCGCTGCCTCGTCCTCCGACATCGTGTCGGGGCGGCGGCCGTCGGCAACCGCGGCGATGATCGACGGATCCAGTCCCTCGCGCTCGGCGATCGGTGCGTGGACATACCACTCGTACTGCTGCGTCCAGTGGCGCGCGGTGAGCAGGATGACGAACTCGCTCAGCCGGGAGGGAAGCGCCGTCTGGTAGCGAACGTAGTCGCCCACATTGCGGGCGCGGCTCATCACCTCGGGGCTGCGAAGGAGGGGAACGAACGGGCCGCCGACGCTGGTCCGGTTACGGACGCTCTTGAATTCTTCGGCGGCGGCATGCTGCGCCTCCGTCATTTGCGGTTCCGGGATCGGCGGCATGCGGTCCTGTGCGTTGACGGTCATGGCGTACGTCGGCGCCAGCACGATGATGGCCGCGAGCCTCCTGGCTGCCGCGGTGCGGCAGCGACGATGCGCTTTCATCTGACGCCCCTCCTCGCGCCGGATCCTACGGCCCGGCGGGTGTCGCGGTCCAGGTAGCCTTACCGTCCTGGCCGACCGCGGGGCGATCCTGTCCGGCCCGTCCAGTGTGGGTCGTGCCGTACAAAACAACAGCCCCGGCCGCCGCGGCAACCAGCAGGGTTGCGGCGGCGGCACGGGGCTGCGAAACGGAAGACATCGCCCAGCCGGGACGATCGCCGGCTCGGATCGCTACTGGTTCTCGACGTGACGGGCGCCGCTCAGGGTTCCCTCCATGCCGTAGTTCCCCTCGTGGCAGGCGTACTCGAAGAGCGGCATGTCGTTCCGCCGCATTGGCAGTTCCACCGTCCAGGGTGCGGTCCACGTCGTCGGATCCTCGACCGTGAAGGTGTAGAGCAGCGTGTCTTCGTCGAGCCGCTCGAAGCGCTCGGTCAGCATCAGATTCCGGGTCGAGCCGCGGAAGCTCGTCTCGCGGAGGAAGTTCTTCGTCTCCACGACCAGCGTGTCGCCCTCCCAGCGGCTGTTTGAAACGCCGGTCCACTGGCGCAAGTCATGCCCTGATCCGTTGAGCGGAATGATCCGCGCGTTGTGCACCATCTCGTTGAGCAAGACGACATGGTCCTTCGTCTGGAAGATCTGCACGTTCATGTTGTAACCGCCCGGCGTCATTGGCGGGCCCGAGTTGAACCCGGTGATGCACCGCTCGGAGAGCGAGCGGTCCTCCGGTCCCTCCGTCGGCCGCTGGCTGATGCGGCTCCGCTCGGCCCCGCGCGCCTCGGCGGCTTCGGTCAGGGACGGGATCCGGCCGTTCGGCGGATCGATGACGAGTGATGTCCGGCGGGTTTCCACCGCGGTTGTCCCGCGGTCCCACCAGAAGTTGTTATAGGCCAGGCGGAGGTCGGCGCTCTCACGCGTGCCGTTCACCACGGCGCGGTCGGTGGTCGTGTCCTCCCGATTCAGGTCGGCGTTGTTGGCGAGGACGCGTTCCTGCTCGTAGGCCGCCGCCTCCTCCTCGGTCAGGAACTCCTTGTCAGCGAACCGCTCGGGACGCTCAAGTGGCGTCACGGTCCGGAAGTCCCAGACGCCACTGAGGTCAGGCTGGCCGTCGGGTGTCCGGAGGACATCGCCGCCGTTGCCCGACTGGGCCAAGGCGGATGGAGCGAACGCCAGCAGCAACGCGGCGCAGACAATCAGACTAATCCACCGGGGTCGCATCGTCATGGGTCACCTCACCGAAGAAACTGGATTGTGCGGACTCTATCACGAACTGGAAAACACCCGGACTTGCCTTTGTCGATCAGGCCGTTTATCGTCACTTGGCCAGCCGTGCCGGACGGATGGTCGGACGTGCCTCCATGGCGGCGGTGACCCGGAGGCGAAGGGAGGTTTCCAATGAGTGGCCGGACTCTGATGACCCCGGCGGTATTCGCCATCGTGGCCGCGCTGATCCTGGCGCCGGCGGCGGTTTTCGGACAGGAGTCGTATGCGCCGGCCCGGAACGAGCACGGGCAGCCCGACCTGTCGGGCATCTGGGCGAACAACAGAGCGACGCCGCTCGAGCGTCCGGAGCAACTGAGTGACAAGGCCACGCTGACTGACGAGGAGCTGGCGGAGCTGACCCGGAAGATCGACGAGTTTCGGGACGCCGAGCAGGCAGGCGACCTGTTGGGCGACCGGCTGATTCAGCAGGCGCTCGGGAACGCCGAGTTCCAGGACTTCGACGTGGTCACCGGGAACTACAACGCTTTCTGGCTGGTGGAGCGGCATCTCGACAGTCGGACCTCGCTCATCATCGACCCGCCGAACGGGCGGATCCCACCGCTGACCGACGCCGCGAGCGCGCGCGCCGAAGAGCGGCGGGCCTACGGTGCCGAGCATCCGTCCGACGGGCCGGAGGATCGCACGCTGGGCGATCGTTGCCTCCATTTCGAAGCGCCACGGATGGGATCGGGCTACAACAGCTACTTCCAGCTCTTCCAGACGCCGACCCACGTGGCGATCTTCCAGGAGATGGGACACGTTTCGCGCATCATCCCGCTGGATGACCGGCCGCACGTCGACGAGGACATTCGGCAGTGGGCGGGCGATGCGCGCGCCCGGTGGGAAGGCGACACGCTCGTCGTGGAGACGCGGAACTACTCACCGGAGACGCGTTTTAGCGGAGCAACGGAGAACCTGCTTCTGGTGGAGCGCTATACCCGGATCAGCCCCGATGTGCTGCGGCACGAGATCACGTTGAGTGACGCCGACACATGGACCCAGCCGTGGACCGTCGAGCTGCTCCACGAGGCGACGATGGACCCGATCTTCGAGTACGCGTGCCACGAGGGGAACTACTCCATGCCGGGCATTCTCGGCGGCGCCCGGCTCGATGAGAAGGAAGCGGCGCCCGGCCGATAAGGCCGGCCGCTCATCGGTTAGCGGTTCTGCGGGTTGTCGTACGGCGCGCCGGTGCCGGACGACCCCATGAAGAACTTCCGGCCGTCCTCGAACGTGATGTCGCGGCCGTTGGCGCGAGTGGTCCGGTCCTTGCTCTGGTAGCCGTCCACAACGATGATCATGCCGGGCTGGATGTAGTCCCGCCGCAGGCCGCGCCGCAGCAGCGTGTTGGGCGTGCCCCCTTCGACCATCCACACTTCCTTGGCGCCGTCGTCGTTGGTGACCTCCATGTGGATCCAGGAGTGGGGATTGACCCATTCCACCCTTACGACCGGCCCTCGCAGGAGCACCGGACGGTTCGGATCGAACTCCGCGCCGAAGGCATGATGGGCGATCACCGGCGTGCCGATTGCGACGATCGCGATCAGGCCGGCGGCCAGCAGACCAGGCAGGTCGGGCGCAACGCGCCGCGGGTCGTGTGACAGTTTCTGCATGGCGGTTCCTGCTATGACTCCCTTCTTCGGTTTCCCCTGCTGCTTCGTGTGACGGCTCCGGCTGAATTCCCGGACTATCGCGGGGGATCGGGAACCCGGCCCTCGCGGACATCCTGCTCCAGGATGCGCGCTCCGCCCAGGATTCCCCGGAAGGAGTAGTTAGCCTCATGGCAGGCGTACTCGTAGACACGCGTGTCGCTGGCCGGCCAGACGTACTCTCCACTCCAGGGCGCGGTCCAGATGTTCGGATCCTCCACGGTGAACTGATAGAGCAACGTGTCCGCGTCGATCCGTGTGAAGCGCTCCACGACGTGGAGGTCGTGCGTTGCGCCCCGCAGCGCCGGCGTGTCGTTGAAGTTCGTCGTGTCGATCACGAGCCTATCGCCTTCCCAGTGGCCGACCGAGTCGCCCAGCCAGCTCCGGATCTCGGGTGGCGCATGCTCCTGATTCATCCGGACGATGCGCGCATCGTGCACCATCTCGACCAGGATCATCACATAGTCGTCGGTCTGAATGATCCGCTTCAGATTGTTGTACAGGACCGGCAGCATCGGCGGCCCGCCGGTTGAGCCGAAGCCGAGGAGGCAGCGCTCGGCGAGCGGGCGGATCTCCGGGTCGTCGTAGGGCCCTGGAGCGTCGAGGCCATTCTCGATCATCCACCACGCTGTCCCGCTGTTCGGTCGGGCAAAGGCGGCCCGTTCCGACGCCCGCGCGCGCGCCTGCGCGGTCCGCGGCGGCTGGCGGCCGTTCGGCGGGTCGGTGATGATCGATGTGCGCCACTGGCCGTTTATCTGGAACGCGCCGGCGCCCCGGTCGATCCAGAAGGTGTTGTAGCCGCCGACGTTGCCCGCTGCGCCAGCCGACCCGTCGCCGCCGGCGGGCGGCGCCTCGCGGTTCGGATCGCTCGCCTCGTTGCGTTGTGCGTTGCGCTCGAACTCCTGTCGTGCGATGGCCGCCGCTTCCTCCTCGGAAAGCTCCAGGGTGTTGCCGAAGCGCTGTGGCCGCCGGAGCGGGGTCAACGTGGCGATATCGTAGGTGCCCGACAGGTCAGGCCGTCCGCTGGGGGTCCGCGGGATCTCCTGCGCCTCAATCAGCGCAGGTGTCCCCAGAGCCAGCACCATCGCCGCTACGATCACTCGCACTCGCGCTCGCATGATCACCTCCATGCTCTGGCAAATGCCCTGCCCTGTGAGCGCAATTACTGTCCTTCGCGCACGTCCTGCTCCAGGACGCGCGCCCCCCCCAGAATACCCCTGAACGAGTAGTTGGCCTCGTGGCAGGCGTACTCGTAGACCCTGTCGGCGGCGGTGGCGGGCCAGACGTACTCGCCGCTCCAGGGCGCAGTCCAGACGGTGGGGTCGTCCACGGTGAACTGGTACAGAAGTGTGTCGGCGTCGATCCGAGTGAAACGCTCCACGACGTGGAGGTTCCGTGAGGCGCCGCCGAACGCCGGCGTATCGTTGAAGTTGGTGGTGTCCACCACCAGCGTGTCGCCCTCCCAGTGGCCGACCGAGTCGCCCAGCCAGCTCCGGATCTCGGGTGGCGCATGCTCCTGATTCATCCGGACGATGCGCGCATCGTGCACCATCTCGACCAGGATCATCACGTAGTCGTCGGTCTGCACGATCCGCTTCAGGTTGTTATAGAGGACCGGCAGCATCGGTGGTCCGCTGGTCGAGCCAAAGCCGAGGAGACAGCGCTCGGCGGCCGGGCGGATCTCCGGATCGTCATACGGCCCGGGAGCGTCCAGGCCGTTCTCGATGAGCCACCAGGCGGTCCCGGTGTTCGGCCGGAAGAAGCGGGTCGCCTCGGCCGTGCGCGCCCGCGCCTCCGGCGTGAGGGGAGGACGCCGGCCGTTGGGGGGGTCGGTGATGATCGACGTACGCCATTGGCCGTCGATCTGAAACGCCGAGGTGCCGCGGTCCATCCAGAAGGTGTTGTAGCCGCCGACTCCTCCAGCCGCGCCGGTCGATCCGTCGCCTCCGACGGGCGGCGCCTCGGACGGCGGCGCCGCCTCGACGTTGCGCTCGGCGGGTATGCCGAACGCCGCCGCCAGCGCCACCGGTTCACCCGCCGCTATCGAGGCAGCTTCTTCTTCGCTCAGCGTAAGCCTGTCGCCGAACGCTTCTGGCCGTTGCAGCGGCGTCAGCGTCGCCGTGTCGTAGGTGCCCGACAGGTCAGGCCGCCCACTCGCGGTTCGGGGGAATTCCTGCCCGGCCGCGGCGGCGACCACCGTGCACGCCATGCCGAAGGCGATCATGATGCGAAGCTCGTTGCGCATGTCTGCCATCTTCTACCGCGCGGAGGCGGGTGTGCGATTGCCGCTATCGGGGCAAAGGCGTCCGGCGGAACTCGCCATAGATCAATTCCTCGACGAACTCGACGCACTTGAAGTCCATCAGGCGCGCCCCTTCCTCGATCCGCCGGTAGAGCGGCATCCGGATCGTCCACGGGCGCGTGAAGACGTTCGGATCTTCCATCGTCGCTTCGTACTGGATGTGATTCGGACTGATGAGGGTGTAGCGCTCGGTCACGACGAGCTGGTTCGTATGATGGCTGCCGGCCCGGTCGAACCAGGTCTGATCGTTCTGGCCCGTCACCTCCACGACTAGTGTGTCGCCCTCCCACCGACCCACCGACTGGCCCATCCAGGAATCGGTCTCGGCCGGACCGACATCTTGCAGGTAGATTTCGCGCACGGCCCCGGCAAACTCGTAGGCGATCAGGATGTTCCCCTCGTTCTGGAAGATCTGGAACGGAAAAGGCATGTAGGTGGCGCGGGGCACACCGGGCATGTAGCACCTGATCTCTGGGTCGCGGTCCAGCCAGTTGGCGCGATTCTCCTCCTGGAGCGCGCGTGCCTCGCCGGTGTAGGGGATGGGACCGCCGCCGACAATGAAACCCATGCCGCCCGGCACCGCGCCGACCGCGCCGAGCCGCAGCACCGGAACGTCCGGCAACGGGCCGCGCGGTCCGTCGCGCAACTGCATCGCATGGCGCGCGTTGTGCGGCTCCAGGTCGTAGTGCGCCGCGTTGAGCGCCTGCCAGAGGCCGTTCAGGTCAGGGTTGTCGTTCGCCAGGCGGGACGGTTCGAAGGCTGTCTGGCCCGCGGCAGGTGTGGAAAACATCAGGACGGCGACCGCCAGAGCGGCCGCCGTCCTGTGGGTGTGTCGTCCGGTCGTCAGCATCGCCGGATCTTACCGGACCCCCGCCGGCCCAGACCTGACGCTCGTGCCTCAGACGGCCGGTGTACGCAGGTTCGCCTGCGCCGCGACGCTCGCGCGCAGCAACTACTATTGCACGCCACCACCGAAGTCGGTGGCGGTGTCGAAGGAGAACGGATCGGGACCGCGCCCGGCCTTGAACGCCTCCTCCTGCAACCGCGCGCCGATCAACAGAGCGGGCAGGCCATAGTTGCCTTCGTGGCACCGAGGCTCGTAGTAGATTCGATTCTGATCGTCGGGCTGGCGCTTCAGCTCCTGCCGCACGGTCCACGGCGCCGTCCAGACCGATGGGTCGGTAATCGTGATTTCGTATTCGAGCGTGTCCTCGTCGATGCGCCGATACCGCTCAACGAGTGTCCGGTCCCCACCTGACTCCGCGCTGCCGCGCCGCCCTACCCGGAACGTGTGCTTGGGAGAGAAATTCGTGGTCTCGAAGACCAGTGTGTCGCCCTCCCAGCGCCCGCGGGAATCGCCGTGCCGGAGACGAGTCTGGCTCGGCGGATGGTGCCCATCTAGGTTGACCAGGCGCTGAAACCCTTGACCCTGTCCGGTGTCGTAGCCGATCGCGAGCGAGCGCTCACCCTGCACGATGCGCCGGAAGCCACCGAAGTCCGGGGTGTCGCCCCCCATGCACCGGTCGCTGAGACTCTGATCCTCCGGGCCGTCGTGGCGGTTCATCCGGTTCGTGTTGTAGAACGGCGTCACATCGTAGCGGCGGGGTGACGGCGGTCCGTATTCTCCGCCTGTGCAAGCCCGCGCTTCGTACATGCACGTCTCGGTGTGGCGCAAGAGCATCAGCTGCCACTCCTGCATGATCTCCATGTCGCGCTCAGCTTTCGCTGTCAGCCCGGGCAGACGCCCGTTCTTCGGTTCCACGATGAGGGATGTCCGCGGGCCGGCCGGCTTCGCCGACGTGAAGACCGCGTTGTAGGCGCCGGCCACGTCCTGCTGACTACCCCGCTCGACGCGCCGGTTCCGCCCGACGTTGACCTGGCGGGCCTCGTCTCGGGCCGCACGCTCCTCGTCCGTGGCGAACTCCCGATCGCCCAGCTCGGGCGCCCGCTCCGTAGGCGTATCGTAGACATCGAGCCAGATCCCTTCCAGGTTCGGGTGCCCCCATGGGGTTGTCTCAGGAGCCTGTCCCGCGAGAGGGACCGCCGTGAACTGGAGAACCACGACAACTGCTGCGAACGCCGTCAGGACACCGAGGGATGTGAAGAGTCGTGTCATCGCCTAACCTCCTGCCAATCGCGTGTCAGGGAACGACCCGCCGAACTCGCGGCGGCGGATCCGCGTGCGACCATAACACACAGGAGTCCAGGTAGATGTCGAGGGACGGCCCGATTCACCTGAGGCTCACTGAAACGTACAATAAGTGACTAGTATTCAGCAACTTAGATGACTACCTGCATGATGGCGAACGTCAGCGGACGACAGAGCATGGGTGGCCACCCTGCATCCACCATCTTTCGGTTTCCGACGTCTTCCCGTGGTGTCCCATGAACGTCCACGTAACTTTCTCTAGCAAAAAGGGGTTATTGTCCTAGAGTGCCTCACATCGTTCCGGCGCTTTCACCCGCATCCTAATGTTATCTGTATACAGAACTGTGGGTGCACATCACGTGGTCTCGTCGATGACAGACACCCCTCCGCGGACGTCGCGCCGCCTGACGCATCGCTTGAGTGCCGTGTTCGTGCGCACCGCCCCGCCCGGCTTCTACTGTGACGGCCACGGCCTGAACTTGCGCGTCGACCCCTCCGGGGCGCGGCGGTGGGTGCAACGGCTGGTCATTCGGGGCCGGCCCCGGATGCTCGGGCTTGGCGGCTACCCGCTGGTGTCGCTGGCCGAGGCGCGCGACGTGGCGTTCGCCCACCGCAAGCAGGCGCGGGCGGGCGGGGATCCGCTGGCCGAGCAGCGCCACGCCAAGCAGGTGCCCACGGTGGAGGAAGCCGCCGCCGCGGTGCTGGAGCAGCAGCGCCCCGGCTGGCGGCACGCGCGGTACGAGCGGGACTGGCCGCGCAGTCTACGCGCCTATGCGTTCCCGCGCATCGGGGCGGTGCCCGTGTCCGACGTGACCACGGCCGACGTGCTGGCGATCCTGACCCCGATCTGGCACGACAAGCCCGAGACCGCGCGGCGGGTACGGCAACGGATCGGCGCCGTGATGAAGTGGGCCGTGGCCATGGGCTACCGGCCGGACAACCCGGCGGGCGACGCCCTCGGGCAGGTGCTCGGGCGGCAGCGGGCCGTCGTCCAACACATGCGGGCGCTGCCCCACGGTGAAGTGGCGGACGCGCTCGCGACCGTGCGCACCTCCCGGGCGTTGGTCACCACCAAGGATGCGTTTGAGCTCTTGGTCCTGACAGCGGCGCGGTCCGGCGAGGTGCGCCTGGCAACGTGGGACGAGATGGCTCTCGACGCGGCCGTGTGGACCATCCCCGCCGCGCGCATGAAGGCCAAGCGGGATCACCGCGTGCCGCTCCCCGGGCGGGTGCTCGAGATCCTGCACGACGCACGGAGACGCAGTGACGGCACGGGCTTGGTGTTCCGTAGTCCACGCGGGAAGCCGCTCTCTGACATGACGCTGTCGAAATTGATCAAAGAACTCGGCATCGCCGCCGTGCCGCATGGGTTCCGTTCGAGCTTCCGGGACTGGGCCGCGGAGCAAACGAATACGCCTCGTGAGGTGGTCGAAGCCGCGCTCGCCCATACGGTGCGCAACCCGACAGAGGCGGCCTACGCCCGCAGTGATCTCTTCGAACGTCGGCGCCGCCTGATGGACGAGTGGGCGGCTTATCTCAACGGGCAGCCGTAGGCGGACCCACTCTCTCCGCCATTTATTTAGGGGCTGTCCTATTTAACGACGCTTCTGGCGCCGCAACACCCATCGTTTCAACTGTTTACGGAGCTCTTCGTGATCCCCGCCGTTGAACCGCCATTCGCACTCCTTCAGGAAGTCGTAGAACCGCTCCGGCGGGATGCCGTTGAACCGTCGCAGGTGCCGCTTCGCCTGGCTCTAGAAGTTCTCGATACCGTTGATGTGGCCGCGGCCCACAGCGAAGTTCTCGGCGTGGTTGATCCGCACATGCCGGAAGTCCGCCACGTCGAGCGGGTCGTAGCTGAGGAAGCCGTCCGTGTAGACGATGCTGTCGGGCTTCACCCACCGCTTGACCAGCGGCGTGAGGATCACGGCCCGCACATCCGGGACCGGCACCGTGTACACGCGTCCGCCCCGTTTCAACAGGCCAAACACCGCAATCTTGCCCGCTGCGCCGCGACCGCGTCGTCCCCTCCGGACCCCGCCGAAGTAGCTCTCGTCCACCTCGACTTCACCGTCCACCGGCACCATGTTCTCCATCTCCTCGGCGATGACATGCCGGAGTCGCGTGTAGTAGGTGGCCGCCGTGTTCCGGTGCACGCCGACGAGCTGGGCGGCTGCCCGAGCCGTCGTGCCGGCGACGAAGTGCTCAATCAGCCGCTCCTGCGTCCGACGGCTGAGTCGGCTCCGGCGCTGGTACATGCGGCCATCCTAGCGGGTCCCGTACAGGAAGCCTTAAATAGGACAGCCCCAAAATCTATAATGGTGGCGGGCTATGATCCGCAGCTTCAGGGACCGGAACACCCGGCGGTTCTTCGAAGGGCATCGTGTCCAGGCATTCCAAGGGTTCGCCGATCAGACCGTGCGCCGGCTCACCTATCTAGACAGCGCGGAAGCCCTCCAGGACCTGGCTGGCTTACCGAGCAACCGCCTGGAGGCCCTACGGGGCGACCCGGGCCGGGCAGTACAGCATCCGGATCAACGCGCAATGGCGGATTTGTTTCCGGTGGGACGATGACGGGCCCGGCGAGGTGGCGATCGTGGACTATCACTGGGAGGTTGAACCGATGACCGTAAACAACGGTATGCGGCCGGTGCATCCAGGAGAGATCTTGCGGGACGAACTCCAGGCACTCGGGCTGTCGGCCAATGCGTTGTCCAAGGCGCTGGATGTGCCGGTGAACCGGATCACGGCGATCCTGCACGGGCACCGCGGCGTGACCGCCAACACGGCACTCCGGATGGCGCGCTATTTCGGGACGACGCCGCAGGTCTGGCTAAACCTGCAAAAAACCTATGAGCTGCGCCGAGCGGAGATAGCCGTGGGCCACCGAATCACCGCAGGTGTGAAGCCCCGGCACACGGCGGTGTAGGCCGGTCGTGGCAAGAAGCGGTCAGTCGTGCATCGATGCCGGGTTGCCGATCTGGTCGAGCGATAAACGGTACGCCCGGATCTGTCAGCGCGACGGACGTTCTGAGAGGTCTCGGTGACCGCTGACTCCAAAGGCCGAGGCCTCTTCGACAACAGCGTCTCCGGCTGGACGGGACTCCGCTATCTCGAAGAATGGGCCGGCATCGCCAAGGCGTTCGATATTGCGACGGGGTACTTCGAGATCGGCGCCTTGCTCGCCCTTGATGGCCAGCGGCAGTCGCTCGACAACATCCGGATTTTGATGGGCGCCGAGACGACGTATCGCACGCGCACGGCGCTGCTCGACGCTGTGCGGGCGCGCGCGGTGCAGATCCTCGACGGGAGCCTTGAGGCGAATAAGGGCACCAACCAGTTTTTGCACGGCGTCCCCGCGATTCTCGACGCGCTGCGCTCCGGGCAGAACCGCCCAGCAGGGGGCGCTCCGCAGCTTATTCTTTTTCAAAGCCCTGGCTCGTAAACTTCAGTGTCCGGCTGTTCTCCGTGACCGTGCGCACAACGTGATCCGAGGCTCCCGCCGGCACCTCGGCTTCGATCTCGAGGGTCACCGTGACCTTCGCTCCGACCAGGCCGGAAAGATGCGCGATCACCTCGTCCGCAATCCGGCTCGCGTCGCGGCCGACCCTTTCGGAATCAAGCGTCGCGGTCCCATGAAACCGTGTCGGTCGCGGCACTGGCGGTGTGCCAGCCGGACCCTCACCGGCACCGGAGTCTCTGCCTGGAACCGGGTTTTCTCCACCCGTCCCTGCGCCGGCGCCTTCTCCGCCGCGCGGCGGCTGTGCTCTCTCGGCATCAAGCTGTTGACGCGCGATCTCCGGCTTGACGAGCAACCCTGGAGCATCCGCATCCGGCAATGAAACGACGTGCCCACCACGTAAACCACGGTAGCGCTTGGCCTCATCATCGAAGCTGTCCGCGAGCGCATACGCCTCCTGCTCCCAGGTGAGCAGGGCGACACCGGCGCTGATCGCGTTCAACAGCACCGTCGAGTCTCTGAGGCGCGGCAGATAGAGGTACCGCGCAAAGTCCTCGACAATCTGCTTGATCGACACGTGATCGCCGCGCCAGAGAGGCACGCGGTCAAGGTCCATGCGCAGTCGCGTGGCGGCAAAGCCGGTCACCAGCAGCTCATCGCCTTTCAGTTTCTTGCTCGCCCTGGCTGCGAGCGAATGCTGGCCCGACAGCCTCATGGCCTGCCACTCCATCGAAGCATCGGGACGGGCCTGAACCGGAACCAGGAGCCACTGGTACGTCTCCGGGAGCCTGGCTGTCACCGCGCTGGACGCGGCTTCCTTTTGGGTTTCGGCCTGCTTGACCTGGTGAGGCGAAAGGTCGAGTTGTTCCTGCTCCCCGAGTATCGATTCCCATGCCAAGTACCGCCGGACCGCCTCATCGAGATCCTGCAGCCGTGTTTTGTCCGGGGCTAGAAACACGAGGGTGTTCCGACAAATCCTTGGCGCGCTCCCCCTCGATTCCAGGATGGTTTGCGCCGCGGTCTCTGCGGGATTTCCCTGCTCTTTGCTGTAGGGCGTGTCGCTTCCGAGCACCACGAGCCGTGCATCGAGATCATCCGGAACATCCTGCCCGGATTGCGGGAGGGGATGCACTCGATTGAAGTCGCCCGTGTCGCGGAGATCCGATCGGAGTCGCGAATCGAGCTCCTGCACCACCTTGTCGGGGTTGCGCTTCAACTGCTCGGCACGATCCTCCGCCAGTTTCGTAACGGTTGGCTGTGTGGAGTACCAGTAACGAGGACCATCCTGGTAGAGGTACGTTGCCGCCCCGGCCAGACGCCGCAGCGCGTCGCCGAAGACCGCCGGAGACTCCCCCGGCATGACACAGCCGAGTTTGACGCGACGGTCCTCAAGCCCCCGATGCGCCGCATCGGCGGTGGGGGCGGATCCGAGATAAATCGCTCGCGCGACGCGTCTGGACGCGTGGAACTTTCCGAGGTTCGGCACCGCGCTGTCAATCCGTCGCGGCAGCGAGCTGGGCCCGTCCACGTCTTTCTCGATCACCGGCACCCAGTTGTCGGGGAGATACCGGGTCAGCTCGAACTGTACGCGTGGATCGTCGATCGCGATGTTCGCCGGCAGAATCAGCGGATTCCTGTCGTCTTTCTCCCACAGGCTGTGAATCACAGCCGCCATTAACCGCAACACGCCACGCGTACGCTGGAATTTCACCAGCGTCGACCAATCCGTGTACAGGCGATCGAAGATCTCGGGGTGTATCGGATAGGCCGCCTTGATCCGTGTCTCGTAGTCCGCGTCCCGACACTCCGGCGGGAACTCTTGATGCTGTGTTCGGTAGAGCTCGGCAAAGGCGCGGGCGACCACATCCCGATCCCTGAATTGGACAGGATCGGTAAACGGCTCGAAAAGGCGTCGCCGCACAATCTCGAAGCTTTCCTCGGCACTGGCCGGACGCCAGGACGATTCGATACGCCCGACGACGTTCCGCAACCGATCGAGTGCCTCCCGCCCGCGTTGCCCACCGACCTCGACATCATCCGCCTGGGTGTGGGGGCCCCCGGCTGTGTCCGAGGCTGGCAAGCTGATCACGAGCAGGCAGTTGTTGGCGAGTTTGGCCGATTCCGTGAGCACCTGGGCAAAACTGAATTGGGTCTCGAAGCCGCCGGCGGGCAGGTCGCTCTGGTCGTGCAGTTGGCGAGCGTAGGCCACCCACTCGTCGATGAGGACTAGGCAGGGGCCGTATTCATTGAAGAGTTCCCGCAACACGTCGCCTGGACTCGTCGCCTTTTCGTCGTCGGCCGCGACGCGCGCAAACGCCTGCTTGCCGCCAAGTTGCCACGCCAGCTCGCCCCAGAGCGTTCGGACAACCGTGCCATCCGGTTTGGTGACCGGGTTCCCCGGGGAAATCTTGTTCCCCACCAGCACGACGCGGCGCGCCGCCGCAAGCTCTTTGGCCTCCGCTTCCTCCAAAACGGAGTCGATCCCGTCCAGCTCTCCGGAGGCCGTCCCGGAGAAGAGGTGATACAGCGCCAGCATGGAGTGGGTCTTGCCGCCGCCGAAGTTCGTCTGGAGCTGAACGACGGGGTCGCCGCCTTTGCCCGCGAGGCGGCGGATGGCCCCAACCAACAGACCCTGCAGGCTTTCCGTCAGATACGTGCGCCGAAAGAACTCAACGGGGTCTCGATACTCGTCGGTGCCTTCGCCCAGATGCACCTGCCAGAGATCGGCGGCGAACTCGGCTTGTTGGTAGCGCCCGCTCGCGACATCCCTGTGGGGGGTGACGATTTCCCGCCACGGCTTCAGGTTGGCCGCGGCGACGCTTTCAATCGCCGTTCCCGCCTGCTTGCGCCGTTCTCCGCGCGTCTGTTCATCGAAGCGTACCCGCAGCAGTTCCAGCTTGCGCTTCTCGAGCTCTTCGGACTGCGGCGCGGAGACCGCGGCAAGGAGTCGGCCCACCGAATCCAGAGCGCGATAGGCGTCATCGCTGGAAAAACTCTCCTGGTGTGCCCACTTATTGCGGTGGCCGCGTAACTCGCTGACCAGACTTCGCTCCGCCGGCCCCAGAATTTCTCGAAAGACATCGTGCCAGGTGTCCCACATCAGCTTGAGCAGCCCGGCCACGTCCCACTCAGGGATAGGCTTGCTCCCCAATACGCGATTTTCCCCGTAGTCGCGCACTCGGTGGGCGTCCAATTTTCGCGACTCCAGAGCGCCGCGGACCTCGCGTTCGACAAACGGTCCCAGGCCCGCTTTGAGCAAATCGAGTGCTTTACCGACCCGCTCGTGATTCGTTATCGCCATACGCTACTCCTGAGTCTCGTGAGGGCTCATCAGTTAGGCGTCCTTGCTTGCGAAGAGCGAAGTCTGTTCAGCTTCGGCCTTCTGCTCTTCTCGCGCCAAGCGAGTGATCTCGGGCCAGCTCTGCACCAGGCTGTTGTAGGAGAGCGCCGCCGCCGTGCGTTTCTTGCGCTCGCATAGCGTGTACAGGCGGTAGCACAACTCGCGCGCCACCTCGCCCTTGGCACCGAGTGGGGCAGCGAGTTCGGCGGCGGTGCTCTCGCCGCCGGCCTCCAGCGCGCGTACGAGGTGATGCACCATCTCCCAAGCGGTCAGCCTCGGGTCGGTCGTTGGGTCCCAGTCTGGAGGCAGTTCCTCGGGCCGCAGCAGTCGGACCTTCCCCGCTTTTGAGGCCAAAATCCCAGCTTCCACCATGCCCGCGACGCTCGTGTTCTTGGCCTTGGAGAGCATCTCGGCGATGCCGTACTCGCCTTCGTCGAAGCCAAACTGTTCGAACCAGGCGACCGCCCAGCGGCTATCGGCGTCGAAGTCGCCCTCCTGTTGGACCAGCGTTTCATCGAGAGTTCGGTTGATCAGGACCAGCGCTTCGCGCACCGAGAGGGTGTTGCCCCCGGCGTCGAGCACCTTACCGTAGCGGGTGTAGACCGCCATACCCGGTCCGATGGCCGCCTGCGCGAGGTCAACCGGTGCGATGTTGCCACGCTGCAGGTGAGTCAGGGCCACTGGTAATTCAGATTTGAGGGCCGCAACGAACTCGCGCCGGGTGGCCATCGGGGCGTCCGCAGGGCGCTGTCGGCAGACCAAGACGATGCTGGAGGCGAGGGCGTTGGTCTCTCGACCAACGTTGCGCGTCGCCAGTTCGGAACGCATCGGCCAAGTACCACTGATCCCAAGACCAGCGCACATCACCGCATCGAGGAAAGTCTCCCAGCCCGTACTGACTGTGCCCAATCCAGTCCTGGTCTCAGACTGTTTGAACGCGTAGTAAATGCTGACCGGAAATGCTGGGTGCGTCTGTTCGGCAAGACGGCGCATCGCCTGTCTCATCCCGGCCAGGAAGAAGGTTTCCGCCTTTTCCTTGTTCCCATGCCGGTATGGAGTGGCTACTAATTCTTCGGCCTTAGGGACGGCGAGCGTGGCGAAGAGATCGGGAAAGACTGGTCGGAGAGAGCGGCGCAGCCAGACGTAGAAGAAGTCCGAGAGGTCGGCGTAGCCGATGTTGTCGTAGTAGGGCGGATCAGTTGAAAAGACTCGTGGTAGGTTGACATCCAGCGTCTGCGCATCTGACTGCCGAGCGGTACCCAAACCCCGCAGGCCACCCTTATCAAGGACCTCCGTCAGTGATCCCACGCACCTTCCAAAATCACCTGCCGCATCACCGAATACATTCGCTTCGGCATAATCCCAGACCATTGGTAGAGCTTGTCTACCAAATGTTGCGCGCAGTCTGGGTGGATTCACTTGCCAACTACAGAGGCAGGTGTTCGTGTCTGTCATCTTGTCTACCGAAAAGCCAAGGTATACGCCTACCGCGTCCGCATACGCTGTGGCGCCGGTGCCGCCATCGCGCAGAGGCGTGCTGTCGTCGGGGAGGTCAGCAACGATGGCGTCACGCTCCACCCGCGCACGCGCCTCAGTCACCAGGTCGGAGAAGGTCGTCAGGGCGACGAGCTGGCGGGGAGTGAAGAGGTCGGAAAACGCAGCTAGGCCATAGTTGGGCGTCTTGAAGTCCCGGGGGTTCGCGGGCAAATCGATATCTGGCCTCCAATCCGGACGCGCTTGGCGCGCTACCGCGTCATGCTCTGTGGTGGGGGCAAGGTAGACCCTACCGCGCTCCCCTTCGGCAACAATGGCCATCAACCGTGCTCGCATGCGTCCGGCCTTGCCCTCCGCACGGATGTGGTCGTAGGTCACCGGCACTCCAGACATCAAGCATTGAAATGCGTGGCGCTTGCCAGCTGTGGTCCCGAGCCTCGCCTTCTCCGGATCCTGAGGCGTTCCCACCTTTACTGAAAACCGGTACGCCCGGCCCTCGATCACCGGCTCGACGTACGCCTCCTTGCCCTTCTTCGTCGACAGCATAAAAGTCGAGGCCAGCGGCACCTCGACATCGGCAAAGGCGGGGTTGGGGCTCTTCACCGTCCGCGCCCACAGCCAGGCAATTACCGTCAGCTTGCGGCCCTTGTAGCGTTCCAAGTCAGGCCGCTCTGCGATCATCTCCTCGGAAACCTCGACCTTTGGATACAGGTGCCCGATGCGCTTCTCGGCTTCCTCACGCATCCATTGGCCGTAGTAGCGGATGTCTTCGGCTAGTCCCTGTGCACCCTTCCATTCGCGACCGATCAGGCTCTTTTCCTGGCGGGCCGCCGGATTCACCTGGGGCCGGTCGGCGAATTTAGGCGGGATCTCGATCATGGCCTTGTTGATCAGCACCGCCACCGGGTTCAGGTCGCTGGCATGGGCTTCCAGCCCCAGCCGCTGCGCCTCCAGCGGGAGTGCTCCACCCCCGGCAAACGGATCGTGAAAGGCCGGGAGCGTGTGCCGATCGAAAATCTCACCGGCTCTCGGATGGGCCGCATTCTCGGCACACGCCCGCCGCCAGCTCTGCCAGATCTCTCGCCGCGCCGGTTCGAGCACCTCTTCGTTCGTGGTGTTCTCCCAAAGAACGAATGCTTCGATAATTACGAATAGCCGGTCGCGCTCTTGCTCAGCGATGACCTCTTCCAGCGTCGGCTGAGGTTCGGCGATCGCGTCGTCGCGGGCCAATGCCCGCTTTGCCGCATGTCCCGCAACGCGCTTCTTGAATTCTCGCTCCGCAGCCCTCCTTTTCTTCGGGTCCGACAGCAGCACGTCCACATACCCGGACGGATCGTCCACCATCTGCGCGAAGATCACCGCCCTGGCTGCCGCTAACGGCCGACGCGCCCACCAGAGGTGTAGCGTGCTGGGATGTCCGTGGCGAATGGACTTCTCCCTGGCCGAGGCCGTGTTGATGGCATCCAGCGGCAAGGCGACTTCAATCAGTTTCTTTTTGATCTTCATGCCGTCCTGTCGTCTGCCGACCCTTTCATGAGGGCGCTTTCGCTCGGGCGAGCAGCTCCGCAAAATCGTAGTTGACGCTCGTCACCCCAAAATCCGGCTCACGCTGAAAGGGCTCGCGAACGTAGTGGATCCGATGCCGGCCGCCGTCCTGAAACTCCACGATCCCGAGGATGAAGTCCTCGGGCTTGTTCAGGGAGTACAGAATCTCATTGCGCGTGACCGTGATCGTGGCCGCGCCGCTGGCCCGGCCCTTGACCTCGATGAATCGAAGCTTGCCCGTGCCTGGCACCCGGCTTTCTATGTCGTACCCCAGTTTCTCGAACTCCAGGTCGGTCGGGTCAAACCCCAGGCTCCGCTCGACCTCCATGATGATGTTGCGCGCCCGTGCGGCCGATTCCTGCGTATCCACAGCCGTTCCTGTGCCCGCCGATTCATGCCCGTTCATGGCATCGATGAGCCCCTTGGGGACGACCAGCAATCCTCCCAGCACCACCGGGGGCAGCGGCGAGAGGTGCGCCTCGAGCCGGAGTTCCTCAAGCCGTTTCTGGAGACGTGTTTGCAGCATGTCCGCGCGCTTGCGGGCCTCCCCTGAATTGAGCCGCGCGCCGGTCTTGCCCGCCTGCTCCTGCAGTTTGAGTTGCTCGGCGCGATGATCCCAGTAGGTGATCTCCTTGGTGAGGCGATCCTTGACGGCCACCTCGGTCTTGGCGATCAACGCCACCTTCGTCTCGCGCACCTCCGCCAGATGCTCCGGGACCACGGTCGCAACAGCGTAGCCCTGCGCCTGTCTTTCGATATCCTGGTCGATCCACGCGCATTGCGGCCGCTCGAGGATGGCTTCCAGGCCGGGATCGTCTTCAGCGAGCGGCCGATAGTCGAGGTAGGGCGCATAGTGGACATGGCGGGTCATGCCATCCGCATCCCGTTCCACGTACAGCATGCGCTTGGAGACGATCCGACGATCCCCCGAGCGCGTCAGGCTCGCATCTTGGATCGCGTGCTCCAGAAAGAGGAGCACGCGCGGCGTGTCGCCCTCGTCACGCTCGTCGACCAACACGGCCCCCCGTTTCAAGAGATCCCGGTGTCGTTCCAGCGTCAGGTCGATCACCGCATCGAGCAGCGGATGCCCGGGACACACGAACGCCGCCAGCGGTTGCCCCTGTGGCGCGACTAGCGACTTCTCAAAGGCGATGCGCTCATAGCGGGGGAGCACCGGCTCCCCGATCCCTATCAGCCGGTCTCGGTTGCGTACTGGCGCGGCCACGTGGGTGATCTCGTAACGTCTGGGCTCGCGCTGCTTGAGCGTGCCGCCAAGACGGTGGAAGGCCTCACGGAAGAACGATTCGATGTAGTGCGGTTGCAGCCTGCGCGCTTCGGCCCGTTCCATGTCCTCGCGGATACGGTGTACGCGGCTTGCGTCCATGGCATCGTGAGCGATCGCGCGCTCTTCGAGGAGGTCCTGAAGGTGGCCGCGGTCGAGCGCATGATCGACGGCCGTGGTCAGCCTAGCCAGTACTTCCGGTTGTTCGCCATACCGTATGGCCTCGACCAGCAGCTCCCGCAGCGGTCGTCCCTCGAAGTGCAGCTTCCCCAGTACATCGAAGACTTGCCCACCCAAGGACTGCCGCGCCTGCTCCAGCTTGTCGAGCAGCTTGCGATAGACATCGCCCTCCCGCGTCTCGTCCGCCACGAGATTCCACAGGTGGCACACCTCCGTTTGGCCAATACGATGAATGCGGCCGAAGCGCTGCTCCAGACGATTGGGGTTCCACGGCAGGTCGTAGTTCACCATCAAGTGAGCGCGTTGCAGGTTGATGCCTTCCCCGGCGGCATCTGTGGCGAGCAGCACGTGCACGTTGGGATCGTGCCGGAACGCGTCCTGCGCCTTGAGTCGATCTTCACGGCCCATCCCGCCGTGAATCAGAACCACGGCATCCACCCGCCCCAGCAAGGTCGTAATCCGATCGTGCAAATAACTCAGCGTGTCCCGATGCTCTGTGAAGATGACGATTTTCTGGCGCGGAGAGGATTTGGGGCGCGGGATCTCACCCGCGCCGTACGGGACAGCCGGTTCCGCGATCTGGCCGGCCACCCCGCCGGCGGTGAAGATCTCGTCGAGGAGGCTTGCAAGTTCTCGCCACTTGGTGTCTGCGCCGCTGCGACGTACGCCCATCGCGAGTGCGTCCAGAGATGTGAGCGTCTCGATCTCAGCGTTCAGTTCGGCGATAGACCGCGCCGCCGTTGCCTGGTCGAGGATCTCTTCCTCGGCGGCCTCGACTTCGTTCTCCGGAGCCTCATCCAGGTCCTCGACATCGTCCGGATCGAGCTCGGGCCCGGCAGTGACGACTGCGCTCGCAACCTGACCACCACGTTGCAGGACTTCCAACTCGCGCAGTCGACTCGCCAGCCGCTCACGCCTCCGACGCAATGACTGGTAGATCGCTTCGGGCGATGACGCGAGCCGCCGCTGGAGGATGGTGAGCGCGAATCCGACAGTGCCGGCACGCTTATCGTTCTCGAGCGCCTCCGCTCGATTGAATTCCTCGCGCACATAGTCCGTTACCGCCTTGTAGAGACGGGCTTCTGCCTCGGAGAGCTTGTAGGGGACCGTATGGGCTATGCGCTCCGGGAACAGCGGGGTGCCGTCGAACTTGAGCAGGTTCTCCTTGACCATCCGCCGCATGAGGTCGGAGACATCGGCTACGTGGACGCCGTCGCGAAAACGGCCCTCGAAGCGGTCACCGTCCAACAGCGCCATGAAGAGTTGGAAGTCTTCCTCTTTGCCGTTGTGCGGGGTGGCCGTCATCAGTAGGAAGTGGCGCGTCAGGGTCGATAGCAACTGCCCGAGGCGGTAACGCTTGGTGTACTTGACTTCACCCCCGAAGAAGGTCGCCGACATCTTATGCGCCTCGTCGCACACAACGAGGTCCCAGCGGCAATCCGGAACCTGCAGCTTCTGCTGAACGTCTTCGTTGCGAGAGAGCTTATCGAGGCGCGCAATTGCCAGGTTCGTCTCCAAGAACCAGTTGCCCGTACGTGCAGCCTCCAGCTTGTCGTTCGTCAGGATGTCGAAGGGCAGCTGGAACCGGCGGTACAGCTCATCCTGCCATTGCTCGGCGAGACTGCCGGGACAGACGACCAGACACCGCTGCAGATCCCCGCGCGCGATCAACTCCTTGATGAGCAACCCCGCCATGATCGTCTTGCCGGCGCCCGGGTCATCGGCGAGAAGGAAACGAAGGGGTTGACGGGGCAGCATGGATTCGTAGACCGCGGTGATCTGATGGGGCAAGGGCTCGACGACCGAGGTGTGCACGGCGAGCACCGGATCGAAGAGATGCGCCAGGCGGATCCGCTGCGCCTCGGAGACCAGGCGGAACAGCGCGCCGTCTCCGTCGAAGCTCCATGGCCGGCCGACCTCGACGATCTCGAGCCGGGGTTCGTCGTGACGGTACAAGAGCTCATTGGCGACCTTCCCCGTCGGTGTCTTGTACGTCAACTCGAGCGCTTCGGAGCCGAACCACTGCACGCTGACCACCGTGACAAGGCCGTCGGACAGGATGCCGCGCACCGCGGCGTTGGCCTGGAGATCTTCCAGCTTCATGCGCTGCTCCTGGTCCCCGTGCATATTCGACAACTCGATGCGCTCCTCGGAGGAGTCCACTCCGTGGCCTGAAGCAGTGCCCGATCTCGACTTGTCACCATCCCGACACCCGCGTTCCTTCGGTCTGGCGCGTTGGTATGTGGTCGCATGCCATGCCGAATCAGGCCCGACGACGTCAACGGCATCAGGACGCTTGGCCCGAGTTCGCCTTCAGGTTCGGTTGCTGCTTCACTGCAGCCGTTCAGCGATCCACAACTTGATGAGCGCCTGGCGGGTCACGCCAAGGTGCCGCGCCTGACGGTCCAGCCCGGCCACCACCCATGCCGGGAAGTCCACATTCACCCTCTTTGCCTGCTCGTTCGGGCGCTTGGCGTTCGACCAGTCGACATGGCCGCTCACATCCGCTCCCGCATCAAATGTCCTGTCGAACTCACTGGCTTTCATAGTGATCGATCTCCTGTTTCCGGGCGCGCCGCACCGAGATGATCCGCACAGTGTCCCCACGATGAGCACAGACGGCGGCCCAGTGGTGTTCGCCAATCTTTCCGATCACCAGAAAGCGCGGCTCGTCATCGGTTTTTGCCGGTGCTTCCAGCATCCGAGCATCTTTCCAAAGCACCTGACCTTCGTCGAAGTCGATGCCATGCTTGGCCTTGTTCGTGGCGCTTTTGGCTGGATCGTACTCAAAAAACATACTATTCTAGTATATAAAATATACTACTTCTATAAATAACCGCCCTGCCGTGCCAGAGATGTCATCGTGCTCGGCTACATCCGTCCGCTTTGCGGTACACGTCTAAGGCTTGGCTCTGGCCGTTCAGCCTCCATGAGTATTGGCCACCACCGAGGTTCGGGTTGTGTGCGGAAGGGGGCGAAATCCTACGTGAAGCCAGTGTCCGCCGGCATCATGGTCCAGAGCGCTCCGCTTCAGGTGGCGAGGGCCTTCTCGCCTTGCTCGCGCAACTCGCCCTGCGGCCCGACGTACCGGTAGAGCGTCACGGGCCTGATCCCGAGTTCGTGGCAGAGTGCGGACACGGAGGTGTCACGGTGCGCCATCGCGGCCTGGGCCAGCCGCATCTGGGCTTTCGACAGCGCGAACGTCCTGCCGCCGTGGCGGCCGCGCGCCCGCGCGGCCGTGAGCCCGGCCAGGGTGCGTTCGCGGATCAGCTCCCGCTCGAACTCGGCCAGCGCCGCGAAGATGCCGAACACGAGGCGGCCGGCCGACGTGGTGGTGACGATCTGCGCGCCTTGCCCGGTGAGTACCCGCAAGCCCACGCCGCGGGTCGACAGGTCCTGCACGGTGTTGACCAGGTGAACGAGGGTGCGGCCGAGGCGGTCGAGCGTCCAGACGACGAGCACGTCGCCCGTCCGGAGCGCGCGCACGCAGCTGTCGAGCCCGGGGCGGTCGTCGCGGACGCCGGACGCGTAGTCGTGGTAGACGTGGACGGCGTCGACGCCCGCGGCCCGCAGCGCGTCGCGCTGCAAGTCCAGCGACTGGGAGCCGTCCGCCTTCGAGACGCGGGCGTAGCCGATCAGCATGTGTCGTAAACGGTCGTTTGCGACATGCGGGCGCCCGTGACAGGTCCGGCGTGGGCAGGCCCTGGCGGGTGAACCAGTACGACCAGTCAGCATCCCATCCCAGGTCGTAGAGCGGCGGCCAGTTGCCGAGGCAGGCCGCGCGTGGCGAGCAGGGCCGGACTGCACACCGGCGGCAGTTGCTCCTCGTAGAACGGCTCCTCGAGCAGGGTGTCCGCGCGGCTCGTCACCGGGCGCGGTGCCGCGGATCGACTTCGCGGGGCCCCCGAACGAGGTAATACTGCTGGTGGCGGTGGCGCCGAACCAGAACCGGTAGGATCTGCCCCGATATGCCTAACATCCTCGTCGCCGTCGCCATCCTTATTGCCTTGTTGGCGGGAGCAGTCTGGTCCGCGGCCGTCCCGGCCCGGCGAATCTGGCCGCCACCGGGTCGTCGTTCCTGGCAGTACTTCCTGACCTGGGCCGGCTATTGCGCAGTGTTCGGCATCAACCTCCTTCTCCTCCTCATGCACTGGAACTCCTGGGCCTTCCAGAGCCCCCTCCGGTTCGTCGTCGGGATCCCGTTGGCGCTGCTCGGCGGCATGCTGGCGGTGTGGGGTGTGGCCACGGTGGGCTGGAAGAACTCGTCTGGGCTGAAGGGCGGGTTCGTGTCCGACGGACCCTACCGGTTCCCGCGGAACCCACAGTATGTCGGTGACATCGTGTTCTTCATTGGCGTGGGCGTGATCGCGAACTCTGTGTTCCCGTGGATCGCGCATCTGCTGCTTGCGCTGGTGTTCGTCGTTGCGCCGCTCACCGAGGAGCCGTGGCTGGAGGAGCAGTACGGTGACGAGTACCGGGAGTATCGGAGGCGGGTTCCGCGGTTCCTGTGAGGGCGGCGTCGACGCCCTCGGCTCGCAGCGCGTCGCGCTGCAGGTCCAGCGACTGTGAGCCGTCCGCCTTCGAGACGCGGGCGTAGCCGATCAGCGTATGTCGTAAACGGCCGTTTGCGACACGCCGGCAAGAACACCTCCCGGCACGCACCGCCGTGTGTCGTATCCCGTGTCTGATTCTATGTCTTGCAGACGTCGCGCGCGCGACGTCGGAATTGGCCGCGTGCTGCCCGGGCGATACCGGCGAGGGTTCCCAGGACGGCAGGTGCGTCGGCCCTCCGGGTGACACCCCTGGCCTGAGATCGCCTTAATCTCATACAGAGGGGTGTGTTAGGCCTCTGCATCGTCATTCTTTGACTTGTTCATACTGATGATCCCACTGATTCTGTCCTCGCTTTTCGATCGCGTTCATCCACGACGGGATCGCATCATCAGGGTCGCCCACATGATTGTGGCAAGAAGCGTAGCAACAGACGGCAGCAACACCTCTAGCGCTTCTATGCTCCTGCCGGCGCCATCTGAAATTACAAGAATCATGGTCATCATGGCGGTTGTACCGCCCAGCATCGCGCTCACCGACGTAACCATTCGTGCTCTATATGCGGAAAAATCCGACCTTGACCGCGAACGTTCCTCGCTAGCGTCGGCAGTGTTTGCGGTCACTTCGGGCGGCGCAGAGGTCAACGGGGTCAACTGATCGCAATACTCCTGCTTAGTGCTGGCGGATATAAAGCTGGAATCCATTATTTCCTTGGTCAGTTCCTCTCCGATTTGGGCCGGGTCGACCACGTCTCCTATGTCGACGCCATACTTCCGAGCCGTAGCGTTGATGAGCAAGACTACGACTTGACGATTCGGAACCTGCCCTTCTGAAATTCCCGGGCGAAGAGCGTAGATGATCTCTCGGTTAGCCGACTGAAGCTTTTGTACATATTCGCCGCGATCCCGACGCGAAAGAATCATGCGGGAGAAGACGGTAACCAGGAAGCCGCTGAGGACGCCCCCGCCAATACCGATTACCCATGCGTTGTTTAGAAAAGTCATTGGACGAACACAACAGCCAACGTCACCCCTGCGACCACCGCACATACGGGCAGGAGTTGTCTCACGAACGTCGCCATCATCTAGATCATCGTCGCATCCGGTCTGTCACACATCCAGCATATCCTCTAGCGTTTCCGCGTCGTGCATCCAGGCGGGTGACCGACGACCAGTGGACTGTCGGCTCGCCGTCGCCCCCACTCGCCACACCTGTGGCGTGGTACTCTGGCCGCGACGAAACGGAAACAAGGACCATCGGCCGCTTCTTGCGCCCTCTGTACCTTAACCTGACGCGCCGATCGCGTCGGACCCGCTCGACAGGAGGCTTCACAGGCATGGCGTTTCAGACCCCGATAACCATCGTGAAGGCGCTCGGTTCCATCGAACGCAGCGAATACGCGCTGCCCGCCATCCAGCGCGAGTTCGTGTGGGAACATTCTAAGATCGAAAGGCTCTTCGACAGCCTGATACGAGGGTATCCGATTGGGTCTTTCCTGTTCTGGAGGGTCGCACGCGACGGCATAAAGGAGTACCAGTTCTACGACTTCATGCTCCACTATCACCAGCGGGACAACAAGCGCTTGCCGGCGCTCGGTGAAATCACCCGCGATGAGATCACGGCTGTGCTCGACGGCCAGCAGCGGCTGACCGCGCTCAATATCGGCCTCCGCGGCAGCTACGCCTACAAGCTGCCGCGCCGGTGGTGGAACAGCCCGGACGCCTTTCCCAGGCGACATCTGTACCTGAACATTCTGGCCGACGCGGAGGAGAACGAGGCCGGCATGCAGTACGACTTTCGCTTTCTGACCGATGTGGACGCGACCGCTTCGCACGACGACACGCACTGCTGGTATCCCGTTCGCGACGTACTCAAAGCCGAGGATACCGTGGATCTCGCCGATTTTCTCGTGGACCGGCAGCTCGGCAATCAACGCGGTCCACTCAAGGTCCTTGCCCGACTTCACAAGGTGGTCCACACGGAGCCAGTCATCGCGTACTACGAGGAGGACGACCGAGATCTCGACAAGGTCCTGGACATCTTCATCCGTACGAACAGCGGCGGCACGACGCTAAGCTATTCGGACATGCTCATGAGCATGGCCACGGCACAGTGGAAGAACCTCGACGCCCGCGAAGAGATCCACGGCACAGTGGACCAAATCAATCAGATCGGGGACGGCTTCGGCTTCTCCCACGACTTCCTGCTCAAGGCCGGCCTGATGCTTGCTGACGTCGGCAGCGTGCGGTTCAGGATCACCAATTTTAACAGCGACAACATGAAGCTCCTTGAAGCTCGCTGGGATCGCATCACGCGAGCAGTCCGCACGGCCGTGGAATTGGTGGCACGGTTCGGAATCTCCCAAAGCAGTCTCACCGCTCACAACGCGGTCCTGCCCATCGCGCACTACTTGTATCGTCGAGATACGCCGTCCGGATTCCTGTCCCACGCCGTGTACCGCCAAGATCGCGACGCAATCCGCATCTGGCTGATCCGGTCGTTGCTCAAGCGGGGAATTTGGGGCAGCGGTCTGGATTCGCTGCTCACGGCGCTCAGGAGCGTCATCGACACGCACGGCGGCGACGCGTTTCCGGCGGCGAACCTGGAAGCGGCGATGCGAGCGCGTGGCAAGAGCCTCACCTTCGAGGAGGAGGAGTTCGAGGATCTCGTGGAATCGAAGGACCGCACGTTCACGCTGCTGTCCCTGCTGTACCCTTTCGTGGATCTGCAGAACAACAGGTTCCACATCGACCATGTGTTCCCGAAGAGCCGATTTTCGTCCAGGCGACTACGCTTGGCTGGTGTTGCCGAGGACGACATTCCGGGGTTCCAGGACCGCGGCGACCGCCTGCCCAACCTGCAACTACTCGTCGGCGAAGCGAACGAGAGCAAAAGCGACGCGCTCCCGCAACAATGGATGGTCGCAACCTTTGGTCCTCAGGCGTCCCTGGAATACGCCAAGCGTCACGATCTTGGCGACGTTCCCGTCGACATGACTGGGTTCAACGCGTTCTACGAAGCCCGCCGCGACTGTCTCCTCGGCCGGCTGCGGCGGTTGCTCGGTGCCGACAGGCATGAAGTCGGCGCGTGAGAGAGTGAGTTTGTGGCGTCGACCGTGGTGGAGGAGCAGATGAGGATATTCGAATACGCCAAGGTCGCTGATTGGGACAGTCGTCTCCAAACCCTAGCGACTATGGCTGAACCGGAGCCATGGAATTACAGATCTGTACCGAGCTCATCTCCAGCTCCCGTGCTTGACGCTTACATCCGCTACACCTTTCTCCGCGTGCATGACCAGCAGCGAATTGTTGAGGTCGCGGACCTGGCCTGTTTCAATACGGGTTTGTTGACCCAGAGTCAGGAGGAGATCTTCGGAGTGTTCCGCTTATCGGAGCGTTACGACCGGACGAGTCCGGAGTCCAAAGCAAACAAGAGATGGTTCTTAACGAAATGGGCTCGATCGGGTGAGCGTGTCCTGACTAACTGTCCGGAGCTTCCGAGGCTCGCGAGCTACTGGACGGATCCTTCGGAGCTAATCTTCAATCCGGAGCTTCAGGTTCAGCCCAATCTGGACCACATCATTCGCGAGAACCTCAATCGCTTCCCGGTTGAGCTAGGTGGCTCCCTCGGGACCAATGGCGTCCCAGAAGATGTGGCGACAGTTCCAGATATTGAAACTGAGGCGAGTGTGCCTGTTGGTATGACCGATAGTGAAGGTGACCAAGTGGACACCATAGTACCGCGCGCGACTCGTAACCAGCTGGAAGGGGCGATCCAGCACAGTGTTAGGTTGGCACAACGAAGTTATCGTGTCGCCGTGCCGCAGTATTATCGCGGACGCATTCAACTCCTGCTGCCGCTGTACCTGCGAGAATCTGGGAGTCCTGACCTCGCCCTCACCCTAGAGAAGCACGGTGAGTGGTACCGAGCCGCGACGGTCCTCTACCCCGACTGGGCCTATCGACACGCCAGACTGCTCTCACGGCCGAATAGTGAGTGGCTCGGAGGATTTCCGACGGACGTTGTGGCGCTGTGATCAGCGCTAGGCGGGCAACCCATCGTACGCCGACGGTCAGTGGTTCCTGAAGCTGTTGAAGCCGCCGTCGCGCTCCTAGCAGCCCGTGGCAAAAGGGGCTATTCGTCAGTCGAGGATCGCGTGTCCATAGTGACGTGTCGCCGGTCTTCCCTACGACGAATCGGGCCGATCATGGCGCTCCGGGGCCCAGAAGCGCCGCACAGGCCCCCAGCAGCCGCTCAGGAGGCCGATCAGCGCCTCCACCAGCGCCGATGCGCGGCCCTGGAGGCTCCGCGGCGTGCCGACGCCCGTCAGGTGCCGCATGAGCAACCCGAGATTGACGCCGCAGACCTGGACGAGCAGCCGTTTCAGGATGTTGGGATGCCCGCGCAGATGGACGCGGCGCATCCGGTCGGTCTCGTAGAGATGCGCGTTGGGCCGTTTGTCGAGCCGGGGCGCCTTCAGCGTACCCTGGCGCCTCTGGATGGCCCGCCAGGACGAGCAAGTCCCCTAAAGTGCTCAAGGCACAACGGTCGCTCGGGTAGAATGGCTCGCCTCAGCCCTGAGAGCCGAACCAGAATCGGCCCGGGAGGGCGGCCCCGCTAGAGCAACTCAAAGCATGAGGTGGCATGACGCTTGAGATGCGGAATCCGAACCTTTCTCCTCGCACCGTAGTCCGAGGACCCCTGTTTCCGGAGCCCGTTGAGGTCATCACTTCGACTCCGATGGGCGAATCGGTCAAGCTCGTCGCGAAGGGCCTCAAGACCGGTAGAGTTCACGACCCGATCCTGAGCGCGGACCAGCTTGCCCAACTCACGGTATCACCCACCACGGAGCCCTTCGACGGGGACCCCCTCCTCTCGGATCCAGCCGGCCGATCGGCCGGTGCTGATTCGAACCTAGATGATGTACCGGTCGACGCTGCGGCACTCGCGCCATGGCAGGTTGGCGAGTTTGTGTCGGAAGTTCTCCTGGAGGGACCTGAGCGAGCCGGGTTCCTGTGGCCGCCATCCAGGGCGCGTCACTGCTTCTCTGTCGCTCCCATCGTGGACATCGTACCCGCCTGTCGGAAAGTGTCCACTAGACCGGATCAAGCCCACCATGTAGGCAGCGGACCTGAACGGGGACTTCGACTGGCATGGTAAGTCTGGGCAGAGGACCCTTCACACGGACGGGCATCAGGCGCTCCGGCGACGACTACCAGGATGCTGTTGCGCTAGACGTGCTGGTCGATTGGCTGGCGAACCCTGACGCCGTTGAGTACGTCCGAGTCGAAGCCGACGACGCGGGTGCTCTCGACGACGTGGTCGTCGTGACGCACAACTCGGTAGTAGCCATTCAGGTTAAGTTCTCTGGGCACCCTGATCATGACGACTCGAGATGGTCGCTCTCTTCACTTCTGACTCCCGGGGCCGTATCTGGGGCTGGAAGCCCACGACGTGCAAGCCTGCTTGAGAAGTGGCTGCGGTCACTCGATGTGCTTGGCGCGTCCCATCCGGGAAGAACCATAGACGCGCGAGTTGTAACCAACAGGTCTCCCGCAAGCAATCTAGCGCGCGCGCTGACTGATGCCGGCACCCTTGATCTTGACCGAGTCGAAGACGACGGGCTCCGCGCCCAAGTCGTTCAACTGATTGAGGAGCTAGGAAAGGACACGGCAGTCCTGTCTAACCTTAGGTTCCAGTTCAACCATCCCGGCCTTGAAGACCTTGAAGATTCGGTGAGGGATAAGTTTATTCAGCTGGGGTTTGACGATCGCGGGTGGTTGAGCCTAAACAATAGCCTGCGGAGGTGGATTCGCCTGCGGCATGAGCCACCTCCAAACGGCCACATCTCCATGGCTGCAGTTCGACAAGCTTCTGAATGGAGGGAGCTACGAGGGCTGCCGCAAGAGTTTCCTGTCCCCACCGACTACGTTTCTCCATCTCGTGAGTTCGATGTTGACGTCCGAACGGCAATCGACTCGGCTGAGCGATGCCAGGTCATCGTTGCCTCGCCCGGTCTCGGGAAGAGCACATACGTGAGTGCACTCTGTAGACGGCTCAACGAGGAACGGTATCCTGTTGTCCGTCATCACTATTTCCTCTCCCAGAGGGAGCACGCAGGGCGACGCCTAAGACACCAGGACGCTGCTGAGTCACTTCTCCACGACCTGAAGCGAGATTACGGCGATGCGCTTGGTGCGATGGCGGCGCGCCAGCTTAGCTACTCCGATCTGCGTGAGGCGCTAGGTGTGTGCGGCGCCTACTACGAACAGCACGGACGCCATTTGGTCGTCTTGCTCGATGGTTTGGATCACGTATGGCGTGAGAGGAAAAGCGCAGACGAACTTGCTCAGCTCCTGGACGACTTCTTCCCGCTGCCATCGGGAGTGGCTCTTATGGTTGCCACCCAACCGGTGGCTGACGAGCAACTCCCTTCTGTCCTGCTACGGGCCGTGCCGAGGCGTTTATGGAAGGAGTTGCCACGTTTCGATCGCAGGGCGACAACAGAGTGGGTCACGAGTCATGGCACCGAACTCGATCTGGCCGAAGACGCGGGAAATAAAGCGACTCTTGAGCGTTTGTCGGAAGCGTTCTTCGAGATTAGCAACGGACACCCGCTACACCTCAGGTATTCGCTCGGCGCTCTACTGGAAAGCGGTCAGCCGATCTCTGAGTACTCAGTTTCAGGATTACCACCCTGCCCCACAGGAGAGATTACCGACTACTACGAAGGATTGGTTCGTGCACTCGACGAGGCAGGGCGCCTCGTCTTGCTCTTGATCGCATGCGGTCATTTTCCTTGGCCGCGATCTGGCCTTGTCGACTGTCTAGGAGGACTCGGTGTAGACAGGGTGACGGCCGTTCGGGGACTTGCGCAAGTCAATCACCTTCTGCGCCGAGCTTCGCTGGGGCTCTTGCCATTTCATTCATCTCTTCTGGTCTTCATGCGTTCAACCGAAGATTACGCCACCCAGCAGAGGGACTTGGGCACTGCCGTGGTGCAGTGGCTTGAACGTGATGCGCCTGCGTACTGGCGTTGGGCTTACGGGTGGCTCCTGCGTGCAGAACTTGGCGAGGTGGATCCGCTCAGAGATGGACCTAACCGAGCGTGGGTTCTGGAGGCTATCGCGATGCGGCGTCCAGCGTCGACAACGGAGAAACTCCTGGCGCAGAGCGGCGCAGTCGCTCTGACACCTGATGATCTGCCGACCGCTCTGCAACGCGGCGTGTCGTGTCTCTACTTCTCAGACGCATTCGAATTCAGGCGAGACGCGGCGGAATCGGCTCTCTTCGCGCAGCTTAGTCTTGAAGAAGACGAGTTCCTCCCGGACTGGCTATCAGAAGACATCGCGCACCTCACTCCGCACGAGGTTTGCCTCCTCGCTGAGCGAGCGGACGCCTCCGAGAGACCATCGGAGGTTGAGCGATGCTATGAGGAGCTTCGTCGGCGCGTGAACAGCGGGGAGTTCAATGAGGCGAGAGACCACGAGCCATGGACTGAGCGCATGGCTCCCATGTACCGGGTGGCCGCCATTGCTCGGAAGCCAAGTAGTGCGGTGCGCTATGCGCTTCGGCGAGGTACGAAAGGCAGGCGGCTGGTGCGTCACATGGTGGAGGAGATGCGCATCAGGCGAGACGCCGATGGTCTCCGCGAGGCACTTAGACTGGCTCAAGAATGGATGCCAGACGAGGGTCACTCGGTCGATCAGGATACTCGGCACAACGTCGAAGTGGAATTCGTCAATGGCATTATGCTCTTGGCCTTTGAGGAATCATTGGACGTAAGTGACGTCTTCGTTGGTCGAGTGGAGTTCGAAGCACTAGCATCGGTGAATTTGTATCAGTCCAGTCGAGGCCATCGGGTGACTAGGCCGGTAGGACTCCCCGTGCTCGAGTTGCCCGATGTGCGATATCTTACACCAGAGCAAAGGATTGGCCTGAGAGAAGCGATTCGAGATGTCTTTTTTGGTCTTCTGACGAACCACCACTGTCGAAGCGGCGATGCCAACGAAGCCTGGCTAGATGGTTTGCATTGCTCGGATTGGGTGGGAGGCTGGTTCCGGCGCCTGAATGCCGCCGCTGAAGCCTCTGCGGCTGAGATTCGCTCCGGAGCAAGAGTGACTCCTGACCGCCTGTTGAGTCCGTTCGGTGATCTTGAGTTGCCTCGTTGGCGAGGAGGCGCAACGGAGTCAGATTTTGAGTTTGGGACAGTGGCATGTGACTCCCTTTGTGCCTTATCGATTGAATGTATTGGGTTGTCAGGGCGCCGAGCCAATGAACGACGCCTGTCTCAGATTGAGCTCGAGCAAGTATGGACGTCTCCGTTCGTCAGGCCATGGCAGTGGGTGAAGAATGCCGTCACCTCGCGACGGAAGCTCTTGGATGAGGACGCCCTTCGGTGGACACTTGCCAGTCGAAGCGCGGATCTTGAAGTCGTCGATGAGGCCTTCTACGAGCGTGCAGAGCACTTCGCGTGGTTGGCTGCCTTGGCTGTCATGCACGGGTGGCGCCGAGAAGCAACTGACCTCCTGCGAAGATATGCGTCGAATCAGCTGTCGCATGGGCACCACAAGGACATGTGCCTGACTAACACGCTCTCGGCGATTCAGACGTTTGCGGAAGATGAACTAAAGGAAACGTGTCGCTTGTGGCTTCTACGACTTGCCAAGCCAATAGCTGAGGTTGGACATTTCACAGACGGTGACGAAACCCGTCACTTGCCGGTGAGGCTGGGGCAAGCGCTTCGTGAGGTGGCACCCGATTGCCTAGGGGTCTACTACAGCTGGTTGGTGACTCACGAGCAATACGACGATGCGGGTGAAGTGTTCCGTGAGCTTCTGAAGATAATTGATCTGTCGATTTCCGAAGGTCGAGCCGTCGCCTTGACTGCAATCACACAAGAGCATCGCGAGATCTTGGAGGCAAGAGGCGACTCTGGAGACCGCTTTGCTCGTGTCGTGGTTGATGCACTGAATGACTATCTAGGCGTTCCATTGGCAACGGCCGGCCGAGCGAGCGAGTCCGAAGAGAGGACTCGGCCAGTGCGAGCCGGCTCGCCTTTGAGCGTGACTGACTACGACCCCTCTCGCTTCGAGGACTACCGGAAGGCGCTTGTCGCATCACGCGACTTTGACCGAACCGCCAGAATCCAGACGTGGCTTGACCATTGGCGGGCGGAGGGAAGAGGTGTGGAGGCTCTGCTTGCGGTCGTTCAGGCGCGAGCCAAGATCTACGGCATTGAAGATGTACTGTGGAGAGAGTTCCGCGACCAAGTGGGACGAGAAGAAGCCTTCCCTTGGCTCGTTGAGGCTCAGAAAAACGGCGGTTGGAACGAGTGGTTATCGAAAAGGGCGGACTCAGAGGAGCGTTGGCGGGTGGTTGCGCGTGACTACCCGAACATGTGGTTCGATTTCTTGAGGGAATCTCTGATTGAGCATACGAGAGAGGGGTTTCCCGAGGCAGCGGTCGGTCACGGGGCATGGCCGCGAATAGTGGCGTTCCTACTGGTACAGGGCCAACGAGACCTTGCGGTGAGGTCTGTCGAAGCCATCGTCGACGCGGCCCTCGACTTGGTCTCTGCTGGCGACCTGGGGCCGGAGCCATCGTGGGTGGGTGACTGTAGTGGCCAGACACAGGATATTGCGCGGCGATGACTGCCTACGCAGACTTGGCACTCTCTCGGTTGACGTGGCCGTCTGGACTTGTCAGAGAGCGTGCAGCGACGGCCGTGGCGTGCCTAATTGCGGATGAGGGACATGGCGCGGAGGAAAGATACCTTCACTGGCTCGCTTCCCAGCGCCTAGAGTCGACAACAGCAATTGGGTTCCTCGTGCTGGTGCGGATGCTGCAGGCCGGCCATCGGACACGGCTTCCTTCCTTTGAGACGGTTCAGGCGGCACAGGCGCGCCCGTCAATTCTGTCGGGATTACTGTGTCGACTCGTCTATGGAGATGCCTGTGGCGCCCCAGCGCAGTATCTTCCTCATTCTGACTCGGCTCCGGATGGGTGGTCTTTGCCGGAATTCTTTGAGAGGTACGCGAGGAGTTTCCTCCCGCCGATTCACTTTGAGCACGCCCGCTACGTCGGGCAAGCGTGTGGTTGTGAGTTCGTGCGACAGTGGGCGTTCGAGTGGCAGCACCTAGTCGATGGGTTGAACGCTCCGACGAGCATTGAGCCGCTTAGAGAGTGGATCGGGGGTGCGCAGGAGGGCGACTACCGTCCGGTCGTTGTTGATACGTGGATGAGCGAGATCTATCGATCGTCGTACTTGAGAGCTCTCCACTGGGTCGTATCGGAAGGACGCCTGCCGTTCGGTGATGCTATGGTGTTCGCTCGTGAACTCTGTCCCGTGGGACTACTCCTGTGGCGGTGCAAACCGAACGCGAAGCCGACGTGGTGGCCGAATGTTCCTCCGGAGTCGGATGGTCCTTTGGATGTTGCGCCGGCAGCGATCTTCGAGGCGGTGGACGTCCTGTGGAACCGCCAGAAGCGACGGCAACTCTGGGATGGGGAAGAGGGTCTGGGAAGTAGCTATGTGCTTGGTGCCACACGAGGCATCGTTCGCGAGTCGACGGTGAAGTATTACCTAGAGATTGTGGGCGTCTTTCAGCGAGCGGTTGGGCCCGAAGAGCCGGCGCTGGAACGTCTTGGGGCCTGGGTCTATGAGGAAGGGCTGCGCCGTGGTGCTGGAACGACGATCACGCCGCTGGAGGACGAGGCTGGCGTCGAGCTAGGGGACCTTGAGTTCGAGAGCATAGGCGACTGGCAAGTGGCACCCGCAGTTGCGACCAGGAACTACGTGAGTCGTTGGCAGTACTGGAGGATGGAAGGTCTAAGCCTGCCAGCAAAAGGATTCGCCGGCGAGGTGCTGAATCTCGAGGTTGGCGAGGAGAGCGTGATCCAGCGGGGCGCATCGGGCCACAACTACGGGCACTGGTGGGACTGGACTGATGGTGTTCGTGAGGAACTCGTCGACACCGTCCCTCCTAGGACTGGCCAAGTCCTTTCCCTTGACGCAGCGACGGTCGAACAGGTGGAGGAAGCTACCCAAAGCACGTTCTGCTGGATGTGTCGCTTAACGATGTTCGACCGGCCGCAGTCATACGGCGCCCATCGCGAAAGCAGGATGTACCGACTACTTGGCGGGTCACACGTCGTGCGCTCGTCCACGATCATCATCGTCCCGCCGCAGGGGACGTGAACCCGTGACAGACTTCCTGTCGATCACTTCCCCTCATGGAGCACGTCGGCGCTCGTCAGGTCGCCCACGGGCAGTTTGCCGAGGTCCGGCAGGGCGAAACGCGACACGGTCGACCACCACTGCTGACCGTGCTTCGGGCTACGCCAGCCTGGCGGCTTCTGTTCCAGTACGCGCTCGGCGGCCTCGGCGAAGGCGGGCATAGCCCGAACGCGGCGCTTGTCTGCCAGCGTCGAAGACACCGTAACGTATTACAAAACAATGACTTGTCGTTGTCGAAGTGATTGCGTTCCCTCAAACTGTCCCTCCGTTCGAAACCGGATTGCAGACCGCCGTAGCGGCGGGCGATAGACGAGCGCGGATCGCGGGTCCGTCATCGCGCCCCGACCGCGCTCCTGGGCCGCCGCGCCAGCGGAGGAGGCGCGCAGCGCCTTGACACGCCGCTCGCAGAGGCTACCCACGCGCGTTCGCGGGAGCCATTCGATGAACACCGGCCGCAGACGGCGGGATGACGGTTCAACGCCGGCCTACTTGGACAACGGCGGCGGTACGGGCTGCCCCGGCTCCCGGTTGAGCAACTCCTTCAGCTTCCTTGCCGGGCTCGAAGTAAGCGACGCGCTTCGACGGCACGTCCACCCGATCGCCGGTCCTGAGGTTGCGGCCCCTGTGCGGCCTGCGGTGCCGGAGACGGAAACTGCCAAGCCCGGTCCAACTGACCCTTCTCGACCCACTCGTGGATCGTCCGGCGACTCACCCCGAAGCGTCTCGACAACTCCGCCTTCGAGACGCCCCGTTCCAGGTAGTACTTCTGCAACATCCTCGTCTCCCATCCGTGCATCGGTGCGCCGCTCCCTCGTTGTTGACGTCGTCAACATCGCGGAACGCAGGGCAGCCCCCGCCAACCACCAAGGTGTGCGGTTTTCGGTTGCCACAAATGGGAAATTTACGGTTGTCACCAACAGTTGTCATGTCGGATCGGAATACTGCTGGGTTCTTCAATATGGAGCGATGTACGAGCAGGACTGGCCGCGCAGTCTGCGTGCTTATGCGTTCCCGCGCATCGGGCCGCTGCCGGTGTCCGACGTGACCACGCCGATGTGCGGGCAATCCTGACCCCGATCTGGCACGACAAGCCGGAGACCCCGCAGCGGGTACGGTAACGGATCCGCGCCGTGATGAAGTGGGCGGTCGCGATGGGCTACCGGTCGGACAACCCGGCGGGCGACGCCCTCGGGCAGGCCCTCGGGCGGCAGCAGGCCGTCGTCCAGCACATGCGGGCGCTGCCCCACGGCGCGGTGGCGGACGCCCTCGCGACCGTTCGGGCCTCGTCGGCCCGGCCTGTCGTCAAGCTGATATTCGAGTTTGTGGTGCTGACGGCGGCGCGGACCGGCGAAGTGCGCCTGGCGACCTGGGACGAAATGGACCTGGACGCGGGCGTCTGGACGATCCCCGCCGCGCGCATGAAGGCGAAGCGGGAGCACGGCGTCCCGCTCTCGGAGCGGGCGCTTGCGATCCTGCACGACGTACAGCGACTGAGCGATGGCACCGGCCTTGTGTTCCGCAGTCTACGCGGGAGGCCGCTCTCCGACATGACGCTGTCAAGATTGATCAAAGAACTCGGCATCGCCGCTGTGCCGCATGGGTTCCGGTCGAGCTTTCGGGACTGGGCGGCGGAGCAAACGAACACGCCGCGTGAGGTGGTCGAAGCGGCGCTTGCCCATACGGTCCGCAACCCGACAGAGGCGGCCTATGCGCGCAGCGACCTCTTCGAGCGCCGGCGCCGCCTGATGGACGAGTGGGCCGCCTATCTCAGTGGAACACACGGAGCCCGCCCTACTCCCGCCGCCATCGGTCGTACGTCTGCTCACTGACCCCGAGCGTCTTTTCACACCTGCGGCGTCCGCAGACCGCAGCCGCGTTCGATCTCTGCTTGCCGCAACGTCCTGACGATCGGCTCCGTGCTGTACGGCGTCCGTGGGTGTTTCAGACGCGACACGTCTGACCGCGCGGCACGCAGAACGTGAAAAAAGTTGGGCGGACAGTTCGCGCACAACTCGTCCTCTCTAGTCCTCTGATTTCAGAGGGGTTACGCCTGCCCTTGATCGGCCGCGGACCAACAGTCGCCGCGCGTCCTGCTGACCGAGACCCGTATTCATTGATCGTTTTCGGCACAAGGGGTGGCCGGTCCCCCCTGTTCGCGCACAACGCGCACAGCTACGGTGGTGGGAGTTCCGTTGCACGGCGAGGAGGGTGACGATGCCGCACACGATATTGGGACTGCCGACCATCAACGCCCGCACCGGTGGCGGCGCGGAAGTGGGCCGCGACCGCTGGACGCTCTCACTCCAATTCACGTTTTTAGAGACGGTCGATCCCGAGCTGATGATCGTGCATCCGATGGGGATTCTCATCATGTACGTGCGCGGCGATGGCGCACTGGTGACCGGATGACGACGAGCCCCGCCCCGGAGACACCGCGCCCCGTCACGGTCCCGACGTTGCAGGACCGCGCGCGCTTCCTTGAACCCCTCGGATGGAGCGGCCGAAAGGCCGAATGGATCGCGCTGGTCGCGCTGCATACCGGCGTCTTTACGCGGTCGCAATACGGCGCGTACGTCAACGCTGGTGATAACCGAAAACCTGCCGCCGCGCTTGTGCGCGCGCTCCTCGACAAGCAGCTCGCCATCGAGGACGAGCGGGCCATCTTCCCCGGCGGCGCGCGCGCCGTGCTCCTCACCGGAAAAGCCCCCTATCGCGCGCTGGGCATCCCCGACGTGCGGCACCGTCGGGCGAAGGACGCCACGACGCAGGTGCTGATGCGCCGCTTGCTCTCGCTCGATTACATTATCGAGCGGCCGACCCTCGCATGGCTCCCGACCGAGGCCGACAAGGTGCAACGGTTCGAGGCGCTCGGCATCGACCGGCGAACCTTCCCGTACCGCTTGTACGGGCCGGAAGGCCGACGGAAGATCCCGCGGTACTTCGCCTTCAAATTACCGGTCGCGGTCGATGAGCGAGCGGCGACGTTCGTGTACGTGGACGCCGGCCAGTCCACCGATAGCGAGCTGCGCGCGTGGGGCGTGGCCCACGCGCGCCTCTGGGCCGCGCTCCGGGCGCGGACTTTCGCCGTGCATGTTGTCGCCGTCGGCATGGGCACAGCGGCGGCAGACCGCGCCGCGCCCGTGCTGAAACGCTGGACCCAGGACGGCAACGGCCAGGGCGCGGCGGACCCGGCCGGGCCGACCAAGGCCGACCCGGACATCCGCCAAGAAATCGCCCGGCTTGAGGCAGCGATCAGTGGCGGCAATCGTCAACTCTTGCGCGCGGCCGGCGGGTTCGACAAGGCGGCCGATCGTCTCGTCCTCTTGCAACAACTCCCCGACGGCACGCCCACCAAGGCGACCGCGCGAGGGGCGATTGACCGCTTCACGATCTGGCCCACCGTCCGGCTGACCACCCCCGAGGTGGCTATCTGATGGTGTCCCCGTTCCGTGCGCCGTTCCGTGCGCCGTTCCGTGGCAGGCCGCGTGGCAGGCTCCGTGGCAGGGAAAACGGGACGCGGACAGAGAGGGGGGTGTCCCAAAAACAGCGGGGGGGGTGTCCCATCCCCCCCTTCCATTGTTCGTTGTCGTTGTTCGGGTTTGTCGTCCTAGACCGGCCGACCCGAACCGCGCCAGCGGAGCGGGGAGAGACGGGAGCGACCCTGTACCTTCCAAATGACCTTGCGCTGACAATCGCGTGAAGTCGGGCGGGCCGCCGGGAGCTACCGGGAGCGACTCTGTGTCTCGAGCACTTAGGGGGGAGTTGTGCCCTGGCGGTCCAGCCAGCGATGGATGCCCCGTGGGGAGTTTGCGCCGCAGAGCGCCAGTACAGGGACCGGCAGGCATCGTTGGCGCGCCCGTGAGATACGGCAGATAGGAGGTTCGATGTGAAGCTGGCATGGTTCGTGGGTGTCGATTGGGGATCGCAGACGCACCAGGCGTGTGTCATCGACGTTGCCGGGACGCTGCTCGGCGAGCGGGCGTTCGAGCATGGCGGCCAGGGGCTCTCGGAGATGGCGGACTGGGTTGTGTCCTTTGCGGCAGGTGCGGCGGATCAGGTCGGCGTGGCGATCGAGACACCGCGCGGGCCGGTGGTCGAGAGCCTGATGGAACGAGGCTTGGCGGTCCACGCGATCAATCCGAAGCAGCTCGACCGCTTCCGCGACCGCCTCTCGCCGGCGGGGGCGAAGGACGACCGACGGGATGCGCGGGTGCTGGCCTCGGCGCTGCGCACCGACCCGCACTGTCTGCGGCGGCTGGAGCCGGCCGACCCGGCGATCGTCGAGTTGCGGGAGTGGTCGCGCATCAGCGAAGAGCTGACGCGGGAACGCACGCGCCAAGCCAATCGGATGCGCGAGCAGCTCTGGCGCTACTACCCGCAGCTGCTCGCCGCGACCAGCGACGAGGTCGCAGCGCCCTGGGCGCTCGACCTGTGGCGGCGCCTGCCGACGCCGGCCGCGGCGCAGCGCGTTCGCGAGGCGACGCTCGCCAAACTGTTGCAACAGCACCGCATCCGCCGCGTCGATGCCGCGACGCTACGTGAGCGGCTGCGGGCACCGGCCGTCCGGGTCGCGCCAGGTGCCGCCGAGGCCGCCGCCGCGCATGTGCGGCTCCTCGCCGAACGCCTCGTGCTGATCAACCGGCAACTCGGTCACGCGCGGCGCCAGCTCGACCGGCTGGTGCACCAACTCGCCGAGCCAGCGTCGTCTAATGCACCGTCCGACGCGGCCATCCTGCTCTCGCTGCCCGGCGTCGGCACGGGCGTGCTCGCTACGCTGCTGGCCGAGGGGAGTGACGCGCTGCGGCGGCGGGATTACGACGCGCTTCGCTGTCTCTGCGGGGTGGCGCCGGTCACCCGGAGGTCGGGCAAGAGCCTGCTCGTGATGTGCCGTCTGGCGGCCCACGACCGGCTGCGCGACGCCGCCTACCACTGGGCCCGCGTCGCCGCCCAGCGCGATCCGGTCAGCCACGACAAATACCAGGCGCTACGCGCACGCGGCCACCGACACGCGCGCGCCCTGCGCTCGGTGGCCGACCGCCTGCTCAACGTCGCCTGCGCGATGCTCCGCGACGGCACCTGCTTCGACCCGCACCGTGCCCGGACCACGACCGCGTGAACGTCACGAGGCACTCTCGAACTTGACGCACAAGCCGCCGGTAGGTGTGTCTGCGCGTCCACGGCGACGAGAGCGTCCACGGGCTATCCCGTCACCTCACGCGAACCTCGGTCGAGGTCACGATGACACGGAATGGCGCTTGCAAAATGGTGGGGAGTCCTCCCTTTTGTGCCGCTGGCGCGGCACGGCGAAGGGGGGGTGTCAGCCACGGTGTCAGGCACCGTGTCAGACCCCCCCCCCTCGCCTTTGGGGAGGTCGCTCCCGTCTGTATGTATCCTTGCAGGAAGGCTCCCCGGCCCGCACGCGGGCCGGACGACAAGCAGCGACGCGCGGCCCCATGCTTGACCGATTCATCCGCGCGTTCCTTGTCGTCGTCGGCGTGAGCGTCGCGTGCGCCTGGACGTGGCCCGGGGCGTTTCCCGAGGCCGATCCCGTGGCGGTGCTCGTCCGCTACCACACCCCCAACGTGTACCGCGCCGTCGTCGCGTGGTACTACGTGGCGCCCGGCGTGGCGGTGCTGCTGGCCGGGCAAAATGCTCATCAGCACATCCCGGATCTGGTTCGCCCGGATGGGCGTCCATGTGGGGCTCCGGTCCCGCCTTCCGAGCTGGCCCCTTTCGCCTTCGGCGGATGGGCCGGTGATCGTCGTCGGCGAGGTCCATCACCCGGTCAGAGCCATCGAGAGCCCGGCTCCCGCATGGCTGACGATCCCGGAGCGCGGCCTCTATACCAGCGTGGCGATTTTCGGCGCGGTCGGGTCCGGCAAAACGTCGGCGTGTATGCACCCGTTCGCCCGCCAGCTCTTGAGCTGGCACGCGACGAATCCCGAGCGGCGCGCGGCCGCGCTCGTCCTTGAAGTGAAGGGCGATTTTTGCCACGACATCCGCCGGATGCTGACCGAGCTGGACCGCGCCGACGACTACATCGAGCTGTCCCTTGACGGCCGGCTGACGTGGAACCCCTTGAGTGCGACATGGCTCGATTCGTACTCGCTCGCCTACACGGTCGCATCCCTCCTCAATCAACTCTTCGGCAAGGGCAAAGAACCGTTCTGGCAACAGGCCTACACCAACCTCGTCCGCTGGATCATCGAGCTGTACCGGGTGCTGCCCGGCGGATGGGTGACGCTGCGCGACGTGTACCACTGCGCCATCGACAAGGCGCTGTTCGCCAGGAAGATTCAACAGGCCCAGACCTACGCGGCCGATATGTCCGACACGCGGATCACCATCGCGGCGACGGCGCTGACAGGCGACCACCTGACCCCGCTTCGCCGTCTCGGCTTTCAGCCGAACCCGGCTGACCTGTCCCGCTTCCAGACGCGCGCGGACCCGGCCGCGTTCGAGTACCTCACGACCCACACGATCAACTACGACCGAGAGCGGGTCGAGAGTACGACCGCGCAGGAGATCCGGCTCCGCGTCGAAGCCGTGCATCGCTGGTACGTCCACGACTGGAACACCCTCGACAACAAGATTCGGTCGAGCATCGTGGAAGGCGTCTCCGTGTTCCTCAGCATGTTCGACGTGCCGTCCGTGGCTCGCGTGTTTTGCCCGGCCGCGCCCGAGGCGCGGCGGTTCCACGACCCGGTCGGCGACGCGCCCGACGCACCCGGCACCGACCCCACGCCGCTCGCGGCGACCGCCATGAAAGGCGTCGATCTGCCGCCTCTCGATGCCCTGATCGAGGGCGGGAAGGTGCTGGCCCTCAACATGCCCGCCGGCACCAACCCGGCGCTGGCCCGCGCCGTCGGCGTCATGCTGAAGAATGCGTGGCTCCAATCGTTGTTGCGCCGGCCGGCGATGATGAAATCCGAGCCCGGCCGCTACGTCCGGCCGGCCGTCTTTATCTGTGACGAATATCAAGCCTTCGCCAGCGTCGGCGAGGACGATCCGAGCGGCGACGAAAAAGCGTTTGCCCTCACCCGGCAGTGCCGGGTGATCCCCATCGTCGCGACGCAATCCATCAGTTCGTTGCGGTCCGTGCTGGGCAGTTCCGAGGCATGGCGGACGCTCCTGCAGACGCTCCGCACCCGCATCTTTTTGAGCCTGAGCGACGAGGCCAGCGCCGAGATCGCCTCGAAGCTCTGTGGGCAGGTCCGCAAGCTCAAAGCCACCTACGCCATCAACGAAACCTCGCGGCAGAGCGGCATCAATTTTCTGTCCGCCCAGGCTGGCGGCGGGCGCGGCAGCGCGGCTGACGCGACGGGAACTGGGGGAGGGGACGACCGTGGTCGAGCCGCCGTCGGTCGGGTCGGCGTGCTGATCGTCCCGTTGGGGCTCAGATGTTCCGGGTTCCTCTTGTCGACAAAAATGTATACGTTTACAGGCTGTATTCTTGTAAATCATGCATAATGAATAACTTACATAATAGAAATGGCGCGCCCTGCATGGGCGGTCCCTCGGTGCCGTTGCCACGCTCGGGCTACGGCGCCTGTTCGTCCAGGTAGGCGCGCGAGGCGGCCGCGTCCATCAACGGCACTACCTTGTCGGGATCGACCCGCACCATCAGGTAGGTGATGTGGTCGTCGATCCGGGTGAACTCGTGTCCGGTCCCGGCCGGGATGACAAAGACGTCGCCCTGCTTGATCTGGTTCGTCACGCCGTTCCTGACATCCTCGGCGTTGTTGCCCGGTCCGTTCAGGAACTGCACGGCGCGGTTGTCCGGGGGGCGGCGCACCCTGTTGACGAGGTCGGGGCCGGTCAGGACGGTGCCGCTGCCGCTCAGGACGTAGTACACCTCGGTCACCAGGTCATGCTCGGCCACCCGGCGACGCCGTTCCGGTAGGCGACCCCGGTGAGCGACCGCCAATTGGACCTTCGCCTTGCCGATATCGATCGATCGGACCTGCTGATCGACAAGCCCGTGCGCGCGGCCCACGAAGGCGTATTCGGCCAGCTCTTCGGCCGGCACGAGTTCCGCTGGGCACATGTCGCATGACGGCTGCACTTCCTGTTGCGCGAGAAGCGCGGGGGCGGAGACTGTCCCTGTCGCGATGAGGGTTGCGGCGGTTCCGATGGCGACGCCCGCGATCAGAGTGACGAGATGGCGCATGGCGCGTCCTCCTGGCTCGGCCGGCGCGGGAATGGCCGCCGGCGCACCCCCATTCTAGGACAGCTCGTGGCCGGACCGCCGGTCATGTACGCTCACCGGACGGATCGCCAGACGGCGGAAGGAGCAATCCCATGCGCGTTGGATTCATCGGTCTGGGTGTCATGGGACGCCCGATGGCGCTCAACCTGCTGCGTGCCCGGCACGACGTGAGCGTCTGGGCGCGCCGTCCGGAGACGGCGGCGCCGCTCGTGGAGCGGGGCGCCAATTCCGCGGCGTCACCCGCTGCCCTGGCGGCGCGGTGCGACGCCCTCTTCACGATGCTGACCGGCACGGCTGATGTCGAGGAGGTGCTGGTGGGGGTGGACGGAGTCGCCAGCGAAGCCCAGCCCGGCCTGGTAGTGATTGACACGAGCACGATCGACCCGTCGGCCACCCGTACGATCGCGGCTGCGCTGGCCGCGCGGCAGGTCGACATGCTCGATGCGCCGGTCTCGGGCGGCCCGCATGGCGCGCGCGATGCGACGCTGTCGATCATGGTGGGGGGCGATGCGGCGGTGCTCGAGCGGGTCCGCCCCCTGCTCGATGCCGTCGGCGCGAAGGTGCGCCACATGGGGGACCATGGCGCGGGGCAGGTGACGAAGGCGTGCCACCAGTTGCTGCTGCTGGTGACTGCCCAGGGTGTGGCGGAATCGCTTGCGCTGGCGCGGCGGGCGGGTCTCGATGTCGAGCAGGTGCGCGAGGCGATGCTTGACGGCATGGCGTCGAGCCGCGTGCTCGACTTCTTCGGCGGCCGGATGGCGCGGCGCGACTTCAACGCCGGCATCGAGAGCCGGCTCTATCACAAGGATCTCGACATAGTTCTGGGCCTGGCGCATACCTTGGGGGTGGCGCTCCCCGCTGGCGCCGTGACGATGCAGTTCATCAACGGCCTGCACGGCCGGAGGCTCGGCCGCGACGATCTCTCGTCGCTGATCCGGCTCGTGGAGGAACTGGGCAGCGCTGCGGTCTGATGCGCTTCCGGCGCACGAGGGGAGGTGTTACCGTCTCCCTTCCGTTTCTGCCTCCTCCGCCCGCGATCCGGCCATCATGTTGAGCATGCCGTAGTTCCCTTCGTGGCAGGCGAACTCGAACATCGGACCGTCGGTCCGGGTCATCGGCAGCGCACCCGACCAGGGCTGCACCCAGGTGCCGGGGTCATCCACGGTGAAGGTAACGTCGAGCGTATCGGGACCGACTCGGGTGAACCGTTCGACGACGCGCACCGCTTCGGTCATGTCGCCGCGCTCCAGGGAGTGTTCCCGGCGGGCCCAACGCCGGATAAAGGGCTGACGGAGGTTTGTCGTCTCGACCACCAGCGTGTCTCCCTCCCAGTGGCCGCGCGAGCTGCCGGCGAACTGCCGGAGCGCCTCCGGCAGATGAGGCCGGCCGTCGATCGCGATGAACCGGAGATCATGGATGTGTTCCTGCAGGATGATCACCATCTCCGGTGTCTGGAAGAAATGGAAGTTGTTGTTGTATCCCGTCGGGATCGTCGGGATGCCGCGGTACCAGAGGCAGCGCTCACTCAGGCCCATTTCCTCCGGTCCGTTTGCGGGAATGCGGCCGTCCCGGACGTCGGCCAGGCGGCGTGTCTCGGGCGAGGCGAGCCGCTCGAGCGCCTCGTCGGTCAGAAGCGGCAGCCGGCCGTTCTCCGGGGAGGTAATGATCGAGGTCCGTTGCGTCCCGACGACCGATGTGCGCTGATCAGTCCAGAAGCTGTTGTAGGCGCCCACGTTACCGCCGACCGGCAACGGCTCGGTCCGCACCGCGCTCGGGGCGTTCGCCTGGTTGACCCGCTCGAGGGCGAGCCGTTCAAGTGCCGCCGCTTCCTCGTCGCTCAGGAACGCCTGGTCTCTCAGCGCCCCGGGCCGCTGGAGCGGCGTGATGGTGGAGTTGTTCCAGATCGCCTGCAGGTCGGGGTCGCCCCAGGGGGTTCGGGGTACTGTCCCGCCCTCGGGCGCCTGCGTCTGCGCCAGGGCGCTTCCCGGGCCGAACAAGGCCATCGCCAGCGCCGCGATTGCAACTGCCGGCGCGCGTCGCCATCCGATATTCCGCTGGTGCATCGTACCCTCCCGACTTCGCATCCCGACGCAGGATACCCTGCGGTCCGTTTCTTGACAGCCCGACGGGGCGGGAGTACAAAACCGCACTGCGCCGCGTGGCGGCGTCTGCCGGCCGTAGTAGGATCATTCGGATCTCACGACGGAGGAGCATCATGCGACGCATTCTGACTATCGTCACACTCTTGGCCGTCGCAGCGCCCGGCGCGGCGCTCGCGCAGGGACCGGGGGTTGAGTCGGTCGAGCCGTTCCACGTCGGAACGTTCGACATCCACGGCGTACCCCACGTCGGTCTCGTCCTCCGCGACAGCCTGGTCATCGACATCGAACAGGCCAACATGGCGCTCGAGGCGGACCCCGCCTCCAGTCATGTGCCGATGCCGGAGGACATGCTCGAACTGATCGGGCGCTGGGATTACGGCCTGAAGTACCGGCTGTTCGAGATCGTCAACCACGTCGTAGGCAACGACCTGCTTGCGGGCAACGGCCAGGCCGCCTACGTCCACGCGGTGGCTGACCTTCGGACCCGCCCGCCGCTCATGTATCCGGGCAAGATCCTGAACGCCGCCGTCAACTTCTACAGCCACATCAGCGAGGGCGCGACGCCCGAGGAGCGGGCGGCGGAGCAGCGCCGGCGCCGCGAGGAGCGGGGCGTGCCGTACCTCTTCCTGAAGCCGAGCCGCGGGGCGGTCATCGGCAACGGCGATCCAATCGTCATTCCGTACGGACGCGACCGGACCGACTGGGAAGTGGAGCTGGGCGCGGTGATCGGCCGCACGGCGAAGTACGTGTCGGCCACCAACGCGCAGGACTACGTCTTCGGCTACACGGTGTCGATCGATGTCTCCGACCGCGGCGGACGTCCGCCGGGCGGCAACGCCACCCGGTCCGACTGGTTCGTCGGCAAGGGGCACGACACGTTCGCGCCGCAGGGACCCTGGATCGCGCCGAAGGAGTTCTACGGCGATCCGATGGCGAACCTCCGCCAGACGCTGAGCGTCGGCGGCACGGTGCTGCAGGACGCGCAGGCGGGCGACATGATCCATTCGCTCTGGGAGATCGTCGAGTACGCCTCGTCGATCATCACGCTCTACCCGGGTGATCTGATCAACAACGGGACGTCGGGCGGCACGGCGGCAGGCGCGGCGCAGACCCGCGGCCCGGAAGATCGCTTCCTGAAGCCGGGTGAGGTGATCGAGGCGAGCATTGACGGAATCGGCACCCTCCGGATGCGGGTAGTGGCAGGCGAGGAGCCGCCGGCCGACCTGACGGGCGCGGAACTGCCGCCGGTCAGCACCTACCGCGACTGAACCGCAGTCGCGTCGTTGGTTCGGGACGGGCGGGGGGTTGCGAGCAGCCTCCGCCCGTACCGCGTCCCCTCCTTACTGGTTCCCGTTCGGGAACTCTCCGAAACCGCTTGGGGTTGGAAGCCGTCAGAACCGGAACAGCCGCGTGAACTTGACGACGAATGCGCGGTTCTCGAGGAGCGGCCATCGAACGTCCCGGAACGAGAAGTCGGCCACGTCGCGCTGATCGTTGTAGACGATGAACAGTTCGCTGCCCGGCTGGTATTCCCACCGCAGCCGGAGGTTGGCGCTCAGCGAATTGGAGACCGAGTTGTACTGCACGAGCCCCCCGAAGAACATCCGGGGCGTGAAGGTGTAGGTGATACGGCTCGTGACGAGTGGCGCGGTGTAGTCCGTCTCGTCGACCCGGATTCTGTTGATCGAGATGCTCGGCTCGAGCGAGAACTGCGGCGTCAGTTCGATCCGGCCCCGTGAATAGCCGATCGCGGTGATCTCGCCGTGGTAATAGCCGCCCTTCCAGAGTGAAAGGTTGCCGGAAACGCGCCGCTGCTGTCCCATGCCGTACGACAGGAAGACGCTCCGGTAGTCGTAATGACCGACCGGGATGGGCACGATCCCGGCCGCATCGAACTCGTTCGGGACGTAGTCGTAGCGCTGCTCCAGGTCGATACCGATGACGTCGCTGTTCTCCAGCTCGGTCGAGAAGACACCCGACTGGATGCGGGTCTCGAGCACACCGGCCGGGTTCTCGATGTAGTCGACGCTCCCCTCCCACCGGAACTGCCGGACGGCCTGGATCGACCTTGGCCGAGGACTGTAGCGGGCCGACGCGTACGTGCGCAGGAAGCCTTCGTCACGCCGCTTGAAGCCTACTTCCGGATTGAAGTTGTCGCCGACGAACAGGTGATCCACCTGCAGTCCAAAGAGGTCGCCGGTGTAGTTGAACGCCGCCTGGTAGCTCTGATCGTCGCGCACCAGATCGGGCGTGCGGGTCTGCGCCCAGTACCCATAGAGATTGACGTTGTCGTAGAACGAGAAGGCGGCGTCCAGACCGTACGCTTCATTCGAACCGTTGCCGTTGATGGCGACCGAGCGGCCGGTGAAGATGCCCCCGATCCGGCTTCGGCGGAGGATGTTCCGCTTGACGCGGAGCACCGTGAAGTTGGTGGAGGCGGGGCCGTCCGGGTCGTTGGCGTCGTCGGTCTGGACGTTGAGCACGCCGACCGTAAAGGGGCCCGCCCTGCCGGTCAGGCGCCCACCGCCCAGGATCGGTTCGTTCAATCCGATCCGCCGGCTGAAGAAGACCTGGGGCGTGTCGCTGCTGCCGAAGGGTCCTCCTGTCCCCAGTCGCGAGGCGCGGAACAGGTCACCGGTTGACAGGCCGGCCGCGCGGCCGAAGTCGAAGACTCCACGCCCCTCCAGGAAGAATTCGCGCTTCTCGGGAAAGAAGAGGTTGAACCGTGAGAGGTTCACCTGCGCCTCGTCCGCCTCGACCTGGGCGAAGTCGGTGTTGTAGGTGAAGTCCGCGGTCAGGCTCTGCGTAATCCCCACCTTCACGTCGAGTCCGCCGGTACCGTCGCCCCGGTTCGTGAACGGTACGTCGGCGGTCAAATTGGTCTCGAGCGAAGCGATTCCGTACGGCTTCAACTCGAACACGCGGTTGCCCGACGGCGTCTCGATGCCCGTCATCGTCCCCGCGGCCGACAGGCGGAACATCCCCGGGCCGACCGAGATCGGCACCGGGGTCAGGAAGACGCTCTCGTTCTTCCGTCGAACGGTCCGCCCGAGTTGCACGCCCCAGAGCTGTTCCTGCCCACCCCGGAACCGCAACGACTTCAAGGGAATCTCCATTTCGACCGTCCAGCCGCCGTCGAAACGGCCCGTGCGCGAATCCCAGATGGGGTTCCAGTCGTTGTTGGGGTTGCTCTCGTCGGTGATCTCGTAGTCGAAGAAGCCGCCGATCGGATTCACCATGAAAGCGACACCGTTGCGGCGGTCGTAGAAGGTGTCGAACGCGATGCTGAACGAGTCGTTGTTGAGCAACTGGAACGAGTCGCGCTGCATCTCGTTGGCGACCCATCGGGATTCGGGCGCCGAATCCCACAGGCGCGCCCCGACGTAGACGTTGTCGTCGTCGTAGAAGATCCACGCCTCGGTCCGCTCCGTGGCGGGCGCTCCTTCCGTCGGTAGCTGTTGCAGAAAGCCGCTCATCGCGGGAACGGTCTCGTACGGCCCTTCGTCGAGCACGCCGTCCAGGCTGAGGGGTCCCGGGATCCGGACCGCCCTCACCGTGGCGCGGCCGGAAGAGTCGCGGACGATGGTCTCCGGTGCGATGGGAGGCGGCGGTCCGTCGATGAGGCCCCGACTCTCGGCTGGGTTCCCATCCCGGCTGGATGGTGCCTCTTCGCCGGGTGGCGCCTCACGTCCGGCCGGCCAGTCGGGATCGATCGTGATGGTTACCGAGGCACAGCCGACCACCGCCAGCACCAGCGGGAGGGCGACTGGTGCGGCTGCCCGTGCCAGGGCGTCAGACACTCGGATGCCTCAGCGGCTGTTCACACGGTTACTGCGTGCGCGCCGGGACCTGGAGGTCCGGCATCGGCGGCGCGGTGAAGAGCCGCTTCAAAGGCATCGCGAGCCAGCGTGCCCAGGTTGCCGCACGGGAAACACGGGCGCTGTCGGTGGCAATGCCGGTGTTGCCGTACATCTGGCGGTACAGTTTCGACGCCAGCAGGAATGCCAGGCGCGACTTGAGCGAGCGAATGCCGCGCGAACGCCGCCAGACTGCGCCGACCCGATAGAACCGGTCCCATGCGTGCTGCGTGCCGAGGCGGATCTCCTCGGACGTCAGGGCCGGGTGGGGCGAGAAGATTTTGGGCCGGTCGATCGGCGGGATCAGCCAGTACCGGCTGACCGGCACGCCGTCGACATCCGGCGCGGCCTTCGCTTCGTTCTGTTCCCACTTCAGGAAGTCGAGCGTCCCTGGAAAGGGGGTGAGTGTCAGGAACTGTGCGAAGTCGATCTCGGCGGCATTCGCCAGCGCCGCCGTCGCGTCGAACGTCGACTGCCGATCGCTCGGCAGGCCGAAGATGAATGACCCGAGCAGGTGCACCCCGTGCTCGCGGAACCGCCGTAGCTGCCGCACCAGGTCGTCGCCCACCAGGTTGAAGCCCTTGTAGACGTCCTTCAGTCCTTCCTCGGTTACCGCTTCGACGCCGACCAGCGCGCCCTTGATGCGCGCCGCACGCATCGCATCGAGGAAAGAGGGATCCTCGGCCGCCTCCATCGTGATCTGCGTAAAGAAGATGGTGTCTTCCGGGAGCTTCGAGAGCATCTCCATCAGGTCGAACCGTTCGGCGCGCAGGGCTTCGAGTTCACGCAGCCGCGACGGATCCTTCTTCCGCCGCGCCATCGCCAGATCCTCGAGCGTCACCGGGTAGAAATTGTCGTCCGCCAGCGCGATGAAGCGGAACCCCATCCGCCGCAGCTCCACGATCTCCTCGACTACCGCGTCAACCGTCCGCTGACGCGGCTCCTGCCCGTCGGTCCGCCAGACCGAGCAGAAGGAGCAGTGCTTCGGGCAGCCTCGCACGGTCTGCACGGAGGCCCACATGTAGCGGTCGCGGGGCATCAGGTCCCATCGAGCCTTCTGGAGCGACGCCCCCGGTACCTGGCCGCCGTCATAGATCGGCTCGTGCCGCCCCGCCGCGACGTCTTCGAGCACCTGCGGCCAGATGCCGTCTCCGTCCCCTTTCACGATCGCATCGGCGCCGCCGCGATCGAGTGCCTCATCCGGGTAGAGCGTGGCGTGGATGCCGCCGAAGATCACTCGCGCGCCCCGCTCGCGACACAACTGGCCCACCGCGTAGCCGCGTAGCGCGTTGCCGGTGTGAATGCCGATCCCGACGATGTCGCCGGCCTGAATCGTCTCCGGGTCGAGCGGATCGAGCGTTTCGTCGACGATTTGTGGATCGCCCCACTCCCGGGGAGTGGCATGGGCCAGTACGTAGAGCCAGCGTGGCGTGATGACAGCTAGTCCGAATGCGATGTGGCTCGGGTTTATCAAATGAACACGCATGAAGGCGAGACCTCCGAGTTTCGCCTGCCGTGCAGGTGGCAGGGGAGTTCGCCTGCGGTGCAGGCGCAAGGGAAGAATACTACAAGCGAGCCGGCTTGACGCGCCGCGCTTGCGCGGGACGCGCGCTTGGGCGATTATGTGACGAAATAGTCCCGTTCTGCGACGGATTAGTCCTGTCTAGTTCTTGGAGGGTGCCCATGAGATGGTTGGTTCTTGCGCTCGCCGTTGCGGCAATCGTCGTTGCTGGAGGTCCGCAGACGGCCGCGGCCCAGGCCACGGGATCGGAAGACCCGGCATCGGTGCCCCGTACGCCATGGGGCGATCCCGATCTGCAGGGATTGTGGAACCACGGCACCATCACGCCGCTACAGCGGCCTGAGGAGTACGCCGGTCGCGAGTTACTGACCGAGGAAGAGATAGCGGCCGCCAACCTCGCCTCCGAGACGCGGGCGCTTTCCGAGCGGAGGAGCGAGCTGACCCGCGAGCAGGACGTTGCTCTCGCCTACAACCAGTTCTGGTGGGACCGCGGCATCTCCGTCGGCCGGACCGCGCTCCTCACGGATCCGGCGGACGGCCGGCTGCCTCCGCGGACGGCCGAACGACAGGCGTACGAGGCGTCCGCCGAAGCGCAGCGGCGGAGGACGGCCAGACGCGGACGGGGGCCGGCGCTCGGGCCGGAGGACATGGATCTGGGCGACCGCTGCCTGGTCTATCGCCACGTGCCAATCACCTCGAGCGGCTACAACAACCACGTCCACGTCCTGCAGTCGCCGGGCTACGTCGCCATCTTCCAGGAGCAGATTCACGACTTCCGCATCATCCCGGTCTTCGATCAGCCCGAGCTGCCCGATCAGGTCCGGCTGTGGCTCGGTGTCTCGCGCGGGCACTGGGATGGCGACACGCTCGTCGTCGAGACGACGAACTTCCATGCCCAGACCGACTATCTCGGGTCGGGTCCCAACCGCCGCGTCGTCGAGCGGTTCAGGCGGCGGGGCGAGGACGCCATCGAGTACTCGTTCACGGTGACCGACCCGAGCGTCTGGACCCGGGAGTGGAGCGCGATGGTGCCGTGGCGCCCGGCCGAGGGGCCGATTTTCGAGTATGCCTGTCACGAGGGCAACTACGGCATGACCAATCTCCTCACGTCGTCACGGGCGGTCGAAGCGGGCCAGTGAGGGACGGCGGGCAATGATTTCGGCGATGCCGAGATCGTTGCTCGCCGAGGGCTCGGCAGTTCGCTCGGCGCTGTGGAGGACAGCCCACCGCCATCCTCTCGCCATGCGCTCCAGTTCGCCCGGCTGCAGCACGTAGCCGTGTTCCCGGCCGCCGGCGGAAGCCGGGAGGTTCAACGCGGCCACGAACAGCCCACCCGGACGCGTTCCTTCCCGGATCGCCGCGAAGAGCGGCCGGTGCAGGAAGTGGCAGTCGACGATCAGGTCGTACGCCGCGCGCGCTATTGTGAACTCCGGCGGGTCGGCTTCGAGATCGGCGGCGTGCGCCGCGATCCGTTTGCGGCAGCCCGCCCGTTCGGCATTGGCCAGCACCAGGGCCAGGGCAGCCCCGGAGCCGTCGACCGCATCGACTCGCCAGCCCCGCCGGGCGAGCCAGATGGCGTTACGGCCGGCGCCGCAGGCCAGATCGAGAGCGCGCCCTGCGCCCAGACCCGCCACGGCGTCCGCCAGCAGGGAGGATGGCGGCTCGATGACGCCCGGATTGTGGTTGGCGTAGCGTGCGTTCCACTTCACGATCTGCGGATTCATTCGTTGCGCATCCCGGCCAGGCGGCGCCATTCCGAGAACCGAAGCTCGCGTCGGAGCGGATGCCGGCTACGGATGGGTGCCCCAGATCAGCTCCGCCAGGAAGCCGGCCGGGATGCCGACGACCAGGAGGGCCAGACTGACCAGCAGGAACCGGGAATAGATCGGAACCTTCAGGGCGCGGTGGGTCAGCGGAACGGCGACCGTCTCGCGTTCGTCGATCGCCGCGTAAGCCTCCTGTAGACCATTCTCGGTGGATACGTCGAAGTAGTCGCCGCCGAAGTCGCGGATCCGGTCTATCAACAACACCGCGTCGGAATCCTCCCGCGTCGAAGTTTCGGCCGTCGTATTGATGTAGACGACGTAGGGGATCACGTTGCGTGCGTTTAGGGCAGCGAGTTCCGCCTCCGGGATCTCATCGACGTCGGCGTCCGTGATTATCAGCAGGGCGCGACTCTCCGGTGCGCCCCGGTTGACCGCGGTAACGTCGCGGTCGAAGTGCCGGATGATCGCCTGGAGAGCGAGCGTGATGTTCGTGGTTCCCTCGGAGTCGATGATCCGGATCTTGTCCTCCGGGACGAAGAAACGGTCGCGCGGCGCACCCGGCTCGGTCGCCAGGATCTTTACCGTCACCCAGGGCGCTTCCATCACCTGGAAGTAGTAGAGCTCGTCGTCCAGGACGAAGTCATCCACCATGTAGGGGTAGGATGAGAAGATCCAGAGCGAAACGCGGTCGTTCTTCTGCCGTCGCATATCGAGGAATTCGAGGTGCGTCTCGCGCGCCACTTCGGCGCGCGACCGGTCGCTGTTCGAGAACTCCCACGCCATGGAGAGCGACGTGTCGACCAGATCGATCCGAACACGCGACTCCACGTTGCCGGTCACCCGCTCGGTCGACGTGAGGAACGGATCGGAGAGCGCGACGAGAACCATCGCCAGTGCGAGAGCCAGGGCGAGCTTGGGAATGGCGTGCAGCAGGCCACCTGTCAGTCCGCGACGGAAGCGCCGGGGAACCCGGTGGCCGGACTGGCGGCGAGCATGGCGCCGGCGAAGCAGGGCCAGGCGGCCAGCGGTCAGGATTGCGGCCACGCCGACCGCCATCGCGACCAGAACGGCCGTGCCGGTGTCGCCGTAACGAACCTGCGCCAGATCGGTGGCGAGCAGATCCCGCAACTCGCGGCTCAGGAACTCGAGGAACGCGGTCCAGTTCGTGAACACGGCGGTATCATATAGAGGGATGGTGGCTGGTTGGTTCGCGGCTGGTGCGGCGTTGTGCGGTTTCGGCGTTGTCCTCGGAGCGTTCGGGGCTCATGCGCTGCGCGATCGCCTCACGGCCGACATGCTCGCGATCTTCGAGACGGGTGTCCGTTACCACTTCATACATGCACTGGCCCTCTTCGTCGTCGCCTGGGCGGGGGTGCGATGGCCCGGCCCGCTCGTCGGCGCCGCGGGGTGGCTGTTCGTGGCCGGCATCCTCATCTTCTCGGGCAGCCTGTACGCCCTGTCAATCTCCGGTATCCGCTGGCTGGGCGCGATCACTCCGATTGGTGGTGCCTGCATGATCGCCGGCTGGGCGCTGCTGGCGGTAGCTGCGCTGCGCGCTTCCTAGGAGCCCGTGGTGAAACCCCGCGTAGCACCGAGAGCGGTGAGGCGCCCGCCTGACAAGACGCGACGAGGGAGCATATTGGCCATAGGCGACCGAGGAGCAACGCCGTTCAGGCGGGATGCATCGCCGCTCGAATGTAGTGGGGGTTTCACCACGGGCTCCTAGACCGAGGCGACGAACAGTTCTGCCAGCTCGTCGGCAGTCCGCCGGTTCCACGTCTCGTTGACTCCAACCAGCACGCGACCATCCCGCGGCTCGCTGAGCGTGACGCCCGCGTCTCGCAGCCGGCGCCGGAACGTCGCAACATCGCCGGTCCTCACCCTCAGCCAGGACAGGTTGGTTCCGTTCGGGATCAGGTCGATCGAGAACGCGTCGTGGCGGGTGATCTTCGCTGACCAGGATTCCCAAACATCGACGGCCTGACGGAAACGGTCGACGAAGCCGGGCAGGTAGTGGTGCGCGATGGTGGCGAACGGCCACGCCGCCGGCAGGCCCGCCCCGAACATGCGCCGCGTGTGGTACATGCCGTCAAGCAGGGCGCGGGGGCCGGCGAGGATCGCCCCTGACGGCGCGTTGAAGTACTTGTAGAGCGATACGTACACGGTGTCGAACGGCCGCGCGTACTCTGCTGGGTCACGACCTTCGTACGCCGCCTGCAAGAAGATGCGCGCCCCGTCGAGATGGAGGCGGATCCCCTCGCGCTGCGCGAGCGAGGCGATGCGGTCCAGTTCACGCCGGTCGAAGGTGGCGCCGAAGTGCCGGCGGACCGGTGTCTCGATCGAGATGACCCGGATCGGGGTCCTGACCCTCCCGCTCGCCGTGCGGTCGAGTGTCGCCTCTACTTCCGCGGCCGTGAAGTCGGGGCGTCCGGCGCCGAGTGGCATGAGCGTGATGCCGCTGAGCGTCTGCACGCAGTCGCCCGAGTCGTTGTACAGATGGCTGTCGGCCTGGACGATGGCGCGTCCGGTCCCACCGGCCAGTGCGCGCACCGCGAGGTGGTTGGCGAGTGTGCCGGTAGGCATGAACACGGCCCGTTCCTTGCCTAGCAGTCCCGCGAACGCGTTCTCGAGCCGCTCGACCGCGCCGCCGTTCGAGTAGGAGTCGCGCACGATGCCACCGTCGTTGGCCAGCGAGGTCCAGAGTTGCGCCGATTCGGCCGGGGTCAGACCGAGGCCGTCACCCGCCATCAGCACCTCGCGCGTCTCCTTGGGCGCTGTGGCCACCGCCGATCCGCGCTGCGCTTCAACCGGGCTCGCGGCCGCGAGACCGTAACCGATGCCAAGCGTTCCGACTTCCAGGAAACGCCGCCGGTCGATGGTCTTCATGGCTACCGCTCCCTCTAATCCGCCGATCGCTGCAGACTACGCCCCCGTGCGGCAGAAGACAACGGCGCATCGTCCCGTTCGGTGATTCGACTATGCTTCCCGGCTGGAGGTCGACGTGATGAGGAAAACGCACCGATTGACGGCTCGTTCGGGCGCGGCCGCGGCCGCGGTGGCGGCGCTGTTCCTGGGAGCGACGTTGCCCGCGGCGGGGCAGAACGTCGACTGGCGCCTGCACAATCTCGACCTGCACGGCAGCCGCTACGCCGAGATCGATCAGATCACGCCGGAGAACGTCCACCAACTGGAGCCGCGCTGGCTGTTCCAGCACGGCGTCATCGACGGCGTCAGCAACCAGACGACACCGATCGTCATCGACGGCGTGATGTACCTGACCGACTCGCGCGGCAGCGTCTACGCCGTCGATGCCTACGACGGCCATCACCTCTGGACCTACGACGTGACCGACCTGCTCGGCGGGGGCCGCGCGGAGGGCTACATCTTCCGCCACCGCGGTCCCACCTACGAGGACGGCGTCATCTACAGCGCCGCCGGATCGTTCATCTTCGCGCTCGACGCGAAGACGGGCGAGCCGATAGAAACGTTCGGCGACAGCGGCCAGGCGTCGGTCATCCTTGATGTGCTGCGTCTCCGCTACCCCGATGTCGAAACCGCCATTTCGATGGGCTACTGGTTCACGACGGCGCCGCAGATCCACGACGGAGTCCTGTACGTCGGCTCCACGCGGAGCGAGAGCCTGATTCCGGGCGGGCACGTGCTGGCCGTCGACGCGAAGACGGGCGAGGTGATCTGGCACTTCAACACGATCCCGCAGGACGAGAACGATCAGGGGTGGGATATTGCCGGTCCCACCTGGGTCGGTGGCGGACGCGAGGGGGGCGGTATCTGGGAGACTCCCTCCCTCGATCCGGAGCTGGGGCTGCTGTATGTGGCGGTAGGCAATCCGTTCGGCGACAGCACCAGGCGGGACGGCATGAATCTCTTCACCGACTCGGTACTGGCGCTCAGTATCGACGACGGGCAACTGCGTTGGTACTACCAGCTCGTTCACCACGATGTCTGGGACTACGACAACGGGAGTCAGCCAATCCTGTTCGACATGGAGGTGGACGGCGAGCCGGTTCGCGCGCTGGCCCAGGCAAACAAGAACGGCTTCCTGTATCTCCTGAATCGGGAGACCGGCCAGCCGATCCACTCGATAATCGAAACGCCGGTGCCGACCGAGACCGAGCGCGACGGGGAAGAGCCGTGGCCGACGCAGCCGATCCCGCACACGGCGGCGGGCGAGCCGATGCTGCCGGTCTCGCCGATTTTCCCGGAGGCCATCCCGGCGGAGCACGCCGAGGGCAAGACCCTCGTGCCGATCTTCACCCCGATGGCGCCCGATCAGATCTTCGCCCCCGGTTTCGGTGGCGGTGCGAGCTACGGGCCGCTGGCCTACAGCGATCGGACCGCGCTGCTCTATGTCAACGCGATCGATCGACCCTTCGACCCCGGACGCGGCCCGCGGATGTTCTTCACGGCGTACGACCCGACGACCGGCGAGATGGTCTGGAGGCGGATCTACGAGGGCTACGGCCAGGCGGGGCCGGTCGTCACCTCGGGTGGCGTCGTGTTCGTCGGAACCGGGAGTAATGTCGCCGGCTATTTCTTTGCCATCGATGCGCGGACGGGTGAGGAGCTCTACCGCTTCAACACCGGCGCCGGCGTCTTCTCGTCCCCGTCGGTCTACATGGTGAACGGCGAGCAGTTCGTCACCGTCGGGTCCGGTGGCGGCGACCGGGGCCGGCGGGGCGGCGACCTGATCCTCGCCTTTGCCCTGCCGAAGGAAGACTGACGGCGGACCGTTGTAGAATCGCGGCAGGAAGACGGCAGGGAAAGGTTCAGCGACCATGCCGACATGGGTGGATGCACGGTGGACGCGGGTCGTGATCGTGACGGTGCTGCTGCTGTGGGGCGCCGCGGGCGTCGGATTCGCGCAGGACGATGCCGTGGAGATACCCGACATCGAGGGTGTCTGGGACGGCGGAGCCGGCGCGCGGCCGGTCAACGGCCCGAACATGCCGTGGGTGCCGGGCGAGAACTTCCCGGTGCTCAACGAGCGGGGCCTGGCGTACCAGGAGGCGTTCGACGAGGCGATCGCGGCGAAGTACGACTGCGTGCCGTCGACCCCGCCGGCGCTGATCTACGACCCCTACATGATGGAAGTGGTCCAGTGGCCGGACCGGGTGCTGTTGCGCTACGAGAAGGACGATCAGTTGCGCACGGTCTGGCTCGACGGCCGTGAGCCGACGGTGATGGACTACAGCCTGCAGGGCGTGTCGGTTGGTCACTATGAGAACGGCGCACTGCTTGTGACGACGACGCACTTCACGTTCGACATTACCGGCTTCGATGACTACAACGGCATTCCGTCGTCGCAGCTCAAGAAGGTGACGGAGCGCTACTCGCGGGAAGGGGAGCAGTTGAAGGTGACGGTCACGGTGGGAGACGAACTGTTCCTGCGCGAGCCGGCGTCGTTCACGACGCAGTGGAACCCCGCACCGGAGGAATACAAGCTGCAGTCGTACGAGTGCGACCCCGAGGTGGCGCGCATGCCGGTGAAGTTCATGGTGCCGAGGTACCGGTAGCGGCGGCGGTGGCGACGAAGGAGGGTAGATCGGTGAGAATCCTGCTTTGGAGTGTGGCAGCCCTGGCGGCGGTGGCTATCGCGATTGTCCTCACCGGCGCGGCGGCAACGGCGCACCACGCGAGCGCCCCGTTTTACGACAACACGAAGAGCGTCGAGGCGGTAGGCACCGTTACCCGCTTCCTGTTCCGGAATCCCCACTCGTTCCTATTCGTCGATGGTGAGGACGAGAATGGCGAGACTATCCACTGGGAGATCGAGATGGGCACTGCTGTCTCCATGAGCCGCCGCGGTTGGAGCCCTGAAACGATCAAGGCGGGTGACTCGGTCCGCGCCCTAGGTCAGCCGTCCCGCGCCCCGGGAACGCACGGGATGTGCTGCGCCGAGCTCACCCGACCCGACGGCAGTCCAATCCGTCCGGCGAACTAGCGTTCCCGCGACGGCGTGCCGGCGACTCCGCCGGCCCGTCACACCGTTCCGGGTGCCCCGAACGGACGCGGCGGCGCCGGAGGGCCGGAGTGCGCCCGCTTAACGCGGACCGGAGCGACGGAAGACGAGGCAGCAGATGGAGAAACAGAGATTTCTGATTACGGGCGCGAGCCAGGGGATTGGGGAGGCGCTCGTCGGTCTGGCACAAGAGCGGGGACACGACGTCGTGTTCACGGGACGCGACGAGACGCGGATCGCAGCGGTTGCGTCGGAGACTGGAGCGCACGGGATCCGGGCGGACGTGGCGGTCGCGGACGACAATCAGCGCACCGTCCACATCTGCGTCGAACGGATGGGCGGGATCGACATTCTGGTCAACAACGCGGGTGTCGGCCATGTCGGCGAACTCGGTTCGATCGCGATGGACCGGATGCGCGCATTGTTTGAAATCAACGTCTTCGGCCTGGTAGATCTGACGAACCGCGTGGCGCCGATGCTGAAGGCGCAGCAGCGCGGCGCGATCATCAACATCGCTTCGACTTCCGGTATGAAGGGGGCAGCCGGCGGAACGGTCTACGCCGCGAGCAAATGGGCGGTGCGCGGCATCAGCCAGTGCTGGCAGGCGGAGCTCCGTCCGCACGGCGTGCATGTCACCTGCGTCTGCCCGTCCGAGGTGCAGACCAACTGGATGGGGAAGACGGGGCGGAACAATCCGAACAAGCTGTACGCCGTCGACATCGCGCAGACGATCATGGCGACGCTCGAGATGCATCCGCGCGCCCTGTGGCCGGAACTGGCGATCTTCGCGAACAACCCCTGGAAGGAGGACTAGAACATGGAACTGGCGGACGTGAACGTGCTGGCGGTCGGAGTAGCGGCGCTGCTGTCGTTCGGTCTGGGCGCGATCTGGTACTCACGCTGATGGCGTTTCGAGCGTTCCGGGTCGAGAGGACGGAAGACCGGCAGTTCGTCCGGAGCATCGTCGAACGCAAGGTGGACGATCTGCCGGCGGGAGAGCTGCTGATCGATGTCGCATGGTCATCGCTCAACTACAAGGATGCCCTCTCGGCGATCGGGAACCCGGGTGTGACACGAGACTACCCGCACACGCCCGGGATCGATGCGGCCGGAACGGTTGTCGAATCGGCCTCGTCGGACTTTTCGCCAGGCGATGAGGTGATCGTTTGCGGCTTCGACCTCGGCATGAACACGCCGGGTGGCTTCGGCCAGCGGATCCGCGTTCCGGCCGACTGGGCGATCGCGATGCCGAACGGTCTTGACGCGAGGACCAGCATGATCCTCGGTACCGCCGGCTTTACCGCCGCGCTCTCGGTGGACAAGCTCGAAGCGGTGGGGATGACGACCGGCGGCGGGCCGGTGCTGGTGACTGGCGCGACCGGCGGCGTTGGGTCGGTTGCGGTCATGCTGCTGGCGAGGCTGGGGTACGAGGTGCACGCGGTTACCGGCAAGGCATCGCGCCACGACTTTCTCCGCAGCCTCGGCGCCAGCGCCGTCCTCACCCGTGAGGCGGCGCTCGAAGGGGCGAACAAGGCGCTGTTGAGACCGACCTGGGGTGGCGCCGTCGACACGGTCGGCGGCCCAATCCTCTTCAACGTGATCAAGGCTCTCCGCTACAACGCGAGCGTCGCGGCGTGCGGTCTGGTGGCGTCGCCGGAGATCCCCGCCACGGTCTTCCCGTTCATCCTGCGGGGTGTCAACCTGCTCGGCGTCGACTCCGTCGTTCCGCCGATAACGCACAAGCGGGAGATCTGGAACCGGCTGGCGGGAGGGTGGAGGCTCGATCTCGAACCGCTTGTCGTACCGCTGACGCTCGATACGCTGTCGGAGGCCATTGACACGATCCTGGCCGGCGGGATGGTGGGCCGGGGTCTGGTCGATCTGAACGGATGATACAAGGGCGGATTCCGGCGCTGCAGCTGGCGTTTCTTGCGATGGCAGCGGGTCTTTCCGGCTGCGCCGGGGACGATGCGCAGTCCGCGCTGCGTCCGACCGCGACGGTCGAGGAGCTGATGCGGACGATGATCGATCCCGCCGCCGACGCCGTCTGGGACGCTGTCGTGGTGGACGTCACGCCAGACGGTGTCATTGAGGTTGTCCCGGAAACCGAGGGCGACTGGATCCGGCTGCGCCGTGATGCGGTCACCCTCGCCGAGTCAGCGAACCTGTTGCAGGTGGAGGGACGCCGGGTCGCCGCGCCGACGTCACGGTCGGAATTGCCCGGGATCGACCTGCATCCGGATGCGATTCAGACGCTGATCGAGGAGGATTGGGAGACGTGGGTGGCGGTGTCGCGGGGGCTGCAGGCGACCAGTTCGACGGTCCTGGAGGCGATCGACGCGCGTGACGTCGATGCGCTGCTCGTCGCCGGCGCGGAGCTCGATCTGGCGTGCGAGGCGTGCCACTCGGTCTACTGGTATCCCGGCTTCGACGACCCCCGGCCGGCGCCCGGCGATCAGGACTGACCGACGGCTTCCGTCGCGCCCTGCGTGCGTGCGCCGTTTACCAGGCGCGCGACCAGTTCGGTCCGCGTCGGTCTTCGGTCCGGAGCGACGCATCAAGGCCCGCCTCGTGCTCCAGGAGACGGCCGAACAGCCAGAGCAGGTCGGAGAGGCGGTTGAGATAGGCGAGCATGGGCGCCTGCACCTCCGCGCCGGACTCCGCCAGACGGACCGCATCCCGTTCGGCGCGGCGGCAGACGGTGCGGGCGACGTCGAGGGCTGACGCGGCCGGATCTTCACCCGGAAGCGACCAGTCGCTGAGCACGCCCTCGATTGACTCAATGCGATGCACTTCCGCCGTTAGGCGCTCCACCATCGCGTCGGTGACGCGCGCTGGACCCTTGCCCTTGCCCTTCATCCTTGCCGTGGCGGGTGTAACCAGTTCGCCACCGACGATGAACAGTTCGCGCTGAATCTCCTTCAACAGACCGCTGATCGGTTCGTCCTGGCAGATTGCGCGCGCGAAGCCGATTTGCGCGTTCAACTCGTCCACCGCCCCGCACGCCTCGATGTGTGGGGATGACTTGCGAACGCGGACTTCTCCCGCGAGGCTGGTATCGCCGCTGTCGCCGCGCTGGGTAGCGATGCTCATGGTTCCGTCTATCAGGACGCCTCCCGGATGGCGAGGTTTACCTTGCGCAACCTTTCGGCGGCCACCTCCTTCGGGTTCGAGGTTCGTGTTCCTGTCCTGCCCGCCCTCACTATTACTCAGTCGCCCCCGAGCGTGAGCGATACGCCGGATCGGAACGCCGCGCCGAGCGACGGGAAGCCGCTCGCCGCGGCGTAGTCCTGGTCCAGCAGGTTCTCGATGCTCGCGAACCACCGGACCCTCGGATGGAATCGCAAGGAGGCGCTCAGGTCGATCTTCTGATAGCCCGCGTTCAGGTCGTGGTTGGGGAGCTGCATCGACGGACCGAAGAACGGGTCGGCCAGAAACGTGCTGCCGTCCGATTTTCCGGCGAAGAAGCCGGCCAGCGTTACATGGCCGGGGCCACGGATGTAGGAGAGGCGCAGGCTTGCGACATGCCGGGGCCGTTGGAACGGCCGCCCGCCGACGAGGGGACCGTATTGACCAATCGGGATGTCAGGCCAGGCGGGATTGAAGATTGGGGTGAGGGCGCTGCTGCTGAACGACGCCGTCACTTCGGCGTCGACGAACGTGTATGACCCGAACAGCTCGATGCTGCCGGCCCTGAAGTCGGCGGAAGTCTCCAGTCCGCGTGACCGGAACGACGACGCGTTGACGTTGGCGCCGAACGGCACGGCCGCCGCGACATCGGCCGGCACGCCCAGTTGTGGAAGCACCGACCGGTTGACGTACTCCACCTGGTCGGTGAACCGATTGTCGAACCAGGCTGCCAGTAGCCGGAGGTGTCCCCCGGCGAGTGTCTGCTCGATGCCGACATCGAGCGTCTGGCTCCGTTCGGGCCCGATCGGCGCGATGCCGTACTGTGCGAGGATCGCTCGGCCGCCGTCCACTGACTCGAGCAGGGCAAAGAGCGACTGCGCCTGATTGAAGACCGACGGCGCCTTGATGCCGCGGCCGGCGTTGACCGTCAGTTTCGTCGCACCCACCGCGCCGCCGTCGGTCGCCGGCGTGCGCGCGTAGAGCGCTACCGAGACGCGCGGCGTTACAGCCCGACCGAACAGTCCGTTCCGCTCGACGCCGATGCCGCCGGTAACGAACAACCGGTTGCCGCCGCTCATCTGCGCCTCGACGAAGGCGCCGCCGTTGACCCGCCGGATCGCGTCGCTGCTCCCGGAATGTCCGGTCTGCCGTTCGACACGGACGCCGCCCGTCAGGTCGATCGCGCCACTCAGCAGATACGTCGCCCGCCCCGACAGGAACTGCCGTGAACTGCCGGACTCGGAGACGGATGGGTAGGCGCCCCCGTAGTCGAGAATCGCTCGCCCGGTGACGCTGTGACCGTTCGCGCCGGTGATCGTCACCTCGTCGCCCAGGTAGTTCGCACCGAAGCCGAAGGGATCGAACGCCTCACCGGTCGGTGCCCGATTCGTGAAGGCGTAGTCCCGTTCGGTGGAACCGAACTGCAGCGCGGTCTGCAGACGCCTGGTCACCTGAGCGTGGGCGGTTACGCCGACGAGTGTCAGCCGGAGGGCCTGCGACGAATCGTCCGGCCGGCCGTAGTAGAGGATGCCGTTCGGCGCCTCGTAGTCGGCGTCCATGCGGCGCGCGGTGATGCTGATGTCGGTCGAGGCGCCGAGGCGGATGCCGAAGCGGCCCGCGCCGGTCACGTTGCCGTAGGCGTTGTTCGGCACCTCGTTGTCGGTGCGGAAGCGCGACACGGCGGCGAAGTAGTCGAACCGTCCGGCGAAACCGCCGAGCGACAGGGCATGGCGCGAAGTGCCGAAGTTGCCGCCATCCGCGGTGTAGGTAGCCTCCGGGGTCCGCGTTGAGCCGCGCGGGGTCGTCAGGCTGATCACGCCGTTCAGTGCGTCAGCGCCGTAGGCCACGCTGTTCGCCGCGCGGAGCACCTCGACCCGGTCGATACCCGACGCAGCGACCGCCGCCCAGTCGAACGCGCCGCCGATGTCGTTTGCCGGCACCCCGTCGATCAGCACCTTGTTGAAGTCGGAGTCGCCGCCTCGGATGAAGACCGATGTCGTGCCGCCGCGGCCGGCGTTCTGCACGATGTTCGCGGAGGGGGTGAGACGAAGCACCTCGAGGATGTCGATCTTTTCCAGGCGATCGAGTGTCTCTGACGGCAGCACGCTCACCGGCGCACCGCTGCGGGCCAGGGGCAGGACCGCCGCGGCCGCGGTTACCACCACATGCTGCACGATCGGTCCGACGTTCAGTGCGAGCGACACAGTGGCAACGGAGCCGCTGCGCACGATCACTGCCGTCGCCGCCGGCTCAAATCCGTCCGCGCGTGCGGTGACGATGTAGCGTCCCGGCGCGAGGTCAGTGAACGTGAAGGCGCCGGTCGCGCCGGCGGTGGTTTCGGCGACCTGCGCGTCGTCTCGGGTGAGCGTGACGATTCCTGCCAGGCCGGCGCCCAATTGATCGGTGACGGCGCCCTGAATCCGGCCAGGCGCCCGCGCTGCGTGCACGGGTGCTTCGACCAGACCTGGAACCAGCGAGAACGCCAGCGAGAAAGGAAGCAGCGCCGCTGCCGCAGCGCGCAAAGTGGACCGCATCCGAACCTCCAGTCGGCGTCTCCACGCGCCGAGCGAGCGGTGCGGCATCAGTCATGCCGCGGCCGCAGGGTTGCGAGTTCCCCGATGCCTGGTTTCCTGACTCGTGGATCGATGCGGTGCGGCAACGCCTTCCCATGCACGCGGCACAGTGGCGGACGCCGAAGCGCCATCTGCCGCCCGCTCCCCACTTACAGTGGCGGGACCGTGTGGGAATCTCACCCACTTCCCAACTCACCGGGGCGCGAATATGCGCGGGAGTGTAGCATGCCGGCGTCACGATGACTGGAAGCAGCCCGGAGACGGCGGCGGCGTTGCCGGATGCGGCAGACCTGCTGCACGTTGGCGATCAGTTCAACGCCCGGCGCAGTGGCAGGTTCCTGATGGTCGAGCTGCTGGCGCCGCATCGGGTAGTCAGCACGTCGGCGCACCGTGGCGGCGAGCAGTACGACCTGCGCTACCTGGTGAACCATCAGAGCTGTGAAGCGAGCGGCGACACCGCGCGGCACGAACTGATCAGCCGGCTCGGGCTTCCGGCGTACCACCGCGACGTGTGCGGCGAGATCGGTATCGATCCGGACCGGGCGGCGGTGATGGGAACTGCCGCCAGCATGGCGTGCGCCGCGCACCGTTTCGCCGCGTTCGACGAGCTGCGCGTCGATGCCTTCGTGACCGCAGGAGTGTCGGGCAACGCGGCGCGCGCGGGTGATCCGGCATCGTGGACGGAGGAGGCCGATGGCGGTTGGCGCCGCGTCAACCCTCTGGCGGGCACGATCAACACCATCCTGCTGATGAATGTTCCGGTGACGCCGGCCGCACAGGCGCGCGCGGTGGTGACGATGACCGAGGCGAAATCGGCTGCTCTGGCGGAGCTGGCGGTACCGAGCCGCTATTCGGCGACGATTGCCACCGGCACCGGAACCGATCAGTTCTGTGTCGCCGCACCGGTCGACCCGTCGCGCCGCGCGCGGGAATCGACCAGCCCGCACGCCAAGTTGGGCGAACTGATCGGCGTCACCGTGAAGCAGGCGACCATGGAGGCGCTGCGGTGGCAGAACGGTCTGGAGCCGTCGTATACCCGCAGTCTCGTGCATGCGCTCGGGCGCTTCGGCATGACCGAGGCGGCCGCGCTCGACCGGCTGGCCGAGCTGCTCCCGGAGACGCAGCATGCGTTGCTTGCGCGGAACCATCGCGCCCTGTTCTACGATCCCGGGGTTGCCGCTTCGGCCTACGCGATCGCCGCCGTGCTCGACCGCGCTGCGGCGGGCACCTTGCCGGACGGATCCACTGGGGAAGCGCTCCGCCAGCAGGCGGCCTCGCTTGCCTGCGCGGTGGCGGCGCGGCCGCGCGACTGGGTCACGTTCCACGCGGCGCTCAGCGATGTGCGCGACGCGAGTCCGGTCGATCTGGTGCTGCGCGCGATAGCCGTCGGCTGGACCGCGAAGTGGACCTGATCCCGCTCGCGCCACGCGCCGATCTTCTGGTCGTCGCGGTTCTGGCGGATCTCTGGCTGGGCGACCCCGTCTACCGTCTGCATCCGGTTCGTTTGATGGGTCGCGCGCTCACGTTCCTCGAGGCGCGCCTGCGTGCCGTCGGCTTTGACGGCTACGTTGGCGGCTGCGTCTTGTTCATCCTGCTCGCGGTCGGGAGTGGGGGCGTCACGGTGGCGATCCTGATCCTCCTCCAGGCCCTCCACCCGGTCGCCGCGGTCGCGTGGCACCTCGTCCTGCTGTACAGCCTGATCGCGCTGGGCGATCTCCTTGCGCACGGACGGGCGATCACGATGGCAGCCGACGCGGGCGATATCGACGCGGCCCGGGTCGCCGCGGGAAAGCTGGTCGGGCGTGACGTGGATCGGCTCGATGCCGCTGGCTGTCGCCGCTGTGCCATCGAGAGCCTGGGGGAGAGCCTGGTGGACGGTTTCGTCTCACCGATCACCTGGTACGCGGTAGCGGGACTGCCCGGCCTGGTGGTCTTCAAGGTGGTGAGCACGATGGACTCGATGGTGGGCTACCGGACGGAACGGTACGCCCGCTTCGGCTGGTGCGGCGCCCGCATGGACGATGTGATGAACCTGCTGCCGGCGCGGGCGGCGTGGCTGTTGATCGTCGCGGCGGGTGCGCTGGTTCCAGGCGCATCGGGCACCAGGGCGGCGCGGATCGGCTGGTCTCACCATGCGGTGGTGCCGGGACCGAACGCCGGATGGAGCGAGACCGCGTTGGCAGGGGCGATCCGCCGGCGCCTTGCCGGGCCCATCCACCAGCGCGGGCAGTTGGTCACCGACCGCTGGATCGGCGATCCGGACGATCCGCCGGGCGGGAGCTCGAGCGACTCTCGCCTCGCGCTTCGAGTGGTAGCGGTAGCGGCGTTCCTGACCGTCGTTGCCGCTGCCGGATGGCTGGCGTAGGATGGCGCGCATGCCCCGATTGCCTTTCGTCGCTGCTGTCGGTGCCGCATTCGCCTGCGTCGTCGCCCCGGCGGCATCGCAGGAGCCAGACCGATTCGCCGCCGACGGGGGCGATATCGTGATTACGCCGATGTTGCATGCATCGGTGCAGGTGGAGCACAACGAGACCGTGGTGCAGGTCGATCCGTGGAGCGCCGGCGACCTGTCGGAGGCGAAGCCGGCCGACCTGATCCTCGTGACCGATGATCCCGCCCATCATCTGGATCCGGAAGCGATCGCGCGGCTCCGGAAGCCGGGCGCGCCGGTCGTGGTGACCGCGGCGGCGGCCGAGCGGTTCGACGGTGGCGAAGTGCTCGCGAACGGCGAGCGGGGCGTGTTCGCCGGCATCCCGGTCGAAGCGGTTCCTGCCTACGACATGACGCCGGGACAGCCGTGGCATCCGAAGGGGGAAGCGAACGGCTACGTCGTCACATTGGGCGGCCGGCGCATCTTCTTTTCCGGGGTCGGTGAATGCGTGCCGGAAATTCAGGCGCTGCGCGACATTGACGTGGCCTTCATGCCGATGAACCTGCCGGTCGACCGGATGCGTCCGTGGCCGGTCGCCGAGTGCGTCAAGACGTTCGGACCGTCGGTCGTCTACGTGTACCACTACGACAACGCCTCGGCGGGCTGGTTCGGTAACCAGAGCCGGCCGCGGCCGGACAACGCGGCGCAAATTGCCGCCACGATTCAGGCGTTGCGCGACGCGCTCGAGGGGGAGCCGATCGAAGTGCGCGACGCCGAGTGGTACCCGCGCTAGGAGATCGCGCGTAGGCAGCTAGCTGCCAGGCGTCCAGAGCCGCGGTTTCGCTTCGCCCGCCATCTCGAGCAGCAGCCGGTTCAGCCGCTTGACGAACGACGCCGGGTCCCCAAGGCGACCACCCTCGGCCAGCATCGACTGATCGAACAGGATGTGGCTCCAGTCACGGAACCGGTCGTCGTCAGTCTCGTCCTTGAGGCGGGTGACGATGGGGTGCGTCGGGTTGATTTCCAGCACCAGCGGGATGTTGGGCACCGCCTGGCCCGCCGCGCTGAGGATCCGCTGGAGGTTGGCGCTCAGTCCGGGCGCATCGCTCACCAGGCAGGCCGGGGACTCGGTCAGCCGATGCGTCAGGCGTACGCCCGACGCGCGGTCGCCCAGCGCCTGCTGCATCCGTTCCGTGAGCGGCTTGAAGTCCGCTTCGGTCTGTTCCCGCGGCGCTTTCTCGTCCTCGCCGGTGCCCGCCAGTTCACCCAGGTCGAGGTCGCCCTGGGCGACCGACTGAAGCGGTTTGTCGTCGAACGAAGGAAGGTGCGCGACCACCCACTCGTCCACCCGGTCGTGCAGCAACAGCACCTCGACACCCTTCTTCCGGAACACTTCGAGGTGCGGACTCTGGCGCGCCGCGTCGAAGCTGTCTGCGGTTACGTAATAGATCGCCTGCTGTCCCTCCCGCATCCGTCCCACGTAGTCGGCGAGCGAGACCGACTGTTCCGGCGTGTCAGTACGGGTCGAGGCGAAGCGGAGCAACCGCGCGATTCGATCCTGGTTGCCGGGGTCCTCACCGATCCCTTCCTTCAGGACGCGGCCGAATTCCCTCCAGAAGGTCGTGAAGGTCTCCGGCTGCTTCGCGGCCTGTTCCTCCAGTTGTGCCAGCACCCGCTTGACCGCGGTATTGCGAATGGCCTCGACATCGCTCGAGTGCTGCAGGATCTCGCGTGAGACATTGAGCGGCAGATCGTTCGAGTCGATCACGCCCCGGACGAAGCGGAGGTAGCCGGGAAGCAGCTCCCTCGCGCCGTCCATGATGAAGACGCGGCGCACGTACAGCTTGACGCCGTGGCGCCGCTCCCTATCCCAGAGATCGAACGGCGCATGCCGGGGAATGTAGAGCAGCAGCGTGTAGTCCTGCCGCCCCTCGATGTGGACGTGCGTGCAGGTGAGCGGAGCCTCGATGTCGTGCGCGACCGACTGATAGAACTCGTCGTACTGATCCGCCGTGATATCCGACTTCGGCCGCGTCCAGAGCGCGGATGCGCTGTTGACCTGCTCCGTCTTCTCGGTGTCGCCCGTGTCGAGCGGCTTGCCGGCGGGCAGCACCTTCTCCATTCGAATCGGAATACTGATGTGATTGGAGTACTTCAGGACGATGGAGCGCAGAGGCGCGGCATCGAGCAGCTCGTCCTCGCCGTCGCGCAGGTACAGCGTTACGTCCGTGCCGCGCGCCGGCTTCGACGCGGTCTCCAGCGTGTAGTCTCCCTCCCCGGTGCTCTCCCAGCGGATAGCTTCCTCCTGGGAGGAGCCGGCCCGGCGCGTCGTCAGCGTCACCCGGTCGGCCACGATGAACGACGAATAGAAGCCGACCCCGAACTGGCCGATGAGCTGAGCGTCGTGCGCCTGATCACCGGTCAGTTGCTGGACGAACTCGCGGGTGCCGGAGCGGGCGATCGTGCCGATGTTGTCGATCACCTCCTGGCGGGACATTCCGATCCCGCTGTCCGAGACGGTGATCGTCCGGGCATCGGCGTCGACCGTCACCTCGATGGCGAGATGGTCGTCCGATCCGAGCAGCGCCGGATTGGTCAGCGCTTCGAAGCGAAGCCTGTCGCACGCGTCCGAGGCGTTCGAGATCAGCTCCCGGAGAAAGATTTCCTTGTTGGAATAGAGGGAGCGGATCATCAGGTCGAGGAGTTGCCTCGCCTCGGCCTGGAATGCGTGGGTTGTCTTCGTTCCGGCGGTCTCCGACACGGTTGTACTCCTGTTCGGCCGTGACTATCAGGCCGATCGGACAATCTATCACGGCCCCCCAGCCGCCCGGCGATGTGGTCTTCCACAGGGAGATGATTCACAACGCACGAATCATCCCGTGGACAGCGTCTTTCCCCTATGATAAAGACGGTGAAGATGCGGAGGCGGTCGGGCGCTGAACGCGTCGCGATCTGGCCGTCGCCGTGGCGGGGCGGAAGAAACGGAGGTATGAGATGACGAACCGGTTCTTTGCGGCGACTCTGTCCGTTGTGTGCCTGATGGTCGTGGCGGTCCCGGCCGCGGGCCAGTCGGCCGGCGACACGTGGACGGTGCCGCGCACCGCGGACGGTCGGCCGGACCTGCAGGGCGTTTGGGCGAGTGACTCGGCGACGCCGCTTGAGCGGCCCGAGGAGCTCGCGGACAAGCCGTTCCTGACCGACGAGGAGGTGGCGACGCTGGTCCAGCGGGCGTCAACCCTCTTCAACGGTGAGACCGACGCGGCCTTCGGCGAGAGCATTTTTCGCGCCGCGCTGGCCGACCGGACGGAATATCAGTCGCGTGACGGCGTCACCGAGGAAAACCCGGAGGGCACCGGCAACTACAACCAGTTCTGGTTGATCGACCGCTGGTTCGATAACCGCACGGCGCTCATAGAGGATCCACCGGATGGACGGATTCCGGAGATGACGGCGGAGGGTCAGCGACGCGCCGAAGCGCGCCGCGCTGTCGAGCGCCCGCGCTTCCCGACCGGACCAGAGGATCTGGGCGGCGGCCTGCGCTGCTCGGGTGGCCGTGTGCCGATGACCGGCCGGGGCTACAACAGTAACTTCCAGATCGCGCAGACGCCCAATTCGGTGGCCGTCCTGATGGAGATGATGCACGAAACCCGCGTCATCCCGCTCGATGGACGCCCGCATCTGCCGGCCGGAATCCGCACGGATCTCGGAGATTCGCGGGGCCACTGGGACGGCGACACGCTGGTGGTCGAGACGACGAACTTCAAGCGGGACGGGAACTTCAGTGGCGCTTCGAGCAATCTGCGTCTCGTCGAGCGGTTCACGCGGGTGGCGGAGGATCTGCTGCAGTACGAGTTCACGATGGACGATCCGACGACGTGGACGCGGCCCTGGACGGCGCGGCTCTTCATGCGTCCCGCGCCCGGCACGGGGAACATCTACGAGTTCGCCTGCCACGAAGGGAACTACGCGATCGCGAACACGCTGCGCGGCGCCCGGATGCAGGAGGCGCAGGAGGCCGGAGGCGGCCAGTAGGACTGCCGTTGCCGGCACCCGGTCGCCGGTGACAACAACGGCCCGGCCCTCGGAGGGTCGGGCCGTTGAACATCCCTCAGTCGCTCGGCAGCTACCGGCCGGGGACCATCAGGTGGGCGCTTGACGTGCCCGCCTGCATGATCCAGACCACATCGGTGCGCCGTTCGGCTGGCAGGCCGATCGAATCGGCAGTCGCGTTCGGCACGGCGATAGTCATGTGCGGATTCGCACCTGCCTGATCCCGTCCGCTGAGTGCATACCAGACGGTTCCGAACTCCGCCAGGAGGCGTGTTCCGTTCTCCTCCGCCTCCGCCAGGCTGGCGTTGCGCGCATCAGCGTCATCCCCCGCCTCCAGTGCGAACTGCCGGGTCTGCTCGAACCGCGGCAGGTTGGCTTCGGCGGAGCACTGCATCGCGAAGTCGGGCGTGCCCGGTACGTCCGAGCGGTCCCAGCAGACCAGGCCGTTGCCGCTCTCGCGGACCACAACCCGGTTGCCGTTGGCGTCCCAGCGGACGACGCCCGCTTGTTCGCGAAGCCGCTGGGGGGCGGCGAGAGTCGCCCTGGCGATGAGGTCGGCGTCCGATTGCGCGTTTGACGTAGCGGGCGCGGCAAGCAGCGCGGCGATGGCGATGAGCAGGTAACGTCCCATGTCTTGATCCTCCTTCAGAGAGTTCGGCAGCGCCCATTCTACCGCCTATACTGTCGGGCGGCACCGACGTCGGAAAGGGGCGCGATGGCGTCCAGAGCGCCTTTCCCTGCCGCTGACGCGCCGGCTGGGCGTCAGGGCATCACCCGAACGTACTTCCGCAGCGTACGGGGACGCGGCTCGCCGCCGTAGAGGTTGCCCTCGGCATCGACGGCAACGAACTCGGCGCCGTTGCCGGCGACATCGCGCGGATCGCCCCACGGGAAGGAAATGAACTCTTTCACCCAGCCGGTCTTCGCATCGCCGATCCGGATGCCCATTTCCCAGCCCGGGTTCTGGACGTCGTCCGACTCGGAGTCGGCGACGTAGATGCGTCCGTGCGCGTCGAAGGAGATGCCGCTCGGGCGGCCGAACTGCGTCCACTGCGCAAGGAACTCGCCCTCCTGATCGAAGATCTGAATCCGGTTGTTCGATCGGTCGGCGACGAAGAGCCGCCCCTCGTTGTCGAGAGCGATCGCGTGCAGGGTCCGGAACTCGCCCGGGGCGTAGCCGGTCCGGCCCCATTCCTTCAGGTACGTGCCGTCCGCGGCGAACTTCACGACGCGGTTGTTCGTCCTGTCGGCATGGCCATCGGCGACGAAGATGCTGCCGTCGTCCGCCACGACGACGTCGGCTGGCGCGTTGAAATGGTCGCGCCCACCGCCTGCCTCGCCGTCTGTGCCAAGCGTCATCAGCACCTCGCCGGTGGGGCTGAACTTCACCACGATGTGGCCGCGCGTTCCGGCGGGTGTCCGCTGTTCACCCACCGCGTCGGTCACCCAGACGTTGCCGTCCGGATCGACATCAATCCCGTGCGGCCAGATGAACATCCCGCCCCCGAAGCTCTCTGCCACCGTGCCGTCCGGCCGGAACTTGATGACCGAATCGAGATCGGAGTCGAGGCATTCGCTCCCGAAGTGTTCCGGGCCGGCATCGCAGCGGAGAACCGCCCAGATGTGCTCGCCGTCCGGATCGACGGTGGCATCGCCGACGGCGCCGATCACGCGGCCGCCTGGCAGCTTCACCCAGTCGTCCACCATCCGGTACGGGTTCGGATAGACCTGGCCGCCCAGGTCCGCCGTGGCGCCCAGCGCGACGACTGCCGCAATGGCCGCGACAAGTGCCGCGCGGTGTGCTGTAAGCATGGTTGTCACTCCTTCGTCTCTGCCTGGACCTACTGGCGTTCCTGCGCGCGCTGGCCGCTCAGTGAGTTCGGCACGGCGTAGTTTCCTTCGTGACAGGCGTACTCGAACTGCACGTAGTTGTTGTCCCGCTTGTAGTTGAACGCGACAGTCCAGGGTGCGGTGTAGGTTTCGGGGTCGTCGACGCGCAGCTCGTAGCGGAGCGTGTCGTCATCGAGCAGCGTGAACCGCTCGACGACATGCCTCGCCTGCGTTTGCGGGGCGCGCGATCCGGGTCCGCGCTGATTTTCGACCGCCTTGAAGTTGCGTGATTCGACCACCAGCGCGTTTCCCTCCCAGCGGGCGCGCGGATCGCCGTTCCAAAGCCGGATCCCCGAGTCGGCATGCGGGTCGGCGTCAATGGGGATGACCCGCGCGTTGTGAATCATCTCGCTCAGGATGACGAGATGGTCTGAAGTGTGGAAGAACATCTTTCCGTTGTTGTATGCGGTCGGCATCATGACGCCGTAGGTGCCGCGCGACAGGCAGCGGTCACCCGTCTCCATCGTCGCGTACGAGTCGTGCAGGTGTTCGCGGTGCCATTGCACGCTGGCCTGCGCCTTCTCCGTCAGCGCCGGCATCCTGCCGCTGGCCGGCTCGATCAACAGCGCCGGTGCGTCGACTCCCGCCGGCTCCTTCCAGTACCAGTCGAACCAGTAGTTGGCGTACGCGCCGACGCCGCGGCTGTTCTCGTGGCCCTGCCACGTCACCGCCTTGCTTCGGTCGGATCGCTCCCGCACCAGCGCCTCGATGTCTTCCTGGCTCACCTCGCGACCGGCCAGCGACTCGGGCAACTCGAGTGGGATGTGAGCCGAGCCGACGTTGTTCCAGGTGCCATTCAGATCAATCTGGCCGTCGTCGAGCCGGGGCGGATCCCAGGCCCCGTTACCGTTCTGGGCGGCTGTCGGGGCGGCCGAGCCGGTCGCCGCAAGAGCCCCCACCGCCGCCGCCGCCGCCAGCCGGAGGATCGGTCGAACCATGATGAACCTTCCTTTTGGGCGGATCGTACTGCGATCCGGCCCGTTCCGCGCGCCCGCCGAAGGCCGTCCTTGCCGCAGGGTTCAGCGGAGGGTATCGTATCCGAAGACGGGCGACCCATCCGAGAGGAAGGTTCACCATGCGCGCACGAAGCGATGTTTGTCGCGGGCGTTCGGTCGTGACGGCCGTCGCGGCACTGACGGCTTTCCTTATGGCGGTGCCGGCGGCCCAGGAATTCCAGACGCCGTGGGGCGATCCCGACCTGCAGGGCACCTGGTCCTACGCATCCCTGACGCCGTTACAGCGGCCGGAGAGTCTGGGGGACCGGGAGTACTACACGCCGGAGGAAGCGGCGCAGCGGAACATCGAGGTGACGCTGGACCGCGATCCGCCTCCCGGCAGCGTGGGCACCTACAACGCGCTCTGGTTCGATCGGGGCCGCGTCAGTCCGGATCTGCGGACCTCTCTCATCGCAGATCCGCCCAACGGACGGCTGCCGGTCCGGCCCGAGACGACCGCCAGGCTGGCGGAGGAGCGGGCCTACACCCGCGAGCATCCGGCCGACTCCTGGCTCGATCGGAGCAACTGGGATCGCTGCATCACCTATCACGGCGTGCCGCCGGTATCGACCGGCTACAACAACACGTACCACATTGTGCAGACGCCGACGCACGTGGCGATCCGGGTGGAGAACATCCACGACGTCCGGATCATCCCAATCGACGGCCGGCCCTCACTGCCGGACGCGATCCGTCAGTGGAACGGCGATTCGCGCGGCCGCTGGGAGGGGGATACGCTGGTTGTCGAGACACGCAATTTCAGCGCGCAGACGCAGCATCGGTTCCCTTCGTCGCCCAGGACCGTGGCGGTGGAGCGGTTCCGCCGGCTCGATGCCGATACGATCGAGCACACGTTCACGGTTGAGGACGACTCGGTCTACACGCGCCCCTGGACGGCGATGCGTCACATGCCGCGGATGCCCGACTACATCATCTACGAGTACGCCTGCCACGAGGGAAACTACGCAATGACCAACATCCTCGCGGGCGAGCGCGCGCGGGAGGCGGAAGGACGGCGCTGACAATGCCGAGGATGCGGGCACGAGCCGCTTGCGGCTCCAACCAAGGGAGGTGACTCATGGGGCGTCGAATGCGAACGGTGGTCATGACGGTGGTGGCGGCCATGGCGTGGGTGGTGCTGGCGCCGTTGTCCGTGGGCGGCCAGGAGGTAATGCGCACCTCGTGGGGTGACCCGGATCTGCGGGGCCTCTGGACCGGCTCGACGCTGACGCCGCTAGAGCGGCCGCAGCAGTTCGCTGGCCAGGAGTTCCTGACCGAGGAGGAAGCGGCAGGGCTGGAGCAGCGCGCGGACCGCAACCGATTTGTCGAGCGCGAGGTGCGCGAGGGCGATCCCGGCACCTACAACCAGGTCTGGTTCGACCCCGGCACGCGGCTGCTGCCCGACCGGCGCACGGCCCTCGTCGTCGACCCTCCCGACGGCCGCATCCCCTATACGCCGGAGATGCGCGAGCGCCAGCGGCTGCAGTCGGCCTACCGGGTCGGCGGCGCGCGCAACTCCTGGGTGGACGTCGACACCGGCGAACGATGCATGACGGACGGGGTGCCGATGTTCTGGCTCGGCTACAACCCGAATCACCTGATCGTGCAGACGCCGGACCACGTCGTGATCCTGCACGAGATGTTCCGCGACCGGCGTGTCATCCCGCTCGACGACCGGCCGCACGGGACCGTCCGGCAATGGAACGGCGACATTCGGGGCCGCTGGGAGGGCGACACGCTGGTCGTGGAGTCCACGCACTTCGTCGACAGAACGGCGGACCGCTGGTCGGCCGCCTGGCGGATGCCGACCGAGACGATGCACCTCGTCGAGCGCTTCACGCGGGTCGACGCCACGACCCTCGATTACGAGTTCACCCTCACCGACCCGGCGAAGTTCACGCGCCCGTGGAGCGTCCTGCTGCCGCTGACGACGAACCAGGCATCGCGCGGCGTGACTGCGGGGCCGCTCTACGAATATGCCTGCCACGAGGGCAACTACAGCCTCATGAACGTGCTCAGTGGCGCCCGCGCCGAGGATCGGGCTCTCGCCGCGGGCGGCAGCGGGAGGGAATGAGGTCGGTGCTCCGTGCGCCGGTGATTGCTTACGGCAGCGTGAACGTGACCAGCATGTTGCTGCCGGTCGGCGCCTCGAGTTCCGGCGTATAGATGGCCACGCGGTCACCGAAGCCGCCGACCGGCACTGTCACGTACTGTCGCCCGCCGACCTCGTAGGTTACCGGGTAGCCGCTGATCTGGCTGCCGAGGATGGTTTCCCACAACACCGCGCCGGTCTCGGCGTCGAAGGCGCGCAGCCGCCGGTTGGAGTCACCGAAGAAGACGACGTTCCCTGCCGTGGCGAGTGTCGACCCCGCATTCGGCGCGCGCTGGCCGTAGCGCCATACGTCGCGGCCGGTGGCGATGTCGATGGCCCACACCTCGGTCAGGTCGCCGTCTTCTTCGCGCCCCGGTTCGGGCACGGAGAACCGCGGACTGGTACCGGAAACGGTCCGCTCGTTCGCCGTCTGATTGAGGCACGAGCGGTTGATCGGAATGTAGAGCAGCCCGGTGACCGGACTGTACGACCACGACCACCATCCCTTGATGTTGTGGCCGCAGATGACGAACTGATCCCCGAACTCGCGCGCCACCAGATCCATGTTGATCGTCACGGCGCCGGTCTCGACGTCGACGTCGCTGATGACGAACCGCTCCGTGTCGTCGTAGGGGAACGGCGTCGCCCAGAGGAACTCGCCGGTCGTGCGGTCGTTGACGAACAACCCGCCCGGCTCGCCCATCACAACGACCACCTTCCGTTCCTCGGCCGTGCCCGCGATCGCCGGGTTGATCCAGCGGACCGCGTCCGGATCCGGGTTGACGACGGTGTCGATGAGCGTCCGTTCCTGCACGAAGTCTTCGTCCCAGTCGTCGCACGGGAGGTACTGGTAGTACCAGTCGATTGCACCGGTTTCCGCGTTCATGGCGACGGTCGAGTTCGAATAGAGCTCGCACGGCGTCGTATCGCCGACGTCCCACGTGCCTCGCCGGGCGAGCCGCGTGTAGGGAAGCGGGACGGCAATCCCCCAGAAGACGAGATTCAGTTCCGGGTCGTAGCTGCCGGGGAGTCCCCAGGGCGAGACGTGCACGCGGCGGGCGGTCGGCAGGTTGCCCCAGGTCTCGCCGCCCGGATCGTCGGCGCCGGCGGCAGTGTAGGTTCGCCACCGTTCGACACCGGTCGAGGCGTCGTGCGCCGCGACGAAGCAGCGCGGCTCGAGGCTGGCCGGACTGCACGTGCGGCCGCTCACCACCTGGCCGTTGATGATCATCGCACCCGACGAGTGGCTGATGCCGGTGCGGAAGTCGGCCGTTTCGACGTCGAGGGCGACCTCGCCTGTTTCGGCATCCAGCGCGATGATGTGTGCGTCGGCGGTCAAGTGATAGACGTAGCGATCGTAGAGCGCCAGGTGGCGCGTTCGCCCGCCGAACTGCGCGTACTCCCGGATGTCGGACGGGAGGTCGCGCTCGTAGTGCCAGATCCGGTCTCCCGTCGTCGCATCGAGCGCCTCGATGTGGTCGTAGCCCGGATGCGCGATATACATCACGCCGTCATAAACGAGCGGGCGGATTTCCTGCGGTCCCTCGTCCATCGCCCGCATCCAGGCGAGCCGGAGCTCGCCGACGTTCTCGCGCGTGATCTGATCGAGGGGGCTGAATGCCTGAAAGTCGTACGTCCGGTGCACCATCAGCCAGTCTTCCGGACCCGGGTCGCGCAGCATCTCGTCGGTGATGGGTACGAAGGTGGACGATTGCCCGGCCGCCGCGAGTTCTTTCGGCGGGCCGGACGGCGTTCCGGCGAACCCTGCCAGCGCGATGGCGAGGGCGGCCGAGACAAGGGCCGTGCGGCGGGATCCGTCGGGTCGGTTCAACATGGTGCGGAAGGGGGGATTTGAACCCCCACGAGCCGAAGCTCACAAGCTCCTGAGGCTTGCGCGTCTGCCAGTTCCGCCACTTCCGCTGAGAGTTAAAACTGCGTAGCAAGGCAGTATAGCACCGGCCCGGTCGGGGGTCGTTCCGCCTATACTCGGCTCGAATTCCCAACCAAGGAGATCCACTGGTGGCACTCTCACGCGGCGCGCGCATTGTTCTCTTCTTCATCACGCTGTCGGTCATCGTGTCGATGTCCGGCCTGGCGTTGGGCTATTACCTGGTTTCCCGGGAGCCGCCGGTCGCCTCGGAGTCGGTGCTCTGGTTGCGGGTGCCGGCCGTCCTGAACGAGCGGTCATCCGGCGATCTGTTCGACCTGCTGAGTGGCGGCGGCGGTGACACGGTTGGATCCATCGTCGATGCGCTTCGGAAGGCGAAGGTGGACGACCGGGTGACTGCGGTGGTCCTCGCACCGTCACCCAATCTTGTGTCGTGGGCCGCGGTGCAGGAGATCCGCGACGCGGTGGCGGACTATCGCGCGTCGGGCAAGCCGGTCGTCGGCTATATCGAGTTCGGCCAGCGGCAGGCGTACTATCTGGCGTCCGCCTGCGACGAAGTGATCATGACGCCGAGCAGCCCGCTGCTCCTGGTCGGGGTCGCGGCCTACGAGGTGTTCCTTCGCGGAGCGCTCGACAAGGTGGGGATCGAGGCGGACATGGTGTCGGCTGGCGACTACAAGACGGCCATCAATACCTATACCGAGACCACGTTCACGCCGGAACACCGCGAGGCGACGGAAGCGCTCGCCCGCGACCTGTACGAACAACTGATCGACGGGATCGCGGAGGGACGCGGCATGACGCCGGCGCGCGTGCGGGCACTGATCGACGAAGGACCGTTCGTTCCGGCCGACGCCGTCCGCCACGGCCTGGTGGACGAATTGGCGTACGAGGACGAACTGCTCGCACGCCTTGTGCCGGACGACGATGAGCCCGCGACGATCGATGCGGCCGCGTACCGGCGCGTGAGCGCCCGCGGCCTCGGATTGAACGTAGGGCCGCGCATCGCCGTGGTGTACGCGGAGGGTCCGATCCTGATGGGATCCGGTGGCGGGACCGTGCCGGGTTTCTCGCCGGTGATCGGATCCCGAACGACCGCCGAAGCAATCCGCCGGGCCCGCGAGGACGACTCAATCGAGGCGATTGTGTTGCGCATCAACTCGCCGGGGGGTGATGCGGTGGCGTCGGACATCATCTGGCGGGAGCTCGTACTGGCGCGGGACGAGAAGCCGTTGGTCGCTTCCATGTCCGAGGTGGCCGCGTCCGGTGGTTACTACATCGCGGCGCCCGCGCATGCCATCGTCGCGCAACCAGGTACGGTGACCGGATCGATCGGCGTCTTCAGCGGCAAGTTTGCTGCCGGGGGCGCTCTCGACAAACTGGGTGTCGGCATGGAGGGTGTCGCCTACGGCGCCCAGGCGGATCTCCTTTCACCTGTCGATCGGTTCAGCGATGCCGGACGCGCAGCGATGCAGGCGCAGGTGGACGACACCTACGAGCGGTTCCTGCAGGTGGTCGTCGATGGCCGGACGATGAGCCGTGACGCGGTGCATACCGTCGGACAGGGGCGGGTCTGGACCGGGCGGCAGGCGATCGAGCGAGGCCTTGTGGACGAACTGGGCGGCCTGCGGCGCGCGATCGATCTGGCCAAGACACAGGCGGGCATCGAGCCGGAAACGGAGGTCACGCCGGTTGCGTTCCCTGCTCCCCGGTCGTTCTTCGAGACGCTGCGTCGTGGGGCGCGGGTCCATTCGGCGTTGGGAGAGCACGCCGCCTGGATGCAGACGCCGGCCGTTGAGGCCGTGCAGATGCTATGGTGGCAGGCACGCTTGGCCAGCCAGGCGACACCCCTTCTCTTGTTGCCGTTCCCGCTCGTACGGTAGCCGGTGGCGCTCAGGCCTGGCCGAGCGCGAGTTCCAGAACCGCCTGATCGACCGTGATCTGGAGCCGTGCCTTGACCTCATCCAGGTAGGCGGTGAAGAACTGCGATTGACGCTGCGCCGTCAGTTCATCGCGGATCGTCTCTCGGTTCTCGGCCAGGTTGTCAGCCGTCGCCTCCTGCCGCTCGACCAGATGCACGATGGCGACGGCGTTGCCGGTCTGCACGACGTCGCTTATCGCCCCCGGCTCCATGTCGAATGCCACCCTCTCCAGTTCCGCGCTGACGCCTACCTGGGGTAGGGAGGCGCCACGCGCAATCAGCTCGCTCGATCCGACCGGCAGTTCCGCCGCCTCGGCGGCGGCGACGAAATCTTCGGCCTCATGGAGCGCCACCAGCGCCTCGGCTGCCCGCTCGCGCGCCAGCGTCAGAGCCCTCTTCCGAATCACGTCCTCCCGCACCTGATCGCGCACTTCGTCGAGTTCCGGAATGTACGGATCCTGAATCTCGACGACCGTGACGAAAGCCGGTCCGGCCGGCGACGGGATTGGTCCGGCCACGTCGCCCACTGCGAGGAAGAATGCTTCGGCTGAGACCTGCGGGGCCAGCCCGAGGCCAAGAATCGGCTCGCCCTGGGCGGCGAACTCCGACTCCTGAATCCCGTAGCCGCGCGCCAGGGCGGCGCGATCGAGCGCTTGCGGCGTGTCCGCCTCCGCCGCGATCGCACGGGCGAGGGCGTTGGCGCGCGCCAGGGACTGTTCCTGCCTGAGGGTATTCTCGATCGCGGCGCGCACTGCCTCGAACGGTTGCGTCACGTCTTCGACCTTCTCGGTGACGTGAATGACATGGAAGCCGAACGGGCTCCGGACCGGGTCGGAAATCTCGCCCGCAGCCATCGTGAATGCGGCGGCTTCGAACTCCGGCACCATCTGCCCGCGGCCGAGCGTCCCGAGGTCGCCGCCGTCGGCGGCGTTCGATTCGTCATCGGAATGCTCGCGTGCCAGCTCGGCGAAGTCGGCTCCTCCACGCGCCTCGATCGCGAGCGCGGCGGCACGTGCTTCGACCTCCGCTTCGCCCTCGTCGTCATTGACGCGCAGCAGGATGTGGCTCGCGCGAACCTGCCCCGGCGTCTGGTACTGCGTGATGTTGGCGTCGTAGAACAGCCGCGCCTCGTCGCCGGCGAGCGTCAGGCCGTCGCTGATCGCGAGCTGATCGATGAGAAGGAAGCGCAGCCTCCGCTTCTCCGGAATCTCGTAAGTCGCCTGCTCTTCGGCGAACTGTGCCGCGATATCCTCTTCGGTCGCTTCAAGACCCTCCCGGAAGTCGGTCTCGCGGAACGCTACGACGTCGACGCGCACCTTCTCGTTGCGGCGGCGGTGCTCCGTTTCCACTTCGGCATCCGATACGTGGACCCAGCCGGTAATGGCCTCCTGCAGACGCTGCAGCATGATCTCGTTCCGAATGTCTTCCTCGAACCGCGCGGGATCAATCGGTGGACGCTGCGCCGCAAGCAATTGCCGGTACTGCGTCTCGCCGATGAACTGCCCGTCCATCTGGAAGGCCGGAATTGTCAGAATCCGCCCGCGCACTTCCGCGTCGCTCACTTCGATGCCCAGCCGCGTCGCTTCATCCAGCGCCGCGTAGCCGTCGATCATCTGCTGCAGCACCTGCCGGTCGAGACCAAGCGAGCGGATCAACTCCTCGGAGATGTTGCCGCCCAGCTGCTGGCGGTACTGCTGCAGTTGCCGCGCATAGAGCTGTTGAAAGTCGAAACGGAGAATCTCGCGGTCGCCGACGCGCGCCAGTACCTCGTTCGGCATCCCGACGCCCCCGGATTGGTCCATGAAGCCGGGGACATACAGAAAGACGAAGGCAAGGACAACGATCGCGAGGCTCCACTTGAGCCACCCGATGTGGCGCCGCATCCGATCGAGCATGGTCATGGCAGTATTTTACTACCAGGGTGACACGTCGGGGAGTTCCCGAGGGCAAACCGATGCAGTGTCGGTGTAGAATGCATTGGCGGCAGGGCGCCGCCAGTCAGGAGGCACGATCCCCGCGCAGTTCAGCGTGCCTGCCCCGGCACATTTGCCTGGCCGATGTGAATCAAGGCGGCCGGAGAAGATTGTCGCCTTGATGCGGTCGGCGCAATTGTCGCCGGACCCCGTCCACGTTGCCAACACAGCGGTCGCGCTGGGTGCGATCGCGCTCGAGACGGCCCGGCGCCTCGAACAGGCGGAGGCCCTCTCGCTGACAGATGAACTGACCCGCCTGCCCAACGACCGCCAGCTCCGGCAAGCGATCGAGTCCGCACTCTCATCGGCGGCGGCGACCGGCGGTCCGGTGTCCCTGCTGCTGTTGGACCTCGACCGTTTCAAGTCCGTGAACGACCGGTATGGCCATCCGCGCGGCGATCAGGTGCTGATGGAGACGGCGGCGCTGTTGCGAACCGGTACTCGAAAGACCGATCTGGTGGCGCGACTTGGCGGCGACGAGTTCGCGGTCCTTCTGCCGGCCACCGGACGCACGGGTGCGGCGGCGGTGGCGGCACGACTGCATCGGCGCATCGGGAGCTGCCGGTTTCTGCGCGTTGAGCGGTTCGCGGCGCGGGTCACAGTTTCGATCGGAGCGGCCACGGCCAGCGCCGGCATGTCGTCGGGCGTTTTGGTGCAGGTGGCCGACGACGCCCTGTATCGGGCGAAGCACCGGCGCTCCCGCGGGACACACCGGATGAAGGAGCTTTGATCTTGGGGCTGTTGTCTTTTCTTTCGAGCGACCTGGCTATTGATCTCGGCACGGCGAACACGTGCGTCTACGCCAGCGGCAAGGGAATCGTCGTCAACGAGCCATCGATCGTCGCTGTCAACCGGATGACCGGTGAAATCGAGGCAGTCGGCAACGAAGCAAAGCGGATGCTGGGACGCGTGCCGGGCGGCATCGATGCGGTCAAGCCGATGCGCGAGGGGGTAATTGCCGATTTCGAAGCTGCCGAGCAGATGCTGGCGTATTTCATCCGAAGGGCGAACAATAGCTTCCTGGTGCGCCCGCGGGTCGTCATCGGCATCCCGTCGGAGGTGACCCAGGTAGAACGGCGTGCTGTCAAGGACAGTGCGTTCCGCGCGAAGGCGAGCGAGGTCTACATGGTAGAGGAGGCGGTGGCGGCGGCAGTCGGCGCCGGCATGCCGATCACCGAGCCGTTCGGGAACATGGTCCTCGATATCGGCGGCGGCACCACCGACATAGCCGTCATCTCGCTCGCGGGCGTGGTCTACAGCCGGGCGGTTCGCGTTGCCGGCAACGAGATGGATGAGGCTATCATCCAATACGTCAAGCGGGAGCACAGCCTGCTGATTGGCGAGCGGACGGCGGAAGAGATCAAGATCGAGCTCGGATCTGCAGCCGAGCTGGACGAACCGATGACGCTTGCCATCAAGGGCCGCCACCTGGTGAAGGGTGTGCCGCAGACCATCACGTTGACAGACGCCGAGATTCGGGAAGCAATATCCGACGCGGTGGAGATAATCGTCGATGCGGTGCACGACGCGCTGGAGCAGACGCCGCCGGAGTTGTCGGCCGACATTTCGGACCGTGGCATCATGATGACCGGCGGCGGCGCATTGCTGAAGAACCTCGATCGAAAGATCACGTCCAAGGTTGGCGTAGGAGTTACCGTGGCTGACGATCCGCTCCACGCAGTCGTGAGAGGAGCGGGGGAGATGCTGAACGACTTGCACCTGCTCAGGAAGATCGCGGTCACCTGAGCTGCCGAGCCCGGGAGTCTTAGCTGTGCGGAAGAAGCGACAGGCCGCCTGTGTGGTGCTGGCAGTACTGCTGGCACAGATTGTGCTGATATCTGCCCAGCTCACGGTCCGGCCCGGAATGTCGGTGCTGGACTCGATGGTCTTCAGCACGCTCGGCGAGGCGCAGCGGCTGGTCGCGGGCGCCGCCGGGCTGATCCAGGGCGTCTGGAACGGCTACATCGGCCTCCATGATGTCCACCGGTCGAACCGTGATCTGGAAGCGGAGGTGGCGGCGCTTCGTCTCCAGTTGCAGCAACAGCGCGCCTTGGTACAACAGGCGCGCGGACTGGAACGCCTGCTCGAACTGCGCGAATCGGTCGACCTCGACACGCTGAGCGCCCGCGTGATCGGGGCGGACGCGTCCCCCTGGTTCAGGACGCTGACGGTGGACCGCGGCAGCCGCGACCAGGTCCAGGCGGATCTGGCGGTGATTGCGCCGGCCGGGATTGTCGGCCGGATCGTTGGCCGCCCGGGATTGCGCGCGGCGCGCGTGCATCTCCTTATCGACCGGAACGCGGCCGCAGGCGCGCTGATTGAGCGGACGCGCGCCGTCGGCATTGTTGTCGGCCTGGATGACCCGACGATGTTCTCGATGGAGTACGTTTCCAATCAGGAGGATGTCGCGGTGGGCGATCGCGTCATCGCGTCGGGCTCCGACGGCATCTTCCCGCACGGTTTCGCCATTGGAACGGTCGCAGAGGTGGAGCGCGGATCGGATCTCTACAAGAACATCATGGTCACCCCGTCGGTCGATTTCTCCCGAATCGAACAGGTATTGATCGTGATGGACGGCGCCGGCGCGCAACTGGCGGAGGGACTCCGATGAGGGTCCGCCACCTGGGTGCGGCGATCCTTGCGGCACTCGTAGCGCAGACCACCATCGCGTGGCTGGTGGGAGGCGCGCGTGTGAACATCGATCTGCCGCTGGTGGCGGTGGTGCTGGCGGCGGTTGCCGGGGGCCCGATGACGGGCTTTCTGTCGGGCGCGGTCACCGGCTGTGCGCAGGACTGGCTGTCGGGCGGGATTGTCGGCGTCAGCGGGCTTTCGAAGAGCCTCGTCGGACTCGTGGCGGGCGCCTTCACTTTTCACGTGCTGGCGGCTGGAATCGTGTTCAAGGGATTGATGATTGCGGTGGCGACTGTCGTGCATATATGGGCCTTCGTCGTCATCTATGGACTGATGCCGCAGGCGGGACCTTCAGCCGCGTGGGACGTCGTCCTCACGCAAGCCCTGGCGAACACCGCGATCGGAGTGGCGGCGGCAGCTATCGTCCAGTACGGGCCTCGACCGTCCGGCGCCGGACTGTTTGAGCGGAGTCGGCTACGGAGGATCGGTTGACCACGAACATTGGGAGCGGGGTGCGGGTTTGGCGCTCAGACTGAGATCGTCGTTCACGAAGAACGCCCACCTCGACGCCCGCCGCACCGGGCGCCTGTTGATCGGCTTGCAGGTGAGTGTCGTTCTCGTCTTCGCCGGGGTCCTGACCGCGTTCTGGTACTTCCAGGTCAGCCAGCACGAGCGGTTCCTTCTCCGGTCCGAGAACAACTACCGGCGGCAGCTCGACCTGCGCGCGCCGCGGGGCATTATCCTGGACCGCGATGGACGGGTGCTGGTGGAGAATCGCGACACCTCGAGCATTTCGCTGGTCCGGGACCAGGTGGAACAACTCGAAAGTTTGGTCGCCACACTGTCGCGCGTCACCGGAGTCGACGCGCAGGCCGTGCGGGAGACGCTGCAACGCCACCGGAACGTTTCCCCGTCGCGCCCCATCGCCGTCGTGCAGAACGCCTCCCTCGCGCAGATCGCGGCGGTTGCGGCGCGCCGTCTCGAGCTGCCGGGAGTCGTGTTGGAGCAGACGCCGAGCCGGTACTACCCGGCCGCCAGCCTTGGGGCCCACTCGTTTGGCTACGTCGGACAAATAACCGAGGCGCAGCTGGAGCAGGAGCAGTTCGCGGGGCTCCGGAGCGGTGACATCATCGGGCATGCCGGAATCGAGCATACGTACAACCGCCTGCTCATGGGGGCCGACGGCCAGCGCCATGTCGTCGTCAACAGCGTCGGCCGGGAGTTCGAAGTAATCAGTGAGACGCCGCCGGTCCAAGGCCAACAGTTGCGGCTGACCATCGATTACGACCTGCAGAAGGCGGCGGAGGATGCATTCCGGGCTTCGGGCTTCAACGGGGCGGCGGTGGCGCTGGATCCGTGGAGCGGCGATGTCTTCGCACTCGTCAGCCTGCCCGCCTACGATCCCAATGCCTTCGCGACCGGCATCGACGGCGCTACCTGGGCGGCCCTCAACCGCGACACGTTGAAGCCCCTGCAGAACCGTGCGTTGCAGGGCCGCTACTCGCCCGGATCTACGTTCAAGATCGCGATGGCGGTTGCCGCCCTCGAGGAGGGGGTGGTCGACCCTGACTTCAAGGTCGCCTGCAACGGGGGCGGTACCTTCTATGGCCGTTTCTATCGCTGCCACACGACGCACGGCGTTGTCGGAATGGAAGAGGCGATCGAGAAGTCGTGCAACACGTACTTCTACACCCTGGGCCAGAAGCTGGATGTTGATCAGATCCACAAGTGGTCGACCGCACTTGGCCTCGGCGAGTTGAGCGGGATCGATGTGCCTTACGAGGTGCAGGGCCTGGTGCCGTCGCGCGCCTGGAAGCAGGCGGCCTTGGGCGAGCGCTGGTATCCGGGGGAGACCATCTCGGTTGCGATCGGCCAGGCGCAGGTGTCGGTGACGCCGCTGTCGCTGGCGGTGATGATGGCTACCGTGGCGAACGGCGGCCGGCGGGTGATACCGCGGCTGCTCGACGCCTGGAACGACGGCAGCGGCTGGCAGCAGGCGCCCGGGTCATCGACGGCGTCGATCGTCCCGATGTCACCGGAGACGATCGTGACGCTGCGCGACAGCCTCTGGAATGTCGTCAACCGGGCAGGAACCGGCCGTCGTGGCCGGATTCGTGGACGTGACGTCATCGGGAAGACCGGCACCGCGCAGGTCATTTCCCTTGACGGCCTGTCTGCGGCGAACCGAAGCGATCGCGATCTGCGCGACCACGGCTGGTTCGTCTTCGCGGCGCCGCGGGATGTCCCGCGGATTGCCGGCGTCGTCTTCGCCGAGCATTCCGAGCATGGCTACCTCGCCGCACCGATCGCCCGCCACCTGATGGAGACCTTCTTCGCGAAGGCGGAAGGGGATCCGTTGCCGGTGCTCCCGCCGCCGGCACGGCCGGCCGTGGCGCCCGACCGGGCGAACCTGCCGGCAGGCGGATCGGTGGCCGAGCCGCCCGCATTGCCGGGAACACCGGTCAGGGCAGGTGAGGTCGTCAACGGCTCGGGAGGCGACGAATGATCGTCGACCGCCGCCTCCTGGCGCACTTCGACTGGCCGCTTGCCGCGGCGATCGGTCTGTTGAGCCTGATCGGTCTCGTGATGGTCTACAGCGCCACCTACGATCCCGCGACCGGTGAAGTGGGACCGCAGTTCCTGCGTCAGATTGGTGCTTTCGCGCTCGGCTTGGGCGCGCTGGCCGCCTGCCTGACGTTCAACTACCGGACGATCGCCGAGCGGTCGCTGCTGCTGTACAGTGGACTGGTTGCGGCGCTGGTCCTGACGCTTCTCGCCGGCGTCGAACAGGGCGGCGCTCAGCGGTGGCTCAATCTGGGGGTTGCCACCATTCAGCCGTCGGAGTTCGCGCGGGTCGTTCTCGCGCTGGTTCTCGCGATGTTGTTCGCTCGCTCCCGTTATCGGCAGCGAACGATGACCGACTGGATCGTCGCCGGCGTGGTGATCAGTGTGCCGGTGCTCCTGATCATGGAGCAACCCGATCTGGGCACAGCGGTGACCTTGCTGCCAGTCGGCTTCGTCATTGCGCTGCTCGCGGGAATGCGGTTTCGGGTGGTGGCGGTGCTGCTTCTTCTCGCGACGCTCGCCGCGCCAGTCGTCTGGGCCTACGGCCTGGAGGACTACCAGCGGACGCGCGTCGCGAGTTTCCTGGATCCGGAGCAGGATCCGCGCGGGGCCGGCTATCAGCAGATCCAGGCACGGATCACGGTCGGCGCGGGCGGACTGACGGGGCGTGGCTTCCTCCAGGGCACGCAGAGCCAGTACAACTACGTCCCGGCGGCGCACACGGACTTCATCTTCGCCGTGCTCGCGGAGGAGCACGGGTTTCTGGGGGTGGTGGTCACCCTGGGGCTTTACCTGTTCGTGATTCTCCGGTCGCTGCAGGCGGCGCGTGTCACCGAGGATCGGCTGGGTGCGCTGCTCGTGGCGGGCATCATGGCGGGGTTTACGTTCCAGGTGGTTTACAACGTCACGATGTCGGCGGGTCTGTTGCCTGTAAAGGGGCTGACCCTCCCGCTGCTGAGTTACGGCCGCTCGTCGGTCATCGCGACACTGATCGGATTCGGGCTCATCTTCAATGTGAGGATGTACCGGTTTTCCAAGTAATGATGAACACATCGACGGTTCGGCGCAACGCGGCGCACGACGGCGTCACGATGGCGAGCGCGACGGGGATGCACGCCCGGAACGCCAGTCGGGGGCTGCGGCCGAACCGTCAGGAGATCGCGCTGAATGAACAAGGAGTTGATTGTCTCGTCGACGGGCCGGGAAGTGGCCGCGGCGATTCTAGAGAACGATCAGGTCGCTGAGATCTACATCGAGCGGGAGAGCCAGCGCGGCGTCGCTGGCAACATCTACAAGGGGCGCGTCCGCAAGGTGCTCCCCGGCATGCAGTCGGCGTTTGTCGATATCGGTCTCGAACGCGACGCTTTCCTCTACGTCTCCGACGTCGTAGACACGATCGAGGAGTTCGAACGACTCGAGTCGGGCGACGGCGACGAGGACACCGGCTCCGGCGAGGGCGAGGGAGGGAACGCCAAACCGGGCGGCCGTGTCCGCACCACCGGTCAGAACAGCGCCGACCAGAAGATCGAGGATCTCCTGAAGGGAGGGCAGGAAGTACTGGTGCAGGTGGTGAAGGAGCCCCTTGGCACCAAGGGCGCGCGCGTCACCTCGCACGTCAGCATCCCGGGACGTTTCCTGGTCTTCATGCCGGCCGACGATTCGGTCGGCGTCTCCCGCAAGATTGACTCACGCGAGGAGCGAAGGCGGTTGCGCGGCATCATCAAGGCGTTCCGGGAGGAACATGGCTTCTCGGGCGGCATCATCATCCGGACCGCTGCCGCCAAGCGCACAACGGAGGACATCGAGGGAGACCTGCGTTACTTCAACCAGCTCTGGTCCGAGATGCGCGGGCATATGGAGTCCAGGCGGGCGCCGGCGGTGCTGCACCGCGAGGAGAATCTGGTAGTAAAGCTGCTGCGTGACCACCTCACGGACGACTACTCGGCCATTCGGATCGACGACGCGCGCGAGTACGAACGTGCGGTTCGACTGGTCGAGCGGATCATGCCGTCGCTCGCGTCGCGGATCCTGCACTACAACAAGCCGTTCCCCATCTTCGACGAGTACGGCGTGCAGACGGAAATAGACAAGGCGCTGCGGAGCAAGGTTTGGCTGAAGTCGGGCGGCTACATCGTGATCAACCAGACCGAGGCGCTCGTCGCGATCGATGTGAACACGGGCCGCTACGTCGGCAAGAAGAGCAGTGGCCTCGAGGAGACGATCGTCAAGACCAACCTCGAGGCGGCGGCGGAGATCGTCCGACAGATCCGGTTGCGCGATCTGGGCGGAATCCTCGTCCTCGACTTCATCGACATGGACGATCGGAAGAACCGCCTGAAAGTGGCACAGCTGTTCGAGCAGGAGCTGCGCCGTGACCGCTCGCCGTCGAAGACCGCTCACGTCTCCGATTTCGGTCTGATCATCGTCACGCGCAAGCGGGTCCGGCAGAGCCTGGAGCGGCAACTGACCGACCCCTGTCCGTACTGCTCCGGCAGCGCCGTCATCAAGTCCACGTCAACGATCTGTCAGGAGATTCTGGCGGAGATGCAGAAGGCAGGCCCCGACCTGCATGGTCGAGCGGTCCAGCTCCGGGTCAACCCGGACATCGCACGAACCCTGGGTCAGGAGGAGCAGGGGGTGCTGCGCGACATCGAGAAGCTGCTCGGAAGCGACCTGACGATCCGGGTGGACGACCGGCTCCACCACGAGCAGTTCGACGTGATGGCGCGGTAGCCGGCGCCCGGCCGCAGCCGGCGTGCCGTCATCCGACGGCAAGGTGAATCAGGAAGTGCGTGCCGTCCTGATTGATCCAGACGCGGAGGTAATCGTCCTCCCGGAGCATCTCGACACGGGAGGAACCGCTTCCCGGGGGGGACGACTTGGCGACGTCGCCGATTTCGGCCTCGGGGACGATGGTGACGACTTCACGGCCCCGCACCGTGTCGTCCTGGCGGAACTCCACCCAGCGCTCGAGCACGGTGAGCGCACCGTTCGTCTCCGGGCTGGCTGAGTCCGGGGTCAGGTGGACCTCGTAGGCCCCTGCGGAGAGCGCCCGACCGTTCGCCACGACGCTCCGGGGCAACGCCACCGTTCCGAGCGCCAATGCGCCCTGTGGAACGTTGACAGTTGCGCCCAGTTGCTGGCCACCGAGCGGCGCCACCGTCGTCACGGCGATCACACCGGCTGCGAGGGTTCCTACCAACCGCGACTGTCTCATCGTTTTAAACTCCCTGGCGCGTCCGTACTGTGTCAGCGGGTAGGCGTCCTTCGCCAGATCTCGTGGATGGCATCCGCGTTGATCAGCTTCGTCGCGTACGCGATCTGGCCCACGTGGAGCGCGTAGTGGCTCAACTGCAGCGCGATCACCTCGGCCAGCGTCATCGGTTCGGGTGTCTCCTCGGTCACCTCGAGCAGTCGCACCGGGTCGAACGCCCGGAGCGCGGCATCCGCTTCCTCGATTGCCATGTCAAGGTTGGCCCGCAATTGGGCCGCGGGTAGTTCGCGCCGCTCGGCGAACTCGCTCTGCCGGTCGCGGACGAAGTCGCTCCCGCCGATGATGTGGCCGAGGTAGAAACGGGTGGATCCGACGCAGTGAAGGACCAGGTTGCCAATCGCGTTCGACCCTTCGTTCGGGCGCCACCAGATCTGTTCCGGCCTGAGCGCATCGAGGCAGGCACGCGCCTGTCCGGTCAGGTGGATGCAGAGACGTGAGCGCGCGATGTCGACGAAGGCGGCGCCAGAGGATGCGGGAGGATCAGGCATGGCGTGATCCTATAGCGCGGCGCGCCGTGGGGTAGGCTTCCCCCGGCATGCGAACTCTCTCCGGAAGGCCCGGACGATGACAGCGGCGGGAAGACTGCGCCTCGTGGCCGGCGCCGCCGCGGCCGTGCTGGCTCTTGCCGCGTTCGCGTTTGTGTCGGCACTGCCGGGGCCGGTGCGCGCCCTGATGGGGATCGCCGCATTCATCCTGACCGCGGTCGCCTGCTCGGCGAATGCGACCGCCATTCGCTGGCGGACCGTGGCGTGGGGGATGGGCCTGCAACTTGCACTCGCGATCGTCATCCTGAAGCTCAGCATCGGCGGCGTCCGGCCGGGGTATGCGGCGTTCTCGGTGGCGGCGGACGCGGTCAGCGCGTTCATCGGCTTCACCAGCGTCGGGTCCGCGTTCGTCTTCGGCGTGCTGGCCGACCCGGCGGCGATGGAGGAGGTCTTCCCGACCGGCCTGGTGCTGGCGTTCGCCGCTTTGCCGGTAATCGTCTTCGCCTCTTCCGTCTTCACCGTCCTCTATTACCTCGGCGTTCTGCAGGTGGCGGTGGGCCTGATGGCGCGCGCGATGATGCCGCTGATGCGCACGAGCGGCGCGGAGTCGCTCTCGGCCGCCGCGAACGTCTTCCTGGGGCAGACGGAAGCGCCGATCGTCGTCCGCCCGTACATCCCCGGGATGACCCAATCGGAGCTTCTCGCCGTCATGACGGGCGGACTCGCGACGATCGCCGGCAGCGTCTTCGCAATCTACGTGAGCCTGGGCGCCGACCCGGTGGCGATGCTCACCGGGAGCGTGATGGCGGCGCCTTGCGGCCTCTACCTGGCGAAGATCCTGCTGCCGGAAACGGAACAGCCGGCGACGGCGGGCCGGGCCGTGATCAGCCGCGAGCGGCAGCATGCGAACATCGTCGACGCGGCCGCGGCCGGCGCGACAGGCGGCCTGCAGCTCGCGTTCAACGTCGCGGCGATGCTGATCGCCTTCCTGGCGTTTATCGCCATGATCGATGCCTTCCTCGGCTTCGTCAGACCCGGCCTGTCGATGGCGGGGATCGGCGCGTTCTTCTTCGCGCCGGTTGCCGCGCTGCTCGGGGTGCCGGCGGGCGACATCCTGGCCGTCGCGGATCTGCTCGGGACGAAGCTCGTGACCAACGAGTTCGTCGCCTACGTCAAGATGGGTGGCGAGTATGCGACGACGCTTAGCGACCGGGGGCGCATCCTCGCGACGTACGCCCTGACCGGCTTCGCCAACTTCGGCTCGATCGGCATTGTCCTCGGAGGAATCGGCGGCATGGCGCCGGAACGGCGGGCCGACCTCGCGCGATTGAGCGGCCGCGCGCTCCTTGCCGGCTTCAGCGCCACGATGATCAACGCGTGTATCGCCGCATTGCTGCTGTAGGCTGATCACGATGTTGCCAACGGTGGAATGGAAGGGGGACCACGTCCTGATGGTCGATCAGCGGAAGCTGCCGGCCCAGGAGGTGTACGTCGAGCTGAATACGGCACGGGAAGTGGCCCGGGCGATCGAGCGCATGGTGATCCGCGGGGCTCCCGCGATCGGCGTCGCTGCCGCAATGGGGTTGGCGCTCGGTGTCGTGAAGTCACGCGCCACCGGGAGCGCGACGCTCGCGAGCGAGTTCTACCGGCTGTGCGAGAGGATGGCCGCCACCCGTCCGACGGCCGTCAACCTCTTCTGGGCGATCGATCGGATGAAGCGCGTCTTCTCCGAGGCGGCCCGCGCCGGCCGATCGCCGGCCGAGATCCGCGACATCGTGATCGCCGAAGCCCGGGCGATCCATGACGAGGATGTGGAATGCTGCCGGGCGGTCGGACGCCACGGCGCGGCGGTGCTGCCGGACGCGGGGCAGGTGCTGACGCACTGTAATGCGGGGGCGCTGGCGACCGGCGGCTACGGCACGGCGCTCGGCGTTGTCCGCGCGGCGGTCGAGACCGGGAAGCGGATCGCGGTCTACGCCGACGAGACCCGGCCGTTTCTGCAGGGAGCGCGGCTCACGGCGTGGGAGCTGCTGCGCGACGGGATAGACACGACGATCATCACCGACGGGATGGCCGGGCCGTTGATGCGCAGCGGGAAGGTGGACGTCGTCGTCGTCGGCGCGGACCGGATCGCGGCGAACGGCGACGTGGCGAACAAGATCGGCACGTACACCGTCGCCGTCCTCGCGCGCGAACACGGCGTGCCGTTCTATGTCGCGGCACCGACATCGACCGTCGATCTCGCGACGCCGGACGGATCGGCGATTCCCATCGAAGAACGGAACAAGCGCGAAGTGACCCATGTCGGATCGGTGCGGGTCGCGCCGGAGGGCGCGGGGGTCTGGAACCCGGCGTTCGACGTGACGCCGCACGTCCTGATCGCCGGCATCATTACCGAACAGGGAATCTGCCGGCCGCCCTACACCGAGAGTCTCCGCGCCGCGTGCGAGGCGGCACCGGCGGCCGCCGGGGCGGGCGCGGTTGCCTGATGCCGGACTGCCGACGCTGATGCTGCTGCTTGCCATCGAGACCTCGTGCGACGAGACGGCCGCCGCGGTGGTGGCTGACACCGGTGATTCCGCGCGGCCGTGGGACGTGCGCTCCAGCATCGTGGCGTCGCAGGCGGAAATCCACCGCGCCTGGGGCGGCGTCGTGCCGGAACTCGCCTCGCGCCAGCATGTGCGCGACATCTGCGGCGTCGTCGATCGCGCGCTGAAGGAGGCGGACGCCGGCTGGGATTGCCTTGACGCGATCGCGGTCACGCAGGGACCGGGGCTGGTCGGATCGCTACTCGTGGGCGTCGCCTTCGGCAAAGCGGCCGCCGCGTCCCTCGGCGTGCCCCTCGTCGGCGTGCAGCACCTGGCCGGACATATCGAATCGCTCATCGTCGAAGGGGGCGCGATGCCCTTGCCGGCGGCCGTGCTGGTGGTGTCGGGCGGGCATACGAACCTCTACCTGGTGGCGGGGGAGGGGACTGACGGCAGGCTCGACTGTCGGCTCATCGGCAAGACCCGCGACGATGCGGCGGGGGAGGCGTACGACAAGGTCGCGTCCCTTCTCGGCCTGTCGTACCCGGGCGGGCCGGTGATCGATCGGCTCGCCCGCGGCGCCGATGACCGCGCGGTTGACTTCCCGTACGCGCGCATGACCCATGACGACCGGAACGCCCCCGCGGAGACCGCCCGTCCCGCCGGCCTGGCCGCGATGCGCCGCCTCCGGCAACTGGAGTTCAGCTTCAGCGGCCTGAAGACGGCGGTCAAGCGCCACGTGCAGAAGCGCCACGCCGAACAGCAGCGCGCCGCCGCACCGCACCCTGCCGCCGCGCATGATGGCGCAGCCGATGTTGACGCCGCGCTCCCCGATGCGGAAGTGGCCGACATCTGTGCGAGCTTCCAGCGCGTCGTCGTCGACACGCTGCTCGACCGCACGTTCCTGGCGGCACGCCGTTTCGGTGCGCGCAGTGTCGGCATCTCCGGCGGCGTCTCCGCCAACTCGCGTCTCCGCGCGGACGCCGCCACCCGTGCCGCTGACGTGAATCTGCCACTTTTTCTGCCGTCGCTGTCGCTCGCCACCGACAATGCCGCGATGATCGGCGCCGCCGGCCTCCGCCTGCTCGGCGCCGGCGTGACCGCGCCGCTCGACCTGAACGCAAAGGCGTCGCTGCCGCTCTGATAGTCTTCTTGTAATGGGCTGGTTGGGGCAGACGCACTGGCGGATCCTGTTTGCGCTCGGCCTCGGCCTCGTCTGGGGCGTTGCCGCCACGTTCCTGGGGCTGAGCGGTTTCACCGGCGACTGGATCGCTCCGTTCGGCACCATCTTTCTCCGGCTGCTGCTCCTGATCGCGGTCCCGCTGGTGCTGGCGTCACTCGTCACCGGCGTTGCGTCGCTCGCCAACCTCCAGAAGCTGTCGCGCATCGGCGGCAAGACGATTGCCATCTACCTCGGCACGACACTCGTCGCCCTGGTGATCGGCCTGTTAGTCGTCAATGTCGTTGAACCGGGCACATCGATTCCGGAGAGCCTCCGCCTGAGCCTGCAGGAGGCGTACCAGGGCGACGTCGAGGAGCGTCAGGCGACGGTGGAGCAGATGGAACGGGGGCCGCTGCAGCCGCTGGTCGACATGGTGCCCGACAACATCTTCAGCGCGGCGTCGAACAACCGCTCGATGCTGAGCGTCGTCTTTACGGCGCTGCTCCTCGGTGTGGCGTTGATGCTGCTGCCACGGGAACAGGCGCGGCCGCTGCTTTCCCTGTTCGAGTCGGTGAATGCGGCGATCATCAAGATTGTCGAGATCATCCTGGTCGTGGCGCCGGTCGGCGTCTTCTCGCTGATCGCGGGCACCATCACGTCGGTGGCGGGCGACAGCCCGAGCGACGTGGCCCAACTGCTCGGGGCGCTGGGGCTCTACTGCCTGTGCGTGCTGGTCGGCCTCGCGATCCACGCTTTCCTGACGTACCCAATCCTGCTTCGAACCCTGACTCCGCTTTCGCCGTTTCGCTTCCTGGGCGGTGTCGCCCCGGCGCAACTCGTCGCCTTCTCCACGTCGTCGAGCGCGGCGACGCTTCCCGTCTCGATGGAGACGGCGGAGCACAACCTGGGCGTTTCGGAAGAGGTGACGTCGTTCGTCCTGCCGCTGGGTGCGACGATCAACATGGACGGCACTGCCGTCTACATGTCGGTGGCGGCGGTCTTCATCGCGCAGACGCTCGGCATCCCGCTCGACCTGGCGGCGCAGGCAACCATCGTCTTTACCGCGCTCCTCGCCTCGATCGGCACCGCGGCGGTACCGAGCGCCGGGATCGTGATGCTGGTGATCGTCCTCGAGGCAATCGGGGTTCCGGTAGCCGGCATCGCGCTGATCTTCGGCGTCGACCGGATCCTCGACATGTGCCGGACGATGACCAACGTGACGGGCGACCTCACGGTGGCCGCCGTGGTGGCGTCGAGCGAAGGGCAGTTGACGGCGACGGCGGTGAACGGTCTGGGGGGACGGACGGCAACCTCCGGCGCCTAGTCCCCGGCGAGGTCCGAACAATGACGCCGACACGCGAAGACACCTGGGCGTTGCTGACCGAATACACCAAGGGGGACAGTCTCCGGAAGCACGCGCTCGCCGTCGAGGCGGCCATGCGGGGCTATGCGCGGCAGTTCGGAGAGGACGAGGAGGCGTGGGGGATCGTCGGCCTGGTGCACGATTTCGACTACGAGCGGTGGCCGGATGCATCGGATCACCCGTTCCGCGGCAGCCGCATCCTCCGGGAGCGCGGCTGGCCGGAGACCATGATCCGCGCCATCCTGTCGCATGCCGACTACAGCGGGGTAAACCGCGAATCGCGTCTCGAGCATGCGCTCTTCGCCTGCGACGAGCTGGCCGGCTTCATCACGGCGGCGGCGCTGGTCCGGCCGACGAAGAGCATCCTCGACCTCGAAACGAAGTCGGTCAAGAAACGAATGAAGGACAAGGCGTTCGCCCGCGCCGTCAGCCGCGACGACCTCCGGCAGGGGGCGGAGGAGCTGGACCTGCCGCTCGAAGAGCACATCACCAACGTCATCGGTTTCATGCGCGAGGTAGCGGACGACCTCGGCCTGCGGGGAACCGCCTGAGGGGATGAATTTATATTATTAAATATAGCGCTGGTAAGTATTACTATGTAGTATTGATTGTGAGGCCCATAGTTCACTATATACACCTATACATTAATATGTATCTGGTGGGGCCGGCGATGGCGGTGACAACGAGACGTGCGGCCGGGATGGCGCTGGCGGCGTTCGTGGTGGCGGCCATGGCCGGGGCGGCGGCGCAGGAGCGCGACTTTGTGCCGGTCACGGATGCGGCGAAACGGATGTGGCCTCCCTGCCATCGCTTCCAGCGTGACGCGGGCGGACACCGGCACGTGGGGCGGGATGAGCCGCGCCAGGTTGGCCTCGCTGACGTTGCCGCGGATTTCGAACGTGCGGTCGCCACCGGCCAGGTTGAGCGACGCTTCGACCGTGGTCGCCAGGTCTGGGAACTGCGTACCGATACGCAATCCCTCGGCGGCGTCGAACCACGCCTCGCCGACCACGGCTCCGAGATCCCGACCGGCTGCCGTGACCTCGTCGAAGGCGAACGTTGCATCGGCCCTCAACTGGTAGAAGTTGCCGCCGGCCGTCACTTCGATCCGGCCCCGTCCGGAGGGTGACCAGGCGGGTAGAACATCCGGCGCGATCGTGGAGAGATCCGAGACGGTAGTCACGAACGAGCCGTTGACGGCGCCGTCCTGCCAGCGGATGCTTCCGTCGCCGGCCTCGACCGGAGTCCGCCGCTTGGGTGGACAAGTGACCTTCTTGGGGTACCTCCCAATGTATCGCGTCAAGTGACCAGATGCGAGGCGGTGACGTCGGCAACTACGGTTTCGGCAGCGGGCACGCTCGTCGGTCTCGAGCCGCTCCCGCGCGCCGGCTCTTCCCGGCTACTCAAACAGCCGGAGGTGCGTTATCCGCCCTTCCGGCCCGATGGCCCAGCCGTTACGGAGGCTGGCGAAAGCAACGCTCCAATGGCTCCGTGTGTCCAGATTCGTCCACGTCATGCCGTTGTCATTGGAATACGCCATGCCGTTCGGACCGACCCCGACGAGCGTCGGCGTCGGTGCGCCCGGCACGTAGGCTGCGCCATAAACCGCTCCCGAGAACGACGGTCGCCCGGCCAGCGTCCAGGTGTGGCCGCCGTCGTTGGTCACGGCCACGTTGTCGCTGTATTCGTCCGGCTCGTCGATGACGCCGCCCAGGGCCGCGCCGTTGTCGGAATCCCGGAAGGCCAGGGTGGCGACACCCGCCGTCGGCGTACCGCCGACGATCGGCGTGTCCGCAACGGTCCAGGATCTGCCCCGGTCCGTTGTCTTCAAGACCCGCGCGGACGCGCCGGCTCCGGTCCCGACCCACGCGGTGCCTTCACCATGTGTGACAAGGCATGTGCCGCTGGCCGCAAAGCTGCTTTCGCCCTCGCTGGCCGGTGGAAGGCGGGCTGGCGGCACCCGCTCCCAGGTTGCGCCGCCATCTTCGGTGGTGATGAGGAAGAACGCCCCGTCGAACGAATCGCTGAAAGCGATGCCGTGCTCCGCGTCCCAGAAGTCCATGCAATCGAAGAAGCCTTCCGGTTCCGGGTTCGTAAATTGAAGCGTCCAGGTCAGCCCGGCGTCCGTGGTCTTGTAGATGCGCGATTGCTCGCCTTCTCCAATGCTGAGCAGGTAAGCCGTTTCCGCATCGACGGCGTGCACATCGCGGAACTGCAAGGCTTCGGCCTCGGGCACGACCCCCGCATGCCATGTGGTCCCGCCGTCGGTAGTGCGGGCGTAGGCGCCCTCGGTCCCGCTGATCCAGACGGTGTCTTCGTCGACTGCGCTGATGCCGATGAACCGCGTCTCGACGCCCGCAGTTTGCGCCGTCAGCACCGGGTTGAGATGCAATGGGGGAGCCTGCGGCTCGGTCCCGGACGGGGCGCAACCCAGAAGGTGGGTCAGGTTGAGGGCCAGAAGCGGAAGCACGAAACGGCGGATTCCGTTGGGGACCGTCACCGTAGCCCAGGGCCGACACGCGATCCGAGCTGTATCCCCGTGGCCACCGGCATGATCTCGAGATTGCGGCTCATCGGGAGGTTCGTCATGCCCTCGAGGAGGCCCATCTGAGGCAGGAAGCCGGACACGCCGCGCGATATTGGCGCCAGACGACGTTCTCGTCCTTGTCGCGGATCTCGCGGACGATCTGGAACGCCCAGCGGTGCGGTACTTCGCGGTCCCGCCGCGGATAGCGCAGACTCTTGAACGGTATCGCCATCTCGGCCGTGAAGCCGTCGTCCACGATCTGTGCGCCGCTGTCGAACAACGCATCCCACGAGTCGTCGCCGAACGGAATCCCCGAGCGTCCAAAACCGCGACCGTCGCCGCCGCCGCCGCCACCACCACCGCGACCGCCACCCCCCCCCCGCCGCGCGCGTTGATGATCGAGTCGCCCTGCACGTTGTAGCCGTTGACAGAGAAGTCGTCTTCCGATGCAGTCGCTGCTCCCAGTTCCAGGCCGCCTGTTACCTCCGCCGGCGGCAGCGGGGCGGATCGCGCGGGTCGACCGGGCAGTGCGGCTTCACCGTTGCCGTTTCCGTTGCCAGTCGCGGTTGTGTTGCGATTGTCATTGCCACGATCGGCTGGCAACGCGGCGCGGGACGCACTCGTGGCGGCGTTACCGCCGCCGGTAATCCGAACCAGCAGCAAGTTGCCCAGGTCATCGGCGATCCGGTCCTGGAGCGAGAAGATTTCGCTTACGTCGCCATCCGCCTTGGCGCTGGCCGCCACGGCGCCGGTCTCCGTGTCCGTGACGCGCGCCGTGATGCGCATGCGATCGCCCATGCGCTGGTAGCCACCGGTCACGAGCCACCTGGCGCCGACACCGACCAGCGCCTGGATCCACTCGTAGCGGCACCTGGTTGTCGAAGGGCGGATCTGCAGGTGGTCCTTCCTGGCCTGTCATCAGTCAAAGATGCTGGATTCCTCGGACTTGTTTACGGCTGACGGCTCGGGGTGCGGATGGCGGTCCCGCCTCGCGCGGCGGGTCTTGTCCTTGCCCGAGGCGGTGCGTCCGCATAATATTCGGGGCATCAGCAATGGGCTGCGAGAGGAAGCCACCTCAATCTTGGGAGCGTATCAGGATGAACCGATCAACGAACGCCGTGTGGATTGTGATCCTTTCGCTGTTGTGGGTCTTCAGCATGCCGGAAGCTCCGGTTGGCCAGGAGCCCTGGGAGAGTGACCCGGCACAATGGGTCATGGCGAACGCCAACTATGCCGGCTGGAACTACAGCCCGCTGGATCAGATCGACGTCGACAACGTCGAAGACCTCACGATGGCGTGGACGATTCAGCTCGGCATCCAGGATTCACACGAAGCCTCGCCGCTCGTTGTTGGCGACACGATGTACATCCTGACCCCGAAGCCGAACCACGTCTACGCTCTCGATCTCGCGCGCCAGGGGGTCATCAAGTGGGAGTTTCGGCCCGAATTCGCCGACCTGGAAAGGACGATACGAAGCGCCTGCTGCGGCGCGCAGAGCCGCGGATTGACTTACGCCGACGGCCGGATTTTCTTTGCGACGCTCGACGGCCAGGTGTTCGCGCTGGATGCGGAGACCGGCGATGTCATCTGGCGGGCCGAAAACGCCGACATCTCGACCGGCGAGACAGTGAGCGCCCCGCCGCTGGTCGTCAACGACAAGGTGATTGTCGGCGTGGCGGGCGGGGAGTTCGGCGTCCGGGGCCACGTGACCGCCTACCATATCGAGACCGGCCGCATGCGGTGGCGCTACCACAGCATGGGGCCGAACAACGAAGTTGGTATCGGACCCCGTTTTGCCCCCTTCTACCCGGATGATCAGATCCCCGATCCGGCGCTCGACTCCTGGTTCGGCGATTCCTGGCGGCGCGGCGGAGGCTCCATCTGGGGCTGGTTCACCTTCGACCCGGAGCTGAATTTCTTCTACTACGGCACGAGCAACTGCGGCCCCTGGAACCCGGACTACCGCCGGGAATGGGGTGTGGTCGAGCTGGACGAGGACGGGGGGCTCACCAGCTACCGGAACAACTACTGCGCGTCGATCCTGGCCCGCGATGCCGACAGCGGAGAGCTGATTTGGGCCTACAACCTGAGCCCGCAAGACCAGTGGGACCTGGACGAACCCAGTGCGAACATCCTCGTCGACCTCGAGATCGAGGGCCAGGAGCGGAAGGCGCTGATTCGCGCGGCCAGGAACGGCTTCTTCTACGTGTTCGATCGCGCGACGGGAGAGATGCTCCTCGAGCCTTGGAGCTTCGTCTATAACGACGTCATCGCCGGCGTCAACATGGAGACCGGCCGACCGCGGTACGACATCCAGAAGATGATGTTCACCGACGTCGGCGATCGTCAGAATTACGTGTCGGACGCCGAGAACGTTGCCATCGGCTGGTGCCCCGGGATCGCCGCCCGTAACTGGCAGAACGACGCGTATTCGCCGCGCACCGGACTCCTCTACACACCGACCTCGAACACCTGCGGGATCCAGAGGGTGGTCGAGGGAGAGTACGTGGCCGGTGACCGCTACACGCTCCGTGAGCGCGGTGGTGAAGCCCCGACCCCGCCCGGTGAGGAATTCGTCGGAGAGCTGCAGGCCAACGATCCTTTGACGCGCGAGACTGTCTGGCGGGTCCGGTGGACGTCGGCCAACAACGCGCCGGTCATGGCCACTGCAGGAGACCTGATCTTCCAGGGAGGTCCCAACGAGGGCGTCGTGCGAGCGTTTGATGCCCGCAGCGGCGATATCGTATGGACGTTCCGGACCGGGAGCAACTTCCGCAACTCGCCGATCAGCTACCTCGGCCCGGACGGGCGGCAGTACGTCGCCATCATCGGCAGTCAGCGCCCGGGGACCGATCAGGTCATGCCCGATACGGAGCCGGACGAGAGTGCTCGTTTCCGCCGGGCTGGCAGCTCGCTCTACGTGTTCGCGCTTCCAGAACGCGCGGCTAGTCCGCAGTAGTCCACGCAAGCCCGATAAACCCTGTATACATTGGCAAATGGTAGGGGTTTTGCGTCCATTAGAGCGCGTAGAGAGCCGCTGATATCCAGCACCTTTCGTGGTATAGTAGTGGTAGACACGAAAGGGGGCCGGAATGGCTGGCAAGCTGAGAGCAAAGCAGATCGGGCGGTTGCGACCGGGGCGGCACGGCGACGGCGGCACGTTGTTTCTCGTGGTCGAGGCACCGCCGAGCGGGTCACGTCATTGGGTGCAACGTCTGACGGTCAACGGACGGCGGCGCGATATCGGTCTCGGCGGCTGGCCGTTCGTCGGACTGGCCGAGGCGAGGGATCGGGCGTTCGTGAATCGGCAAGCGGCGAGGCGAGGCGGCGATCCGGTTCCACGGGCGGCGACGGTGCCGACATTCCGACAGGCGGCGGCGAAGGTCGAGGCGGCGACCCACTGGGCGGGCCGGACTGCGGAGAGTCGGCGGGTCGCCTTCGCGACGTACTGCGCGGCGATTCTCGACCGTCGGGTCGATCAGGTTGACCGCCGGGCGACGCTGGCGATCTTGGCTCCCATCTGGATCGAGAAGGCGGCGACGGCGAGGCGGTTGCGCGGCTGGCTGCGCGGCGTGCTGGCGTGGGCGCAAGCGCATGGACACGTCGAGGTCAACTACGCGGGCGAGGCCATCGACGGCGGACTCCCGACGAACGGGAAGGCCACACGCGAGCATCGTCCTGCACTTCGGTACCAGGATGTTCCCGGCGCACTGGAGCGGATCGCCGCCAGCACGGCGGCTCCGTCCGTCCGAGCCTGCTTGCGGTTCATTGCGCTGACGGCGGTGCGGAGCGGCGAGGCGCGGCTGATGGTGTGGAGCGAGGTCGATCTGACGGCGAGGGAGTGGAAGATCCCCGCGTCGAGAATGAAGGCGGGTCGAGAACATCGGGTGCCGCTCTCGGATCAGGCGGTCGAGGTTCTGGTGACCATGCAGCCGGGTGCCGGTCTGGTGTTTCCGGCGCGCGTCGGCAAGCCGATCAGTCCGTCGACGTTGTTGAAGGCGTTTCACGCGGCGACCGGGACGAAGGCCTCCGTTCACGGGCTGAGAAGTTCGTTTCGGGTCTGGTGTGCCGAGGCGGCGAACACGACGCGCGATCTTGCGAAGCAGTGCCTTGCACACGTCGTCGGCTCCGAGATCGAGCGGAGCTACCAGCGCGGCGATCTGTTCGACCATCGTCGTCGGCTGATGGCCGACTGGGCCGCGTTCTGCGGTGCCGGGCACCACTCGGCACCGGCACCGAGCGGCACCTAGACCAGACAGGTAACCCCTAGTAGTTGCAATACCTTACGTGTCATTGGCGTCTTGACAGTGCGGCGCGTTCTGCGCCATGCTGGCAGGCATGGACGCACTACTACCACGGCGGCGAGTCGAGGAGTTGACCGGACTGAAGCGGAGCTACATCTACTACCTGCTCAGTCTCGGCGCGTTTCCCGTGCCGCTGTGCGTCGGGCCGCGCGGTAGGCGCTGGAGGTCGAGCGAGGTCGAGCAGTGGATCGAGAGCCGACCGAGGGCAGGCCGGAATCCGCGCGAAGAAAAAAACGGCTCGCCGACCTGATATCGGCGAGCCGTCGAAGTCAGCCTAGGCCGATGGAGGGCCTACACCGATGCCCAATGCTACCACTAGGAAACAGTTGTACGAGGCGCAACTACGCACGACGGTCGCCCCTTTCGCCAGAAGCCAGATCGGCATGGAGTCGGTTATCGAAGACTACATGCAAGGCTACGGGGAGCCTGTCGGATTCGGCCGCGCCCGGGAGATCATCACCGAGGAGTACGCACGGGTCCGCGACTCGGCGGCGGCACGTATCGCCGCTGGGGCGCTGCTGGTGGCGACTACCTGCCCGGTGCTGCCGATCACGCGTGCGCGATCTTCCAGACTACAGATAACTACATAAGGGGGGCCGGGCCGATGACGGAGCGGGAGAGAGTCGAGGAGATCCGCCACCAGCTAGAGGAGGCGGCGCGCGACCTGACCGAGCTAGCCGAGGCGACCGGGGATCTCGATCTCGGCGGCGGGGGCCGCGCGGGCCGTTCAACTGGTGTGCGTCGCGCTGGCGTCGCTGGTGGTGCCGGGCGAGGAGTTCCGTCGCCTGTTGTCGCAGACGTTCGGCGCGGCTGGCGGCTACCACGCCGAGACGACGATCACGGGGCCGTTGACGGCGGGTGTGCACTCGGCGGGCGCGCGGGCCGAGAGTACCGCCGCGACGCTGACACCGATCAGCACAAACCCGCGCCGGATCAGTGCGCGCCTGTCTATTCAGGCCGAGGATATCGCGCAGATCGGCACGGCGTCGTTTGAGTCGGCGCAACGCGAGAATCTCTCGCTGGCGCTGGCGAACGAGTACGACGAACAGTGCATCAACGGCGACGGCGTCGCGCCGAACGTCACCGGATTCCGTAAGCAACTGACGCGCCCGGATAACCCCTCGGCCGTCGCTGACTTCGATGCGTTCTTGTCGGCGGTCGCGGGGCAGGTTGACGGGCTGTGGGCGATGGGGCTGCGCGACGTGGCGAGCATCGTCAATCCCGAAACGTACCGCCTGAGCGTGACGGCGTTTCGGGACGCGACGAACCACAAGGGCAACGAGTCGGCGCAGACCTATCTCGGCCGCGAGTCGGGCGGCTGGTCAACGGCGGCGCGGATGCCCGACACGCCGACAACCGGGACGCACGCCAAGATCGCGGATGCCATCGTGCACCGGCGCGGGCGTCCGGGGCTGCGGACGGCGGTGCATCCGGTCTGGGCGTCGCTTCAGATCGATGACATCTACTCCGACAGTGCCAGCGCGCGACGGCACGTAACCGTTCACGTGCTGGTGGGTGACAAGGTGCTACTTGTGCAACCGGCCGCGTATCGGCTGGCGACATTCAAGGTCAAGGCGTAATGCTGGCGCGCTGCCCGCGTTGCGGGGCACAGGCCGAGATCGCCGCCCCGGCGGTGGCGACGTGTGGCGACGGCTGCGGCTGGTCCGCGCCGGTGTCTACGCGGCTGGGGCGCGACAACCGGGCCGAGTGGTACACGGCGGGGCCGCACCGCTGGATCAAGGCCGAGGTCCGGCCGTGCTGACGGTTGTCGCGGGCGCGCCATTCTCCGGCAAGGATCGCTGGATCGCGGCCGAGATCGAGCGCCGCGAGTCGGGCGGCGCGCGCGGCCTGCTGGCGCTGTCGTATACGGCGCTGTTCGCGGCGCTGGTGCCCGGCGCTGGTGCCCGGCGCTGAATCCGTCTACCGCGATCAGGAAGTCTCAGACAGTGGCGCGCCCCGGTTCGCGGGCTGGCTGCTGGCGGCGGCGGTGAGTGAGGCCGCTACGCGCGAGCTTGCCGGATTCGTCGCGGTCGATTCGCCCCGGCGCGCGGTCGATCTGCTGGGGCGCATCGGCGGCACCGGGCCGGTAGAGGTCCAAGTAGCCGAGGCTACGGCCGTCGCGCGCGCCGATGCACACGTCGCCGTGGTGAGCGAGCTATCGCCGCGCGCGGGGCAGGACGATGCCAAGGCGCGTTGCCTGCAAATGGTGCGCCAGTACTTCGCGGAGCGCGACGTACTCGACACGGTTGACGTGCGCCCGGTGCGCGCCCCTAACTAACCGGCCGTCGGATGCGGCGATCCAGTACGCGTGGCGGGCCGCGATCCGGGCATCGCAGCGCGACGACGCAAAGGCAAAAGCGAAGTGGATCAGCGCGGCGAAACGGATGCTGGCGACGCGAGGGATTGAGGCATGACCGAGATCCGGTGCCGCATAGAGCTACGCGCGGCGGCCGACAGTCCGGGCCGCATCGTCGGCACCATCATCGAAACCGGCCGCGTGGCTGGCGACCGACCGGAAGTGTTCGCGCCCGGTTCGATTAGCTGGCCTGCCGGGGGTATGCGCCTGCTGGCCGAGCATGAGGGCCGCGAGGTTATGACGTTCACGCCGACGATGGACGGCGCGAAGGTCCGGATCGACGCGCCGCTACCGGATACGGGCATCGGCCGAGAGGTCGCCGCCGAGATCCGCACCGGCCGCAAGGCGGATCTATCGGTCGAGTTTCACGCGCTGGAAGATGCCCGCGTGTCGGGCGTCCGGGAGATCCGCGCGGCGCTGGTAGCGTCGGCGGCGCTGGTAGCGGCCGGTGCGTACGATCAGGCGCGGGTAGAGGTCCGCAAGCGCGGGCGGGGGCGGCGGCTGTGGCTGTGACGGTGGGCGATCTCGCCGTGCACGTCACGGGCAAGCCTGCCGCCGAGCTAGACGACGGTCAGCGCGCGGCGGTGGCGGATCTGTGCGACTGGTCTAACGCGCTGGTAGATCGGCACCTGGGCGGTTCGACCGTGCCGGACGCGATCAAGCTGGCGGCGATCCGTCGGCTCGCCTATTACGACTGGCATACGCGGCTGGCGCGGCGTCCGGCCGACGGCGGCATGCTAGATGCCCGGTTCCGGCGCGATGCGCCTATCGGGCCGCTGCGGGCGTCGGGCGCTATGTCGCTGCTGTCGCCGTGGAAGCGGCGGGGAGTCGGGACGTGATCGGGCGGCTGCGCGACTGGTGGGCCGGGGGCGTCGAGCGCCGCAACTATACGGCCATGCGGACGGCCGAGCTAGAGGCCGGGGCCGAGGTCGGGCGCGCGGCGCTGGGGGCGGTCGAGATTGCGGCGGGCATGTTCGCGCGGGCGTTCGCATCGGCCGACGTGTCGCCCGTGGGCGTGCGGACGGCGGGCGTATCGCCCGGCATGCTGGCGAGCGTCGCGCGGCGGCTGATCGTGGCGGGGGAGTCCTGCCACTTGATCGAGGTCGAGGGCGGCGCGGTGGTGCTACGCGAGGCGTCGCACTGGAGCGTAACGGGCGGCGCGCGCGGGGGCTGGCGCTATCAGGTGACGCTACCGGGGCCGAGCGCGACGCATGCCGAATGGGTGCCGGGCGATCAGGTGGTGCACTGCCGCTACGGGGCCGAGGCGTCTACACCGTGGCGCGGCCGGGGGCCGTTGCACTTGGCCGGATTGTCGGGCGTGCTGGCCGTGGCGCTGGAGCGTCACCTCGGCCAAGAGGCCGGGGGGCCGGTCGGGCATCTGATCCCGGTGCCGCAAGATGCGAGCGCCGAGGGCGACGACGATCCGTTCGGGCCATTGAAGGCGCAGATCGCCACGTTGCGCGGGCGCGTCGGGCTGGTGGAAACCGTGGCGGCGGGTTACGGCGAAGGCCGCGCCGCTGCCCCGGCCGAGGATTGGAAGCTGCGCCGCATCGGGGCCAATCCGCCCGATGCGCTGCCGACGCTACGCGAGCAAGTCGAGGCCACGATCCTGAGCGCGTGCGGCATACCGCCCGACCTGGCGCGGGCCGGGGGCCGGACGCGAGAGTCCTATCGCCAATGGCTACATGTGTTTGGCGTCAAGTACTTCTGCCGCTCAACGACAACTATTCTTGCCGGCTCGGACGGGTGCTCCCTGGGACCACGCACGCGGGTGGCCGGACGGGTGGCCCCGCTGGCGTTCAGGCCGTTCGCTGGGCGTTGCTGCGGGTTCTGAAGAAGCAGAAGACCAAACGGAGTGAACGTCCGCTTGGGGACGTTCACGTAGTGCGGTAGCCGAGCGCGCGGCTACCGAGGGATCGGCTGCTGGCCACTACGCGAGGAGCGGTGTGCCCGCCGAGGACGGCTGGACGGATCGTCGTCGGGGCCCGTGCCTGTATCCGTTGACGTTCGCCGGCGGCGTGGCGGGTCATGGCCGGGATGGAGATGACGCGCGAAAGAGCCTGCGGGAAGATGTGCGCCGTGAACGTCGCCGCCGAAGCGGTGATCGATTCCGGAGGGAAACGCTCAGGAGGTCGCAGGTCGGCGACGCCGCGGCAGCAACGGACCTGGTGGTCGTCCACGAGGCGCGGGCGGTGGTGACGGTGGCGGCGACGTCGGCCGCGACGGGTCCGTTCGAAAGCTCGGCACGTCGAACTCGAGCAGCACCGAGTGGTGCACCAGGCGGTCGATCGCCGCGGCGGTGGCCATCTGGTCGCGGAAGATCCGGTCCCACTGGCTGAAGACCAGGTTGCTGGTCACCATCACCGAGCGGCGCTCGTAGCGCTCGGCGAGCAGCGTGAACAACACCTCGGCTTCGTCGGGACTCTGCTGCACGTAGCCCAGATCGTCGAGCAGAATCGCCTCAAAGAGGTCGAGCTTGCGGAGTGCGCGGGGCAGGTCGAGGTCGCGTTTGGCGGCGAGCATTTCCTGGACCAGGGCGTAGGCCGGCACGCACAACACGCTGTGACCGGCCTCGACCAGGGCGTGCGCGACGGCGCTCAGCGCATGGCTCTTGCCGACACCCGGCAGACCGAAGGCGAGCACGTTGGTCGCTGTCTCGAGAAACGCCCCGGTGGCCAGCGTCCTCAACTGCTGCACGACCGGCGCCGGCAGCCTTCCGGTGTCGAGCGTCTCGAACGTCTTGCCGGGCGGCAGACGCGAGGTCCGTCGCAGCCGGGCAATCCGGCGCTGGCGTCGCGCCTCGGCTTCGGCCTCGAACACTTCCAGCAGCACCGGCAGCGTGTCGTAGTGTCCGGCCTGCGTCAGTCGCGGGACGAGCTCCTCGGCCGCCGTCGTCAGATTGAACTGTGTCAGCAGCGTCGTCACCTGCTCGCTCGGCACCGTCATCCGCGCAGACCTCCGGTCAACAGCGCGTCGTACCGCGCCAGATCCGGGCGCGGTATGTGCACCACCGGGACGGTCGGGACTGGCGGCCGCACCTCGGCCTGGACGCTGGCGTAGTCGCACGTGTCGCCGGCGTCGAGTCGAGCGCGAAGCGTCGCCTCGACCTGACGCTCGCTGGTCGTGGCGGCCAGGTGCAGCAGCCGCACATACTCGACGTCGGCCCGCTCGCCATGCGTCCGGCCTAGCGCGTCGTACACCGCGCGGAACGTCAGCGACGGGAACAGCTCCTCCCGGAAGCGATACCGTGCAAAGGCACCCGGCTTGCGGACCAAGCTCGCGATGATGTGGCGATAGTCGATCCGGTGGTCCGCCGCACCCCGCAGCCGCGGCATCGTGCACAGCACCCGGCCGCCGTAGAGAACCTCGACCGTCGACGGATGCTGCCGCGCCTCGACCGTGTGGCCGATCAACCGCGACGGCACCGAGTAGATCCGGCTGCCGATCCGAATCGTGCTCCACTTGCGCACCCGGCACTGGAACGTCGTGTACTCGGGGATGCGAGCCGTCGGCAACGGCTGCAGATACAAACGCTCCTCGGCCAACCGTGCCGCCGCCGGCCTATTCCGCTCCTCGTCGAGGACCGCCCGCACGAAGCGCAGGTACGCCGACTCGTCCGCGAAATCTCTGTCGCCCCGCAGCAGCAACGCTTGCTCGATGGCCGTCTTCGTCCGGAAGTGTGCCTGCTCGGCCACGCCGTTCTCGTGCGGTTTCCCCGGCTGGATCCGCGACGAGCGCAGCCCGTAGTGGTCCATCACCTGCTGAAACCGCGCCGTCAGCTGGCGCCCACCGCTACGCTTCAGCTCGTGCGTCGCCGCCGACAGGTTGTCGTGTCGCAGCACTGCCGGGACCGCGCCCAGCATCCACAACGCGCCCTGCAGGCCCGACACCAACGCCTCGAACGTCTCGCTCAGCGCCAGCCCCACATACGTCCACTTGCTGTAGCTCAGCACCCACTCGAACAGCAGATGCGGGAACGCCACGCCCCGTATCGTCACGCCCAGGTCGCTCGCGTCGGTGAAGTCGAACGCCGCTTCCCGACCCGGAACCGCCACCTGCTCGAAGTACACCTCGCGGTCCGGGCCGTACTGCACCCGCCAATCGCGGACCCGCCGCTGTAGCGTCCGTAGCTGCCCCGCCTGAAAGCGACCCGGATGCCGTCGGCACAGCACTTTGAACAGCGTCAGCGCCTGCAGCCGGCCGTCGGTATCGGCCACCAGCTGCGGCACGACCTCCGACTGCCACACATCGGCGAACGGGTCCTCCCGCGTCCGCCACGTCCGCGGCGCCTTCGCCGTCGACGGCAACGCCCCGCGCTGCCACGTGCGCGCCGTCCGCTCGCTCATCCCGGCCGCCGCCGCCGCTGCCGCCAATGTCTTTCCGGACATCCGTTTCTCGCGCAATCGCCGAACCTGTGCATTCGTGACCAACCCGTCCTCCGCAAGGAAAACGGACAGTCTCACACGCTGCCACCATCACCCATGAACCGGCCAATCCCGTCCTCGGCAACCGGCAAAAATAATTGTCGTTGATCAACATGGGTCCATTGAACCGCTGGCCGGGCTGGTGGCTGCCGAGCTACGCGCCAAGCTGGGCGTGCCCGTGTCGCTGTCGTTCGGCCGACTGGAAGCGGGCGACATCACGGGCAAGGCGCGGGCGTGGCGGTCGCTGGTGGGGAAGGACGCGACGATGCCGGACGCGGATGCGCGACGGCTGATCGGGCTGGTGTAGGCCGTGGGGATCCCCTGCTGCGCGCCCGGATCGATGGGTGGGGTTCGGGGTTGGGCCTTTGCGTGTAAGTGGGCTTACTGTGACTTCCCCTCCTTCAACGTGTCCACTGCCTTCTGAAGTTGGCATATTGCCTTCTCTGCGTCGTCCATGTCCAGACAAATGCCCCTGAACTCACCGGGCAAGGGAACACCGTGGGGATCAAAAAGCCCAATCTCGATTCGGCCCTGCTGAACCTTGGCTGTGGCTGTCAGTTTCCAACTCGTTGGTTTTGCGGATGTTGTCATGGCTGAATCCCCCTATTACTTTGTGGTGACAGTGGGATGCTAACCCGCCCTTCGCGGGCCTGCCTTGATCTCCGTCCGTTCCAGCGCCAGTTTTTGCGGCGGGCGCTGGGGCCGGACGTAGATACCGCGTGCCTGTCGATTGCGCGCGGCAACGGCAAATCCGCACTCGCCGCGCACGTGCTGACGCGGTGCCTCACGCCCGGCGATCCCTTGCACGTCCCGGCGGCGGAGTACCTGCTGTGCGCCGCCAGCATTGAGCAGGCGCGGCTGTGCTTTCGGTTCGTCCGGGCCGATCTGGAACCGACGGGGGCCTATCGCTTTCTCGACTCCGCCACGCGGATCGGGATCACGCACACGGCGAGCAATACCCGGTTGCGGGTGCTGTCCTCAAACGGGAAGACGGCCATGGGGATCGTCGGCTGTGGGCCTGCCCCGGTTTCGTGGACAGGTTAACGCTTGGGATTACGTCATGACCTCCGATGATTGAGATGATCCTGTGGGAGGTGTGGGAAACGCGCGTCGCGCGTTTTCCAAGGAGCTTGTGGGCGCCGTCACGGCGTCCACAGCTTCGGCACCTTCCACAGGTGGCCGCATTGCGAGCCGTTCGAAATTCATCGGCGACTCGTACGCGAGACTCGAATGCCGACGCTGGGTGTTATACCACCCCTCGATGAAGTCGAAGATCGCGCGGCGCGCGTCGGCCGGTGTCCGGAACGACGACCGATCCAGGAGCTCACACTCGAGCGTGGCGAAGAAACTCTCGCACATCGCATTGTCAAAGCAATCCCCGACCGATCCCATCGAGGGCCGGACGCCGGCGGCGCGACAGCGCTGCCCAAACGCCAGCGCCGTATATTGGCAGCCCTGATCCGAGTGATGGATCACGTGGCGCGGTTGCCGCTGCCGCACGGCCATCTCCAGCGCCGCGAGCACCAGGTCGGTCCGCAGATGCGTCTCCATCGCCCAGCCCACGATGCGCCGACTCCAGGCATCGAGCACCACGGCCAGGTAGAGGAACCCGCTCCACGTGCCGACGTAGGTGATGTCGGCCACCCAGAGCTGATTCGGGCCCGGCGCGGTGAACGCCCGCTGGACCAGATCCGGCGCCGGCCGCCGGGGCTGATCGCGGACCGTCGTCGTGACCCACTTCCGTCGACTGACGCCCCGCACGCCAGCGCGCCGCATCAGACGCGCGATCCGCTTGCGACTCACCCGCCGGCCCCGAGCGGCCAGCTCCGCCTGGATCCGGGGCGCGCCGTAGGTGCCGCGCGAGTGCGTATGAATCGCGCAGATCTCGGCGATCAGGCCCTCGTCGTCGCTAGCGCGGGGACTCCGCGCGCGGGTCCGCCAAGCATAGTACCCGCTGGGCGAGACCGCCAGCACGCGGCACAGCGTGGCGATTGCATGCGCGGCTCGGTGCGCCGTCATGAATTCGAAGACCTCGAGGGTATCGAACCGGTCTCCCGAGCGAACCAAGCCGCGGCTTTTTCCAGGATCGTGCGCTCCTCACGCAGCCGCGCGTTCTCGCGCCGCAGCCGGCGTAGCTCGGCGCGTTCGGCCGTCGTCACCCCGTCGGCCCTCGTCGAGATCCGCTTGCCGTACCCAGTTCCGAATCGTCTGGCCCGACGGCTCGAACTCCTGCCCGAGTGACTCGGGCGTCCGCCCAGCGCGGACCAGTTCCACCATCCGTTGCCGGAATTCCTCCGGATATGGTGGTCGTGTCTTTAGCATCGTGGACTCCTTCCCCCCAAAGGGTGATGTATCCACGAAACCGGGGCAACTTCACACCAGGCCTTCCCGCGGGATGTGGTCGAGAAACCGCTCAGACTCGAACCCCTTACGCGCTCGCTCCGCAGGCTGGCCTGCTTCCGCGAATCAATGCGAAAACGCCAGCCGATGAATGCCTCGCAGAGATCAGGACGCTGATCTACGCCGCTGAATCAGGGAGGCAATCCGACTCGGAAGCCGCGCGGCTGGCTTGGCGAAGGCTCCATGCCATGCCCGCGCAATTGGTCATCGGCTGCCTGAGCGAGGTCCACGAGGCACTAACTGAGCGACACTGGAGTGCAGCGGGACTGCAGCAGGTCTTTCTTCTGCTCCTTCAGGCACTCCATGTTCAGATAGCGGTGATCTTCGAGCCACGCTTCGTGGGTCTCGGCACACAGCGCCCGGATCAGAGGTTCAGAGTCTCGCCGATCTGCGCCTCGACCCAGTCGGTCGGCCCCGAGCTACTAGTGCTGTGCCATCAATAAACATTAGGACTATTGGGGAGCTCGTCTCGAACCGAGAGAGTTTCCATGCCGCAAAAGAGGTACATCGTTCGACTCACAGCCCAGGAACGCGAGGTCTGTCAACAGACGGTCCGCAAGCTCAACGGGAGCAGCGAGAAAGTGCGCCGCGCGCAGATTCTCTTGAAGGCCGATGCGGACGGGCCGGCGTGGACCGACCAGCGGGTCGCCGAGGCCTTTTCGTGCCGCACCAAGACGGTCGAGAACATTCGCCAACGCTGCGTGCAGGACGGGTTCGAGCGGGCGCTGGAACGAAAGCGGCGGGCGTCGCCCCCGGTTCCCAAACTGCTCGACGGCGAACAGGAGGCGCAGGTCATCGCCCTGCGTCTGGGACCACCCCCGAAGGGCTACGCGAACTGGTCGTTGCGCCTGCTGGCGCGCCGGGTCGTCGAGTTGGCGATCGTCGAGTCGATCAGCCACGAAACCATCCGGCGGACGCTGAAAAAAACGGCATGACGCAGCGGAAAATCCAGTACTGGGTGATCCCGCCACAGGCCGATGCCGAGTTCGTGGCGAACATGGAACAGGTCCTGGACCTGTATCAGAAACCCTACGATCCGGATTGTCCCGTCGTGTGCATGGACGAGCAGCCGGTGCAGTTGGTCAAGGAAACCCGCGCGCCGATGGCGGCCACGAAGAACCGTCCGCGGCGTGTCGACTACGAGTACGAACGGGCCGGCACGGCCTCGGTCTTCCTGTTCAGCGAACCGCTGGCGGGTTGGCGGCAGGCGACGGCCCGGGCCCGGCGTACGAAGGCGGACTGGGCGGTGGAGGTCGCCGGCCTGTTGGAAGGACGCTACGCCGACTGTGAGAAGATCGCCTTGGTGTGCGACAACCTCAACACGCACACGAAGGGCGCCTTCTACGCAGTGTTCGAGCCGACCCGGGCGCGGCAATTGGTTCGACGCATCGACTTCTACTACACGCCGAAACACGGGAGCTGGCTGAACATCGCGGAGAACGAACTCAGTTCCCTGACGCGCCAATGCGTGCGCGGGCGCCGCATCGGCGACCTCGGCACGCTGCACGACGAGGTGTCGGCGTGGTCCACCGACGTCAACCGCACGCAACGCGGTGTCGACTGGCAGATGAAGGTCGACGATGCGCGCTGCAAACTCAAGTCCGTATATCCGAATATTATAAGGTGACGGACCACTAGTGTGAACGGCATCGAGCAGTGTTTTCCGAATTCGTTGAATTAGGCCACCGCGGCTTGGGTTGTGCGCAGCACGACCCACGCAGCCTGCTGCGTGGACGGGGCAGTCGGGGCGAGCCATTGGGTCGGACAAATCATGCTGGATCATCCGCGCCTGCGCCGGAGTTCTCGAACTTGTCTGCGTAGCATGTATAAAGTGTGTTGACAAGTCCGCACGTGCAGCGGAAACTACGTCATGGTTCACGACCGGCGATCTGCCCTGTCAAGCTATGTCAGCGGGTTGCTCTCCGCGGGTCGGACGGTGTTCACCGCCGAGGAAGCCGAGCAGGCGCTCGGCGTCGGACGTGGTGCGTTTCTGGATGCAGCCGAGCGGCTGCAGCGCCGCGAGGCACTGCTGAACCTGCGGCAAGGATTCTATGTAGTCGTCCCACCGCAATATGCGTCCTGGGGGGCACCGCCACCGGCTTGGTATATCGACGCGCTCATGCGCCATGAGGGCCAGGCGTACTACGTCGGGCTCCTCAAGGCCGCGGAGCTGCACGGTGCGACGCATCAGGCTGTCATGGAGTTCCAGGTCATCTCGGCCAAGCGTCTTCCAAAGACCCGCGCCGGCCGCAACCTGATCGTCTTCTACTTCCGCAGGGATGTGGAAGCGGTGACGGCAGGGATCGAGCGTCGTAAAACCGATACTGGCACGATGAAGGTCTCGTCCGCCGCGCTGACGGCTCTCGATCTCCTGCGCTATCCGCAGGCGTCCGGAGGCATCGACAATGTCGCGACGGTCCTCTCCGATCTGGGACAGCAGATCGATCCCGAGCAACTCGCCGCCCTTTCGGCGCTGGTGGAGCGGCCGGTCGTGCAGCGTCTAGGGCATCTGTTGGAGTATCTCGGCCACGACGCCATGACGGGGTCGATGCTGCAGGCGTTGCAAGCGCGAGGATCGCTGCCCTGGACCGAGCTCAACCGGCAGGAGGTAGGGGACCCGGACTTCGAGCCTGAACCGCAGCAGCGCGATCCCCGATGGCGTGTCATAGTTCGGCGAGTGCCGGAGGTCGACGAATGATCCCGACGCAGAATATCGTGGCTTGGGGCAATGTCGTTCCCTGGGCCGACCCGCGACAGGTCGAGCAGGATCTCGTCATCTGCCGTGCTCTGGTCGAGATCTTCTCGGACGCAATGCTGCGCGAAGCGCTGCGGGTTCGTGGCGGGACGGCACTCAACAAGCTGCATTTCCCGGCGCCTCTACGCTACTCAGAGGATATCGATTTGGTCCGTACTTCACACGGTCCGATCGGTCCGATCCTTGATCAGTTGCGAGTTGCTTTGGATCCATGGCTTGGGCGGGCGCAGTTCGAGCAGAGCCCCGTCGCGCCGAAGTTTCGTTTCCGAGTTGAGGCCGAGGATGGCAGCGGCGTGCCAATCCGACTGAAAATCGAGATCAATACCCGCGAGATCGAAGCATTCGACGCGCCGACGGCATTGCCGCTGGAGGTCGTGAACCCCTGGTTCTCCGGTAAGGCGCCCATTTCGACATTCTCCCGCGAGGAAATGCTGGCGACCAAGCTGCGCGCGCTGTTGCAGCGCGACAAGGGGCGCGATCTCTACGACCTTGCGCACGCACTCGAGGTCTTCGAGGGCCTCGATAACGACCGTATCGTCGAGATGTTCGGGCGGTACCTGGCGCTTTCCGGCCAGGCCGTCTCGCAGGCGCAGGCCCAGGAGCGGATGTTCGCGAAGCTGGCCAATCGGCGCTTCTTGCTCGACATGCGCCCCTTGCTGCCGGCCGCACAAGTTGAGGCGCTGACGGAGGAATCGACGGCGGAGTCGTTTCGCCGGGTGTTCGTGATCCTTGTCGATCGGCTGCCCGGCGAGCCCTGGGGGAGGACACCGGCTATGAAGGAGAGGTTCGGAATGTCATGGTGAGAGAAAGCCGATGGTCACGATTGGTGCGCCGCGGACGCCACGCGGACCCGGAATACATCGTTTCGTAAATGGGGTATCAGCGGCTCTACGGCCTCGGAATCGATCTGAGCGATCGTAAGCTCCCAGTTCTGGCTTGGAGAGCGGGACCTGAACCCAGAGAAAATCCGCGCCCGATATGGCGGCCTGAAGCCCTGCCTCCACGGCAGTGACGCTCACAAGCTGGACGATGTCGCGACGCCTGTTTGGCGTCAAGTACTTCTGCCGCTCGTGTTGCCTCATTTCAGAATGGTCTTTGTTTACCGGGGTGATTCGACGAGCGCGGACGTAGGTGCCGAGTTCTTCCTCAACAGCCACGCGGAGGCATACTGACAGCGGCGCTGTTCTACTGACGTGGTTTCGGATCGGAAGGACCGCGCGTTGATCTACGGGGGCGACCGTTGGAGCGTGTCGGGAACGACGGGGCTGGAAGAGCGAAGCATCGTGATGATCAGCGGGGCGAGGTCGAGTTGACGCTGGTAGGCGGTCCGCACGACGCTGGCGAGCACCTGCTGGGTGTCGGCGCCGTGGCGGGTACGATTACCGCCACAGACTTTGCGGGTGATCACCGCGGGTCGGATGGCCTGTTCGGCGCGCCAGTTGGTGGCGTCGATCGACGGGTCCCACAGGAAGGCGAACGTCGCGGCGAATTCGCGGTCCAGATGGGCGGCGAAGCGGTCGGCGGCGTCCAGCGTCGGAGATTTGTCGATCAGCCGACCGAGTTGGGCGAGCAGTCGGCCGCGAGCGGTTGCCAGGCCGTGGTCGCTCAGCAGCCCGGCGTCGCGGCGGTCGCGCAGCTTGAGAGCGGCCTGCAGGACGGCTTGCACCCGGGCGGCCCACGGGCTGGGCGGATGATCGGTTCGGAGTTGCCGCGCTCGCCGGATCAAGTGAGCCAGACACGACTGGTGCAGCGCGTGAGTGAAGCGGCGATACGGCGCCCACCCGTCGCGCACGAGCACGCCGGCGAAGTCGGTTCCCAGGACCGTTGCCGCGTCGTCGAACCCGCGGCCGGAGCGAATCGCGTAGACCGTCGTCTGGGGCGTGGCGAAGGCCCACAGCCAGTGGCGCATGGCGCCGACGCGCCAGCCGGTTTCATCCGGCGTGACCACGGGAGATTCCCGCACCTGCTGGCACAGTGCGGTGTAGGTCGGCGCGGCTTGGCGAGCCGTGCGATGCAGCACCTGCGCGAGGCCTCCCGGTGTGACGGTCAGGCCGAACTGGGTCCGGAGCAGGTGCGCGACCTTCGCCAGCGGCACACCCAGGTGCGTGTGCAGCCGCACGACCAGCGCGACGACTTCGGGACCGAGTTGCACGCTGGCCGCTCCCAGCGCGTCGGAGGTTTGCAGCCGGTGGCGGCCCTGGACGCGACGCCGACACTGCGAGCAGTGGCCGACCTCGATGTCGAAGCGCCGCACGATGGGGCGCACCACCGGGAGATCTTCCTGATATTGCGTCGCCACCCGGGACAGCTCGACGGCGCCGGCGCAGTCCGGACACGCGGCAGCCACCGGCGCTCGGCAGGTCTCGTCAACCTGCGGCGGACGCGGGCGGCACGCCTGCCGGCCGTAGTGCGCACCTGCGCGCCGGCCGGGTCGTCCGCCACGACCTTGGGGCCGGTCCTTGGCGAAGGGAGCCGCCTGCCGGAATCCTGCCCGCCGCGCCGCGTCGAGTTGCTGCTTGAGGTGTTCACTGCGGCGCTTCCACCGATCCCGGTCACCCTTCCACCGATCCCGGTCGCCCTCGACCCGCGTCAACTCCTCGCGCAGTCGTGCGATCTCTCGCTCTTGTTCCTCAATGCGGGAATCGCGGGGATCCTGCTCCGTCCGGGGACGTTGCCGTGGCACCCCACCGTTATGCCAGATCCCCTAGAAAAGTACAAGTCCAAAATGTTGGATCTCGCGCGTCACGAAACCACCCCGCTAAACAAATACTCAGAATGTTACCTGCCGTGCCTCACAAAGATCGTACCGACGACTTGCCGCCGAGATTCTCGCTTGGACCCCCGTAATGCCCGTTCCTCGTGCCCCCGGCGCGAACATCCCTGGGTGCTCCCGTCGCAGACGCTCGAACAGCTCCTTCGCCGTCCGATGCGGTTCGGCTTCCAGCCACTGCACGACGCGGGGCCAGGTCGTCTCGAGCGGGTCCCGCCGGGTGCGCCAGTGTCGTGGCGGTCGCTTGCGAGGACGGTGCGTCGGCCGTACCTCGCCGGCACGCCACGCGGTCGCTGCCGTTGTCGGTGTCGATCCCCCGCAACGTAAACGGGAGTGCACCGCGAAGCTGGTCCACCGCGTCGACCACCAGCTGCGCTTCGCGCACGAGCAGCGGCACACACTCCGTCCAGCCGCTGGCGATATCGGTGAGCACCAGCGTCGAGACGACACTGCCGGCCATCGTCCTGCCGCAGTGCGCGACGAGGTCGGCCTCGACGAAGCCCGGCGCAGGGTCCTTCCAATCGCCGAAGGTGCGCACCGGCACGCTCCCTCGCACGCCGTCCAGGCGTGAACGGCGAGGTCGGCGCTGACCCGCAGTCACGGCCCGCGCCGGTGCCAGACGGCGGTCGATGGTCGCGGCGCTCACCGCACATACGGTCCGATGCCTCCCACAGGACGATCAGTCCCTTCGTCACAGCCTCGTCGTAGACGCACCGGCGTCCCCGGGGCACCGTGGGCATCGTTGCGCGTCCGTTGAGAACTCGAATGGCATGCTTCCGGTGGTACCCGGTGAGCGCGACGAACTCATCCAGGATCCACCCCTTCTCGGCCGCTGTGCTGTGCTGATACCGCTCGGCCACCGCCGTCACCAACTCCTGCCGCGCCGCCGGACTGATCGTCGACATCGTGCCTCCCCTCGGTAGCAGAAATTCTGAGGCAACGATGATCGCCCGGTAACAGATCAGGCGAGGCAATGCGCCGGCAAAAGCAATTGACGCCGAACACGCCGGCCTCGAGCGCCATGTTACCGGCCACTCCGGACGGGTCGGCTTGGCGTCCGACCTCACCAGCCGCGGGGGTCGACTACCGACGTGATGCTCGCGGATGAGGCGAAAACTCGTGCTGCGGTCCGACAGGATTTGCAATTAACATGTGTACCGGCACGCGGTACATTCCCACATGATCCGAGGGTTTCGTCATCGCGGCCTGAAACGCATGTACGAGCGCAGCGATCCGAGCCGAGTGGGTCCCGACTTGGCGGATCGTGTCGCGCTCGCCTTGGCGGACATTGACGATGCCCACAAGCCCTCGGACCTCGACCTGCCCGGCTACCGGCTTCACCGGCTGAAGGGCGGACGGAAGGGGTACTGGAGCATTTCAATTTCCGGCAACTGGCGAGTGATCTTCCGCTTCGAAGATGGCGATGCCTACGACGTTGACCTGATCGACTACCACTAGCAGGAGACAGCAACATGGCAATGAGCAATCCCCCGCATCCCGGACGCAGTATCCGCGAAAACTGCCTGGACCCGCTCGGTTTGAACGTGACCGAAGCGGCGAAGGTGCTGGGTGTCGCCCGTCACACCCTCTCGCGGGTTCTGAACGGCCACGCGGCCATCTCCCCGGAGATGGCCATTCGGCTTGAGAAGGCGGGCTGGTCCAATGCGGAGTTCTGGCTGCGCCGACAGACCACTTGGGATCTCGTCCAGGCGCGCAAGGACGAAGACCGGATCAACGTCGAGCGATACCAGCCGCAGCCGTCGGTGTTGTAGTGCTGCAGTCAGGCGTCGAGGTGGGCGTGGAGCGCCTCGACGCTCTCGTAGAAGTTCTCGCGCATCTTCACGCGGAAGAACTCGTCGAGCACGGACGGTCGGTCGAGCACGCGAGCAACCAGTTCGGCTCGACTCGCGGGCCCGGCGTCTTTGGTACGTCCAGGAACGGTTGGGCGGGAGGGTCAGTGGCATCCCCGAAACCGACCGTCCATAAGAACGTTGACGCCGCAGTCGTCGCAGCTTACGGTTGATTCTGCGGATGTCCTGCCCTCGACAGGCTTTCACCTCAGTGGCGTTCGGAGCGATGGCGCGTCGTCTGGATGCGACGCTATGCGTTCCCGAACATGGCGCTTGATGGCTCGGACCGCGAGCCGCCTGGTGGTTGGTCCGAAGACGCCGACAACCGCTTCTTCTCGATCCAGTCCGAGGACGGCAGCGTGCGCAACTTCGGCTGGAAGGGTCCGGCTCCCAACGACCCGGACCGGCAGGATCTGCTGCTGGTCGACGATCTGTCGACGAGAGCGCGGTTCGGCGGCGCGGCTGACCGGAGTGCGTTTATCCGCGATCTACATGCCCTGCACCCGAGGCCGAAGCGGCGGACAGTGATCTACGCGACGCGCGATGCTGCCGACGCACTGGAGGTCGCAAATCGGATCGCGGTCTTGCGGCGGGGCCGGATCGTGCAGTGCGGGACGCCTTCGGAGATACGCCGTGCGCCCTCAAGTGCCTTCGTGGCGCGGCTCTTCCAGTGAGACGAGGCTACAGTCGGGGAAGCGCTGAGAGACTGCCTCCTGACACCGTAGCGTTGCGGAGGCGGAGACCGCATGGTGGACCCATCCCGATTCCCAATTCTCTTCGGCAAGAAATGGCCCATAACCGGGCTGGCGACGGAACTTGCCGCACTCAACAGAAACGAGCTGTGCCAGGAGTACGAGGAACTCCGGCGTTGTGCACCGAACCGAGGGCTCAGAAAGAAGCCCTATCTTGTCAAGGATCGCGAGTCGACCAGCGGAGACGACAGTAACCGCTTCGAGGAGCGCCTGGCGATGGTGCTCTGCCACAGGGACGGCTGGCGGAGTCCTCGCATGGGCAGGTTCCGCGTGCTTGACCGTCAGGTGCCGTTGCAGGCTGAGAGAACCGACTCCCGTATCGGCAAGGTCGACTTGCTCGGCGTCACCGAGTCTGGACGGCTCGTGGTGATCGAGCTGAAGGTCAAGCCCGAAGGAAGGCCACGCGCGAGAGAGGGCAACCCCGCGGCGGCGCTGGTGCAGGGATTGCGCTACGCCGCGAGGGTCTCGGCCAACCGGGAAGTGATTGCGAATGAAGCGAGACACCTTGGGGCCGACGTTTCTGAGGACCCGCCGATGGTGGTCGTGCTGGCGCCGCAGGCGTGGTGGGGTGACTGGTTGGAGCTGCCGGGATCAACACGCAAGGCTATGGGGGACTGGGAGCAGGAGTTCGATCGATTGGCCCGCGATGTCGAAGCGCGGTTGGATCTCGTCGTCGAATGCTTGGCGCTGGAAGACGTTGAGCCGTCGGAGCTTGCGGGCGCGACGATGCCGCGGCTCGACCGCGAACTGGAAGTGTACGGGGTTCACCTCGGGGCCGCCCGTGCCATCGGTCCGGCGCTGACGTCTCTCGGGCCTCATCTGTGACCACCGGCGACAGGATGTGGCTGCGCATCCATCGGGGAACGAAGGAAATCGGCGGCACCTGCATCGAGGTCGAGGTCCACGGCAGGCGCCTGGTGCTGGATGTCGGTCTTCCGCTCGACGCCCCCGACGATGAGGGCACGAAGGCGAACCTGTTGCCGGCGGTTCCAGGCTTCCGCTCGCGGGACGACAGCTTGCTCGGCGTGGTCATTTCGCATCCGCACCCGGACCACTACGGTCTGGCAGGGCAGATCCGGTCGGACGTCCCGGTCTATATCGGTAAGGCGGCGCACCGCATGTTGAGTGCGGCAAGCCGCTATATGCGAGGCAGCCAGGCCTTGGCCACGCCGCGCTTCATCGAAGACCGGAAAGCGGTAGACATCGGACCGTTCCGGGTGACCCCGTATCTGGTCGATCACAGCGCATTCGACGCCTACGCGCTGCTGGTGGAGGCGAACGGCAAGCGGGTGTTCTACTCGGGTGACTTTCGCGGGCACGGGCGCAAGCGGTCGCTGTTCCAGGCAATGATCGCCAGCCCTCCGAAAGACATCGACGTACTCCTCATGGAGGGAACGACGATTGGCCGGACGGGGGCGGACGAGACGCATGCCAGCGAAACGGATCTGGAAAACGCCTTCGTCCAGGCATTCCGGGAAACGCCGGGCCTGCATTTCGTGTGGATGTCGTCGCAGAACATAGACCGGCTGGTGACAGTCTTCCGTGCCGCCAAGCGGGCGGGACGCGTGCTCCTGATCGACCTGTACACGGCCGTGGTGCTGGAAGCGACCGGCCGCAACACACTAGGTTCAAGGGGTCGTCGCAACGCTACTCTCGAATTAAGCATAGGTAGTCGTCAAGGGCTTCGGCCGGTGTCTTCCAGCCGAGAGTCTTGCGAGGACGACTGTTCAGCGCAGAAGCGACAGCCTCGAGCTCGTCGCGGGAGTGCCTGGACAGGTCGGTACCCTTCGGGCAGTACTGGCGCAGCAAGCCGTTGGTGTTTTCATTCGTGCCGCGTTGCCACGGACTATGTGGGTCGCAGAAGAAGATCGCCAGGCCGGTGTCGACGCGAAGCTGGGCGTGTTGCGCCATCTCAGCACCCTGGTCCCACGTCAGTGATCGGCGAAGCTGTTCTGGAAGCGTACTGATCGATGACGCGATGGCGTCTCGGACAGCGTTGGCGCCGTGCCCCGCCAGCGCCGGACCGTTCTTGACCCGCGGACTGCCGTGCCTGTCCATGCGGGGCAGGTGCAGCAGTATCGTGAACCGGGTCGTGCGCTCGACCAAGGTGCCGATAGCGGAGCTGCCCAGCCCGAGGATCACGTCCCCTTCCCAGTGCCCGGGTACTGCCCGATCTTCTGCGTCCGCCGGACGCTCACTGATCATGATCTCGGGGCTGACGAACGTCTTGCCTCGGCCCCGGGTTCGCGCCCTTGGAACTCGAAGCGCCCGCCCAGTCCGCAGACACGCGACCAGTTCCCGTCGCAGTGCACCGCGGCCTTGCACGTAGAGCGCCTGGTAGATGGCCTCGTGGGAGATCCGCATCGCATCATCTTCGGGAAAATCGACCCGGAGCCTGTGAGTAATCTGCTCCGGACTCCACGACCTCGCCCAGCGTCGCTCCTGGCGGCGCCCGTGCCGCCGACCGATCCAGCGCACATCTGGTCCAGGGACACGGGTCCCATCAGCGGCGGTGATGACGCCTGCGAGTCGGTCTTGCACATAGTGGCGCAGTTTCTTGTTCGCCGCGAGCTTCGCGACTTTCGGACGTCTGGCACGCCGGTCGGCGTGCCACTGGGCAGTTGTGGCTCGATACTGCAGGTCGCCACCACGGGTCGCGGCGTTCCGACGCAGTTCCCGCGAGATCGCCGATGGACATCGGCCGATCCGCCGCGCGATCTCGCGAATCCCGAAGCCCTGAGCGTGCACGATCGCGATCTCCTCTCGTTCGCCGAACGACAGATAGCGCCCCGAAAGCGGGGTCAGATTGCTTGACGGCATCCCGCCATTGTCGCGGAACCACCTCGTGCCGACCGCCGGCGACACACCGGCCGCCACCCCAGCATCCTCGCTCGACAACCCGCGCGCAATCGCCTCCCAGAATCGCGTCCGATGCTCCCGCCGCCCCCTCATGCATCCCCTTATTTTTGCAGGCATCAGATCACGCCGAAGATCTCTCGATACACCCGCTGTTCCATGAGCATGCTTCCGAACGTCTCCATCAACCGACGAATCCGATCCTCGGGCCAATTGGGGAGGTGGTGGTACAGCATCAGCCCCTGCCGAAACAACGAATGCGTCCGCCGCTTCACCGTGTTCGCCTTCAACCAGCGGTCATAACCGATGCGCTCGCCCGCCGCGCCCAGCAACGACAGCACGACGATCGCCAACGCGCTGATCAACAACAGGCGGTCCCGCCGGTCCGGGCGCGAAACATGCATCGAAGACAGCCCCATCCCGAAGCGCATGTCCTTGATGTCCCGAAAGCCCGCCTCAATCCCCCAGCGCTTGCCGTAGTACCGAATCAGGACCCGCGTCGGGACTGTCGCTTCGCTGGCCACCAGGCACCACGGTTCGTCCATCTTCGGATCGTGTACGCACACGACCACGCCGACCGGCAGTTCGTACGTGTCGGTCACCCGAGCACCCACCAGCCGCCGCGCACGCCCCCCGGCGCCGACCCACGCGGCGGCCGCTCGCCGCTCACCCCGCGCACTCGTCACGTAGATGTCTCCACGCAACCGAATCACGTATTCGAAGGCCAGCTCGGTCGTCAACGCGTAGAACAGCTTGCAGTCCCCAAAGCCACGGTCCGCCACGACGGTGACTTTCACCCCGGCCGGCAGTACCTCCCGCAACCGGCACAGCACCTCGTACTCATAGCGCCGCTGATTACCCTTCAGCGTCGAGGACGCCACCGTCTTCCACAGCAGGGGCGTCGCGCGCCCATGGCCAGTCGCCATCGACAGCACGATCGTGTCCTGCCCGTCGGCCGCGAAGCTCGTCCAATCCAGCGCGACGACCACTTCCGTGCGGGCGCCGACGATGAACGGCGTCCAGTATGCGAAAAAGGCCCAGACGTCGACGCCTCGATTGCTCAGCAGCCGATCCACCTGCTTCACACCATGCTTGGTCAACGTGCCCATGGCCTGGGCCAAGCCGCGCCCCACTGCATGGATTGCCAGCGAAGCGCTCGTCAGTACGCCCACGGTTGCGTTAGCCAATGACAGCACTCGTTTGGCATGCAGGTCGCCTTCGTACAAGGTCGTTATGAAGTTCAGGAGGTCGTGTCTCCGGAGCCATTGCCCGGATGAGGCCGGCCGGTCTTTATGTATATGCATACAATCATATTCTAATTCACAGTGCGCCACCTTTTAGACTTTCTAACCTAATGCGAGACGGAGGGTTGTGCTCTATTTATTCATATGAGTTCCACATCCGGCGGCGCCGGACCCCCTAGTCATGAAACCAGGGCACGACGAGGCGACAGCCGGCCCCGTGGGTGCGGATCAGCCGGCTTGAAGGCTACCGCTGCCCACGAGTGTCTGTGTGGAAAATGAGGGGATCTCTGAGCGCCGCCCCACCGGTGGACGACCGGGCGACCGCCTCGGAAGGCGTCCTGCATGATCAGCTCGTCGACGCGTAATTGCTCCCATCGCAACTCCTCCCATTTGAGATGTTGCGACGACCAGTTGAATTCACCCACGATCCCGCAATCCAGTTGGTCAGATGTGAGGCTGTACCTTCCGCAGCGCCAGCGCGTGTGGATCAAGAAGCAGCGGTTGTTCGAGGATCTGGACCGACACAAGGCCAACCGCGTGTTCCCGGACGCATTGCCGCGTCTGGCCCGGTCGGCTGTCATGCTGTTTCGCCCGGGGATGATGAGCGACCATGGCGTCCAAGCGGTACTGAAGGGAGCTTCCCTCACCTATTCGATGTGGAAGGGCTATCTCGAGCAGGACCACTCGCGCAGGGTCATCGCCTGGCTTGAGGACCATGACATCCCCCGGCGGATTCTGCACACCTCCGGCCATGCTTCCGTCAGCGACCTCAAGCGTTTCGCCGCAGCCGTTGCACCGCGCGCGCTGGTTCCCATCCACTCTGCCCAGACCGCTCGGTTCGGGGACTTCTTCGACGATGTCGTTCACCGGGACGACGGCGAGTGGTGGGAAGCCTAGCGTTCGTCCCGCCGCACGGGCCGGCCTTCGAACGCGGCCGCGCCTCCACCCGAACGGCTCGCTAACTGTTGTGGGGAACCCGAGACGGCTGACGTAGAATTAGGGCCTGAGCTCTCGCCCGTACCCAGACTCCGCTACGGCGATTGCCCCGACTGAATGGCGCACCGAGGCGACGCCACTGTCGATGTGAATGTCATGGCAACAGAAGGCACTGCACGCAGCCGGCTGGAGCGGATCACCTTGAAGGGATTCAAGACGGTCCGCGAGCTCATCGACTTCGAGCCTCACTCGCGGACGGTGTTGATCGGTCCGAACGGCGCTGGAAAGTCGAACTTCGTGTCGTTCTTTCGCATGATGAGCTGGGCGCTGTCCGGCCCGGACAAGCTGGCACTGCATGTGAGCCAGCACGGCGGTTCCCGCCGGCTCCTGCACGACGGCCCCGCCCATACGCGCGAGATCGAGGCGGAGTTGACCATCCGAACCGCCGTTGGAGAGAACGAGTACGTCTTTCGGCTGTTCCATGCCGCAGGAGACACGCTCGTATTCGCCGAGGAGCGGTACCGTTTCACCCGGACGGGGCGACGGAGCAAGGCGGCCTGGAAATCGCTGGGCGCCGGGCACAAGGACCCGCAGCTTCGCGCGGCTGCGGTCGCAGACCAGACTGCACAGGTCATTCGCACGCTGCTGCAGAAGATCGTGGTCTATCAGTTCCACAACACTTCTGACACCGCCCGCATCCGCGGCAAGTGGTCGGCCAGCGACAACCGCTGGCTCAAGGAGGATGCTGGCAACCTTGCGCCGGTACTCCACCGACTGCGAACACGAGCCCCCCAGTACTACCAGCGCATCGTGGACACCATCCGACTCGTGCTGCCGATGTTCTCCGACTTCGAGCTCGAACCGGACTGTGGCGACCTGATGCTGGCGTGGCGCGAGCGCGATACGGACGAGGTGTTCAACGCCTCACAGGCGTCGGACGGCTTCCTGCGGATAGTCGCGCTGATCACGTTGCTGCTACAGCCGACGCAGGATCTCCCGGACGTGCTGATTCTCGATGAACCCGAGCTCGGGCTGCACCCGTCAGCAATAGATGTAGTCGGCGGATTGATCGCGGCGGCAGCAACGAAGATCCAGATCATTGCGGCAACGCAGTCGGTCCCACTGGTCGACTGCTTCGACCCTGAAGACATCGTCGTCGTCGAACGACTGGACCGCGCGTCGACGTTCAAGCGGCTGGATCCTGCCGCGCTCAAGGAGTGGCTCGAAGCGTACTCGGTGTCGGAGCTGTGGGAGAAGAACGTTATCGGAGGACGGCCCTAACTAATGTACCTCCGCCTGAACTTCATTGTCGAAGGGCAGACCGAGGAACGATTCGTCAACACAGTGCTGCGTGACCACTTCGCGGACCAGTCGATTGTCGCGGTAGCGCATTGCGTCACGACCAGACGCGAGCGGCGAGCAGAGCATCTCAGGTACCGAGGTGGCCTCACGACCTACAGGCATGCGCAGGATGACATTCATAGATGGGTGCGAGAAGACCGCAGCCGGGACGCAAGATTCACGACCATGTTCGACCTGTACAGACTGCCACCGACTTTCCCGGCTACGCAGAGGCGGCGAGAGCGCCCGACCCGTACGCGCGAGTGGGAATTCTCGAAGCGGCGCTGGGTGAGGCTGTCGGCGACGAGAGATTCATCCCGTACATCCAGCTTCACGAGTTCGAGGCTCTCCTGTTTGCCGATCCGTCGAAGCTCGACACACAGTTCCCGGACCGTCCGTTGGCTATCGGGCAACTCGTCGAGACGGCGAGGGTAGTCGATTCGCCGGAGCTCGTCGACGATGGACCGACTACCGCACCGTCGAAGCGAATATCGGCGGCGATACCGGAATACGAAAGTAGAAAGGCGTCCGCCGGCCCGATTGTCGCCGCAAAGATCGGATTGCCGGTGCTTCAAACGCAGTGCCGGCATTTCCGGGAATGGCTCGAGCGGCTCGCTCCAGACGCCTGACTGGCCTGGCGCGTCAGGCTGTCACAAGATAAAGCGCGCCGCCTCGGGGCGTCGCTCCGGGCGAGACTATCGCTGGCGGGAAAGGCGTGAATGGTACAGGAGGGCTCGGATAAGCGGTCTGAACGCAGTGCCGTTCACCGTGAGCCGTTTCTCCCAACACGAGGCGTCGACGACGCTCGAGGCGTGGTCCCGGAGCTGTCGTTCCCAGTCGGCCTTCGTGCTAAACCACCCACGCATTTCCTCGGCCTTGAGGAAGCCCAGATAGACCAGCACGGTCGGTACGCCCCGCATAGTCAGCTTCCAGGTCCACGCGAAGCGATTGGCCAGCTGATAGTGGTGGTCACGCGAGAGGTTCCACGACTCACCCGTCGCGCCCCTGAGGCCGGCATTGGCCTGTCGGATGGCCTCACCGATCCGCTGGTGGTTGGCCCGGCTGTTCGCCGAGCTGTGCTTGCGTAGCGGTTTGCCCTGTGTTGACAACTCGGCCGCGTGGGCCTTGGCCTCCACGAGCAGCAGTCCCTTCGTGCCGTCGATGTGGCACGTGGAGGCCAGATCCCAGTTGGGAGTGTTCGCACCGCGCTTGTTCGCCAGCCACCAGCCCTGAAGCTGATGCTGCAGCTCAGGCGAGACGAAACCGCCATGGTGGTCCAGCCGCGCCTCGGCGACTAGTGCTTTGTCCCAGCGCCCCGTGGTTGTCAGGACCGGTTTCCCGCGAGGCATCCAGCAGTCGGTCGGCGACACCGCCACGTCCGGTAGGCCTACGAGGTCGGTGAGTCGAGCTGACACTGTCTCTCGTGTTCCGTCGACCAACAAGATGCACCGGGGACGGCTGCCTCGCTTGTGCTTGCCCAGGGCGCGCCACCACCGGGGAGCGTTTGGTGGCACTAGCGTCTGGGCAACAGTGGGGGTTGAGGTCGATGTGGGCAAGCTGCCACGCAATGGTAAAGCACACAGCGGGCACTCACTGTTCCAGGACGTATTCCCGCCGGGCAGTGATCCGAAGGGCGGCGGTGAAGGCGACGAGCCAGATCGCGGCCAGCACGAGGATGTTCGTCCAGGGGTCGAGCGGGGTCTGGATGCTGGTCAGGATCGCCCGGAGCAGACTGAGCGCATCGCCCTGCGGCATGGCATGGGGGACGATCCCCTGGAGGTAGTACGCCACGGTCAGGTACTTCATGTAGCCCGGAAGCATCGTCACAATCGGTTCCCAGCCGAAAATGACGACGAGGCCGGTCAGGAGCGGACGGCGAAACCAGGCGCCGACCAGCGCGAACAGCGCGCCGTAGACGGCGAGGCCGGCCGCGACCATGGCGAGATCGATCGCGAGCGACGGGAACTCCCGACCGAGGCTGCCGCCAAGGACAGGCACCACCAGGAACCAGACGAGCATCACCGACGGCAGCAGTACGACCGTGGTGCAGACGAGGTACGCCAGATACTTGCCGGCCAGCACCGCGGCGCGCGGAATCGGGCGCGTGAAGAAGTAGGTGATCGTCCGGTCCTCCACCTCGTCGGCGATCAGCGCGGTGCCATAGAACACGCCCAGCACCGGCACGGTGAACCGGAGATAGAAGGTCCAGACCATCAGGCCGAATATGGCCGGGCCGTTCAGGCTGATCGCGCGGCCATTCTCCGTGCCGGCGGCGCCGTCGAAGACGCCGGAGGCGGTCGCCACGCGGAGCAGCAGCGCGAGCGCGACGGGGCCGGCCGCCACCAGGGCCATGAAGATCGTGCGGCGCGACCACAGCATCTCGCCGACGCTGACGTCAAAGACCCGAAACGCAGCCGTGACGAACGTCGGCAACGGCGGCGCGGCCGACGAGGGTTCTTCCGCCCGATCGGATTTCATGGCCGGTTCACTGTTTCACCAGGTACGCGAAGACCGCCTGCAGGTTGTCGTCGGGCGAGGTGACCTCCCCGACCTCACCTGCTTCGTCGGTGGCGGCCAGCGCGGTCAGCCGCGTGTAGAAGTCGTCCGGGCGGTTTGTCTGCGCAACGACGGCGCCCTCTTCCAGGTGCATCGCGATGACGTCGGGGTATTCCAGCAGGTGGCGCGCCAGCCGCCGCGGGTCGGAGGCGGTAATGCGCACGGTGTGTGGATGCTCGTCGATCAGGTCGCGAATCTGATGCACGTCCCCTTCCGCCAGGATCCGTCCCGCGTGCAGCAACAGGATGTTCGACGTCATCCGCTCTACTTCGTGCAGGACGTGGCTGGAGACAATCACGCTTCGCCCCGCCTCGCCCCGGGTGCGGATGGCGGCGATGACCTTCCGCCGGCCGATCGGATCCAGGCCGGCGAGCGGTTCATCCAGCACCAGAAGCTCCGGGTCGTGCGCGATTGCCTGCGCCAGCTTGATTCGCTGTCGCATGCCTTTGCTGTAGCTGCCGATCTTCCGGCCGGCCGCCGCGCTGAGGTCGACCGCCTCGAGCGCGTTGGTCGCCGCGTCCGCCGCCGCCGCTTCGTCGTAGCCGCTCAGGCGGAGCAGCGCGGTCACCCATTCCATTCCGGTCATCCGGTCGTAGCAGCCGTCATGATCCGGGCAGTAGCCGATCCGACGGAACGCTGAGGGATTGCCCCAGATCGGCTCCCCCAGCACCTCGACCGTCCCCCGGCTCGGCTTGAGCTGGCCCGTCACCAGTTTCAGCAACGTCGATTTCCCCGCCCCGTTCGGTCCGAGAAGACCGCTGATGCCGGGAGGAATACTCACCGTGACGTCGTTCAGGCCGATCACCTCGCCGTACCACTTCGACACGCCGCGCGCGACGACCACCGCCGTCACGTCACCACCTCCACCCCGCGCACGCGCCGGGCAAGTACCCAGGCGGAGAGCGCGACGACCGCCACGACCATGAGCAGTGAGATCCCCCACGGCGTGTCGTAGCGGGGATCCGCGCGGAAGATCACGTCGCCCACCTGTTGCTGGCTGGCCGTGAACGAAATCCACGACCAGGCGGTACTGCCGGTTACGGCCCGCAGCACGTCGAACATCGCGCCGGAAAAGATCACCGCGCCGGCGTACAGGATCCCGACGTAACGCGCGCTGGTCGAGAGCGACGACAGCGCGATGATCGTGATGCCCGCGACCAGCGACTGCAGGAAGCCGTACAACGTCACCGCGGGCAGCAGGAACGCGTACTGGCGGACGAAGTCCAGGCTGCCCGTGAACATCGTTTGCAGCACGAGCAGCAGCAGCGCCTGCACCCAGGTGATGAGCAGCAGGAACCCCGTCACCACCGCCAGCTTGCCGGCGACGTACTCCCAACGCGTCAGGGGCCTGGCGAGATACAGCGGCAGCGCGTTCGCCTGCCGGTCGTTGGCGATCGCGCCCGCGCCGGTGTAGATCGCGATGACGAAGACGAAGAAAGCCTGGCTGTCGAAGAAGTCGCGGAAAGTCGCCGGGGTCGGTGCAATGAACCCCTCGACCTGCGGGAAGTTCGCGGCCAGGTAGAACAGGACCCCGCGGACGAAGAACTGCATCCAGGCGAAGAGCAGGACCAGGAGGAACAACTTCGAGGAGAACATCCTCCGGATGCCGATTCGCGCGATCACCCACCAGGCGCGCCCCGGAGGACGCCGTGCGCCGGTGTAGCGCGCGTAGCCCTGATCGTGAATCGGCATGGGCCGTCAGGACTCCCCCACCGCGCGGGCGAAGACCTCCTCGAGCGTCTGCACACTCGGCTGCAGATGCCGCACCTGCACGCCGGACTCCACCGCAAGGGCGAAGAGGTCGCGCGCGGAACGGCCGTCGCCGATCAGGACGCGCAGCACGTGGTCGTCCGTCTGGCGGCACTCGGCGCCCGCCGCGCGCAACGTCTCGACGAAGCGGGCGGCGTCTCCCTTGACCCGCACCTCGAACGCCTGCCGGTCGTCCGCCTTGAGATCGGCGATCGGCCCCTCGGCGACGACGCGGCCCTCATGCAGCACGACCACGTTGTCGCACGCCGCCTCGACGTCGGGTAGGACGTGCGACGACAGGATGACGTTCACCCCCTTCCGTTGGGCGAGATCACGAACAAGCGCGAGCATCTCGGCGCGCCCCTTCGGGTCCATTCCGTTCGTTGGCTCGTCGAGAAAGAGCAGATCGGGATCGTGGACGAGCGCCTGCGCCAGCTTGATCCGCTGCTTCATGCCGGCCGAGTAAGTGTCGACCATGCGGTAGCGCGCCTCGCCCAGGCCAACGTAGTGAAGAACCGCATGTGCCCGCTGCATCGCATCGGCGGGCGGCAGGCCGGCCAGCTCGCCGCAACAGGCGGTGAAAGCGATGGCGTTCAATCCGGGAATGTGCGCGTCCGATTCCGGCATGTAGCCGAGGCGCGCGCGGATCTCGAGGGAGCGCTCGGCGACGTCGAGGCCGAGCACCGACAGCCGTCCCGCGCCGGGGTCGGGGGTGACGAAACCGAGGAGCGCCTTCAGCAGCGTGCTCTTGCCCGCACCGTTCGGTCCGAGCAACCCGACCGCACCGGGCGGAAAGCATGCTTCGACATTGTCGAGCGCGCGCTGGCGTCCGTAAGTAACCGTGACGCCGTCGAGGCGAGCGACCGGATCCGGGGCGGTGGTCACTCCGGTCTGCGTCGGCACCCTCTTCAGACGCCGGCGGGTTGGCGGAGACGGCGGGCGATGTGTTCGACGACCACCTTGCCGTGGAAGCGCCCGTTCTCGATGAACACTTCGCCGCGGTTCGCGCCGGCGACGACCGCGCCGGCGAGGTAGAGCCCGGGGACGTTCGTCTCGTAGGTCTCGGGGTCGTGCCGGGGAACGTTGTTGGCCGCCACCGCGATGCCCGCGCCGCGGAGGAAGTCGAGGTCGGCGAGGTAGCCCGTGAGGAGAAAAACGCCTTCGGCCGGGAGCATTTCCATCGGGCCGCCACCGACCGGCTGAACGACCACCTCGCGCGGGCGGATCTCGACGACGCGCGTTTCGAATCTGGCCGGTATGGAACCTTCGGCAATGCGGTTCTCGATGTCCGGCTTCACCCAGTACTTGATGGAATCGCCCAGCACCGCGCGCCGGTGGACGAGCGTCACCTGCGCGCCGCTACGGTAGAGATCGAGCGCCGCCTCGGCCGCCGAGTTCTTTCCGCCCACCACCACGACCGGCCTCCGGTAGAACTCGTGCGGCTCGGTGTAGTAGTGCGATACGTGCGGCAGATCCTCACCCGGGATTCCGAGCCGGTTCGGGTGGTCGTAGCAGCCGCTCGCGATCAGCACGGTCCGTGCCTGCCACGCCTGGTCGCCATGCTCGTCGCTCCGGGTCCGAACGGTGAACGGAGCATCGGACAACGCCCCCGGCTCGACCGAGGTTACCCGGTAGCCGAAGTCGACCTGCAGGTCGTAGGTGTCGACGACACGCCGGTAGTAGCGCAGCGTCTCGTCTCGCGTCGGCTTGCCGTGCGGCGTCACGAACGGCAGGCCGCCGATCTCGAGCAGGTCTGGTGTCGTGAAGAACACCATCTGTGGCGGAAAGTGGAAGAGCGCGTTGACCAGCACTCCCTTCTCGAAGATACGGGTGTCGAGGCCCGCTTCCTTTGCCGCGATCGCGGCGGCGAGGCCGGCCGGGCCGCCGCCAATGATGATCAGATCGTGCACGGTGTCATTCATCCTGTCGTGCGCTGTACTCGATTTGCACGTTGCTGATCACGGCGACGGGACGTCCCACCGTACGCACCTCGTCGCGCGTCTGATCGAACCGGAGCACCTCGAGGCGTTGCCCGGCAATCACGACGCGGTCGGCTGCCGCGGGGACGGGGACGAACACGCGCTCGACCCCCGCCGGTGCGATCGCCTTCGCCCCTTCCGGTCCGGCGCCGCCGCTCACCCGGTCGACGAGGTCGGGCGCGCCGCGGAACTCGCTCAGGATATAGCGTCGGGCCAGCACTTCGCCGGCCGGCGTGGCGACCGCCACCTCCGCCAGGTAGCGGGTATAAGCGCGGCCGGCGCGCACTTCATCCTCCGAGTAGGTGTGGCGGTTGTGCAGATCGAACGAGAGTGTCGCCTCGCCCCGCCGCGGCGGCAGCACGACGGTGATGGCCAGAGCCGGGTCGGATTGAATCAGCACGTCGCAGAACGGGATATCGGTCGTGATGCCGACGCCAAGGACTGACGGGCAGCGCACTTCGACCGGCTCGATGCGCGTCGCCTGTTCGGCGACCGCCGTACCGACCGCACCGAGCGCGATCAGCAGCACGCTCGCGATCATTCGTGCGTCGCTCCCACGTTCCTTTGGGCGGTTGGCGCATTCATGCCTGCCGACGCGTCGAGCCGCGTGTGCGGATCGCCTCGCAGCTTCAGCAGTTCGAGGAATTCCATCCGGGTCCGCGCGTCGCTTCGGAACGAGCCGAGCATCGCGCTCGTCAGGGCGAACGACCGCTGTTTCTCGACCCCCCGCATCGCCATGCAGAGGTGCGTAGCTTCGACGACGACCCCAACCCCGAGCGGGTTCAGCTTCTGGAGCAGTACCTGCGCGATCTGGTTCGTCATTCGTTCCTGAATCTGCAGCCTCCGGGCGAAGACATCGACCAGCCGCGGAATCTTGCTCAGCCCCACCACGCGGTCCCGGGGCAGGTACGCGATGTGGCACTTTCCGAAGAACGGGAGCATGTGATGCTCGCACAGGCTGTAGAAGTCGATGTCACGAACGATCACCATCTCGCTGCAGCCGACCGTGAAGAGGGCGTTGTTCAGGACCTCGTCGACATCCCGATCGTAGCCGCTCGTCAGGAACCTGAGAGCTTCGGCAACCCGCGCCGGCGTGCGGATCAACCCCTCGCGCGTCGGGTCTTCGCCGATCTCCGCGAGAAGCGTCTCCACTGCGGTGCGGACCCGCTCGTCGTTCATCGAATCGGACATCAGTAGGTGTAGAACCCCCGGCCGGTCTTCCGCCCGTGGTGGCCCGCGAGCACCATCCGCTTCAGCAGTGGCGGCGGAGCGAACCGTTCCTCGCGGAACTCGTCGTACATGATGCCGGCGATGTAGTACGTGGTGTCGAGACCAACGAAGTCGAGCAGCGTGAACGGCCCCATCGGGTGGCCGCACCCGAGCGCCATCGTCTTGTCGATATCCTCGATCGATCCGGCCCCCGACTCGTAGGCGCGTATCGCATCGAGCAGATAGGGGATCAGCAGCCGGTTCGCGATGAAACCGGGCCGGTCCGGCGCGGTGACCGGATCCTTGCCGACGCTCCGGCCGAACGTCATCGCCGCCTCGTAGGTGGCGTCGCTCGTCTCGATGCCCCGGATCACTTCGACCAGCTTCATGACCGGGACCGGACTGAAGAAATGAATGCCCACGAACCGGTCGGGGCGTCCGGTCGCCGAGGCGAGTTCGGTGATGCAGAGCGATGAGGTGTTGCTGGCAAGAATGGTGTTCGGGCCCACGAGGGGCTCGAGAGCGTTGAAGAAATCGCGCTTGACGTCGATCTGTTCGACGATCGCCTCGATGACCAGATCGCAGCCGGCGAGGTCCTCCACCCTGCTGGTGGCAGTCAGGTTCCCAAGCGTGCTGTCGCGCTGGTCCGGGGTAACCTTCCCGCGCTCGACGCCGGCGGAAAGGAACCTGTCGATGCGGGCAAGGCCAGCCTGGGCGGTCGCGTCGTCGATCTCCCGGACGATGGTCGGGTAGCCTGCGTGCGCGGAAACCTGGGCGATGCCCGAGCCCATCAGGCCACAGCCAGCGACCCCGATCGTGTGAAGTGCCATCGATTACGGCCGGCGCCGGCAACGGTTACGGTGCGCCGGCGGCGGGGGTGTCTCGGTCGGGGAGCAATTCGAGGAGCGTGTCTGCCGGGAGGTCAAACGTCAACATCACGTTCGGGCCGCTGCTGGTGAGCTGCAGTGTATTCAGCAACTCGGCCAGCTCGGGGCGTTCCGCCGCCTGCAGGCGGCCGAGGGCCAGAAAGCCCTGCAACAGGTCACGGAGGTTCCGGCCCGTCTGCTCGTCCGTTGCCTCGGCGGTGAGCCGGCCGCGGACGCCGCCGTTCACCTGGCCGCCGAGGGCGAACGCCGACACCTGCGACACCTGCGACGCCAACCCTTCAGGCAGCCATTCACTCTCCTGCAGGGTTTCCAGGCGGCCGACGGTCCAGGCGGTGCTCGCTTCGTCGACATGCTGCAGCAGGGCCATCAGCCGGTCGTTCGTATCGGCCCCCGCCTCGCCGTCGAGCGCCTGACGCACGAGCGTCTCCGACCCGAGCGCCAGTACGTCCGGCTCGAGGAACGCCATCGCGGTGTCGTCGCCTTCCGGATTGTCCCGGTCCGTGTCGATCAGGATGAGCGGACGGCCGGCATGCTCCATCCGGACCCCGCCTTCGGCGATTGCCAGCGATTCGATCCGCGCCGGGTCGAAGCGTCCCGCGAGTACCGCGATCGCTTCCGCGTCGTTCCGTCCGACGGGCGCCACGGCGGCGACGACGTGATTGACGTCCCGGTCGATGTCGATTCCGGTCCTATTCTCGAAGGCGGCCGCGCCACTGGTGTCCGATTCGCGCTCCCGCAGTCGCTCGCGGAGATCGGAATCCATCACCTGTCGGATGTTGGCGAACGAGATGATTGCCGCCTCGGCGGGGAGATGCCGCAGTTCGTCGGGACGGCCCTGTGCGAGGACGCGGGCCGGCAGGCCGCTGCCCAACCAGGCGGCCAGGCCGACGGCCAGACCCGCAACGAGCAGGCCCCCTCCGCCGAAGACCGTATAGCGTGTTCCCTTGGTCATGGGGCTCCTGAGCGAGTATACCGGCACGGGGCGCGGAATGTTCCCCGCAGCAGACGCACGGCACCGCGGACGGCGGGCTACTGCACACCGAGGGGTGAGCCGGACGTACCGCCACCGAGGAGGTGCATCTCCAGCAGGTCGATCAACGCCGCGCAACGGTCGCAGGGCGAGGGCCGTTCGAGGAGCGCCTGTTTTTCGATGGGAGCCAGCTCGAGGTACTGGGAAAGGGCGTTTACCAGCTCGGCGTCAGCCATCTCGCACGGAATACGGGGGGTGGCGGCGTGGCCGTTCTCGTTCGACTGACGTGCGAGGAGCGCTTCGAGGCGGCGGCGGCCGTCGCGCAGGCGGTCCGGGTCAGCCACCGCGGTGTCGGCGAACGGGTCGACGGTGGCGATCCGGTAGCTTCGCGAGTGGTCTTCGTCGCGCACGCGGAACCGCTCGACGCCCCGCAGGACGATGTTGTAGCGGCCGTCGGGAAGGGATTCGAAATGCGTGATCCGTCCGGCGCAGCCGACCGTGAAGACTGGCGGGTTCGGATCAGGGTGCTGCTGCCAGCCGTCGCGAAGCAGCACCATGCCGATCAGGCGGTCGCCGTCGACCGCGTCGGCCACCATCTCGCGGTAGCGGGGCTCGAAGATATGGAGCGGCAGGAAAACACGGGGGAACAGCACCACGTTCGGGAGTGGAAAGATCGGGATCCGGGAAGGGCATGTGGCGCTCGGCACGGTTCGGTTTCCGCTCCTGTCAATGCACCGTCTTCGTCTTCCGGTCCATGTAGTCCATCAGGATGTACCGGCCCAGCGTGTATGGCGTCGTGAAGTACGCCTTGCCGCGGGAGATGGCGGCGACGCGCCGGACGAAACTGACCAGGTCGTAGTCGCGCGCCAGCATGAAGGTGTTGATCATGATGCCGGCGCGCCGGCAGTTCGCCACTTCGGCGAAGGTCTCGCGGATGATCATCGGGTCGAGGCCGAACGCGTTCCGGTAGATGCGGCCATCCTCCTGGGTCAGCGCGGAAGGCTTGCCATCGGTGATCATCACGATCTGCCGCATATCCTTCCGTTGGCGCTCGAGCAGGCGCCGGGCGAGACGGAGCCCCTCGCGCGTGTTGGTGTGGTAGGGACCGACCCGGACGCGAGCGAGCTGTTTCACCGGTATCTCCTCGGCGGAGTCGTGGAAGAGGACGGCGTTCAGCGCATCGCCCGGGAACTGGCTCCGGATCAGGTGCGAGAGCGCCAGCGCCACCTGCTTGGCGGGGGTAAAGCGGTCCTCACCGTACAGGATCATCGAGTGGCTGCAGTCGAGCATCAGGACGGTTGCGCAGGAGCTCTGGTACTCGCCCTGGGAGACCATGAGGTCTTCGTAGTGGACGTCGATGGCGGGGGCGCCGGACCTGCTGGTGGACTCCGCGGTTCGCTGGACCGCATTGAGGATGGTGCTGCTGGCGTCGATGTTCAACGTGTCTCCGAACTGGTACGGCTTGGACGCGCCGCCGGCTTCGACTCCGGTCGCCATTTCGCGCGTGTCGTGCCGGCCGACGCTTCCCCGGCCGGTCGAGCCGAGCAGATCGCGGAGGGCACGGTAGCCCAGGAAGTCGAGGCTCTTGTCGGTCACCTCGAAGCGGACCTGTCCCGGGTCCTGATCGGGCCCGAATTCGGGTCCGACGCCCGATCCGTCGGTCCGGTCGGCGTCCGAGTCCAGCGTGATATAGCCCTGGTCCGCCATCTGGCGGATCAGTTCCTGAACCAGGGCTTCCAGTCGGGAGCGTCCCTCCGCCTGATCGGCGTCGGCGGGGTCGCCTAGCAGCCGCTCGACCGTCTCTTCCGACAGAAGTCCGTCGCGGAGCAGCGCGTCGAGGATGGCGTCGTGCAGCGACTGCAGACTGTTGTCGTCGCGCTCCTCGCCGTACGGGTCGTAGGGGCCGGAGGGAGACTCGAAGCCGCTTGAGAGGAGCAGCTTCGACAGCTTCGACACCAACTCGTCGATGTCGACGGCGCCGAACGGATCGCCCGTGTAACGTGTATAGCGGTACCGCACGTCAGTTGTAGTACTGCTTCTTCTTGCGGCCGGCTCGCCGGCCGCCGTTGCCGCCGCGTCGAGACTTCTCGGACGTGTCGAACGACGACTCGGGACCTTCCAGAACCGGTTCGCGGCGCATCCGCTCCGGCCGCTCCGAGCGGGGAAGTGCTTCGTAGCTGCCGCCTTCGCCTCGGCTGATCCGGCGGAGGGCGCAGAGTCCCTCCAGGACGAAGTCCACCGCGGCGGCGACGTCCGGCTCCGGGTCTTCCGGCGTGGCGCCAGCGTGGGTGGCCAGTTCCATCAGGCCGTGGATCTGCGCCACATCTTTCAGCAGCGCTTTCGACGCGGTGACATCGGTCTCCTGGAGCGTGCCTCCCATCTCGAACCACTCGACCACCTGGCTGGTGTCGACGCCGTCGAACCAACCGGCGAAGACGGCGGCGATGGCGTCATGGATCAGCTCGTGGGCCACTACGTCGGCGCCACGCAACTCCCCCTCGTACTCGAGTTCGAACTTGCCGGTCATCGCCGGAAGCGCGGAGTAGATGTCGGTGACGCGCGCCGTGGGAGACTCATCCGCCGCGAGCGCCCGTCGCTCCGCGTTCGAGACGACGTTCTCCAGGCAGGTGATCGGCATCCGTTGACTCACGCCGGAGCGGCCGTCGATCCGCTTGTTCGATCGCGCCTGGAACGCCAGTTCCTCGACCACTTCGCGTAAGTAAGGCGGGACGTTGACCTCACCTAACGGTCCGTCGCCGCCGCGCGCCACCCACGCCTCCTGCCGGGTAATGGTGACCGCCTCCGCCCGCGTCTTCGGGTAGTGGGTCCGGATTTCGGAACCGATGCGGTCCTTGAGCGGGGTGACGATCTTCCCGCGGGCCGTGTAGTCCTCCGGGTTGGCGGTGAACGCCATCATCACGTCCAGGTGGAGCCGGACCGGGTAACCACGGATCTGCACATCGCCTTCCTGCAGGATGTTGAACAGGCCCACCTGGATCTTGCCAGCCAGGTCGGGCAGCTCGTTGATGGCGAAGATACACCGGTTCGCGCGCGGCACGAGGCCGTAGTGGATTGTCAGTTCGTCGGAAAGCTGGCGCCCGGCGCGAGCCGCCTTGATCGGGTCGATGTCGCCGATCATGTCGGCGATCGTCACGTCGGGGGTCGCCAGCTTCTCCACATAGCGCAGCCGCCGTTCGAGCCACGCCACCGGCAGGTCGTCCCCCTCGATACGGATTCGTTCGCGGCAGCCGGCGCAGATCGGAGCGATCGGGTCGTCGTTGATGTCGCAGCCCGGCACCACCGGAATCGCCTCGTCCAGAAGGTCCATGAGCCCGCGGATGAGCCGCGTCTTCGCCTGGCCGCGGAGACCCAGCATGACGAAGTCGTGGCGGGCCAACAGGGCATTCGCCACCTGCGGAAGGACGGTCTCTTCGTAGCCGACAATGCCGGGGAAGAGCGGATCGCCAGTGCGGAGCCGGGCGATCAGGTTTTCGCGTAACTCGCTCCGCACGGAGCGCCGGGCGATCCTTCCTGCTTCGACGTCCGCGCGTAGCGCGCCAAGCGTGGTGGGCCGCATCGATCGATTCTAGCAGGCCGCGGCGGAGCGCCGCGTCGCACCGATAGACGTTGCGGCTCACGTCGTTCTTCGCCCGCGCCGAGGAGCTTCTCGAGGAACGGATCCTCGGCCCCGCCGCCGAGAAGACGGCGTAGCCAGACGACGCTGCCGAACCGGTCGCCGGCTGCACAGCGTGGAGTCCGAGTCACGTCGGGCGTTCGTCAGTCGCATCGCGCGTGCTGCTGCCGGCGGCGGGCTGGCGCTGTCAATCGATCGGCTCCGCGGGACGCTGGCGGCCGACTTCCCGCACCTGACCTTGCAGGTCTTCGCGGCGTCTCGGCGGCTAACAGCCTGGAGAATCCCCCAGGGACCGCCGCACCCCCGTCGAGTGCTCTTGGGGTGTCAGCCCGAGCCAGCTCGCAAACTCGCGGCCCCGTTGCAGAGCACTTCGTTGGTTATTCGGGCCGGAACTCGACAGCCGTGGCAGGCGCCTGGCTGGTCATCGGTCTACTCTGCCAGCAACCGCCTCAACGTGACAATGCCCCCCGCCGGGCTCAGGCCGACTCCCGCGTGTATCGGTTGAACCACGCGATCGTGCGCGTCCAGGCCTCCTGCGCCGCGGCCTGGTTGTAGCGCTCCGGCGTGGCATCGTTGAAGAAGCCGTGCACCGAGTCGGGGTAGATGTGGCCCTCGTGCGTGACGTTGTTGGCCTGCATTGCCGCCTCGTACTCGGGATAGGCCTCGACCAACCGGGTATCGAGCGCACCATGGTGAATGAGCATGGCCGCCTCAATCTTGGGCACGTCCTCCGCGGCTGCAGCCCCGCCATAGAACGGTGCCGCCGCCGCCAGGTCCGCACCCAGCAGCACAGCCAGCGTGTTGCACATGCCGCCACCGAAGCAGAATCCGGTCGCGGCGATTCGTCCATTGCAGTCCGGACGCGCCTTCAACCACCGCGCGGCGGCGACAAAGTCCGCGGTCATCCTCCCGCGATCGATGGTGCGGAACAGCTGGCCGCCCTCGTAGTCGTCGCCCGGGTAGCCGCCGACCGTCGTCAGCGCGTCCGGCGCGAACGCCATGAAGTTGGCCAAGGCGAAGCGTCGCGCCACATCCTCTGTATGTGGATTGAGCCCCCGGTTCTCGTGAATCACGATCACGCCGGGCAGTTGGGCTGAGGTCTCGCTGCGCGAGTCGGCGCTGAAGGGCCGCACCAGGGACCCCCGGAGGTAGCCGTTGCCGTCCGGTGAGGGCAGGGTCTCGTAGCTCACCGTGATCCGCTCGTCGTCCCTGGACACCTGCTGCCCCAGCGCGTAGTTCGGCATCAGCGCCTCGACAATCGCCGCGGTCGTGAGACCGCCAACGGTAAAGCGCTTCACCCCGGACAGGAAGTCACGACGGCTGACCTCGCCGTGAATGAACTGGGTGTAGAGATCGACGGCTTCCGCCGGAATCTTCGGTCGTTGCGGGTCCATCGCTCCCTCCTCTGCCTAACGCTTATCTACTGGCCGAGGATACAACAGGGCACTGTCAAGCTGAGGTTGACCGCCCGCCCGTCGCGCGAAGCGGTGGGCCGATCAGACGACGAATCTCACGCCGCCGCCTCCACCTGTCAAGGGTCATTCAAGTTTCCCCAGTTGTGGTCATCGAGATTAGAACCCGGAGATTCGCACCGTCCGGCACAGGCGCCAGATGCCCCAACCGCGGCCACAGGGCACGGCCCCACGGCACGGCTCTAATGCATTGCCGCGACTGACGCTGATCCGCAACGGCTGGCCGGCCATCCTCCGACCACCGAGGGAGTATAATCGCCGAAATAAGGATTGCTCACGCCCAAGGATCTGTCGGCGCTCGTTGACGCGCCGCTCGAGGAGGGAGAAGACAAATGCGACTGCGAATGCTGTATTCCGCTACGGCGCTCACGTTCGCGGTGGTGCTCGTGACACTGGGATCCGGAACCGTCATGGGGCAGACGCAGCCCACCCAAGCGGAGACGACGGCTACCGCGTCTGATCCCACCCCCATGACGCTGTGGGGTGAACCCGACTTACAGGGCATTTGGGCCATCGTGACCCAGGTCTCATTGGAACGGCCGCCCGAGTATGCGGGACGAGAGTTCTTGACGGACGAGGAAATCGCTGAGATCGATCAGCAGCGAGCGGCGCTCCCTCGTCGTGATGCCCGGTCCGAGCGAGGAAGCGAGGCGGACGTGGCCGGGGCGTACAACGCGGTGTTCAACAACTACTATCCCGCGGGCCGACGGACCTCGCTGATCGTGGACCCACCGGACGGGCAAATCCCTCCCCTGACCCCTGCCGTCGGTGAGCGGACGCGGCAAGACCGGGAGTATCGGGGTGCGCTCAATCAAGCCACGGACGGATGCCGGCAGCAGGCGGAGGCGTGCTCCGGCGCAACGTATGGGCCACCGTCGCCGCGGCGCGCAGAGGCGCCGCCCAACTACCAGGTGTCTGCGATCAATCGCTCGGACCATCCAGAGGATACCGGCCTGCAGACGCGATGCTTGCTCGTGGGCCTGCCTGATCTCGGAAACGGCAACCTCAACTTCGGCGGGAGCTTCCGGCGAGTGGTTCAGTCACCTGGCGCGGTGTCGGTCTACCTCGATTTTGGCCAGGGCCAGGGGTTCAACCGCATGATCCCGATTACCACACGGCCTCATCTCCCGGCGAACGTCCGGCAATGGTGGGGCGACTCGCGGGGGCGTTGGGAAGGCAACACGCTGGTCGTGGATGTCACGAACTTCACGGCCAAGACGGACTACCGGGGCTCGCGCGAGAACCTGCACCTTGTCGAACGCTATACGCGCACCGGGCCGGACACGATGGATTACGAGGTCACACTGGATGATCCGACGACATGGACCGGACCATGGACGATGCGACATGAGCTGGTCAGACAACCGGACGAGCCGAATCGGATCTACTACGAGCCCCGGTGTCACGAGGGGAATTACGGTCTGCCGGGCATCCTCCGGGGAGGACGCGCCGCGGATCAGGCATTTGCGGAGGGGCGGGGGCCCGATCCTGCCACACGCTGTGTCGGGGGCGGATGTCGAGGGCGCCGGAATCCGCAGGCTGCGCGTGATCCTCTTCGATGAGTGATGCAAGAGGCCGTCAAGACCTGTCACTCGTCCCGGACTCGTCGTGCTGAAACCCGCAGCCGGAGCGGATAGATTGATTCAAGGGAGATGACGCCGATGAGAGGCGTCAGACGAAAGCGTTCCCGAATTGGGTTGAACTCGCGCGGCGAACATGGGAGATTATTGCAACACGGCGTTGGCTCTCCCGAATCGTAGAAGTGATTACCTTCAAACCACTGTCTACTCCGATGGTCGTACTTCTCTAGGAGCCCGTGGTGAAACCCCGCGTAGCACCGAGAGCGGTGAGGCGCCCGCCTGACAAGGCGCGACGAGGGAGCATATTGGCCATAGGCGACCGAGGAGCAACGCCGTTCAGGTGGGATGCATCGCCGCTCGAATGTAGTGGGGGTTTCACCACGGGCTCCTAGCATCCACTGCTCGTTGTACGTCCGCTTGAACGCGAGCAAGGTTAGGCGGAGTTCAACCTGCTTCCTCATCTCGACACTCCTCCTGCGAGAACCCTCTCGCAATCAAGTGTCCAGGAAAACCCTGGGGCGCAGGACTCTGCACGCGGAGGGACCGCTTTGCCGGTGCGGTCGGGAAGGCGGGGTACGGGGGGTTCCACGTAAGAACCGGGTACGTAGAGCCGGATGTCGGTCAGGCTGGCGCGGCCCTCGTAGGCGTTGGTGTAGGGGTCCCCAATGACGAAGTAGTCGGGGTAGGCGGATCCGGCCGGCCACTGATCCGGCCAGGTCATGCTGCCCCAGGCGTCGTGCTGCACGAGATCGGCGTTGAATCGCCCGTCGTACTCGCTGGCGGTGACGTTGTAGTGCCAGATCGGCACGTCGCCGACGACAAACGGCCGATGAAACCGGAGGGTCGTCCGGCCGACCCGTGCGAAGTTCCCGCTGGTTTCCAGCGTGTACCCGGCGGCGCTCCGTTCAATCGCGAACGTGTACGACGCGTCCGGCATCAGTTCCGGCTGCAGCTCGGCGGCCGACGAGAGATACGACTCGGCGAGTCCTCCGGAACAGGTCGTCATGAACCACTGCGAGTTGCTGACCAGCGAGCCGGGCGCAGGGTTCCAGTTCGGCAGCCCGCTGATCCAGACGTTGATGGTGTTGAAACTGCTGTTTCGGTACGCGTAGTACGTGTTGGCGCCCGAGTCGCAGACCCGGCCGCCGGATCCGCTCCCGATACGGTCCGGATGTTGCGAGAAGGCGTCCATCAGCACTTTCCGGTGGTAATGCCAGAAGTGATTGTTTCGCGGCGCCGGATCGGGAAAGTCGACGATCGCCAGGAAGTGGAACCCGTTGTATCCGTACGGACCCGCGCGAACATCCTGCCACTCGCAGTACGGGGCCGAGGCGTTGCCCGACCAGCCTGGTGTGTTCGAGCCTTCGCCCCACGGATGCTGCGTCCTGCAGCCGTCCACGCCGTAGCCGTTCACGCGGCCGTCGTATTCGAGCGAGCCGTTGCGCTTGCCGCCGAAGTCCAGGGTCCTGAGCGTGTACTCGATGCGGTAGTGCGGGGGCAGGGCGCGCGTGGATCGGACGATCGCTCCGCCGGTATGGTCCGGCACGTTCAGGACCGCGACCGGCACACCGTGCTGCGTCTCCGTCGTGATCGACGGCGGTGCTTCGATCACGCCGTCGCGGTTCCAGTCGCGGCCCGACAGCGAGACAGTCAGCCAGCCGTCCTGACCGGCCGGAAATTCCTTCCGGTACGTCGCGAACGAGTTGAGCGCGGTGGTCCATGCCGGCCCGTAGTCGTTCCGGTACCACAGCCCCGTGTCGTCAACGACGGTGTCGAACGGCTCGGCGTAGCCGTCCCAGATCCAGGGGGCCACCGCGTCGTTGAGCGGGGTGGAGAAGTCCTCCGCGTAAACCAGGGTCCAGGTCGCGTCTCGGTGAGTGCCCCGTTCGACCGCCGGCACCTGGCTGGCCGGGGCGGCGACGACGATCGAAAGAAACAGTGCAAGCGTCAGACGGGATCGCCCGGTACCCTGGATCGTCAGGCACGCCATGCAGCGAATCGTAGTGTCCGCTCAAATGGCGTGGCAATGGCGGCACCGGTCTGGCGACGGATTCGGTGTGGATCTCGCCTCGGCGATAATTGATTCGGGTGTGGCGTGACATCACGTAATGGGAGAGGACAGTGCAGACACAACTGGCGGTGATCGGGGCGGGCCCGGGGGGCTACGTGGCGGCGTTTCGGGCCGCCGACCTTGGGATGGAAGTGACGCTTGTCGATGAGGCGCCGAAGCCTGGCGGGGTCTGTCTGTACCGCGGATGCATGCCGTCGAAGGCGCTGCTGCATGCGGCGCGCGTCCTGACCGAGGCGCGCGAGGCGGAGCAGTGGGGAATCACGTTTGGCGCGCCGACGATCGACCCGCTGCGTCTGCGGGCGTGGAAGGACGAGGTCGTGGCGAAGCTGACCGGAGGGTTGGCGTTCCTGGCGAAGCAGCGGGGCGTTACCTGCGTGCAGGGGCGTGCGGCGTTTGCCGATGCGGCTGCGTTCAACGTCGCGTCGGCGGACGCCCCGGCGGCCGGAGATGCGTCGAGGGTAGCCTTCGATCACGCGATCATCGCGACCGGGTCCCGGCCGGCGCGTCCGGCGGCGCTGGCCCTGGACGATCCGCGTGTGCTCGATTCGACCGGCGCGCTGGAGATCGATCGGATTCCGTCGTCGCTCCTCGTTGTCGGAGGAGGCTACATCGGTCTGGAACTCGGAACGGTATACGCGGCGCTAGGCACCGCGGTGACGATTGTCGAGATGACCGGGAGCCTGTTGCCCGGCGCGGACGCTGACCTGGTGCGGGTGCTGGCGCGGCGGATGAACGCGATCGCGACGGCGGTGCACCTCAACACGACGGTGGGTGGGCTGACCCCTGGGCACGACGGGATCGAGGCGACGTTTTCGGGACCGGCTGGCGGCGGCCCCGCTGCCGCCGAGGGTCAGCGCGAATGGACCGAGCGGTTCGACGCGGTGCTGGTTGCCGTCGGGCGGACCCCCAACTCGGAGATCGAGGGCCTCGACCGGACGCGTATCGAGCGCGACGAGCGAGGTTTCATTCGCGTCGATGCGCAGCGCCGAACCGCCGAACCGGCGGTCTTCGCGATAGGCGACGTAGCGGGCGAGCCGATGCTGGCGCACAAGGCGTTCGCGGAAGCGCGCGTGGCGGTGGAGACGATCGCCGGCCGGGATGCCGCCTTCGCGCCGCGGGCCATTCCGGCTGTCGTCTTCACGGATCCGGAGGTGGCGTGGTGCGGGCTTACCCAGACCGAGGCGGCGCGGGATGGCCGTCACGTCGGGGTGGCACGGTTCCCCTGGGCCGCGTCGGGGCGGGCCCTGACGCTTGACCGTCCGGAGGGAATCACGAAGCTGGTGATCGATCCCGCCACGGAGCGCGTGCTGGGCGTTGGGATTGCCGGCGTTGGTGCAGGAGAGCTGATCGCGGAAGGCGCACTGGCCGTCGAGCAGGGGATCAAGGCGTCAGACTTGGCGGAAGTAATCCATGCGCATCCGACACTGTCGGAGACGATGGGCGAGGCAGCCGAAGCGTTCTTCGGCCGGAGCGCCCACATTCACCGCCCGAAGCGCTGACGCAATGATGCCGCTAGGCGGTGGCGGCCCGATAGGATTCGGCCTGCTCGTGGGCGTGGTAGGAGCTGCGGACGAGCGGACCCGATTCGACCTGACGGAAGCCGACTGCGAGGGCGTGACGCTTGAGATCCGCGAAGTCGTCGGGGTGGTAATAGCGTGCGACCGGCAAGTGCGCGGGGGATGGGCGAAGGTACTGGCCGATCGTCAGGATCTCGCAACCGACCGCCCGCAGGTCGGCGAGCGCGCCAAGCAGTTCGTCGGCCGTTTCCCCCAGGCCAACCATAACGCCCGACTTGGTCGGCACGTCCGGGCGGTAGCGCCGCGCGCGGTCGAGCAGGCTGAGGGCCCAGCGGTAGCGTCCGCCGGCGCGCGCGGTGCGATAGAGACGTTCGACCGTCTCCAGGTTGTGGTTCAGGATGTCGGGGCCGGCGTCGAGAACTGCCTCGACCGATGCCGCGCGGTCCGAAAAGTCGGGGATCAGCACCTCGACTCGGCAACCTGGGGCGCGCAGGCGGATCGCACGGATCGATGCCGCGAACAGCGACGCGCCACCGTCCGGCAGGTCGTCGCGATCGACGGACGTGACCACGACATAGTCCAGGTCGAGCGCCGAGACTGCCACCGCCAGGCGCTCCGGTTCGTCCGGATCGATGGTGCCCGGCGTCCCATGCTTCACATTGCAATAGCCGCAGGAGCGGGTACAGGTGTCGCCCAGGATCATGAAGGTCGCGGTCCCATGCTGCCAGCACTCGCCGATGTTGGGGCAACCCGCCTCCTCGCAGACCGTGTGGAGCGACAGCTCGCGCATCAGGCCCTTGAGTCGGAGATAACCCGGGCTGCCGGGAGCTCGGACCCGGAACCACGGCGGCTTCCGTTCGCGCGGCGGCAGGCTGAGATTGCGGGTGGGACGGCCGCGAAAGAAGCCAACGGGCGCCATCGGGCGGGATCGTAGCATGGGTGCCGGATTCGCCCGTCCCGGCGGCCGCCCCGCTTCGTCGGCCGGTCGGAGGACGAAAACCCGTTTGACTTGGTGAACCGGCGGCAGCTATTCTAAGCGTTTATGCCTGAGACGCTCGTCGCTCCTGCTCCCCTCCCGATCGCGAATCCCGGACCGATTCACTGGAACCTCGGCACCTCGGCGCTGTACGAAGAGGCCATTCGTTGCGACGAGGGAAGCGTTGCCGAGTCCGGGCCGCTCGTCTGCATCACGGCGCCGCACACCGGGCGCTCACCGAACGACAAGTTCCTGGTGAGAGAGCCGACAACGGAGAAAGATGTCTGGTGGGGTGCGGTCAACCGGCCGATTGCCGCGACGGCGTTCGACGCGCTCTACGAGGAGACGATGGCGTCGCTCGACGGCAGGGCGCTCTATGTGCAGGACTGCTTCGCCGGCGCTGATTCCGACTACCGGCTGCCGATTCGCATAGTGACCGAACGGGCATGGCACAGCCTGTTCGCCCGAACGATGTTCCTCGAGCAGCCTGCCGGGACGCCGCCCGGCACGCATGAGCCGCAGTTCACCGTCATCGACATTCCTTCGATGACCGCGGACCCCGCACGCCACGGCACCAACTCCGGCACGTTCATCCTCCTCAACTTCGCACGCCGCACCGTACTCATCGGCGGCACCAGCTATGCCGGTGAGATCAAGAAGTCGATCTTCACGGTGATGAACTACCTGCTGCCGGCCCGGGGTGTCATGTCGATGCACTGCTCCGCGAATGTGGGCGCTGCCGGCGACACGGCGCTCTTCTTCGGCCTCTCCGGCACCGGCAAGACGACGCTATCGTCGGATCCGAACCGCGGCCTCATCGGCGACGACGAGCATGGCTGGAGCGATAACGGCATCTTCAACTTCGAGGGTGGTTGCTACGCGAAGATGATCAAGCTGTCCGAAGCAGCGGAACCGGAAATCTACGCCACCACGCGCCGGTTCGGCACGGTGCTGGAGAACGTCGTAATGGATCCGGGGACCCGCAAGCTCGATCTCGACGACGATTCGATTACCGAGAACACGCGCGGCGCCTACCCCATATCGTTCATCGACAATTGGGTCGAGTCGGGAGGCGGTGGCCACCCGAAGAACATCGTGATGCTGACCTGCGATGCGTTCGGCGTGCTGCCGCCCATCTCGCGGCTGACACCGGCCGGCGCGATGTACCACTTTCTCTCCGGCTACACCGCCAAGGTGGCGGGAACCGAGAAGGGGATCACCGAACCGAAGGCGACGTTCAGCACCTGTTTCGGCGCCCCGTTCATGGTGCATCACCCGACCACGTACGCGAAGCTGCTCGGTGAGCGGATCGCCTCGAGTGGCGCGCGCGTCTGGCTGGTCAACACGGGCTGGACGGGCGGCGCGTACGGCGTCGGTCGCCGGATGAAGATTGGGCATACGCGAGCGATGATCGCGGCCGCGTTGTCGGGCGCCCTCGATGACGTGCCGTACGCACCGGATCCGATCTTCAACGTCGACGTGCCGACCGCAGTGCCGAACCTGCCGTCGGAGGGCCTCCGGCCGCGCGCGGCCTGGAGCGACGGCGCCGCCTATGACGCGCAGGCGGTGACCCTCGCCGGGATGTTCGTCGAGAACTTCGCCGCGTTCGAAGCGGACGCATCCAACGACGTGCGCCGGGCGGGTCCCCGGGCCTGACCCTCGCGTCTGGCCGAAGAAACCGCGGCGGGGCCGTCTCGCCCATGGGTTCCGGCCCGCCGGGACGGGCAGCATGAGATTCGAACCGGTCATCGGTCTGGAGATTCACGCGCATCTCCTGACCGACACGAAGATCTTCTGCGGATGCCGCACCACTTTCGGTGCGCCCCCCAACAGCCAGATCTGTCCGGTCTGCCTGGGGCTTCCCGGCGCGCTGCCGGTGCTGAACCGCCGCGCGGTCGAACACGCGGTCCGGGCATCGCTGGCGTTGGGTTGCCAGGTGCAGCCGGTTTCGATCTTCGCCCGAAAGAACTACTTCTACCCCGACCTGCCGAAGGGTTACCAGATTTCCCAGTACGAGCAGCCCCTCGCGACGGCTGGCCGCGTGGCGTACACGGTCGACGGAGAGCCGCACGAGGTGTGTATCACCCGCGTCCACATGGAAGAGGACGCGGGGAAGTCAATCCATGATGGCTTCCCTGACTCGGAGCGCGCCACTTATCTCGACTTCAACCGAAGCGGCGTTCCGCTGATCGAAATCGTTACGGAGCCCGACCTCCGGGCGCCCGCCGAGGCAGCGCACTTCTTCGAGGCGCTACGCGGCATATTGCTCGCGCTCGGCGTCAACGACGGCAACATGGAGGAGGGCAGCCTCCGGTGCGACGCGAACGTGTCGATCCGCCCGGCCGGCGCGGAGCAACTGGGCGTCAAGGTGGAGGTCAAGAATCTCAACTCGTTCCGCTTCCTCGAACGGGCGCTGGCCTACGAGATTAGGCGGCAGACCGGCCTGGTCGAGGGGGGCGGCAGGGTAGTTCAGGAGACACGTCTCTGGGACACCTCGCGGCACCGGACCGCCACCATGCGGAACAAGGAAGAGGCGCACGATTATCGCTACTTTCCGGATCCCGATCTGCCGCCGCTCGTGGTCGCCCCGGAGTGGGTGGATGAATTGCGCGCGTCGCTGCCCGAGTTGCCGCAGGCGCGGCGGCAGCGCTTCATCGCCCGGTACCGGTTGCCACAGCAGGATGCGGCGCTGCTGGCGCATGACAGCGCAGTGGCGGCCTACTTCGAGGCGGCGGCGTCCGCCGCGGGCAACCCCAAGGGTGCGGCGAACTGGATCATGGGTGAGTTGACCCGGCTCGCGAAGACTCGGGAGGTGACGGTCCCCGAAGTGGGTGTCGCGCCGGAGGCGCTCGGCGCGCTCGTCCGGATGATCGACGACGGCAGAGTCAGCAGTTCCGCTGGCAAGGGGGTGCTTGAGCGGATGGCACGGACGGGCAAGGCGCCGGAGGCGATCGTCGAAGCCGAAGGACTCTCGCAGATCGGTGATGTCGGCGCGCTTGAGGGTGTCGTGCGCCAGGCGCTGAAGGACAATCCGGATGCCGTGTCGAAGTACCGTTTCGGTAAACAGGGTGCGCTCGGCTACCTGGTGGGTCAGGTGATGCGTGCCACGCGGGGTCAGGCAAACCCGCGCGTTGTCAGTGAAATGGTGCGCACCGCTCTGAAGAACTGAGTGCCCGCCGGCCGGTTTGACACCGCCGAGCCGCGCTGTCTACACTGAAATATTCATCTTCCCTATGGTGCCAACTAACATTGCGTTGCCTCGCGAGCCTGATGCCGGCATCCCGCCCGCGTGGCTCCGCCAGCCTTTGTCGGTTCGGATCACCCTCTATCGGGAGGAGCTTTTCAGGCATTGGCGCTGCCTGGAACAGCAGCGCGAGCACTATTCGGAGAAGGCAATCCGCGATGTCGAGACGGCCATCCTGAAACTGACGCAGCGGGTCGACCGGCTCTGTGAGGAGGATCGGGGTGAAGCGGTGGTGAACCGGCTGCTCCGCACGATCGATGGCATAACCCGCCTTTCCACCTCGACCGACCGCGCTCCGTTCCACTGACTATTCGGTTCGACTCCGGACCCCGCCAAGCATCTCCGAGCCCTCATCTGACTCTCGCAACCCTTCGGCAGCAGGCGCACCGCATCCTGGAAGCTGGCATTGCCGGCGCTGGCGCGGGACGGTTGACGGCGCGCGCGCTCGAGAAACCCGCGGTTGGCGACGCCCTGGCCAACCGGACGCCGATCGTTGTCGCCGCCGGGAAGGCGTCCACCGTGATGGCGCGGGCGTTCGCCAGCACGCGGCGAGACGCTGCATTGAATTCGGATGTCCCGCTGCGCGGCCTGATCGCCTCGCCGCAAGCGGACGGCGCGGCCAGCGGTCTGGAATGGTTCCACGTCGGCCATCCGACACCGACCGCGGGAAGCGTCGCGGCGGGACGGCGGGCTCTGGAGCTGGCGGCGGGCGCCGGGGACGGCGATGTGGTGGTGCTGCTGCTCTCCGGCGGCGCATCGGCGGGTCTGGCGGTGCCGGTCGAAGGCGTCACGCTGGCAGACAAGGCGGCGGTCACGACCCTCCTGCTGCGTGCTGGTGTTGCGATCGACGGCCTCAACTGCGTCCGGAAACATCTGTCGGCGATCAAGGGAGGCCGTTTCGCCGTTGCCGCGGGCGGCCGTGTCGTCACCCTGGCGATCTCCGACGTTGTCGATCCCACGCCGGATGATCCGGCCGTGATCGGATCGGGGCCGACCGTGCCGGACCCGACGACCTTTGCCGACGCGCTGTCGATTGTCCGGTCTGCGGTGGCGGCGGCGGGCGGCATGGATGTCTTGCCGCCCGCTGCGATCGATGTGCTCGAGAGGGGCGTGCGTGGCGAAATCCCGGAGAGCCCGAAGCCGGGCGATCCGCGGCTCGACGGCTCGTCCTATCACCTGATCGGCAGTCGCCGCGATGCGGTCGATGGTGCGGCCGCCGAGGCGCGCGCACTCGGCTTCACGGTGCTCAGGATCGACGAGCCGGTCACCGGCGAGGCCCGCGACACCGCCCTGTGGCATGTCCGGCGGGTAGCGCAACTGGCCTACGAGCAGCCGCGTCCCTGTTGCGTCCTTTCGGCGGGCGAGACGACCGTCCGAGTCACGGGTAGCGGCAAGGGTGGACGGAATCAGGAGTTCGCTCTTGCGTCCGCCTTCCATCTGACGCGGCGTTTCCCGCAGGCGGTCCTCGCAAGTGTCGGGACCGACGGCATCGACGGGCCGACCGAGGCCGCGGGGGCGCTGGTCGATACGATGACGCCGACGCGCGCCGCCGGGGCGGGACTGCGCCGGCCGGAAACCTACCTCGCGGCGAACGACTCGTTCACCTTCTTCGCCGCGCTCGGCGATCTGATCCGGACCGGGCCGACTGACACCAACGTCGGCGACCTGCAGGTGGTCCTGATCGCCTGACGGCTGGCTGCCCCCAAGTGATGATCTCCGCCGATCGACTACTCGACAGGTTCCGTGAGCGGATCCGGGAACCGGTCACGCTGCGCGACCTGCAACTGCAACTCGCGCTCCCGTCGCGTGGGCGCGACGCACTCAGTCAGTGCCTCGATACCCTCGTCGCGCGGGGCGCGCTGATCCGCCTTGACGAGGAGCACTACGCGCTGCCGGGCGCTGATGTCCGGATCACGATCGAGAAGCACGGTATTCCGGACGACCATGACCCCGCGGCGATTGCGGAAGCAGGACGCCTCGGAACAACGGTAGGGAAGTTCGACCTGGACGGGCGCATCGATTTCCGCACGCTTCCGACCGTCACGATCGACGGTGAGTCGGCCCGCGACTTCGACGACGCGATTACGTTGGAGCGGCTCTCCCGGGGGCGCGTTCGTCTGGGCGTCCATATCGCCGACGTGGCGCATTACGTCGTCGCGGGGAGCGCCCTGGATCACGATGCCCGCACGCGCGGCACGTCGGTCTACTTCCCCGACCGCGCCGTCCACATGCTCCCGGAAGCCCTTGCCACCGGGCTCTGCAGCCTGAAGCCGGGAGTGGAACGACTGGTCCAGTCGTGCCTGATGGAAATCGACCGCCGCGGCAAGGTGCTGCATTACGAGATCCACGACGGCGTGATCCAGAGCGACGAGCGGATGACGTACGCCGACGTCGATGCGATTCTGTCGGAACCGGCGTCGCCGCAGCGGCGACAGTACCGGAAGCTGACGCGGCTGTTCGAACAGCTCGCCGAGCTGACCGCGGTGCTGACGAAGCGTCGGCGGGCGCGCGGCGCGATCGACATCGACGTGCCGGTCGCCACCTTTCAGCGGGACGACGAAGGGCGCGTGGCGGCGATCGTCGCCGATCAGCGCACCACCGCGAACCGGATCATCGAGGAGTGCATGCTGATCGCCAACGAGACGGTGGCGGCCCACCTGGAGCGGACGCGGACGCCGGCGCTCTACCGGGTGCACGAATCGCCGGACCCGGAAAAGGTGGAACGGCTGGACACGTTCGCGCGGTCGCTCGGGTGCGGCCTGGGCGCGCCGCCCGATCAGGTAACGCCGGCCCACTTCCAGAAGCTGCTGGACCGCATGCGGGGGGAGCCGGCGGAGCGGGCCGTCGGCCTGCTGACGCTCCGCACGATGCAGCGGGCCCGATACGACGCGACCAACCTGGGGCACTTTGGTCTGGCGTCGAGTTCGTACACGCACTTCACGTCGCCGATCCGCCGCTACCCCGATCTGCTGGTGCATCGGGCGCTCCGTGCGTCGCGCGCCGGCCGGCTGACGGTGAAGGAGCGGCGCGAACGTCTGGCCACGCTGCCGGAACTGGCGAAACAGACCTCGGAGCTCGAGCGGCGGGCCGAGGATGCGGAACGCGAAGTAGCCCGCTGGCAACGGAGCCGCTTCATGGCGGACAAGGTGGGCGAGACGTTCAACGGTTACGTCATCGGCGTCACCGGCTTCGGCCTGTTCGTCGAGCTGGTGGAGCCGTTCGTCGATGGCATGGTCCACATCTCCAGCATGGCGGACGACTACTACGTCTTCGACGAGGATCACCACCTCTGGCGGGGCGAAGCCAACGGGAAGGTGTACCGCCTGGGGGACCGCGTGGAGGTGCAGCTCGTCCGGGTGGACCGCGATCGCCGGCAGTTGGAGCTGGCCTTGACCGACATCGTGGAGGCGGCCGCCCGCCGGCGCGACGGTCGGCCGCCCCGCCGGCGCCGGATCGATCGTCCCCCGACGGACCGTCGCCCCCGAACCCGGGGTAGGTCCAACCTGCAGCGGCGCTAGGCGGTCGTGACATGATCGTCCCGTGAAGCACCTTGTGGTCGGGACGGCCGGACATATCGACCATGGGAAGAGCGCATTGGTCCGGGCTCTCACCGGTGTCGATCCGGACCGTCTCCGGGAAGAGAAGGCGCGTGGCATCACGATTGACCTCGGTTTCGCGCGGTACCGGGAGGGAGTCACCCACCTGGCGTTCGTTGACGTGCCGGGCCACGAGCGGTTCGTCCGCAACATGTTGGCGGGAGTGAGCGGCATCGATTGCGTCGTGTTGGTTGTGGCGGCGGACGAGTCGGTGATGCCGCAGACGCGGGAGCACTTCGACATCTGCAGGCTGCTCGAGGTGGCGGGCGGCGTCGTGGCGCTCACGAAGGCGGACCTCGTGAACGACGAAATGATCGAACTGGTCCGTCTCGAGGTGAACGAGCTCGTGGCCGGCTCGTTCCTCGAAGAGGCGCCGATCGTTCCCGTGTCGTCCCGAACGGGCGAAGGCCTGGACAACCTGCGGCGCGCGTTGGCGGAACTGGCCGACGGCGCGTTGGGTCGTCACGACGACGGGATCCCCCGCCTGCCGATAGATCGCGCCTTTACCATGAAGGGATTCGGCACGGTCGTGACCGGCACGCTGGTCTCGGGCCGAATCGAGCGGGAGGCGGACTTGGTGATCCTGCCGGGCGCTCGGCGCGTCAAGGTGCGCGGCCTCGAGGTGCACGGAGAGGCGCAACCGTCCGCGCACGCCGGTCAACGCTCGGCGATCAACCTGGCCGGTGTCGGCGTTGACGACCTGCGGCGCGGCGACACGCTCACCGGTGCCGGCGTCCTGCTGGCGACGCAGCGGATCGATGTGCGTGTCTCCCTGCTCGACGGCGCGCGGCCGTTGCGTTACGGCGCGCGGGTCCGGTTCCACCAGGGGACGACTGAAGTGATGGCTCGCGTTGCGCTCGGTGCGGTACGTTCGTCGGGCGACGCGGACGCCGCGGGCAATATGGACGGTGCGCCATTCTTCCCAGGAATGCTGGAGCCGGGAGGAACGGCATTCGCCCGTCTTCATCTCGAACGTCCCGCCGCACTGACGCGCGGTGATCGCTTCGTCCTGCGCGCCTACTCGCCGCCCCTCACCATCGGCGGCGGTGTCGTCCTCGATCCGGATCCGCCGCGTGGCCGACTCCGGTCCGCCGCCGGCGCGCGGCGCCTCCGCCGGCTGGATCGGCTGGACACCGACGGCGCGCGCGTGGCGGTCGAGGCGCGGGTGGACGAAGCAGTGGGAGCCGGCGTGACCGCCGAGGATTTGGCGCCGCGCGTCGGGCTCGCGACATCCGCCGTCACGAAGGTCACCGCCCGGCTGGTTGCCGCGGGCGTGGTGACGGTGACGGATAATCGTTTCTTCGCCACGGAACGGGTGAGGTTGGCGCGCGCGGCGCTTCTTGATGCCGTTTCCGCCTACCACCAGAAGGAGCCGCTCGAGCCGGGGCTCCCGCGGGAGAAGGCGCGCGCCAGCCTCGACATGCTCGCCGGTCCGGAGTTGTTCCACCATGTCACTGAGGCGCTGGCGGTCGAGGGCGTGTTGGTCACCGGGCGTCATCTGGCGCTGGCGAGCCACCGGGTGGTGCTGAGTGAGGTTGAATCACTCCTGAAGGATCGGCTGGCCGCGCGGTTACGGGACGGCGGGTTGTCGCCGCCTGACGTGGCCTCGTTGCCGGCGTTGCTCGGCGCGGAAGCGGAGGCCATCGACCGGATGGTCGCCCTGTTGATCCGGGAGGGCTTGGTGGAGCGGCTCGAGACGCTGTTGTTTCACCAGGAGGTGCTCGACGGCGTGCGGGCGGAAATGGCGGCGCTGAAGGAGGCCGTGCCGGCGGGCGAGTCCGCCCGGGTCGACATCGCCTGGTTCAAGGCGCGGTTCGGCATTACGCGGAAGTACGCCATTCCGCTGCTCGAATACCTCGACCGTGCTCGGATTACCCGACGTGTCGGCACCGGGCGCATCGTCGTCTGATACACTCCCCCCCTCGGCCAGAAAACCCCCCAGTTCCCGTGTCCCTCGACATACCCGTTCTGCTCGACAGGCTCCGGTATCGATACCCCTCGCTTCTCGTTGACCGCGTGGTCGAGTACGAGCCGGGCCAGCGCGTGACCGCCGTCAAGAACGTGACGGTGAACGAGGAGTACTTCCAGGGGCACTTTCCGGGCAATCCGCTGATGCCGGGCGTCGTGATGATCGAGACGCTCGTGCAGGTGGCAACGCTGCTGCTGCTGGGTGACGAAGGGAAGACCCCGACCGGCCGGACGGCGCTGCGCGGCGTCAACAACGCGAAGTTCAGGAAGCAGGTGCTTCCGGGCGACCGCCTCTGCCTGGAGGTGACGCTGCGCGGCCGACCGGCGGGCGAAGCGGTAGCCTACGCCGTGGCGACGGTGGCGGGGCAGAGCGTCGCCGAGGCGGAGCTGCTGATTGGCATCGAGCCGTCGACGCACGTCGATTCGACCGCGACGGTCCATCCCGAGGCGGTGCTCGGGCCGGATACGAGGGTCGGTCCGAACGCGATCATCGGCTCCGAGGTCCGGTTGGGCCACGGTTGCCGCGTCGGCGCATCCGCCATCATTGCCGGCAACACCGAACTGGGGGACGACTGCCAGGTCTTCCCGTTCGCGTCAGTCGGACTCATCCCGCAGGACCTGAAATACAAGGGGGAGGAGACCCGCGTCGTCATTGGCCACCGCAACGTCATCCGGGAATTCGTCACGATCAACCGCGGCACGCGCGGCGGCGGCGGGTTGACGCTGATCGGCAACGACAACGTCTTCATGGCGTACGCGCATGTGGCACACGACTGCACGATCGGCGATCGAAACATCTTCGCCAACGGCGCGACGATCGGCGGCCACGTCGTGGTGGAGGACGATGCGACGATCAGCGCGCTCTCCGGCGTGCATCAGTTCTGCCGAGTCGGCCGCCAGGCGTTCATCGGAGGCGGCAGCGTCGTCACGATGGACGCGCTGCCCTACAGCCGGACAGTAGGTAACCGGGCACGCTTGTACGGCTTGAACACGATCGGTCTGGAGCGGCGGGGCACACTGCCGGAGACGATCGTGCAACTGAGACGCTCGTACCGCTACCTGCTGCAGTCGAAGCTGAATACGACTCAGGCGCTTGCCGCCATCGAGGTTGACCGGAGCCTCAATGTGCCGGAAGTACGCATCCTGGTCGACTTCATTCGGAGTTCCAAGCGTGGCGTTATCCTGCGCCGTCCGACGCGGCGTTACGAGCCCGTCGGAGTCGAGGAGTAACGGGTAAACAGTCCTGATGCGGATCGGCCTGATCGCAGGTAACGGCCGGTTTCCCTTCCTGGCGCTCGACGCGGCGCGCAGCTTGGGGCACGACGTAACCGTCGTCGCCATTCGTGAAGAGACCAGTCCCGACCTCGAGGAGGCCGCCGCCAACCGCCGGCCGGCAAACTTCCACTGGGTGTCCCTGGGCCAGTTGGGCCGCTGCATCAGGATCCTGAAGGAAGCAGGGGTGACGCGTGCGCTGATGGCGGGACAGGTGAAGCACACGAAGCTCTTCGCGGGCGTCGTGCCCGACCTCACACTCCTGTCGGTGCTGCGCCGACTCCGGGCGCAGAACACCGACGCGCTGATCTCGGCGGTGGCGGACGTCCTGCGGGAGCATGGCATCGAGCTGGTCGACTCCACCCTTTTTCTCGCGCCTCTGCTTGCTGGCGTCGGCACGCTGACCGCGCGGTCGCCGACCGCCAGTGAGCGGTCCGATCTCACGTTCGGTTACCGGATGGCCGACGCCATCGCCGGGCTGGACATCGGCCAGACGATTGTCGTCAAGGACCGGGCCGTGGTGGCGGTCGAGGCGATGGAGGGAACCGACGCCGTGATCGCGCGGGCCGCGGGCCTCGCCGGTCCGGGTGCCACCGTGATCAAGGTGGCGAAGCCGAATCAGGACATGCGGTTCGACGTGCCGGTGGTTGGCGTGTCGACGGTGGAGGCAATGCGTGCGGCAGGCGTCGGTGTCCTGTCGGTAGATGCAGGCCGGACGCTGGTGATTGACGGCGACCGCGTGTTCGAGGCGGCGAACGACGCGGGTATCGCGATCGTTGGCCGGCCGCAGGCCGACCGGCCCGCAGCCGCGCCGTTCGAGTGACATGGTGATGAAGGACGGGGCGTTCCGCGCCGCGGTAATCGGCGTCGGCTCCCATGGACGGAACCATGCACGGATCCTTGCCGCGTTGCCTGACGCAGAGCTCGTGGGCATCGTCGATCGCGACCGGGAGCGGGCGCGCGCCGTCGCTGCGGATGTCGGTGCCCCGGTGGTTGACGACGTTCGCGCGATCGATCCGCCGGTCGACGGCTGCGTTGTGGCGGTCCCGACGGCGGACCATTCCGCGGTTGCGGGACCGCTGCTCGAGGCGGGTGTCGCGGTCCTGGTCGAGAAGCCGATTGCCGCCTCGCTTGCGGAGGCGGATCGGTTGCTGGCGGCGGCCCGGGTCTCCGGCGCGACGCTTGCGGTAGGGCATACCGAACGACACAACCCGGCGCTCGCCGCGGCGCTTCCCCATATTTCAGCGCCGCGCTTCATCGAGGTGCACCGTCTGTCGGCGTTTCAGCCGCGCAGCCTCGACGTCGACGTTATTCTCGATCTGATGATCCACGACATCGACATCGTGCTGGCGATCGTCGGCGAAGAGCCGGCGTCGATCGAGGCGGTCGGGGTGCCGGTGTTGAGCGGAAGGATCGACATCGCGAACGTAAGGCTCCGTTTCCCGGATGGGTGCATCGCCAACCTGACCGCGAGCCGGATCAGCCGCGATCGTGTCCGAAAGCTCCGCGTGTTCCAGCCACATGCACTGGTCTCGGTCGACTACGCGGAGCGGCAGGTGGAAGCGGTAACCGTGGCTCGCCCGACGCAAGGCGAACCGACGATCGAGGTCCGCCACGTCGATTTCGCGGACGCCGAGCCGTTGGAGCGGGAACTGATCGATTTTGTCCGCTCGGCGCGAACCGGCGAAGCTCCAGGCGTAACCGGTGCCGACGGACGTCGGGCCCTCGCCGTGGCCCAACGGATCGCCGAGGTGCTGCAGGCCGGGACGGCGGCCGTATCCATGGGCATGCGCGCATGAGCGAGGCGGCGCTCTTCGACGCGCTGAGTGATCGGGTGGTGGCGGGCGAACGCCTGACGGCGGACGACGTGACCGCGCTGGCTGACACGCGGGATGTTGTGCGGCTTGGCGCTCTGGCGGACGAACGCCGGCGAATACGCCGGGGCGACCGAGTGACGTACGTTCGCGTGCTGGAGATCTCCTTGACTGAGCCCGACGTCGGGGCCGCGGCGTCCAGAGCGGGGGAGATCCGCCTCGGCGGCCATCCCGAGACGGAATCGATGGTGTTGGCAGCGGTGGAACGCACTGTCGCCGCGGCAGGGCAGACACCGGTGACTGGCTTTGCCCTCGATGACCTGATCGCCTGCTGCGGCGGCGACGCTGCCCGCTTCGACCGGTTCGCCGCTGCCCTCTGCGGCGCGGGTCTGGCGGCCGTCTCGGAGGCGGTAGTGGAACGGACCGACCGTCCCGACTGGATCGGCCGAGCGCGCGATGCCGGCCTGTCGATCGCCCGGTTGACGGTGCATGATCCGGCTGCCTCCGGGATCGACCTCATCCAGCGGGTTGCGGGATGGGGAGGGGGCTCGCCAGCGCAGACTTTCGCGCCGCTGCCCCGGCGGCTGACGGCGAAGCCGACCACCGGATACGAAGATGTACGTCAGGTTGCCTTCTCGCGGCTGCTGGTCGACAATATCGATTCGATTCAGGTGGACTGGCGGCTGTACGGCCCGCAGTTGGCGCAGGTCGCCTTGGCGTTTGGGGCGGATGATGTCGACTGCGTCTCCCCGATCGACGACCCGGCGGAGGGGCCGCGTCGTATGCCGGCGGTCGAGATCCGACGGCAGATCCGGGCGGCCGGCCTTGATCCGGTCGAGCGCGACGGTCGCTTCGTGGCGTGGCCGGCAGACGAACAATGAGTGTGATTCGCGTCGGCGCCGTTGAGTACCTCAACGCCCGCCCACTGGTTCATGGCCTCGAGGCGCAGTCGGACCTCTTCTCGGTTCGCTACGACGTGCCGGCTCGCGTGGCGGCCATGCTGCACAACGGCACGGTCGATCTGGCGCTGATTCCGTCCATCGAGTACCTCCGTGGCGCCGATTACCGGGTCGTTCCCGACATGGCCGTCGCCTCCGACGGACCAGTGGCGTCGGTGGCGCTCTTCACGACGCGGCCTCCAACCGCCATCCGATCGATCGCGATCGACGCCAGCTCGCGCACCGCGGTGGCGCTGCTCCGCATCCTTTGCGCGCAGTCCTTCGACATCGAACCGCAACTTCACACGATGTCGCCCGACCTGCCGAAAATGCTGAAGCGGTGCGACGCGGCGCTGCTGATTGGCGACGCCGCCCTCTTCACGGAGCACGAGACGGTGGTCGATCTGGACAAGATCGACCTGGGGGAGGAGTGGGCGGCGTTGACCAACCTGCCGTTCGTCTGGGCGTTCTGGGTGGGGCGGCCGGGTGTGGTGAGACCGGCGCACATCGATGCGTTGCTTGCGGCGCGCGCGGCCGGTGTGGCCGCGCTTGACGAGATCGCGGCGGCGCACGGGCCGAAGGACGAGGAGCAGGTGGAGATCGCACGCGCCTATCTGCACGAGAACGTACATTTCGCGCTCGGCAAGGAAGGGCGCGCCGGCTTGAAGCGCTTCTTCGCGGAAGCGGTCGACCTTGACCTGGTGCCGGAGGCGCGCGCCGTTCGGTACTTCGAGTCATGACGGGGGGCGCGGCGGCGGATCGCGTGGCGGTCGACCGGGCCGCGGCGCGGCTGCTCGATGGTGAGCGGATCGCGGCCGCCGAGGCACTTTCCCTTTGTCGCGGGCTTCCGACGCACGAGTTGGGTGCGCTGGCCGACCGGGCGCGTGCCGCCCGTCACCCTGGCGGCATCGTCACCTACATCATCGACCGGAACGTCAACTACACGAACGTCTGTGTTGCGCGCTGCAACTTCTGCGCGTTCTATCGCAAGGTCGGCTCGGCGGACGGCTACGTTCTGGGGTTCGACGAGATCTTCGCCAAGATCGACGAGACGATCGATGTCGGCGGCGTGCAGCTGCTGCTGCAGGGGGGACACAACCCTGATTTGCCCCTCGACTGGTACGAGGATCTCTTCCGGGCGATCAAGGATCGGTACCCCGGCTTCCGGCTGCACGCGCTCTCGCCGCCGGAGGTGATCCATCTGTCGCGGTTGTCGAATCTGCCGGTGCCGCGGGTGATCGACCGGCTGATCGGTGCCGGTCTTGACAGCATCCCGGGCGGTGGCGCCGAAATCCTGGTCGACCGGGTACGGGAGTTGCTCCACTGTGACGGCAAGGCGACCGCCGATGAATGGATCGCCGTGATGCGCGCCGCGCATCTTGCCGGGCTCCGGACGACCGCGACGATGATGTACGGCACAGTCGAAACGCTCGAAGAACGGATAGAGCACCTGCTCCGGATCCGCGAGTTGCAGGACGAGACGGGCGGCTTTACTGCGTTCATCACCTGGAGCTTTCAGCCCGACCACACCGAGTTGGCGAAGACCCACCGGATCGATGCCGCGACCTGTGTGGAGTACCTCCGCACGCTGGCGCTGGCGCGGCTCGTGCTCGACAACGTCGACAACCTGCAGGCCTCGTGGGTGACGCAGGGAGGGAAGGTGGGGCAGTTGAGTCTCGCCTACGGCGCCAACGACATGGGCAGCGTGATGATCGAGGAGAACGTCGTCCGTGCCGCTGGCGCCGCCTACTGCATGGACGAGGTGGAGATCGTCCGGAACATCGAGAATGCCGGCTTCACTCCGAAGCGGCGCGACATGGAGTATGCCGTGCTGGGCGATCCGTTCTTCCGCGAGCAGGCGGTGCCGCGCATGACCGAGCTGGCGACGGCGCGCGCACCCGGCGACGACTCGGTGCCGGGGGAGTTGCAAAGATACGAAGCGCGCAGCCGCAGCGGCAAGCGGCAGCGAGCCGGCGCTTCATGAGCGCGGCGCGGAACGTCCGCTACCGCGCACGCTGGATCCTGCCTATCACCGCGCCGCCTGTCCGAGACGGCTGGGTCGACGTGGCCGGTGACGCGATCCACGCGGTCGGCGGTCGTGGTGCCGTCAGCCCGTACGATCCCCCGGTCGCGGAGATCGACCTGGGCGATGTTGCATTGCTGCCCGGGCTGGTGAACGCGCACACCCACCTGGAGCTGTCGGGACACGGCGACGCCTCCCCGCCGGCGGAGTCGATGCCTGCCTGGGCGCGGACGCTAGTACAACGTGTCATCGCCGACGGTGGCCTCCACGCGGACGCGATCCCGGGCGCCGTCGCGGAGCTGCATGCGGCCGGCACCGTTCTGGTGGGTGACATCGGCAACACGTTGGCGGCACTGCCCGCGCTCGATGCCGGACGGGTCGACGCGGTACTCTTCCAGGAGCAACTCGGTTTCGATGTCGCACCGGAGGAGGCTGACGCCATCACCACTCGGCTGGCCGATCAGATTGCTGAGCGTGCGTCTGGCGCGGACGGGGATCGTCTGACGCTGCGCGGCGCGGCGCATGCGCCTTATTCGGTTTCGCCGGCGCTGTTCCGAGCCCTTGTGAAGGGACTCCCCGGCCCGCGAGCGGTGCACCTGGCCGAATCACGGGAGGAGATCGACTTCCTGCGCAACGGCCATGGGCCGTGGCGCGCGTTACTGGAGGCACGTGGTCGGTGGGATCCGGCGTGGCGGCTGCCGGCAACGGGGCCCGTCGACTACCTCGCGACGCTCGGATGGCTGCGGGACGACACGCTGGCGGTGCATGGCGTGCAGCTTGGACCGGAGGACCTGAAGCGGCTCGCGGCAGCGGGGACGACGCTTGTCACCTGCCCGCGAAGCAATCAGTGGACGGGCGCCGGCGAGCCGCCGGTCGCCGACTTCTATGCCTCCGGCGTAAGGGTCGCGATCGGCACCGACAGTCTGGCGAGCGCGCCTGACCTGAACCTCTTTGCCGAACTGGCGGAGTTGCGTCGTCTCGCGCCGGCGGTGCCGGCGTCACGCCTGCTCCGGAGCGCGACGCTCCACGGCGCCGCCGCTCTAGGACGGGTGGAGACACTGGGGGCGATCACGCCGGGTCGGCGTGCGTCGCTCATAGCGGTCGACCTGCCCGGCGCCCTGGACGATGTGGAACAATACCTGGTGGGCGGGATCGACCCGGAGCAGATAGCCTGGGTCGAGATGCATTGATGCTGACGCGACTCCTCACGTACGGATCGTTGGTTCGCTTCAGCCACACCGTGTTCGCGTTGCCGTTTGCGCTGACGGGCGCGTTGCTCGCGGGTCAGGTAGCCGAGCTTACGTGGGAACGCGCCGGCTGGATCGTCGTCGCGATGTTCACGGCGAGGACCGCCGCGATGGCGTTCAACCGGCTGGTCGATGCCCGTTTCGATGCGCTCAACCCACGGACTGCCGGGCGCGAGATTCCGCGTGGGCGCGTGTCCCGCATCGAGGCGGGCGCGATCGTGATGGTGGCGTCAGCGGCGTTCATCGCGTCGACGTGGCCGCTCGGAATGCTTTGTTTCGTACTCTCGCCGCTCGCGCTCATGATCGTCTTCTGGTACTCGCTTGCGAAGCGTTACACGACGTATACGCAACTCTTTCTCGGCTTGGCTCTGGCGGTCGCCCCGGTCGGCGGGTGGCTGGCGGCGGGAGGGCAGTTCCTTGCCTGGCCGCCCTGGCTGCTGGCACTCGCGACCGGAATGTGGGTGGCCGGGTTCGACGTGATCTACGCCTGCGAGGACCTCGACTTCGACCGGCGGCAGGGCCTCCGTTCCATTCCCGTGCGTTTCGGCGTCGAGCGGGCGCTCCACCTGTCGCGCCTGTTCCATCTGGTGACGGTCGTCATGCTGGCTTCGCTCGCTTCGCTGATGCCGCTCGGGCCGATCTACCTGTTGGGTGTGTCGGGCGTGGCGCTGCTTCTCGCGTACGAGCAGTCGCTCGTCAGTGCCTCGGACCTGTCACGTGTGAAGCAGGCCTTCGATCTGAACGGCTACGTCGGCATCCTCTACCTTGTCACGACCGCGGCGGCGCTGCATGCCTGGTAGGTGGCGCATGCCTGACAGACCGATGCGCGTAGTGGTGGGCATCACGGGCGCAAGCGGTGCGCTGTACGCCGTCCGGACGCTCGCCGCCTTGATCGACGCCGGCGTGGAGATCGAACTGGTGGTGTCGGAGTACGGGCATCGCCTGCTGCACGACGAACTGGGCGCCGACGTCACCGTCGATGGATTACCCGTCTATCTGGCCGCGCGCTACGGCGTCTCGGCGTCCGGCGGCTCCGCTTTCGTCGTGCACCGCAACCGGGACGTCGGCGCGTCGATCGCCAGCGGCAGTCATCCGTGCGACGCAATGGTGATCGTTCCGTGTTCGATGAAGACGCTGGCCGGTGTCGCTCACGGGCTGTCCCGCAACCTCATCGAGCGTGCCGCAGACGTCGTGCTGAAAGAACGTCGCCGATTGGTGATCGTGCCGCGTGAGACGCCGTTGAGCCTGCCGCAGCTCCGCAACATGGTTGCGTGCGCCGAGGCGGGCGCGCACCTGCTGCCGGCGATGCCTGCCTTCTATCAGCGGCCGCGCACGCTGGACGACCTGGCGGACTTCGTCGCGGGCAAGATTCTCTCCGCGCTGGACATCGATCATCAGCTCTATCCCGCCTGGACCGGATGATCGACGGCGCGACGGAAAGGTCGGCGGCGGATCCCGCGCTCGACAAGTCGGCCCCGCGGATTGCCGGCATGTTCGATGCGATCGCCGGACGCTACGACCTGTTGAACCACGTATTGAGCGCCGGTTTCGACCGGCGCTGGCGGAAGCTCGCGGTCCGGGAGCTCGCGCTGACGGGCAACGAGACGGTGCTCGACGTGTGCACGGGCACGGCCGATCTCGCGATCGAACTGGCGATTGGCACGTCGGGAGGACCGGGCGCGCCGCGCGTCGTGGGGATCGACTTCGCGGCGGCGATGCTCGCACGCGGCCGGTCGAAGCTGGCCCAGCGCGGGTTGCTCGACCGCGTGCAGCTCGTCCGTAGCGATGCGACCCAGTTGCCGATGCCGGATCAATCTACAGACGCCGCCACGGTCGCCTTCGGCATCCGCAACGTCGAGAATCCGTCGCGGGCGCTGGCCGAACTGCATCGCATCGTTCGGCCCGGCGGGCGGATCGCCATCCTGGAATTCGGAATGCCGACGATCCCGGGCCTCCGCGCGCTCTACGCCTGGTACTTCCACTACGTTCTCCCGACGTTCGGGCGCCTCGTCTCCCGGCACGACAGCGCCTATACCTACCTGCCGGCGTCGGTAGGCGGGTTTCCCAGCGGCGATGCGTTCCTCCCCTTGCTGGAGGAGGCCGGATTCGACGGAGTTGCGGCACGGTCGATGCACTTCGGCATCGTTTATCTCTACACTGCCGTGAGGCCCTCCCTGGGGGGAGCTATAATCGGTTGACGGTCGAACGGGTCCGAGCGCACCATGATCTTCGACTTCGAGGACCAATACGTCGAGACGCCTGGCCTTGAACCGGCAATGTCCTGGCGAGAGCAGGCGCTGCTCTCCCTCTTCTTTCACTTCTTCGTGCTTGCGCTCCTCGTCTTCCTCCCCCAGATGGAATGGGTACGCGAAGCGGCGGCGGAACGGGCCGCGCGACTCGCGGAGCTGGCCGAACAGCAGGCCCTGGCAATGGCGCAGGCACGCGCCGCCGCGTCCGAGCCCACCTTCGTCTACATCGAGCCGCTCGTCGAGATCCAACCGGAAGAGGCGCCTCGCCCCGACGCGTCCCTGTCGGACCGGGACCGCGTTGGGCAGTCGCCCACCGCGTCCGACGATCCGCTGAACCCCCTGCCGAACGCGGAGGGGAATTCCGGCAACTTCGTCCTCTCCGAGGATCCGCAGCGGGGACTCAGTCCCGACCCCGATGGCGTCGCGGTCGAAGCCGAAACCCCTCTGGACGCCGATACCGGGGAAAGCGTGTCAGCGGCTGAGGTGACGGAGCCGATCGACGATCCGGTGGCTGACGCGGAAACCGCCGACGCAACGGTGGGCGCCGATGGAACCGCCGAGGATCCCGTGGAGGAGCCGGCCGAGGCCGAGGAAGCTCTGGCCGACGCGGAGGACGCCGAGACCGATGGAGAGGATGCCGACGCGCCGGAACGGGCTGTGGACGAGTTGGCTGACGGGACCCTGCCGCTGCCGGGCTCGCCCGGCGCGGAGCCGCCCGACGATCCGGATCCGTTGGATCCGAGAATTACGCGCCCGGCAGACGGCCTCGTGGGGCGCGCCGTGCGGAACCTCGATCGCTTCGCGCTGCGCGAGAACTTCTCCAACCGCCGCGGCGATACGGGGCGGTTCGGACCAGAGATTCGGTTCGACTCGCGCGGCGCCGATTTCGGACCATGGATTCGCCGGTTCATTGCCCAGGTCCGGCGGAACTGGTTCATCCCGTACGCGATCATGTCGCGGTCACTGCACGGCAACGTTGTCCTGACGTTCTCCATCCAGCGCGACGGATCGATGACCGACCTCACGGTGGTCAGGCCGGCGACCATGGATGCGTTCACCAACTCCGCCCTGAACGCGCTGGCAACTTCCAATCCGACGCAGCCGCTGCCGAACGACTATCCGGACGACTCCTGTTTCTTCACCGTCACGTTCTACTTCAACGAATCGCCACCGGTCTGACCGGCCGGAGCAGGCGCTCATAAGCTTCATGCCCCTTCCGACGCGCACGCAACTGATTGGTTGGGTGCTCCTGCTGGCGGGAATGATCGCCTGGATCCTGTACCGGTGGTCATGACCGGTCCGTCGGACCGCCCCCGCCTGATTGCCATCGTCGGTCCGACGGCGACCGGCAAGAGTGCGCTCGCGGTCGCACTCGCGCACCGACTTGGCGGCGAGGTGGTGAGTTGCGATTCGACTGCGGTCTATCGCGGCTTCGACATCGGCACGGACAAGCCGGCGATCGCGTCACGTGGCGGCGTGCCGCACCACCTGATCGATGTCGCGGATCCGACGGAGCACTATTCCGCCGCCCGCTACGTCCGCGAAGCGTCCGCGGCGATCCGGTCCATCACCGCCCGCGCGCGGACGCCGATCCTGGCCGGGGGAACCGGTCTCTACTACCGTGCGCTGACGCGCGGACTGTTCGACGGCCCGGGCCGCAACGCGGCGGTACGCAGCCGGCTCGACCGAATTGCGGAGCGGCGGGGCGACGCCTGGCTGCACCGGATGGTTGCCCGCCTCGATCCCCCTTCAGGCGAGCGGATTCAACTTCACGACCGGAAGCGTCTGATCCGGGCGCTGGAGGTGTACTTCCTGACGGGAAGGCCGCTTACCGATCATTTCGCTGAGACGCGCCGGCCGCTGCCGGAGTACGATCTGGTGACGCTCGGCCTACGGCTTGCTCCGGCGGAGACGGCGCGCCGTGTCGCGGCGCGGGTGGATCGTCAGTTCAATGGTGGCCTGCTCGAAGAGATCCGGTCGCTGCTTGCTTCGGGGGTGCCCCCGTCGGCGCATCCGTTCAGTGGCCTCGTCTATCGCCAGACCCTGGAACATCTGAACGGCGTGCGCGACGAAGCGGCCACGCGCGCGCTGATCACGCAGGAGAACCGCCGCTACGCCCGCCGACAACTGACTTGGTTCCGGAAAGAGGCGGACGTGCGCTGGTTGGCGCACCCCGGCAATCACCCAGAGGTGCTCGAGGAGGCGCTGGCGCTGGTCGAGGGACCGGAGATGACGCGAAGGATGCTTAGCGCATGACCATTGCGCAGGAGTCGTCGCTTCGGGTTCAGCTCGAGATGCGGGAGCAGGCGACGCTCTGCCCCGCGGCGTCGTTCAGCAGCCGGACGCGGGGCCGCCTGCGTCCGGAGACGGAGGACCCCGTTCGCCCAGCGTTCCAGCGGGACCGCGACCGAATCATCCATTCGAAGGCGTTCCGTCGGTTGAAGCACAAGACGCAGGTGTTCTTCGCTCCGGCGGGCGATCACTATCGGACGCGCCTGACGCACACACTCGAGGTGTCGCAGATCGCACGCACCATCGCCAAGGCGCTCCGGTTGAACGAAGAGTTGACCGAAGCGATCGCGCTCGGGCATGACCTGGGTCACCCGCCTTTCGGCCACACCGGGGAGCGGGTGCTGAAGGCGATTTGCCCGGGCGGCTTCAATCACTATGAGCAAAGCCTGCGCGTCGTCGGCGTGATCGAGCATGACGGTGAAGGACTGAACCTTACCTGGGAGGTGCGGGATGGCATCGCCCGGCACTCGAAGGGGAAGGACGGCTTGCCGGTCGGGGCCGCACCTGATCAGCGCGCGGCCACTCTCGAGGGCCAGGTGGCCCGCGTGGCCGACATCATTGCCTACGTGAACCATGATATCGACGATGCCGTGCGCGCCGGGCTGTTGCAGCCTGAGGATCTGCCGGTCGGTGCGATCCGCGTACTGGGCGACCGATCCTCGGAGCGGATCGGCCGGATGGTGACCGACGTGGTTCACCGCACCCAGGATCGGCTCGAGAGCAGCGCACCGGAAGTGCTAATGAGCCGGGCGATGCTCCAGGCGACGATCGATCTGCGTTCGTTTCTCCACGGCGCGGTTTACGAGAGCGCCGCCGCCGCCGGTGAGCTTCGGAAGGCGCACGACATCCTGACCGGCCTTTGGGAGAAGGTGCGCGAGGATCCGGACCGGTTTCTCGATCGCCGCACCCTCGAGCGGGATGGCGTCGATGTCGCCACCAAGGACTTCCTGGCGGGAATGACTGACCGGTACGCAGTGCGAGTGTTCGAGGCGCTCTTCGTGCCGCGCCCCTGGGGAGGTATCGGTTGGGGCACGTGATCTGCTGCGGCCTCGTACCGCCGTTGCGGCCGGAGGAGTTCGAGGTGATAGAATGAGTGGTTCTGTCATCAGCAGGGGACGTTGACCATGCTTCAGGATCCGCGGTCCGCGGGCAGAGCAGCGCAGGAAGCATCCGAGCAGTTCGATCTCCGCGACGTGCGGGGTCAGATCGAGCCGCTGGTGCGGTCCTTCCCCGCGTCCCGGTTCGTCAGCAGCGAAGGAGACGAGTACACCGTCGCGGCGCCGGTCGTCCTGGAGCTGCGGGTCGTCAAGGACGGTGATCGCTACCGGTTGTCGGGAGACCTGCGGACGACGGTACGGTGGAACTGCAGCCGCTGCCTGGAGCCGTTCGACGTGCCGACCGCTCTCGACATCGACGTTCGTTATCACCCGCAGCGCGTGAACACGGGTGAGGGAGAACACAAGATCTCGGATGATGACCTGTCGATAGCGTACTACCGGGATGATCAGATCCAGCTGGGCGACTTGGTGCGCGAGCAGCTCCGTCTGGCGGCGCCGATGAAGCCGCTCTGCAGCGACGACTGCCGTGGCCTCTGCCCGGTCTGCGGCGCGAATCGGAACGAGATGACGTGCGACTGCGACACGTCGTGGCTTGACCCGCGGCTCGATCGGCTCCGGATGTTCCGGCCCGCGCCGATCCGAGCCGCACTGACGAAGAAGGCCTGATTCCCATGGCGAATCCGAAACGACGGCATTCCAAGACCCGCACGGCGAAGCGCCGGGCACACGACGCGCTCGCGCCGGTGCATCTGAGGCACTGCCCGCAATGCCACGAGTTGCAGTTGCCGCATCACGTCTGTCCGCAGTGCGGCTACTACAACGGTCGCCAGGTACGTTCCGTCAAGGAGTCGTAGTCGCGCCGGCAGGACGCGTACGGACAGGATGCGCATTGCCGTTGACGCCGTGGGCGGAGACCACGGGCCACGCGACGTGGTAGCCGGCGCCCTTGTGGCGGCGCGCCATCTCGGCTTCGGCCTCACCCTGGTCGGGCCCAGGGGCGTTATAGAGGACGAGTTGCGCCGCCACCCCGAGGCGAACTGGATTGACGTGCGCGTCGAGCCGGCGCCCGACGTCATCGGGATGGACGAGGGGCCGGCGGCACTGCGGCGCAAGCCGGGCGCGTCGGTCCGGGTGGCGGCCGAGACGGTCGCCCGCGGTGACGCCGCCGCTTTTTTCAGTGCGGGCAACACCGGCGCGACGCTCGTCGCGGCGCACGCCGCCTTTGGCATGTTGCCGGATGTCGACCGTCCCGCGCTCGCGGTCCGAATCCCGACCCGCTGTGGCGACGCGGTGCTGCTCGATGTGGGAGCCACGGTCGAGGGTCGACCGCAACACCTGGTCCAGTTTGCCTCCATGGGGACCGTCTTCGCGCAGGCCGTACTCGGCATTGCCACGCCGCGGGTCGGCCTGCTGTCAATTGGCGAAGAGGCGACGAAGGGGAACGATCTGACCCGCGACGCACACCGGCGGCTGCAGCAGAGCGGCCTGGACTTCATCGGAAACGTGGAGGCGCGCGACCTCTATGCCGGTACGGCTGACGTCATCGTTTGCGACGGATTTACGGGGAATATCGCGCTCAAGGTGAGCGAGGGGCTGGTCGAGATGGTGGAGACCCTCTTGCGCGACGAGCTGCACCGGACGTTCGCCACGTCGCTCGGCTACCTGCTGTCGCGCCGTGCATTCCGACGCTTTCGGCGCCGGGTTGACTACTCGGAGTACGGCGGCGCGCCGCTTCTGGGACTGGCACGGCTCGCCGTTGTGGGACACGGCCGGTCATCCGTCAAGGCGGTCCGTAACGCTCTCGCGCTTACGCACCGTTTCGTCCGACAGGATCTGGTCCGGACGATAGGCGAACGGATGCCGGCGCCGGCGCCGCGCGCTTCGGGGTGTGCATGATCGCGTTCGTTTTTCCGGGCCAGGGGTCTCAGCAGGTCGGCATGGGCAAGTCGCTGGCCGGGGCGTTCGACGTCTGCCGGGAGGCGTTCGCGGAAGCGGACGCGGCGCTGGGCGAACCGATCAGCCGCCTCTCCTTCGAAGGACCGGAAGATCAGCTGACGCTTACCGCCAACACGCAGCCGGCGATTCTCGCGATGAGCGTCGCCGTCGACCGGCTGCTCCGGAGCCGCGGACACGAGCCCGCATTCCTGGCGGGGCACAGCCTCGGGGAGTACTCTGCCCATGTTGCCGCCGGCACCATCGGGTTTGCTGACGCGCTTCGCATCGTCCGCCGTCGCGGGGAGTACATGCAGGCTGCGGTTCCGGTGGGCGAGGGAGCGATGGCGGCGGTGATCGGCCTTGACCGTGACGGTGTGGAGCAGGCGTGCCGCGAAGCGGCCGACGGCGAGGTGGTCAGCGCCGCCAACTGGAACGCGCCGGGACAGGTGACGATCGCCGGGGCGGCGGCGGCGGTGGCTCGGGCCGGGACGCGGGCACGCGAGCTGGGCGCGCGCCGCGTGATTCCGCTGCCGGTGAGCGCGCCGTTCCATTGCGCGCTGATGCAGCCGGCCGAAGAGCGTTTGGCGCCCGAGTTGCGTGCGCTGGTTTCCGCGACGCCGGCCGTTCCGGTAGTGGCGAACGTCGACGCGGAACCGAAGCGGACCGCTCCCGACGCGATAGAGGCACTAGTGCGGCAGGTGAGCGCGCCGGTGCTGTGGAAGTCGGTCGTCGAGCGCCTTCTGGCCGAGGGCGTTACAGCGGTGATCGAGGCGGGGCCCGGGCGGGTGTTGAGCGGCCTCGTGCGGAAGATAGACCGGTCCCTGGCCGTCGCCAACGTGCAGGATCCGCAGAGCCTTGAGGCGGCGGAAAGGGTGCTTGACGGCGCTGGCCGGGCACAGGAGACCCGATGAGCGATCTCGCCGGCCGCGTGGCTCTCGTTACCGGCGCCTCGCGCGGTATTGGCCGGGCGATCGCCCTCCATCTGGCGTCGGCCGGAGCCACCGTGGTGGCGGGAGCGAGGGCGGACCATGCCAGGCCGGTGCAGCAGCAGATCGAGGAGGCGGGCGGCGCCGCGGTGGCGATTACGCTGGACGTGACCGACGCGGCGTCGATCGGAACCGCCGCCAGCGCGGCACTCGGCCGCTTCGGACGGGTCGACATTCTGGTGAACAATGCGGGCATCGTCCGGGATCAGTTACTGATGCGGATGAAGGCCGAGGAATGGGACACGGTGCTGGCGACCAATCTGACCGCGGCGTGCGTGTCGTGTCAGGCGGTGCTCCGGCCGATGCTGAAGCAGCGCTCCGGCCGGATCATCAACATCGCTTCGGTCGTCGGCCAGTCGGGCAATCCGGGTCAGTCGAACTATGCTGCATCAAAGGCGGGGCTCATCGGATTCACCAAATCGCTGGCGCAGGAGGTTGCGTCGCGGGGCATCACGGTCAACGTCGTGGCGCCGGGGATGATCGAGACCGACATGACTGCCGCGCTCGACGAGCGGGCGCGGGCGGCGCTGAGGAAGCGGATCCCGATGGGACGGTTCGGGTCGCCTGAGGAGGTGGCGGGGGTCGTCCGGTTTCTCGCCTCGGACGAAGCATCGTATATTACAGGGCAAGTCATTGGAGTCAACGGTGGGATGTACATGTAGGGAGGCTGGAAGGCATGGCGGTCGCTGACAAGGTTAAGAACATCATCGTGGAGCAACTGGGGGTGGACGAGGAAGAGGTGACGCCGGATGCCTCTTTCGTCGACGACCTTGGCGCCGACTCCCTCGATACGGTCGAACTGGTGATGGCGTTTGAAGAGGAGTTCGGTCTCGAGATCCCGGACGGTGACGCGGAGAAGATCACCCGGGTGAAGGAGGCCGTCGACTACATCGAATCCCACGTCACAGGTTCCTAGTAGGTCCGGCGGATCCACCGACGAGAGCATCACCCGTGCCAAGGCGCGTTGCGGTCACCGGCGTCGGCCTCGTGTCGTCGCTCGGCGTCGGGACCGACGCGAACTGGGAAGCGCTGTTGGAAGGGCGGTCCGGCATCCGGACCATCACCAACTTCGACGCCTCCGCTTTCGCGTCGCAGATCGGGGGCGAGGTGTGCGGTTTCGACCCGCTCGCGTTCCTGACGAAGAAGGACGTCCGCAAGATGGACGTCTTCATCCAGTACGCGATTGCGGCGTCGGAGTTCGCGGTTCAGGACGCCGGGCTGGCCACCGGGTGCGTTCTCGGTCCGCGGGTGGGAGTCTTCATCGCGTCCGGGATCGGGGGATTCAGCACCATCGAGCGTGAACACCGGGCGCTGTTGAAGGGAGGGCCGCGGAAGATTTCACCGTTCTTTATTCCCTCGGCCATCATCAATCTGGCGGCAGGCCAGGTCTCGATCCGGTTCGGAGCGCAGGGACCCAATTCCGCTACCTGTACTGCCTGCGCGGCCTCGGCCCATGCGATCGGAGACGCGTACGAGATGATTCGGCGCGGCGACGCCGACGTGATGATCGCCGGGGGATCCGAGGCGTCGATCACGCCGTTGGGAGTGGGCGGGTTTGCCGCGATGCGCGCCCTGTCGACACGCAACGAGGAACCGCAGCGAGCCTCTCGGCCGTTCGACCGGGACCGTGACGGCTTCGTCATCGGCGAGGGTTCGGGCGTGCTGATCCTTGAAGAGTTGGACAGGGCTCGCGCACGCGGCGCGGCAATCTACTGTGAGCTGGTCGGCTACGGCATGTCGGCCGACGCATTCCACATGACGGCGCCTGCGGAGGATGGCGGCGGCGCGGTCCGCGTGATGCAGAACACACTGCGCTCTGCCGGTGTCGAAGCGAATGTCGTCGACTACGTCAACGCGCACGGTACGTCGACGCCCCACAATGACCGGATCGAGACGCTCGCCATCAAGCGCTGCTTCGGCGAACATGCATCATCGCTGGCGATCTCTTCAACCAAGTCGATGACCGGCCACTTGCTGGGGGCGGCCGGCGGCGTTGAGGCAGGGGTAACCGCCCTCGCCGTGCGCCATCAGATAGTCCCGCCGACGATTAATCTTGAGAATCCCGACCCGGACTGCGACCTCGACTACGTTCCGAACGTGAAGCGGGAGATGCCGATCACGTACGCACTTTCCAACTCGTTCGGGTTCGGCGGCACCAACGCCAGCCTGCTGCTTCGCCGCTACGACGCCTGACCCACACGGACTCCGATGAAGATCGCGGTTTGCCTCAAGCAGGTCATCATGCGCGACTGGCCGCTCCGCGTGGCGGAGTCGGCCACCTGGGTCCGGGACGCGGACGCGACATTCGAGATGAACGAGCCGGACGCCTACGCACTGGAAGAGGCGCTCCGGCTGAAGGAACGCCTCGGCGGCGACGGGAGCGAGGTGGTTGTCTGCTCGGCCGGACCGGCGCGGGCCACGCAGGTGATCCGGGAGGCGCTTGCCCGCGGCGCGGACCGTGCCATACATGTCGAGAGCGACGCGTTGGCGCAAGCGGACGCCGGCGTGATGGCGGCGGCGCTGGCCGCCGCGATCCGTGACGAAGGGTTCGACCTGGTGCTGACCGGCCTGCAGTCGGACGATCAGGGCTTCGGGCAGACCGGCGTCGTTCTGGCGGAACGCCTGGGCCTGCCGCACGCGACGATCATCATGGAGGTGGGGGCCGCCGGAGAGGGCGCTCTCCGCGTCAAGCGGGAGCTGGAGAGCGGCTGGTTCCAGTGGATGACCCTTCCGCTGCCAGCGCTCCTGACGATTCAGAGCGGCATCAATCAGCTCCGCTACGCCACGCTCCGCGGGATCATGGCGGCCAAGCGAAAGGAGATCCGGAGAGTGACGCCGGAGCTTGCCGGTGCATCGGCCGGCCAGCGGATCCTGCGGATGTACGCGCCGGAGAAGTCTGGCGACACGCACCTGATCGATGGCTCACCGGCGGAGGCGGCGCGTGAGCTGGTCCGCCTGCTTCGCGAGGAGGCGCGCGTCCTGTGATCCTGGCGATCGGCGAACAGCGTGCCGGCACGGTCAATCCCGCCACCTGGGAAGCCGTGGCGGCGGCGCAGCAGATCGCCGCAAGCGAAGGACCGCCCGCCGGGCCCGTGAACGTCGCCCTGGCCGGCGCAGGCGAGTTCGTCGCGTCGGCAGCGGCGGAGCTGGCTGGGGCGGAGGTCGACGGCGTGCTCGCGATCGATCACGCGGCGCTCGAACCGTACACCGCCGATGGCTTCACCACCGCATACGCGCACGTGATCAAGCAGATCTCGCCCGATCTGGTCCTCTGGCCGCATACCTACCAGACGCGTGACTATGCGCCGGCAGTGGCAGCGCGGCTCCGGCGCCTCCTGATTCCCGACTGCATCGGATCGAAGGTGCTTGCCGGCACGACCGTTTTCGTTCGTCCGATGTTCCAGGGAAAGTTCGTTGCGGATGTCGCCCCGGAAGGCCCGCCACCGCACTGCGCGAGCATCCAGATGGGCGCTTGGCGGGCTGACAGCGTGCGCCGCAGCAGCACATCCGCTCCGGTTCGTGAGGTAGAGGTGCAGCTCGACCCGGGGTCGATCCGCCAGCAGCCCGAGGCGCCGTTCAGGGAGGCCAAGCAAGCGGTAGACCTGACGCAGGCGGAACGGATCGTCGCGGTCGGCCGCGGCATCAAGGACGCGGAGAATCTTCCACTTGTTCAGGAGCTGGCCCGGGCGCTCGATGCCGAGGTCGCGGCCTCGCGTCCTATCTGCGATGCCGGCTGGCTGCCGATGGATCGGCAGATCGGCAGTTCCGGCCAGACGGTTTCGCCGGGACTCTATCTGGCGCTGGGCATCTCCGGCGCCATTCAGCACCTGGTTGGCATGAAAGGGGCGCGCACCATCGTTGCCATTAACAAGGACGCCGACGCGCCGATCTTCGAAGTGGCGCACTACGGGATCGTCGGCGACCTGTTCGAGATCGTGCCGGCGATTCAGGTGGCACTCGAAGGTAGAAACGCCGGGGGAGACTGACCCTGGATCCGATCGAGCCGGATCGCGACACGCTCGAGGTCGACGTCCTGATTGTGGGCGGCGGCCCGGCCGGCCTCGCCGCGGCATATCGGCTGGCGCGGCTCGCCGAAGCGGGCGGCGAGCCGCTAACGATCGCACTGCTCGAGAAGGCGCGCGCGCCGGGCGCGCACATGCTGTCGGGCGCGGTGATCGATCCTTCCGCACTCGATGACCTGATCCCCGACTGGCGCGAGCGGGGCGCGCCGCTCGATACCCCGGTCGTGCGCGACCGCATCTACTTCCTGACCGGACGACGTGCCATCCCGTTTCCCGTCACGCCGCCGCCGCTCCGCAACCATGGCCATTACGTCATTTCGCTCAACCGCTTCGCGGCCTGGTTGACCGAACAGGTGGAAGCGTCGGGTGTAGATGTCTTCACCGGCTTCGCCGTGTCCCAACTGCTGTACGACGGCGACCGCGTCGTCGGGGCGCGGACCGGCGACCGGGGTATCGCGAAGGATGGCGCGCGCAGGCCGACGTTCGAGCCGGGCGTCGACATCCGTGCACAGGTGACGCTGCTCGCCGACGGCGTTCGCGGCAACCTGACCAAGACGCTGATCCGCCGGTTCGGCCTCGACGCGGATCGCCTGCCGCAGACCTACGCCATTGGCATCAAGGAACTGTGGGAGGTCGATCCGGATCGACTCGCTCCCGGCTCGGTGATCCACACAATGGGCCACCCGCTGCGCTATGAGGAGTTCGGCGGCGGATTCATCTACGCGCTGCCGGAAGGACGGCTGTCGGTCGGCTTCGTTGCCGGCCTCGACTATCGCGACCCCCTGTTCGATCCGCATGTCGCGTTCCAACGCTTCAAGCGACACCCGTTGGTGGCCCGGCTGCTAGACGGCGGACAGATCGTCCGCTACGGTGCAAAGGCGCTGCCGGAGGGAGGCTGGCACGCCATCCCGCGGTGCCACGTCGACGGCGCGCTGATCCTGGGCGATGCGGGCGGCTTCCTCAATTCGATGCGGCTGAAGGGTATCCACCTTGCGATGCGCAGCGGGATGGCGGCGGCCGACGCGGCAATCGGCGCCATCCGTGCCCGTGATGTCTCGGCGTCTCGCCTCGCCGAGTACGAGCGTCTGATCAGGGAGGGGCCGATCCGTCGCGAGCTGTACCCGGTTCGGAACGTCCACCAGGCGTTCGGCGCCGGTCTCCTGCCGGGCCTCGTCTATTCGGGGCTGTCGTTGCTGACCGGCGGCTGGTGGTTGCGCGACCCGATCCCGGCGCATGCCGGGCATGAACGGATCCGGAAGGTGGGAGATTACTACCGCGGCGAGGCAGCGCCGGAGGCTCCCGGCGTGCCGATCGACCGGAAGTTGACGTTCGACCGGCTGACCAACGTCCACTACTCCGGAACGCGTCACGACGAGAATCAGCCCTCCCACCTGATCGTCCATGACACCGACATCTGCCGTACCCGCTGCATTGAGGAGTACGGCAACCCCTGCACGCGGTTCTGTCCCGCCAACGTCTACGAGATCGTCGATGCCGGTGCCGGGGAGGGAAAGCGGCTGCAGGTGAACGCATCGAACTGCGTTCACTGCAAGACGTGCGACATTCTGGATCCGTATCAGATCATCGACTGGGTGCCGCCCGAAGGGGGCGGCGGCCCGCATTACGAAGGAATGTGACCGAGCAGGCAGCCCGCTGCGACGATCCACCCAGGCGGCTATCGTTGCGGCAGCGGACGACGGGGCGTCTGATCGGCGCACTGGGAGCGCCGGTCGTCGGAGCGATCTGCCGGTCGCTGGACTGGCGCGTCGAGGGGATGGAGCACCACGAGGCGATCATCACATCGGGCCGGCAGCCCATCTTTGCTTTCTGGCATGGCCGCGTCCTGCACGCCACCTGGTTCTGGCGCGGACGCGGGATTGTCGTAATGATCAGCGAGAATTTCGACGGGGAGTGGATCGGCCGGCTGATCCACTGGTTCGGGTACCGGACGGCCCGGGGGTCGTCGTCGCGGGGCGGCGCACGCGCCATGGTCAGGATGCGCCGGCTGAGCGCGGACGGCGCCCCGACCGCGTTCGCCGTCGATGGCCCCCGCGGCCCGGCGCGCTCCGTGCAGCCAGGCGCGGTCTGGCTCGCGAGCCTGACCGGTCAGCCGATCCTGCCGTTTCACGCCGAGTCGGATCGCTACTGGACGACCCGGACCTGGGACGGCACGCAGGTGCCGAAGCCGCTTGCGCGTGCCGCGATGGTGATCGGCCCGCCGATCCATGTGCCGCGCCAGCCGGACGATGGCGTGATGGAGGGGAAGCGGCGGGAGCTGGCTGACTCGCTTGCGACGCTGGCCGAACGTGCGACGGTGCTCGCGTCAGTGCTGGAGTGGGCGCCGCGGGAGGGAAACTGACGATGGCCCTGGCCGACGTGCTGTTGGTCGCTTCGCCCCGTTTCGCCGAGCACGAAACGCCTCAGGGCCACCCTGAACGGCCGGGGCGCGCGGAGGTAATGTTCCGCGTCGCCGAACGGTGGCGGTCGGCGGGCGGAAGGATCGCCGAGCCCGAGGCGGTGACGGACGAGGCGCTCGCCCGCGTGCACGACGGGGATTACCTCAGGAGTATCGCCGCCACCTCGGGTCGGCGTGTCCGCCTTGACCCGGACACCTACGCGTCACCCGAGTCAGAGGCAATCGCGCGTCTTGCGGCGGGCGCGACCCTGGCGGCGGTCGATCATGCGCTCGACCACGACGCCGCCGGACTCGCCTTTGTCCGGCCGCCGGGCCACCACGCCGAGCGGTCGCGCGCCATGGGCTTCTGCCTCTACAACAACGCCGCGGTGGCGGCGGCGCACGCTCGGGCGCGAGGTGCGGCCCGCGTGGCGGTAGTCGACTACGACGTCCACCATGGCAACGGGACGCAATGGATCTTCTACGACGATCCGAGCGTGCTGTATGTCTCGACGCACCAGTACCCGTTCTATCCCGGCACCGGTGCCGCGGACGACGTCGGCCGGGGTGACGGCGCGGGGGCAACGCTCAACATCCCGCTGGCGGCCGGCGCGACCGACGCCGATCAGGATCTCGTCTTTCGTGACGTCGTCCTGCCGGTGCTCGGCGCGTTCGGTCCTGATCTTCTGATTCTCTCGGCCGGCTTCGACGCGCATGCCGACGATCCCCTCGGCGGGATGCGACTGACGGTAGCGGGATTCCGGACCCTCAACCGCCGGTTGCTTGGGTTCGCCGCTGCGCACCTCCGTGGCCGTCTCGCCGTCGTGACCGAGGGGGGCTACGACCTCGATGCGCTCGATGCGTGTCTCGACATGACGCTCGAGACCTGTGCCGAAGAGACGCCGACGTCCGTTCCGGATGTGGGGGGGGCGACCGGGATCGCCGGTGCAGTCCTAACGTCGGTCAAGCAGGCGCAGGCGCCGTACTGGCCCGCCCTCGGCTGGTAGACCCGCCATCCTCCGTTCGCCGACGCGGTCGAAACTGTACACTAACGATCAAGGAAAGGGGCTGCGTTGCGGCCCTATCTCGGCGAGCTTCTCCGTGCGCGAATACGATCCCCAGGCGATCGATCGGAAGTGGCAGCAGCGCTGGCGCGAGAGCCGTGCCTTCGAGGTGGTGGAGGATCCGGCCCGCGACCCGTTCTACTGTCTCGTGATGTTCGCCTATCCCTCCGGCCATGCCCATGTCGGCCATGTCCGCAACTACATGATCGGCGATGTCGTCGCCCGGATGAAGCGGATGCGCGGGTACAACGTCCTCCATCCGTTCGGTTGGGACGCCTTCGGCATGCCGGCTGAGAACGCGGCGATCAAGAACCGGACGCATCCCGAGACGTGGACGCGCGAGAACATCGCGCACATGAAGGATCAGCTGCAGCGGCTCGGTATCAGCTACGCCTGGGAGCGTGAGCTTGCGACCTGCGACGCTGACTACTACCGGTGGAACCAGTGGATTTTCCTCCGGATGTACGAGCGGGATCTCGCCTACCGCAAGGAGGCGTCGGTCAACTGGTGCCCCGACTGCCAGACGGTCCTGGCGAACGAGCAGGTGGTGGACGGGGGCTGCTGGCGTTGTGGCGCAACCGTCGGCATGCGCGAACTGGCGCAGTGGTTCTTCCGGATCACGCACTACGCCGACGAGTTGCTCGACGGCATCGAGACCCTCGATCAATGGCCCGAGAAAGTGCTGACGATGCAGCGCAACTGGATCGGCCGCTCCGAGGGTGCGCGCGTGCAGTTCGCCCTGGCGGAGAAGGACGGTACAGTGGAGGAGGGTGCCGATCCAATCGAGGTTTTCACCACACGGATCGACACAATCTACGGCGCGACATTCGTCCTGCTGGCGCCGGAGCATCCGCTGGTGGAACGGATAGCCGCGGGGCGGAAGGGCGGCGAGGCGTTTCTCAAACGGGTGAAACAGTTCAGGGAGCTGGACCGGATGGCCCGTCTGACCGGTCAGATCGATAAGGAGGGCATCGACACCGGGCGCGTCGCCATCAACCCGTTCAGCGGTGAGGCGGTGCCGATTTGGGTCGCCAACTTCGTTCTCGCGGAATACGGCACCGGCGCGATCATGGCGGTGCCGGCCCATGATCAGCGAGACTTCGAGTTCGCCCGCAAGTACGGGCTTCCGATTCGTGTCGTGATCCAGCCGCCGGGAGAGACGCTGCCGTCGGGCAACCGGCTGGAAGCGGCGGTCCCGGAGGACGGCCGGCTGGTCGATTCGGGCGACTATACGGTGCTGGACAGCGCCAGGGCGCGCGCGAAGATGGCCGCCGCGGCGGAGGCGGGCGGATTCGGCCGGGGCGAAGTGCAGTTTCGCCTGAAGGACTGGGGCATTTCGCGACAGCGCTATTGGGGTACGCCGATCCCGATTGTCTACTGCGACGATTGCGGCGTGCAGCCGGTGCCCGACGATCAGTTGCCCGTGAGGCTGCCGCAGGTGGAGTCGTTCAGCGGACAGGGCGATTCGCCATTGGCGCAGGTGGAGTCGTTTGTCAACACCAGGTGTCCAAAGTGCGGTGGTGCGGCACGGCGCGAAACCGACACGATGGATACGTTTGTCGATTCGTCCTGGTATTTCTACCGGTATTGCGATCCGACGAACGTCGGCGCCGCGTTCAATCCGGAGGCGGTCCGGTACTGGGCGCCCATCGACTTCTATTGTGGTGGTGTCGAGCATGCGATCCTGCACCTGATCTACTCTCGCTTTTTCTGCCGCGTCCTGCGCGACCTGGGTTTGCTCTCCCACGACGAGCCGTTCACGCGGCTGCTGACACAGGGAATGGTGCTGAAGGACGGCGCCGTGATGTCGAAGTCGAAGGGCAACGTCGTCGACCCGGACGAGATGATGGCAAAGCATGGGGCCGACGCGTTGCGGTTGTACGAGACGTTCGTCGCGCCGCCGGAGAAGGAGATCGAATGGACCGACGCGGGACTCGAGGGAAGCGCTCGCTTCCTGGGACGCGTCTGGCGCCTGGTGATGCCGTTTGCCGAGAGGTTCCGAGCGTCCCCCGGGCCGGTGACCTTCGACCATGTGAGGCTGGACGACGAGGAACGTGCACTGCGAAGGAAGACGCATCAGACGATCGCGCGCGTCTCGGAGGACCTCGATCCGCGCGTGCATCTCAATACGGCGGTTGCTGCGCTGATGGAACTGGTCAACGGGCTGTATGCCTTCTGCGAGCAGCGGAAGATTGGTCCGTTCGCACCCAGGAGCGGCGATCCCGAGACCGTCCCGTCCGCCGCGGCGCTCGCCGTCCTGCACGAAGCAATCGAGGCGCTGGTGTTGATGCTCTCTCCGTTCACGCCCCATGTAGGTGAGGAGTTGTGGGAGGCGCTGGGCCACGAGAACGGTCTGGCGGTGGCCGGCTGGCCGAGGGCGGATCCCGAGGTGGCGACGGGGGAGACGGTCGTCATGCCGGTCCAGGTAAACGGCAAGGTGCGGGCACGGTTGACGGTGTCGGTCGATGCGTCGCGCGCGGACCTGGAACGTCTGGCCCTGGAAACGCCACAGGTTCGGGCGCACACGGAAGGTCAACGGATTGATCGCGTGCTGGTCGTGCCGGGCCGCATGGTGAGCATTGTCGCCAGAGGTCGGGCATCGTCGCTGGAGGTGCAACCGAGATGACCGTTAGCTTCCGTCGCACGTGCTGTCATTCCGTCATCGCGGCGGTCGCGGTAGCCGGCGGTGGCATGCTCGCAGCGGGTTGCGGCTACACGCTGGCGGGACGCGGCTCGTTCCTGCCCGACTACATCGAGACGGTCGCCATCCCCACGTTCGAGAACCGGACCGCGGTCTTCGATGTCGAGCAGTTGCTGACGCAGGAGGTGCGCACCGCGTTCATCGGCCGCGGCTCCTACCGCGTGCAGGCCGATCCCGTCGGTGCTGACGCGGCGCTCATCGGCGCCATCACCAACATCCGGATCGATCCCGCCAGCTTCAACGCGGATCAGCAGGCGTCGCGTTATGTCTTCACCCTGACCGCGAGCATCGAGTTCCGGGACCTCACGACCGGCGAGATAATCTGGGACAACGAGCAACTGCAGTTCGCCGACGAGTACGACGTCGCATCCGGCACGGGCGACGTGGCAAGTCCCTCCACCTTCTTCGGCCAGCGAAACAACACCGTCGAACGCCTCGCCTCCGACTTCGCCGATACTGTCGTCAGCTCGATCCTCGAGGCGTTCTAGGAAGCTTTGCCCGAGCTTGCGCCTGCCGCCTACCGTACGCGGCTTGCCAGGAGCGGCCCCGGCCGGGTCTGCCTGTTACTGGGAGATGACGCGGTGGAGAAGCGGGCGCTGATCGAGGCGATCCTCACCACGATCGACGAAGACGTCCGCCTCTTCAACGTCGACCGGTTCCACGGGGGCGAAGCGCCGGTCGCCGAACTGCTCGACGCCGTGGAGACACTTCCGATGATGGCGCCGAGACGTGTGATCGTCGTCGTCCATGCCGAACACCTGTTGCAGCCGAAGCGGGAGAGTCAGGCGGCGTCCAAGGGGCTCTCGGCGCTCGAGACGTACCTGGAGGCGCCGGCTCCACATGCCACACTGGTGCTGGAGGCAGGGGATCTCGACGAACGGCGCCGCATCTTCCGGCGACTTGCCGAGGCGGCGGATGTGGTTCGGTGCGGCGGCCTGAGCGATGCGGCCGACGCCCGGAACTGGATCGTGATGCGCCTGAAAGAGATGGACAGGGAGGCGGAGCCGGCGGCGGTGCGACTGTTGGCCGATGTGGTCGGTTCGGACGCCGGCGCCCTGCGCGGCGCACTGGAGCGCCTGTGTCTCTACGCCGCGGACGCTCCGGGAATCACGGTGGAAGATGTCCGGACGGTGGTGGGGGCGTCAGTGGCCGGTTCGGACGACGACTGGGCGGTAGCGCGCGCGATCGAGCAGCGCGACACGCCGCGGGCCCTCCGCGAGGTGGCGCTCGCGCTCGACGCCGGCGCCGTACCGTACGTCGTGCTGGGCCAACTTGCGTGGGTGGCGCGCAGCCGCCTCGGGCCGGGGCGGACCGGCCCGGCGATTGATGCGGTGTTCCGGACCGACCGCGCCCTCAAGCAGTCGGGCGGCGATCCGCGCGTCCTGCTCGAACGTTTGGTCGTCCAGTTGTGTGGCGGGGGTGGAAGAACTCCGCCCACGGGAACCCCGCGGAGGCGTCCCTAGAAGTCCGGGGGAGCACCAGGCGCCGGGTGCGGGTCGTTCGGCAGGCCGCCGCCTTCCCGACGGCTTCCGACTACTCCGGGGCGGCGGCGTTCGAAAGCCGCTTTGCGAGACGCGACTTGTGCCGGGCGGCAGCGTTCCGGTGAATCACACCCTTGCCCGCGAGCGTATCGATCAACGCGTTGGCGGAGCGGACCGATTCACGGAGTTCCGTAGCGTCACTTCCGGCGTCGATTGCACGCCGGGTCGCCCGGACGGCCCGGCGCATCCGGCTCTTGAGCCGGCTGTTGCGCGCCCACCGCTCCTCGCTCTTCCCGTGGGCCTTGAGGGCTGACTTGTGATTGGCCATAACCGACCCAGTATACAGGTTCGTAAGTGGGTCTAGCTGCGGGCCGCTACGGGCCGTGCGTCGCCCAGACTTCGGTCTTCCCCTCGCTATCGAAGGCGAGGACGTCATACCGCTCGTGACTCGACGGATCCGGCATCTCCATCCCGGGCGAGCCGAGCGGCATTCCTGGTACCGCCAGCCCCGCCATACGCGGCCCTTCACGCAGCAGCCGCTGGATGTCGGATGCCGGCACGTGTCCCTCGATGGCGTAGCCGCCAACAATCGCCGTGTGACAGGACGAGAGCTCCGGCCGGATCCCGAGCCGCTGCTTGAGCGGCGTGACGTTGGGTACGTCGGTAACGGTCACCGTGAATCCATGTTCCCGCAAGTGGTTGACCCAGATGACGCAGCAACCGCATGTGGGCGTCTTGTATACGTCGATCGCCGCGCCTTCTGCCTCTTCCTGCGCGCCGGCGGGCGTCCATCCCCAAGCGGCCCCTGCGAGTACGATTGCGGCTCCCAGCAGTATCCGTCTCATGACGTGTCTCCTTGCGACAGATTATATGCTCGCTGGCGTAGGACAGGGATGTTGCCTGCTGAACCCGGTTCTGATCGTGAACGATCGTCGCGCGGACCCACGAACGGTCCCTTCGACGTCGCGATCATCGGAGGTGGCCCCGCCGGGTCTTCCGCTGCGCGCCTGCTCTCGGCCTGGGGACATTCCGTTCTTCTTCTGACCAAGCCCGACGCCGCTACGCCCTCGCTCGCCGAGTCGTTGCCGCCAAGCTGCCGGAAAGTGTTCGAGGCGGTCGGTGTCCGAGAGGCGGTCGAGAGGGCAGGCTTCATCACCACCGGCGGCAACACGGTCTGCTGGGGTGGCGGGGGGGGGGCGCGGGTTGCATCCTTCGGGGGTGGCCGCCACGGGTATCAGGTCCTCCGCCGGGAGTTCGACCACCTGCTGCTGGACGAAGCGCGGCGCGCCGGCGCCACGGTCGGGACCGGCGTTACGGTGCGTGAGGTGGCCTTCCGCGAGGACGGGCCGGCAGCAGTGACCGGCCTCGACGCGCAGGGACGCTGTGTGACGGTGACGGCCCGTATTGTCCTCGACTGCTCCGGCCGGGCGGGCATCGTGGCCCGTCGTCATCGTACTCGCCTGCAGGTGGCCGAGACGACGCTGGCGCTGGTAGGCATCTGGCGGCGCGATGCCGGATGGCCGCTCCCCGGATCCGGATCGCCGCCTGGCGGCGAGCGCGCGGAGGAACCGGGCGACGCCATGCAGACCGTCGTGGAGGCGTACGCTGACGGTTGGGCCTGGTCGGTGCCTGTATCGAACGAGCGTCGCTACGTGACGGTGATGGTCGATCCCCGCACGACGGAGACCGCCCACGCGGGGTCCCTAGCCGCGCGCTACCGGGCCGAGATCGGCAAGACCGCCCATCTGGCCCGCCTGACCGGCGGAGCAGTACTCGAAGGCGAGCCATGGGCCTGCGACGCCTCGCAGTACGGCGCCCGCCGCTTCGGCGACCGCGGCTATCTGCTGGTCGGCGACGCCGCCACCTTCATCGACCCGCTGTCGTCCTTCGGCGTCAAGAAGGCGGTGGCGTCGGCCTGGCTGGCTGCGGTGGTGACGAACACCTGCCTGCTGCATCCCGCCCGCGCGCCGCTCGCCCTGCGGTTCCATGCCGAGCGGGAGCAGGAGGTCTGGGAGGCGTACCGCCGGCAGTCCGCCGCGTTCTTCGAGCAGGTATCGCGGCGCGAGCTTCACTCCTTCTGGAGTGACCGCTCGGATCCGATTGGGTTGGACGGTGTCAGCGGCCACGCGGGGGGAGCGGATGCGGTCGAGGCGTTTCGCCGGGATCCCGCGGTACGGGCCGCGTTCGAAGCGCTACGGCGCGCGCCTTCGATTCGGTTGCGGTCGACCGGCGCTCTCCGCACGACTTCCGCGCCGGCGGTCGAGGGACGGGAAATCGTAGCCGGCGCCTGCCTGTCGCTCGATGTCGGCGAAGCCGGCGTCGTGGCAATTCGCCATTTGCGGGGGGTCGACCTGCTGGCGCTCCTCGAACTGGCGGATAGCCGGGCCCAGGTGCCGGACCTGTACGAGGCGTACCGCCAATCGCATGCGCCGGTGGACCTTTCCGATTTCATCAGTGCGCTGGCGGTGCTCCTCGGCCGGGGCATCTTGCGTAACGAAGCATGAGCGGCAATGACGTTGAGGGCGGTCGACTGCGCTGTTGATGTGTGTCACAATCCCAGTGATGGGTCTTCCCCCCGGCCTGTCCCTTACATCCAGCGCTTGGTGTCGTGTGGCGGCACTGGCGCTGGTGGCGGCCGGCGGCGCACCCGCCGCGGCTCAGGAGGCGTCGTCCGGCGCCGTCCTGGCGGACGGCGGCGGGATTCCTGTCACGAGCGAGCTCGTCCAGCGCGTCTGCGGGACCTGCCATCCTGCGGACGATGCGGGTCGGATGAGCCGCATCTCCTATCAGCGGACGTCGCCGGAGGGTTGGCAGCAGACCATCCGGCGGATGGTGCTGCTGAACGACCTGCGGATCGAGCCGGCGGACGCGCGGGAGGCGGTACGTTATCTGGCGACCTACCACGGTCTGGCGCCGGAGGAGGTGGGTTTCGGGGCGTTCGAGGTTGAGCGGCGGAACATCGATTTCTACTACGAGGCCGATCCCGAGACGCAGGAGACGTGCAACCGGTGCCACTCGATGGGGCGTGTGCTGACGCAGCGCCGGACGCTGGAGGAATGGGAGTTGTTGCCGGCGATGCACCGGGGCCTGTACCCGTTCGCGGACTTCCAGTCGTTCACGCGGACCGTGTCGGGGTCGGAGGACGACGATCGGACGGCGGTGGAGCGTGCGGTGGAGCATCTGGCGGAAGTTTTCCCGCTCGACACGCCGGAGTGGGCGAGCTGGTCGGCGAACATGCGGACGCCGGTTCTGGACGGGACGTGGGCGCTGGCGGGGCACGAGCGGGGCCAGGGTCCGGTGTATGGGACGCTGAGCGTCACGTCGGACCCGGCGTCGCCGGACGAGCTGGAGACGCGGGCGACCTATGGCTATCCGGCGCGGGGCGTCGAGGTGAGCCGCACCGGTCAGGTTCTGGTGTACACGGGCTACCAGTGGCGAGGCCGCTCGACGAGCTCCGAGCAGTTCACCGCGCGGGAGGTGATGTTCCTCTCGCGCGGCCGGGAGGAGGTCACGGGGCGGTGGTTTACGGGCGGCTACGACGAGCGGGGCATCGACGTGACGCTGCGTCGGGTCGGCGCGGAGCCGCTGGTGACGGGCGTCTACCCGAGCGCGGTCTCGGTGGCGGCGGGAGCCGTGACGCTGCAGCTTTTCGGCGCCAATCTGCCGGAGCCGCTCGAAGCCGGCGCGATCGATCTCGGCGCGGGTCTGACGGTGAACGCGGTCAGCGATCAGTCTTCGAGCTCGGCGACCCTGGAGGTGACGGTTTCATCCGACGCCCGGGTCGGCGCGCGGGACCTGTTCATCGGCTCGGCCACGCTGCCGGCGGCGGTGACGGTCTTCGACGCGATCGACCGGGTGGAGGTGAGTCCGGCGACGGGCCTGGCGCGGGTGGGCGGCGTGGCGTTCCCGAAGCAGTACGAGTATTTCGAGGCGCGCGCGTGGCATGACGGTCCGGACGGGGAGTCCGGCACAGGCGACGATCTGGATCTCGGCATGGTCGACGTCGACTGGAACATGGAGGAGTATGCGGTCACCTACAACGAGGACGACACGGCGTTTGTCGGCACGCTGGGCGAGCACGGGGAGTTCGAGCCGGCCGACGACGGGCCGAATCCGGAGCGGAGCGGCGAGCGGAACAACGTGGGGGACGTCTGGGTGGTGGCGACGCTCTCGGTGGAACCGGTGAGCGGGGTTGCGCTGGAGCGTCCGCTGCGTGCGCGGGCGCACCTGCTGGTGACGGTGCCGGTGTATATCCGGCGTGGGGGGGAGTCTGAACCATGACCGAAATAGCGCTTGGCGAGTGCCATCCCTTCGAGGCGGCGGGGCGCCGGTTTCTCTACCTGGTGCCGAGCGCGGCAGTGTTTGCGCTCGACGAGACGTCGTCGGCGGTGGTCGACGCGTTGCGCGGCGGGCGTCTGTCGCCGCCGGACCTTTTCGCGCGCCTGACGGGGCGCTTCGACCTGCCGGAGGTCGAGGCGAGCCTGTCGGAGCTGGCGGGGGCCCGGGTGATCCTGCCGGTCGAGGCGGGACCCCCGGCGCCACCACCGGAGCCTGCCCCGAACATCATCCCGCTGAAGCCCATCCCGCTGTCGACGCTGGTGGTGAACGTCACGAACCGGTGCAACCTGGCCTGCACGTACTGCTACGAGTATGGCGAGGACCGGATTGCGGAGCCGACGGCGGGCGGGATGCCGAAGCTGATGAGCGAGGAGACGGCGCGGGCGAGCGTCGACTTCATGATCGAGCGGTCGGGGAGCAGCCCGGTGGTGCGGCTGACGTTTTTCGGCGGCGAGACGCTGCTGAACTTCGCGGTGCTCGAGAAGACGATTCCCTACGCGCGTCGCCGTGCCGCCGAGGCGAACAAGCGGGTGGAGTTCAGCTTGACGACCAACGGCACGCTGCTGCGTCCGGAGGTGATCGAGTTTCTGGCGGACAACGACGTCGGGGTGACGATCTCGATCGACGGTCCGAAGGAGATGCAGGACCGGTTCCGGGTGTTCCACGACGGGCGTGGCAGCTACGACGTGGTGGCGCCGAAGGTGCGGGAGCTTCTGAAGCGGCACCGGTCGCGACCGATCGGGGCGCGGGTGACGCTGACCTCGGACGTGCTCGACATCACGCGGATCTACCGGCACCTGACCGACGACATCGGCTTCTGGGAGGTCGGTTTTGCGCCGGTCACGACGTCGCCGGGCCGCGCCCACGCGATTGGGGAGAGTGGTTTCGACTCGATGCTGGCGCAGTTCCGGGAGCTGGGCCAGGAGTTTCTGCAGGCGGCGCTCGAAGGCCGGCGTCACGGCTTCAGCAACGTGCGCGACACGATCGAGGAGCTCCACAAGGGCGCGAGCAAGGCGCTGCCATGCGGAGCGGGCCTCGGGCTGATGGGGGTGGCGACCAACGGCGACGTGGCGCTCTGCCACCGCTTTGCCGGCTCCGACGACCACAAGCTCGGGACGGTGCGGGAGGGTGTCGACGAGACCGTGCAGGAAGCCTTCCTCGACTCGCACCACATCGACCGGAAGACGGACTGCCGGACGTGCTGGGCGCGTCCGCTCTGCGCGGGGGGCTGTTACCACGAGGCGTATACGCGCTACGGGACGACGCAGGCGGCCAACCTGCATTACTGCGAGTGGATTCGCGGGTGGACGGCAAGCTGTCTGGAGATCTACGGCGAGATCGCGGAGCGGAACCCGGCGTTTCTGCGGCAGTTCGACGGTGGCGGGCTGCCCGATGAGGTGAACGATGACGCATCTCCGACCCATTAATCAGAAGGCGGCGCGCATCGTCGAGGGGCTGGCCGAGGCGCGGCGCCACGAGGCGGCGGGCGAGACGGACGGCCGCGTGGTGGCGCTGCAGGACGGAACGACCGGACCGCCCCGGCCGGAGGGGCCGCACATTCCGCTGGGGTGCAGCTTCATCTTCTCGCCGGGGTGGGAGGCGGACCGCAACGGCGGCGCGGCCGGCCTGTGCCAGCCGGTCGAGCGCGACCTGTTCGACTGCCATCTCGGCTGCTTCTGGCCGGCGCAGGTGCCGGACCAGTTGAATCACGCGCCCGACTGGACGGGGAGCTGCGCTGCCGCGCAGAAGGACTGGCGGAAAATTGACCTCATCTTCCCGTAACGGATCCCTGCCGCGGGGCGCGGCGGCGGTGGCCGCCCTGTCGGTTCTGCTCGGGCTGAGCGCCGCGGCGCCGGCCGCGGCGCAGTCCGGCGCGGAGGTCTCGGCCGGCGACGGGACGCTGTATCTGGCGGCGTACCCCAGCCGGATCTTCGTCATCGACGAGGCTACCACCAGCCTCGTCGACGAAATCGAGGTGCCGCACGGCTCGCCCCGCGCGATGGTCGTCTCGGAGGACCGGGAGCGGTTCTACTTCCTCGACCCGACCATGGAGAACCTGACGACGGTCGACATCGCCTCGCGCGAGGTCACCGACTCGTTCACCCTCAGCGAAGCGAACCGGCGCGCCCGCATCCGCTCGTTCCGGGTGGCGCCCGACGGGCGCACCGCCATCCTGAACCTCGACACGGCCGTCAAGCTGCTGGACCGCTTCGAGATCGAGCCGTACCGGCTGGTGCAGGTCGACATGGCGACGCACGAGATCGTTCAGGAGCTGCCGTGGCCGACCGAGGAGCCGACGCCGCGGACGCGGATGCTGTTCTCGCCGGACGGCGAGTACCTCTACTTCTTCGGCCGCGACGTGCTGATCCTGGAGACCGACGGGTTCACGGAGATCGACCGCTGGTCGTTACGCGAGCCGCTCGAGCCCGGGCTGGGCCGGATGGATTTCAACTTCTCGACCGACCTGGTCTATGAGGAGCCGGGTTTCTTCACCGGCCTCTTCACGCTGCACGACGAGGCGCAGGACCGCGAGCTGATGGGCGTTGCCCGGATCGATCTGCCGAACCGCGACGTCGATTTCCATACGCTGGGTCCCGCTACCGACATGCGCTTCGCCCTCGCGCCGGGGCGGCGGAAGGCGTACGGACTGCAGAGCCGGATCGAGGGGTACGAGTTCTGGACTCTCGACCTGGAGAACCGGCGCATCGGCCCCCGCAGGACGTTCGCGGGACGACCGCGCATGGCGATCCACGTCAGCACCAACGGCGAGGTGCTCTACATCTCGTTGGCGGGCGCCACAATCGATTTCTACGACGCGGAGTCGTTCGACTACCTCAGCACCCTGACCCTGGACGGCGACATGACGTCCGGGCTCATCGTGATGCCGTCGTCGGCGGCGCCGTAAGGCGGCCGCGGAGACGGCCGGCATGCTCGACCCGCAGTTCCGGCGCGCACTGGCCTATATCGCGCCGTACTGGCGGCGCCTTGCGCTCGTGGTCGTCCTTGGCTTCGCGAGCACCCTGGCGTCGCTGATCGTTCCCCTCCTGTCGCGCGACCTGGTCGACAACGCGTTGCTGGGCGGCGACCGCGCGGTGCTGGTGCGGGTAGTTGCGCTCTTCGTCGGCCTGACGGTCGTCAGCTTCCTTCTCAACGTATTCAGCGGTCTCCGGTACACGCTGGTGTCGGCAGAGATCCTGTTCGACATGCGCCTGGATCTCTACCGTCACCTGCAGCGCCTCTCGCCCCGCTTCTACACCCGCACCCGGCTGGGCGACATCGTTTCGCGGATCAACAACGACATCGGCGAAATCCAGCGTGTCGCGGCCGAGGCTGCTCTGGCGTGGATCGGCAACATACTCTTTCTGGTCGGGTCGGTCGGGATGATGATCTGGCTCGACCTGCGGCTCTTCCTCGCCGGAGTCGCGGTCCTGCCCCTCAGCATCTGGGCGCTGGTTGTCTACCGGCGCCTGCTGGAACGCCGAGTCGCCGCTTTCCGCGAGCGTAGCGCGGACATCGGCAGCTTCCTGATCGAGACGCTCTCGGCGATGCGGCTCGTCGTGACGGCGAACGCCCAGCAGCGCGAGGCGGCGCGCTTCCGCGACCGGAACCAGGCATTCATTGGCGCACTGATGGCGATGCAGCGCGTGACCTATCTCGCTGGCGGGCTGCCGGGGATACTCCTGTCGGGAGGAATGGGCGTCGTGTTTCTGTACGGCGGGCTCCGGTATCTCGACGGCACGCTCAGCATGGGGACGCTGGTGGCCTTCATGGCTTACCAGACCCGGCTCATGGGGCCGGTGCAGGCGTTGATGGGACTCTACGCGAGTCTTGCCACCGCCAAGGTGTCGTTGGCCCGGGTCAATGAGATCGCCGATGCTCCGATAGAGGTGGAAGAGGCGCCGGGAGCCTCGGCGCCGGCAAACGTGCGCGGTCTCGTCGAGTTCGATGGCGTGAGCCTGTCGTTCGACCGCGGCGCGCCGGCGCTCGATGCCGTGTCGTTCACCGTCGCCCCGGGCGAGACGGTGGCAATCGTCGGCCGGAGCGGCGCCGGTAAGTCGACGGTCGCCGATCTGCTCCTCCGGCTGCTCGATCCCGACGGCGGGGCGGTCCGGCTTGACGGCCAGGATCTGCGGACGCTCCCGCTGGCGTTTCTTCGCCGGCACGTGGCGCTGGTGGAGCATGCGCCGTTCATCTTTCACGCGTCCATGGCGGAGAACCTGCGCTACGCCCGGCCGGATGCCCGCGCCGGCGACGTGGAGGCGGCAGCGCGGGCCGCGGGCATCCACGACTTCATCGCCGGCTTGCCAGAAGGCTACGACACCGTCTTGGGCGAGCGGGGGGCGGCGCTGTCGGCGGGGGAGCGCCAGCGCGTCGCGATCGCACGTGCCTTGCTTGCCGACCCGAGCGTGCTGGTGCTCGACGAGGCGACCGCGGCGCTCGATCCGGTCGCCGAGCGGCATGTGATCGGCGGCTACGAGGCGATTATGCGGGAGCGGACCACGCTAGTTATCACCCATCGCCTCGAGCTGGCCCGCCACGCGGACCGTGTCGTGGCGCTCGACGGCGCGAGCGTGGCGGAGATCGGTCCGCCCGACGAGCTGCTGGCGGGGGACGGCGTCTTCGCGCGCCTGTTTGCATCACAGGCGGCCCGAGCGAAGGGGGATGAGAAGGCCGGGTCGGTGGAGGAGTCGGATGCGGCGCCGCACGAGGCGGGAGCCGCTTCCGTCTCGTGACGCCCGTTCGGGCAGGTGACGGTGCCAGAGCCGTTCGTGGTCGGGGTGATTGACAGCGGCATCCACGCTGGCCATCCGCATATCGGTGCAATCGCGGCCGGCGCCGGCTTCGGCCGCGACGGAACGGTCCACGATGATGTGGTCGACCGGCTGGGTCACGGTACCGCGGTCGCGGCCGCCATCCAGGATCTCGCGCCTGCCGTTCAGGTCTGTCCGCTCAGGGTCTTCGATCGCGTCCTCGACACGTCGGTCGAGGCCCTCGTGGCGGCCATCGATCGGGCCGCCGCGCTCGCGCTGCCGCTGGTGAATCTGAGCCTCGGCACGACCGACCGATCACACGCGGCCTTCCTTGCGGCGGCGATGGGTCGAGCGCACGCGGCCGGGACCATCGTGGTTGCGGCCGGTTCCGATCGCAGCGGCGACTGGCTGCCTGGCACGCTCGATCTCGACGGTGTGATCCGCGTCGAACTCGACTGGTCGCGCCCGCGCGGCGCGTACGCGGTCACGGGGACTCCCGACGCTCCGGTGTTCCGGACGTGCGGCTATCCCCGTTCCATCCCCGGCGTCAATCCCGAACGCAACCTCAAGGGACTCAGCTTTGCGGTGGCTAACGTGACCGGGACGGTGGCGAGCGCGATGATTGAAACCGGGGTGCGCGACTGCCGGGTGCTGGTGGGTGAGTTGCGCCGGCGGGCTGGATAGGCAGTGGGCGCGGCAGCAACGTGGGCCGTGTGTATACTCGCCGCCATGCGCTACACGACTTCAGTCGTCTCGCTACTGTCGGCGGGGCTCCTGGTGGGGATGGCCTCGGCACAGGACCGGGAGCCGGAGCCCGGCCCGATTGGACCCAGTCCGTACGAAGTGGTCGCTGGCTGGCACAAGCCATTCGCAGCGGAAGGCTTCGCCTTGGGCGGGAACTCGGGCGTATTCGCCGAGTCGCCGAACCGTATCTTCATCTCCCAGCGGGGGGAGACGCGCCTGCCCGACCCGGTTCCACCGGAGTTCGCCGGATACGTCGGCTCCATCGGGATCAACGCGCTGCGTGAGACTGAACGTCGTACCTGGCAGAACTGCCTGACCGTGGTCGACGGCGACGGCAACCTGCTCGAAGTGTGGGATCAGTGGGACCACTTGTGCGCCGACTCGGACGGACCCGGACCGCACCGGATCCGGATCAGCCCGTACGACCCGGAACGCCGCGTGTGGGTGATCAACGAGACTCGGCACCAGATCTTCGTGCTGTCCAATGACGGCAGCGAGCTGCTCATGACGCTTGGCGAGAAGAACGTCGAGGGCAGTGACGAGACTCACTTCGGCCGGCCGCAGGACGTCGCGTTCCTCCCCGACGGGCGAGTGCTGGTGGCGGACGGGCTCGACAACCACCGCATCGTCATTCTCGACAGCGAAGGGCGCTACCTGACGGAGTTCGGCGGGTTTGGCACCGATCCGGGCCGGTTCAACGGCATCCACGCCCTCGGCGTGGGTCCCGACGGCCTGGTCTTTGCTCTTGATCGGGCAAACGGGCGCGTCCAGAAGTTCCGCATCTCGGACGATGCATCGGGCGAATACCACCCCGAGGTGGACCACCTCGCCACATGGTCCGGCTTCGGCCTACCGCTCGACATCATCGTTGGCGAGGACCATCTCTGGGTCTCGGATCTGGGGCCGCTCAAGATGGTGAAGCTCGACTTCGAGGGTAACCGCCTCTATACCTGGAACGTTGAGACCCAGGGTCCGACCGGCTTCCTGGAGGTGCACGCCTTCTCGGTCGATGCCGACGGCAACCTGTACGGCGGGGACAATCAGCACGGGCGGACGCAGAAGCTGGTCCCGAAGACCGACGCGGACCCGGCGCTGCTGATCCGTCCTCCGTTCGTCGCGCGCTGATCTCAGCGACCCTTCAACGAGCGTAGCTGCCGGCGCTGGCGTTTGTCGGGCCGGTTCGAGGCGTTCGCCCGCGCGACGCGCCGGACGAAGCGGCGGAAGTCGAGGTCTTCCTGCGATGGAGGCGGGGTACGGTCATCGTACAGCGCGCGCGCCTCGTTCTTCGGGATATGACGGTTGGCGAGCGCGGTTACGGCAACCTCCTGGATGACGCCGTGCGGGCGGGTGATGCGCAGCACGTCGCCCGGACGAACCTCGCGGTTCGGCTTCGCGCGGGATCCGTTGACCGAGACCTTGCCTCCTTTCACCGCGCGCTGTGCTTCCGACCGGGTGCGGAAGAGGCAGGCGACGTCGAGCCACACGTCGAGGCGGACCGGCTCCGCCGGTGCGTCGCTTCCGTCTGGTGTGTCGCGGTCGGTCGGCCGCATCCTGCCTTCCGGCTGGGCGTGATGCCTGGCGCCTCGCGCTAGTTTCCCGCCAGCATCTGCGTAATGGCGGTGCGGGCCTCGCCCGGCAGCTCGGCGAGCCTCCCGGTCTGCCTGCCGCCCGCCTGGGCGAAGTCCGGGCGGCCGCCGCCGCGACCGCCGACGATGGAGGCGAGCGTACCGATCAGGGCGCCGGCATGAACGCGGCCGATCAGGTCGCTGGTGACGGCGACGGTCAGCGCAGCCTTGCCGTCGTTGTTGGAGGCGAGTACGACGACACCACTGCCGAGGCGATCGCGAAGCTGATCGGCCATCAGACGGAGCGCACTCGGGTTGAGGCCGGAGACCACACGCGTGACCACCCGGACGCCGCCGATCTCTGCCTCGCCGGCGCCAGCGTCGCCGCTGCCGGCGGACTTGTCGCTGCCACTCGCCAGCGCCGCCCGCACCTTGAACTGCTCGATGTCACGCGCAAGACGCTTCGCGTCCGTCTGGAGCTTCTGCACTGCCCCCACCGCCTGATCGGGCGCCGCGCCGAGGGTGCTGAGGAGATCGTCCAGCGCATCCCGCCGCTGCTGGAGGAACTCCACTGCGCCGGCGCCGGTCATCGCTTCGAGCCGACGGACTCCGGCCGCGACGCCGCTCTCCTGTGTGATCACGAACGGGCCAATGTCGCCGGTGGCACGGCAGTGGGTGCCTCCGCACAGCTCCGTCGAGAAGCCGGGGATCCGGACCATGCGGACCCGGTCGCCGTACTTCTCGCCGAAGAGTGCCATCGCGCCCTCGGCGATCGCCGCCTGGGTCTCCCGTTCCTGCGTCTCGACCGGCTGATTGCCGAAGACGCGGCTGTTGACGATCCGCTCGATCTCCTGGATCTGGTCGTGGTGCACCGGCTCGTGGTGCGTGACGTCGAACCGTAGCCGGTCGGGTGCGACGAGCGATCCCTTCTGCCGGACATGGTCACCCACGACCGTCCGGAGCGCGGCGTGCAGCAGGTGGGTTGCGGTGTGATTGCGGCGGATCGCGTCGCGTCGCCTCGCATCGACCGCCGCCATCACTGTCGCGCCCAGGCGGAGGACACCAGCCTGCACCTCGACGACGTGCATCCGTGGCCATGCCGCCACCGGGTGAACTACGTCGACCACCACAGTTTCAACCGCATCACGCCCCGAAGGTGCGTCTGCCGAGCCAGCGGACGGGATTGCTCCGCCACCCCCGGTCGCCACGGAGAGCCGCCCAGTATCGGAGATCTGGCCGCCCGCCTCCAGGTAGAACGGCGTCCGGTCGAGGATCGCATAGCCTTCGATGCCTGCCTCGAGGCGCTCCATCTCGTTGCCGTCGCGGCCGAAGAGATGAGCGACACGGCACGCCTCGGAGGTGATCTCGTAGCCGACGAATCTGTCGATGAGCGATGCCGGGTCGGGACTGCCGTCGCGCAGCGTGAACCTCGGCGTATCGCCGGCGCCGAAGTGGCTGGCGGCGCGAGCGCGCGCCCGCTGTGCCTCGAGCGCCTGATCGAAGCCTCCGCGATCGACCGTGATCGACCGCTGTCCGGCCAGATCCTCAATGAAGTCGAGCGGCAGACCGAACGTGTCGTACAGGTGGAACACCTTGTCGCCGCCGAGCACCCCGCCGCGGGCCACTGCCCCGTCGATCGCCGCTTCCAGGCGGGGGAGGCCGTCTGTCAGCACCTTGTCGAACTGCTCTTCCTCGCGCCGCACGACCGAGGCGATCGTTTCGCGGTTCGCCGCGAGTTCCGGGTAGGCGTTTCCCATCTCGGCGATGACGACCGCGGAGAGTTCGTGCAGGAACGGCTCGTCGATCCCCAGCTTCTTTCCGTGACGCATCGCGCGCCGCATGATCTTCCGCAGCACGTACCCGCGCCACTCGTTGGAGGGGACGACGCCGTCCGCAAGGAGAAACGTCATCGCGCGGAGATGATCGGCGACTACCCGGAGCGACACGTCCGCCGTCCCGTTCGCTGCGCCGCCCGCCAGGGGTACGTACGGCACACCGGCCCGCTGGCCGATAGCGGTCAGCAGCGGCGTGAACAGGTCGGTGTCGTAGTTCGACAACTTTTCCTGCAGCACGGCCACGATTCGCTCCAGCCCCATCCCGGTGTCGATCGACGGGGCCGGCAACGGCGTCAGGGTCCCGTCCTCGTGCCGCTGGAACTCCATGAAGACGTTGTTCCAGATCTCCACGTAACGGTCGCACGAACAGTCGATGCCTAGGCAGACGGGGGCCGGGCAGGGAAGATGGTCGCCCCGGTGGTAGTGCACTTCGGAGCAGCGGCCGCAAGGTCCGGTGTCGCCCATCGCCCAGAAGTTCTCTGCCGCGCTCAATTCTGCGATCCGTTCCGCGGGCACCAGCCTTCGCCAGATGTCGTACGCCTCGTCGTCGCGCGGTATACCCGCTTCGCCCCTGAAGACCGTGACGTAGAGCCGCTCGGTCGGCAGCTTCCAGACATCGGTCAGCAGCTCCCAGGCAAACGGGATGGCGTCCGTCTTGAAGTAGTCGCCGAACGAGAAGTTGCCCAGCATCTCGAAGAAGGTGTGATGCCGGAGCGACGGACCAACGTTCTCCAGATCGTTGTGCTTGCCGCTTACACGCATGCACTTCTGCGATGTGGTGGCGCGCCGGTAGTCGCGCTGTGCGGCGCCCAGGAAGAGGTCCTTGAACTGGTTCATCCCGGCGTTCGTGAAGAGCAGTGTCGGGTCGTCGGCCGGGACGAGGGGCGAGCTCGGAACCACACGGTGACCCCGCGCCTCGAAAAAATCCAGGAAGCTCCGGCGAATCTCGACCGACGTCATGCGCATCAATTGTGACACGGGGGAGCGGTGGACGGCCTCATCGCAACGCCCCGGGGTCCAGCTCGCGGGGACCGCTACGGGTGCGCAGGGCGGCGACCGCCGCGTTGCTGTCGAAGCCCTGGCGGATCAGATAGCGGCAGAGTTTCTCGAAATGGGCCCGATCACGCACCGGGCCGCTGAGCCGTCGGGCGAGCGCGCGCTCGAGCACGGCTCCTACTCCCACCTCGCCGTACACTTCGTCGACCGCTGCGCGCGCCACCTCCGGCGCGATTCCCGCCGCCTCAATCTGCTGCCGTGCGCGGCGCGGCCCGCGGTGCGATACCTCCACGGCGCGGCGCGCGATCACCGCGGCGGTCCGGCGGTCGTCCACCGCGCCCTCCGTCCCGAGGCGCGCCACCGCCGCCGCGGCCTCGTCCGGCTCGTAGCCTTTCCTGAGAAGGCGTTCCGTAAGCTGCGCCGCAGACAGCTCGCGCCGCGCCAGCAGCGCCAGGGCCACCGCGTAAGGGGAAGTGGCCACGGGCCGGCGGTCAGGAGCGGTGAGCGCCGGATGCCGTGCCGGATGTGGCGGGCTGCGCCGCGCCGCCATCGACGAACGTGAGCCAGCCGTGCGTGTCGGGCACACGGCCGTTGATCACGTCGAAGAAGCGCCGCTGAATCGTTGCGGCGACCGGACCTCGCTGGCCGTCGCCGATGGCGATCTTGTCGATCGAACGGACTGGCGTGATCTCGGCGGCGGTGCCCGTGAAGAACACTTCGTCGACGATATAGAGCATCTCGCGCGGCAGCGTCGCGTAACGTACTTCGTAGCCCAGGTCGGCGGCGAGAGTGATGACCGCGTCCCGCGTGATGCCCGGGAGGATCGAATCGGCGAGCGGGGGCGTGGTGATGATGTTGTCCCGCACGAGGAAGATGTTCTGGCCGCTGCCTTCGCTGACGAAGCCCTGCGGGTCGAGCGCAATCCCTTCGGCGTAACCGTGGAGCGTCGCCTCCATCTTGATCAACTGGGCGTTCGCGTAGTTGGCGGTGCACTTCGACATCGACGGGAAGCGATTCGGCGCACCGCGGCCCCAGGAGCTGACCTGGACATCGACGCCGTGCTCGAGTGCCTCCTCGCCCAGGTAGGCTCCCCACTCCCAGACGAGGATGGTCGCCTCGACCGGACAACCGAGCGGGTTGACGCCGAGGGTGTCGTAGCCGCGGTACATCAGCGGCCGAACGTAGCAGGCCCGGTAGTCGTTGGCGCGAATCGTGTCGAGCACCGCCTCGGAGAACTCCGCCTTGCTGAGCGCGTAGTGCATCCGATAGATCTTCGCCGAGTCGTAGAAGCGGCGGATATGGGCATCAAGCCGGAAGACGGCCGAGCCGGCTGGGGTGTCGTAGCAGCGCGCCCCTTCGAAGACGCCGCTGCCGTAATGGATCACATGCGATCCGATGTGGATCTTCGCGTCTTTCCAGTCGACCAGCGTCCCGTTCATCCAGACGCGGCCGGTGCCGAAACTCATGGTCTGCCTGCCTTCAACTCGCGTGTGGTGAACGAGTTAACTCCTGTTTCCAGTGTAGGGGCCGGCCGCCGCTTCTGGCAAGCGGATGCCGGCGCCGCGTCCGGAATTCCCACGCCGCGCGGTCAGGCCGCGTCTCCGCAGAAGGGGCAGTGGATTGCCCGCGCGTGGAGCGGCCGGTGGCAGGATGGACAGATCCGTCGTCCGCCCGGCGTCGGATCGTCGGTCCGGCGGGGGAGCGTGCCGACGCTGCCGGCCACCGCGCTGCCTGACCGAGTGCCGCTGTACGCCGCCGCCGTCTGGCTCTCGGTGGTCGCGGCCGTCCCGACAGGTGGTCCGGCGGACCGGTTAGCAGGTTCCAGATCGCGCAGGAGGTCCGTCGCGCGCTGGTACCGGCGGGAGACGTCCGGCGCGAGCGCCTTCATCACGATGTCGTTCAGTGCCTTGGGCACCGCCGGATTCTCGAGCCGCGGCGCGCGGACCAGTTCGCCGCTCTTCAGTTTGTCGAGCTGATCGGGCGCCGGCGGCTCGTACGGCAACACGCCGGTGAGCATCTGGTACATCGTGACGCCGAGCGAATAGAGATCGGAGGCGAAGACCGCCATGCCAGTGAACTGCTCCGGCGCCATGTAGGGCGGGCTGCCTATCACCGTGGTTCCGTGCGCCGCCAGTTCGAGGAAGCGGGAGGTGCCGAAGTCGGCGACCTTCAGTACGCCGCTCTCCGACACCAGGATGTTGGGTGGGCGCAGGTCTCGGTGAATCACGCCCTGATCGTGTGCGTGCGCCAGCGCGCGCGCGACCTGCGCGGCGTAATCGGCGGCGCGTTCCGGCGCAAGGCCACCGGTCTCGCTAATGATTGTCTCGAGGGTCTCACCCGGAACGTACTCCATCACGATGAAGAAGAGGTTGTCCTGCTTCTCCGCCGTCGTGATCGAGACGATGTTGGGGTGGTTCAGCGCCGCCAGCAGGCGCGGTTCCTGGAGCAACTCGGTGAAGTTGAGGTTCTGCTTGTGCGGCACCTTGATCGCGACGTCCTTGTCGATCCAGGTATCGCGCGCGCGATAGACGGCGCCGAACCCGCCGCTGCCGAGGGGGGCGACCACCTTGTACTTGCCCAGCGTCTGACCTCGGAACAGCATGCCGTGCCGAAGTATAGCGCCGTGCCGACCCGCCCGGCGGCATCAGAAATCGTCCCAGACGGAACGGAGTATCGACAGCGCGACGACCGGAGCCAGGTCGGCGCGAAGGGTGCGGGGCCCAAGGGTGAGCGGGTGGAACCCGGCGGCTATGGCGAGCGACGTCTCGTCACGCGTCCAGCCTCCCTCGGGGCCGACGGTAACGACGGCCCGCGTCGGGGACGGCCCGGCACGGAGCGACGTGAGCGGCGCAGCATCCGTCCAGGGTGCGTCCGGCGCATTATCGGCGGACGGCTCCACCAGGAGGATTCGGAGGGGATGGTGCCCGTCTGCCGCCGATGGGTCCGCCAGGAACGTGTCATAGGCTATCGGGGCGTGCACCTGCGGCACGATGGTGCTGCCGCACTGCTTGGCGCTCGCGATGGCGACGCCGCGCCATCGCGCGGCCAGGTGGCGCCCCCCAGCGATTCCGGGCGCGGCGCCGGCGCGGCGGCTTACCAGGGGGACAATCGCCGCCACGCCGAGCGCCGTTGCGTCCCGGACGACGTCGTCCAGTTTCCGGCCCTTGAGGAGCGTGACCGCGAGCGTTACCGGGACGCGCGGCGGCGGTGGCGGCGTGATCGGCGCACCAACGCGCACGATGACGCGGCGCGGATCGTCCTGCTCAACCGTCGCGTCATTCTCGTGTCCTGCGCCGTCGAAGACCCGGATCGCCGCGCCAGCGCGCAGGCGGAGAACGCGCGCGAGATGGCGCCCCTCATCCGGAGGAAGCGGTAGTGCGCCGCCCACGGCTGGAATCACGGGGGCGTAGAAACGCCGGACGGTCATCGTGGGCAGGTGGAAACCGACTGGCGGAGCGCGACGCCGACCCAACGGTCTTCCGTCTCGCGTGCGACGAGTGTCAACGTGTCGCCCAGCGCGGCGCGGACATCGGGATCTTCGTCCTCAGTGAAGCCACTCGCGATCAGCACGCCGCCCGGCGCGACGCAGCGCAGGACGGCGCCGGCGTGGGCGGTGAAGAATGGGCCTGTGAGGTTCGCGAGGACGATGTCGGCGTCGCCGATCCGAGCGGGATCAGCCGCAGCCGTTGACAAGTCCGCTTCGATCAGTTCGACCGAGGGGTGCCGGGACGCACGTCGACCTGTGGACGGAGGATGCCAACTGGCGCCATTCCGCTCGATATTGCGTCGTGCGTTGCGCAAGGCATCCGGATCGCGCTCGACGCCGCTGACCCCAGGCGCGCCGAGGCGCAGCGAGGCGATGGCAAGGACTCCGGATCCGGTCCCGAGGTCGATCACGCGGCGGCTCGCCGCGATCTCGCCACGCATCCGTTGCATGACTGACAGGCAGAGACGTGTGGTCGCATGGTGTCCCGTACCGAAGCCGGTCGACGGCTCAATCTCGATAACGATCGCGGGATCGTCAGCCGGTCGGTCCCAGGGCGGAGCGACCACGATCCCGGCGACACGGACCGCGCGGAGGCTGGCCTGCGACCGTTCCGCCCACCCTTCGTCCGGAACGTCAATTGGTATAGCGCAGGCCTCGTCCGTTCCGAATACGCGATCGATCGCGCGCGCCGCCTCGTCACGCGCCCGGGTCGAGAAGAAGTAGACGCGGCACGCGCCGCCGTCCGTTTCCTCAATGGCGAACGGATCGAAGTCGTCGAGCAGCGCGCTCAGGCGAGGTCGGAGCGCGGAGGGTGTCGCGGGCAGCTGGATGTCGAGTGCCGGACGGTCCGGCCGCGACCCGTCAGCCAAAGATGTCCTTCATCCGATCGAAGAGGGGGCGGCTGTCGTCCTGATCGTCGTCGCGGTCCGTGTTGGCGGCGTCGTGCGCGTCTCTGGGCGTCTCGTCCGGGATCGTCTCGCGCAACGCCTCGATCAGGCGCTTCTGCTTGCCGGACAATCGTGTCGGCACCTGCACGGTCAGGTCTACGTAAAGATCGCCTTGTCCGCGGCCGTGCGTGTGGGGCAGACCCTTGCCGCGCAGGCAAAATCGCTTGCCCGGTTGCGTTCCCTTGGGCACCTTCAGCGTTGCGTCGCCGTTCAGCGTCGGCACTTTCACTTTCCCGCCGAGCGCGAGCGTCGGGAAGCTGGCCGGCACGGCGCAGAGCAGATGGGCTCCGTCGCGACGGAAGAGGGGATGGTCATCAACCTGGATTTCGACGTACAGGTCGCCGGGCGGGCCCCCGCGCAGTCCATGTTCACCCTCGCCGACGACTCGAAGCCGCTGTCCGCTGTCGATGCCGGCCGGCACCCTGACGGTGATCGTCCGCTCCCGCGTCAGGCGCGCCCGGCCGCGGCAGGCGGTGCAGGGGGTGGCAATCACCTGGCCGCTTCCGCCGCAGCGCGGGCAGGGCCGCGCCACTGTAAGGAAGCCATGCTGGGAGCGCACCTGGCCACGGCCGCCGCACTGTGCGCAGCGTTCCGGTCCGGTGCCCGGCGCGGCGCCGGACCCGTTGCAGCCGTCGCACGTCTCCTCACGCGGAATGCGGAGTGTCGCTTCGTGGCCAACCGCCGCTTCCTTGAGTGGAATCCGGAGGTCGTACCGCAGATCGCTTCCCGCGATCGGTCCTTGCCGCCGGCGGGTCCCGCCGCCGAAAAGGTCGCCGAAACCGCCGCCGAATCCGAAAAGGTCGCCGAGGATATCGTTGAAGTCGGCGAAGGTGGAAGGATCGAACCCGCCGCCTCCCGAGCCCCGCACGCCGGCGTGGCCGAACCGATCGTAACGGGCGCGTTTCTCCGGGTCTGCCAGCACGGCGTACGCCTCGGCCGCTTCCTTGAATCGTGCCTCCGCATCGGCGTCGTTCGGATTCCGGTCGGGGTGGTACTGGAGCGCGATCTGGCGGTAGGCGCGTTTCAGCGACGGCTCGTCCACATCCCGGGGGACGCCGAGCACCTCGTAGTAGTCGCGCGCGCTCATGGCTGATCGGCCGGGTTCGCAGCGTCGCGGCTGTCTGTTTCCGCTGCCTCTTCTCGGGCGTTCCCTCCCGCCGATACGGTCACCATCGCCGGGCGGAGCAGGCGGTTGCCGAGACGGTAGCCGCGGCGGAACTCGGTCACCACCGTGCCCTCCGGGTGTTCGTCGCTCGGCTCCTGCGTCACCGCCTCGTGCAGGCCAGGGTCGAAAGGCTCGCCCACCGCGTCGATCGGGGTTACGTCCCGCTTGCGGAGCAGCTCCAGCAATTGCCGGTGCATCAGCACGACACCGGCTCGGTACGACTCGCCGTCGGGGGTTTCGGACGGTACGGCGAGCGCGCGCTCGAAGTCGTCGACCAACGGCAGAAGGTCGAGCAGCAGATCCTCGGCAGCGCGCCGCGCGAACTCGGATCGTTCCCGCTCCACGCGTTTACGGAAGTTGTCGAACTCCGCCGTCTTGCGCAGCAGAAGGTCACGGAGCTGATCGTACTCCGACGAAGGATCGTTACTGGCCGTCGGCGCCGGTTTGGTGTCCTCGTCCTCGGCGGCGACCTCGCCGGCATTTACGGCCGGTCTTGCTGCGGGGTCGCCGTCAGGCGGCCCCGGTCTCTGGTCGTCTGTCATAGTGGGACGCGGACGCCTGCGCCACGAGCACGCGGCTGACGGCGGCGGAAACCTGGTCGACCGCGGAGATGGCGCGTCCGTAGCGCATCCGACGGGGACCGATCACGCCGATACTGCCAGTCTGCTCGCCATCGAAGTAGGTGGATGCGACCAGACTGAACGGCTGCATCTCCGGTGTCCGGTTCTCGGTGCCGATCACCACCGTCAGGCCCGGTTCGTCGAGGTACTCCTCGAGCAGCCGGACCAGCAACTCCTTGCGTTCGATCATGGCGAGCAGGGTTTGGAGGATGGCCAGTGGCACGCGGTTGGTTTCGTCGGAAACTTCCTCCGCGAGAAACCACGAGCCCTCGATGAAGAGCGGGTTGGCCACGGTCCGCGATGCCCGCCGCGGCATGCAGGCAAAAGCGAGATGGTGCGAAGCGGTCGACAACTCGTGGGAAACGTTCGAGAGCACGTCGCTGACGGTTCGCGCCCGCCGCAGCCGCGCCTCGACCGCGGCGGGGGGGCTTGGCCGCCGCCGTCGCCGGAGCAGCCGATCGACGAAGTAGCGATAGCCTCGATCAGTTGGGACGCGGCCCGCTGACGTATGCGGCTGGTGGATGTAGCCGTCGTCCTCCAGCCTGGCCATAACGGTGCGGAGCGATGCGGACGAAAGGCGGAGGTTGCCGTGGCGCGCCAACCAAAGCGACGAAACCGGCTCGCCGCTGTCGATGTACTGCCGCACGACAAAATCCAGGATGCGGCTGGCGCGCTCGGTGAGCGGCGGGCGATCCGATGGACTGGTAGCCGGTCGCGGTGTCATGGGTATGTTCACCGCCGACGCGCGGGCTGGCCGCGTGCCTGGCGCGCTAACCACCCTTGAGTATAGCAGCCGGTTCTTCCGCCGGTGCCGCTTCGTCCGCCGCGATAGCTCGCGGCATCCATCGGAGCGAGCGCGCCGCGCCGTCGTCCAACTTGTCGTACTTGACGGCGATCAGTTCAGCCAGGATGCTGACGGCGATCTCGTGCGGCGAGACCGCGCCGATGTTCAGGCCGACCGGCGCGTGCAGCCGATCGGGATGGGTGACGGTGATCCCCTCCTCGCGGAGCGCCTCGTGCAGGCGCGCCACCTTCGCCCGGCTGCCAATCAGGCCGAGGTAGCGGAGCGGCCGGGTGGCGAGCGCGCGGAGCGCGTTGAGGTCGTGACGGTGCCCGCGCGTCAGGATGACGACGTACGCCGATTGCGGCAGGTTGGCGTTCTCGAGCCAGGTGGGTATGTCATCCACCACGCACTCCACGGCGTCGGGGAATCGCTCGGCGTTGGCGAACTTTTCCCGATCGTCGATCACATGCAGCCGGAACCCGGCCGCCGGGGCGATCTGTCCAAGGCGCTGCGCTACGTGGCCGGCGCCGACGAGATAGAGCTGTGGCGATGCCTCGAGCGGGTCGATATAGACCTCCATCTGGCCTCCGCAAATGAGTCCCGACTCCTCCGCCAGGTCGTCGGCCAACTCGTACCGCGTGAGCAGCGGCCGGCGCGTCTCGAGCGACTGCCGCGCTTTCCAGAATGCGTCGTTCTCGTAGCAGCCACCGCCGATTGTCCCGACCGTGCGGCCGTCAGCGTACACGAGCATCTTCGCGCCGACCCGCTGCGGGGTAGATCCCTGTGTACGAACAATCGTCACGAGCGCAGCCGATTCGCCACGCTCGAACGCCTCGTTCACGGCGCGGAAGACTTCCTCGTTCATGGCCCGATGCGCCCGTTTGCGGCGCGGTTTTCCAGTATACCCCGGCGGATTCTAGCGGAGGATGTCGCGTGGCGCGCACGCGGCCGGTCAGAGCGTCAGGAGGTCGTGGCAGCCGGGTGCGAAGGAGAGATCGGTCAGAAGGTTGTCGATCAGCCCAAAGCCGTAACGGTTGACAAAATGGACGACCCCGACACGTCGTTCCTGGGGATCGCCTCCCGGGAAACATTGCGTTCTTGCCCGGTGGAACTGCCGGCGGAGCGTCTCGTCGCGCCGCTTCGCGGCCTGGATCACCTTGTTGCGCAGGTTGCCGAGATCACGTTCGATCTTTCCGCGCGTCGACTCGACGGCGCCCGCCAGGGTTGGATCGACTACGGGAACCACTTCCCGGACCGCATCGAGTCGTTCCGCGGTGGTGCGCTCGGCGGCATCGAGCGCCGCGTGGACGGTGGCAGGCAACAGGGCGTCGAGGAGTGCGTTAAGCGCGGCGTCATCCTGTGGCTGCAACCGCGCCAGCGCGAGTTCGTAGCGGGCAAGGAATCGTACCGTCGCCGAATCGACAATGGTTGCTGTCGCGCGTGCATGGATCAGCGGCATCGGTAACCCGAACGCCGCGTACACCTGGCGCAACTGGCCGAGGTAGGCGAGTTCGTGCGGGCCGGCGACGACCGCCGCGGTCGGGAGCAGCGTGTCCTGGACTAGCGGTCGAAGCAGGACGTTCGGACTGAACGATGCCGGGTTCGCGTCGAGTTCGGCCATTAGCGCGCCGCGTCCGAGACGGCGCCCGCCGGTAAGGAACCCGTCGCCGTCGATGCGGATCGGTTCACGCGCGCCGTTCATTCGAAAGAGAGCCGTCGAGCCGGGGGCGGGAGAGACCTGCGCGTGGTAACCGAGCGCTGTCAGTTGGCTCCCCGCCGCCGCCGCCAGTTCGCTGGTCCGACCGGGCGCCTGCAGCTCGCGCGCGAACAGATCCCGCGCGTACGGCTTGGCGGCGGGGTCCGACGCATCGAAGACGATCAGACCGTGATCCCCCAGCAGTCGGTCGAGCCAGCGGGCGAACGCCTCGACCAGCCGGACGCCCGGCGCGTACGCCGCGGCGAGTGCGGCGAGCACCTCCGGGGTGAACTCGGTTTCCGGAAGCTCTTCGCGCAGTCGCTCGATCGCGCCGGTGACGGTCTCGCCGAACCGGATTGCGGTTGCGGGCGTGCCGGCGGGAGCGTCGAGATCGAGCACGACAGACTGCGGCGCGGAGTCTCTGTCCAGCAGATCGCAGTGACGGATTTCGTCCAGATCGTGGTCTTCGGCGTCGATCCAGAAGATCGAGACGACATCTCCGTCAGCTACGTCGGCGTACCGCCGCGCAAGGGTCACCGCGGTGACCGCCTTGAGCAAAGTGAAGAACGGTCCGCCGAACAGCCCTGCCTGCTGGCCGGTCACCACTGCCACGGTGCGTGGGTCGCGCAGCTTCTCGGCTGCCTCGCGCGCCGCTGCCGGCGCGTCGCGGTCGGAAAGCTGCCGTGCGACGATCTCGGCTACCGCCGAAGCGGGCCGATGCGCGCGCCGCGCCGCGACTGCATCGTTCCAGTTGGCGGGGTCCGTAGGCGATCCGGAAAAGAAGGGGGCGACGCGGTCGAACGCGTGACAGTAGTCGCGAACGAACGGGCCGGTCCAGGAGAAGTCTCTGGTGTCGATTCTCACGGCAACGCCAGGGCGATCAGTTCCGGGGTAGCGGTGGTGCTGCCGCTGCCGCTGCCGACGGCGACGACGATGTACTGCATGCCGTCGGGGAGATGGGTGATGGCGCTGGCCGAGGCGACTTCGTCCTCGACGTAGCGCGCGCCTGCCGCCGCGCCGGCGAGCAGGATGAGGACGAACCGTGGTGTGATCGACATGCTCTTTCCGATACGACAGCGCGCAACGAGAGCCTGTCGGGTCATGGCGCGCTCCCTTCCGGGGTCTGTGACGCCGGCGATCAGCCGGATCACGGGATTCTACCTGCATGCGCGGTGGAGTAGTAGACTGCCCGCATGGGCTCACCGCAGAGGTCGCGACCTGCGTTCGCTCGCTCGGCGCTGGGCGTGGCAATCACCCTCGCGATGCTGCCGCTGCAGTTGGCGGTGCCGGGCGCCGCCGGCTTGCAGGCGGAGACGCTCCCCGAGGTGCTGGCGCGGGCGACGGACTACGTCGACGACCTCCATGAGCGACTGACCGACGTCGTGATGGAGGAGCGTTACGAGCAGCGCGCCGTGATTGGGTCGCCTGCCGGGTTCGGCCCCAGCAGCAACGAACGGGTGACGCTCCGGTCCGACTATCTGCTGGTGGAGCCCGAGGGAGCGTCCCGGCACTTCGGTTTTCGGGACGTATTCGAGGTGAACGGCAGCCCGGTGCGGGATCGCACCGAGCGTCTGAGAGAGCTCTTCCTCGATCCGTCAGCGTCGGTGCGCGCTCGGGTGCGGGGGATCCTGGACGGCAGCGCCCGCTACAACGTCGGCGACATCGACCGAAACACCAACACGCCGACGTTGGCGCTCTTGTTCCTCCATTCGTCGTTCAAGGCCCGGTTCGCGTTCGAGCACTTGCCCGACAGTGAGGATCCCGAACTGGGTGTCGATCCGCCGGATGATGCGACGGACCTCTGGGTGGTCGCCTTTCGAGAAGACTGGCCCACTACCGTGATTCAGCGACGTCAGGGCGGCAACGTGCCGGCGCGCGGGCGCTACTGGATCGAGCCTTCCACGGGCCGCGTACTGGTGACAGAGCTATCCTTCGACGATCCGGACCTCGAATCGCTCATCGTCGTCCGCTACTTGATCGACGAGACTATCGGGCACACCGTGCCGGTCGAAATGCGAGAGCGTTACTCCAATCGGCAGTCCGGATCGCGCGTTACCGGAACTGCCACCTACTCGGAGTTTCGCAGGTTCCAGGTGCTCGTGGAGGAGTCGGAGGTCTTCCGCAACTGAAGGGCGCAACTGAATGGATCGCTCCGAGGACAGTGATGCCGACAACCCGTACGACGCGCATCCCGATGAGAGGCATCCACGCGACGATCGTGATGCTGCTGCACGCGGCGGTGTTGCTGTCGGGTTGCGGTGACGCACGTGGCGACGGCGGCCCCGAGGATGGCGCGAGGGTTGCGGAGAGCCACGAAGCGGCGGCGCCGTCGGCGTACGGCGTCCGCGTGGAGCGTTTACTGGACCGGCCCATCGTCACTCCTGACCTGCACCCGAGCATCGGCGTGAACATTCAGGGCCCGTCGCTGATCCGCGTGCCCGAATGGGTGGAAGATCCGCTGGGCCGGTACTACCTCTACTTCGCCGACCACAAGGGGCTGTACATCCGCCTCGCCCACGCCGACGACCTGCTCGGTCCCTGGACGATCCATCCGCCGGGCAGCCTGCAAATTGCGGGATCGCACTTCCTGGAGGCGCCGCCCGAGCTGACGCCGGAACAGCGCGAGGAAATCCTCGCGAGACCCGCCCGACCCGCCGGGATCTCGCACGACCCCGTGACCGAGGCGACTACGCCGCACATCGCGTCGCCGGACGTCCATGTCGACGACCCCAACCGCCGGATCGTCATGTACTTCCATGGCCTCGACGGCATCTCGACGCAGGTGTCGCGGGTCGCGCTTTCCAATGACGGCGTCAACTTCGAGGCACGGCCGGAACGGCTCGGCCGGACCTACATGCGTGCGTTCGCGTATGGTGGCTACACCTACGTCATGTCGATGCCGGGGCAGTTCTACCGCTCGCGCGAGCCGCTCGGCGGATTCGAGGAGGGACCGCGCCTGTTCAACCCGAACATGCGCCATGCGGCGTTGCTGCGGCGCGGCGACACCCTCTACGTCTTCTGGACCGAGGTGGGCGAGGTGCCGGAGCACATCAAGGTGAGCACGATCGATCTTGCCGGCGACTGGATGACGTGGGAGGAAACGCCCGGTGTGGAAATGCTCCGCCCCGAGTTCGACTGGGAGGGGGCGGATGCACCGCTGGAGCCGTCTGTCCGGTCGACTGCCTACGGCCAGGTCAACCAGCTCCGGGACCCGGCGATCTACGAGGAGAATGGCCGTATCTACCTCCTCTATGCAGTCGCCGGCGAGAGCGGCATCGCCGTCGCCGAAGTCCACCTGGACCCATCGTAACGCCGGCGAAGAGGCCCGCCTCCGTGATGGTCGCCCTCGCGCGCCAGGACTAGCCGGGGACCGGCAGTTCGGTGGTGAAGAAGGGCTCGATCGTGTCGATTGCTTCCACCGGTTGCAGATCGACGTCCCAGCGGTACTGGTGGAGCACGATACGGTCGCGCAGGAAGTCGGCGATCGTGAAGCCGTGATCCTCGATCGGCGCCACCGACTCCTCCATGTCGAGGTGCGCGGGAGGCGTTGAGCCGACGCCGCGCACGTTGCTGGGAAAACCGCGGACGGAGGTGCCGATCGGGCCGCTCAGCACCGCGGTGACCGGGTGCGCGTTCAGGTCGACCGTGCCGGCGCGGTGGATCCGGCCCATGCCGATGGCGTGGAGGTCGCCGCTCACCACCAACGGCACGCGGTCACGGCGTGCCGCCATGGCGCTGATCAACCGGTCGTGCTGCTCGAGCCAAGCCGGTTGCCACCACGGCTTCTCGATGGCGGTGGTCAGCTCGCCGGTCTCGCGGTCAAGGATGTCGGGGTACCACTCGCCCCACTTGCCTGCGCTCCAGCCAAACGGATTCGACGGGCCGTGCACCAGGTGGCGGACGCTTGCGTTGCCTGTCCGTTCAACCAGCCATTCTTCCACCTGCCGGTCGATGAAGACCGGGTTTGCGCCGGAGACGGTCACCGTCCGGCGGACGTCGTACAGCAGCACCTCGGCCAGATCGCCGTAGCGGAGCGTGCCGAAGCTCTCCGACAGGTCGCCCCGGTCCGGCGTGTGCGACCAGGGGAGTCCGACGGGGCGGCGCGCGTCGGGGAGAAACTCCGGGTAGTAGAGCTGCTGCGTGGCGCGCGCGAGTTGCAACTGGAACCACGGGATCGGGAAGACGTCCGCGCCGTCGTTCTCCCAGTGGTCGTGGTCGTCCTGCAGGAAAAAGATCGGCGTCGAGCGGAAGTCGGCGCCGTAGAGCGGGACGATCTGCGGCCCGGCGGCCGCCTTCAGCGCCGTCTCGTTTCTCGCGCCGAAGACCGAGGCCGAGAAGTCGAAGTTCGATTCGCGCGCGGCCGGACTGAGCCGTCCCGGGTTCTCGCCCAGCCAGGTGTGCAGATCCCAATAGATGTGATCACCATTGGCGACTGCCGCATCCGGCTGTTCCCGGAGCGCGCGGCGGAGCAGTCGGCTCCTGATGGCGGCAGGCAGGAAGCCGCTCCGCTGCCCGATCCCCTCGTAGGTGCCGCTCGGACCACCGGCGCAGGTGAAGAAGAGGAGGCGGAACCGTTCGGGACTGGCGTCGCGCGCCGGGAAGGTGGTGATCTCCCACGGATCGCACAGCGCGCGGCCGCGGTTTTCCGCCAGAGCGAGGCGGTACCGCCTCGCCGGCAGCAGATCGGTGACCTGGAACTGCCAGAACTCGCCGGCGGTATCGGTCTGGCGTCCGTCGACGCGCAGTTCGATGCCGGTGCCGTCGGCCGCGCCGACGCGCAGCACCGGAGGCGCGCTGAGCTGCCGCTCGAACGATGCCTTCAGCAGGATCCGCGAGTCATTCACCGAGGGGAGCAGGTGGCGCAGCCATCCCATGTCCCAGTCGGTCGCCTGTGGCGGCGCCGCTTCTGCCAGGAGCCGGTCGAACGGCCAGTGCGCGAACAGCGTCCCGCCGAGGGCGCCGGCGCTTGCCGCCAGAAATCGCCGTCGATCGACAGGCCAGCGCGCCTGCATCACGCCTCCTCCCAGGCTCCTAGATTATGTGCCCGGTCCAGCGGCCCGCCAGGACCACGCCGGCCCAGAGCAGGAGCGAGATCACGCCTGCCAGCTTCGCAGCCCTCGGCGTTTCGGTGGCGGTATCCCAAGTGTCGATGCCGCGGAAGGTCCGGAAATGAAACCACGCCATGTTGAGGCAGGCGAGGGGAAGGAGCAGGAACTTGACCTGGAAGGCGGGGTTCTCGACGTAGGCGGGCGCCCGGGCCGCAAACATGCCGAAGCCGGTCACCGCCGCGACTATGAACGCGCCCCAGGTCCAGGGGACCAGCTTGCGCGTGACTGTACTCGCCGGGTAACGGAGCGCCGCCAGCCCGAGCAACCGCAGATCGACCATGAAGATCGAACCAACCACCAGTCCGACCCCAATCACATGGATCGATTCGAGCAGCGGGAACCACCAGGTAAAGCCGATGTGCTGGGCGAGAGGGTGGTCCTGCAGCCATTGCCAGATCGACGGGTAGAGGGTGAGTTCTTCCCAGTTGAACGGCACCTCGAACGGGTCGGTGATGTACTCCGAGTACGCAATCCAGCGGCCCGCCAGCATGACGCTGATCCAGCAGCAGAGGGAGACGACGGCGATCGCGCGCGCCGTCCCGAGCCGGGCCGGGGTCCGCTCCCAGTAACCGTGCTCCTTCCGGTTCATCCACCAGATGGTGAACGCCAGCGCCACTGCCGGGATTAGACAAGCGAACTTGAAGCTGACGACAGGGTTGTAGACGTAGCGAACCGGCCGCGCGAGCACGAAGAGCGAGCCGGTCACGAGGTTGACGGCCAGCGCTACCCAGGTCCACGGCAGCAGCCGGCGGATCATTTCGCTCACGTTCTGGTTCCGGAGCGCCAGACCCAGAAACCGGAGGTCAACCATGCCGATCGAGCCGACAACGGCGGCGATCCCCAGGATATGGAACGACTGCGCAATGGGCGGGAGCCCGGGTACGGTGCCCAGCAGGTAGACCATCCACTCGCGGGTGGGGGATTCCGCGAGCAGTTGCGCCAGGGCGTCGCGCATCTCGCGTGCATCCTATACTACGGGGGGAAACTAACCGCGAGACTGGAGGGCGCACTCATGTGTAGAGAGTCTGCTTCGATTGGCGCGTACGCCATGGCCCTGACACTGGCGGGCTTGATGGGTTGCGGCGGCGGATCCGAACCAGCGGCGACGGCGCCGATCCCGGCGACCGAGCCGCCTCCCGCCCCTCCCGCCGCGGCGATGCTGCCCGACGAGATCATTGCCGAGCGGGGCGGCTTCATCCCGGAAGGGGTGGAGTTCGACATGATGAACGGCCGACTCCTCACCGGCTCTCTCTCCGAGGGATCGGTCTACGAAGTGCACCCGGACGGACGGGTGACCCCGCTGGTCGAGGATGAAGAGTTGGTTTCTTCGGTCGGCATCGAGGCGGACGAGCCGCGCGACCGGCTGCTGGTCGCCAACGCCGATCGGTCGGTGTTTCAGTCGGGTGGGGCGGGGCAGGCGAAGCTGGGGGTTTACAACCTGACGACCGGCGCGCGCATCGCGATGGTCGATCTCGTTGCGGTGGCGGACGCCGGCGACGACGCGGTCCACTTCGCCAATGACGTGGCGGTTGCCGACGACGGAACCGCGTATGTGACCGACACGCGGCTGAACGCGCTCTACAGCGTCACCGCCGACTATGAGGCTTCACTGTTCCACCAGTTCGACGACGGCGGCGCCGGCCCGAACGGCATCGTGCACCATCCCGCGGGCTACCTGCTGGTGGCGCGCGGGGCGACCCTTTGGAAGGTGCCGATCGACGATCCCGCCGCATCGTCCGAGGTAACGCTGCCCGAGGAGGTGCCGGGTCAGGACGGGATGGTCTGGAGCGCGGGGCGGCTGGCGATAGTCAGCAACTCGTCGAACCGGGTGGTGGCGCTCACGAGCGAAGACGACTGGGCGACGGCGAGCGTCGCGGCGGTCGCGCCGTACGAGACGCAGGCAACGACGGCGGCGGTGGTGGGCGACGACGTGTACGTCGTACACCCGCACTTCGCCGACGAGGATCCGCCCAGCATCGAGCGGGTGACGTTCCAGTAGGCCACAGCACGTGCGTGTCGCGCTACGGTGGAGGTACGTCCCATGAGACGCATAGTGATACTCGGCGCTCTGATCGTGGCGGCCGGTTTCTCGGTCGCGGTCAACTCGGAACAGGAACTGTCGCAGGCGGCGCTCGATGCAACGCAGATCGAACAGGTGCGCGACAACCTGTACGTGATCACCGGATCGAGCACGCTCAACCGCGAGGCGTTCAGTGGCGGCAACGCCGGGGTATACGTCGGCGCCGGAGGCGTCACGCTGGTCGACACCAAGCTGGGTGGCTGGGGCCAGGCGCTGATGGATCGGATCCGGACGGTGACCGACAAGCCGGTCACGACGATCATCAATACGCACACCCATGGCGACCATGTCGGCAGCAACATGTTCTTCCCGGCGGAGGTGGAGATCGTCGTCCACGAGAACACCCGCCGGAACATGGCGGGCATGGACACTTTCGCCGGCGACGGTGCGCGCGGGCTGCCCGACCGGACCTACAACGATCGGTTGACGCTCGGATCGGGAGCCGACCGGATCGAGCTGTACCACTTTGGTGCGGGCCACACCAACGGGGACACGTTCATCCTCTATCCTGGCCTGCGCGTGCTGCAGACGGGCGACATGTTCCCGTGGCAGGACGCTCCGTTCCTCGATCGGAACAACGGCGGGAGCGGTGTCGAGTTCCCCGAGACGCTGCAGAAGCTGCTCGACAACGTCGACGGATTCGACACCGTCATCCCGGGCCACATCCCGGTAACGACGCCCGACAAGCTGGAGGAGTACCAGCGGTTCACGGCCGACCTGCTGGCCGCCGTGCGTCAGGCAATCGCCGACGGGCAGACGGCCGAACAGGCCGCGGCGTCGATAGACCTGACCGGGCAGTATCAGGGCTACCGGACCGAGCGGATGGCCGCCGCGATCCAGGCTATCTACGAGGAACTGGGCCAGTAGGCCGATTGGCGCGGGCGGCGTTCACGCAGCGCGGCGCGTCCCTCCCGTAGCGGCGTTCCATCCGCCCCGAACGCCACCTTCAGCGTGAACGCTTCCGGCGTCGGGCCCTCTCGCCAGAGCCGCTCGAGTCGGGCCATCGCCTCATCGACCGTTGGCCGTCCACCGTCCGTAATCCACCACATCGCGAGCGGCGCCTTCGGAGGTGGCCGGAACCACTCGCGGCGGCGCCTGAGAAAGTCCACGTGCTCGGTGTGGTAGACGTAGCGCCGGAGATCTTCCACCGACCGCCAGATCGACAGGTTGAACAGCACCGTCGGCTCGCTCAGCACCCGCACGCCGGTCGCGTCCCCCGTGTCGGTCTGGAACCGCCAGACGAAGCCGGGCGAGTCGTCGCCGATCCGGTTGATGCGATCGATCTCGTCCCGCATCGGGGCCATCCGCGGGTCTTCGAGGGGATATCGCATCCACGCCAGGTTCGTCTGGGCGAGCTCCACGTCCGTATCGTACGGCCACTACGATCACGGTTACTATCGGAGGGTGCGGGTTGCCGGGATGATCGCGCTGGGCGGCTTGATGGTGGGCGCGTGCGGGGGCGAGGCGCCGGAGGTCGACATCGGACCAGGCGTGCCACTCGATCTGGCGCAGGCACGGGCGGAGACGATCTCGGATCTGCGGTACGACGTCCGGTTCGAACTGCCGGCGTCGCGGTCCGAAGCGATCAAGGGTCAGGTAGCGGCGACGTTCGCCTGGGAGGGCGGCGGTTCGGTCGTCTTCGATTTCGCCGCGCCACCGGATCAAGTGCGGGCGGTCCGCGTGGGGGGCGCGCCGGTAGCGGCGGAGCTGCGGAATGAGCATCTGCTCGTCCCGGTGCCCGACCGAGCGGGCCCAGTCACCGTGGAGATCGACTTCACGGCGGGAGATGGGTCGCTCAACCGCCAGGACGACTTCCTCTACACGCTATTCGTACCGGACCGGGCGCGCGTCGCCTTGCCCCTCTTCGATCAGCCGAATCTGAAGGCGCGATTCCGATTGCAGCTCGATGTGCCGGCCGGTTGGCGGGCGGTGGCCAACGGGTCGCTCGCGTCGCGTGAGGACCATGGCGACCGGGCGCTCCTGACCTTTAGCGAGACGGACCCGATCAGCAGCTATCTCTTCGCCTTCGCGGCGGGCGAGTTCAAAGTGGAGGAAGCCGAGCGCGACGGGCGGCGGATGGCGATGTATCACCGCGAGACCGATCGCGAGCGGGTCGAGGGCAATGCCGGCGCCATCTTCGATCTGCATGCGTCGGCCCTGGCGTGGCTGGAGGAGTACACCGGCATTCCGTTCCCGTTCGAGAAGTTCGACTTCGTGCTGGTGCCGGCCTTTCAGTACGGCGGGATGGAGCATCCCGGGGCGATTCTCTACCGCGCCGATGCGCTGCTGCTCGACGAGAGCGCCACCCAGAACGCGCATCTCGGCCGGGCCAGCGTCATCGCACACGAGACTGCCCACCAGTGGTTCGGGGACCTCGTCACGATGACCTGGTTCAACGATGTCTGGATGAAGGAGACGTTCGCCAACTTCATGGCGGCGAAGATCGTCAATCCCGCCTTCCCGGAGGTCAACCACGAGCTGCGCTTTCTGCTGGCACACCACCCGGCGGCGTACGGCATCGACCGCACCGCCGGGGCCAATCCCATCCGGCAGCCGCTCGACAACCTGAACGAGGCGGGCACCCTCTACGGGGCCATCATCTATCAGAAGGCGCCGATCGTCTTCGCCCATCTGGAGAGGCTGATCGGGGAAGCGGCACTGCGCGACGGACTGCGCGAGTACCTCGCGGCCCATGCCTATGGCAACGCAGGCTGGGCTGAGCTGATCGCAATGCTGGACAGCCGGACCACGGAGGATCTGGTGGCCTGGAGCCGGACGTGGGTGGAAGAAAGCGGCCGGCCGCGGGTGGAGGTCGCACTGGCGACTGACGGAGAGACGATCACCGAGCTCGCGGTGCGCCAGTCCGACCCGGCGGAGGCCGGCAGGGTGTGGAATCAGCGGCTCGACCTCCGGCTGGGCTACGGCGGCGACGCATCGGAGACCATGCCGGTGCACCTGCGGGGAGCGATGGCAGTCGCGGCAGAGGCGGCGGGGCGTCCGGCGCCCGACTACGTGCTGGCCAACGGCAGCGGTCTCGGCTACGGGCTGATGGCGCTCGACCCGCGAACCCGGGACTACCTGCTCGCGGAACTGCCGGACATCGACGACGCCCTGACACGGGCGATCGCCTGGGTGTCACTCTGGGAGTTGTTGCTCGAAGGCGACGTCGACCCGGAAGGGCTGATCGATCTGGCCCGCCGCGCGCTCGTGGTGGAGACGGACGAGCAGAATGTCTCGCGCACCCTTGGTTATCTCACGTCGGCGTACTGGCGCTACCTGACGCCCGCCCGGCGGGCGGAGCTGGCGCCTGAGATCGAGGCACTGCTGTGGCGGGGGACCACGGCGGCAGGCAGCCGCAGTTTGGCCGCGGCCTGGTTCGGTGCTTACCGCAACGTCGCGGTGTCCGCGGAAGCGGTAGCGCGCCTGGAGCGCATCTGGCGCGAAGAGGAAGCGGTGCCCGGCTTGCCTCTTGCCGAGAGGGACTTCACCGCGCTCGCCCAGGGGCTTGCGGTTCGGGGCGTGCCTGCCAGCGCGGAGATCCTCGCCGCGCAGCGCGACCGTATCGAGAACCCTGACCGGCGCGCCGCGTTCGAGTTCGTCATGCCGGCGCTGTCGAGTGAACGGCGCGCGCGCGACGCATTCTTCGAGTCGCTCGCCGATCCGGCCAACCGCGTGCGCGAGCCTTGGGTGCTGACTGGATTGGGCTTCCTGCACCACCCGTTGCGGGCGCGCGAGTCGGAGCCGTACATCCGGCCGAGTCTCGATCTGCTGGAGGAGATCCAGCGGACGGGTGACATCTTCTTCCCGCTGCGCTGGCTCGACGCCACCCTGGGCGGCCACCAGACGGCCAGTGCCGCCGCCATTGTCGAGCAGTACCTGGAGGATCGCCCGGATCTGGCGCCGAGATTGCGCGCCAAGGCGCTGCAGGCGGCCGACGGCCTGCTGCGCGCGGCCCGGATCGTCGACGAGCATCGCTGATTCTCCCGGGTCAACGGAGATCCGGGCCTTCCCGGGACCGGATTTCGACCCTCGACCGCCGACGCATTTCCCGGCAAGACGGTGTAATGCCGGGTAACTGAAGGGCCGATAGTCGTGACTGAATGCAGCAGCCGCATCTTGGCGTGCCGTTTCAGAGGCTCTGAATGTCCGTTGCACGCAGGATTCTCTCCGACCCCGACACGTTCAGCGCCCGCTTCTGGCGTGTCTCCGGCGTCCTGACCGTTGCAGCCGCCATGCTGGCGGCGATGCCGACGGTGGCGCACGGACAGGAAGACGACATCACCATTTCGTTCGGGAAGGCGACGGATAGTGTCCACGAGGGCGATCTCCTGGGCATCTCCGTCCACTTCAGCGAGGTGCCGGACAGGGTGATCCCTGTTGACGAATGGTACGTGACGATTCCGCTGACCCGTACCGAGCGCGGCGGCGCGAGGGGCCACGGCGGGGACTACTACACAGCCGGATCCGTCAAGGTCTACAGGGACCGCGGCAGGTACTACGTGGGCTTCGGCTTCTCTGCCTCGGCAGACGACGTCGTCGACCCCGGCGAGAGCGTGCTGATTGGATTCGACGAGACGAATCTGCCCGACGGTTTCGTCGTCGGCGAGCCGTCAACCATCGAGGTGACCATCCTGGATGGCCCCTCGACCCCTGCGGCGTCGACGAGGGTCACGCTCTCGCTGGATCCGATCAGTGTCTCGGAAGGCGCGGGCGAGACCACGGTCACGGTGACGGGCACGCTCAACGGCGCCACTCGCAGCAGCGACACACGGGTAGCGGTGTCCGTGGACAGCGGTACGGCCACGGCCGGCACGGACTTCGACACGGTTTCCAACTTCACGCTGACCATCCTCGCCAACGAGGAGAGCGCCACCGCGACGTTCAGGTTGACACCCACCGACGACAACGTGGACGAGGGCGACGAGACCCTGACGGTGAGTGGCACCACGGACGGACTCACCGTCGACTCGGCCACGCTGGAGATCACCGACAACGACACGGCGTCGACGAAGGTCACGCTCTCGGTCAACCCTGACGCGGTGTCGGAAGGCGCGGGTGAGACCACGGTCACGGTGACGGGCACCCTGGACGATGCGGCCCGGACCACGGCGACGTCGGTGACCGTGTCGGTGGGGGGCGACACAGCCACGGCGGGGACGGACTTCGACACGGTCTCCGATGTTCCGCTCACCATCGCCGCCGGAGCGACGAGTGGAACCGCGACGTTCAGGTTGACGCCGACCGACGACAATCTGGACGAGGACACCGAGACGCTGACGGTGAGTGGCACCACGGACGGACTCACCGTCGACTCGGCCACGCTGGAGATCACCGACAACGACACGGCGTCGACGAAGGTCACGCTGTTGGTGGACCCCGACGCGGTGTCGGAGGACGCGGGCGAGACCACGGTCACGGTGACGGGAACCTTGAACGGCGCGGCGCGTACCAGCGCGACATCGGTGACCGTGTCGGTCGGCGGCGGCACGGCCACGGCGGGGACGGACTTCGACACGGTCTCAAGCTTCCCGCTGACCATCTCCGCGAACACCAGGAGTGGAACCGCGACGTTCAGGTTGGTCCCGACGGACGACAGTGTGTTCGAAGGCGCGGAGACGTTGACGGTCAGCGGGGGGACCACGGACGGACTCACCGTCGACTCGTCCACGCTGACGATCACGGACAACGACGTGGCGTCCACCAAGGTGCTCCTGTCGCTGAACCCGCCCACGGTCTCGGAAGGGGCCGGCGAGACCACGGTGACGGTAACGGGCACGCTGGACCGTTCGGCCCGGACCGGCGCGACGGAAGTGACCGTTTCGCTGAAGGACGGCACGGCCACGGCGGGGACGGACTTCGACACGGTTTCCAGCGTCACGGTGACCATCGACGCCGAAGCGATGAGCGGAACCGGGACGTTCACGTTGACGCCGACAGATGACGGCATCTACGAAGGCGCGGAGACGCTGACGGTCGGTGGGACGACGACCGGGCTGACGGTCGATCCGGCGACGTTGACGATCACCGACAACGACACGGAGCCGACCAGGGTGATCCTCTCGGTAGACCCGGCCACCGTTTCCGAAGGGGCGGGCGAGACCACCGTCAGGGTGACCGCGACACTGGACGGCGCGGCGCTCACCAACGCGACATCGGTAACCGTCTCGGTGGCGGGCGACACGGCCACGGCGGGAACGGACTTCGCCACGGTGTCCAGCTTCAGGCTGACCATCCCCGCCGAAGCGATGAGCGAAACCGGGTCGTTCACGCTGACTCCGACCGACGACGACATGCACGAAGGCGCGGAGACGGCAACGGTCAGCGGGAGCACGGACGACCTTCCGGTCGACGAAACGACGCTGACGATCACCGACAACGACGGAGCGCCGACCAAGGTGATCCTGTCGGTGGATCCGGCAACGGTCTCCGAAGGAGTCGGCGAAACCACCATCACGGTGACCGGGACCCTGGACGGCAGTGCGCTCACCAGCGCGACATCGGTGACCGTATCCGTGGAAGACGACACGGCCACGGCGGGGGCGGACTTCGCAACAGTGTCGAGCTTTCCGCTGACGATACTTGCGCAGGCGACGAGTGGGACCGCGACGTTCACGTTGACCCCGACAGACGACGAGAGGTCCGAGGGTTCGGAGACGCTGACGGTCAGCGGCAACACGAACGGACTGACCGTCGATTCAGCGACGCTGACGATCATCGACAACGATGCGGCGTCGACCAAGGTGATCCTGTCGGTCGTGCCGGCCGTGGTCTCGGAGGGTGCGAGCACGACGACCGTCACCGTGACCGGAACCCTGAACGGCGCCGCGCTCGACACCGTGACCTCGGTGAACGTCTCCGTGGGCGACGGCACGGCCACGGCGGGCACGGACTTCGATACGGTCTCCGACTTCCCACTGACCATCGATGCGAACGCGGCGATCGGCAGCGCAATGTTCGATCTGACACCGATCGACGACGACATGGTCGAGGGCGGCGAAACAATCACGGTCAGCGGGAGCACGAACGGCCTGACCGTCAGCCCGACGACGTTGACGATCACGGACAACGACGCCGCCCCTGTCCAGCAACGGAACAGTCCTCCAGTGTTCAACCAGGACAGTTACACGTTCGAGTTGCAGGAGAAAAAGGACGGGAACGGGGACGGTGTGCCGCTCGGCTATATCCCGGCGACCGATCCGGACAACGACCCGATTACGTACGACCTGATGGACGACGCCGACAACCGCTTCGACATCCGCCGGTCGAACGGGATGGTCGTCTATGTGGGTCCGGGGGAGAACTACCAGGCCGGTCCGCCGTACTACGAGCTCATGGGCGTGGCCAGCGATCCGGCCGGCCTGAAGGCAACCGTGCCGGTGATGGTGATGGTCATGCCGGAGAACCAGCAGCCCGTTGCGGCGGACGATGCAGCGGAGACGCCCGAGGACACGCCCGTGCTGATTGACGTGCTGGCTAACGACAGCGATCCGGACGGGGACCGGATGCAGATCCTGTCGATTACCGAGCCGTCGCACGGCACGGCGACGGTGGTGGCGGGCGAGGTGCGGTATGCGCCCGCGCGGGACTATCACGGTCCGGATGCCTTCAGCTACACGGCGGGCGACGGCGGCGGACTGACCGCGAAGGCGACCGTGGCGGTTACGGTGCTGCCGGTGAACGAGGCGCCGACTGCGGCGGACGATGCAGCGGAGACGCCCGAGGACACGCCCGTGCTGATTGACGTGCTGGCTAACGACAGCGATCCGGACGGGGACCGGATGCAGATCCTGTCGATTGCTGAGCCGTCGCACGGCACGGCGACGGTGGCGGCGGGCGAGGTGCGGTATGCGCCCGCGCGGGATTATCACGGGCCGGATACCTTCAGCTATACGGCGGGCGACGGCGGCGGACTGACCGCGAAGGCGACCGTGGCGGTTACGGTGCTGCCCGTGAACGAGGCGCCGGCGCCGGTTGGCGTCATCCCGGACCAGACGCTGCAAGAAGGTGCGGATCCCGTCACGCTGGATCTCGCTCCCTATTTCACCGACGTCGACGGCGATGTGTTGATGTTCGAGGCGTTGTCGTCCGACCCGGAGGTGACGACGGTCACGGTATCCGGAACGGCACTGACGTTGACGCCGGTCGTGACCGGCGCGGCGATGGTGACGGTAACGGCGCGGGATGCGGAGGGACTGACGGCGACACAGGTCTTCGGCGTCGCGGTGGGCGATGACTGGGTCCGCATGGTGATGACCGACACCTTGGCCGCGCTGGGGCGGGGCCACCTCTCGAGCGTGCGTCAGACCGTCGGACGGCGTCTGGAGACAGGCGGGGAAGCAACCGCGCGGCTGCAGGTGGCGGGGCAGCAGTTGGCGCCTGGCGCATTTGACAGCCCGGGCGGCGGCGGTCTGGCGCAGAGCCAGTCCTGGCTGGCCCGGGCGGCGGCACTGCAGCAGCGGAGTTCCACGAGCGATCTCACCGGAACGTCGGCGGATCCTTTCCTGCGGCACTCCGGCGCCCCCGGCAACTTCGCCGGCTTCGCCAGCGACTGGGACCAGGCCCTTCAGGGAACCGACGTGCTGCTGGCGTTCGGGGGCAGCGCCCAGGACGAGCCGGTCGCGTCCGGCGGAGAGCGGCGCTGGACGGTGTGGGGACAGGGCGACCTGCAGACGTTTCGGGGAGCGCCCGAAGCGAGGAGCGGCTTCGACGGAGACTTGCGCACGGGATATGTCGGTGTTGACGCGCAGGTCAGCCGACAGTGGCTGCTCGGCGTGGCGGTAGCTCGTAGCGGCGGATCCGGAACGTGGCAGGCCGGATCGGCCGGGGGGCAGTTGACGACAACCCTGACGACCGTGCACCCGTACCTGCGCTGGGGCAACGGGGCTACCACCGTATTCGCCGTGGCCGGCGCGGGCCGCGGAACGGCGACCAATGTCCGCACCGCGACCGGGAGGCAGGGCACGAGCCCGCTGAGCCTCGACCTGGGCCTGGTGGAGGCCCGGCGCCGGCTGGCGACGGTGGGCCGGAACGTGCAGATCGGATTGCGGGGCGAGGCGTCGTGGGCGCGGCTGGCGACCGGACCGGGAAACGAGACGGTGGACGGGCTGCAGGCGGAGGTGCGCCGCCTGCGGGGCGGCGTCGAGGTGACGCGACAGATGAGCGGCCCGGCCGGCATGACGGTGACGCCGTTCGGCGCCCTGAGTGCGCGGCGTGACCGAGGCGTGGGGCGGACCGGGACCGGCCTCGAGGTGGCCGGCGGGATCCGGCTGCGCGGCGACCGAGTGCAGGTGGAGGCGCAGGGCCGACGATTGATCCTCCACTCGGCGACGGGCTACACGGAACAGGGCGTGAGTCTGGCGGCCAGTGTGGGGGCGGGTCCCTACCAGGAGGGCCTGACGCTGTCGGTGCAACCGACGTGGGGTGTTTCGGGTATCGGTGCCGAGACCTTGTGGCAGGACCAGATCCGGACCCAGGTGCAGGGCGTCGACCCGGGCGGGGCCGGCATTGACGCCCGGATCGGTTACGGACTGCGCCTGCCGGGAGGCGGCCTGCTGACGCCGTTCGGCAGCTACGGCGAGCGGGCGGGGCTGGGACAACGACTCCAGCTCGGCGCCCGTGTCGGTACCCTGGGACAGGTCACCCCCGGGTTCGGCGGCCCAATCGATCTCGAGCTCACCGGCGAACGGTATGCCCGTCCGGGAAGCAACGCCGATCATCGTTTCAGCCTGCTTGGCGTCGTTACGTTCAACGGCCGGGACGCAGTGCCAAGGGAACAACCGGATCGGGAAACGATGCCCGCGATGTCCACGCTGGACCGGGCGGCAGGGTCGCCTGTGGCTCCTGAGCCGGAGGCTGCGGAGAGGATGAACCCGGTCGTGGCTGTTCCGGCCGCGACGGTGGAGCCGGTGCTGGCGACGCGGATGGTACCGGGATACGCCGCGGCGCTGGTGGTGGAGCCGCCGCCGCTGACCCGGACGACGCTTGTTGGGCGACACGGCGATCGGTCGGACCGGCCGCCGCGGTTCTCCGTTCGGAGCTACGCGTTCGAACTGCTCCGGCCGCGGACCGGACCTCCGGCAGCGGTGACGGTCGGGACCGTGATGGCGCGAGATCCCGGCCGCGGGCCGGTGATCTACGCGCTGGCCGCCGGTGACGGGCACCGCTTCTCGGTCGAACCCTCGAGCGGAGGCATTGCGTGGGTCGGCCCGCCGGAGGATCTCGAGTCGGGGCCTCAGCGGTACGAGTTGACGGTGACGGCGCGCAACATTCACCGCCTGATGGCGGAGACGATCGTGGTGGTCACGGTAGGGTCGGCCCGCGAGGAGGTGGATCCGGACGGTCCGTGGACCGTACCGATGCCCGTCGTGGCGGCCGACAAGGAGCTCCCGGTATCGGAACCGGCGCCGGCAATCGTGGCGAAGACGCTGATTGATGTTCCGCCGGTGACTGTTCCCCCGACGGACGCGGCGGACGCGGCGGAGGCTGATGGTGACCGCCGCCGGTATGGCAAACGGCGCGTGCCGTGGCCCGAGCGGCTGCGACTACATCACACGCGGTAACACGAGCCCGGGTCAAGACCGGCTCGGCCCGTCTCTGCGTCGTCTTCCCCCGGCCGATCTCGCGTCAGCGCAGGACCCACTGGACACCGCCGATGACGGTCGCCGCGTTCAGGCCGAGATTCTCTCCCGCGGTGCCGGCGTTCGAGATGTGGTGGTTGCGGAACTCGACGATCAGGCCGGGTCCGCGGGGAGGGACTATCCGTACGCCGACGCCGTAGACGAGCTGGAAGTTGAAGACTCGGTCGACTTCCGGCACATCGAGCGACGTCCAGAGCAGCCCGGCGATTCCGACGACGTAGGGTGTCCAGGGGCGGTCGGGCCAGAGGTGATACCGGCCTCCAAGGCCGGCCAGTCCCGCCGTGACGGCGGCCGCCGGCCTGTCGTACAGGAGGAGCGTGCCCTCGCCGTAGATCTCCAGGTGGTTGGTGACCAACCGCCCGAGCTGCGGGTGGAACGCCACGAAACGGATGGGGCTCTCGGTCTTCCCGTAGCCGGGAACCCCGTGCCGCCAGCCGTGGCCCCAGCCGGCCGCCAGGCCCCGCGTCCAGTGTCCGGCGGCAACGCGCGGCGCCTGCGCCGTGGCCACGCCGGGCGCGAGGACCACCAGTAGAACAGCTGCGGCGGTTCTTCTCCAGCGGTGGCAGTCCAGGTAACGCGGCAAGAGTCACCATCATAGAGCGGCGTTCGATTACCATGATCCAGGATGAGGCGATTTGGCCGATATCTGCTGCTGGTCGCGGCCTTCGGAGCCGCTGGTTCGGGGCGTGCGCTGGCGCATCCGGCGCCGTTCAGCTTCGTCGACATACGTCTGGCGTCGCTGGAGGGTGGCGCGCCGGAACTGGACGTGACCGTAGTAGTCCATGTCTGGGACGTCGCCTACGAGTTCGACCTGGACGATCCCGCCCTTGCGCTCAACCCCGACATCCTCCGCCCGCGCGGCGACCGCCTCGCGGCGATCATCACCGAGCGGCTCCGGATGCTGGTGGATGGCCGGCCGATCGTGGTGGATGGCTGGTCCGACCCGGAGCCTTTGCGCGAACGCCAGTCGGTTCGCCTCCGAGCACGGTACCGGCTCGACGACCGGCCGGGCTCGGTCGTGGTCTCAACGCAACTGTTTCCGTACGACGCGAATCACCAGACCTTCCTGAACGTCTACGAGGACGCCGAGTTGATGACGCAGGCGATCCTGGGAGGGGGAGAAACCAGTTACGAGTACTTCACCGGGACGCGCCAGGGAGTCTGGGCGGTCATGCAGCGCTTCGTGCCGTCAGGTGTCCACCACATCCTGATTGGCCCGGACCACATCCTTTTTCTGATCGGCCTCCTCCTGCTGGGTGGGCGCGTCCGGCAGCTCCTGCTCGTGGTCACCGCGTTCACGGTGGCGCATTCGGTGACACTGTCGCTGGCCGTGCTCGAAGTCGTGACGCCGTCAGCCCGGATGGTCGAGCCGATCATCGCGCTCAGCATCGTCTACGTCGGTCTCGACAACCTCCTGTCGCGGGGCGGGAAGGACATGCGGGTCTGGATCGCTCTGGTGTTCGGCCTGATCCACGGCTTCGGCTTCGCGAGCGTCCTGCGCGAGATGGGGTTGCCGACGGGTGCGATCGGTTGGTCGCTCTTTTCGTTTAATCTTGGGGTGGAGGTGGGGCAGCTCACGGTCGTCCTGGTGGTGGCCGCGCTGCTTGAGGCGATCCGGGCGCGAAGTCCGGTTGCCGGCCGGCGGGTGATGGTGGCGGGATCTGTCGCCGTCGCCCTCGCCGGGACATTCTGGTTCGTGGAACGGGTCTTTCTGTCAGGAGGTATGGCATGAAGAGGTGGAACATCGCGACGGTGCGGCTGATCGTCCTGGGTGCAGTGGTGGCGGTGGGCGCCGCGTCGGCCGCCATCAACGCGACGACGGTGCAGCAGGGCGACATGGTCGTGGAGGTCGAGCGGCTGCAAGACAATCTGTACGTCCTCCGCGGCGGCGGCGGGACCTCCGCGGCGTTCATCACCAGCGATGGCGTTGTGCTGATCGACACGAAGCTTGAGGGGTGGGGCCAGCCGCTGATCGATCGGATCGGGGAGCTGACCGACAATCCCGTAACAACCCTCATCAACACGCACTCGCACTTCGACCATGTGAGCGGCAACGTCGAGTTCCCGGCGTCGGTCGAGGTCGTCGCGCACACGAACGCGGCACGGCTGATGGATGAGTGGAACCCGGTGACCGGCATTGCGGGGACCCGCCCGGACGTCTTCGAGGCGAGCGGCGGGCAGGGAATGCCGACCCAGACCTATGACGATCGGCTGACGCTCGGCAGCGGCGACGATCAGGTGGATCTCTATTACTTCGGCCGCGGCCACACCGGCGGCGACACCTGGGTGGTCTTCCCGGCGCTTCGCGTCATGCACGCGGGCGACATGTTTCCGGGCAAGCAGGTGCCAATCATGGATGCGAGCAACGGTGGGAGCGGCGTCGATTACGCCCAGACCCTCCAGAATGCGCACATGACGGTGACCGAGATCGATCAGATCATCACCGGCCACAGCACGCTGATGACGCGCGACGATCTGGCGGAGATGACCGACTTCGTCGACGCGTTTGTACAGGCTGTCCGCGCCGGAAAGGCGGCGGGCCAGTCGGCCCAGCAGGTGGCGGAGGGCTGGTCGGTGCCGTCGCAGTTCGAAGGCTTCCGGAGCCCGCCCGCGGAGCGGCTGCAGGCCTACGTGCAGGTGATCTTCGACGAACTGGACTGAGGCGATGCGGACCTCCCTGGGTGCCCCTTGTGCCGGAACGCCGATTCCAATGTCGGTATCCGCGTTGCGAGGCGCACCTCCGCTCGTTCTCCTGGCGGTGCTGGTTGCCGGCTGCGCCGCCCCCGAGCCGGGCGAGGAGAACCTGAAGACTTCGTTCGCTGAACAGATCGAGGGCGTCGCCTCGGTCGAGGGGTTCGCGCGAGACGGGGACACGCTCCGCTTCACGGAGAACCGTGGTGACGACGGCACCGTATCGTGGCGCGTTACGATCGACTCGGTCGCGCTGGCCCGGCCCGGCGGCGCGCCGGCGCAGGGAGCGGTCACCGCCTCTTGGTATGCCGACGAGCAGTTGATCGAACCGCTCGGTTCGATGTCGCGCCTGCCGGACGCCTTCCTCGACGCGGGCGTGGCGCAGGAGTGCTACGCCCTCTGGGACGAGAACGCCGGAGCGTGGAATTGGTGACTGGGGGAGGCGCACGACGTCGTCCGCCCCGCCGCGGCCGTGACGTCCTGGCCGCGGCGCTTGTTCTGACGCTCGCCGCCTGCGGTGGCGCAGAAGCGCCGGCGCCGGCCGAGGGGGAACCGGCAGCAGCGCCAGCCGCCTCGCCCGCGCGACCGGTGGCGGCGGCGGCGACCGTCTCGTTCACCGAAGGCCCAACCGTTGATGAAGCGGGCGCGGTCTACTTCACCGACCTCCGCGTGAACGGGCGGATCCTGAAGATGGATCCGGACGCGACGGTCAGCACCTTTCGCGAACCGAGCAACGGCGCCAACGGCCTGATTTTCGACAGCGAGTGGCGGCTGCTGGCGGCCGAGGCGGGGAACGGCGCCGACATCCCGCCGCGCATCAGCCGGACGACGATCGAGACCGGCGAGGTTGAGGTGCTGGCGGACGCGGTCGAAGGCAAGGGGCTGCACCGGCCGAACGACCTGACCATCGACGGCCAGGGAAGAGTCTATTTCACCGACCGTCCTAACCTGGGCGTACCGCCCGATCCGGACAAGACCAACGTCCATGGCGTCTACCGGATCGATCCGGATGGGACTGTCGCGCGCATCCTGACCGAGCCAGAGGTGGTTCGCCCGAACGGCATCGTCATCTCGCCCGACGACACCACGCTCTACGTGATCGAGACCGAGCAGCAGGAGGGAGGCGCCCGGATGATCCGCGCCTTCGATCTCGCGCCCGACGGCGCGGCGAGCAACAGCCGGGTCTTCTACGACTTCTACCCCGGCCGGGGCGGCGATGGGATGACGATCGACAGCGACGGGAACCTTTACGTCGCCGCCGGGCTCAACCGTCTGCGCGGGACCAGCGAGACGCTGGACACGGTCGCCGGGATCCATGTCTTGTCGCCGTCGGGAGAGCTGATCGAGCACATCCCGATCCCGGAGGACACGATTACGAACGCCGCGTTCGGCGGCGACGATCTGCGCACCCTCTACGTCACCGCCGGCAAGACGCTCTTCAGCGTCCGGACCGACATCACCGGCACCCGCCGGTAGCGTCAGCGGAGCTGCAGGCGGTTGTCCGGGTCTTCCGCATGTGGGTCATCTCCCTGCGAAGGATTCGAACTGGCTCCATGGCACGGGATCTCCGTGGATGGGAACGATCGTTTCCACATCGAAGCCGAACCTCGTCACCTGCCGGAGCAGGCTCCGGTGATCCGCGTTCGGTTCGCGCGGGCCGGGCGCGCCGGGGCGGGGCGGATCGTAGATGTCCGCCTCGATCAGGATCCGTTCGTTCGGCAGGTACGCCATCAGCATCCCTTCGACATGCCGGAGCGGATGAACGTAGCTGACATGCATCCGCTGCGATCCCGCGTTGTCGGTCAGCCAGTAGTTCTCTCGGATCACCTCGTACTGGTAGCCCTCGGCCAGCTCGGTCGGCGGCCAGAGCGACACCATGTCGGGCAGTAGCGTCCGCTGCGCATAGTTGAGCACGTCGCGCGCGTAGAACTCGTAGTTCTTCCAGTGCGTGACAATCGTCGCGCCGATGTGCATGTAGGTGCGCAGGCCGCCGATGTGGTCGTGGTGCTGGTGCGTGTTGATCAGGAAGCGGATCGGCTTGTCCGGCGCGAGGCGGACCACCTCCTCGATCACCGCAAGGCTGCGCGCCTCGCTGAGCGGCGCTTCCACCACGGCGACGAAGTCGTCGAACTCGACCGCGACGCTGTTGTGCGAGGCGCCGCCCAACAGCCAGACGCCGTCGCCCAGCTCGTCGGTCTCCACCGTCACCGGGAACGTCGCGTCGCGCACTGACGCGGGCAACTCGACCGAGGCCATGCAGTCGTCGCCGTTGGCGGAAATGTCCGCCAGGTTGCCGTTGAACGCGTTGTGGCCGGCGTTGATGCTCTGTCCCTGGAAGTTGTCGTCCCACCCCTGGTGGTGATGCCAGCCCCTCGGGAAGCGGATCCCGTCGCCGACCTCGACGTAGCTGGCGTTGGTGAACTCGTGCTCGTAATTGGAGTCGCCCAGCACCGGGTCGCCCACCCAGGTGTGGATCCGCTGGAGGAGGTTCTCGCGGTTGATGGTGGCGTCGACGCGGTACCTGCCCGCCACCGTAATCGAGACGATCCGCATCCTCTCGGGGCGGACCGTTACGCCGTCGCGCCCCATCTCGCCCAGCTCCCACCGCCAGGTGGCGCGCGGGTTCGCGCCCGGCTTCTGCGCCGCCTTCAGGAAACCGTGCGGGTTGATCCACATGTCGAGCTGCCAGCGCTCGGCATCCTCCGGGCGAGCGGCGACCGGCTCGCCATCAACTCCGTCGCGCGACCAGCCGAACGTCCCGTTGACGAGGAAATGCTGCCGGGTCTCCTGTTGAATCGGCGTGCCGCCGAGCCACCCGAGGCCCCAGCGCCACGACGCAGGGGTCCGGCCCGGTTCGCGATCGAAGGTCTCGGTCATGGTGCCGGCGTCCCAGTTCATAGTCCGAACGTAGTTCGGGAGCGGGCCGACGCGCGGCCAGTCGACTTCGTAGCCATGGTGGCGCTGCTGGCCCACCATGCCGCCGTAATCGACGGTGCCGGCGATGGTGATGCAGCGGAGGTTGTCGGTGCCGATCGCCTCGCGCGCGGCGCGGAGAATCGGCTCCGGGTCGAGGAAGCCAGGGGGAGGATCCTGTTCGGCCGGAAGCCTGACGCCGGACAGCCCGGCTGCGATGACTGTAATGAGGGTGGCAAGGGTGACGGCGTGTCGAGACTGAGCGCGCATCGGATCCTCCTGGCTGCCTGGCTGCCGACACTGTATCAGGCCTGGATGCAGTGCTATGCTCGGGCCGCAGCCACCGCGGTATCGGGCAGACGCGGACGGGAGGGGCACGTATGAAGACGGTGCAGAAGCTGACGCTCGACGACGCGCGCATCATCATGGACGCCGCAGAGGCAGAGGCGCGCGAGATCGGCGTCGACATGGATATCGCGATCACGGACGACAGCGGCAGCCTGCTGATGTTTCACCGGATGGACAACGGCCGGATCACAAGCATCGACGTGGCGATCAGCAAGTCGTTCACGGCGGCGGCGGCACGGCGGTCGACGCGCGCGTACGGCGAGGTGAGCGGGCCGGGCGGACCGGCGTTCGGCATCCACGTCAGCAATCAGGGCCGGTTCATGATCGTGGCTGGCGGACTGCCAATCTTCGTCGACGGCCAGATCGTCGGCGGAGTCGGCTGCAGTTCCGGCACCCCGGATCAGGACGAAGTAGTGGCGCAGGCGGGAATCGACGCATTCCTGGCCAGCCTGGGGTAATACGATGCGCCGCGCGCGCGGCGGCGGCCTCGTCGGCCCGCTCCTGGTAGCGGCGGTGGCGGTTGCCTGTGGCGGTGCCCGCGAACCGGAACCGGCGGCGCAGGAGGTGTCCGCGCCGCTTGTTGGGCGTGTTCCCGACGGTCCCGAAATCGTCAACGACGCGTGGCGGATCGTGAAGATGGCCACCGCGCACGGCATCTTCACGATCGAAGTGGAGGTGGACGATCCGGAGGCCGCCGGCGACGTCGCCCGCGAGTTGATTGCGCCGCTCGAGGGAAGCTACGACGAGGTCCTGGTCTACATCTACCGGACGGGGGAAGCATCGGGAGGTCACGCGCCCGCCAGGCGGGTGCAGTGGACCCCCGGCGGCGGCTACGACGCGCTGGACTACGGGCGAAGCGAGCCCTGACCGGACGGGCACGTCCGACGGACCGGCGAATGGCGTCGCGCTCGACCTTCTATCCGCCGAGCGGCAGAATGAACCGCCAGCCCTCGTCGATCCGCTGCTGCAGCCGGGCGGCGCCGTCGCCGATGCCGCAGATGACGCGATCCTGTGCCTGACAGATCTCGCGCACCCTGGTGAACATCTCTTCCACCTCGGGGTGGTTCTCCGGTCCTGAGGCAGGACCGAGGCCGAGGTCGATGCTCATGTCGCCGGGAACCACCATGATGGCGCTGACCTGCGTCTGGAGGATCGCGTCGAGGTTCGACACCGCCTCGGCGGACTCGATCATCGCGACGACGAACAGTTCGCCGTCCGGGTTGAGCGGCCAGATGTCGGCCTTCGTGTAGTACTCGGTGGCGTCCGAGACGCGCCAGCGCCGGATCGCGCCCCCCGGACCCCAGCCCCGCTCGCCGCGCGGCTCAGGCTGCGCGGCGTCCCGAGCGGGCGGATAGCGAGCGGCGCGGACCAGCCGCTCCGCCTCTTCGGCCGTGTCGACATGCGGCACTATGACGCCGAAGCCGCCCAGGTCGAGCACCTGCTTGATCGCCCACTTGAAGTCCTCGTCGCCTTCCATCGGGATCCGGACGATCGGGGTCAATGTCATCCGGCCCGTCTCGTCGCGGTCCTGATCCATCTCCCCGAGCACCCGGTCGATCCGCTCGCCCGAGAAGGCAGAGTGCTCCATGTCGACGAAGCGCCACTCCTGATTCGCAACGGCGGGCCGTCCGCCCTCGATCGCCTCGATCACCTTGTTGAGCCGTACCCGCGGCTGGGCGACGCCCATGTCTGCCCCGCAGCCGGAGGCAGCAAGCGCGCCCGCGAGTGCGGCCGCCAGTACCGGAACGCACCGGACGGTCACCGTGCGGCGTGTCGAATGCGTCATCCTCATGGGACCTCCCGGCTTCCCGCCCGCCGCTACTTACGCGGGCAGTGGCGGCATGCGCGGCCCGGGTGTCGAGAACGTCATTTCGGTAATCGCCTTGATGCTCCGGTTGCCGTACCGGAACGGAACGATCAGCCGCAACGGCGCACCGTGCCGCGGGGCGATCGGCTCGTCGTTCATCAACCACGCGAGCATCACCTGCGGGTGCCGCAGCGTCGTCATCGGCTCATCCACGTAGAAGCGGTCCGACCCGACGAACCGGCAGTAGTGAACTCCCGGGACAAGGCCCAGCATGTCGGCAAAGTCGCTGAAGCGGACACCGGTCCACTTGACTACCCCGCGCGGGTTCGGCGCCCCGCACTGAAGCAGGAACGTGCGGGAAACGACCGGCAGCCCCTCGAGCTCCGAGAAGCGCAGCGTGCCGGCCAGTCTGCCGAGGCCGCGCGTGTCCACCTTGATCTGCAGCCGGCGGTAGTCGAACTCGATCTCGGGCGTTTGGCGACCCTCGGTGCGCCACAGCGCCGGATCGGTGATAGGGCCGGAGGCGCTCTCCGGGTGCTCGGGCGCCGACCCGTCGGTGTTGAGCGGCAGAGGCGCCGGGAACCCCTCGCGCAGCGGCCGTTCGACGAGCCGGTCCGGCCAGTCCTCCTGCCCGGCGGCCTGGCCGACGCCCGCCCTCGCGGGCCGCAGCGCGCCCAGCGACAGCCCCGCCAGGGTAGAACCCGAAATGGAGATCGCTTTGCGTCGTGAGATAGTCACCGCTGCACCTCCTGGTCTGTCTGAACCTGCGGACTAAGGGCATTCTATCCGGCGGACGGCTCGTGGCAAGCGGAATGGGAAATAGATGATGCCGGTGGTAGAATCGGGCCTGAGTCAAGAGGAGGGTCCGCTGTGTTCTGGATTCTTGCACTGATGACGGCGGCGCTACAGCCAGCGTCCCCGCAACTCGATTTCGAGTTCTTCCGGACCCGCGTGGAGCCGATCTTCCTCGAACGCAAGGAAGGGTTCACGCGTTGCGTCGTTTGCCACACCGAGGGAGCGGCCGGATTCCTGGTGGAACTCGAACCCGGCGCGGACATCTGGACGGAGGAGCAGTCGCGGGCCAACTTCGAATCGGTTGCCGGCCTGGTGGCTCCGGGCCGGCCGCTGGAGAGCCGGCTGCTGATGCATCCGCTTGAGCCGGCGGCTGGTGGCGACGAGTTCCACAACGGCGGCCGGCAGTTCAGTTCGCAGGAGGACCCGTGGTTCGCCACGCTCTCGGAGTGGGTGAACGGCGGGACCGGGCAGTAGGCGACAGTACCGAACAATCGTGAGAACGTGAGAGATCGCGACGACAGGACGTCAGGAGAGGCAACAAAATGGGAACGACGACATCCCGGTGGATCGGATTCGCGGCGGCGGCGGCGATCGTCGCGCTGGCGTTCGCGCCGGCGGCGTCGGCGCAGACCGTCCGGATCGTGCAAACGAACAGCGCCGGCGACAACGTCCACGTGATCGACCCGACCACCAACCAGGTGGTGGGAGAGATCAAGGGGATCGAGCGCGCGCACGGCGCGGTTGCTTCGCCCGACGGAACGCTGCTGTACGTAGCGAACGAGTCGGACGATACCGTCGACATCGTCGACATGAAGACGCTGATGGTGACCGAGAAGGTCCCGCTCAGCGGCCGCCCGAACAACATCGCCGTCACGCCGGACGGCAAGAAGGTGTACACGGCCATAGCCCAGTCGCCCGGTGCGCTCGATGTGCTCGACACGTCGACGAACGAGATAATCGCGACGATCTCGGTGCATGGTGGCGTCCACAACACCTACGTCACGCCCGACGGCAAGTACGCGCTCGCCGGCATGATCGGCGCGCGGAACCTGACGGTGGTGGACACCACAACGGACCGGCCGGTCTGGACAACGTACTTCGACCGCGGCATCCGGCCGATGGCGATGGACGTCAACCCGGACGGCTCGACGCGGTACGTCTACGCGCAACTCTCCAACTACAACGGTTTCGCCGTCATCGATTTCGAAACGCGCAAGGAAATCAAGCGGATCGACTTCCCGACGGTCCCGATGGATGAGCAGACACCGGGCCACGGGGGCAACACGGCGCACGGCCTCGGCGTCACGCCGGACAACAGGTACCTGGTGGCGAACTCCAGTCTGAACAGCAGCGTCTACGTTTACACGATCCCGGACCTGGAGTTGGTTGGCGGCCTCCGCGTGGGCCACTCCCCGAACTGGATAACCATCACGCCCGACAGCAAGATCGCCTACATCTCGATTTCGGGTGAGAATCGCGTCGCGGCGGTCGACATCGAGAGCGTCACGTTGGTGGCGGACATTCCGACGGGTGGCCAGGTGCCGAAGCGGAACGCCACCGTGGTTCTGGATCAGTAGCGTCCGGGCCGGTTCGGATGCGCGTTGCCGTCTCCTTCGGCGGCGCGGCCCTCGCGCTGGGTGTGGCGGGGGCCGCGTTCGGTCTCATCGCACTGCTCCCGTTCACCGTAGCGGCGCAGGACGGCGTTTATGCCGATGCCCAGGCGGACGCGGGGGAGGCGCTGTACGAGGAGCGGTGCACCGTCTGCCACGGTGAGCCGCGCGCCATCATCCCCGAGATGGCGGCCCTTCTGGGTGATCACACTTTCCGGAACAACTGGCGGGGCCGATCGCTGGGCGAAATGTTCGAGTACATCCAGGAGACGATGCCGCAGGATGCGCCCGGCACATTGACCGCCGCGGAGTCCGCCGCGATCGTTGCGGCCATCCTCCGCGGCAACCGCGTCGCTGCCGGGGAGACCCCCCTCTCCGACGATCCGGCCGCGCTGCACGGGATTCCGTTCGATCCGTAGCGCCTGCGTCACCCGAACAGCAGGTTCACGATTGCCGTCGCGGCCAGGATGCCGGCCGCGTCCGCTAGCAAACACGCGGGCAACGTGTGCCGTGTCTGCCGGACGCCGATCGCCCCGAAGTAGACGGCCAGCGTGTAGAACGTCGTTTCGGTGCTGCCGTAAATCGTGCTGGCCAGATAGCCGATCAACGAGTCGGGGCCGTACGCGGTCAGCGTTTCCGAGGCCACTCCGAGCGCGCCCGACCCGCTGAGCGGCCGCAGCAGTGCCACCGGCAGCACCTCCGCCGGCAGGCCGATCAGTCCGGTGATCGGCCCGAGCACCGTTACCAGCGCGTCGATGCCGCCCGCGGCGCGGAACATGCCGACCGCGACCAGGATCGCCACCAGGTACGGAATGATCCGGAGCGCGACGTCGAATCCCTGTTTCGCACCGCGCACCAGTGCGTCGTAAACGCGAACGCGCCGTACCCAGCCGTAGAGCACGAACGCTGCGACGATCGCGGGCAGAATCCAGAACGACGTCAATCCGCGGATCGCATCGGCCAGCGGTTCGGTGCCGAGACGCGACGTGATATCGCGGGCCGCCAGCGCCAGCACGACGAGCCAGAAGCCGCGCGCGGCCCAGACGCGCGCGGGCACCCGTTCCGGCGGCGGCGCGGGTTCGTCCACCGCGGCGTTGCCAGCCGTATCGTCCTGCGCGGCGAGTGGGGCGCTTCCCTCGGTTGCGGCGCCGGCGTCGAGTGACGGCGGCTCGTTGCGGCGATAGCGTGGAAGCCGCGCGAGCAGGATCGCGGCGGTGATCCCGACCAGGGTGGCCGTGCCGCTCGCGAACCAGGTAGTAGCGACGATGCCCGCGGCGTCGTTCGATCCGAGTGCGGCGCGGACGCCGATCATTCCGGTAGGCAGGAGCGCGAGCCCGGCCGTGTTGATCGCCAGGAACAGTGTCATGGCGTTGGTCGCCGTGCCGGGGCGGCTGTTCAGCCGGTTCAGTTCCTGTATCGCCTTGATGCCGAAGGGCGTCGCGGCGTTACCCAGGCCCAGCATGTTGGCCGAGATGTTCAGGATCATCGCGCTGATCGCCGGATGATCCGCCGGCACGTCGGGGAACAGCCGGCGCATCACGGGCCTGACGACGCGGGCGAGTGTCGCCATCACACCCCCCTCCTCGGCCACGCGCATCAGACCGAGGAAGAAGGCCATGACACCGACGAGGCCGATCGCCAAGTCAACAGCGCTGCGCGCCGACGTGACGATGGAACCGGTCAATGCTTCCATTCGGCCGGTTGCCGCCGCAATCAGGACCGACAGCAGCGTGACCGCGATGAAAAGGCCGTTCAGCATGGGAACTCACGCCAGGTGCGCCGGAGCGAATGGTAGCAGCCGCGCGTCCTGGCGGGCGCGTTGGAAGTTTCGCCGGCGCGAAACTTCTGCGTCGCGGGCTCCTTGCGCGCCCTGACGGGCGCGCCGCAGACGCCTGGCGGACGAGACCTTCAGAGGCGCGCGGTGTCTAAGTACATCGGGCGGCTACGTCCGCAGGTTCCTCCACCTGCACGCTTGCCCGAACGCACGTGGTGTGCGAGGCTTGCGGCAGGGAGAGGCGCTCCGGTTCGGCGGTAGGGCTGACGAATGCGCACTACGTCGGCGGTCGAATGGTCACAGGTCGCGACGGCCGAGTCGTCGCTTGTGGCGCGGTGCGTTTCCGGCGACGAGGACGCGTGCCGCGAGCTGGTCGAGACGCACCAGGCGATGGTCTTTCGGTTGGCGTGCGCGCTGCTGGGCGACCGCGAAGAAGCTCTCGATCTGTCTCAGGAGGTCTTTCTGCACGTTTTCCGGACTCTGCGCAGCTTCCGTGGCGAAGCCGTGCTCCGGACCTGGATATACCGGATCACCATCAACCAGGCCCGGAACCGGCAGCGCTGGTGGGCGAGGCGCGGCCGCGCCTCGCAGGTGCCGCTCGACGAAGCCTACGCCGACACGAACGGGGAGCCGGCGGCGCCGGACGGGTCATCTGCCGATGTCCGGCTCGAGCGCCGACGTCTGGCGAACCGCATGCGTGCCGCTATCGCGACGCTGCCGTTCGATCAGCGGACCGCAGTGATCCTGCGTGAGCTGAACGGCATGCGCTACCAGGAAATCGCCTGCTCGCTCGGGGTTACCGTCGGCGCCGTAAAGTCGCGTCTCGCGCGCGGCCGGGCGGCGCTCCGCTACGCACTCAAGGAGGTGCGGCCATGCTGAACTGCTGGTTCAATCGCCGGCATCTGGCCCCGTATCTGGACGACGAACTCTCTATCCCGCGCCGGATCGCCGTCGACCATCACCTGGCCAACTGCCACCGCTGCGCCCGCGTGGCGAACCGGGAGCGCGCCCTCAGCCGGGCGGTCAGGTGGGCGGCGGAGGATCCGATCGATGCGAACCTCGCGGAGCGGCTTCGCGTATCGGGCGACATGGTGCTCAGCCGGGTCGCGGCCGAGCGCGAGGTGGCGCGCGACACCGGCGTTCGCCGTCTGACGGAGTATCCGCATCTGGTCTGGGCAGCGGGCGCCGCCTGCGCGGTGACGCTCGCTTGCGCGCTGCTGGCGGCGAGCATGGTGGCTTCGGTGCCTCAGCCCGGCTCGCTTGCCGCGCGGCTGCTGTCGCTCTCGAACCCAGGCTCGAACGAGAATCCCCTTGGCCTCCATATGGGCATGGTGACGCCGCAGTTGAGCCCCGACGCGCAGCTCCTGTCGCGGCCTGATCCGATTCCGCGGCCGGGGCAGTCCACCGGCGTGACGTTCGCACTCGTGCTGACGCAGGAGGGAACCGTCTCCGTCCTGGAGGTGCTCGGATCGAGCGGGGCGGAGCCGCCCAGTTGGTCCGACCTGGTCGGATCGGCCGCCGGCTCACGGTTCATGCCGGCGGAATACCGCGGCGCCCCGGTCGCGGTGAACATGGTCTGGGTGGTCGAAGAGGTGACGATCCAGGGTGACGTGGCGGTCGACCTCACCGCCGCCCCGACGACGCCGGCGGCGTGATCGACGCCGTCACCGGATACCGGCGGTCGACGTATTGTTCATACCGTCCGTGGCGCGGACTACCAGCCGGTCGAGTGCACCGTCCGGCACGGTAACTTCGAACGTTTCCTCGCGGCCATCCGGAATCCCGTCGATCGGGTAGACCACCTGCCACGTCTCCGCGTCGAGCGTGTACTCCACGTGCGTAACGGCCGACTGTGCATCGGTGACGGTGACACGGACCACCGTCTCGCCACCGGCCGGCGCGTCCGGTGTGGCCGCGGCGATCTGCGGCGGTGTGTTGTCCACGTCGAACGGCGCCGTGTCGCGCGCGCCGGTAAGCGCGTCGGCCGGGGCATTGGCCGTGGCGTCGGAGGCAACTATCCGGACTACGTAAGTGCCGTCGGGGGTCGAGGTGGTATCCCAGGTGAAGAGCCGCTCGGTCACGTCCCGAGCGAGGACGCGCCAGGTGTCTTCCGTTTCCGCTCGGTAGCGGACTTCGTAGCGGAGCGCATCGTCGTTCGGGTCGGACGCTTCCCAGGCAAACGCCCGCAGGCCCTTCCGGTAAACCTGACGTCCCAGAGAGGTGCTGGTCGACGTTGCGGCTCCGCCGGTCGGCGGCGCGGCGGGATCCCGCCCGCCGTTCAGGCCGGCGATCGGCGGATCGCCTGCCGCGGCTGACTGCTGATAGACGCGTCCGGGCTCGTGCAGGGTAAGCTGGGTAATCTCCGGCGCGAGGTTGCGCGGCAGGTACGCGGCGGTGACCGACCGGAGGATCGGCGTGTCGCCGGTAGAGCGCAGTTCCGCGCGCCACTGCAGGTAGCGCGCCCTGGGACTGGTGATTGCCGCGCCGTCCGGTGTGTCGTAGGCATCCGACCACGCGCTCCACGTGTCGCCCGGCGTCGCGGTGTTGCCGGAACGGGTCTGCAGGTGAATGCTGCTTCCGTCGGGTGTCGTCGCGCGCCAGCGGATCATTCCCCAGCTCGCGATCGTCTCGGCGTCATGGACGGCGGAGAGATAGGTTCCCGCGCCCGCCCGTGTCGGCGCCATCCGGTAGACAGCTCCCGGGTTGGCGGTCGTCCACGCGATAAGTCCGTCCGGTTCGGCGGCGAACCGGGTTACCTGTTGTGCCTGAGCGTTGGTGAGCAGGACGGTGCTTGGCGGCTCGCCCGCAACCCGGAAGAGCTTGCCGTCCGGGCCGGTGCCGATGACGACGCCGCCGCCGGCATCGCGCACCGCGTCATAGGGCGTCGCTTCGGTCGATTCCCAGAGAATGTCCCAGACGCCGTCCGGGCCGATCCGGTATACGGCGCCGCCGGGGTCGCTGTTGCCGATGGCGCTGGCGGCGCTGCCTGCGGTGGTTGCGCTGGCGGCGCTCGCTACGGAGGCCGCGGTGCCAGATCTGCTGCCGCCGGTCTCGGAGGTCTGGCCGGCGGCGGTGACGAGCATCACGTCGTCTTCGCTGACGCGGATCGACACGATCTCTTCGCGTCCGGAGTCGAGCAGGACAAAGGCCTCCCCGTCGAGGTCGATTCGAAACAGGTGACCCGGCGAGCCGGCGCCTGCCAGCAGGCGTCCCGCCGAATCGATCGCGAGGGCGCGGACGTGGGTGGCGCCGGTGTCGTAGAGGAGAGACGCCGCTCCGTCGGGCGCTACCCGGTAGATTCGTCCCGGGTTGCCGGTCCCGACGAAGAGCGTCCCGTCCGGCAGGGTGGTGAGCGCCCAGACGTACGTCTCCTCCGGGTCGAACCAGTCGCTGGAAACGCCGTCCCGATCGATGGCGATGACCTGTCCGTCGGGCGACGTGGCGGCATACACGCCGCCGTCGTTGCGCGGCGCGAGCGCATGCACGTCGAATCCGCTTTCGCGCCACGGCGTTTCCACGTCGTCATCCGGACCGATCCGCCGTATCAGGCCGCCTGCCTCGCCGCCCGATCCGCCGGCGACCCAAAGCGCGTCGTCCGCACGCACTACCGCCCAGAGGAACGGCGCCTCCGCATCGTGGATCGTCTCGGCGCCCGGACCGATCCGCAGGTGCCCGCTGGCATCGATGGAGATGTTCTCAGCGTCGCCCTCCAGGAATTCCGCCTGTGTAGAGACGCTCCAGAAGACCGGTGACGCCGCCTGTCCCACGAACGCCGCGAAGACGATGAGGAGTAGCGCGATCGGAACGGGTGCGCGAGGGATCATCCCGACCCGGCCGGCTCGACGGTTACCGTGATCAACCGGGATCCGGAGACGACATGGCCGGTCGGCAGCTCCCACTCGCCGAGGGTTGCCTCGCCGAGGGGCGTCACGTCACCACCGGCGCGGTCGCCGTCGAGGACCGCCCGCACCGACGAGGGGAGCGCCATCCGCGTCTGGCCGCGCACCACCGCGCCCGGCCGCGCAGCGAGCAGTTGTACGTAGAAGCGGTCCTGCCGGCGCGACCGGTTCAGCGCGCGGATCAACTGCGCGATCGACCGTGCCTGTCCCGGTTGCCGGCCGGCTGTCGCGTCGCGGGTCTGCAGGGTCGCGGCGTCCGCCACCAGGATCTGCGCGGGACCGGTCACGTCGCGGGGAAGGGTGACGTTGACGGTCTCGACGATCGCGTCGCCTTCCGCGGTTCGGGCCGAGACGGTGACCCGCAGTGTGTCCCCGGCCCGCGGGCGGGGGTCATCGACCCGTACCCGCTCCAGTCGCGCGGTGCGCGGCGTCTCGTAAGTGGTGATCGCCAGCTCGATGCGGTCGAGTTCGACCGGCATGAAGCGATTGCCGAGCAGCGTCATGAGCGGTGTCTGGGCCGAGACTGCGGCAGCAAGCCCGGCCCGCTCGCCGGCGTAGACGTTGTCCAGCCGGACCGGCTCGTGGCCGCCGCGGAGATGCACGGCGCCGGTGAGCTCCAGGGTGCTGGCGGATGAGAGGTCGCGCGTCCACGACAGTAGCGTGTTGAGCACACCGGTCACTGTCAGTAACGGTGTGAAGAAGGGGTCGTCGATCACTTCGAATGCGAACGACTCGGTCAACTCCCGGTCCGCGGCCGCGATCGTCACGTCGATCGGGATGAGCACCGGCCCGGCGCCGAGACTGCCGTAGATGCCGGTCGACCGATCCTGATCAATGGTCCCGACGATGTCGCCGACAGCGGTGATCTTCGATGAGAGGGCGAGGCTCGGCAGCAGTGTGGTGACGTGCGCGCGCGTCATCGGCATCGCTGCCCGGCCCAGGTTGTAGAAGGGATGGCCGAAGGCATAGACCCGGCCCTCGTCCACCAGCGTGACGGTGCCGGTGCCGGTAATCGCGAGATCGCCCTGCATCAACGTCGCCCCGACCGGGTCCCCCGGCTCGAGGGGCGCGTCATCACCGTTCGCTTGCGCACCCACGCCCGCCGCCGCGGCGCCGATGGTCGTGACGAAGCTGCTGTCGTCGAATGCAGCGCCCCACAGGTCGATCACCTCCGGGACGAACCCGTTCAGAAGAAGCGGCGTCGCGATTGGCTGAAGCTGCGCGCCGAGCCGCGCAGCGTCGCGGATCGGCAGGCCGATGCCGCGAACATCACCGGGGCGTGCGGCGAACGGCTCCGTAAGTGCGAACGCCTGACGCATGATGGCCGCCAGGTGCGCTCGGTCACCACCGGCGAACGCAATGGCCGATGGGCGCCGGCGGGCGACGCGCATCGGTACGGCGTCGGTGGCCGCCATCTCGCCGATCGGGGTGATGCCGGCGATCGCCTCGGTCGCGAAGGATCCGAGCGAATAGGAGAGTGCGCCGGACAGCCTGCCGTCGAAGTAGATCGGGCTGCCGCTCATGCCCTGGATGACGCCCGTCTCGGCAAGCGGACCGCCATCGAGCCGCGCGATGATGAGCGACCGCCGAGGGCCCAGCAGGTTCTCGATGACGCCCAGCACCTCGACGCCGAATTCCTCGCGCGTCGTGCCCTGGAACACCGTGACGCCGACGCCACGCATTCCCGGCTCGATTTCATCGAGGCCGATCTGGGGTGTCGCCGCGGGCAGGCCGGCGACCGCCAGCAGCGCGGCGAGCATGATGCCGCCCGCGACGCCAGCGGCGTGCGGGACGCGGGCCGGTTGCCGTCTCATCGGTTGCCCGACGCCTCAGCTACTCGGAGGCGAGGTCGCGCAGGTAGTTGATGACGTGCCAGATCTCTTCGTCGACGATCCGGCCTTCCCAGGCATCCATGTCGTACTTCGGGGGCACGCCCTCCAGGATCACCTTATGGATCGCGGCGTCGGTGTCGCCATGATCCCATTGATCGTCGATCAGATTGGCGGGTTGCGACCCGGGCGGTGGAGCCATGCCGCGCCCGTCACCCTGCATGCCGTGGCAGGAGCGGCAGAACCGGCCGTAGACCCGCCGGCCCGCGGCGATGGATTCGTCCGTCGCCTCGACCGGGTTATCCTGTGCCGCGGCAGGGGCGGCGAAGGTCGTCGCGGCGGCGACCGACATCGGCGATCCGGACAGCACGATCAGGGCGAACACCGCGCAGACGGCCGCCAGGGAAAGCACCACACGCGTCAGATTGGGCACGATCACGCCTCCTCGTTACGGGAACGGACTTGCTGTAAGACTATAACCTTGCGCGTCCTGTCCGGCCAGCCGGCCCGATTCGGAATCTCTTCAGGTTGACGGCCTCCGGGGGGCGGGGGTACACTGCGCGCCGGTGACATGGGATCCGGCGGTACGGAGGATTTGACCGATGCGTGGATTGAGTCTGTTCGTGGTGTTGTTGCTCAGCGCCGGCCCGGTGGCTGCGCAGCAGCAGGATCCACCGGCGGAGGCCGCAGGCGACCTGGCCGAAGTGATGCGCAGCATCCTCTTTCCCAATTCGAACCTGATTTTCGACGCCCAGTCCGGCGATCCGGGCGCGCCGCCCGACGCGGAGACGGGGGGCGATTCCACCACTGCGCGTTTTGCCGGCATCTACACCGGCTGGGAACAGGTGGAGAACGCCGCCATCGCGCTCGCCGAGTCAGCCAACCTGATCACGCTGCCGCGGCTCTGTGAGAACGTCGAGGACGACCCGGCCCGCAACGGCGAGCCGGTGCCGATCGAGCAGGACGACTGGAAACAGCACGTTTCGAGACTGCGCGAAGTGGGTCTGGCCGCGGCCGAGTGGGCTCGCCGCCGGGCGTACGACGAAGACGAAGTACTGTTTATTACGGGCGACGTGGCCGAAGCGTGCTCGAACTGCCACAGCGTCTACCGGGACAGCTACGCGGATCCGCCAAAGGCCCGCTGCGTCCCGTAGCGCCGCCGACTGCAGGTTTATCACCCGCGTTCCAAGGGCTCTGACATGCGTGGCTGGTTTGAATGGGTTGGCGCACTGGAGTCAAGCGTCGGGCTCCGCGAGTCGCTCAATGCCTATCCGATCATGCTGACGTCGCACGTCATCGGGATGTGCATGTTCGCCGGCCTGATCATGATGATGGACGTGCGCCTGGCCGGTATCGGCAACTTCAACAGTTCGGTCACGCAGGTGCAGCGCCGCCTCTTCCCGTGGCAGATGATTGGTTTCGCCGTCAGCATCGTGACTGGCGTGCTCCTCCTTTTCAGCGACCCGATGCGGTTCTATCCGAACTTCTATTTCTGGTTGAAGAACCTTCTGATGGTGCTTGCGGGCCTCAACATGTGGTACTTCCACGCGACCACGTACCAGTCGGTGTCTCGCTGGGACGATGATCGGACGCCGCCGCCCTCGGCGCGGCTGGCGGGTGCCCTGTCGATCGCCTTCTGGGCATCGGTCATCGTCGTCGGGCGCATGATCGCCTACGCCGATCTCGTGCCGCAGTGGTGGAGGGATCTGGACCTCGCGGGGTAGGGCAGGAGCAGGCGCATGTCATTGGAACCGTTCTTCTTCTGGATGCAGGGACACGCGTTCAGCGCGTACATCCTGGGCAACACCTGGTTCGCGCCGATCGTGCAGGTGATGCACCTGATCGCCCTGTCGGTGTTTGCGGGCGCGGTGCTGGTGGTCGACCTGCGGCTGCTCGGCGTCGGCCTGACGCGCGTTCCGCTCGCCAAGGTTGCCTCTGACGCCATGCCCTGGATGATTTGGGGGCTGGTAGCGCTGCTCATCACCGGCTGGCCGTCAGTTATGTCGACCGCGCTGAAGCAGTACTACAGTCCGTTCTTCTGGTGGAAGATGGAGTTGCTGTTGTTGGGTCTGGTCTTCACGTTCACGATCCGGCGGAAGCTGACACTCACCGACGAAGCGAAGCTCGGGCTCGTCTGGCCGAAGGCGGCCGGTATGTTGTCGATTTCGATCTGGACCGGAGTCGCCATCGGTGCGCGGCTGATCGGCTTGCTGTCGTAGCCTTGACACTCGACGAAAAAGAAAGTTATATCCCACGCTGAACGAAATGTTCCGGCCCTGCGACGGGGGAGCCGGACGATGGCTGACTGTCGGCGGCATTTTGCCGCTTGGCGGATCTGGCCGGGGGACATCCTGAGATGCAAAGACGGAGCAGCTTCAACAGCACATTGACCGCCGCCGTGGTGGCTGCCGCAGCCGCGGCGGCGATGATCTTCTCGGTCGGGACCACCGAGCTGGAAGGGCAGGGCGACTACCAGGCGCCGCGGACAGCGTTCGGCACGCCTGACCTGAACGGGATCTGGCAGGCGATGGGCGCCCACCATTGGAACGTCGAGCCGCACGCGGCCAGCCACGGGCCGGTCGTGGAGCTGGGCGCCATCTTTTCGGTTCCGGGCGGCCTCGGAATCGTCGAGGGGGGCGAGATTCCGTACACCCCGGCGGCGCGGGCGCAGCAGCAGGAGAACGCGCAGTACTGGGTCGAACGCGACCCGGCCGCCAAGTGCTACATGCCGGGCATCCCGCGGGCGGCCTACATGCCGTATCCGTTCCAGATCGTGCAGACGGAGGAGTACATCCTCTTCGCGTACGAGTTTGCCAGCGCGAGCCGCGTCGTCTATATGAACCGGCCCGACTTCGAGGCGCCGGTCGATGCCTGGATGGGACACTCGCGCGGTTCGTTTGACGGGGAGTCGCTCGTCATCGACGTTACCGCCCAGGTGCCCGACTCGTGGCTCGACATGAACGGCAACCACCACAGCAACTCGATTCACGTCGTTGAGCGGTACACCGCCGTCAGCCCGAACCATATGATGTACGAGGCGACCATCGAGGATCCGGAGGTCTACACGCGGCCCTGGACCCTCCAGCTGCCGCTCTACCGTCGCATCGAGGAGAACATGCAGCTCCTCGAGTTCAAGTGCGTGGAGTTCGCCGAGGAGCTGATGTACGGGCACCTGCGGAAGGATCCGGATCTGACCCCGACCTACCGGCCGAGCGGCTACGGTTCGGCATTCGACGGCGAAGCACCCGGGCCGCGATAGGGTTCGGAGGAACGGTTGACGGAATCGAAGAGACAGTGGATAATCACTGAGTCGTTCGTGAATAGATTACACAGGAGGCGAAACCGATGCGAGTAAAAGCGATCTTGGCACTGGCGGCTGTGGCGGTGGCTCTGGCTGGAGTCCCTGCGGTGGCTCACCACGCGTTCTCGGCGGAGTTTGATGCAGATCGCCCGATCCACCTCGAGGGCGTGGTCGTCAAGATGGAGTGGATCAACCCGCACGCGTGGGTCCACGTTGAGGTGACCAACGACGACGGCAGCACGGACGTCTGGATGGTTGAGGGCGGCACGCCGAACACGCTGCTGCGCCGTGGGTTCAGCAGGGACTCGCTGCTGCCCGGCACGGAGATCATTGTGGACGGCTACCAGTCCAAGGATGGCTCCAACAAGGGTAACGGCCGCGACCTGACGTTCCGTGACGGCCGCAAGCTGTTCATGGGTTCGTCCGGCACGGGCGCGCCGTCTGACGGTCGCGACCCGACTGAGCCTGGCCGCTAGTCGACTGTCGGTCGTTCGTCTCGAACGACACCGTTCTGAAGAGGCCCTGCGCGTCTCAGACTACGCCTGAGACGTACAGGGCCTTTTGTTGTCTGCCTCCATCCCCGTGCGTGCACATTCACTCCTGGTCGTTCTCGTCCTGGTCCCGGCCGCCGCTACAGCCCAATCCACCTTGCCCGTCATCGGGGAGATCGAGGTGGTCGGCCACGAGGTGTTCGAAGCGGGCGGGACCGCGCCGTACCGGTTCGCCAACCGCCTTCACGTTCGAACCCGCGAGCGGATTGTCCGGAACGACCTCCTGTTCGAGAGCGGCGATCCGGTTGACTACGAGCTGATTGAACAGACGGAGCGCAACCTGCGCGGCCTGCCGTTCCTGCGCGATGCACGGCTCGAAACGACCGAGGTGGACAGTGACGGCGACGGTGCGACTGACCGCCTGGATGTCCGCGTCACCACGTGGGATCGGTGGACGCTCTCCCCGCGCGTCGACTTCCAGCAGGTCGAGGACCGCACGCTCTGGGAGCTGGGCGTCTCGGAGAAGAACCTTTTAGGCTTCGGCAAAGCGGTCACCTTGTCCCATCGCCAGAATCTGGACCGGACCATCGATCGCCTCACCTATGACGATCAGCAACTGTTCCACACCAACATCACACTCACCGGAACGCTCTCGCAACTCAGCGACGGGTACGACCGGCTCCTCATCGTCGATCGGCCTTTTCTTTCGCTGAGGGATCCCTGGACTTACACGATCGGCGCCGGCGGATTCCGGCGAACCGATCCGATCGTGGAGCATGGCGTAGAAGTTGACCGCCTGCGGCATCGCGGGCGGTGGGGCGACCTGGTGTTGGGCCGCGCGATTGTCCGGCGCGACGCGCATGCGATCCGGTTGGTCGGCGCGTACCGGTTCCGCTCGGATCATGTCGGGACGGATCGGCGCGAGTTCGGGATCGCGGAAGTGGGTCTGCAGGCCGTGTCGCACCGGTTCGTCCGCCTGACGCACGTCAATCAGTTCGAACGGACCGAGGACTTCAACCTCGGGACAGAATCCCACGTCACGCTCGGCCTGGCGTCCGAGGCGCTTGGCGGCGCCGCGCCGGCGACATTCGTCGCGGCGGGACATCAGCAGGGCGTGGTCCTTCGCGACGAACACTTCGTCATCCTGAACGCCGCCGTCGGCGGGCGTCGCGAAGGAGCGTCGTGGCGGAACCTCGCCGCGTCGGCGGGTGTGCGCTACCTGCTGAAGCCGTCGCCGCGCACGGCGATCATCGGTCGGGTGGACTACGTACATGGCCACCGGTTCGATCCGGAGGTGCAGTTGCGCCTCGGGATCGAGAGCGGGTTGCGCGGGTACCCGGTGCGGCAGTTCACGGGCAACCGGTCGCTGTTGCTGTCGATCGAGGAACGGTGGTTCGTAGCGGACGACGTCTGGCAGCTCTTCTCGCTCGGCGTCGCCGGGTTCTTCGACAGCGGCTTCGTCTGGCCGGAGGGACAGCCGGTTCACTTCGGCGACCTGCGGAGCGCGATCGGCGTCAGCCTGCTCGTGGGTAGCCACCGGCTTGCGGCGCGGGGCGGTGTCCGCTTCGATCTCGGATACGCTCTCAACCCGATAGACGGCGTGAAGCGCTGGGCAGGCGCCGCCTTCTCCGACATTGGCTTCTGAGCATGCACTGGCCCGACGGCGCGGGGCAGCCCGGTTTGCTGCCGGGACACTGATCCCGGTCGCCGTCTGGCTGATCGTGTTGCCGTCCCTCGGCGCCTTCGGTTTCTTGGCCGGCTCATCCTTCGCGCGACCGGTCGGCCTGATACTGGCCGCCAGCGCTGCCGGCGGCACGGTGGCCGGCAGTGCCACCGGCGCCGGTTGGCGCGGATCCCTGGCATTCGGCCTGGCGTTCGCCACGCTGTTCTGGGTGCCGCTGCTCGCGGCGAGCACCCTGCCGGCGCTCGCCGGGCGGGAGACGCTGCGGGAGCTGGTGGTCGGCCTGCCACTCGGCTTCGCACTCTCCTACGGCCTGATCGGCGCGCTCGGTTCGGCCCTGAGTGGCCACGAGGCCGGGGACACCACCGCCGGCAGCGGCTGGGCGCGGATCGCCACCGCAGGTCTGGTCTTCACTGCCGCTGGCCTCCTGGGTGGCCTGTTGGTCGCCGTCGTCGCATCGCTGGCGCCGGGGGCGTCGGGGTTGGCGGGGTTCGCGATCAATCTGTTCGCTGGCGCCGCCTGCGTCAGCGCGTCGGCGGCGGGAGGTTGGTGGATTGCCGGAGGGTCCGATCCATCCGACAGATGACCAGGCACGCCGCCGCTGACGCGACGTGCCATATGACGTGCGGCTGCACGATGTGGGCCGCGGCGCCGGTAACGCAGCCGATGCCCAGGTGCCCCAGCCCGAGCAGAAGCCCTCCCGGCAGCACCAGCCAGGCAATCCACTGAACGTCGTTCCGGATATCCCTTCGCGCGCGCGCCAGGCGTTGCCAGAGCGCCAGGGCGATGAGTGCTTCGGCCGCGGCAATGACGTAGCCGAGCCAACTGAACAGGAGTCCCGCCGCGGCGGGGATCCCCGCGAGCGCGACTTCCATCGGGCGCGCGCGCTCCGGTGCGCCGTGGCCGTTGCGGATCAAGGCCCACACCAGCAGGTGCCCGTTGAGCAGTATCACGACGGCCAGGTCTACCCGCTGCATGAAGGCCGTGCCGGAGGCGTGGAATCCGATCGCGATCAGGCCGACGAGCGCGATTCGCAAGGCGATGGCGGGCGCCAGGTGCCGTGCGAGGACGGCAGCCAGCAGGTAGGCAAGCGCCGAGACGGTTTCCGCCGGATGCACGATCCAGCCGGCGGCGGCCGGCTCGCACGTTGCATGGATCGCTGGCGCGAACGCGCCCCACGGATCGGACGGTGTCACGGCGCGACGCGCATTCGCGCCTCCAGCAGGTCACGCCAGGCGCGGTGGACGTCTTCGCCGAACCGCGTGCCGATTGTCACCCATTCCTCGTAGTGGTTCGGGTGATCGAAGTTCCACCAGCCGGTGTTGTCCGACGGCGGCACCAGGTACGAGAGATAGTCGTGCGCGGATCCGATGAACGCGTGATGACGGCCCGGCATGAGATGCACGACGCCGTCCATGGCGGGGAACTCCCAGAGGCCCCGGTCTCCGTAGTCCGCCACGCTCGCCGGGCGGCCCAGCGCGTAGGCGGGATCGATCTCGCCCGGCGCAGTCAGCATCGCGAGGTCGCCCACCTCGACCAGGCTCACCTCCGCCCGGACGCAGCCGAGCAGGCCCCAACAGTCGGGCCAGGCGTAGTGCGGCCGGTCCTCCGGCTCGACACCGTGATGCCAGACCGGCCAGGTGCCGAGCAGGTGGATGACGTTGTCGACCGGCGTTTCGAAACGCCGCGTGGCAATCGCGATCCCGGGCGAGGGCACCCGTTGCGCTTCCGCGAGCGCGGCAACCGCGGTGTGGCCGATCTCGTAACCGGTCGACCGGATCTTCGCCCAATCGTCCGTCACCAGCACCGGCCGCTCGCCGCCGCCAGGAGCCGGCTCTGTCACCCGCCGGCCCGCCTCATCCCACAATGGCACCGGCGTGCCGCGCAGGCCGCTGATCTGGTTGCCGACCGTTCCGGCGACGAAGATCGCGACTCCGCCGCGCTCGCGCTCCACGTACGCGCGCAGGTAGTGGGGGTAGTCGCTCGAGATCAACCGGTTGGCGCTTCCGAGCGTGTCCGGATGGTTGTGCCAGTTGACAAGGGTCGCGATCGTTGCACCGGTCGCCGCGTCGTCGAAACCGGCAGCGACGATGTTCGTGTTGCGCACGATCGGATCGCGCAGGTCCCGCTGGATCACGAAGCGGTCCCAGGCGTCCGGCACATCGTCGATCTGGTGATTCGCCACAGGCAGGCGGCAGTCGTCCTCGTGTTTCAGTCGCCCGGTCAGACGGTCGGCACAGGCGGGGTGTGTCGTGGTGGCGGTGGTCAGCGTCGCCGGCCGAAGCGCCCCGACTGCCTCGCGAATCGCCTCGATGACCTGATCGCGCAGCCAGGCGGTGTAGTGGTCGTTGTGGTCGGAGCGGAGAGTCGACCAGTAGCCGCTCGCGTCGGGTGCGGAGTGCGTGTGCGTCGAGTGGATGATGACGTGCCCGACCGGGATGTCGAGTTCGCGCTCGACGCGACGCCGGATCGGGCCGGTATGCTGCCGGCCCATGCCGGGCAGATCGAGGGCTAGAAGAACCAGGGTGTCGCCGTCGTCGTCGCGCAGCGCGAGCGCCCGCGCCCAGAGCGGATCGTGAACTCCGGCGGCAAGACGGTTGTCCCCGCGGAACGGGACGAAAGGGGAGAACCCGGCCAGGTGAATCCAGCGGAAGCAGCCCCGGGCCGCGTCGTACGACTCCGGTTCCGCATCGGGCGCGGCGTCGGGACAGAGAACCGGGGTGATCTCCACCGCCGCCGCCCCTGCTTCGAAACCGGCCGCGCCGGCCGCTCCCGTGGCCGCCAGGCTGGCGACGGTGGCGATGGCCGTCACGAGCCACAGTCGTCTCATTGCCCTATCGTAGCGCTCCCGCGTATTCTGCCGGGCGAACCCAACCTTCCACGCTCAGGACCAAGGAGTTTCCCGGAATGCCTCTCTCGCTCAACACGTACCTCACCTTTGACGGCAACTGCCGCGAAGCGTTCGAGTTCTACCGCTCCGTCTTCGGCGGCGAGTTCGACGCGATCGAGACCTTCGGGGACGCGCCCTCCGACATGCCGCTGCCGGACGACGAAAAGGACCGGATCATGCACGTGTCGCTCTCGATCGGGTCGAGCATCCTGATGGGGAGCGACCGCGCCACCGAGTTCGCTCTGCCGCCGGCAGTGGGCAACAACTTCTCGATCTCCATATCGGCGGAGACCCGCGAGCAGTGCGACGCGTTCTGCGCGAAGCTCTCCGAGGGCGGCGTCGTGACGATGGCGCTCAGCGAGCAGTTCTGGGGCTCCTACTTCGGCACGTGCACCGACCGCTTCGGCATCAACTGGATGGTGAGCTGCCCGCTGTCCCGCGACTGAGGCGGCGTTGTATCGTGGACCCGTGCCGGTGCTCGAGGCGCGCGGGCTGACGAAGCGGTACCGGCGGGGCGATGTCGAGGTGACGGGCGTCGACCGCCTGGACCTCGCGCTTGACGCGGGAGAGTTCGTCGCCCTGGTCGGACCGTCCGGATGCGGCAAGTCGACGTTGTTGCATCTGTGCGGCGCAATGGATCGTCCGACCGCCGGCGAGGTGTGGTTCGAGGGCGGGCTTATCGGCGCCCTCGATGACGACGCACTGACGCGGCTGCGTCGGGCGCGGGTTGGGTTCGTCTTTCAGTTCTTCAATCTGCTGCCATCGCTCACCGTGGCGGAGAACATCGCGCTGCCGCTGCTTCTGGCGGGCGCGGATCCCTCGGCCGTAAGCGAGCGCGTGCGAACGTGGGCCGAGCGGGTCGGCATTGGTCACCGGCTGGATCACGTGCCGTCGCAGCTTTCCGGCGGCGAGGCGCAGCGGACGGCGATCGCGCGCGCGGTGGTGCACGAGCCGGCGATCCTTCTGGCGGATGAGCCGACCGGCAACCTCGACAGCGCGAACGGCGCGCGGATCGTCGATCTGCTCCGTGACGTCAACCGGCAATCGGGCGCGGCGATACTGCTCGCGACGCACGATGCGTCGGTTGCGGCGGCGGCCGGCCGCGTCATAACGATGCGTGACGGACACATCGTGAGCGATGCCCGGCGGCGGGAGGAACTGCCGTCCGAGGCGCAGCCGGCAGCGCGCGACACGCCCGCCCTGACGCCGTGACGCTCTTCCGCGCGTTCATCGTGCGGCCGCTCCGCCGCCAGCCGCTGCGGACCGCCGCTACCATTTCCAGCCTTGCCGTCGGTGTCGGGGTCGTCGTCGCGATTCAGCTTGCCAACGCCAGCTCGGTCAACGGATTTGCGACGGCACTGAACGCGGTGGCGGGACAGACGTCGCTCGAGATCACGGCGGACGGCGGGAGCGTTGATGAAGCGCGGCTGGCTGGCATGGAATGGCTGCGCGAGTACGGCCGCGTGAGTCCCGTGATCGATGCCGATGTCCTTCTGGACGTCGGCGCGGCCACCGAGACGGTTCGCCTCCTTGGCGTCGACATCCTCCGCGACCGGCCGTTCCGTGACTATCCGTTGGTCGACGACCGGCCGGATGGCGCCGAGCTGAACGAGACGACCGACAACTTCCTCAACCGGCTGACCGATCCGCAGTCGGTGATGCTGACCCGGCGTTTCGGTGATCGCCACGGCCTCGCGATCGGCGCCGAGGTAGCGCTCCTGATCGGCGACCGGACAGTTCCCCTCAGCGTCACCGGCCTCCTCGGCGCCGACGGTCCGGCCCAGGTGCTCGACGGCAACTTCGCGTTGATGGATATCGCGGCGGCGCAGTGGGCGATGGACAGTGTCGGGTACGTCGACCGCGTCGACCTCCGACTCCGTGATGGCGTTGCGGTCGTCGACGCCGAGCAGGTAATCGCGTCGCGTCTGCCCGCCGGGCTGAGTGTCCGCCGCCCGTCGTCGCGCGGGACCGAAGTGGAGCGCATGCTCCGCGCGTTCCACTTCAACCTGACATCCCTCAGTCTGATCGCCCTGCTGGTCGGGCTGTTCCTGGTCTACAACACCGTGTCGGTCTCGGTGATCACGCGCCGGGCGGAAGTGGGTCTGCTCCGGACGGCGGGTGCGACGCGCGGCACCATCGTCGCACTGTTTCTGGGCGAGGCGGCGGTGCTGGCGCTGATCGGTTGCGCGATCGGGGCGCCGCTCGGCTGGCTGATGGCGCATGGCGCGGTCGGTCTGACCAGCTCGACCGTAAGCCAGTTCTGGATCGCGTCCGCCGCGCGCGTGCCGGCGCTCGACCTTCCGATGATCGCCCTTGCGTTCGGTGTCGGTGTCCCGCTCGCGCTTGTCGCCGCGGCGGCGCCGGCGCTCGAGGCGGCAAGTGTCCCGCCGCTCGCCGCGGTGCGGGGCGACAGCGACGTCGAAGCGCGTGCGCGGGTTCCGTGGCGTCCGTTGCTCGCCGCCGGCGCGCTCTTCCTGCTGGGCGCCTGGCTCGCGTCGTGGCCCCCGGTCGGAGGCTTGCCACTCGGCGGCATGCTGGCAGCGCTTGCGGTCGTTCTGGGCGCGGCCTTCCTGATGCCGGCCGTGCTCTTCGTGTTTCGGCAGGTGGCGGGCCGGTCGATGGGCCGCTGGTTCGGCGTGGAGGGCCGTCTGGCCCATGCCAACCTGGGGAGCGCGATTCCACGGCTCTCGATTTCGGTTGCGGCGCTCGGCGTCAGCCTGGCGATGATGGTGGCCATCGCGGTGATGGTAGGCAGTTTCCGCGAGACCGTCGCCTACTGGGTGGGACAGACGTTGCAGGCGGACCTGTTCGTGTCCGCCGCGCGAGGTGGCCCGGTCGCGCGCCGTGGCGGCCTCTCGGAGGAGACCGAGGCGATCCTCCGGGCGCACCCGGCCGTAATGGCGATCGATGGCTTCATCGGCGTGGAGACGCGGTACGACGGATCTCTCATCACGGTAGGGGCTGGACGCTTCGACGTGCTGCGGGAGCATGGCGCCCTGCAGTTCAAGGCGCCGGCGGACGGGCGGGCGGCCCTCGCACGGGCGGCCGAGACGGGTGGCGTCGTCGTCACCGAATCGTTCTCACTGAAGCATGGCGTCGCGCCGGGCGATCGGATCACGCTGCCGACGCCGCGCGGTCCGGCGACGTTCGAGGTCGGGGCGATCTACTTCGATTACTCGAACGACCGGGGCATCGTCGTGATGGACGACGCGACGTTCGCGCGCCACTTCGATGCGCGACGGCCCGCCGGCCTGACGCTGTACCTCCGGCCGGATGCCGATCCGGACGCGGTTCAGGACGAACTGCGTGCGGCACTCGGACCTGACCGCCGAGTCTTCATCACCACGAACCGCGCGCTGCGGGCCACCGTCCTGGAGATCTTCGATTCGACTTTCGCGATCACCTGGGCGCTCGAGGCGATCGCGATCGCCGTCGCGATGTTCGGCATCGCCGCGACTCTGCTCACGCTGGCCCTGGAGCGGCGACGCGAGATCACCATGCTCCGTCTGGCGGGCGCGGAGCGCCGCCACGTCCGGCGGATGGTCGTGATCGAGGCGGTCGTGCTGGGGGCCGTCACCCAGGGCGTCGGCCTGGTCGTCGGCCTGGCGCTGTCGCTCATCCTGATCTACGTGATCAACGTGCAGAGCTTCGGCTGGACGATCCAGTTCCACCTGCCCGTGGTCTTCCTGGCGCAGTCGACGGTGGCCGTCATCGGCGCCACGGCGCTCGCGGGTCTCTGGCCGGCGCGGCTCGCCGCGGACTTCGCCCTGGCCGGACTGAGGGAGGAAGCATGATGCGCATTGCCCATGCGCTACCTGCGTTGGTACTGGCGGGGGCCGTCGTGGCGGGTGCGCAGGACGATCGGGCGGCCTGGCTCTCGGCCGACCCGGACTACCGGCTCGCGTTCCCGCGCGACCATGCGTCGCATCCGGACCACCGAATCGAGTGGTGGTACTACACCGGCAGTGTCGAAACGCCGCGCGGCAGACGCTTCGGCTACCAGTTGACCTTCTTCCGCGTCGGCATCGACCGGCGGCCGCTCAATCCGTCACGGTGGGCGGTGCGCGACCTGCACATGGCCCACCTCGCCGTCAGCGACATTGCGGGGGGAGGGCACCATGTTGCAGAGCGCTTGAACCGCGACGGCGTCGGCTGGGCGGGCGCGAGCCCGGAGACGCTGCACGTCTGGAACGACGGCTGGTCGGTGAGGCTCGACGGCGCCACCGGCGAGGGCGCGCACCTCTTGAACGCGGCAAGCGACGACGGGGCGCTCGCCGTCGACCTCCGCCTCGTGCCGGCGCTGCCGCCGGTACTGCATGGCGCCGCCGGCTACAGCCAGAAGGGCGGCCAGGCGGGAAATGCGTCGCACTACTACTCGATCACGCGGCTCCGGACCAACGGACGGATCGTAGTCGATGGCGAGGCCTTCGACGTCAGCGGCCTGAGCTGGATGGACCACGAGTTCGGCACCAGTTTTCTGGAACCGGCGCAGGTCGGATGGGACTGGTTCTCGCTGCAGCTCGATGATGGAAGCGACCTGATGGTCTACACGATGCGGAGAGACGACGGCGCGCCGGATCCGCGCTCCAGCGGGACGTTCGTCGCCCCCGATGGTGACATCACCCGGCTTGCCGCGGGCGACTATGCGCTGAGACCGGGACGGCGGTGGACGTCGCCGGCGAGCGGGGCGTCGTACCCCGTGGGGTGGGAGATCCGGGTGCCGTCATTGGGGATGGATCTCGACGTGGAGGCAGCGGTCGACGCGCAGGAACTGCAGACGGGAGAGTCGACCGGCGTGACGTACTGGGAGGGAGCGATCGATGTGCGCGGCACGCGGGGCGGCGCGGCGGTGACCGGGCAGGGGTACCTGGAGATGACCGGGTACGCCGGGCCGCCGATGAGCCGCGTCCTCCGCTAGCGCCCCGGCTTCACGGTCATGGGGTCTTCGGGCCAGGGCGTTTCGGGTAGCCGAGGGTGCGGAGCGCTTCGGTAATCTCGTCCAGGATCGCCGGGTCGTCGATGGTGGCCGGCATCGTCCAGGGCTGGCCGTCGGCGATCTTCTTGACCGTGCCGCGCAGGATCTTGCCGGAACGGGTCTTCGGCAGGCGCGGGACGATGGCGGCGGTCTTGAACGCGGCGACCGGGCCGATCGTGCTGCGGACTCGTTCCACCAGTTCGGTCACCAGGTCGTCGGCGCTTGTGGTGACGCCCGCCTTGGTGACGACGAAGCCGATCGGGATCTCTCCTTTCAACTCGTCCGCGACGCCCAACACCGCGCACTCGGCGACGTCCGGGTGGTAGGCGAGTACTTCCTCCATCCCGCCGGTCGACAGCCGGTGTCCCGCGACGTTGATGATGTCGTCGACACGGCTCATGATGTAGAGGTAGTCCTCATCGTCCCGGTATCCGGCGTCGCCGGTCAGGTAGTAACCGGGGTAGCGCGACAGGTACGATTGCACGAAGCCGTCGTCGTTGTTCCAGAGCGTCGGGAAACAGCCGGGGGGGAGCGGCAGCTTCAGTACGATCGTGCCGATGTCGCCCGCCGGCATCTCCGCTCCCGCCTCGTCGAGGACCCGGACGTCGAAGCCCGGCACCGCCCGCGTCGGCGATCCCGGCTTCACCGGCAGCATGCCGAGCCCGATGCAGTTGGCGGCGATCGCCCAGGCGGTCTCGGTCTGCCACCAGTGATCGATCACCGGCACGCCGAGGCGGTCGCGCGCCCAGATCAGCGTGTCGGGATCGCAACGCTCTCCGGCGAGGAAGAGGGTCCGGAAACGCGACAGATCGTACTTCTGTATGTAGGCGCCGTCGGGATCCTCTTTCTTGATCGCGCGGAACGCCGTCGGCGCGGTGAAGAAGGCGTTGACGCCATGTTGCGAGATGACCCGCCAGAACGCACCCGGGTCCGGCGTCCCGACCGGCTTGCCCTCGTACAGGATCGTCGTCGCGCCGCGCAGCAGCGGGCCGTAGACGATGTAGGAGTGGCCCACCACCCAGCCGATGTCGGAGCCGGCCCAGTACACCTCGCCCGCCCCGACGCCGTACACATTTTCCATGCTCCAGTTGAGCGCCACCGCGTGGCCGCCGTTGTCGCGCACCACGCCCTTGGGAACCCCGGTCGTCCCGGAGGTGTAGAGGATGTAGAGCGGATCGGTCGACGCCACCGGCACGCAGTCGGCCGGCTCGGCGCCGTCCACCGTCTCGTGCCAGTCGAGATCCCGCCCGGCGGTCATCGCCGCCTCCGCCTGCGGCCGCTGCAGGATGATGGTGTGCGCCGGCTTGTGCGACGCCAGCTCGATGGCTTCGTCGAGCAGCGGCTTGTAGGACACGATGCGGTTCGGTTCGATGCCGCACGACGCCGAGAGGATCAGCGTCGGCGTCGCGTCGTCGATCCGTTTCGCCAGCTCGTTCGGCGCAAAGCCGCCGAAGACGACCGAATGGACGGCGCCGATCCGGGCACAGGCGAGCATTGCGAACACCGCCTCCGGCACCATCGGCATGTAGAGGATCACCCGGTCGCCCGCGGACACGCCCTGCGCGGCGAGCGCTCCGGCGACGCGCGCCACCTCGTCGCGGAGCTCGGTGTAGGTAAAGTGGCGGATCGTGCCGGTGACCGGGCTGTCGTACACCAGCGCGAGCTGGCGGCCCCGCCCCCGGTCGATGTGGCGGTCGAGGCAGTTGTAGCAGGTGTTGAACTCGCCGCCCACGAACCAGCGATAGAACGGCGGCCGGCTGTCGTCCCGGACCGTCTCCCACCGCTTGTGCCAGTAGAGCGGCTCGGCGGCGGCGGCCCAGAACGCCTCCGGGTCCGCCTGCCAGCGGCGGTATACGTCGTCGTAGCTGGTGAGTGTTGGTGGCATGGGGGCAATCCTACCGCAGCCGTGGACCGGGAGTGGTGACGACGCGCTGCTGAACCCGTTCTCCGGTCTGCGAATTGCGGAAGTTGGGCGTAGCGCGTACATTGGCCTGGAGTACGGATTCTGAGACGGGAGACGACGATGCAAAGCTGGAGAATGGCGGCGTGCGCCGCCCTGTTGATTGCGGTTGCCGTGGCGGCCGTCTCTGCGCACATGGCGGTGTCGAAGACGATGCCGGAGGCTGATGCGGTGCTGTCGACGTCCCCGGCCGAGATCCAGATCTGGTTTACGCAGGCGCCCGATCCGGCGATCAGCCGGCTGAACCTCGAGGGCTCATCGGGCGAGATCGCGTTGAGCAAGCTGGATATCGGGAGCGACAAGTCGCTGCGCGCGGCCGTGCCGGCAACGCTTGCCTCCGGGTCGTACACTGTTCGCTGGCGCACCGCCGGTGACGACGGCCACACGCAGCGGGGCGAGTTCTCGTTCATCGTTGGCGTAGCGGACTGACGCCGAGCGGCGGACGGCACCGGGCGGCGTCGATCTGATGGAAGCTGCTGCGGTCCCACTCGTCCTGCAAACGGTGGCTGCCTGGGTCACCTTCCTGGGCCTTGTCGGCCTGACCGGCGCGGTCACCTGCCGGCTGCTCATCTCCGTGCCCCGTGAGATGGGGCAGGAGATTGAGCGGGTTCTCGGCCGGCTCGCGATTGGCTCCGCGCTCGCGCTCGTCCTGGGGGCCGGGATGCGCCTCCATGCGCAGACCTGGTCCGTTTTCGGTCTGGACGAGCCGGTAACGCTGGAGTTGATCCGCGTGGTCGGCCTCGAGAGCCGTTGGGGCGCGTTCTGGCGGCCACAGGCGGGGCTTGCCGTGTTGGCCCTCGCCACGACCTTGTGTTGGCTCCGCTGGCCGAGGCTCGGGTGGGGCAGCGCCGCCCTGGTGGTCCTCGCCGGCTGGATGACGTTGCCGATGACCGGGCATGCGATGAGCTTCGGCTCGTCGCTCCCCTGGGTGGTGCAGGCGTTGCATGGGCTGGCGGCCGGCCTCTGGATCGGCACGCTCGCGGCGATCATGGTAGCGACGCCGAGACTGATCCGGGGGTTGGGGGGGCACGGGCGCGTCGCGCGGCTGGTTCGGAGCTTCTCGCCTCTGGCGATCGTGGCGGTGACTGCGGTGGCACTCTCCGGTCTCGTCACGGCCGTCTTCCATCTGGAGACAGTCGATCAGATGTGGACCACCCGCTACGGCCAGGTGTTGCTGGCCAAGTTGGGATTGTTCCTGCTGACCGGCGTCCTCGGCCTCCGGAACTGGCGCTGGTTGACGCCGCGACTTGGCAATGCATTCGGCACCTACGGGCTGCTCCGGACAATCCGCGCCGAACTGGCGGTTGGCATCCTGGTCCTGCTGGTGACCGCGCTCCTGATTCACTTGGCGATGCCGCACGTGCCGATGTAGACCAACATCCGGCGCGGTTGGCGAACCGGCGCGACTTGGGGTACAAGAGCCCCATGACAGCACCGATCACCGTCAAGAAGCCGTCTTCGTCCCAGCGCGCGCCTCTCTCCCGGCGGCGCTTTCTGCAGGCGTCCGCCGCCGGCGCAGGCGCCGCCGCGGTCTGGATTCCGTCACCCGTCAAGGGTTACACCGCGGCCGAGATGGCGGTGCGCGCTGCGGCCGCGGCCGAGCAGGGAGCACCGCACGACCTGGGTGTCGCGGTCGAGGAGCTCGACACGCCGGCCCTCGTCGTCGATCTCGACGCGATGGAGGCGAACATCGCGCAGATGCAGCGGACGGTCCGCGCGAACGGCATTGCCAGCCGGCCGCATGCGAAGACGCACAAGACGCCGGCGATCGCGCGGCGGCAGATCGAGACCGGCTCGGTCGGGATCTGCGTCGCCAAGGTGGGCGAAGCGCAGGCGCTCTTCGATCACGGCATCGAAGAGATCCTCATGACGACGATCAACGTCACGCCGTTCAAGATCAACCGGGCGATGCATCTGCGCCGGCAGTGCCCGACGTTCATTCAGGCAACCGATACGGCCGAGAATGCACGCGATCTCTCGGGGGCGGCCGCCGCGCTGGGTATCGAGGCGGACGTCGTCGTGGACATCGATCCGGGCGGCCACCGGACCGGCATCACGCCCGGCGCGCCGGCGCTGGAGCTCGCGCAACTGGTGGACCGCCTGCCCAGTCTGCGGCTCCGCGGAATCCTCTGCTACGACGGGGGATCGCAGCATGTGAAGGGCTTCGAGACGCGGCAGGCGCAGACGCTCGAGCGGACCGCGGCGGCGGGTGACACGCGAGAGCGGATGGAACGGTCCGGACTGAACACGGAGATCTTCAGCGGCGGGGGGACCGGGACGTACAACATCGATCACGAGACGCCCGGACTCACCGATGTTCAGGTTGGAAGCTACGTCTTCATGGACGCCCAGTACATCGAGATCGGGGGTGCGGACGACCCGGAGGTCTACCGCGACTTTCAGCCGGCGCTGACGATTCTGGCGACCGTCGTGAACGCGCAGTACGAGGGGCGGGCGACGACCGACGCCGGAGCGAAGGCCTGCACGATCAATCGGCCCTGGGCGATCGTCAAGGGCGAGACCGGAATGAGCTACAGCTCCGGTTCGGACGAGTTCGGGACCCTCCGGTACGAGGCGAACGCCAGCCGGACCTACCGGGCGGGGGAGAAGCTGGAGCTGATCGTGTCGCACTGCGATCCGGTCGTGAATCTGTACGACCAGATGTACGCGGTGAGGAACGGGCGGGCCGAGGCGATCTGGCCGATCGCGGCGCGGGGACGGTCGACGTAGACCGGACTGAACTCCCGTCTAGGCGGTTGCGTCGCCTGAGGAACCTGCCGCGGGCGGGTCGGCTTCCGGCGGGACGACTTCTTCGTAGGCCTCCATGTCGATCGCGTCGTAGTCGGGAGGGCAGCCGAAGGCGCGCGGCTGCGGCGCGGTCGGGTTGCCGACGGCGACGCAGAGGCCGCACCCGATGCACTTGTCGATGCGCACGTCGCAGACCATCCGGCCGTAGGCGTCGGGCACCTCGATGATGCAGTCCTCCACCGGGCAAGCCGCCTGGCAGATGGAGCAGGCGAATGCTCCGAAGCACCGCTCGGGGTCGATGATGGCAATCTTCTTGGGTGGCCTCTTGCGAGGCCGGTTCATCAGCTTGGTCCACATGACGACGCCATTTTATCAGATCGAGTCGGTGCGTTGGCGGCCACGCCCTCACATCATGGTGCGCCGGCGTCCACGCCGGCTCCCTGGTCCAGCGTCACGAGCGGGCGCCCCGGCTGCACCAGGTCTCCGACCGCGCAATGGATGTCCGCGACTCGCCCGTCGGCAGGGGCGCGGATGGCCAGTTCCATCTTCATCGCTTCCAGCCGGATCAGCGTGTCGCCGGCCGCGACGGTAGCGCCCGGTTCGACGGCGACGGCCGTCACCGTCGCTGGCATCGGCGCACAAAGCGCATCGGCGTCCGGCCGCGGCATCGGATCGTCGGACGCCCGGATTGGCGCTTCCGCGTGGGTCGGGCCGATCCATCTGGCCCCGACGCCAGGATCGGTGCTACCGCGCCCAATGCGCCACCCGGCGAGCTGGCTCCAGACGTCTCCGCCGGCGCGCGGTTGGGCAGGCGCCTCTCCGGTCGGTCCGGTCGCCTTCGTCCCCCCGGCCAGCTCCTCCTCCCCGGTCAGCTCCGCCGTCGCATCCGCCAACGCCGCGGCGTGATCCTCGAGGAAGCCGGTCTGGACCCTTCCCGCCATGAACGCCTCGTGCGCCGTTACCGCGCGGAGGAACGGAATGTTCGTCGTGATCCCGGTCAGCACGAACTCCGCGAGTGCTGCCTGCGCCCGGCGCCGCGCCTCGTCCCGCGTCCGTCCGGAGGCGATCAGCTTGGCGAGCAACGGGTCGTAGTGCACCGGCACGTCGCTTCCGGGACCGACGCCCGAGTCGACTCGGATACCGGGTCCGGACGGCTCCGTGTACCGGTCGATCCGTCCCGCCTGCGGCAGGAACTCGCGCGCGGGATCTTCCGCGTAGATGCGACATTCCATCGCGTGGCCGCGCGACACCGCGTCGCCGGCCGACCACGGCAGCACATCGCCCGCCGCGATGGCGAGCTGCGCTGCCACCAGGTCGACGCCGGCCACCACCTCCGTCACCGGATGCTCCACTTGCAGGCGCGTATTCATCTCGAGGAAGTAGAAGGAATCGGCCGCGCTGCCGTCACGGTCAGTCTCCAGCAGGAACTCGACGGTGCCGGCGTTCTCGTACCGCGCATGACGCGCCAGGTCCACCGCAACCGCCGCGAGGCGCTGGCGCAGCCCTTCCGGCAGGCCGGGCGCCGGCGACTCCTCGATCACTTTTTGGTGCCGGCGTTGCAGCGAGCAGTCCCGTTCGCCCAGGGCCAGCACCTGGCCCCGGCGATCCGCAACGATCTGGACTTCGACGTGCCGCGGCCGCTCGAGCAGCCGCTCGACGTAGAGCGTCCCGTCGCCGGTGGTGGCGACCGCTTCCCGCCGCGCCCGCGCGATCGCCTCGTCGAGCTGGTCGTCGGCATGAACCGCCACCATCCCCTTGCCGCCGCCGCCGGCGGACGGTTTCAGCAGCACCGGGACACCGACCGCGCGCGCCGCCGCGGCGATTCCGGCCGGCGTCTGATCGTCCGGCGCGCTTCCCGGCACGACCGGCGCACCCGCCTCGGCTGCCGCGCGCCGGGCCGCGATCTTCGAGCCGAACCGTGCTATCACGTCCGCCGGCGGACCGATCCAGACGAGTCCAGCGTCCCTACACGCGCTCGCCAGCTCCGGACGTTCGGAGAGGAACCCGTAGCCGGGATGGATGGCGTCGGCGCCGCTTGCGCGCGCCGCGTCGATGATCCGCTCGACCGACAGATAGCTGGCGCTGGCGGGCGCTGGGCCGATCGTCACCGTCCGGTCGGCCGCGGCGGCGTGCCGGGCCGTTCGGTCGGCGTCCGAACAGACCGCCACCGTCTCGATGCCGAGGGCGCGGCACGTGCGGATGATGCGGACGGCGATCTCGCCGCGGTTGGCGATGAGGACACGTCGGAGCATCACCTACATCCGGAAAATGCCGTAGGCGGGCGGTCCGCCCGGTGCCCGGCGCGCGACGGCGAGACCGAGCGCGAGCGCGGCCCGCGTTTCCAGCGGCGTGAGGATGCCATCGTCCCAGAGTCTCGCGGTCGCGTAGTAGGGCGAGCTCTCCTCGGCGTACTTGGCCAGGATGGGCGCGCGGATCGCCTCGAGTGCCGCCTCGTCCAGCTCGCGCGCGTCGCGCCTGGCACGGTCGGCCGCGACCGTCGCGAGGACGTTGGCCGCTTGCTCGCCCCCCATCACCGAGATCCGCGCGTTCGGCCAGCTCCAGAGGAAGCGCGGATCGTAGGCGCGGCCGCACATCCCGTAGTTGCCAGCGCCGAACGAGCCGCCGATGATCACCGTCACTTTCGGCACGATACTGTTCGCCACGGCGTTCACCATCTTCGCGCCATCCTTGGCGATGCCGCGCTGCTCGTAGTCGCGGCCGACGATGAACCCGGTGATGTTCTGCAGGAAGACGAGCGGGGTGCCGCGCCGGTTGCAGAGCTGAATGAAATGCGACGCCTTGAGCGCCGATTCCGAGAAGAGCACGCCGTTGTTCGCCACAATCCCCGCAAGCTGGCCGTGGATGCGCGCGTAGCCGGTCACCAGCGTCGGACCGTAGCGCGCCTTGAACTCGTCGAAGCGGGAACCGTCGACCAGGCGCGCAATGACCTCCCGGACGTCGTATGCGGTCCGGGCGTCGGGAGGCGTGACGCCGAGCAACTCCTCGGGATCGAAGGCGGGATCCTCCACCGCCGCGTCGGCCACGCCCCCCGATGGACTGTCCCCCGGTCCGTCCGGCAGCGTCGAAACCACGGTGCGGGCCAGCCGCAAGGCATGGTCGTCGTCCTCCGCGAGGTAGTCGGCGACGCCGGAGATCCGCGTATGGACATCGGCGCCGCCCAGTTCTTCCGCGGTCACCTCCTCGCCGGTCGCCGCCTTCACCAGGGGCGGGCCGCCCAGGAAGATCGTTCCCGCGTTCCGCACGATGATCGTCTGATCCGACATGGCCGGGACGTACGCGCCCCCTGCCGTGCATGACCCCATCACCACCGCGATCTGGGGGATCCCGTCCGCCGACATCCGGGCCTGGTTGTAGAAGATCCGGCCGAAGTGCTCCCGGTCGGGAAACACCTCCGCCTGCAGCGGGAGGTAGGCGCCCCCCGAGTCGACCAGGTAGACGCACGGGAGCCGGTTCTCCGCCGCCACCTGCTGCGCCCGCAGGTGCTTCCGGACCGTCACCGGGAAATAGGTGCCTCCCTTGACCGTCGCATCGTTCGCGATGACGAGCACCTGGTGTCCGGAGACCTGCCCGATGCCGGTGACGAGCCCCGCGCCCGGGGCAGCGCCGTCGTACATCCCGCCGGCGGCGAGCGGCGCAAGCTCCAGGAAGGGCGAGGCGTCGTCGAGCAGCCGGTCAATCCGCTCACGCGCCGTCAGCTTGCCCTGTGCGCGCCGGCGCGCCGCCGCTTCCGCGCCGCCTCCCGCCCGCGCGGCGGCACGACGCTCTTCCAGCTCGCGCACCAGCGTCGACATCGCCGCATGGTTCGCGCGGTAGTCGACCGAATCGGTCCGGACGGAGGATCGGAGCCGGTCCATCACCAACCGCAGCAGTCGGTCTTGTACCGGCAGTTGGGGCAGCGCCAGACCGCGTGCATCCTGAACATCTCGGCCCCGCACCGCTCGCAGATGACCGCGTCATGGTTCGGCGCGGGGCTCGCGGCGGAACGGACGGGCGTCGTCAGGCGGCCGGGAAGCGACCGGGTAGCGGCGGGTGTTGCCGGGGTGGAAGGCGGGGCGAGCTTCGGCGGACCCGGCACGCTTCGATTATAGCCGCCGTATCGCCTCTACCCGCCGGTCACCGACACCCAACTCTGACTTGCGGTAGGCTCTGCGTGTGCGCCGTTGCACCCCGTTCGCCGTGGGGACTGTCGTCCTGTTGGTGGGGACGCTGGTTCCGTCGGCGCCCGCCTTGGCCGATACCATCTTCACGCCGTACGTCGGACGGTCGTTCGGACCGAACGACTCGGTCCAGGCGGAGACGCTCGGGGTCTCGGTCGCCTCGATGGCGGGCGGCATCATCGGCTTCGAAACCGACTACGCGCGGATCGCCGATGCGCCCGACACCGGCGTGTTCGCCGGCCGGGGGCGAATCACGACGGTCTTCGGGAACCTGATGTTCGGCCTGCCGCTCGGGCCGGGACGGCCGTACGTCGCGGGCGGCCTCGGGTGGTTGCGGGCCGAGGCGTCGGATCTGCGGACTGACGGCATCGCGTTCGACGCCGGAGGCGGCGTGATGGGCTTCATCGGTCCGATCGGCGCGCGGTTCGACATTCGGTATGTCCGCGGCGTCGCTGCCGGCGGCGGTCTGCGCGACTTCGAGCTCAGCGAGTTGCGCTTCTGGAAGACTTCGGTTGGATTGTCCTTTCGGTTCTGACGCCCGCGCCCCGGTCCCCGCGACCGTACGGCAGCAGGTATCATGAAGACAGGGGAGGCAGACGTGGACGAACGATCGCGGGTACTTTTCTCGCTCGTGCTCGGTGCCGTGGCCGGCGGCCTGGTCGGCTTCCTGTACCTGACGCGGCGCGGCCGGGACGTGAGGGACCAGATTGAGCCGGCCCTCGACGGTTTTGTCGATGAGATCGACTGGGCTCGCGCCACGGTCGAGAAGGCGCGCAGCGCGGTGGCGGAGGGACGCCGCGCATTCGACGACATGATGGCCGCCGCGAGCACGCAGGCGCCGGCGTCGACCGGGGAGACCACCGGGAACGGCCGACCCCCGTCGGGTGTCGTTTAGCGGCACGCGGGTCGCGCGGGGGATCCGCTGCTTCGGACGGGCCCTCCGCATCGCGTCCGTCCGCCTGGTCTCAAGCGATGACCTGACGTACGCCTCGTCCATCGCCTACTACGCGCTGATTTCCCTCTTCCCGCTGCTGCTTCTGTCCGCCGCGGCGCTCGGCCTCTGGACCGCGAACGAAACGGCGCGGGCGGCCGTCGCCCGGTTCCTGATGCAGTTCCTTCCGGCCCGGATCGACCTGGTGGAGACGCAGCTCGACGCGGTCGCCGGGGCAAGTGTCGGGATGAGCGTAGCGAGCGTGGTGGTCGCCATCTGGGTGGCAGCCGGGATCTTCCGCGCGATAGCGACCGCGATCAACGGCGTCTGGGATGTCGAGAATCCCCCTTCCCTGTTGCGTCGCCAGGGGGCAGCCTTCGCGCTTTTCGCGGTCGTCGGGATGCTGTTCGTGCTCTCCATCGTCTGGCACAGCCTGGGTGACCTCGTGCGCGGCAGCCGGATCGGCACGCAACTGGCGGACGAGCTGCCCCTGCTCGACACGTTGCTCGCCATCCCGAGCCGATACCTCCCGCTCGGGGCCGTCATCCTGGTCGCGGCGTTCGTCTTCGCCTTTGTGCCCAATGCCACCGTCCGGCTGCGGGAGGTGTGGGTGGGAGCGATTGTGACCGGGCTGTTCTGGCAGGCGGGATTGGTCGGCTTTTCCTGGTACCTCCGTGCATTCTCGGACCTGACGCTGGCCGGATCGATCACGACCGTCGTGACGTTTCTGTTCTGGGTCTACACGTCGGCCGCGATCTTCCTGTTCGGCGCCGAGTTCACGCACGCCTGGATCCGGGAGGTGTCCGGCGATGGCGCCACGCCGTCCGCGACCTGATCGCTCCTGTATTCTTCTCGGGAGGAGTGACGACGGTGCGCATTGCCTACCAGGGAGAGCCGGGCGCCTACAGCGAGGCGGCGGCGCTGCGGTTCAACCCGAACACGGACACGCTGCCGCTTCCGAAGTTCGGGGATGTCTTCAGGGCGGTCGAGGCGGGGGAGGTGACCCACGGCATCGTGCCGATCGAGAACACGATCGGGGGCAGCATCCACCAGACCTACGACCTGCTGCTGGAGCACGAGCTGACGATTGTCGCGGAGGTGAAGCACCCGATCGTCCACAACCTGCTGGTGCGCGAAGGGACCGGGCTCCGGGACATCCGGCGAGTCTATTCGCACCCGCAGGGGCTGGCGCAGTGCGAGCGTTTTCTCCGGACGCTCGATGACGTCGAGATCGTGGCGACCTACGACACCGCGGGCAGCGCCAAGATGATCCAGGAGCAGGGGCTGGCCGACACCGCGGCGATCGCCTCCGAGCGGGCGGCGGAGCTGTTCGGACTGAAGATCCTCGAACGGGCCGTGCAGGACTACGCGGGGAATACGACCCGCTTCCTGATCATCAGCCGCGACCCGACGCCGCTCGGCGAGCCGGACAAGACCACGATCGTCTTCACCGTGGCGGACGTGCCGGGCGCACTGTTCAAGGCGCTCAGTGTCTTCGCGCTACGCGACATCGCGCTGCTGAAGCTGGAGTCACGCCCGATCCCGGACCGCCCGTTCGAGTACCTCTTTTACGCGGACGTCGCCGCCAACCGGGAGGACATGGCGTGCGCGCGCGCGCTGATGCATCTGGCGGAGTTCGCGCGTTCGCTTCGCGCGCTCGGCTCGTACCAGGCCTGGCGGCGGTAGCTTGGGAGCGCGCACCTTATAATGGCGAGTCACCCGGTGCACGAGCCACCTCCATTACGCGATGCCGAACCGTCTGGCCGCGGAGCCCAGTCCGTACCTGCAGCAGCACGCCCACAATCCGGTCGATTGGTACCCCTGGGGCGACGAGGCGTTCGCCCGCGCCCGGGCGGAGAGCAAGCCGATCTTCCTTTCCATCGGCTACTCCACCTGCCACTGGTGCCACGTGATGGAGCACGAATCGTTCGAGCATGGCGGCATTGCCGCGCTGCTGAACGAGCAGTTCGTCCCGGTGAAGGTGGATCGCGAAGAACGCCCCGACGTCGACCGGGTCTACATGGCGTTCGTGCAGGCGACCACCGGCTCGGGCGGCTGGCCGATGAGCGTGTGGCTGACGCCCGATCTCAAGCCATTCTTCGGCGGAACCTACTTCCCGCCTGACTCGCGCTGGGGACGCGCGGGTTTCGCCGACGTGCTGCGCGAGGTAGCGTCGCGCTGGTCATCGAGCCGCGCGGAACTGGAACGGTCGGCCGACACCATCCTCGAGCGGCTGCGCGCGCTGCAGGTCCCGGAGGCCGCGGCGCCGGCGCAGACGCCGGGCGTCAGCGCGCTCCAGGCGGGTGCCAGTCAATTCCTCTCGACATTCGATGCGACGCATGGGGGCTTCGGCGGCGCCCCGAAGTTTCCGCGGCCGGCCGAGCTGCTATTCCTCCTGCGCGAATCGGCCCGCTCGGGCGACCCGAACGCGCGGCGGATCGCCGTCGCCACCCTCGAAGCAATGGCGCGGGGGGGCATTCGCGATCACATAGGCGGGGGATTCCATCGCTACTCCGTAGATGCCGCGTGGCGCGTGCCGCACTTTGAGAAGATGCTGTACGACCAGGCCCAGCTCGTGCTGGCCTACCTGGAGGCAGGTCAGGCGAGCGGGGCGCCGGCGCTGCTCGCGGAGGCGGCAGACACGATCGATTACGTCCTGCGTGACCTGACACACCCGGAAGGGGGCTTCTACTCGGCGGAGGATGCCGACAGCGTGCCCCCCGAGACCGTCGAGACGGGCGCGCGAGCCACGAAGGCGGAAGGTGCGTTCTACCTCTGGACGCTCTCGGAGATCAACGCCCTGCTTGGAGACGACGCCGAACTGATCGAACGCCGCCTGGGCATCGAGCCGAACGGCAATGCGCCCCAGGATCCGCTGGGGGAGTTCCGCGGAAAGAACATCCCGTACCTGCAGCAGGACATCCCGCAGATCGCCCAGCTGACCGGCCGCGCGCCGGAGGATGTGGAGCGCGCCATCGAGACGGGACGGCAGCGGCTGTTCGACGTCCGGTCCGAGCGCCCGCGTCCGCATCTGGACGACAAGGTGCTTGCCGCCTGGAACGGCATGATGATCGCAGCGCTGGCGCGCGCCTCCCAGGTGCTTGACGGCGAGTCCGCCGAGCGCAGCCTGCAGGCGGCGGTCCGCGCGGCGGCGTTTGTTCGCGACCGGTTGTGGAACGCCAGGCGCGGTGTGCTCGCGCGCCGCTGGCATGCGAGTCAGACGACGGACGAGCAGGCGTCGATCGACGGCTACGCGGAGGACTACGCGTGCGTCATCTGGGGCCTGCTGGAGCTGGTGCAGGCGACGGGCGACGCCGCCTGGCTCGACTGGGCACTCGAGTTGCAGAAGCGTCAGGACGACCTCTTTCGCGACGACGCGAACGGCGGCTGGTTCGCGACGACCGGCGAGGACTCGTCGGTCCTGCTCCGCGTCAAGGAAGAGTATGACGGCGCGGAGCCGTCCGCCGGATCGGTCGCGGTGGGCAACCTGGTGACGCTGGCGCACCTTACGGGCGACGGCGGCGCGGCCACGCGCGCGGCCGACGTGCTCGCGCGCTTCGGCGGGCGCTTCGGGCAGTCGGCCCGGTCGTCGCCGATGATGATGGCGGCGCTGGCCTGCCACCACGCGCCGGCCGGCGGCGTCTCGCAGGTCGTCATCCTGGGCGACCGCGGCGACTCCAGGACGCGGGCGCTCGAACGGGTGGCTGCCGCGCACTACCTGCCGTTCGCCGCCCGCCTCGTCGTGACGCCAGGCGAGGCCCAGGCGCGTCTGGCGGAGCGCGTGCCGTTCATCGGCGCGATGCGGCAGGTCGACGGGAAGCCGACCGCCTACGTCTGCGCCGACTTCGCCTGCCGCGAGCCGGTGACGGAGCCGGCCCGGCTCGAGGCGCAACTGGCGTCAGCCGGAAAGGAGATCAGCGGGGTGGCAGACCGATGACGTTCATGGTGGAAGTGCTTCTGAAGGGGAGGGACGACGTGGTCGAGCGCCATGTGGAGTTAGGCGGCCCGGAGCCGCTCGCCTGGGCGGACGACGACGTCCGCCGCGTCCTGGAACTGACGCTCGGCGCGTTTGACGCGGTGCAGCAGCCGGATGGGGCAGAGGAGCGTCCGGTCAGGCTGCATGGCTTCAGTTGGATCGTCAACGAGGTAGAGGGCGGCGTCGCGATCTTCATCGAGATCCAGAGCGGCGCGGTTGTGGCAGGCCCCTTTGATGCGGACGCGGAGACGCTGACGGCGACCATCAGCCGCGTTCTCGCCAACGCGCAGGGAAGCGTGCAGACGCACTGACCGAGTCATGTGCCGAGGTGGCGGAATCAGGCAGACGCACGGGACTTAAAATCCTGTGGCCCTCAGGGGCCGTGTGGGTTCAATCCCCACCCTCGGCACTCTTCTCCCCGTTCCGACCTGCTCGTGACCGAAGAGGGACAGCGAGTCGATGACCGTCGTGAGCACGACCCGGCTGCTGTACGCGCCGCTCGTGTCGTCCATGTCACCGTTGCGTGAAGCTGACGTGAATTAACCGGGCGGTTCCGTCGCCGACACACATTCGTCACATACTTGCGGCATCCTCACATAGGATGCAGCCCGCCCCCAACGCTATGGACGGTGGCACGGTTGGAAGGGCGGCGGCGTGTCGCTGACGATCAGCGTGATCGTCTGCGCCCACAACGAAGAGCGGTTCCTGCAGGCGTGCCTGGCTTCGCTGGCGCGCCAGACGTGACCCCCCGACGAGATCGTCGTCGTCAACAACGCGAGCACGGACGGCACGCCGGCGGCGAGCTGCTCGCCTTTCTCGACGCGGACTGCCAGGCGCCAAACAACTGTGACTTCCACATGCACACGACCTGGAGCGACGGGGCGCTGTCCCTGCGCGAGTTGGTCGATCTGTACGGCCGGACCGGCGACTTCGACGTGATTGCCATCACCGACCACATCCTCCGCGAGAAGGGCTGGCTGGGGCGCGCCGGACGGCTGGCGACGCTCGGCCGGCGCACCTTCTCCGTCACCGAAAAGACTTTCCCGGCCTATCTCGACGCGATTCGTGAGGAGGCGGAGCGGGCGTGGCGGGAGTACGAGCTGCTGGTGATTCCCGGCGCCGAGGTTACGAAGAACCACTCGCGGGCGCGCAAGAACGCCCACATCATAGCGCTGGGCATCGACCGGTTCATCAGCGCCGACCAGTCGCCGGAGGACGTCCTGCGGGACATCCGGCGCCAGGGCGCGATCAGCGTCCATGCCACCCGCAGCCGCGGCCCCGCAAGCGCTTCGAGTTCGAGACGACCTACCTTGAGTGCGGCGTTCGCCTTCCTGCACCCTGGCCGGCGGCTTCCGTGGCCAAGGCGGCCCGTGGGTCGTGTCGGGACCGCCTTTCAGTGAACGGGTGCGGTAGCGGCGCCGAGGATGGCCGCGGTGCCGGAGTCCTGCAGAAAGACGACGGCGCGCAGGTTCGAGCGCTCCCAGTCCGGCTCGATGTCCAACCGCTTGGTGAGACGCCAGGGTGCGTTCCCGTTCAGCGGGATGGTGCCGGTGTCCAACCGCTCCAGGTGGCGGACCACGCCGGTGTGCCGGAGCCGGCGGAACAGGTTCTCGCCGCCCATGACGTCGGTCGCCAGCCCGGTCTCGGTGATGGCCAGCCAGACCCCCGTCTCGGCCTCGCGGTGTTGGGGCTCGGCCGGCCCGACCGTCGCCGTCACCTCGACGACCCGGCTGGTTGCCTGTCCAGCTATCTGGACCGCCACCGGCGTCTTCGGGGCCGTGGCGGCTTCGACGATCGCCCGCCGCACGTCGTCGGACTCGCTGCCGATGACCACGAATCGCCCGTCGACGACGAGCATCGGGGTGAAGAGGCCTGGAATATCGAGGGCGTCGGCGTAGGTCCGCTGCCGCGCGCTGAAGCGCGGTGACGAGAACGGGTCGCGCCAGCCCAGCCGGTTCCAGTAGTCGACGTGCTCGCCGAGCGGCACGACGAGTACGCCTGCGACGGGCTGGTTCCGTTCGAGGGTGCGCAACACCGCGTCGGCCGGGGGGCAGCTCGAGCACCCCTCGGAGGTGAACAGCTCCACGACGACCGGCTTGAGGGACCCGTCGGCGGGTGCGGCGGCAGGCGCCTGCTCCGCCGTGCGTTCCGGCGACGCCCCCGGGCTCCGCGATGCCGCGGCAACGGCGGTCGCGGCCACCGCTACCGCGAGCACCGCCGCGCCAAGGCGGTCAACGGCGGCGCGCGTGACAGTACTTCGACGTTCGGACATCATGGCAGAAGGTGGTTCACCATACTACGCCCCGCTCGGGGTCGCCAGGCGGTAGCCGACCCCGTGCTCGGTAAAGATGTAGGTCGGCTTGGCCGCGTCGTCGCCGAGCTTTGCCCGGAGCTTCTTCACGACGGTGCGCACGCGATCGGTGTCGTCCACGCCCCGGCGCCCCCACACCTGGCGGAGGAGCGCCGCCGTCGTCACTACCCGTCCCCCGTTGACCGAGAGGACGCGCAGCAGTTCGAATTCCGTGGCCGTGAGCGCGACCGCGCGGCCGGCCACGCTCACCCGGCGCCGGCCGTACTCGACGGCGAGGTCCCCGTGCACGACGGTCTCGGGCGCGGCCCGGCTCCGGAGCGCCGCCTGGACCCGCGCCACGAGTTCGGTCGGCGAGAACGGCTTGACGATGTAGTCGGCCGCGCCGCTCTCGAGCGCCTTGGCGATCGTCTCGTCCCGGCCGTAGCCGGAGATGAAGATGACCGGGAGATCGGCGAGTTCCGGGACCCGCTTCATCAGTTCGATCCCGTCCGTGCCGGGGAGCATGAGGTCGAGGAGGACGAGGCGGGGCTGTTCGGCGCGGATGACGCTGGGGAGTCCGTCCGGATCGCCCGTGACGAGCGGGGCGTAGCCCGCCTGGGAGAGGACGTCCCGCACGTAGCGGAGCGTCTGCGGGTCGTCGTCCACCACGAGGACGCGTGTCTTCTCCGCCCGCTCCCCGGGCGGGCGCGGCCGGCCGCTGGGCGGGGCCGCCTCGGGAACGGCCGCCCCGGCCACGGGAAGGGTGAAGGTGAAGCGCGCGCCCTGGCCCGTCCCCCCGCTCTCGGCGCGGATACGGCCGCCGTGCGCCTCCACGAGGCCCTTGCAGATGGCGAGGCCGAGCCCGGTGCCTCCGGCGGGGCCGGCGCGCTTGCGGAAGAGATGCGGGAGCCGGTCGGGCAGGATCCCCCGGCCCTCGTCCGAAACCGAGAGCACGATGTCGCGGCCCGCGCACGCCGCCTCGACCCGGATCGGGGACGAGGGCGGCGCGTGGCGGGCCGCGTTCGCGAAGAGGTTGTTCAGCACCTGCACGATGCGCTCGCGGTCGGCCATCGCCCGGGGCAGGTCCGGCGGGAGGTCGAGGAGGACGGCGTGCCGGCCTCCGCCGCTCAAGAAGGTGTTGCGGGCCCGGTCCACCAGCGTGGCGACGTTCGAGGGCTCGGGCGCCACCGTGAGTGTGCCCGCCTTGATGCTCCCCGCGTCCAGGAGGTTCGCGATCAGGCCGCGCATGTGGTCGGCCTGCCCGTCGATGATGCGGAAGAACTGGAGCATCTCGGCCTGGGGCGGGACCGGCACGGCGCCCAGCACGGTCGCCGTCGAGCCCTTGATCGAGGTCAGGGGGGCGCGGAGCTCGTGGCTCACCATCCCGAGGAACTCCGCCCGCTGCCGCTCCAGCTCCTCGAGCGGCGCCAGGTCCTGCAGGGTGACGACGACCGAGACGACCTCTCCGCCCTCCGCACGGATGGGCGTGACGTTGAGGAGCGTCCGGACGCTCCGGCCGTCGGGCACCGACAGCTCGACCTCCTCGGCCCGCATCGTCGTGGCACCCTCGAGCTGCCGGGCCAGGGGCAGCGCCTCGAGGGAGAACTCCCGCCCGTCCGCGTGCCGGCACGTGATCACCTCGAGCAGCTGCTCCGGTGGGCGGCCGGGGGTGCGGAGCCCCTCGACGATGCGCCGCGCCTCGCGGTTGAACGAGACCGGATGGCCGGTGGCGGCGTCGAACACCGCGACGCCGACCGGCGAGGTCTCGATGAGCGCCGCGAGGCCGGCCCGCGCCCGCTCGACGTCGCGGTACGTGCGCGCGTTGGCCACGGCCGTCGCCGCCTGCGAGGCGAACAGCACCAGGATCTCCTCGTCCTCACCCGTGAACGCCTCGCCGTCGTCCTTGTCGCTGAGAAAGAAGTTGCCGAGATGCTCGCCCCGATAGCGCAGCGGGGTCCCCTGCAGCGTCTTCGAGCTCAAGGGGTTCGGGGAGAGGCCGAGCGATCGCAGGTAGCCGGGCAGGTCCGCCACCCGGAGCGGCGTCGGCTGGTCCCGCAGGTGTGCGAAGAGTCGCGCCCCGTCGGGCCACGCGACCATCTGCCGGCACGCCTCGGGAGGAAGGCCGGAGGTGACGAAGTCCTCGATCGCTCCCCGCTCGTCGAGCGTCGTGATCACGCCGGAGCGGGCGCCGGTCAGCGCGCGGGCGCTCTCGACGACCTCCTCCAGCACGGTGGCCAGCTCGAGGCTCTGGCTGATGCGGAGAATCGCCGCGCTCAGGCGGGAGATGCGCTCATCGGACAGCCTGGTCGGGTCTCGACCGTTCAATGCTCCCACTCCCGCCGACGGGGTGCCCGAAGCCGGCCGAAGGCGCCCGGGTGGGTGCTGCCGCGCCGCAGGGGAGAGTGGAGGATAGCGCGCTTCGGACGAAAAGTCACGCACGGGACATGAAACTCGCCCGTGCAGTCACAATACGCTCACAACAGATCGCTTAATGTTCCAGATAGCTCGCGATAGTTGTAGTTATCGCGAGCTATCGGCAAACAATATCGTGACCGGAGACCCAAGGCAACCCGGCGGGGTCTTCGGGGCTCATCTGCGTTTCTGAAGCCGTGCCAGCTGGGCGGCGCCATTCCGCTTGGCGAGGAGCCGCTCGCCGTAGCGCTGCACCATCGCGGCGCTCTTCCAGCGCCCGGCCTGCATGATCGCCGGGATCCCGATCCCCGAGGCGATCATGTCCTGCGCCGCGCCCACCCGGGGACTGTGCCCCGAGAGGCGCCGCACCATCTCCGCCGGCAGCCCGGCGCGTTCGGCCATCGCCTTGTAGAGGCGCGGCACCTGGCTCGCATGGAGCCTCCCGCCCACCGTGCCGTCCTTGCGGAGGGAACGGAAGAGCGGCCCGCTGGCGATCCCGCTCGCGCTCAGCCACCCGCGTAGCAGCGTCACGCTGTCGCGGTGCAGGTACAGCATCGCGCCGCCGCCCTCCGGATCGGTCTTCGCGCGGCGCACGAGGAGCGAGGCCGATCCGTCCCGTTCTGTCGTCACATCAACGACGTGCAGCGCGACCAGCTCGGAGCGGCGGAGCATGGCGTCGTAGGCCACAGCCAGGATCGCGCGGTTCCGCACGTCGATCAGTCGGTGGCCGGCGGCCTCCACGAGGCGCCGGCGGAGCGCCCAGGTCAGCCCCTGCACCTGCGTCTGCCGGCACCCCCTCTGCCGATGCATGCGTTTTAGGGCCCGCCGCACGGTTATGTGCTCGAGCGGGCTGTGTTCCCCGGCCGCCTTGTGCACGGTGGCGACGCTCGAGACGTAGCGGCGCACGGTGGCCGGCGCACGGCCGCTCGCCATCGCCTCGATGTACGCCACCACCGTGGCCGCGCGCGCGGGCAGCGGCGAAAGCCCCCGCTCCGCGCACCACGCCGTGAACCGTTCCAGGTCCGCGCTCACCGCCCGCACGGTATTCCCGCTGAGGGCGCCGTGGGCGTCCTCCAGATAGGTGGCAAGGCGCTCGCCGTTGTGTGACTTCTGAGTGGCCGGGTCGCGACGCTCGGACACGTCTTGGGGTGAAAACTGCATAAGTACCACCGTTCAAATGACATACAGCCAGACCGTTAGCTCGCGATAACTACAACTATCGCGAGCTAATCAGTGGACGGAGAGCACATGCCAATGGTCAAGGCCGGGCCCTTGGTGAGTGGGCGCGTTCGACGTTCCGGACGGACGCTCGGCGGTCAGTGTTGTTCGACACCTCGACGAATTTCGAGACGACGGTGTCATGGAGCGCGGCTGAAATCGGAAGGGGACGACGATGAGAACAATCGGAGCGGTCGCCTTGCGGGCGCGGGAGCACAACCGCCCGCCATCCCCGCCTGACCGCCTGCCGCCCCGCCGGGGCGGCCGTCCCTCTTCTCAGACCGCATCCGCCGCCGGGGGCCGCGGGCTCGTTGGCTTCGCCCGGGGGCTGGCCGCCGCGGCGTGCCTCGCGCTCTTCGGCGCGCTCGCCCTCCCCTCGACCGCCGAGGCGCAGACCCCGCCGGTCTGCGACCGCACCGAGCAGGTGCGCGACGCCATCGTGGCGGCGGTGCCCGGGGTCAGCGCCTGCGCCAACGTGACGGCTGCGCATCTGGCGGCAATCACGTATTTGGGTTTGGGATCTGCCGGCTTCACGTCGCTGCAGGCGGGCGACTTCTCCGGCCTCACCGCGCTCACGTACCTCGACCTGGGCAGCAACTCCCTGCGCAACCTGCCGGCGGTCGTTTTCGACGGCCTCACCGCGCTCGAGACCCTCGACCTGGGCAACAACTCCCTGCGCAACCTGCCGGCGAGCGTTTTCGACGCCCTCACCGCACTACAGACCCTCTACCTGGGCAACAACTCCCTGAGCAACCTGCCGGCGAGCGTTTTCGACGCCCTCACCGCGCTCGAGACCCTCAACCTGACCAGCAACTCCCTGAGCGACCTGCCGGCGAGCGTTTTCGACGCCCTCACCGCGCTCGAGACCCTCTCCTTGGGCAACAACTCCCTGAGCAACCTGCCGGCGAGCGTTTTCGACGGCCTCACCGCGCTCGAGACCCTCTCCTTGGGCAACAACTCCCTGAGCGACCTGCCGGCGGGCGTTTTCTCCGGCCTGACCGCGCTCACGGAACTCTCCCTGAACAACAACTCCCTGAGCAGCCTGCCGGCGGGCGTTTTCTCCGGCCTGACGCCGCTGGAGAGCCTTCGTCTGGACGGCAACCCAGTCTCTCCCCTGCCGGTTGCGGTATCCCTGGAGCCGGCGGAGCCGGGCCGGTTCAGGGCGGTCGCTCCCACGGCCGCGCCGTTCGCCCTCACGTTGCCCGTAAGCGTCGTCAACGGCGAGATCGACGGCGGGGCCACCACGCTCACGATTCCCGCCGGCATGGTCCACAGCGACTCGGTGTCGGTGACCCGGATCGGGGGCTTCGCCGTCACGGCGGACATCGGGACGCTGCCGGGGTTGCCCTCGGGGCATCGGGGCTACGCCTTGGAGAAATCCTCCGGCCTGCCGCTGGAGGTCTTTGCCGCCGGGCCGTTCTGCGACCGCACCGAGCAGGTGCGCGACGCCATCGTGGCCCAAGTGTCGGGGGTGAGCACCTGCGGCGGGGTGACGACTGCGCATCTGGCGGCAATCACGTCTTTGGATTTGGGATTTGCCGGCATCACGTCGCTGCAGGCGGGCGACTTCTCCGGCCTCACCGCGCTCACGTACCTCGACCTGCGCAGCAACTCCCTGAGCGACCTGCCGGCGGTCGTTTTCGACGCCCTCACCGCGCTACAGTTCCTCTACCTGAACAACAACTCCCTGAGCGACCTGCGGGCGGGCGTTTTCGACGGCCTCACCGCGCTACAGGCCCTCGACCTGGGCAGCAACTCCCTGAGCAACCTGCCGGCGGGCGTTTTCGACACCCTCACCGCGCTCACGGAACTCTCCCTGGACAGCAACTCCCTGAGCAACCTGCCGGCGAGCGTTTTCGACGGCCTCACCGCGCTACAGACCCTCTACCTGAACAACAACTCCCTGAGCAACCTGCCGGCGGGCGTTTTCGACGACCTCATCGCGCTCGAGACCCTCTACCTGGGCAACAACTCCCTGAGCGACCTGCCGGCGGTCGTTTTCGACGGCCTCACCGCGCTCACGGAACTCTCCCTGAACAACAACTCCCTGAGCAGCCTGCCGGCGGGCGTTTTCTCCGGCCTGACGTCGCTGGAGACCCTTCGTCTGGACGGCAACCCAGTCTCTCCCCTGCCGGTTGCGGTATCCCTGGAGCCGGCGGAGCCGGGCCGGTTCAGGGCGGTCGCTCCCACGGCCGCGCCGTTCGCCCTCACGTTGCCCGTAAGCGTCGTCAACGGCGAGATCGACGGCGGGGCCACCACGCTCACGATTCCCGCCGGCATGGTCCACAGCGACTCGGTGTCGGTGACCCGGATCGGGGGCTTCGCCGTCACGGCGGACATCGGGACGCTGCCGGGGCTGCCCTCGGGGCATCGGGGCTACGCCTTGGAGAAATCCTCCGGCCTGCCGCTGGAGGTCTTTGCCGCCGCGCCGTTCTGCGACCGCACCGAGCAGGTGCGCGACGCCATCGTGGCCCAAGTGTCGGGGGTGAGCACCTGCGGCGGGGTGACGGCTGCGCATCTGGCGGCAATCACGGGATTGGATTTGGATTCCACGGGCATCTCGTCGCTGCAGGCGGGCGACTTCGACGGACCGCGCTCGAGACCCTCAACCTGAACGACAACTCCCTGAGCAACCTGCCGGCGAGCGTTTTCGACACCCTCACCGCGCTCGAGACCCTCTACCTGGGCAACAACTCCCTGAGCGACCTGCAGGCGGGCGTTTTCGACACCCTCACCGCGCTCACGGAACTCTCCCTGGACGGCAACTCCCTGAACAACCTGCCGGCGGGCGTTTTCGACGACCTCATCGCGCTCGAGACCCTCTACCTGAGCAACAACTTCCTGAACGACCTGCCGGCGGGCGTTTTCGACGCCCTCACCGCGCTCGAGACCCTCCTCCTGAGCTACAACTCCCTGGGCAACCTGCCGGCGGGCGTTTTCGACGCCCTCACCGCGCTCGAGACCCTCCTCCTGAACGACAACTCCCTGAGCAACCTGCCGGCGGGCGTTTTCGACGGCCTCACCGCGCTCGAGTCCCTCTTCCTGGGCAACAACTCCCTGAGCAACCTGCAGGCGGGCGTTTTCGACGGCCTCACCGCGCTCGAGTCCCTCTTCCTGGGCGAGAACTCCCTGAGCAACCTGCCGGCGGGCGTTTTCGACGACCTCATCGCGCTCGAGACCCTCGACCTGAGCGAGAACTCCCTGAGCAACCTGCAGGCGGGCGTTTTCTCCGGCCTGACGTCGCTGGAGATCCTCCGTCTGGACGGCAACCCAGGCTCTCCCCTGCCGGTGGCGGTATCCCTGGAGCCGGCGGAGCCGGGCCGGTTCAGGGCGGTCGCTCCCACGGCCGCGCCGTTCGCCCTCACGTTGCCCGTAAGCGTCGTCAACGGCGAGATCGACGGCGGGGCCACCACGCTCACGATTCCCGCCGGCATGGTCCACAGCGACTCGGTGTCGGTGACCCGGATCGGGGTCTTCGCCGTCACGGCGGACATCGGGACGCTGCCGGGGCTGCCCTCGGAGCATCGGGGCTACGCCTTGGAGAAATCCTCCGGCCTGCCGCTGGAGGTCTTTGCCGTCAACGCGGCGCCCTCGACCTGCACGCTGAACACCGGCGACCTCTGGTGCGGGGTCGTCACGGTGGGGGAGTTGGGCGACGGGGATGGATTCCTTAACACGATAGGCGGCTTGTCCGACACCGAATTCGACTACGGAACCACGAGATACACGATCACTTCGGTGCACGTCTCAGATTCGATGGCACTTGGCTTCAATCTGAACGCCGCCCTCACCGACGCCGCCAGAGACAAGCTAGTCCTGCGTGTCGGCGCCACCTCGTTCGCGTTCAGCGATGCGACCTATTTCCCTGGAAGCAAGTCCTACCTATGGTCCAGCACCGGCCTGGACTGGTCGTCCGAGACACTGGTGACGCTGCATCTGTGGTCGCCCGACAACAACGCCCCGCTGTTCGCCGAGACGATGGCGACGCGCACGGTGCCGGAGAACAGCCCGGCAGGCACCGATGTCGGCGCGGCGGTGACGGCGACCGACGCCGACAGCGGCGACACGCTGACCTACAGCCTGGAGGGGACGGACGCGGGTTCGTTCACCATCGTCGAGACGTCGGGCCAGATCCGGACCGTGACAGGGGTGACCTACGACCACGAGGCGCCGCAGAATTCCTACTCGGTGACGGTGAAGGCCGACGACAGTGCCGACGGCACCGACACCATCGCGGTAACCATCAACGTCACGGACGACGACACCGAGGCGCCGGATACGCCGGATGCGCCGTACGTGTCGGCGGCGTCGGCGACGAGCCTGAACGTGACCTGGTCGGCGCCGGACAACGCGGGCCCGGCCATCACGGACTACGACTACCGCTACTTCCAGCGGATGGACTCGCCGGTGGGCGAGTGGTCGGAGGTGGCCGACACGACGATCACGGCGTTGAGCGCGACGATCGGGGGCCTGCAGGAGGACGCGTACCACTTCGTGCAGGTGCGGGCGACGAACGACGAGGGCACGAGCGGCTGGTCCTCTGCGGGCAGCGGCAGGACGGACGCGAACGCCGCGCCGGCGTTCACCTCGTCGCCGACGTTCGACGCGGCGGAGAACCAGACGGCGGTGGGCACGGTGGAGGCAGAGGACTATGACCCGGACGACGGCATCCAGGGCTACGCGATCAGCGGCGGCGCGGATGCGGGGTTCTTCTCGATCTTCCGCGCCCCCGCCGGGCCGCCGGTGGGGGTGCTGACGTTCGACGATGCGCCGAACTTCGAGGACGCGCAGGACCAGGGCGCCGACAACACCTACAAGTTGGAGGTGCAGGCGACCAGCGGCGCGGGGGACCGGGAGCGGACGGTGACCCTGGCGATCACGGTGACGGTGACCGACGACGACCACGAGGCGCCGCACGCGCCGGCTGCGCCGTCGGTGTCGGGCGCCTCGGTGACGAGCCTGAGCGTGACCTGGCTGGCGCCGGACAACGCGGGCCCGGCCATCACGGACTACGACTACCGCTACCGGACGAGCTCGCCGCAGGGCGCGTGGGTGGAGGTGGCGGACACGACGATCACGGGTCCGTCGGCGACGATCGGGAGCCTGCAGGAGAACACGTCCTACGACGTGCAGGTGCGGGCGACGAACGACGAGGGCACGGGCGCCTGGTCGGACGCCTCGACGGCGAGCACCAACGACCTGCCGACGCTGAGCGTCGAGGATGCCTCGGGGGACGAGGGCGGAAACGTGACCTTCACGGTGACGCTGTCGGAAGCGGCCAGGGAGAACTTGACGGCGACCTGGACGGCATCGATTGAGATCGGCGACACGGCGGAGGAGGCGGACTTCGTTGACCTGTCGGCGGCGACCGGGACGGAGACGATCATGGAGGGCCAGATGACGGCAACGTTCACGGTGGTGACGGCGGATGACACCAGGGACGAGGACGACGAGACCTTCACGGTGACGGTGTCGGTCAAGGCGAACGAGGCGCTTGCGGCGACCACAACCGCGGAGGGCACGATCAAGGACGACGACAAGATGCCGACGGTGTCCATCGGTGACGCCACGGCGGTAGAGCACGGAACGATGAGTCCGAGGTTGACGATTTCGGCGGAGAGCGAAAAGGTGGTGACAATCGTCTGGACGGCCTCGATAAAGCCGGACGACACGGCGGAGGAGGCGGACTTCGTTGACCTGTCGGCGGCGACCGGGTCGGTGACCTTCAGACCCGGAATGGGATTGGAGCTGCTCTTCACGATGCATGACGTGGTGGCCGACGACGCGCTCGACGAGGACAGAGAGACCTTCACGGTGACGCTGTCGCAACCGAGGAATGCAATACTGGCGCCAGATTCCTCCACCGGGAGGATGACGATCCGGGACAACGACCCTGAGCCATCGGTGAGCGTGGACGACGCCTCCGCATTCGAGGGAGACGCCCTTGAGTTCACGGTGCGCCTGTTGCCGGCGAGCGGCAGGGACGTGATGGTGGACTGGGCGACGTCGGTCAAGACCGGCGACACAGCCACCTCGGGTACGGACTTCACCGCGGCGAGCGACACGCTGACCATCGCCGCGGGTGAGACGACGGGGACGATCACGGTGTCGACGACCGACGACCCGACCGACGAGCCGAACGAGACCTTCACGGTGACGCTGTCGAACCCGAGGAACGCGGAGATTTCGGACGCGACGGCGACGGGCACCATCACCGACAACGACGAACCGAATGCGGCGCCGGCGTTCACCTCGGATGCGACGTTCGGCGCGGCGGAGAACCAGACGGCGGTGGGCACGGTGGAGGCGGAGGACGACGACGCGGGCGACGACATCACCGGCTACGCGCTCAGCGGCGGCGCGGACCAGGGGTTCTTCTCGATCGGGGCGACGTCGGGGGCGCTGACGTTCGACGATGCGCCGAACTTCGAGGCCCCGCAGGACCAGGGCGCCGACAACACCTACGCGCTGACGGTGCAGGCGAGCAGCGGCGCGGGGGAGCGGGCGAAGACCGCGACCCAGGCGATCACGGTGACGGTGAGGGACGATAACACCGAGGCGCCGGCTGCGCCGGATGCGCCGTCGGTGTCGCCGGCGTCGGTGACGAGCCTGAACGTGAGCTGGTCGGCGCCGGACAACGCCGGCCCGGAGATCACGGACTACGACTACCGCTACCGGACGACCTTGCCGCCGGGCGCGTGGGTCGAGGTGACCAACACGACGATCACGGCTCGGTCGACGACGATCGGAAGCCTGCAGGAGAACACGTCCTACGACGTGCAGGTGCGGGCGACGAACGACGAGGGCACGAGCGACTGGTCCGATTCGGGCAGCGACGCGACGGACGCGAACATGGCGCCCTCGTTTACCTCGTCAGACACGTTCACCCCGGCGGAGAACCAGACGACGGTGGGCACGGTGGTGGCGTCGGACGACGACACGGGCGATGACATCACCGACTACGCGCTCAGCGGTGGCGCGGACCAGGCGCTGTTCTCTATCGGCTCGACGTCGGGCGTGCTGACGTTCCAGGCGGCGCCCAACTACGAGGACCCGCAGGACGCGAACACCGACAACGCCTATCTGGTGGTGGTGCAGGCGACCAGCGGCACGGGCGACCGGGAGCAGACAGGGACCCAGACCATCACGGTGACGGTGATGGACGACGACACCGAGGCGCCGGCCGCGCCGGATGCGCCGTCGGTGTCGCCGGCGTCGGTGACGAGCCTGAACGTGAGCTGGTCGGCGCCGGACAACGCCGGCCCGGAGATCACGGACTACGACGTGCAGTACCGGGCGGGCGCGAGCGAGCCGTGGAGTGACGGGAGCCACATCGGCACCGCCCTCACGGCGATCCTCACGGGGCTTCTGGAGGACACGAGCTACCAGGTGCAGGTGCGGGCGACGAACGCCGAGGGCACGGGCGGCTGGTCCGCTTCGGGCAGCGGCGAGACGGACGCCAACGCGGCGCCCTCGTTCACCTCGGCGGCGATGTTCAACCCGGCGGAGAACCAGACGGCGGTGGGCACGGTGGTGGCGTCGGACAGCGACACGGGCGACGCCATCACCGACTACGCGCTCAGCGGCGGCGCGGACCAGGCGCTGTTCTCCATCGGCTCGACGTCGGGCGTGCTGACGTTCCAGGCGGCGCCCAACTACGAGGACCCGCAGGACGCGAACACCGACAACGCCTATCTGGTGGTGGTGCAGGCGACCAGCGGCACGGGCGACCGGGAGCAGACGGCGACCCAGACGATCACGGTGACGGTGATGGACGCGAACGAGCAGCCGGACATACCGGCGACGCCGACGGTGATGGCGACCTCGGGCACGACCGACAGCCTGGACGTGACCTGGACCGAGCCGGGGCTGAACGGCGGCCCGGCCATCATCGGCTACGGCGTGCAGTACCGCGTGGTCACGAGCGTCACGTGGGTGAACTGGACGCACAGCGGCACCGGGACCACGACGATGATCACCGGGCTGACGGCGAACACGGAGCACCAGGTGCGGGTGCAGGCGCTCAACGGCGAGACGCCGAGCGCCTGGTCGGACCCCTCGGTCGCGGTGCCCACCAATGCGGCCGCCAACAACGCCCCGGTGTTCTCCGAGACGGCGCCGACGCGCGGGGTGGCCGAGAACAGCGCCGCGGGCGTCGACGTTGGCACGGCGGTGACGGCGACCGACGCCGACCCCGGCGACACGCTGACATACACCCTGGAGGGCACGGACGTGGCGTCGTTCGACATCGTCGCCACGTCGGGCCAGATCCGGACCAAGACGGGAGTGACCTACGACCACGAGGAGCAATCGTCCTACTCGGTGACGGTGAGGGCGTCGGACGGCACGGCGAGCGCCACCATCGACGTGGAGATCACCGTCACGGACGAGGACGAGCAGCCGGACACACCGGCGAAGCCGACGGTGTCGGCGACCTCGGGCACGACCGACAGCCTGGACGTGACCTGGACCGAGCCGGGGCGGAACGGCGGCCCGGAGCTCATCGGTTACACCGTGGAGTACCGCGAGGGCACGAGCGGCGACTGGGAGAACGTCACGCACAGCGGCACCGGGACCACGACGACGATCACCGGGCTGACGGCGAGCACGGAGTATCAAGTGCGGGTGCAGGCGCTCAACGGCGAGACGCCGAGCGCCTGGTCGGACCCCTCGGTCGCGGTGCCCACGAATTCGGCCTCCAACAACGCCCCGGTGTTCTCCGAGACGGCGCCGACGCGCGGGGTGGCCGAGAACAGCGCCGCGGGCGTCGACGTTGGCACGGCGGTGACGGCGACCGACGTCGACCCCGGCGACACGCTGACATACACCCTGGAGGGCACGGACGTGGCGTTGTTCGACATCGTCTCCACGTCGGGCCAGATCCGGACCAAGACGGGAGTGACCTACGACCACGAGGAGCAATCGTCCTACTCGGTGACGGTGAGGGCGTCGGACGGCACGGCGAGCGCCACCATCGACGTGGAGATCACCGTCACGGACGAGGACGAGCAGCCGGACAAACCGGCGAAGCCGACGCTGGCGGCGGTCTCGGGCGCGACCGACAGCCTGGACGCGAGCTGGACGAAGCCGGGGCTCAACGGGGGCCCCGACATCACCGGCTACGCCGTGGAGTACCGCCAGGGGACGAGCGGCACCTGGACCAACTGGATGCACACGGGCACGGGCACCGCCACGACCATCACCGGGCTGACGGCGAACACGGAGTACCAGGTGCGGGTGCAGGCACTCAACGGCGAGACGCCGAGCGACTGGTCGGACCCCTCGGACGCCGCCACCACCGTTGCAGCGGGCCCGCCCGCGACGAACGCCGCGCTCCCCCCGCCGCAGGACGTGAATGCGGAGCCCTTGCTGCCCGGCGAGATTCGCTTGGGCTGGTGGAGAAACCCCGACGACGCATCGCACGAGCTGGTGGATCGCCACCAGTACCGGTACCGCGTCCGCGACGCGAGCACCTGGACGGTGGACTGGACCACCGTGAACCAGACGATGCTTCCCGGGACGAGCGAGATCAGAAACTACAACTCGGTCCTGCTGAAGGAGTTGACGGCGTGGACGACCTACGAGTTCCAGGTGCGCTCGGTGGACAAGGACGGCGGCACCAGCGCGGTGGTCACGGCCCTGGGGACGGCGGTCGGTCGGCAAACGGTCTGGATCGAAGCGGACACCCGCTCGGTGGAGGAAGGAGAACCGCTGCGCTTCGCGCTGTCGCGCGACCAGCCCCACGGCCGGCTGATGGTTATCCTGCGGATCAGCGAGACTGGCGACATGCTCCCGCCGGAAGGGCGCAGCCCCGAAGGATACTGGTACGAGAACGTCCATTTCGGGGACGGGAACGCGACGATACCGGTGGTACTGGACACCGTGAACGACGGCGGCGGGCCCGAGCCGAACAGCGCCGTCACCGTCGAGGTGATGCCGTATCCCCTGGCTCCGGACAATCCGGACAAAGAACACCTGTACGAGGTCCGGCCGGAGCTGCGCGCGGGGACGGCCACGGTCACCGCCGCCGAGGGTTCGTCACACGGCGGGGCGGCGGAGCCGCTGACGGCGGCGTTCGAGGGGCTGCCGGAGGCGCACGACGGCGAGACCGCGTTCACCGTCCGCCTCGTGTTCAGCGAGGCGGTCTCGGTGACGCCCGAGGCCATGCGGACGCGCGTCCTGACGGTGGAGGGCGGCGCCGTGACCGGCGCGGCCCGCGTCGACGGGGAGACCGGCGTGTGGGCGATCACGGTCACGCCGGACACCCGCGAGGCGCTGTCGATCACGCTGGCCCCGGCGGCGGAGTGCGCGGCGGACGGGGCGGTCTGCACCGCGGACGGCCGAGCCCTGTCGACCGGGGCGTCGGCCATCGTGAACGGCCCGGGTCCGGAGAGCCAGACGGAGGAGGACCAGGCGCTGACGGCGAGCTTCGAGAGGGTGCCGGGGGCGCATGACGGCGAGCGCGCGTTCCGCTTCCATGTCGCCTTCAGCGAGGACATCGGCATCGACTACCAGGCGCTGCGCGACGATGCGTTCACGGTGAGCGGGGGCGCCGTGACCGAGGTGCGCGGGGTGGACGGGCGCTACGACCGGTGGGAGATCACGGTCGCGCCCGACTCGGACGGAGACGTGGCGATCACGCTGCCGGCGGGGCGCGCGTGCGAGGTCTCCGGGGCGATCTGCACCACGGGGGAGCACGGCCGGCGGCTGAGCAACAGTCCCTCGGCGACGGTGGCCGGCCCGGCGGACGAGCCGGAGAGCAACACGGCGGCGGCGGGCGCGCCGACGATCAGCGGGACGCCGCAGGTCGGGGAGGCGCTGACCGCCTCGACGTCGGGCATCTCCGACGCCGACGGGCTGGACACCGCGGGCTTCGCCTACCAGTGGATCCGGACGGACACCGATATTCAGGGGGCGACCGGCTCCACCTACACGGCGGTGGACGCCGACGAAGGCGAGCGGCTGAAGGTCCGGGTCAGCTTCACCGACGACGCCGGCCACGAGGAGCGCCTCACCAGCGCGGCCACCGATGCCGTCGCCGCGGCGCCGGAGCCGCTGACGGCGAGCTTCGAGGGCATGCCGGCAGAGCACCGCGGCCAGGGGTCGTTCAGCTTCCGCGTGGCGTTCAGCGACGGGATCAGTATCAGCTACAAGACGGTGCGCGACGCGTCGTTCACGGTGACGGGCGGCGACGTCACCAGGGCGCGACGGGTCGACGGCCGCCGCGACCTGTGGAAGATCACCATCGAGCCGGCCTCGCACGAGGCGCTGACCGTCCGGCTGCCGGAGACGACCGACTGCGACGCGAGCGGGGCGATCTGCACCGACGACGGCAGGCCGCTGTCGCATGCGCTGTCGGCGACGGTGGCCGGCTCGGTGGGCATCGCGGTGGCCGATGCGCGGGTGGACGAGAACTCAGGCGCCCTGCTGGCCTTCGCCGTCACGCTCAGCCGCGCGGCGAGCGCCGCGTTGACGGTGGACTACGCGACGGCGGACGGCAGCGCGCACGCGGGCGACGACTACCGGGCGGCGAGCGGGACGCTGAAGTTCCGGGCGGGCGAGTCGTCGAAGACGATCGAGGTGGCGGTGTTCGACGACGCCCACGACGAGGGCGAGGAGACGCTGACGCTGCGGCTGTCCAACCCCTCGGGGGGACGGTTGGCCGACGGCGAGGCCACCGGGACGATCGCGAACCACGATTCGATGCCGCGGGCGCTGCTGGCGCGGTTCGGGCGGACGGCGGCGGTGCATGTGGTGGAGCACGTGGAAGAGCGGCTGGCGGCGCCGCGCGCGCCGGGCTTCCGGGGCCGGTTCGCGGGCCGGGAGCTGCGGCGCGGCATGGAGCGCGACATCGCGCTCAGCTTCCTGCGCCGGCTCGGCGGGGTGGCCGGCGCGGGGCCGATGGGTGCGGGCGCCGGCGGTTCTTTGTCCGGCGCGTCGGCGACCGGGACGGCGCCGCTCGGGATGTCGGGGCTGGCCGGCGACGGGCGCCTGGCCGCGGCGTCGGGTCCGATGGGCATGGTCGCCGGCCCGCTGGGCGGCGGGTCCCGCCCGGACAGCCAGTTCAATGGCGGCGGACTCGCACGGATGGGCCTCGGCGGCGGCGACGTGCTGACCGGCTCGGCCTTCGAGCTGGGTCGCGAGACGGGCCACGGCGGCATCCTTTCGTTCTGGAGCCGCGGGGCGCGGTCGCGCTTCTCCGGGCGCGAGGGCGCGCTGTCGTTGGGCGGCGACGTGCGCACGACGATGGTCGGGGCCGACTACGCGACGGGGCCGCTGGTGACGGGCCTGTCGCTGTCGCACAGCCGGGGCCTGGGCGAGTACACGGGGTCCGCCGGCGGCCAGGTGGCCTCGTCGGTGACGGGCCTGTACCCGTGGCTCGGCTACAAGGCGACCGACCGCGTCACGGTGTGGGGCGTGGCCGGCTACGGGTCGGGCGGGCTGCTGCTGACGCCGCAGGGCGGTCCGGCCCTGGAGTCGGGCCTGTCGATGGCGATGGCGGCGGCGGGGACGCGGGGCGAGCTGGTCGCTGGCGGTGCGGGCGGCTTCGCGCTGGCGTTCAAGGCCGATGCGTTGTGGGTCGGCACGTCGATCGACGGCGTCGACGGCGCGGCGGGGCGCCTGAAGGCGACCGACACGGCGGTGACCCGCTTCCGGACGGGGCTCGAAGGCTCGCGCGCCTACACGCTCGCCGGCCGGCTGTCGCTCAAGCCAAGCGTCGAGGTGGGGCTGCGGCACGACGGCGGGGACGCCGAGACCGGCGCCGGCATGGACGTTGGCCTGGGCCTGATCGTGTCGGATGCGGGGTCCGGGCTGGCGGTGGACGTGCGCGTGCGGACGCTGGTGCTGCACCAGGCCGAGGGGTTCCGCGAGCGGGGCATGGCGCTGTCGCTGAGCTACAACCCGACGCCGTCGACGCCGCTGGGCTTTATGGCGCGGGTGGCGCCGTCGTGGGGCGGGCAGGCGACGAGCGGCGCCCAGGCGCTGTGGGGCCGGCAGACGATGGCGGGGCTGGCGTCCGGCGGCGTCGCGTCGGGCAACCGCCTCGATGGCGAGGTCGGCTACGGGCTGCCGATGGGCAGGCGTTTTGTCGGGACGCCGCGGGTCGGCTTCAGCACGTCCGAGCACGGGCGGGACTACCGGCTCGGCTACGGTCTCGGGGTGCTGAAGCCGGAGAACCTGACGTTCGAGCTGGGCATCGACGCGCAGCGCCGCGAGAGTCCGCTGCTGGGGGGCGCAAGCAACGGAGCCGTCGGCCGGGGCACGTTGGGCTGGTAGGCGCGGCTGCAAGAGCCGACGCGGCACGCCGGCCAACCGCGCTGCAGGAGGGTAGACTCGCCGGAGGCTTCAGGACCGTAGGTGGCTCGCGGTGGGGCACCACGTCGACGAGGCAGGCAACCTGATCTCCTGCACGTACGTGGACCTTCGTGACCCGGTCGACCGGTCTCCGATCACCACCCTGACCAAGGCATCGTCGAAGCGGCACGCGAGACTGATCGAGCGCGGCGAGGAAGGATCGGCTTCCGGCACGAGTCGCGAAACCGCTCCCCCCGGAACGTCCGCCGGCAACGACAGACGAGGTGCACTATGGCCGGAACGGTTGGATCTAGTGCGCATTCATCCAGCCGGTGTCGCCAGCGGAACGCACCGCCTGGCGGGCGGCGATGCCGCGCAGCTACGATACCGTCTCGCCGATCCGCCGGCCGCGAGAGTTCGCGCGGGCGCTAGCTAGGCGCGATGGCGGCCGAACAGGTCGGACCGCGGGGCCGGCTGGTCCTGTTGCGGAACACAGGGGACGGCCAGATGTGCCGAGGCACCGGGGCACGGCGAATGCCAAGGACACCGCGAATGACGGAGGCGAGGGGATGAACGAACGCGATGACACAAATGTTGGGGAGCAGGCGCCGATCCGCGTCGCGACCCGCGAGGAGTTCGACGCGGCGGTCGGGGAGCTGTTCCGGAGCGGCCGGCCCGTCGAGGTCCCGTCGCTCAAGGCGCTGGCCGGCTGGGACGTCGACCTCGAGGACGACGAGGGCGGGATCGAGGGGCTGTGATGGCGAGCGCGCGCGGGCAGGCGGACGAGTACCACCAGCAGTTCGCGGAGCGGATCATCCCGGCGCTCAAGGAAGGGACTGCGCCGTGGCAGAAGCCGTGTCCACCATATATCGTCAGCGTGAGTCGTCCAGCAACATCCCATGACGTCTATAACTATCTCATTTATAGATAGTTATTCCAGTTTATCTTGGCTTGACACAAGCCAGAGCGACCTATAACATCCAATGCATTCCACCACGTAACGGTGGATATAACGGTGGAAAGTATGCTGCCGACTCAACCCCCCAAGCGCCAGCCCGAACACGCCCTCTCGACCGCCTTCGTCCGCACCGTCGCCGCGGCCGGCCGGTATTGCGATGGCCAGGGCTTGTACCTCGACGTCCAGCCGTCCGGCAGCCGGAGTTGGGTCCAGCGGATCGCCATCCGCGGACGCCGCCGCGAACTCGGGCTCGGCGGCTTCCCGCTCGTCTCGCTCAAGGAGGCCCGCGCGCTCGCCTTCGCCAACCGCAAGCTCGCCCGCGCCGGTGGCGACCCGCTCGCCGAGAAGCGCCGTCTCCAGCGCACGCCGACCTTCGCCGCCGCCGTCGAGCAAGTCTGGACGCAGATGCAGCCCGGCTGGCGCAATCCGAAGTACGGCAAGGATTGGATGTCGAGCCTGACGCGGTTCGCGTTCCCGCGCATTGGCCAGCTGCCGGTGTCCGAGGTGACGAGCGCCGACGTGATCGAGACGCTGCGGCCCGTCTGGCATGTCCGGCCGGCGACGGCGCGGCGGGTGCGCGAACGCATCAGCACGGTGATGGAATGGGCCGTGGCGATGGACCTGCGAGCCGACAACCCCTGTGACCGCATCGGGCCGGTCCTGGGCCCGCAGCAGCATCTGGTCCAGCACATGCGGGCGCTGCCGCATCGCGACGTGGCGGCGGCCATCGGCGCGGTGCAGGCGTCGGGGGCTCCGCCCGTGGTGACGCTCGCCTTCGAGTTCCTCGTGCTCACGGCGGCGCGATCCGGTGAGGTCCGCGGGGCGCAGTGGGCCGAGGTCGACGCGGAGAACCACGTCTGGACCATCCCGGCCACGCGCACGAAGGCCAAGCGGGAACACCGGGTTCCCCTGTGCCGGCGTGCCGCCCAGATCCTCGACGCGGCGCGCGCGCTCGGCGACGGCCATGCGCTGGTGTTCCCGAGCGAGCGGGGGAAGCGGCTGGCCGATATGGCGCTGTCGGGGCTGCTCAGGGACCTGGAGATCGGCGGCGTCCCGCACGGCTTTCGTTCGAGCTTCCGGGACTGGACGGCCGAGGAGACCAATCACCCGCGCGAGGTCGTCGAGGCGGCGCTCGCGCACGTGGTCCAGAATAAGGTCGAAGCCGCCTATGCCCGCTCGGACCTGTTCGAGCGGCGGCGCCGGCTGATGGACGATTGGGCCGCCTATCTCAGTGGAACACACGGAGCCCGCCCTACTCCCGCTGCCTGAGTGACCAATGGGTTTCCGCCACAATCCAGGTCCGTGCGGATAGTCACGTAAACCACTGAGTAATAGTGGTGTTGCAGGCCCGCGCGCCGGACGACCAGTGCCGTCTGGCGCGGCTGGTGGCTGAGGCGCTGCCGACCGCCGGGGCGGTCCCGGTCAGTGGATCGATGCTGCTGGGCCGCGTGTCCAGGTTGCCCCCGGTCGTGGTGCACGTCAAACCCGTGGGGGTCTCGCAACCGGACTACGGTGCGCGGCACGTCGCGGCGCTGGTCCTGATTGTCGAGCCGGGGCGCCATCCTCGTCTCGATCCCGACGTGGTCGCCAGGATCCTGGGGCTGACGCCGGCCGAGAGTCAGGTGGCGGCTTGGTTGGCCAACGGCACACCCGTGCGCGACATCGCCCGGGCGACGGGGCTCACGGACGGCGCCATCTACTGGCACCTGAAGCAGATCTACCGGAAACTGCCGATCTCCCGGCAGGTGGATCTGGTGCGGTTGGTGCTGTCGATCGCCGAGTTCGGGTAACCGCGACGCGGCCGGCGTCCTCGCTGGGCGGGCCGGTTGCCCGGCCTCGGGCTGTATCTTCTCCAACGCACGAATACATCCCAGACACTACCACTCCTGGTAGTGACAGGAAGGTGTTGAACGCACTACCCTTCGCCGAGGTCGCTGGAGGAAGAACAGCCTACGTATATTTGGACGGGGGTCGCTCCCCTGAGCCTTGGGTGAACAGACGGGATCTCTCACGTTCGCGTGCATTTTGTGTGTGACAACTAACCCGGTGACCAATTCAGGTCGCGGGCGAAGGGGAGGCCGCTCGTGAAGCGAATCGCAGTTGTCGTCGGCGTCTTCGGCAGCTCGGCGCGGTATCGAACACGCTCTGGTACTTCTACGAGCGTGGGTACCTCCCCATCAACGTAATCGTGTTCAACAACTCAGCAGTAAGGTATCACCGTCAATCCGGCCTACATCTCCTGCATGGCGACGACGGGCACACCCCATGCGCTGGTCCCAGCGGAGGACGTTGCCGAGGAGGTACTGCGGAGTACGGTTGGGCGGTTCGCGGCCTCTTGGCTGGCAACTCCAGCCAAGAGGCGAATAACGAGATCCGTGCCGACTTCGCCAACAAGGGTCTGGAAAACAACCAGTTCGTCCCGGCAGGTAATCGCGGGCAGGGGTTCGTGTTCTGTCCCAATGAGGAGCCGCTCCGGGCCCTGGCACTGCGGGTCGACGGGGTCGCAGACGACGCTCAGGAGGTCGAACTGCCGTTTCCTGCGACTAGGGCGTACCCGCAGTAGTGGCAATCCGCGATGATCGCCTGTCAGGATCATACTGGGGGCCACGGCGGACGAGTTGCGTGCGCTGGCGCAATGAGTGTGACCGTGGCCGATGAGGGAGCGACGAAACTGAAGGCCCTTGGCGACTGGCCCGGCCGACCACTCAGGTTGTTGGTGGGAAGCTCAGGCCTGTGCGTAACCGACGCCTTGGGACGCACCGGAGCGCTGGTGTGGGGGTGAGAATGAAGTGCCTATTGAATTTGCCCGTACTTTTTCTGCTCGCTGTGCCTGCATCCGCGCAGATCGACGCAAGGAAGGGTGACGTTTTCACGCTGATGGTCTCGCCGTCTATCCTGTACGAAGATGGCAGCTGCAGTCTTTGTAACGGATGGACAGGGGATTCGATCGAGATCTTCAGTGCCGACATAACCCCGGAGACGACTTGGGTCGGGGAGTTCCCGGCGCTCCTGGAGCTGCAAGTGGAGAAGATCGACACAGGCAAGGAGGACTATGTCGAGGTCGAGCTACGGAATAGAGCAGTAGCGATCAAGCTGCGGTTCCACACCGACCACTCGTCTGCACAGGCCGAGTTCGCCCGGGCGGTGGTCGCCGGGGATGCTGCCAGCGAGGCCACGCAATCTCGTCTGGCGGAGACATACGAGCAAATAGCTGCGGTTGCTTTTCAGGGAGGACTGAGCATTGTTCCGCCGGATCTGCGAGTGGGTCTGCTCCAGCATGTACACTCGTCGTTCGGTGGTACAGCCAACCTAGTGCTGTGCCATCAATAAACATTAGGACTATTGGGGAGCTCGTCTCGAACCGAGAGAGTTTCCATGCCGCAAAAGAGGTACATCGTTCGACTCACAGCCCAGGAACGCGAGGTCTGTCAACAGACGGTCCGCAAGCTCAACGGGAGCAGCGAGAAAGTGCGCCGCGCGCAGATTCTCTTGAAGGCCGATGCGGACGGGCCGGCGTGGACCGACCAGCGGGTCGCCGAGGCCTTTTCGTGCCGCACCAAGACGGTCGAGAACATTCGCCAACGCTGCGTGCAGGACGGGTTCGAGCGGGCGCTGGAACGAAAGCGGCGGGCGTCGCCCCCGGTTCCCAAACTGCTCGACGGCGAACAGGAGGCGCAGGTCATCGCCCTGCGTCTGGGGCCACCCCCGAAGGGCTACGCGCACTGGTCGTTGCGCCTGCTGGCGCGCCGGGTCGTCGAGTTGGCGATCGTCGAGTCGATCAGCCACGAAACCATCCGGCGGACGCTGAAAAAAACGGCATGACGCAGCGGAAAATCCAGTACTGGGTGATCCCGCCACAGGCCGATGCCGAGTTCGTGGCGAACATGGAACAGGTCCTGGACCTGTATCAGAAACCCTACGATCCGGATTGTCCCGTCGTGTGCATGGACGAGCAGCCGGTGCAGTTGGTCAAGGAAACCCGCGCGCCGATGGCGGCCACGAAGAACCGTCCGCGGCGTGTCGACTACGAGTACGAACGGGCCGGCACGGCCTCGGTCTTCCTGTTCAGCGAGCCGCTGGCGGGTTGGCGGCAGGCGACGGCCCGGGCCCGGCGTACGAAGGCGGACTGGGCGGTGGAGGTCGCCGGCCTGTTGGAAGGACGCTACGCCGACTGTGAGAAGATCGCCTTGGTGTGCGACAACCTCAACACGCACACGAAGGGCGCCTTCTACGCAGTGTTCGAGCCGACCCGGGCGCGGCAATTGGTTCGACGCATCGACTTCTACTACACGCCGAAACACGGGAGCTGGCTGAACATCGCGGAGAACGAACTCAGTTCCCTGACGCGCCAATGCGTGCGCGGGCGCCGCATCGGCGACCTCGGCACGCTGCACGACGAGGTGTCGGCGTGGTCCACCGACGTCAACCGCACGCAACGCGGTGTCGACTGGCAGATGAAGGTCGACGATGCGCGCTGCAAACTCAAGTCCGTATATCCGAATATTATAAGGTGACGGACCACTAGGGCGCCTGCCATTCCGCTTGGGGCACGCGACATTCCGTCGGGACGACTATCTGGTTGTCGACCTTAGACGGGATCCCAACATGTACAACACGCGGCGACACGAATCGCACCGCGTCGCACGAATCCTGAACCAACGACTCTTGAACTGGGTCAAGGAGACCGGTGCCTGGCTTGAGGGAACCGGCCTCGCCGGGATCCGGGTGGAACTTGAGATACCCCACCGGCCCTTCGTGAGCCAGGATGACGATGCCGAACCCGCGACCGTCGTAGATGCCGTAGATCTCGCCGCCGCCGCGCTCGCCGAACCCGCGACCGCCGTAGGTTTCGCCGACGTCGAGACCGTAGATCGAATGATCCTGTACGTGCTCGCGACGGACGCGCAAGCGTTCGCCGACTTCGAAATGACCAACCAGGAGTTCGCTGACGCCTGCGTGATCATCGTCAATGACACTCGAATCGAGATTCGGCTGGCCGACGGCTAGCAGCCCGTATATGGACTCCTCCCGGTTGCGCGACTATCCATGTTGGCCAGGAGGCTCCGTCCAAGAGTCACCCCGCCGGACCCATGGAGGCAATACGGTGCGGTAGCACCAGATTGCGTTTACGGATGCACGGAGGGAACGAAAACAGTCCGATACGGATCGCAGTAACGACTCTCCGGTAGTTTCCGGACACCAGAAAGGAACTCTGCATGATACGGTCCATTCGGTGGTGGAATGCCTTGGCCGTACTCCTGCTCGCCCTGCCGTCGATCGCAGCCGCGCAGCAAGGGGATGGCCATCGGGGGTACGTCGCCGTGAACGGCGGCCTGCAGGTCGTGCCCGGCGAGTTCACTGACGCGGCCACCTTCGGGGGGCCAAGCCCCGTCTACACCGAGATGGTCTCCAGCGCGGCCACCGGCGACCCGTCCAGCTTCAACGGCGCCTATCGCGTCGAATCCGGGCCGGTGGTCGACGTCAGCGGCGGCGCACGCCTGTGGCGCAATCTCGGGGTCGGCGTGTCCGTCTCGCTCTACCGGCGGGATGTCGACGCCAGCGTCTCGGCGCGCCTGCCCCATCCGTTCTTCCTCGGCAGCGTCCGCACGATTGCCGGGAACATGCCGGTCTACCACGACGAACGGGCGGTTCATCTGCACGCCCTCGTGACGGTGCCGGTCAATCCCGCGTTCACGGTGACCGTGTTCGGCGGGCCGACGGTGTTCAGCCTCCGGCAGGATCTGGTGACCGACGTCCGCTTCACGCACAGCTACCCGTACGACGACGCTGCGTTCGGAGGCATCGTTACCGGGGAGCAGTCGCGGTCAACGATTGGCTTCAACGCCGGGGTCGACGTCGCCTACTACTTCACGGACACCATCGGCGTCGGCTGGCTCACCCGTTTCAGCGCGGGCACCATCGACCTGCCATCGGCTGGCGACGGGTCCGTCGACGTTCCCGCCGGCGGCTTCCACGCGGCGGGCGGCCTCCGCCTGCGGTTCTGAAGGGGAACATCCTGCCATGCAGAAGACCACACGCCTCCTGATCGCGACCCTGGTGATGACGCTCCTGAACACGGCGCCAGGGGCTGCCCAACCCCAGCCATGGAACGCTGAAGCGATCGACCGCCCCATCGACGCCGCGACCGTCGACGCGATGACCCGAGCCGGCGACCTGGTCGTCGTGTCGCGGCGCGTCGACCGTCTGCTGCCGGACCGCATTCACGAGTATCTGGCCCAGCACCTCGACGGCGTGCCTGTCCACGGCGGAGGCGTTTCCCGCCAGATGCGGAGCAACGAAACGGTTTCGCTCTTCGGGCGGATCCACGAGAACACCGAGATTGGGGCCGTGCCCTCGCTGTCGCCCGACGACGCCCTCGCTGGCCTCGCCCAGGCTACGGACGCTTCGTCCGTGGACACGCCAGACCTGGTCGTGCTGCCGCTCCCTGACGCCACCTACCGGCTCGTCTACCGCGCGCTCATGAGCGACGCTCGCCTCTACTTCGTCGACGCCGCCGACGGCTCCGTCGTCTGGTCGCACGACGTCACGTCAACGCAGCAGGCTGTCGGCGTCGGCACGGGCATCGCCGGAGACCGGAAGAACGTCAGCACCACGCGCGCTGGAGGCGTCTATCAGACCATCGACCCGTTGCGGCCGGGCGAGATTGTCACCCTCGACATGAAATACCGGCAGAGCCGCCTGGACAGCCTGGCCGATTCGGGCCCGGCCGGAGTGCGCCGCTGGTCGGCCTCGGACGTCGCGGGTGACCCGGACAACGTGTGGGAGGACAACCCAGCCGCCGTCGATGCACATGCCCATACGGGCTGGACGTACGACTACTTCGCGCAGCGGCACAACTGGTACGGCGTGGACGGGAAGAACGGCCGCATCCTCTCGCTGGTCAACAACGGTTTCGTCAACGCCTATTTCCGCCGGCCGCCCTTCGGCCCAGAAGGCCGGGGCGTCTTTGTCTACGGCGAAATCGACGGCACCTCATTCGCCACTGAAGACATCGTTGCGCACGAGCTCATGCACGGGGTCACGCACTTCTCGGTGAGTGAACGGACCCGCGTTCGATACCCCCTCACTGGCTACCTCAACTGGACCCTGGGCCCGTCCAGCTTTCGATCTACCGACGGTCGCGACTTCACGTGCAACAATCTCAGGCTTACCTATTCGGATGGTGCGAGACTACGGCCGTTTTGCAGCGGCGGACGATTCGTGCTTTGGACAGACGATGGCGGCATCATCAATGAAGCCTTTTCGGACATCTTTGCGCATGCGGTCGAGTTCTTCCATGAGGATCGCGCGGACCCCCTCCTTGCCGGCGATTATGCTACTGGCGAACACCTCGGCCGCCCGTTTCGCGTTTCTGACAACCCACGATCTGTCAACGTCGCCCCTGGCATCCCGTATCCCGATGCGCGGAGCCGCATGCTGCGGTTCATCGTGGCTACCCGTGACGGGCGGAGTTTCACTGGCGCCCGCTTGACTGGTCTGACTTTCGTCGACGGCAGGTTCGTTGGTCAACTGTCCTCGGCGGACGGCGGCGGTGTCCACTGGAACTCGACCGTGCTCAGCCACGCCTTCTACCTCGCGATTGAGGGTGGCAGGAATGCGACGACCCGGCGGTCCGTGACCGGCGTGGGGCCAGCCAATCGCGCCGACGTCGAGCAGGCGTTCTTCCGGGCTATGACAGACCTGATGCCGCCCAGCGCATCGCTCCGTGATGCGGCGCTGGCCATCCGGCAATCCGCCGTGGACCTGTTCGGAGACGGCAGTACGACCCATAGGGAGATCAGGCAAGCTCTGCTTGCGGTTGGTCTATAACAGCCCGAGGTAGAAGTCCTCGGTGTTCAGATGGATGGCTGAAGGGGCCGGTGGCCCGATAGCGCGGCTGTCCGCGCCGAATTGGGTCGGAATCGTATCAAGAGGCGCTCCAGAACGCTCCACAGGCCCACAAACCACCCGATCAGCGTGCATACGCCGGCTACGACCCGGTCCTGTAGGCCACGGGGCGTGCCGACGCAGATCTCACGACGCAGAAGCAGCCCGAGGTTGAGACCCGCGATATGGACCAGCAGTCGCTTCAGGATGTTCGAAATGCTCCCGCAGGTGCACCCGCCGCATCCCACCAGTTAGCTAATATCGTCTATCGTCTGATAGCGCCACGCTTCCGGGGTCTGAAATTGTGCCGCTGAGTCTCAACTATGCGCTTTGGCAAAAAACAAGGCCCGGCCATCCGTTCCCAACTCTTCAGCCGCAATTTGGCGATCCTGCTATTCGCGCAGGCAGTGGGGGTCACCGGCTGGTTCGCTGTCGTTACGGCTGGCGGAATCCTTGGCCGTAGCCTGGCGGCAAACCCGGCCCTGGCGACCTTGCCGGTGTCACTGCTCATCGTGGGCAATGCCGTTTCCACGATCATCGCTTCGTGGACCATGGCGCACGTGGGCCGCGCCCGTGGCTTTGCGATTGGCGCGACGGTGGGCGCCTTCGGAGCAGCCTGTGCTTTCCTTGCAACCCTGACTCACGACTTCGCGCTGCTTTGTGGCGGCTCGATCACGATGGGCTGCGCGGCCGCGTTTTCTCAGCAATACCGCTTTGCCGCCACTGAATGTGTCGGTGCGGCGGCCGCACCAAAAGCGATCTCAATCGTGCTTTTGGGCTCCATCTTTGGCGCTTTCCTCGGCCCGGGACTGATGTCGTGGGGCGAGGCCTGGGTCGCGGGCGCACCGTTCGGTGGCTCATTCGCCGCTATTGTGGCGTGCTATTTACTTGGCGCTGCCGCCCTCCTTGCCTTGCGGCCGATGACCCCTTCGGCCGAGGAAGAAACAACCGGGGGAGCTCGTCCTCTGCGCGTCATAGTTCGCGGCCACTTCTTTATCGCGGCCGTCACGGGGGGCGCGATCGGGTCGGGCGTCATGACTGTCTTGATGACGGCCGTACCGCTGGCCATGCGTATTGTCGACGGGTATTCCCTGGCGGCAACGGCGGCGGTCATCCAGGCCCATGTGCTGGCCATGTACCTTCCTTCATTGATCAGTGGTGCTCTCATCGGACGCTTCGGCGCCGGGCGGGTGATGATTGGGGGAGTGGCGCTGCTTGGCGCCACCCTGGTTGCGGGCCTGGCGGGCCGCCACATGCTGCACTACGGCCTGGCCATGGTGGCGCTCGGCGTCGGTTGGAATTTCCTCTATGTTGGAGGAACGACGCTACTGGCCCGAGCCCATCGTCCAGCCGAACGCTTCCGTGTTCAGGCGCTGAACGATTTCAGCATTATGGGTATCTCGGCCTTTGCCTCCTGGAGTTCGGGGGCAGTCATGGAGCTGCATGGCTGGAACGGGGCGCTCTACGCCTCGATTCCCGCCATCCTCGTTGCAGCTATGGTCATTCTCTGGGTACGTCCGGACCCTCCGCCAGCAGCTGACCGCGCATGAGAGCAGGGGCGGCTGTCAACGGTCATCAGAAACCGCGTCAATCTGAACAGATGGTCGACCACAACATCTTGTAAGAATTAGGGGACGTTGTTGAATTACTGGAATAACTGTCTCCGTTTCCTATTCCTGACCGACTGAAACGGTGTAGCAGATGCCTTCCCGAACGCTTCGGTACACTCGCAGGCACTCACACCGCGATTCGTCCTCGAAACGCGGCGGAATCGTTGCACCAGCAACTCGCACACGGTATCCGTAATTCTCTGCCCGTTTTTTCCTCCCTCCCTAACCTGCATTATTCGGTGCGCCGTGACACGGCGCCATTCCTCAGCGGGTGCGAATCCCGCCCGGCAACTGTCGCTCCAGCCGGTAGCAGTCGGAGCGGACGATGGAGGTAACGACATCGGCTGAAGCACTCCGACGACAAAGGGCCGCCCTGGGCGGTTCAGCGACCACGTGGGCCGCAATGCGATTGAACGCCGAGCAGGCCTCGAAACGGGTAACGCGGAAGCCGACCCGCCCGGATTACGGGGAAGGCTGCCAGCGGTCGGGAAGCGAGCGACGCGAGCACCGACCGGTTCCGCCGGGGTAATGGCGGCAGCACGCGTGGAAGAGGGGAATGGACGCAACACGGGAAGCCCTGCCGGCGGCGTGGCACGCGCCAACCGACGACCCGTGAGGGCAAGGTCGGGCCGGCCAGGGTGGCGGAGAAGCCCGTACTACCGTTGAAGCCGGGCAATGCCGGCCGAGGGAAGGGGCTTCAGGTGGAAGGGATGGCGAAAGGGAACAGGCTCCGGGAGTGGCCGAACGGCCTATCACCCCCGATGAATGAGCAGGAAGGCCAGACGTCATCACATGCATAAGCGAAGGGGACGACCCGTGCGGTCGCCGTCGTCAGGGCGTCAACAGGTCTGACGACGCACCGGCCGGCCAACGCCAGGGTGTGAGCCGGGTGCCCCGGCTCGCAAGACCCGCCCGCTGGTCGCAACCGGAAAGCCCGTGTGCGAGCCGCATGATTCCACTGGAGAGCCCGGTGCCGGAAATCGGCACGCCGGGTTCGGAGAGCGGGGGGAGGAAACGTGCCCATGGGACTCGGACTGCGGCCCGGTGCGAAAGCGCCGGAGGAGCCACCGACTCCCTACTGGTTACGCGCCTCCCCTCGACTCTACTGAAGGCTCCAAGTCGGCCGCGCGGACGGTGTAATTGTCGCGCACCGGGCGCGCCGGGCGTCGCTGCCGTCGGGCGCTGGCGGGATGGACACTGATTGTCGGTGCGGACGGCCTGGGTACGGGGCCGTCCAGGGACGGCTTCGCCACGGGCGGGCTCGGTGCGCCGTTGGGATGCGTGTATGCGCGGCTGACCGGCGCTGTCTGGGGCCTATCCGGCGCGGGCGCCGAGTGCAAGCGCGATGTGCCGCCAGGCGTGGAGGTCCGGCGTGGCGGTCGGCAGGTGCAGGACCACACGGCGGACCGAGCCGACGACGTGCGCCCCCAATTTGAGGAGCCGGTCGCGCAGCCACGTCACTTGGGCGCGGGCACAGGCGGTGCGCGCCGCGCGCAGCCGGAGTTCTTGCATCAGTACGTAAGCGGCGGCGGTGAGCAGCACGCGCAGTTGATTGGCCCAGAAGCGACAGCAGCTCGTGCGGTCGATCTGCAGGCCATCGAGCAACTCCTTGATCCGGTTCTCGATGTCGCCGCGGGCGCAGTAGATCCGTTCATAGACGAAACGCGGCGTCTGGCGCAGGTTGGTCACGACGAAGCGCGGGTTGTCGCGCGGCTCGCGGTCGCCGAGCCGGACGACCTCGGCCTTGATCACGACGCGGCGGTCGCGGTCCCACGTGCGGGCTCGATAGCGGGTGTCGGCGTAGACGTGCGCGGTCTGGCCGCTGGCCGCACTCTGGGCCTGCGCCACGAGCAGGGCGGGCTCGGCGTGGCGCCGCAACACGGCGTTCTTGGCCATCGCCACCACGTAGTCGAGCCGCGGCTCGGCATCCAGGACGTCGAAGATCTCCGGCGTCGCAAAGCCCCCGTCGAGCCGGACGAGAAACCGCGCCTGGGGAAAGGCCTGCCGCAGCAGGGGCAGCAGCCGACACAACACGCCCACGGTCCCGCAGGTGGCCGGCACATTGCCGGGCCGCAGCACCGCCGCGCACAGATACTGTTCGCGTTCCTGGTCGAAGGTCAGAAACGCCAGCAACGGCAGGTAGCACCAGCTGTCGTAGTGCCCGTTGAAGAAGGTGAGCTGCTGGGCGCCGTGCGTCGCGTCGTCGGTCGGGTCCAGGTCGATCGTGATCCGCCGCGCCTGCCCGTCCAGCCGGTGCTGATGCCGCTCGATGACCCGCATCGCCAACTCGCGTCCCAGCGCGTAGAGGGCGGAGGGGCCGGCACCGTTCTCGAACCGAGAGATCGTCGGCTGCGAGGCCAACGCCTCGCCCGCGACCGGGTCCCGCCCGAGCAGCAGCTTGTGAATCGGGTCGTCGGCGAGGTGGTCGGCGTCGTTGCCATCGGGATGACCGCAGGCAATGCCGAAGATCCGCTGGCCGAGCAACTCCGTCAGCGTGTGCCGGATCTTCCCGAGCTCCCGCCGGTCCACCAGACACCGGGCGAAACCCGCCACCAACCCATACACGCGCTCCGCCGCCTTGAGCAGGACGGCGCCGCCATCGGAACTCGCGTGCTGCCCCTTGTGCCAATGATCTGTGAGACAACCTCCCTATTGAGATTAGTGTAGGGGCGGGGAGGGTTTGATGGATGAATCGCATGCCACCAGCCGTGGAGATGGACGTGGTCGTGGGGCCGAACGCGGAGCCTTCGGCCCCACGGCTACGTCAGCCGCGACGGCACCCGATCCTGAAGTGCCGGCGAAAGCCGAGCGCCGCCGGTTCACGGCGGAGTATCGGCTCCGCATCCTCAAGCAGGCGGACGCGTGCAAGCGCCTCCCAGAATCGCGTCCGATGCTCCCGCCGCCCCACCGGTGGACGACCGGGCGACCGCCTCGGAAGGCGTCCTGCATGATCAGCTCGTCGACGCGTAATTGCTCCCATCGCAACTCCTCCCATTTGAGATGTTGCGACGACCACTTGAATTCACCCAATATCTCTCGATGCGGTACACGGATCGCCTCGTGGACGCCGGCATCGCGCCGTCGGTCGGCAGCCAAGGCGATGCCTATGACAATGCCCTCGCCGAATCGGTGATCGGCGTGTACAAGACGGAGGTGATTCGACGGAAGGGCCCGTGGCGCACCCTCGAGGCCGTGGAGTTCGCCACCTTGACGTGGGTGGACTGGTTCAACACACGACGACTGTTGGGGCCGCTCGGGGACATTCCACCAGCAGAGTTCGAGGCGCAGTACTATGAGCAGGCTGCGGTGGCCTGATTCAACGAATTCGGTCTCCGACGATCCCGGTACGGTTCACTCCGATGAGCGGGCGCAGCTACAACGCGAACGTGCAGGTGCTCCAGACACCGGACTCCGTAGTACTGGTCAACGAGATGATCCACAGTGCACGCATCATCCCGCTGGACGGGAGTCCCCATGCGCCGTCCGCCATCCGTCAGTGGCTGGGCGATTCGCGTGGCCGTTGGGAGGACGATACGCTAGTCGTTGAGACGACGAACTTCGAAACGATGGTATCGGACTTCGCAAACGATCGGCCGGCCGGGCAAGACATGCGTCTGATCGAGCGCTTCACGCTCGCGGACGGGGGCATGCTCTTGTACCAGTTCACAGTTGAGGATCCGTCGTGGTTCGTGGCGCCCTGGTCGGCGGAGATTGATATGGTCCGGAGCGAGCATCCGCTCTACGAGTACGCGTGTCACGAGGGCAACCATTCGGTGCCCAACATCCTAGCCGGCGCCCGCGCCCTCGAAGAGGCCGTAAAAGGGGCCGCGAAGAAATAAGCAAATGGTTAGTTGGGAGCGGAGAGTGAAGCTGCACTCGCTGCCCGGAAATACCTTGGAAACGCGTACGTGCGCATTCTGCTGGGCTTCAGCAGCCTCACGGGTGGTCGGGATCGTCTGGCTGGTTAGCAGGCCGCAGAAGCCGTGCGAACGCTTCGGGTAGTGCAACGTGTTGCACTCGCCACATGTCATCTCGTTCGTCAGCTCGCCTCACGGGGTCCCGTGGGCGACCGTCACGCCGCCCACTGGCGCCTCGAGGTTGAGACTGTCGTCACTGGCGCGACTGAGAATGGTCGCCATACCGACCCCGTCTGGCACGTGCCAGTCGTAGCTCCACTGCTCGGCTCCCGTCGCGCGATGCCACGTCATCCCCCCGTCTACCGACACCTCGATACCCGCCACGACCCCACCGCCCTCGTCGCTCGCCGCACCGGCGATCGTCACGATGGGGCCGGTGACGGCCTCGGCATCCCCAGCTGGTGACACGACCCGCGATTGCGGCGCAGCCTTATCGGTCGACGCGGTCGCCCGAACCAGATCTGACTGCAAATTCGCCGGCTGAAGTCCCATGTCGGCGAACAGGTTCACGGTGGCCTGCTGGATTGCTGTCTCCGGTCCGTACGGATCGACGCCGACGCGGTGCGAGTACGGGTTCAGGTTGAGGTCGGGTCGTCCATTACCGCGACCCCTCACCGCCGTCGGGTGATCGTGGAAGTTGTCGAGACCCCAGGAGTACTGGACACAGCCGCAGCCAAAGACCAACGCCCCACTGGGTGCCCGATACAGCGTCAGCGCGTGTGTCGCTGTACCTGAGTCGTACACAGATCCCCAGTCCATCGGGTATCTCACGCCATCGACCGTCGTCTCCGACATGCGGATCAACCCCGCCGGGCGGAACCCGTTGTCCAGGTCTTCGTCCCACTCATGGCCCAGGAATCCGTTGGCGAGCGCCACATGCGCGCCCTCCTCCAGCTGCGCCACCTCGGTGTCCCGCCAGAACCGTAACCTTCCGTACTCGGCCGGCACGATCAGCGGATCCTGCCGATTCGCGTTCACCGTGAAAATCGTCCCCGTCAGGGCATTCTCTGGCTGCGGGCCCTCCGGATTGGCAGGACTCCCGTGGCGCCATGTGCCTGTCCACACATCTGCGACGGGATCGATCTTCTCCGTCGGCTGAACCTCGCCCAGCTCCGTCAGGCTACTATGCGTTTCCTTGTAGACGACCAGTGTCCGGTGCGGCGTGTCCGTGCCGTCGATGCTCGCCTCGTATCGGGTCTTCCAGAAGACCTCGTTCCCACTCAGGAATGCCAGGTTTACGCCTGCATCCCGCGCGGCCTCGGTGTTCTGCCGTTGCCCGGCCGACCAGTACTCGTCGTGTCCGATCGAGATGAACAGCTTGTGGTTCTGCAACAGGTGCCCATAGCGGTGCGTGTCGACGCCCGCAATATACGTCACGTCGTACCCGTTTCGTTCCAGCCACCGCAGCAGCGGATACTCCGCATTGAAGAGCTGGTTCACGGAGCTGAAGTCTCGGTTCTGCACCGGCCGGTTGAAGCTCACCTTGTACGCGCGCATGGGACGGCCCGCCGATTCGCCCGTCACGGTTCGACCGCTGTAGACGTTGCCGAGCCCATACGAGTTGTAGGCGGTCCACGTCGGATCGGATGTCTGCATCACGATGTCGGACCGGCTCGAATCATCCCGCACCACGAATACGATGTGGCTCGCTCTCGGTTCGTCGAGCGGGTTCCGCAGTTGGCCCAGCCCCAGTGCCCCGTACGCGTGGGGTGCCGCTTCTGGCGGCCGGCCCCCCGCGCGACTGTTGTCCATCCGCCAGGTGCCGTCGCCGTCCTCTCGTACGAGGCGGGCGACGTAGACGCCCGAGACGGCATCCTCAGGGATTGGCCACGACGCCGATACTGCCCACGTCCCGCAGTCGTACAAGCGCACGCTCCAGTCGACCGCGCACGGCGGCTGCTCCTGCGGTAGCGATACCGACGGACGGACCGTCGCCACACGGCGCGCCCCGTCGCCTCCGTAGTACCCCATTCGGTAGATGTCGATCCGGTAGTTCGCGGAGTCGGTGTCGATCTTGAACTGCGCCGTCTCGCCAAAGTTGTAGCTGATGTCGGTGGCGAAGCCCTGGATCGTCAGGTCACCCGCGCCGTTAATGTCCCACTCGGTCGACGGATTCCCTGGCTTGCAGTTCTCGGCGATAATCCAGTTGGCGGGCTCGGCACACGGATTAACCTCCTGCGCCTCGGCCTGCCCGGCCGTGACGGTCAACATCAGCCCCACCGCGGCCGCGCTCAGCAACCGCCACGATCTGTTCGAGTTCGAGTGCATGTCGTCCCCCGTTCCAAGAAACGCGGTGCTTCCGTCATCAAGTGTTGGTGAAGAGAGCTTAAGCCCTAATCCGAAGTTTCAGCGGCTGATTTCGGCCAACTCATTGAGTTTACAGGGTTTTAGAGGGCAATCGGCGTGGTTTTGGGCGCGATGTGTAGCCATGTAATAAGCGCCTATTATGGTGTTGTTATGCCCATATATGTTTTGTGTTCTGGTATAATAAGTAACCATGTATGTGGAGCGTGTGCCCAACCGCTCGTCCCCGCCCGCTGTGCTCCTCCGTGAGTCCTACCGTGAAGGCGGCCGTATCAAGAAGCGCACGCTCGCCAACCTTTCCAAACTACCGTACGAGGCCGTCGAGGCCGTGCGGCGCGTCCTCCGCGGTGAGCCGCTCGTCAACCCCCAGGACGTCTTCACTTGCGTCCGCAGCCTGCCCCACGGCCACGTCGCCGCGGTGCTCTCCACGCTCAAGCAACTCGGCCTGCACACCCTGCTCGCCCGGCAACCCTCGCGCTGGCGTGACCTTGCCGTCGCCCTGATCGCCGCCCGTGTCATCGACCCGCAGTCGAAGCTGGCCACGGCCCGTGCCCTCGCCCCCGAGAGCGCCGTCTCCACACTGGGTGAGATGCTCCGAGTTGGTGCGGTCGACCAGCACGAACTCTACGCGGCGATGGACCGGCTGGTCGAACGCCAGGCAGCCATTGAGCAACGCCTGGCCAAACGGCACCTTGAGGACCACACGCTGGTGCTCTACGACCTCACGTCCAGCTATCTGGAAGGCAGTCACTGCCCGTTGGCCCGGCGCGGCCACAGCCGCGACGGCAAGAAGGGCACCCTGCAGATCGTCTTCGGCCTGCTGTGCACGTCCACGGGCTGTCCGGTGGCGGTCGAGGTATTCGAAGGCTCGACGAGCGACCCGAACACGGTGGCCAGTCAGGTGGACAAGCTCCGGCAGCGCTTCAGGCTCAAGCGGGTGGTATTGGTCGGCGACCGGGGAATGCTGACCGCGGCGCGCATCCGTGAGGACCTTGCAGGCGTCGATGGACTGCGCTGGATCACCACGCTGCGGGCGCCGACCATTCGCAAGCTGGTCGATGCCGGGAAGGTAACGCCGTCGCTGTTCGACCAACGCGACCTGGCCGAAATCACCAGCGACGAGTTCCCCGGCGAGCGGCTCGTCGTCTGCCGCAACCCGCTGCTGGCCGCCGCGCGGGGGCGCAAGCGGCAGGAGCTGCTCTCGGCCACCGAAGCGGACCTCGAACCGATTGCGGCGGCGACCCGGCGCAAGAACAATCCGCTGCGCGGCGCGGCCGCCATCGGCGTGCGTGTCGGCAAGGTGATTGACCGCCACAAGGTGGCCAAGCACTGCATTACTACCATCACCGACACCACCTTCACCTTCCGCCGCGACGAAGACAAGATCGCGACCGAGGCGGCGCTCGACGGACTCTATATCGTCCGCTCCAATGTCGAGCCGCAGCAGATGGACGCGACGCAGACCGTGCGCGCCTACAAGAACCTCTCGAAGGTCGAGCGGGCCTTCCGCAGCCTCAAGTCCGTGGACCTGAAGGTGCGGCCACTACACCACCGGCGGGCTGACCGGGTGCGCGCGCATGTGCTGCTCTGCATGCTGGCCTACTACGTCGAGTGGCACATGCGCCAGAAACTGGCGCCGCTGCTCTTCGATGACCATGACCCGCAGGCGGGAGAACAGCGGCGGCGCTCGGTAGTGGCGCCGGCCAAGCGCTCACCGGCGGCCCTGGCCAAGGCATCCCGCAAGCGGACCGCAGACGACCTGCCCGTGCACAGCTTCCGCACGCTGCTCACCGACCTGGGGACGCTGACCGTCAACACGATGCAGGTAGCCGACACCGGCGCCAGATTCCCCTTGCAGACACAGCCGACTGAGGTGCAGCAGCGCTGCTTCGAACTGCTGGGGGTGTCGCCGCGAATGTAGCCATTAACGACACCCCTTGAAATCCTATAACCGCCCGAAATACAGTGACTTATACGCGATCAGCTCTGAAACTTCGGTCTAGTCGGGCGTACGAACCCACCCCATACACGGTCAGGGTCGGACAGTCTTTAAGAACCTCGATCCTCTGAAGTTTTTCGCGAAGTTGGTCAAGACGCTGCCGTGAATGCCGTGTGCGTACCTCTACCAATGTCATATCACTCATTGTGTGCTTTCGGTCGCGCGACTGCGACCTCAGGAACAAACCCGTTAGACTGTTAGGTTGTGAAACGGCGATTCCTAAGTCCCAGCAAGACACGAAGGCCAGACGAGCGGAAGCCACTTCCCTCCGAGGTTGAAGCCATGGAGGGAGTCTTCTAGCCCGCCGACGTACCGGCGATTGTTGAACCTAAGGGCCACAGGTTGCCTTCCGCCCCTGAACCTGCTTCAGGACAGATGGGCCGTGGCACTCGTACTCGGCCGGGCGCACGGGGTCGTAGTCAAGGATGTTGCTATCGAGGTCGTCCGAAGCCAGGAGCGGGTCGGAGATCTGGTAGCCAGGGTTGGAGCAAGCAGAAGTGGCGTAGCCGAGGTAGCGGGGGTCGCGTGGGCCGGTGCGTTGCAGAGACGCAGTCGTAAGCAGGTATCGGGCCGGGTCTGGACTCGCGACCGCGCGTGGAGTCAGGAGTTGCGGCATACCGAAACAGTCCGTCTGAACCCGGGCGAAAGTGACGCCGAAAAGCCGTGTGTTACCGGTTGACCATCTTGGGGGGGCACGTGGCACGCGACACCGCTCGATGAAGTCGTGCTGGACGGGATCCATTCGGCGAGCATTATCTGGCGGCGGGGGAGAGCATTGCAGCGGAATTTCCGTTTTGCCTGCCCCGGATGGCCCCTTTATACACCCGAAGGCCGCAGTGCCCACAAGAATCTTCTTCATCGCACAAGCGTCCAGGTTCTGAGGCCGTCACTCAGCCCGCGCGGGATTGTCAACTTGTCGAGGGCAGCGCGCTCTTGCCCCGTGAAATGGACGCTCTCGATCGTTTTCAGCAGGCGCACGTCACCGCATCCCATTCAACGAACGCGGGGGTGCGGAGCAGGCGGTGCTGAGCCGACCGCAGGAGGTGTCGACTGACTCGGAAGAGATTGTGCACGATACCGTGAACCGACGCGAACCGTTGGAGCTGAGCGGCCGACGTGAAACGCCGCATCTGGCGCTCCCGCTGACGCGTCGGTTGGTGGGAGACCTCGGCTCGATTGTTCGCGTACTGATCAGTGACGTGGACCACGGACGGCATCACGGTGCGGCCCGCGGCGGCGTAGGAGCGCAGCTGGTCGGTGATCAGTCGTCGAGGGATACGGCCCTGGGCTTTCAGCAGCGTCCGAAAGAATCGGACGGCTGCTCGCCGATTCCGGTGCGATTGCACGAGGATGTCCAGGACGTCACCGTCCTCGTCGACCGCGCGCCACAGATACTGTTGGCGACCCTGGATCGTGACGAACACCTCGTCGAGATGCCAGGTGTCTCCCATCCGACCGCGGCGGCGCCGCAGCCGCCGCGCGTAGACCGGACCGAACCGCTGGCACCAGTGCCGAATCGTCTTGTAGGTGGCCGTCACGCCTCGCTGCGCGAGGAGATCTTCGGCATCGCGGAAGCTGAGGCAGAACCGATGGTAGAGCCAGACCGCGTGGCTGATGATGTCGGGCGGGAATCGATATCCGTGATAGCTGGCCGACTGGCTCCTCATCGGCCTACTCTGCCACTCGTCGCCTCAACCTGACTGTGAGCATCATCCCGATGCCTGTCGGGGTCATTGAGTGACACTGGTGGGTGCCGGTGGGTGGTGGCCTGACCCACAACCTGACTGACCTAGGGTCCTTGCTATTGACCTGTCGGTCATTGCCCCCCGGCGCATCCGATGGAAGCCAGCTGCCCGGATGGGCCGTGACCCGATAGGGGCCTGCCTGCACCCATGGCCCGTCACAGTCCTGTCCGCCCACCCCGGGTCAGCTAGCGGACCGTAACCCGAGGAGGCCACCCGTGACCACCAGCATACTGATCCAGCCCGAGGCTCGGACGGTAATCGTCGGCGTTGACACCCACAAGCATGTCCACGTCGCGGTGGCGATCGACACCCGAGGGATCCGCCTCGGCGATCAATCCTTCGTCGCCGACTCGGGCGGGTATCGGGCGCTGATCACGTGGGCCGACACCCACGGGCGGATCAAGGCGTTTGGCATCGAGGGCACCGGTAGCTATGGCGCCGGCCTGGCCCGCGCGGTCCGCCGCGCGGGGCATCGTGTCGTCGAAGTGAATCGGGGAGACCGGCACACGCGCCGCGCCGTCGGCAAGTCCGACACCGTCGATGCCGAGAGCGCCGCCCGGTCCGTGTTGGCGGGCCAAGCGACCGCGACCCCCAAAACCGGGGACGGTGATCAACGACAATTATTTTTGCCGGTTGCCGAGGACGGGATTGGCCGGTTCATGGGTGATGGTGGCAGCGTGTGAGACTGTCCGTTTTCCTTGCGGAGGACGGGTTGGTCACGAATGCACAGGTTCGGCGATTGCGCGAGAAACGGATGTCCGGAAAGACATTGGCGGCAGCGGCGGCGGCGGCCGGGATGAGCGAGCGGACGGCGCGCACGTGGCAGCGCGGGGCGTTGCCGTCGACGGCGAAGGCGCCGCGGACGTGGCGGACGCGGGAGGACCCGTTCGCCGATGTGTGGCAGTCGGAGGTCGTGCCGCAGCTGGTGGCCGATACCGACGGCCGGCTGCAGGCGCTGACGCTGTTCAAAGTGCTGTGCCGACGGCATCCGGGTCGCTTTCAGGCGGGGCAGCTACGGACGCTACAGCGGCGGGTCCGCGATTGGCGGGTGCAGTACGGCCCGGACCGCGAGGTGTACTTCGAGCAGGTGGCGGTTCCGGGTCGGGAAGCGGCGTTCGACTTCACCGACGCGAGCGACCTGGGCGTGACGATACGGGGCGTGGCGTTCCCGCATCTGCTGTTCGAGTGGGTGCTGAGCTACAGCAAGTGGACGTATGTGGGGCTGGCGCTGAGCGAGACGTTCGAGGCGTTGGTGTCGGGCCTGCAGGGCGCGTTGTGGATGCTGGGCGCGGTCCCGGCAGTGCTGCGACACGACAACCTGTCGGCGGCGACGCACGAGCTGAAGCGTAGCGGTGGGCGCCAGCTGACGGCGCGGTTTCAGCAGGTGATGGACCACTACGGGCTGCGCTCGTCGCGGATCCAGCCGGGGAAACCGCACGAGAACGGCGTGGCCGAGCAGGCACACTTCCGGACGAAGACGGCCATCGAGCAAGCGTTGCTGCTGCGGGGCGACAGAGATTTCGCGGACGAGTCGGCGTACCTGCGCTTCGTGCGGGCGGTCCTCGACGAGGAGCGGAATAGGCCGGCGGCGGCACGGTTGGCCGAGGAGCGTTTGTATCTGCAGCCGTTGCCGACGGCTCGCATCCCCGAGTACACGACGTTCCAGTGCCGGGTGCGCAAGTGGAGCACGATTCGGATCGGCAGCCGGATCTACTCGGTGCCGTCGCGGTTGATCGGCCACACGGTCGAGGCGCGGCAGCATCCGTCGACGGTCGAGGTTCTCTACGGCGGCCGGGTGCTGTGCACGATGCCGCGGCTGCGGGGTGCGGCGGACCACCGGATCGACTATCGCCACATCATCGCGAGCTTGGTCCGCAAGCCGGGTGCCTTTGCACGGTATCGCTTCCGGGAGGAGCTGTTCCCGTCGCTGACGTTCCGCGCGGTGTACGACGCGCTAGGCCGGACGCATGGCGAGCGGGCCGACGTCGAGTATGTGCGGCTGCTGCACCTGGCCGCCACGACCAGCGAGCGTCAGGTCGAGGCGACGCTTCGCGCTCGACTCGACGCCGGCGACACGTGCGACTACGCCAGCGTCCAGGCCGAGGTGCGGCCGCCAGTCCCGACCGTCCCGGTGGTGCACATACCGCGCCCGGATCTGGCGCGGTACGACGCGCTGTTGACCGGAGGTCTGCGCGGATGACGGTGCCGAGCGAGCAGGTGACGACGCTGCTGACACAGTTCAATCTGACGACGGCGGCCGAGGAGCTCGTCCCGCGACTGACGCAGGCCGGACACTACGACACGCTGCCGGTGCTGCTGGAAGTGTTCGAGGCCGAAGCCGAGGCGCGACGCCAGCGCCGGATTGCCCGGCTGCGACGGACCTCGCGTCTGCCGCCCGGCAAGACGTTCGAGACGCTCGACACCGGAAGGCTGCCGGCGCCGGTCGTGCAGCAGTTGAGGACGCTGGCCACCGGGGCGTTTCTCGAGACAGCGACCAACGTGCTCGCCTTCGGTCTGCCGGGTGTCGGCAAGAGCCATGCGCTGAGCGCCGTCGCGCACGCCCTGGTCGAGGCCGGTCACAGCGTGTTGTGCGTGCCGGCCTACGCCCTGGTCCAGGAAATGCTCGCCGCCAAACGCGACCTCGACCTGCCCCGCGCACTCCGCAAGCTCGACCTCTTTGAGGCGATTCTGCTCGACGATCTGGGCTACGTGCAGCAGAGTCCCGACGAAGCCGAGGTGTTGTTCACGCTGCTCGCCGAGCGCTACGAGCGCCGCTCGGTGATGGTGACCAGCAACCTGGTCTTCAGCCAGTGGGACCGGATCTTCCGCGACCAGATGGCCACCGCCGCGGCGATCGACCGCCTGGTGCACCACTCGGTGCTGCTCGAGTTCGACGTGCCGAGCTTTCGAACGGACCCGTCGCGGCCGACGTCGCCGCCACCGTCACCACCGCCCGCGCCTCGTGGACGACCACCAGGTCCGTTGCTGCCGCGGCGTCGCCGACCTGCGACCTCCTGAGCGTTTCCCTCCGGAATCGATCACCGCTTCGGCGGCGACGTTCACGGCGCACATCTTCCCGCAGGCTCTTTCGCGCGTCATCTCCATCCCGGCCATGACCCGCCACGCCGCCGGCGAACGTCAACGGATACAGGCACGGGCCCCGACGACGATCCGTCCAGCCGTCCTCGGCGGGCACACCGCTCCTCGCGTAGTGGCCAGCAGCCGATCCCTCGGTAGCCGCGCGCTCGGCTACCGCACTACGTGAACGTCCCCAAGCGGACGTTCACTCCGTTTGGTCTTCTGCTTCTTCAGAACCCGCAGCAACGCCCAGCGAACGGCCTGAACGCCAGCGGGGCCACCCGTCCGGCCACCCGCGTGCGTGGTCCCAGGGAGCACCCGTCCGAGCCGGCAAGAATAGTTGTCGTTGAGCGGCAGAAGTACTTGACGCCAAACAGACGGTGTCGTCGAGATGATCCGGCAGCTCAAGATCGCGCGGGATACGGCCGGGAAAGCACGCACCGCGGCGATGGTCACGCTGAAGCAGATCGTCGTGAATGCGCCACCCCACCTGCGAGAAGCCCTCCACGCCCTCACCGATCACCGTCTGCTCACGCGCTGCGCCGCCCTCCGATCGGGCCCGCTCGACACGCCCACCGCAGCCGCCAAGCACACCCTCCGGGCGCTTGCCCGTCGCTGGCTTGCCCTGGCTGAGGAAATCGCGACGCACGACCAGCACCTCACCCGCCTCACGACCGAGGCGGCGCCCACGCTCTTGGAGGGCTTCGGTGTCGGCGCCCACACGGCCGCCCAGATGCTGATCATCTTCGGCGACAACCCCGACCGGATTCGCTCAGAAGCCGCCTTTGCGAAGCTGTGCGGGGCCTGTCCGATCCCGGCTTCGTCCGGGATGACGACCGGCCGGCATCGTCTCTATCGGGGCGGGCACCGACAAGCGAACGCCGCCCTCCATCGCACGGTCGTCGTCCGCATGCGACTCCACCAGCCGACGGTCGACTACGTCGCCCGCCGGACGGCTGGCGGCCGGACCAGACGCGAGATCATCCGCTGCCTCAAACGCTTCCTCGCCCGTGAAATCTACCAGCGTGTTATGGCAGACTTCCGCATGCGCAGACACGTCACGCAGGCAGCCTAAACGCTTGTCTTGACATATAGGGGCGTCAATACCTCCGGAAGTTCATCGCCGCGCTACTGCCGGCGGCCGGTTTTGGGCATCAGGGTGCCGATTCTCAGGCCGGAGAACGCGCACCGCCGGCCCGGGAGGGTGCCTGTCGTCCGCTGGAATCCGATGCTGAACGGGGGATGCAACGAGGGAAACCGCCGGCGGAGAATACCGTAAAGCACATGGTATCAACAGGTTACTAGCTAATCGCGTCGGAAACCGTGGCAGCCGGGCGAACACGTCCTGCCCCACGACTTCTCCAGCGGACGGGGCAACAGCTACCGGATGCGGGAGCATCAGCACTGGCTGAGGACAGCGTCGGACGAACAGCGTGAGGGAGTCGCAACGTGACCGCCGGCTCCGCAGCTTCGCGGCGCGTCTTGGCCAGGACTCCGGTCGCTCCGCTCCCTGCGTCCAGCCCGAAACGCCCGACGGGCATCACCGGGAGAATGTCCGCTCCGCCCGAGACGTCCTCCCCAGAAGTGTGCGGTTTTCGGTTGCCATTGACATCCGGCCGCCAATGGCTCGCCGATGCGCACGAGGCTCTTGACGCGGCTGTAGCTGCCGCGTACGGTTGGTCGGCGGACATCTCCGACGACGAGGTCCTCCGTGAGTTGCTGGCGCTGACGCATGGCCTTGTACGGCGAATTCTCCGGGTCTGGAGCTGTGAGGGATGACCTGACCCGTGCCGAAGGTCCGTGACGCGATTCTCCTGGTGGAGCAGGACGGCTGGTCGCTGGTTTGCACCAAGGGGAGCCATCGTGTACCGGCATCCGGACAAGCCCGGAACCGTGACCATTGCCGGCAAGCTAAGCGACGACCTGCCGCGGGGCACTTGGAGCAGCAAAAATCGCCGAAGAACTACGCCGCCTACGTTCCCGACCTGCCTGGGTGCGTCGCCACCGGCGCTTCTGAGGCAGAGGCGGTCCGCGAGATCAGCGAGGCGATCCGGTTTCACGTCGAGAGCCTGCGCGAACACCATGAGCCGGTGCCGGAACCGCGTTGCACGGCGACTGTCGTAGATGTGGTCGCTGTCGCCAGGTGACTGGAAACCGCCGATTACCTTTATGCCACAGTCGGCAGGCTAGTTCGACGCGCGAGTGACTCGACGTTCCCCGACCGCACCATCAGGCCAGTGTGTTCCTGGCGTCCTTGAGCATCGCGATCAAAGCGGCGCGTGCCTCGTCCGGTGTGCTGACCGGCTCGGTAAACGCCAACCGAACGGGCCGCGGCCCCTCTCTGGTCTTCGCCGACATCTCGAACCCGTACCGATCCACGCTCGTCATGCTAGCGGCGCTGACCTCGGTCGCCTTCGAAAAGGCCTTGCAGTAGAGCACCAGCGCATCGGCGTGGTCGGCGTTCATGTGCGCGATCGTGGCGGCCGCCGACGGACCGAGCGGATCCGGTTCGGCGGTTTGCCACTCGGCCTCGCTCACCCACGACATGCGTCCATAGCCCCCGATGTACCGAACCGACGCCACGTGGAGCCTCCAGAACGCGAAGTCGCGAAAGTCGGCGTAGTACGCGGCATTGGGATGAGTCGCCAAAAACGCGTCACGAGCGCTGCCTCCCTCTCCCTTGACACGAGTACACCGACCGATCATCGTGACACGACCGTTGGCGAGCGGATCCGCGGAGCCCCCTTCGGCCACCAGCAGCGATGCGCGCGGATCCCGTTCAAGATTCTTGGTGTGCTCGGCGAGCCGGCTAATCAGGAAGATCGGCGCTCCGTCGTCTAAGGCGACGGTCACGAACGAGCCGTAGGGGTAGCCGGCCGGCTCCAGAGCAAGGGTACACAGCGTGCCGGTCGAGATCTGCGCGACCAGCGTGCGCGCCCGCTCGGCGTGCGTTGGCGTCGGAACATTCAGATCGTATAGAGGCTCCGGCGCATCGCCCGACGGCCGAGCGTGTGCATCTTCGGTCATGGTTCTCCCAGACGAAACTCGCGAGCCGTCATCGGCAGCACCTGCAGAGGTACATGAACCGTACGGGGTTTCCCGGAGAGCTCATTAGTTGACTCCGGCCACCATGGCTGGAGCGTTCTGCGCCTGATAGTACTGCTCTTCGTACTCGACCGGTGGCGCGTCACCGATCGAGCTGAGCAGCCGCCGGTTGTTGAACCAATCCACCCAGTCGAGCGTGGCTATCTCCACGGCCTCGGCATGTCGCCAGGGTCCGCGTCGGTCGATGACCCTCGGTCCTGTAGTCCCCGATCTACGAGCTCCTCGAAGAACGCGGCATTGCGGTTGTGCTCGTGAATGCTCGGCATGTGAACCCGGTGCGGTGTCAACGGCGTGGCTGGCTGTGCGATCCCTGCCCAGGACTGCCAGCCGCACTGCCAGCCGTTTCTGGTTCTGCTTGCTGTCTTGTGACCGTTTGCGACCCGGTCTGGTTCCGATGGTCCCAATGAATGCGGGGTTTATGGGCGTTTTTGGTGGAGCACGAATGGAATGTGGGTCACGCTTCCTTCCACAGACGTACCAGGAAGCGATCATCCTCTTCGATGAGGTCAGGCTCGGTGCCGTTGTGCGCGTGCATCCCATCAATGATTCTGCGAGGCACTCCGAGGCCGGTGGCTTCGATGTAGCGGTAGTCGCGCAGCACCTCTTTGATCAACTCGTTGCGCGAGGCGCGGTATCCGGCCCGCATTTTGTCGACGGTGACCGTGTTCGGGAGGCGCCCGGGAGAGATGATCTCGATCCGGTCGGTGTAGATGGAAAGCTCGATGTCCGTCACGGTGATGGTGTAGTCGCGGTGGGCGACCGCGTTGACCAGCGCTTCGCGCACGGCTTCGAGCGGGTAGTCCCAGCGCTCCAGGCGCCGCCCACCGTTCTCGATCCAGGCGGTCACTTGGATGTTGCGGCGCACGAAGTCGAGGGCTTGCTCGATGACGCCCGCTTCAACGGCGTTGCCAGCCTCCGAAAACGTACGTGGCAGCAGGGGGTAGAGCGGCTGCCCGGGATCGTCCGACGGGGTGGGGAACAGGGACACTGCGGGCCCTCGCAGCGTCGCCCGGGCCTTCGCGTCATAGTCCTTCTCGGTGCCGGAGTAGGCCACTGCGCTGATTCCGGCCTGGGGGAGGAAGCGGTTTGGCTTCAGGCCCAAGAGCAGCAGCCCGCCCGCGCTCGGCATCGGTCGGGTGCGGTCCTCGGCCATCAACTCGGTGTTGACCAGCAGGCGCAGCCAGGACTCGCGGTCCGTGCCCTCTGGAGCCCCCTGCTGGCGCAGGTCACGGAAGTAATTCACCAGGCGTCGCAAGTCGAGGTCGTCGAACGTCGCGCCGGGAATCGGCTTGCGGTCGTACTGTAGGTGCCCGGACTGCATGTAGAGACGCGCTTCCTCTGCGTTCGTCGCATCGCGGGTGGTCGTGCCCACCCGAACCTGCGTCACCCACGCCGTTCCGCGCTTGGCCTTGTAGGGTTTGTCCGGCGCGTCGGCGGGAAGCGAGATGACTCCGACGACATTTCCGTCGTCCAGCTTCAGGGCCTCCCAGAACGGAATGGCCGCAGGGCGAAGGTGCACACGCGCGACCTCCATGATCCATTCCTCGACCTGCTTCGGTGCGCGGGCCAAACCCGTAACGGTGCCGTCGTCTTCAACGCCGAGGAGGAGATGCCCCCCCTCTTGGTTCAGCAGCGCCGCCAACTCCTTGGCGAGTCGCTCAGGGAGGACATCGTCACGCTTGAACTCGACGCCCGAATTCTCGCCGTTGCGGATCAGTTCTTCAAGATCGGTTCGGTTCATCGCACCGCTCCTCAGAACCCGTATTTCCGGCGCCGGCGCTCGAAGGCTTCCTTGCCGCCTTCGAGGATCTCCTCGACCAGCTCGCGCACGGGCTTGGCGTCGATCGAGCCCATGTGCTCGGGGGTGATGCGCGCGCGGCCGTGCTCGGCCTCGCCAGTGGCGGAAAGGCCGACGATCAGCTCGGCATCGCCGAGGACCGGGATGTTGGCGTTGTGGGTGGAGAAAAGGAACTGCCGGCGCTGCTTCTCCTCGCGCATGCGCGGGACGACGCCCTCGGTGATGAAGCGGTTGTCGAGATCGTCCTCCGGTTGATCGACGATGAGCGGCGCTTCGGACTCGAGCAGCAGCAGGAGCAGGACCGCGGTGGCCTTCTGGCCGGTGGAGAGGTCCTCGAGCGCCTGCCACTCCGGGGGCTCTCCGGCGGGAGCCGTATTGAGTCGGATCGCGGTCGTCGGGGGCAGGTCGAGTTCCTCGACGCGCATCAGCACCTCGGGCTCAGCCTTGGCGAGGCGCTCGCCTTGGGCTGGCGTGATGCCGAACGTCTTGTTCAGCGCCTCTGCGCCGGAACGGCAGGCCTCGACGAACTGAGTGAGGGAGAGATCGCGAACGCTCCGGAGGCTATCGATCGCTTCGGACAGTCGCCCGCCAACCTTCTCCCGGAGGAGGTTGAACAGCGGCTCGCGGTTGCCGGCCGCGGTCACCTCCACCTGCACCCGATCGCGGAACTTCCTGTTGACTCCCTTCGCCGCGCCGTCCAGGCATCGGAACTCCCGCGCTTTGAGGTCCTCCCACTCCGCCAGCAGGCTGCGGCGGCGGTCGGCGTGCTCCTTCTCGGTGCGCCGGGCCGAGGCCTGTCGCTCGCGCAGAGGCCGCAGCGCCTCGATCTGCCGCCGCAGGCGGATGAACTCCTCGCCATCCACGCGCGACTTCTGCAGCTCGCGGAGGATCTTCTCGTAGACCTCTTGGACATCCTTCTTGCGCGTCTCCCACTCGGTGCGCACCAGGGCGACACCCTCGTCGGCGCGCGCCAGCGCCTGCTCCAGGTCTTTCGCGATTCGCTGGAGTTCGAGGTCGAGCGTTTCGAGGACGCCGTTCAAGCGCTGAAGGATCGCCTTTCCGGGCAGATCCTCGAGAGCCTTGGCGGAGAGGAACACGCGGTCCATCGGGACTTTGCGCTTCAGGGTCTCGAGACATTCGCGGAATGACGCGAGGCGCTCCGGAATGGAGGCAAGCAGGCGCTCCTCGCGCACGAGCAGGCTCTGCTCCTTGAGCCGATCCTCGAGCCCGGCTTCGCGAAAGCGCTCCAGCGTCTCTTCGAGGCCCGGAAGCGCTGCCAGACGCTCCTCGATCTGCGCCAACTCGGCGCGCGTGTCGACCAGGCTCTTGCGGCTCCTCTCCAGCGCGCGGCGTAGGTCGGCCTTCTTGCGCGGGAGGTCGTCATCGCGATCGACGAAGCGGTCGAGCAGGCGGGTCAGCTTCTCGCGGCTCTTGGTCAGCTCCGAGATCTCGTGCTGGCCGAAGACCTCGACACGCGGCAGCACGTCCTGGGGCGAGAGATTGGATACCTCGCCATGATCGTCCCGGACCAGCGGCGGGTTCGGGATCGTGCGCTCGATGCGGTACTCGCGAACCGCCGGGCGATGGGCGCGGACCAGTAGCGAGATCTTGGTCCCGTTCTTCAGGACGTGGCGGATGATGCCCTCGTGGGCCCTGCGCGCCTCGTTGCCGATTGCCTCGACGCCCAGCACCGTGCGGATGCTCTCGATCACGGTCGACTTGCCGGTCCCGCGGCCCCCGACCAGGACGTTGAGGTTCGGATTGAAGTGGATAGCGGCGCCGTCGAGGAATCCTCCCTCCCAGGCGAGCGCGACGAGCTCGGCGTGCTCCTCTGGCTCCACCTTGCCTTCCTTGGGATTGAGGAGGATGCGCGAGCCGGGGTCCAGAAAGGCCTGGCGCAGCCCCTCGATCGTCACCTCTGACATCTTGATCCGGCAGGTGGCCGAGCGATCGTCAAGGTCTTCGGGCTTGGCGATGTCCCTCGCGTTGACGACCGCGATGGCGAGCCCATCCTCGGCGGCAGGGTCGCGCCGGTAGTCGGGATTCGTGTTCTTCACGATTTGCTTCGCGTCGTGGGGTAAGTTGGCAACGGGGCCGGGAATCTGGATCGCCAGCAGGTCTTCACTCCGCCACGCCTGGATGCGCGCCTGACCGGTGAGGACCTTGAGCAGCCCGCTATCGTTGGTCACGTGGGCAGCAATCGCGACACCGCCCTGCTCGCGTACCTTGGCGAGGATGTCCACAAAGGCCTTGTCAGCCAACTTGGCCGAGGGCTTCGTGTCGGTGATGCCGAACCCGCCGAGGTAGCGCGCGAGAAGGTCGTCCGCCGTGTCGGGGGCATAGATGCACAGAACGTGAATACCCTCGCTCGACGACAACTCGAAGCCGGGAAAGATGTGGATGCCACGTCCTTCGGCGGCGGCGCGGAACGCGGCGACGCCGCCGACGTGGTTGTGGTCGGTGATGGCGAGCACGGAGACGCCGAGGTCCGACGCTTTCTGAACGATCGCCCCGGCGTGATCGACAGCGTCGCCGGACGGTGCGTGGCCCCGGTACGTGGAATCGTAGTGGTGAGGGTTCACCTGAAGCGCGCAACGATGGAACACCGCGCCGCTCGGGAGTTCCCTTGCCTTGGTGATCACATCATCGGCAGCCATTGGGCACCTCATCCGTGCCGGCGCACACCGGGCGCGGGCCGCACCACCGATCGCCGCCCCGGCGCGCCAGGTCGAGCCGCGCCGCCCAATCTTCGGCACTCGGCAGGGGGTCGCGGTTACGCATATACGCCCTCACCACCAGCCGAGACCACCTTCCAACCGACCCGGCCGTCCCTCTCGACGAGCACCCCGACAGGTCCTTCCTCCAATCGGCGGATACGTTCCCGCGGGCCGCGACATTCGGACGCGCTCCACTCCCCTGAATCGGTCCCTCCGCGGCAGCACATCTACCCCAATGAGGCGCGCCCGCCCCGATCCGGTCTGCGCGTTTGCCAACTACCCGACGGATCCAAAGGTCGGCCCGAAGTGTACCGAATCCCGTTGCGCAGCGTCTTCTGCACGTACAGGTCGGCGTCCTGTGTGGTGTCGGGGAAGCCGTGGAGGATCGCTCCCGTCTCACCGATGAACAGGTAGGTGACGCCGTACCGCTGCAGGGCGTCTCGTAGCTCCTCGACCCGGCGGTTGCTAATCGGTCCCATAGCCCAACCAGTCGGGCAGGTTCTCGTTGGACCAGCGGCGGTATTCCGCCGTGCTCTCCCAGGAGCGGTACGGCTTGTCATCCATCACCGGCTTGTACGTGTGGACGAACGCGTACCGCATGCGGACGTGGAACGGCCGTGCGGCCGCCGCGTCGAACGCGTCTCGCCATTCTTGGGGGACGGCCCGGTCGATCCATGCCAGTTTATTGTGCCTCAACCGCGCCGGCGCCGGCGGTGTGGTGGTTGACCAGAGAAGGCCTGGACTTCGAACGGGCATCGACGCGCACCGCCTGGAGAGCCCTGGCGGCACAGACAACAGGTTCCTCGACCGGGCTACGCTGGGCTGGTAGACGTACGGCCAATCGACGCCAGCCACCTTCCGACTAGCAGTCGGTTCCCGACCGGACGCACCCCCGGAGCGGGATTGGTCGGTGGGGCTATGGTCGGAGCAGACCCAAGTGTGCGCCTCGTCGAACAATCGCTCGAGGAGGCCCTGTAAGAAGAATTGGCGCGAGTGCCAGTCTGCTGAACGGGGGACGAGACCCCATGCGAAGTCTCACAGACGGCGCACGACAACAGGCGCGAAGCCGCCTGGACATCACCTACCAGACTCCCAGGGTCTCATGACGACACGTACGCGTGCACTCGTGGGGTCGTTCGTTTTCTTCTGGGTCGCTCCCGCTGTCGTTGCCGGCGTCGGCCCGTTCGCACTGGTCGGTTGGACGATGCAGCCACCGCTGCTCGGGCTACCGGGCGAGCGGGTAGTGGGTGTCGCGGCGGTCGCGGCGGGTCTGGCCTGCCTGCTGGACTGCTTCGCCCGCTTCGCCCTCGAGGGGCGTGGCACACCGGCACCGGTGGCGCAGACCGAAGTGCTGGTGGCGTCCGGCCTCTATCGGTTCGTGCGAAACCCGATGTACGTCTCCGTGTTGATCATCGTTTCAGGGCAGGCGCTGCTCTTTGGCCAGGCCCGGCTGTTCGCGTACGCAGGGGTGATGCTGGTCGCGTTCCACCTGAACGTGCTGTTCTATGAGGAGCCGACACTCCGTCGAAGATTCGGAGGGTCGTACGAGACCTATTACCTGCACGTGGGTCGATGGCGGCCACGTCTGACGCCGTGGCGCGGGTCAGGTACGTCAGCCTCCTGACGACGGCGGCGATGGTCGCCTTCGCCGCCAACTCGGTCCTGTGCCGCGGCGCGCGGGGCTGGGGAGATCGACGCGGCCAGCTTCTCCGCGATTCGTCTGTTGTCGGGGGCGCTGGCGGCGCGGCACGAGGCGTTGCTGCTCGACCCGGTGTACACCGGCAAGGCGATGGCGGGACTGATCGCGCATGTGCGTTCGGGCCGCATTGCCGCCGGCCCGGCGCCGGCTCACGGCTGTCGCGCGACGGGATCAGGCGCGGTCCGGGCCGCGGCCCCGGCCTCGTCCAGGACCCATTCCCGGAACGCCCGCACCTCCGCCCGCTGCCGGGCGGCTTCCGTGGTGATAAGGCAGCAGCGTTCGGGCGCCTCGGCCTGGCGGTAGAAGACCGGGACCAGGGTCCTGCTCTCCAGCTCGCGCGCGATGAGCGTCGGACGGCCGATGGCGGCGCCGATGCCGTGCACCGCGGCCTGCACCAGCATGCTGTAGAGGCGGAAGCCGGACGCCCGAGACAGGTCCGGCGTGGACTCGCCTTGGCGGGCGAACCAGTACGACCAGTCGGCGTCCCATCCCAGGTCGTAGAGCAGCGGCCAGCCGCCGAGGTCGGCCGGGCCTCGGGGCCGGCCGCGCGCGGCGAGCAGGGCCGGGCTGCACACCGGCAGCAGCTCCTCCTGGTAGAGCGTCTCCTCGAGTAGCGTGTCCTCGCGGCTCGTCACCGGGCGCGGCGCGGCGGTCTCGCCGGTGTAGGCGAACCAGGCGTCGAAGTCGCGGCGGTCGGGGTCGACGCCGCGGTGGTTGGTCTCCAGCTCGATGGCGACGCCGGGGTGCGCCGCCTTGAAAGTGGCGAGGCGGGGCACGAGCCACTTCTCGGCGACCGCCTCGACCGAGACGATGCGGACGCGGCGGGGCCAGCGGCGCTGGCGCTCGGAGACGCCGTGGACCTCGGCGAGGATGCGCTGCACCTCCTTCAGATAGGCCTGTCCGCGGTCATTGAGGCGCACGCCGCGATGGCCGCGGTCGAACAGCGGCACGTCGAGATGTTTCTCCAGCAGGCGGACGCGGTGCGCGACGGTGGCCGGCGTGACGTCGAGCTCCTCGGCGGCGCGGGCGAAGCTCTGCTGGCGGGCCGCGGCCTCGAAGAAGCGCAGGCTTTCGAGCGGGGGCAGGAGCAGCAACGCTATAGAACCTCCGGACGGGGCGCTTATGACAATACGCCATTATGGCATCGCACACCATACCCGCCGGTGGCAAGCCGGCTAGTTACGGCGAAGCTGGTGGAGACGGAGTCCGGCGCGGCGGCTCGCAGCCGGGCGGCGGGCCGCAGAGGGTCCGAGCGGCCGGCCTTGAATAGGCAAATGCTAGTTCGTCATAGGCATAACGTAACTATCTCTAGTCTTGCGCGGGTGTGGGCGGTCCAGGAGGCGTTGCGAACGCATTAGCGGGGTAGTTTATCGCTATCCAGAACGGGCCTATGACTCAATATAGATATCGGTTCGCCGCCTGGACCGACGAGGAACCGGCCGAAGACAGGGTGGACCTGAGGGTCTCGCCGACGCTGCTCGAGGCGATGCGGAAGGGGCGACCCGAGCCGGAGGGCAGCGGCTTCGTGTGGGCCGGCGTCGCGGGAGGTAACCCGACCATCACACCGCAGCGTTACGCCGAGGACCGGCTGCCGGGCGACGTGTCCGAGACGACCCTGGTCTATGCGACGGTCAAGGCGCTACGAGCTGCGGTCGACGGGGTGGACGTCGCGTGCCGACAGGACGCGGCTGCCGCGGCGTGGCACGCGGAGCCGATCATCCGCTTTCTTTGCTCGACCTTCGGCGACGGCATCGCGGGCGTGCGGGTGACCGAGGACAGCTTCATCGTGATCACGGCCGAGTTCGGCCGAGACAACCTGATCGACGTGATTATCGCCGTGGGGTCGGAGGGCACGTGCGCGTGCCGGATAAGCACTGCCGATACGCATATTGCGTCCACCGCGCCGGATGTCCGGTCGTTCAAGCAGGTGCTGAAGGATCGGCTGGCCGCGGGTCGGCGCGCGCGGTGAGGCCGGCAAAAGTAATTGTCGTTGATCAGTGCGCCGCGAGAAGGCGCCAGTCCCCAGCGGGTGCGAATCCCGCCCGGCAACTGTCGCTCCAGCCGGTAACAGTCGGAGCGGATGATGGAGGTAACGACATCGTCTGAAGCACTTCGATGGCAAGGGTCGCCTCGGGCGGCTCAGTGACCCTGCGGGCCGCAAGATTCTGAACGCCGTGCAGGCCTCGAAACCAATAACGCGGAAGCCGACCCGCCTGATCAACGGGGAAGGCTGCCACGGGTCGGGAAGCGGGCGACGCTGGCACCGACCCGCTCCGCCGGGGTAGTGGCGGCGGCACGCATGGAAGGGGGGAGTGAGCGCAACGCGGGAAGCCCTGCCGGCGGCGAGGTACGCGTCAACCGACAGCCCGTGAGGGTCAGGTCGGGCCGAGCAGGGTGGCGGAGAGGTCCGTAGTACCGGGGAAACCGGGTAACGCCGGTGGAGGGAAGGGACCTCAGTTCGAGAGCAGCGCATCACGGGGGACAGGACGTGGGGACTGGCGAGAGCCTATCAGCCTCAGAACGAGTTCAGCGACTCCAGACGGCGCTACATGCGAAAGCGAAGGAAGCTCCGGGCTTCCGGTTCTACTCGCTGAGCGACAAGGTGTGGCGCGACGACGTACTCGCCGTCGCCTGGCAGGCCGTCCGTCGCAACGGCGGCGCGGCCGGGGTGGACGGCGAGACGGTCGCGGACATCGAGTCGTTCGGGGTGGACCGGTGGCTGGGAGCACTGGCGCGGGACCTGAAGGAGGGGACCTACCGGCCGCGGGCGGTTCGGCAGGTCCTCATCCCGAAGAAGCAGCGCGGGAAGTTCCGGCCGTTGGGCATTCCTTGTCTCCGGGACCGGGTGGCGCAGACGGCGGCGATGCTGGTGTTGTCGCCGATTTTCGAAGCCGACCTGCAACCGGAGCAATACGCCTATCGGCCGGGCCGACACGCGCATGACGCAGTCAGGCGCGTGCACCGGCTGCTGACGACGGGCCACCGGGAGGTGGTGGACGCCGACCTGTCGAATTACTACGGTCAAATCCCGCACTCGGACCTGCTCCGGTCCATCGCGCGTCGCGTGAGCGACGGGCGGTTGCTGGGTTGGGTCAAGCTGTGGCTGGAGATGGCCGTGGACGAGGACGATGGGCGCGGCGGTCGCCGCCGGACGAACCGGGCGCGTCGCGAGCGGAAGGGGACCCCGCAAGGGTCTCCGATTTCGCCGCTGTTCAGCAACATCTACAGGCGTCGCTTCATTCTGGGCTGGAAGGTGCTGGGCTACGCCCGGCGCTTCAAGGCGGAAATCGTCAACTACGCGGACGCCTTCGCAGTGCTCGGCAAGGTGCCGGCGGCAGAGATGCTGACGGCGGTCGAAGCCCTGATGAAGCGTCTGAAGTTGCCCATCAACGCCGAGAAGACCCGCTGTTGCCGAATACCCGAGACGTCGATGACGTTTCTCGGGTACCGGATTGGACGCAACTACCGTCGGGACACGGGGCGAGCCTACATCGGCACGCGTCCGAGTCCGGCGAGCGTCCAGAGCATTTGCCGTCGAGTGAGCGAACTGACGACGCGGCGTGACGGGCTCCTGCCGCCGGGAGATGTCGTGGCGCGCCTGAACCGGTTGCTGACCGGGTGGGCGAACTACTTCATCCTCGGGCAGGTCAGCCCGGCCTACGCAGCGATTGACCGGCACGCCACGCGGCGGCTGCGCCAGTGGCTCTGTCGTAAGCACAAGGTGCGGTCCGGACCCTATGGACGAGCGGCTCTGGCAGGAGTACGGGCTCACCCGCCTTGGAACACGCACGACGAGTCTTCCGTGGGCGAAGGCATGATCTCGTCCGAGAGCCGGATGCGGGAAATCCGCACGTCCGGTTCGATGAGCGGCGACTGGAAACGGAGCCACGGCGGGGAGTGAGGCACCGGCTACGGGCGAAAGCCGCCGGGAACAGCTACCCCCATCCGCCTACCGCCACCGCGCCAGTCGTCGACTCTACTCAGTCAGCAATTCCCCAGGTAACGGGCCAAACAACTGGGCAGCGAGGTTCAGTAGCCCGGCAGCGCGGTCAGGAGTGAGACCGAGCATGAGCACCCGCCCATTGCGGCAGACACCATCCGCTCAAAGGTCGGTTGGACGGCGTCCGGCTCGCTACGGGTTGTGATTCTGACAACCTACCGCCGCACGTCGGATTCGTGTTCGAATGGATTCAGGAGATCGACCCCGAGTTGGTCAAAATCGCGCACGTTGCGGGTCACGACCGTCAACCGATGCACCAAGGCCGTCGCGGCGATCATGGCATCCTCCAGCAGGGTGTCTGAACGGCGATGCTTGAGCCGCGCCCATGCCCGGAATGTGTCTGCATTCATGGGGAGCACGCTATAGGAAACCAGCACCGCGCTGAGCCACGCCTCCAGTTCCTCCGCCTTGGCGATATCCTGCTCGCGCGTGAGTTCGATACCCGCTTGGATCTCCCCGACCGTCACCGCGGACAGCAACAGCTCATCGGCGGCCACCTGTTCAATCCACCGGACGACGGCCGGATGCGGATGAGGGCGGCGCAGTTCCGATACAACGTTGGTATCAAGCAGATACACGGGCTTACTCGAAGCTCGGAGACAAGCGTTGGCGATGGCGTGGCCGCGGTGGCGTCAGTGCATCGGTGCGCGCCTCCGGGGCCAGCAGCAGTTCCTTGAGATCCGGCCGAGCCCGCTTCTCCAGTCGCCGCCACTCGTCAATGGGCACCAGCACAGCCGCCTCCACGCCCCGCTTGGTCACGATCTGTGGCCCTTCGGTGAGACTCATTTCGAGCAACTCGCTGAAGCGCGCCTTGGCATCCTGTACCTGCCATGTCTTGCTCATGCCGCGTCACCTCCGTCTAAAACAGACTAGACGTCACACTAGTCTAGTCTGTTCCGTGCCCACGCGTTTGCGCGACGCGGCCATGCGATGATCAGCAGCCGCGGGATTGTGTAGACCTTCAGCTTGTCGTCCAAGCGGCCCTCGCTCAGCGCCTTGGTGAGTGCGCCCGAGACCGACGGCCATATGCGTCTTGCTTATCGTTCCAGCTCCTTCTGACGTGTGCTGACGGCCGCGCGGTCCGGCGAAGTGCGCCTGGCGACGTGGGACGAAATAGACCTGGACGCGGGCGTCTGGATCATCCCCGCCGCGCGCATGAAGGCGAAGCGGGATCACCGCGTGCCGCTCTCGGCGCGGGCGCTCGAGATCCTGCACGACGTACAGAGACTGAGCGATGGCACCGGCCTGGTGTTCCGCAGTCTGCGCGGGAAGCCATTCTCCAACATGACGCTATCGAAATTGATCAAGGAACTCGGCATCGCCGCCGTGCCGCATGGGTTCCGGTCGAGCTTCCGGGACTGGGCCGCGGAACGGACGAACACACCCCGCGAAGTGGTCGAGGCCGCGCTCGCCCACACGGTACAGAACCCCCACCTCCATGCGCGCGCGGTCTGCGATCTCGTCGGAACCGTGGTACTTTGTGCGGTCATGAATCGGCGGATGTTCCTCGCCAGCCTCGTCATGCCCGTGCTCGCGGGTTGTAGCGCCCGCGCCCCGGTCCGCAGCACTCCCGACCGCTACGTACGCCGCGGTCTGGCGAGCTGGTACGGCGACGCATTCGACGGGAAGCCGACCGCTAGCGGCGAGCCGTTCGACAGCAACCAGTTCACCACGGCCCACTACGATCTGCCGTTCGATTCGCGCGTCCGCGTTCGCAACCTGAACAACGACCGCGAAGTAGAGCTTCGGGTCAACGACCGGGTCCCCCTCGAAGCCCTGAACAACGGTCGCATCCTTGACGTCTCCTACGCCGCCGCGAGACAGCTTGAGATGGTGGAGGACGGTGTCGTCCCCATAGAGATCACCGTCTTGGCGTGGGGCCCCTCCCGGTAAATCGGGTTGCCCGGGAGACGTGCCGGAAACCCTCTCTTCAGTGGGAAAACTCCCGACGGGTTAGGGCTCGCGAGGGACGGCGGGCCACAGGAGCTGACCGTATGCGAAGATCGATGCAACCCACTGGGGCTCCAGCCGCATCGTGTGGCTGCGATCTGGCGAGAGCTGGTCCACCGGGTACAGGTCGCGCTCACGCACAAAGACGAGACGCCCGCTTGTCATGCCGGTGAAGCGCATTCCTCCGAATCCGACCTTGGCGTAGCCGCCGGTGTCGTCCGCCGAGACGACTTGATCGGTGGGCAGCGACACTCGGAGCCTGCCCGGGAATAGGACGAACGTGCCGGGTGGACCGTTGCCCAGGATCGGGAACTGGGAGGGGCGGTCGCGTTCCACGACGAGCGACGACGGCGCGGCGAAGGCGATCAGGAGGGGAATAGCCACGCGCGCGGCGTCTGCGGTGCGCGAACGTGACGGTCCGGACGGCCTTATTCGCGTTCGCGGTCCTGAGGCACATGATCTCGTTGCGAGCCATGTCTGATTCATACAACAAGGCTGGTCGGTGCCAGTGTACTGGAAGCAGCCAAAGGTGTGGCTCCTGTGGAGAGTCCCCAGACGCGCGGGCCATGCCGCCCCACCGGCAGGGGGTCTTCATGCAACAACGCCGCGTTTCAACACCGCGGGGCTGGCCGGGCGCGGGCGAAACACGCGGGAGAGATCGCCTGTATGCTCCACCGCAGGCTCGGCACGCCCGCGGTCGCGCGGCAGGTCGCAGCCGGTGCCGCCCTTTCGGCCGTCCGGATCCGACGATGGCGACCGGGCCACGCGTACTGCAGCTGATCGAGGGATGTCTCCATCCGATACCCGAGCCCGAAACGACCAGGGCGCGACGCCGCCGCACTGATGCGGTCAAGGTGCTGCGTTCCTACCAGTCGTGTGGGCGACCACGGGATTAGAATATGGTGGACGAATGGTAAAGGACCAGAACTCGCCGCCCAGTCTGGATTTCCAGATCGATGCGAGCAGTCCCTCGAAACGGCCCGAGCAGTTTGCAGCGCTTCTCGATAGCGCCCTGCGGCGTGAGTTTCCCGAGGCGCTGGATGTCGTTGAGATCGCCCAGGTACCGTACCCTCCTGGGGTGCGCCTCAGAGGTCTCGAGAAGCTCGAAGAAGATGCGGCGAAGCGGATCACTCACGCCGCACGAGCCGTATTCAATGACTTCATGATCAGCCCCTGGTACTGAAGAGGCGCTCGTTTTCAGAGAAACAAGAGATGACCGCCGATTCCGAAGACAATCTAGACGCCCGTCCCGCACTGCAGCAGGTTCTTCACTACCACGAGATCACAAAGCATCACTTCCAACGCTATGCCCAGGGGCCAGGGTCTTTGGATTGGGCCACACAGCCAAATCCGTTTCGGCGGTATCAGGGGGCTCGGCTTGTATCTCTCGAGAAGTTCCCAGCCACGGACGAGCCGCTGTACGACGACGCTTTTGTTCGAGGCCGGATTCCCGCCGCTCCGGTGACCTTTCAGACGATCTCGAAACTCTTCTATGACAGCTTGGCAATCTCAGCCTGGAAGAGCACCGGCGAGCACAGTTGGGCACTCCGCGTGAATCCGTCGAGCGGCAATCTACATCCCACCGAGGGCTACTTGATCTGTGGTCCCATCGATGGGCTGGGCGATCGGCCTATGGTGTGTCACTACGCTCCGAAGGAGCATGGATTGGAGGTACGGGCGGAGTTCGAGCGGGGAATGTGGGACGCATTGTGGCTAGTAGCGCCGGCGGACATATTTCTTGTCGGACTGACGTCCATTCATTGGCGAGAAGCCTGGAAATATGGCCAGCGGGGCTATCGCTACTGCCAGCACGATGTCGGGCACGCGATTGGCGCGATCGTTATTGCTGCGGCTGGCCTCGGGTGGCAGACACAGGTCTTAGACGACCTGGGCACAGAAGAATTGGCGCTGCTCATGGGCACAGGGAATGACGACGCCGAGTCGGAGGAGCCAGATGTGCTTATGGCTGTGGGTCCGCATGCCGAAGAGGCTATGGGGCTTCAGGAAGATCAGATACAAGCCTTGAGGTCTCTTACCTGGCAGGGCACCGCCAATCAGCTCAGCCCATCTCACCTCGACTGGGGTGTCGAGACCACGGCCGCCGCCGCCCGAAAGCCGCGGAGTCGGCAGCCGTACGAGCGACGCGAGAGTCCGCAGCCTTCGTGTTCTTACGACCATCGGTCCGTTTCTCTCCGGACAGTCGTTCGTCAGCGCCGCAGCGCGGTGGCGATGGATAGGAAAACTCACATCACCCGAGACACGTTCTATCGGATTCTTCAAAGAACGTTGGCGGTACCAGGAAGCATTCCGTTAAGCACGCTTCCGTGGACGCCGCACATTCACTTGGCCATTTTTGTTCACCGCGTAAGGGATCTTCCCGCTGGCTTGTACCTTCTCGTGCGCGACGCGTCACAGACACGCGCTCTTCGGGCAGCGTTCACCAAGGTGGATCAATGGCAGCGACCCGCCGAATGTCCGCCGCAACTGGAGCTGTACTGCCTCATCGAAGCTGAGGCCCAGCAATCCGCCCGGCAGGTCTCGTGTCACCAGGACATCGCAAGCGATGGGTGCTTCAGTCTTGGGATGATCGCGGAGTACGAGGCGCCCATTGAACAGAATGGTCCGTGGTTCTATCCACGTCTGTTCTGGGAGGCCGGGATGATTGGCCAGGTGCTCTATCTGGAAGCCGAAGCTGCCGGGATTCGGAGTACTGGTATCGGGTGTTACTTCGACGACCCCATGCATCGTGTCCTTGGCCTCCAAGACCTCACCTACCAGGACCTCTACCATTTCACGGTGGGTGGACCCATCGAGGACACCCGGCTCACCACTCTCCCCGCCTATGCGAGTGAGTAACAGCGCCGGGTTGAGCTCAGCCATCGGATGAACGGTGTTCGCGCGGCAGCAGCCTACGTTCGTCGCCTCAGGCTCTCCCGATACCACGGACTGGAGGACAGCCAACGTCAGACATCGGCTACTGCCCCTTTGTTACCGAGAATAGGACTACATCCTTTGCCAGTTCCGAATCGAACACTTCCACTTCCTGAGACGCCACGCCAAGAGCCCGTGTAAAGGCTCTCCGTCTATCGCCCCGCCAGTCCTTAAGTTAAGAGCAAGAACCAATCGATGACTGCCACGTCCCCGCGGCCGCCGCGCCGCCTCACGCAGCGCTTGAGCGCCGCCTTTGTGCGTACCGCCGAGCCCGGGTTCTATTGCGACGGCCACGGGCTGAACTTGCGCGTGGATCCGTCCCGGGCGCGGTAACGGGGGACGAGAACCCATGCGAAGGCTCACAGACGGCGCACGGCAACAGGCGCGAAGCCGCCTGGACATCACCTGCCAGATTCCCAGGGTCTCATGACGACACGTACGCGTGCGCTCGTGGGGTCGTTCGTCTTCTTCTGGGTCGCTCCCGCTGTCGTTGCCGGGGTCGGCCCGTTCGCACTGGTCGGTTGGACGATGCAGCCACCGCTGCTCGGGCTACCGGGCGAGCGGGTAGTGGGTGTCGCGGCGGTCGCGGCGGGTCTGGCCTGCCTGCTGGACTGCTTCGCCCGCTTCGCCCTCGAGGGGCGTGGCACACCGGCACCGGTGGCGCAGACCGAAGTGCTGGTGGCGTCCGGCCTCTATCGGTTCGTGCGAAACCCGATGTACGTCTCCGTGTTGATCATCGTTTCAGGGCAGGCGCTGCTCTTTGGCCAGGCCCGGCTGTTCGCGTACGCAGGGTTGATGCTGGTCGCGTTCCACCTGAACGTGCTGTTCTATGAGGAGCCGACACTCCGTCGAAGATTCGGAGGGTCGTACGAGACCTATTACCTGCACGTGGGTCGATGGTGGCCACGTCTGACGCCGTGGCGCGGGTCAGGTACGTCAGCCTCCTGACGACGGCGGCGATGGTCGCCTTGAGAGAGCTTGCGAGCCCCGATCAGGGGGATCACGCCGCGATCCCGCACCGGCCCGTTCACGAGGGTAGCGGCGACAAGACGAGGGCGATATCCGTCCGTGAGAAGTCGCGGCCCTTGCAGAGCAGTGGTTCGCCGAGTTGGCGCGCGAGCGCGTAGGCGAAGCAGTCGCCGTAGTTGAGTCCCGCCGGGTGCCGCCCCTTGCCGAAGTCGGCAAACGCCCGGCGCGCGATCTTGGCCTGAGCGATATCGACCGCCACCACCTCGATGCCCGCGGACTCGAACAACAGGTCCAGCGCCCGAACGCCGTCCGCTCCGTGGCGCGACTCGAGGACCATCGAGGTTTCGAGGAAGGTGGCCGCAGAGGTCCGGCGCACCCCCGCCGCCGCGATCGCCTCCGTGAACGAGTGCCGGTCCGGCTCATCCTGCAGAATGGCGAGGAAGGCCGACGTGTCTATGACCATCAGCGGGGGAGACCGAGCTCGTCGTACCCGACGATCTCATCAGCGGGCCGCCCGTCACGTACGGGAAGCTTCGCGCACCGACGGCCGATCTCGTCGAGATCGTCGGCCAGCGTCCGCCCGGAACGCTCTTGGCGAAGACGTTCCAGATGCGTCCGAAGGGCTGCGGTGACCGCCTGGGTCTTCGTCTGTCCGGTCAGTTGGGCCAGCTCGGTCGCCAGACGGTCGGTCTCGGCGTTCCTGATGTTGAGAGCCATGCTACATGTATAGCGTACAAGCTACACAGTGTGCGTCAAGGGGGTCGCATGGACGTACAGACCGCGCTTCGCTTGCCTTCCGGATCGGAGACCCACTCCAGGGAGAATTGCCTTGACAGAAGGGCGGGTGAGAGATTAACTAACTAGTTGGTTGATGATGCTCGCCATCGCCGAGACAACCGGATCGAAGGCGGCACTGTTCGAAGCCGCGGCGCTCGAGTTCGGCGAGCGCGGCTACGACGCTACGCGGGTGGACCGCATCGCCGAGCGCGCCGGTGTGAACAAGGCGATGCTCTACTACCACTTCCGTAGCAAGGAGGGGCTCTACCTCGAGGTGGTCCGCGACCTGTTCCGGGCCGTCAGCGCCAGGACCACGGCGATTGCCGACGGACCCGGCGCCGCGGCGGCGAAGCTGGACGCCTGGATCGCCACGATCGTGGAGGAGGCCTCGGCCCGACCCTGGATGCCGCCCATCATGCTGCGCGAGTTCGCCTCCGCCGGTACGCATCTCGACACCGACACGCTGGCGCTCATGAACGCGGTGTTCGGGACGCTCGGGAAGGTGATCGACCAGGGACGGCGCGACGGGGTCTTTCGTCAGGCCGATCCCCTGCTCACGCATCTCACGGTTGTCCCCCCGATCCTGATCTTCCTTGTCCGACAGCGAATCGTCGCCAGCAGACCGGACGGAGATGGGCTTCTTGAGCCCCGGCGGCTCAAGGAATTCGTCGAGCACATCCAGGGCGCGGCCCGGCGGATGCTGCGCAACGACGCCTGAGGAGCAGTAGCCATGAACAAGCCGCTAGCGGTCATCGCCGGCGCCGTCGTCATAGCCGCGTGCGCCGAGCCGCCCCCGTCCAACGAGCTCCGCGTGTCGGGACACGTGGAGGCCACCGAGGTCCGGGTGGCCGCCGAGGTCGGCGGCCGACTGGTGGCGCTCACGGTCGCTGAAGGGGACCGGCTGCAGGCCGGCGATATCGTCGCGCGCGTCGACACGCGTGACGTCGAGCTGGAGATCGGCCGCGCGGAGGCCGAGCGCGAGGCCGCCGAGGCGCAGGTTCGGCTGCTGGAGGCCGGCGCGCGTCCCGAGGACGTACGCCAGGCCCAGGCGCAGATCGACGCGCTGGAGGCCGAGATCGCGGCCATCGACGCCGAGTTGGTGGCCGCCACCGCCGACCGGGAGCGGTTCGAATCGCTCCTCGCGGCCGACGCGGGATCACGCAAGCAACGCGACGACGCCGCGGCGCGCGTCAACGTGTTGCAGGAGCGCACCCGGGCCCTTCGCGAGCAGATACGCGCGGGCGAGGAGGTGGTGGCGCGCCTCGAATCAGGGGCCCGCACCGAGGAGATTGAGGCCGCGCGTGCGCGGGTGGCGGTGGTCGATGCCCAGATCGCGGTGTTGCGCAAGCGCATCGACGACGCCACGGTCGTGGCGCCGGCGGGCGGCATCGTCACCCAGACGCTCGTCGAGCAGGGCGAGATCGTCGCCCCGGCGATGCCGCTGTTCGTGGTGACCGACATCGACCGGGCGTGGGCCAACCTGTTCGTGCCCGAGCCCGCCGTGCCGAGATTGACCATCGGCCAGGCGGCCGTCGTGTTCACCGACGCCGGCGGCGCGGGCCTGCCGGGCACCGTGACGTTCGTGTCCCCGCAGGCCGAATTCACGCCGCGGAACGTGCAGACGGCGGAGGAGCGCTCGATGCTCGTGTACCGGATCAAGGTCGCCGTGGACAACCGGGAAGGCGTGCTGAAGCCCGGCATGCCGGTGGACGCGTCGCTGGAGCTGCCGTGACACCGGCCATCACCCTCGCGGGCGTGACCAGGCGATTCGCCGGCGCACCGGCACTCGTGGACGTGAGCCTCGAGGTCGGCGCCGGCGAGATGTTCGGCCTGATCGGCCCCGATGGTGCGGGCAAGACGACCGCGATCCGCCTGATGTGCGGACTCCTGCGGCCCGACGCCGGTTCGGTTCGCGTCCTCGGCCGTGACCCGGTCCGGGAGCACCGCCACGTCACCGGGCAGGTCGGCTACCTGTCGCAGCGGTTCAGCCTCTACGGCGACCTGACGGTCGACGAGAACATCGCGTTCTTCGCCGAGGTCCATGGCAGGGCCACCTACCACGCGCGTCGCGATCAGTTGCTCGAGATGACCCGGCTGGCGCCCTTCCGCCGTCGGTTGGCGAGTCGGCTGTCGGGCGGCATGAAGCAGAAGCTGGCGCTGGCCTGCACGCTCGTCCACGAGCCGCGGGTGCTGATCCTCGACGAGCCGACGACGGGCGTCGATCCGGTATCACGCCGCGAGTTCTGGAAGCTGCTCTCGGAGTTCCTCTCGCGCGGCATGACGATCCTGATGTCGACCCCGTACCTCGACGAGGCGGAACGTTGCGGGCGCGTCGGGCTGCTGCACGAGGGTCGCGTGCTCGACGCCGACACGCCCTCTCGCATCCGGGCACGGATGCCGGGGCGCGTGCTCGAGGTGAGCGCCGGCGCCGACAGCGGCGCCGACGTCGAGGTTGTCCGCCGTCTGCCCGGCGTCGCCGACGCGCAGGTCTTCGGCGACCGCCTGCACGTCACGCTGGCGGCGGATGCCGGCGATGCCGTCGACCGCTTCACCTCGGAGCTCGGCCGCACGTCGATGGCACGCGCGGCCGTGCGTCCGGTGTCGCCGTCGCTCGAGGACGTGTTCATCGCGTATCTGTCCGGGAAGGAAGGCGCCGCATGAAGCGACTGTCGATCGGGTTGGTCCTGGCGTTGGCGACCGCCGCCGCCGCCGCCGCGCAGGACGCTGGGCCCCTGCGGCTGACGCTCGACGGAGCGCAGGCGCGCGCCGTGGACGCCAGCCATCGCCTCGCGGCCGAGCGCGCCCTCGGCGCCGCGGCCGCCGCGGACGTCACGGCCGCCGAGCTCGCCGGCCGGCCGTCGGTGGCGCTGGAGGCGGCCTACACACGGACGAATCACGTGACCGAATTCGTGGTGCCGAGCCCCGCCGGCGGGCTTCGGGTCCTCTATCCCGACGTGCCGAACAACTACGCGACGCGGCTCGGGCTGCGCTGGCCGGTGTACACCGGCGGCCGCTCGGAGGCGCTGATGCGCGCCGCGAGGGCTACGGCGGGGGCATCGGCGGAAGAGGTCCGTATCGTGCAGGCCGACCTGCGGCTGGATGTCGCCCGCGCGTTCTGGGCGCTCGTGTCGGCCGACGCGGTGGTCGGCGTGATCGCGCGGGGCGTCGACCGCACCTTGGCGCACCTGTCCGTGGCGCGGGAACGGCTCGCCAGCGGGCTCGTGGCGCCCAACGAGGTGGCGTCGGCCCAGGCGCGGGTATCGCGCCAGCGCATGTTGCACATCGAGGCGCGCAACCAGCGGGACCTCGCCGGCGCACGCCTGGCCCGCCTGATCGGCGCCGACGTCGCGCGGCCGGTCGAGGCGGTCGCGACGCTCGCCGAGGCCGGCGCCCCGGCGTTGCCGCTGGCGCGGCTGGTGGATCAGGCCCTGGACGCGCGGGGTGAGCGGCGGGCGATGGAGTTCCGCATCGACGCGGCCGACGAGCAGGTGCTTGCGGCGTCGCGGTCGATGCGGCCGACCGTGGTGATCGCCGGCGGCGTCGATCTCGCGCGGCCGAACCCCCGCATCTTCCCGCGCGCCGAGCGCTGGGAGGAGTCCTGGGATGCGAGTCTCAACGTGAACTGGCCGCTGTGGGACGGCGGGCGTCGCACGGCGGACGTGGAACGCGCGGCGCTCCGGGCCGACGCCGCGCGCGAGCAACTGGCCGAGTTCGACTCGTGGGTCGCGCTCGAGATCCGGACCCATCTGCTGGCCCTCGACTCGGGGCGCGCGGCGGCGGCGGCGGCCTCGGACGCCATCGCGGCCGCCGGCGAGGCGCGGCGGGTGGTCACGGCGCGCTACGAGGAGGGCGTGGCCATCCAGGCCGAGGTGCTCGACGCCGAGCTCGCGCTGCTGCAGGCTGAGCTCGACCGCACCAGGGCCCTGGCGGGCATTCGCCTCTCGGAGTCGGAGCTGGAGCGGGCGCGTGGCCGCTGAGCGGTCGGTCGCCATCGAGGTGCACCGGCTGACGCGCCGCTTCGGCGCGTTCACCGCCGTCGACGATCTGAGCTTCTCCGTGCGGCCGGGAGAGGTCTTCGGCTTTCTGGGGAGCAACGGCGCCGGCAAGAGCACGACGATCCGCATGCTGTGCGGGCTGCTCCGGCCGACCTCGGGCTCGGCGCGGGTCGGCGGCATCGACGTCGGCGCCGATCCCGAGGGCGTCAAGCGTCGCATCGGCTACATGTCGCAGAGGTTCTCGCTGTACGAGCAACTGACGGTGGCCCAGAACATCGCCTTCTTCGGCGGCATCTATGGCCTGCGCGGCGAGCGGATGGCGGCGCGCCGGGCCTTCGTGCTGGAGATGGCGGGGCTGAAGGGCCGCGAGAACGCCCTGACCGGCTCTCTTTCCGGCGGCTGGCGCCAGCGCCTCGCGCTCGGATGCGCGGTCCTGCACGAGCCGCCGATCGTCTTTCTCGACGAGCCGACCGGCGGCGTCGACCCGCTGTCGCGCCGACGGTTCTGGCGGCTCATTCACGAGCTGTCCCGCGCGGGCGTCACCGTACTCGTCACCACGCACCATCTCGACGAGGCGGAGCATTGCCACCGCGTGGCCATCATCGACACCGGACGGCTGGCGGCGCTCGGCACGGTCGGCGAGCTGAAGCGCCGCTTCGCCGGACGCGCGATCGTCGAGGTGCGCGCCACCCAGCCGGTGGAGGCCATGCGCGTGCTCGACGACATCACGGAGGTCCAGAAGACGAGCCTGTTCGGCACCGCGGTTCACGCGGTGCTGGGGCGGGCGGGCGACGGCCCCGACGCCGTCGCGGGCTGGCTGCGGGCGGCGGGCGTGGAGGTGGCCGGTTGCACGATCGTGGAGCCCTCGCTGGAGGACGTGTTCATCGACGTGGCCGAGGGGAGCGAGGCGGCATGAGACCAGTGCGCACGGCGCTGGCGGTAGGGCGCAAGGAGTTCCTGCAGATCGGGCGCGACCGGCGCACGCTGATGATCCTGCTGTTCGTCCCGGCGTTCTTCCTGCTGCTGTACGGCTACGCGTTGAGCTTCGATGTCCGCAACGTGCCCCTCGCGATCCAGGACAACGACCGCAGCCCCGCCAGCCGCGCGGTGGTCTCCGCGTTCGTCAACTCGGGCTACTTCGACCTGGTGGTCGACGTGACGTCGAACGACGCCATCGTCGATCTCATCGATCGCAACGTGGCCCGGGCCGTGGTCGTGGTGCCCGCTGGCTTCGACCGGGATGCCCGCACCGGCCGGCCGACCTCCGTGCAACTGATTGTCGACGGCGACAACGCGAACACCGCGACGACCGTGGTCGGCTACGGCCTGTCCATCGTGAACACGATCTCGGCGCGCTACGAGATGGAGGCCCGCGCCGGGGCGCCGGACGGCCCGCTGCTCGTCGTCGAGCCGCGCATCTGGTACAACCCCGAGCTGCGCAGCGCGCTGTTCCTGGTCCCGGGCCTGATCGCCTACATCGCCATGCTGACGGCGGTCGTGTCGGCGGCGCTGTCCATCGTGCGCGAGAAGGAGGCGGGCACGATGGAGCAGATCCGGATGTCGCCCATCGGACCGGCCAGTTACGTGCTGGGCAAGACGATCCCGTACTTCTTCGTATCGCTCGCCTCGGCGACGGTCATCCTCCTGCTGGCGATGGTGTTCTTCGGGCTGCCGATGCGCGGCTCCTGGATACTGCTGCTCGCGGCAATCTCCCTGTTCCTGGTGGGCGCGCTCGCGTGGGGGCTGTTCGTCTCGACCATTGCCGAGAGCCAGCAGGTGGCCTTCCAGATCGCGCTGCTCAGCTCGTTCCTGCCGACACTCATGCTGTCGGGCTTCATCTTCCCGATCTCCAGCATGCCGGCGGTCCTGCAGGCCGTGACCTTCATCGTGCCGGCCCGCTACTTCCTGGTCGCCCTGAGGGCCATCGTGCTGAAGGGCGCCGGGGTGGCCGCGTTCTGGCCGGACCTGCTGGCGCTGGCCCTGTTCGCGCTCGCCGTGATGGCGCTTGCGTCGCTGCGCCTGAGGCGGCAGTGGGCCTGAGGGCGGACTGATGCGACTGCTGCACCTGATGCGGAAGGAAGCCCTGGAGCTCCGGCGCGATCCGCGCCTGTTCGGCATCGTGCTCCTCGCGCCGATCATCCAGCTCACGATGCTCGGCTACGCCGCGACCACCGATGTCGCGGACGTGCCTCTCGTCGTGGTGGATCTGGACCGGTCGGCGCACAGCCGCGCGCTCGTGTCGCGCTTCGAGGCGTCGCGCAACTTCGTCATCGTCGACAGTCTGCCGTCGATCGCGGGCATCGGCGAGTATCTCGACAGCGGGCGCGCATGGATGGCGCTGTCGATCCCGCGCGGCTACGGCGAGAGCGTGCGGACCGGCCGGCCGGCCGTGGTGCAGGTGGTCGCCGACGGCAGCGACGCCAACTCGACCAACGTCGCCGTCGGGTACGCGGGGACGCTGGTGGCCGCCTACGGGCGCGAGCTGGCCGCCGAGCGGGGCCTGGCGTCTGCCGAGCCGCAGATCGGCGCCGACGTCCGGGTCTGGTTCAACCCCGAGCTCGAGAGCCGCGATTTCATGGTCCCCGGCATCCTGGCGTTGCTGCTGCTGGCGGTCACCACCAACCTGTCGTCGATGGCCATCGTGCGCGAGAGGGAAATCGGCACGCTCGAGCAGCTCAACGTGACGCCGCTCGCCCGGTGGGAACTGATCGCGGGCAAGCTCCTGCCGTACGCGGCGCTGGGCATGCTCAACGTACTGCTGGTCGTGCCCGTCGCGGTGTTCTGGTTCGAGGTGCCGTTCCGCGGTTCCGTGGGCCTCCTGATGCTGATGTCGCTGGTCTACCTGATGACCACGCTGGGCATCGGCCTGTTCGTCTCGACCATCTCCAACACCCAGCAGCAGGCGATGATCACCTCGTCGTTCTTCTTCCTCCTGCCGATGGTGTTCCTGTCGGGCTTCATCTTTCCGATCGAGAACATGCCGGCGGCAATCCAGACGGTGACCTACCTGGTGCCGGTGCGTTACTTCCTCGTGATCCTGCGGGGGATCTTCCTCAAGGGCATCGGGTTGGAGGTGCTGTGGCCGCAAGCGCTGGCGCTGTTTGCCTGGGGGATTGGCATCCTCACCCTCGCCACCCTTCGCTCGAGCAAGCGCCTCGCCTGAAGCGCCGGTGCGCCGTACTGGTGCGCCGTACTGGTGCGCCGGCCTCCAGGCCGGCCTCGTGCACCGCGCGACGCGCCTGCCTGGCAAGCTCGCACCGGTCGCTTACAATGGCGTCAGTCCTACCGTCGGCCCGATTGGGAGGTGACCCATGACCGAGTTGCCGAGTAACGAGATTCGGTTCATCTTCAACACGATTTCCTTCCTGCTCTGGGGCGCGCTGGTGATGTGGATGGCGGCGGGCTTCACCATGCTCGAGGCCGGCTCGGTGCGCACGAAGAACGCGGCCGTCATCTGCCTGAAGAACATCGGCCTGTACTCCATCGCGGCGATCGCCTACTACGTCATCGGCTACAACCTGATGTACGTCGACGTGGGCAGCGTGATCGGCTCATTCACCTTCCTCCGCGGCCCGTCGTCCGACGAACTCGCGCTGCTCGAGGGAGCCGAGGGGGCGCGGGAAGCGGTGATCGCGACCGACTACGCGGTCATGTCCGACTGGTTCTTCCAGATGGTCTTCGTGGCGACCGCCGCCTCCATCGTCTCCGGTGCCCTGGCCGAACGGGTCAGGCTCTGGGCGTTCTTCGTCTTCACCCTGGTGCTGACCGCGTTCATCTACCCGATCGTTGGTGCCTGGACGTGGGGCGGCGGCTGGCTCGACGCGATGGGCTTCCAGGACTTTGCCGGATCGACCATCGTGCACGGCACCGGCGGCGCCGCCGCGCTGGCTGGCGCGCTGGTCGTCGGACCGCGGTACCACAAGTTCCGCAGCGACGGCACCGTCACGAGCACCCCCCCGTCCAACATTCCGGTGGTGACCCTGGGGGTGTTCATTCTCTGGTTCGGCTGGCTCGGCTTCAACGGCGGGTCCCAGCTCGCCCTGGGGAGCGCCGCCGACGTGCTTGCGATGAGCCACGTGCTGGTCAACACCAACCTGGCGGGAGCGGCCGGCGTCATCGCGGCCATTGCGGTCTCGCGGCCCATCCTCGGACGGATTGATCTGCTCGCCGGCCTGAACGGCGCCATCGCCGGTCTCGTCTCGATCACCGCGGGTCCCGACATCACCAGTCACTACTGGGCCATCGCGATCGGCGCGGTCGGCGCCATCATCTGCACCGCCGCCATCAAGCTGCTGGAGACGCTGAAGATCGACGACGTGGTCGGGGCGGTGCCCGCGCACCTGTTCGCCGGCGCGTGGGGTACGCTGGCGACAGCCATCGCGGCCGGCGCCGACATCGGCGTCCAACTGCTCGGCGTCGTCTCCATCGGCGTGTTCGCCTTCGTAACCTCGTGGCTGACGTGGCTGGCGCTGGATAGGGCGATGGGCGTTCGCGTGTCCTTCGAGGTCGAGCAGATGGGTCAGGACGTGGCGGAACTGGGTATCGACGCCTATCCCGAGTTCGTGCTCATGCCGGAGCGGGACGAGTAGATACGGCACACGACTGTCTCGTCGCCAAGCGAGATTGCCCGCTTCGCACGCAAGAGTGCTTATGCCACCACGCGTTCCTGGCGGATGCGTTCCTGCGCCAAGTCGTACTGCGCCTGCCGGCGTACCCAGAACGCGGCGTTGTTCCAACCGATGCGTTCCAACGCCAGTGCCATCGCTGGCGAGATGCCGGTACGCCCGTTCAGCAGTCGTGAGAACGTCTGTCGCGTGCACCCTAGCTTCTCGGCCGCCTCGGTCACCGTCCAGCCCTCGGCTGTCAGTGGGTCTCGGAGGCTCTCTCCCGGGTGCGCCGGGTTGTACATCGTCGGCATCGTGCCTCCCTCTAGTGGTAGTCGACCAGGGTAACGCCAACCGGCACGCCGTGGTACCAGCGACGCTGGGATGCGGCGGGCGTCCACTGTCACACGATGCATGACACGTGACACCAAGGCGGCTGGCTTGACGGGTCTGGGCATTGCCTGCCACCAGCCGGACGCGAAGACACGTCGGCTCATCGACTGGAACTTGTGAAGATCTGTCGCTGATCGGATTACCATCCATTTCATGAACGGCCTTTCCGTCAAGTTGCCGGACGAGTTGCACGCGGTGCTCTCCAGGGAAGCGCGGCGCCGCAACGTCAGCCGGTCGTCCCTCGTGCGGGAGCTCATCGCGAACGCGCTGAGCGACAGGGGCGGTGCGCCGCCAGCGAGTTGCGCGGATCTCGCCGGTGACCTGGTCGGCGCCGTTCGCAGCGGACGCTCCGACCTGGCGACGAATACGCGTCTGCTCGACGAGGCCGTGGTCCAGGACTCCCACCGTGCCGGTGGCGACGGTCATCGTTGACACCGGGCCCATCGTTGCGCTGCTCGATGCGGACGAGGCGCACCACGAGTGGGTGAGAGCGCAGTTTGCTGCGCTGGGAACACCGCTGCTCACTCGCGAAGCCGTGCTCTTGGAGGCGTCGTTTCTGTTGCAACGGGCCGGAGCCGATCAGAGCCTGCCGGTGACGTGTTATCATGCATCGTAATCACATGCCATGCGGACCATCATAGATTTGCCTGAGGAGCAGGTTCAACGGCTTGGCGAACTCTGTCGCCGCGAGGGCGTGTCGCGCGCGGAGGCTGTCCGGCGGGCGGTGGCGGACTATCTGAACGTGCACAGCACGCGAGAGCGGCGGGATGCGTTCGGCATCTGGCGCGACCGACGGCCGGACGGCTTGGAGTACGAACGCCGGTTGCGGCGCGAGTGGCCTTGAAATGCGCGCCGTGATCGACACCAACATCCTGATTGACTATCTCGCCGGCGTCGAGGCGGCTCGTGACGAGCTCGCCCGCCATGCCGACGCGTCGATCAGCGCCATCACGTGGATGGAGGTGCTCGTTGGCGCAACGGATGAGCCGGAAACGGACCGTCTCCGGTGGTTCCTGTCCGGCTTTCAGCGCATACCGATCGACGACGCGGTCGCCGAGCTGGCGGTGGAAATCCGGCGGACGCATCGGATGCGATTGCCCGATGCCATCATCTGGGCCAGCGCCCGCCACGTCGGCGGCCTGCTCGTCACCAGAAACACGAAGGACTTTCCGCCCGACGACCCCGGCGTGCGGGTGCCGTATAAGATTGCCGGCGGCGACTTCTCTTGACCGGAACCTCCTCTTCGCTGCCGTCATGAAGCACTAACCATCCGTTCCGCCGCCGGCCCTCTTTCTCCTCGCCGTTCCCGGCCGCTTCCGCGCCTTCGACCACGAGATGGGCGAGACGCCAGGCGAGCCGCCGGACGCGGGCGCCGCCCTGCGGCCGAGTATATGGTACTTACCTTAATAACTACCATTATAGTTAATATATGCCATTCATCATATATTATGGTTCTTTTATAAATAAGTGGTAATATATTGTGGCTATGGTAGGTACACGATTTACTGGTAACGGGCGCCGAGCCGGAACACGGAGCGCCTCCGCCGCGATTGCTAGTTCGCGGCGACGAGCCGGAGGATCCGATCGTCACCGGCGCGCGATCTGCCGCGTCCGTCGCGGTTGTTCGTAAGGACGTACAGCGCGCCGTCCAGTCCGGTAACCACGTCCCGAAGGCGACCGAAGCGGCTTTCGAGCAGCCGCTCGTTGCCGACGACGCGGGTCGGGTCGTTCGGGTCGAACCGGACGCGGTGCAGATGCTCGCCGCCCAACGCGGCGAAGAAGAGGTCGTGCCGGAACGCGGGAATCACGTTCCCGACATGGAAGGAGGCGCCGGACGGCGCGATGGACGGCGAGAACGACAGGACCGGCGTCTCCATCCGCGGCATCCTCTCCATCCCCTCGATCACCGGCCAGCCGTAGTTGGCGCCGGCCGTGATCAGATTGACCTCGTCGTTTCCCACGTTGCCGTGCTCGGTGGCCCACAGCGTCCCGCTCAGGGGGTGCCAGTCGAACCCCTGCGGGTTGCGATGGCCGTACGAGTAGACGGGTGACGCGCGCGGATTGCTCGCCGGAGTGGTTCCGTCCTTGTTGATCCGGATGATCTTCCCGCTCGGCGATGCGAGGTCCTGCGCATCATCCTCCTCGGTGGCGTCTCCCATCGCCACGTAGAGATAGCCGTCGGGACCGAACCGGAGTCGGCCGCCGTCGTGGAAGCGGGCAGCCGGGATGTCGTCGAGCAGTACCACCGCCTCGGCCAGCCTGTTCCCGACTTCCCGGTAGCGGACCACGCGGTTGGCGGGCGGCAGTCCCTCGGACGGATTACGGGTGTAGAGGAGATAGACGAACCCGTTGCTCGAGAACTCCGGATCGAGGGCAATGCCCATCACGCCCGCTTCCCCGACGGCGTAGGTATCGGGGAGCGTCAGCGCGGGCTCCGGGAGCACCTCGCCGTCCACCAGGACGCGAACCCGCCCCGGCCGCTCCGTGACGAAGGCCCGGCCATCCGGGGCGAAGGCCAGGCTCCAAGGCACGTCGAGGCCGGTGGCGACGACCTCGGCGCGAAAACGGGTGCCGTCGCCCGCCGTGAAGACCTCGTTCTCCGGTGGCGTGGGCGGCTGCGGCGCGGGTTCGCAGGCGAACTGTACCGGTGGAGCCGCCACGGCGAGCGCGAGCAGTGCAGTGCGTGGCGCGAGCCACCACGAGGAACCCATCCAACCGATCATATTTCCTGGCGCCCGCGCCCCATTGGAATGCGATCCGCATCCCGGCTAAGCTGCCTCCATGAAGCACCCGCCATCCCTTCCGGCGCCGCCGCTCTTTCTCCTCGCCGCTCTGACTATCGCCGGGCCGCTCTTCCTCGGTTTCGCCAGCGTCACCGCGCAGCAGCCCGAGCGCGACTTCACCCCCGTCACCGATGCCATGCTCCAGGATCCCGACCCCGCCGACTGGCTGATGTGGCGCCGCACCCTGGACAGTTGGGGCTTCAGTCCGCTCGACCGGATCGACCGCGACAATGTCGCCGGCCTTCGGATGGTCTGGACCCGTCCGCTCGGGCCCGGCCTGCAGCAGGGAACGCCGCTCGTCTACGACGGCGTCCTCTACATGCCGAACCCGCGCGACCTCATCCAGGCGATCGACGCCGTGACCGGCGACCTGATCTGGCAGCACCGCCGCCAGCGGCCCGACGACCTGGCCGACTACATGATCGGCAGCCTGATCGATACGAACCGCAACATCGCCATCCACGGCACGTACCTCTTCGACAGCACGTCGGACGACTGGGTGATCGCGATTGACGCACGCACCGGCGACGTGGCGTGGGAGACGCAGGTGCTGGACTACACGGTCAACCCGGCCAACCAGACCTCCGGTCCGATCGTCGCCGATGGCAAGGTGATCTCGGGTCGAAGCTGCGCGCCGAAGGGAGGCCCGAACGCCTGCGTCATTGTCGCGCACGACGCCGCGACCGGCGAGGAGCTGTGGCGCCGCCGCCTCATCCCCGGCCCGGGCGAGTTCGGCGACGAGACGTGGGGAGGCGTTCCGTTCGAGGAACGGAAGCATGTCGGGGCGTGGATGGTCCCGAGCTACGACCCGGAGCTGAACCTCGTCTACATCGGCACGTCGGTCACGTCACCCGCGCCGAAATTCATGGTCGGCGGCGTCGACAACACGCACCTCTACCACAATTCCACGCTGGCGCTGAACGCGGACACCGGCGAGATCGCCTGGTTCTACCAGCATCTGAACGACCATTGGGATCTCGACCATCCCTACGAGCGGCTGCTGGTCGACACCGCGATGACGCCGGACCCGGAGCATGTCTCCTGGATCAACCCGCGACTGCGGCGGGGCGAAGTGTACCGCGTGGTGACCGGCATCCCGGGCAAGACCGGTGTCGTCTACACGCTCGACCGTGCTACCGGCGAGTTCCTCTGGGCGACGCCGACGACGGCGCAGAACGTCATCACCCACATCGACGGATCCACTGGCGCCGTCAGCGAGAACCCTGAGCTGATCTTCACGCGCGAGAACAACGAGATGCTGATCTGCCCGTCGTTCGTCACCGGCGGCAAGGACTGGGAAGCGGGCGCCTACAGCCCAATCACCAACCTGATGTATTTCCCGCTCCGCAACGCCTGCGCCCGCATGCTGGCGACCGCCGACGGCAGCCTCTACAACCTCTCGCAGCGGATCGTGAACACCCCCGGCACCGATCAGGTGGGGACGGTCCGCGCCATCAACGCTTCCACCGGTGAGACGGCCTGGCTCTACGAGCAGCGCGCCGGCACCACGTCGCTCGTCGCCACCGCCGGCGGGCTCATCTTCGGCGGCGACAGCAACGGCCGCTTCCGGGCCCTCGACCACGAGACGGGGGAGGTGCTCTGGGAAGTCAACCTCGGCTCCCAGGTGACCGGCTTCCCGATCACCTACGCGGTGGACGGCACCCAGTACGTCGCCATCAGTACCGGAAGCTCGCTCAGCACGACGGACAACCTGCGCCTCACGACCGAGCTGCAGCCGGGGTCGGGAAACAATCTGTTTGTGTTCGCGCTGCCCTAATAGAATCCGCCCCCGCGACACCAGGCGTAAACTCCTCGCTGGCTCCTGGGTGCTCGCCCGCGCCGATCAGGACCCGGACGCCGCCTCCAACAGGGCCTCGATGCCTTCCTGACCAAGCCCCAAGACCGGCCTGCGTGCTCGCGGGTACAATACCGACATGGGACTGATGCCATCCGGCGGCGGGGCACGATCGGCGGCGCGCGCGGGCCTCTCTGCGGCGCTGGGACTCTCACTCCTGGGGCCGGCAGCGCCCGCGCGCGGCCAGACCAACCAGGACGGCTTCTATGTCGGCCTCGAGGTGGGGAGGGCGAACGCGTCCACCCTCACCTCGGTCGTCACCGGGGTCAACCACCCGACGCGGTGCGACCGGTTCCTCTATCCGGCATCGACCAGCCCGCCGGCCAGCGACGAGGCGTGCCGCGCCAGCACGCCGACGGTCATCCTGCACAACGCGTTCAACCCGGGGGGCGGGGTCGTGAGCGGCCTCCTGTTCGGCTACCGGGCCGACCGGGTGCGCGTCGAGGTGGAGTATCTCACCCGGTCCCAGGGGCCCGCCACCGCGGCGGTCGGGGCCACCACGGACGTGGCGCTCCAGGGCAAGGACACCGAGTGGAGCGACGACCAGCCGCCGCGCGAGTGGATCCGTGACTACGCCGCCCACCAGATCTTCGCCAACGCGTACTACGACTTTCCGAACGAGTCGCCCTGGACGCCGTACGTCGGCGGCGGCCTCGGCGTGGCCATCACCACCCTGAACTATGCCAACCAGTTCATCCGGAAGCCGGACGTCGAGTACCTGCGCATCGACTTTGAGCCGGACTGGCCGGACGCCGCCAAGCGCGCCGCGGCGGGCACCCTCAGCTCCCTCGATACGACGGTGCGTCAAGAAGCGTTTGGGTTCCAGGTGCTCGCCGGCGCCGACTACGCGCTGACCGAGCACACCTCGGTCGGCGTGACGGGGCGCTGGGCCCAATTCGGCCATATCACCGACGAGGCGACTTGGGATCTTATCCGCAGCCATGCGCCCGTGCAGGCGGACGGCGTCACCCCATTCGACACCACGCAGCGATTCGAGGGCATCAGCTACCTGGCGGTAACGGTCGGCCTGAAGTACTACTTCTGACGGATCCCGGGCCGTCGGTGAGGCAGGCGCCTCACTGGCCCGCTCCCGGGCAACCGACAGTTCCGAGGAAAGACACAGGGTCAATCGGAGATGTGGGTCAGAGAAGCCCAGGAGCGTTCCAGCACCCACATCCTGACGGGTCAATCGCTGGTGCGGGTCAAACCGCCCGGAAGCAGGCCCCCATATACTCACTGTCGGAGTGGTGCAACAGGCCGATCTCCGGGCACCGTCGTTTCAGCGCCATCTCCAGCGCCTTGATGGTCAGGTGGCGATCGTTGACGGCGCTCACGGCCCAGCCGACCACAAACCGCTAGAACAGGTCGAGGACGACGGCGAGATAGAGCTTGCCGCTCGAGCCGATGACAAACTCGGTCGTGTCCCCGACCCAGCGCTGATTCGGCGCGGCGGCTTCGAACTGCCGGTCGAGGAGATTCGCGGCCACCGGCTGGTCGTGATCGCTCATCGTGGTCAACGTGAACCGTTTGCGGGTGCGCGCCTTCAGGCCGTCTTCCTGCATCAACCGGATCACGCGCTTCCGGCTGACCTGCTCGTCTTGCTCGATCAGATCCGCGTGAATACGCGGACTGCCGTACCGCTGCTTGCTCTCGGCGAATGACGCCTGGGCCAGCACCTTCAGGCGGCGGTCCTCCCGCGCGTGCGTCGATGCCGGGCGCTGCCGCCAGGCGTAGAAGCCACTCGGCGTGACGCCCAGCCAGCGACACAGTTTCGTGAGGGGATAGCTGGCCTTCTCCGTCTGGATCCACGCGAATTTCACAGGTGGTCCCTCGCGAAGAAGGCCGCGGCTTTTTTTAGGACGTCGCGCTCCATGCGCAGCTCGCGCACGTCCTTGCGCAGCCGCGCCAGTTGATCACGCTCCGCCGTCGTGAGGCCGGTCTTGCCCTTCGTCCGACCCGCGCGGGCCCGCTCGACCCAGTTGCGGAGCGACGACTCCGTCAAGCCCAGATCGCGCGCCGCGGACGCGACCGTTTTGCCCTCATCGAGGACCAGTCGTACCGCCCCCGTCTTGTAGTCATCCGTGAAGCTCCGCCGCGTCCGCCTGCCCTGCGTGTCCGTCATCGTCGACATCGTATTCCCCTTTCGGAAGATGTCCACCAAACCGGATCATGGCCAACCTTCGTCATTGTTCGGACATCCGTGGGTGTAGGTCGAGAAGCACGCCCGCGTGGCCAGCTGGCGGGTCCACACGCACCGGCGGATCGTCAGCCGCGCTGGCCCGCACCGTCACCTCCTGCAGCTCTGCTCCCGTTGCAGCGTCGAGAAACCGTCCGGACATCGGCACCGGAAATCGCAGCATCAGTTGCGACTCGCGGCGTGTCGACTCGAGGTACGCGATGAAGCGCTCCGGCGACTGAAATCCGAAGGCCTGGCGGAGTCCATGTGCCGCCCGTAGCGTGCTTCCCTCCGCAGGACCGCCTACGAAGCGGAGAGTCGAGAGGCTCGGTACGGGTGCCAGCGCCTCGATCGTCCGTGACCGTTCGGGCTGGACCCGATACAGCCGAGTCGACCCCTCCACGACCTCAAGCCCCAGATCCCGTCGTTTCTCCAGTTCGTTCAACTTCCGTCGCATACGGCTTCCGTATTGGTCCAGGTCGATGACGACATAACCAACGCCGATTTCCTGAAGCCATTTGACGGTCAGCACCGAAGGGAATCCGCTGGCCAGGTGGGCGTTGTCGTCGAAATCCGGCGGCGCGAAGCCACCAAAGCCGTTCACGAGTGGTCGCCAATGGACGGTTGACGCCAGCAGATACCGGGCGTTCCTGTGAAACCCGTAGCGCCGCTGGTAAATCGGCAACTCGACAACGGCGCCGGGCCACGACGACGTCGCCAGGAACCGATGGATGCGCCCGGATGTGTCGCTCCACGAATTGGGACCCCAGCCGTGGAAACTCTCCGCCGTGGCCAACAGGAGCAGGACGACGGCAACCAGCCACCGCCGCGGCGGCGACACCGGCCACCTGAGCCCACGCAGGCCGATGCCCGCCAGGGCCGCGAGCGCGAAGATCGCGAGAATACCGAAACGATTGACCGCACGGAGACCGCGTAGCGGCGGGACCAACTCGTACGCCCAGATGTAGACCGGGGTGAGCGAGCCTAACGAGAGGAGCACGCCGACGACGGCGGTCGCCAGCAGCATACGGCGAGCCCTCCGGGGCGTTGTGCGACGCCGCTGACAGACGGCGACGGTTGCCAGCACGAGCGTCACGACACCCGGAAACAACGTACCCGGCGACGAGTGGCCGTAGTCGGCGCTCCAGCTCTGGTGGAAGACGGCGCCGGAGGCCAGATAGCTTCCCAGCGCCGTCGCGAGGTCGGCCGCCTCGGCGACGGGAGGTCGTTCGTATCCCGCCTGCAGGTAGGGCCACAGCACGACCAGTAGAATCGCGACGGTCCCCATCGCCGCTACCCCCAATTGCAGCAACAGGCGAGCACCTTCGCGTCCCCAGAAGGCGTTCGCCCGCACGAGCGCAGCCGCGCATAGTGCGAAGAACACGAAGACTACGAGGTAGCCGGAAGTCAGCGCGGCGCCGATCACGCAGAGCCCCAACCAGGCCGCATCCTGCGGGCGGCGGTGCTCCGTTAACCGCTGGAACGCAAGAAAGGCCAACGGTAGCCAGTAGATGTGTATCCCTTGCACATGTGCGGAACGCGTCAGCAGCGCCGTGCTGAATGCGAACAACGCACCCGACAGCAGGCCGGCGCGAAAGTCGCCGGTCCAGTTCCTGACGAGGACGTACATGCCCAGGGCGGTCAATGCGTAGCCGAGCAGCACAAGCACTGTATGCGCCAGGAGCGGAGAGCCACCCAGCCATAGAATTGGCGCTGCCATCAGCCCGGGGATGATCAGTGGTTCTGTATAGGCCAACGTTCCCTGATGGGGAAAGAACATGTTTGCATCGAACAATTGCAGTGGATTGCGGAGAATCTGATGCGCAATCCATGACACAGTCCATGCGTTTAGCCACACGTCGTCGTGAGTCGGCGACACCGTACCTGTCGCGAGGGGCCATGTATGAAAAACAGCCAGGAGGAGGAAACATCCCCCGGCGCACCAGAACTGGGTCCCCGGCCCCCAACGCAAGTGATTCAACAGGGGCCGAGACATCGGCAGCCCATACAGCGTTTCAGCTACTGCCACGTGTTCAAATCTCGTACGGCGCCCGTCGAGAGCAGATAGATGTAGAGATCGGTGAACACCACCCAGACGAGGCTGACCCAGGCAAACGGCATGTGCCGCTCGTTGAGCCAGGTTGAGTTCTTCCAGAGACGATGTAACGGTGGAGGTTCTGCATCAGGAAGAGCCGCGTCTCGCCACGGTAGCGCTGGGGGACACCCCCCACGGCACAGGACGGGGGCGTCAGGAAGAAGGCCTTGAGGTAGCCGAAGAGGAGAAAAAGGCCTGCTGCCGTCGTCGCTGGCGGTTTGCATGGCGCTATTCAAGCATGGGTCGAGGGCATTCCGCCATCCCGGCAAGGCCCTCGACTGACCTGCTGCGCAAGCACCAGCGCAGCGCCGGCGAACTGGCCGCGGCGTTCGACGTGAGCGGGCAACCTTATCTGCTGCGCGTACGTGGACTTCCGCGAGCCGGCACAGCGATCTCCGATCACGACTCTCCAGAAGGCGTCGTCGAAGCGGCACGCGATTCCCGGCTGCGGGACCGGGTGACCGTGAGCCAGTTTTCCGACCGTCTGCGCACTCTCATCCGAAGGGAGGATGCAGACGATGCGCACGACGATCCTCGCGGTTCTGATGCTCACGATCACAACGGGGGCGGCCGCCCAAGGTGAACGTGAGCTGGAGTTCGGGGGCGGGCTCCCCTGGATCCAGCGGCTCGTCAACAGGACCGACGAAGCGCGGCCGGCTACACTTGCTTCCGCCGACGGGGCCCCCTGTCGCAGAACCCCGGTTGCTCACCGGTGACGATGATTTCCCCATGACACGCCCATTGGAGGCCACGATTCGGCCATTGCTCACCCACGCTCTGGTACTGACCGAACGGATACGCCATCGCGTTGCGTACAACCCGTTCGCCGACGCGATCACACAGGACCCCTACCCGACGTACGCGGCTTTGCGCGCGCGCAGCCCGGTGCACCGCAGCCTCCTGACCCACGCCTGGGTGTTGACGCGGTATGCCGATGTCGACGCCGTACTGCGTGACCACCGGCGATTCTCGAACGATCCGCGGCGGCGAGAGGCGGCGCACCGGGGCATTGGCGCACTTCCGGCCGGCCCCGACGACTACAGCCGGCTACTGCTCGATCCGCCGGAGCACACGCGGCTTCGCCGGTTGGTCAACGAGGCATTTACACCCCTGGCGATCGAGGCGCTCGAACCGCGGATACGGACCATCACCGCGGAGCTGCTGGAGCGCGTCGCCACGCCGGCGAGCTTCGATCTCGTCCGGGACGTTGCACAGCCGCTGCCCCTGCGAGTCATCACGTGGATGCTGGGCGTACCGCCGGAAAGCCTCAGGCGTTTCGCGGTGTGGTCGAAGCAGCGCGCACGGCTGCTGGAGTTGACGGTCACCGCGCGCGAGCGGGCGGGCGCGAGGGCCGCGGGCCGGGCGATGGACGAGATCTTCGCGCCGATCATGGAAGCGCGGCGCGCGGAACCGCAGGACGACATTGTCAGTGTATTGGCGCGAGGCAACGAGCGCGGCGAGCGGATGACCCCGGAGGAAGCTCTCGACATGCTCCGCGTGCTGCTCGTTGCCGGCAACGAGACCACGGCGAACCTGATCGGGAACGGCATGTTGGCGTTACTCAAGCATCCGGCTCAACTCGAGCGCCTGCGCGAAGAGCCCGGGGAAATCGACTCGGCGGTGGAGGAGATGCTGCGTTTCGACAGCCCGGTGCAATGCGACTTCCGTGTGGCGGTGGAACACTGCGAGATCGGGGAAGTCCCGATTCGGCCGGGCGACAGCCTGATCCTCTTGATCGGCGCGGCCAACCGTGACCCCGAGGTGTTCGAGCGCGCCGACGAGTTCGACATCGGCCGGCGCGGCACCCGTCACCTGGCATTTGGACAGGGGATCCATCACTGTATCGGCGCGCAGTCGGCTCGGCTGCAGGCGCGGATCGCCATCGGGATGCTGCTGGAGCGTTTCACGTCGATGCGAACGCTCTGCGGCAAGCCGAGGTTTCGGAGCAATTCCGTGATGCGCGGGCTTGAGTCGCTGCACGTCAGCGCAACCCAGAAGTGAGCGCTGATCTGATCCCTGTTGGGTGTCGACAGGCCATCGGTCGCTATCCTCGAAGGCGTCCGTCGGGGGTGCGGCGTCAGGCCAACCGCAAGCGGCCTGCACCCGCAATGGCCGGTCGCACCCGTGTCGAAGCGCCCGAGCCGTCGGTCCAGCGCACGTGAGTCAAAGACGACCACCCGTCACAGAGTCTCCATGGAGTACCTGCTCGCGCTCAGTTCGGCGGCGCTGTACGGCGCCGCCGATTTCCTTGGCGGCCTTGCCTCGCGCCGAACGAACACCGTCGCCATCGTCGTGACGTCGCAGGGCTGCGGCCTGACGCTGCTGGTTCTCAGTCTGCCGTTGTTGCCCGAGGCCACACCTGCAGCGCGCGATCTGGCCTGGGGCGGAGCGGCCGGACTGGCCGGCGGCGTCGGGGTGACGCTGCTGTATCGGGCGCTTGCCGTGGGGAGGATGGCAGTCGTGGCTCCGATCACGGCCGTGTGCGCCGTGATGATTCCGGTCGTCACCCGCGTCGTGCTCGGCGAACGGCTCGCACCGCTGACGATACTTGGCATCGTACTGGCGATCGTGGCCATCGTGCTGGTCAGTCAGCAGGAGGCAGCGGCGGAGTCCGTGTCGGTGCGGGCCGGGGCACTGCCGCCTGGTGTCGGGCTCGCGCTCCCGTCGGGCGTGGCGATCGGCTTGTTCTTTCTTGCCCTGGCCGAAACAGACGCCCAAGCAGGGATGTGGCCCCTCGTGGCGGCGCGTGCCGTCTCGGTTACGCTGTTCGGCGTCATCGCGCTGGTCAGCGCGCGACCGTTGCGCATGGCGGCGCCCGTCGCCAGGATCGCCATCGCCGGCGGTGCCATCGACATGGGCGCCAACGCACTGTACCTGTTGGCCACCCGCTACGGGCCGCTCAGCGTCGCTGTCACCCTGTCGTCGCTGTACCCCGCGAGTACCGTGATCCTCGCGCGGATCGTCCTTGGCGAGCGCCTCAATGGCTGGCAGGTCATCGGTGTGGGGTGCGCGGTCCTCGCGGTCGCGCTCATCGTTGGCGGTTCGCGGCCGTTGTAGAAGGCGCACGCCCGACGGTCCCGTCGGATCCGAGCGGCCTGTGGATCGTGCAAGGCGCCCGCCCTGGTCATTGGCACCAGTGGTCTCACGCGTCCCTATTGGTTCGATGTCCCCGTCCGGCTCCAATTCTTGCAGGTGGCGTCATGTGGCACGCCCCCAAACAGATTGATCCGTCGCAGGGACTCACACGGGCTTCTGGAGCGGATCGAGCGGATGATGAGCACGGTGCGGTCTTCGGACGGCTTTGATGGTCCCGTAGATTCCCGTTTACAATGAGGGAAACAACGAGCGAAGCATGGCCACACTTGTGGCAGTAAGTCACGTATTTGTTTGAATGCTTCGGGAATGGATGACGTTCTATGCATGAGCCGGTCGACGATGCACGCGACATTGACGCCACCGAGGTGCGGGACTGGTTCGACTCGCTCGATGCGGTCATCGACCGATACGGTCTCACCGCGACCGGGCGACTCCTGCAGCAGCTGACGCGTCGCGCCGAGCGTGTGGGCGTCGACCTGCCCTTCACGGCGAACACGCCGTATATCAACACGATTCCACCCGAGGAAGAGACCCCGTATCCAGGGGACCGGGACCTCGAGCAGCAGATCAAGAGCATCGTGAGATGGAACGCGCTGGCCATGGTGGTGCGCGCGAACCAGCGTGAGGCAGGGATCGGCGGGCACATCTCGACCTACGCCTCGGCGGCGACGTTGTATGAGGTGGGCTTCAATCACTTCTTTCACGCCACGACCGACGACTCCGAGGGCGACCTCATCTACTTCCAGGGACATGCTGCTCCGGGTGTCTATGCGCGGGCGTTCGCCGAGGGGCGGCTGTCGGCCGGGGATCTCGAGAACTTCCGGCGAGAGCTGGCGCAAGGTGGAGGATTGTCGTCGTATCCGCATCCCTGGCTAATGCCGGATTTCTGGGAATTTCCGACCGTGTCGATGGGGTTGGGCCCGATCACGGCCATCTACCAGGCTCGATTTCAGCGGTATCTTGAAGACCGTGGTCTCAAATCGCCGTCGCACGCAAAGGTCTGGGCCTTTCTGGGCGATGGCGAGACAGACGAGCCGGAGTCGCTTGGCGCGATCACCCTGGCGGCCCGTGAGAAGCTCGACAATCTGATTTTCGTCGTCAACTGCAACTTGCAGCGTCTGGATGGGCCGGTGCGCGGGAACGGGCAGATCATTCAGGAGCTGGAGGCGGCGTTCCGGGGGGCCGGCTGGAACGTCATCAAGGTCATCTGGGGACGCGATTGGGACCCACTGCTGGCCCGAGACCGGGACGGCGTCCTCGTGCGCCGCATGAGCGAGACGGTCGACGGGCAGTATCAGAAGTATGCGGTCGAATCTGGCGCCTATGTTCGCGAGCATTTCTGGGGGCGGTCGCCACAATTGCTCGAGATGGTTGCACATCTTACCGACTCGGAGTTGAAGAAGCTTCGATTGGGTGGCCATGACCCGGTAAAGGTGTATGCCGCGTTCAAGGCCGCCGTCGAGCACACCGGCTCACCGACCGTCATCCTGGCCCGGACCATCAAGGGCTATGGCCTCGGCGAGGCAGGCGAAGGTCGCAACATTACCCATCAGCAGAAGAAGCTCAATGAAGACGAGTTGAAGCTGTTTCGCACCCGCTTCTCGATTCCGTTGTCTGATGCGCAGGTCGCCGAGGTTCCGTTCTATCGTCCGCCGGAAGATAGCGCCGAGATGACCTACCTTCATGCGCAGCGGCAGGCGCTCGGAGGGTATGTGCCTCAGCGTGTGGTCCGGGCAAAGCCACTCATGCAGGTGCCGACTGACGCGTTCGACGAGCTGCTGGCAGGTACCGACGAGCGAGCCGCCTCGATGACCATGGCGTTTGTGCGCCTGCTGGGGCGTCTCCTGCATGATCCGGACATCGGGAAGCTGATCGTCCCGATCGTGCCCGACGAGGCCCGCACCTTTGGCATGGAGGCGCTCTTCAGGCAGGTCGGGATATATGCGCACGACGGCCAGCTCTATGAGCCGGTAGATCACGGCACCCTGCTGTACTACAAGGAGGCGGAGGACGGTCAGATTCTCGAGGAGGGGATCACCGAGGCCGGCTCGCTGTCTTCATTCATTGCCGCGGGCACCGCTTATGCCACCCGCGGGATCAACACGATTCCGTTCTTCATCTTCTATTCGATGTTTGGGTTCCAGCGGGTGGGAGACCTCATATGGGCCGCGGGTGACTCGAGGTGCCGCGGTTTCCTCATTGGCGGGACGGCGGGGCGGACCACACTCGCGGGAGAAGGATTGCAGCATCAGGATGGTCACAGCCACCTGCTGGCCTATCCTGTGCCCAACCTGCTGGCGTATGACCCTGCGTTTGCCTACGAGCTGGCGGTCATCATACAGGACGGTATCCGCCGGATGTATGTCGAGCAGGAGAGCATCTTCTACTACCTGACCGTCGAGAACGAGCCGTATCCCATGCCGGCGATGCCCGAGGGATGTCGAGAGGGGATTCTGCGCGGCCTGTATCGGCTCCAGCCGTCTCCTTCGCCGAACCTGCCGCACCGAGCGCAGGTGCTGGGCAGTGGCGCGATTCTGCTCGAAGCGATCAAGGCCCAGGGTCTCCTGGAACGGTACGCGGTGGCCGCGGACGTCTGGAGCGTGACGAGCTGGTCTCAGCTCTATCGGGACGGGCACTCCTGCGATCGTTGGAATATGCTGCATCCGCTGGAGACGCCGCGGGAGCCGTACGTGACACAGTGTCTGGCGACGGCGCCCGGTGTCGTCGTGGCGGCGAGCGACTACCTGAAGGCCTTGCCCGACTCACTGAGCCAGTGGTTGGACAGGCCCCTTGCGGCCCTCGGCACCGACGGGTTCGGTCGAAGTGAGAGTCGGGCGGACCTCCGAGACTTCTTCGAAGTCGACGCGCGATTCATCACCCTGGCCACGCTCAGAGCCTTGTCGCGTGACGGCGCGGTCGCTCCCGAGGTGGTCGCGCAGGCGATGACCGATCTCGACATCGATCCAGACAAGGCCGCCCCGATGACCGCGTAGGATGGCCGAGGACAAACGACGTGGTGATTGACTTCGCGCTTCCTGAGCTCGGCGAGAATATCGAAACCGGCAACGTCGTCGAGGTGCTTGTCAAGCCGGGCGATGCCATCGAGGCCGATCAACCGGTGATCGAGCTCGAGACCGACAAGGCCACGATTGAAGTTCCGTCCCCGGCCGCAGGAACGGTAGGCACGGTCGCCGTCGAGAACGGCGAGACGGTCGCCGTCGGTCAGGTGATCCTGACCATTGAAACTGCCGATTCCAACGCACCCGATCGGTCCGCGACGCCGTCTGAAGTGGAGCCTCGTGTCCTGACACCGTCCGAACCTGCACCTCCTCAATCAGTTGAGGAGTCTCCACCGCCGTCGGGGCCGCTCCCCTCGGCCTCGCCGCCAGCGACACGCCCCGATCGGACCACCCTGGCGGCTCCGTCCGTCCGTCGGCTCGCACGGGAGTTTGGTGTTGACGTGGGGGATGTTCCAGGTTCCGCTGCCCGCGGACGAGTGTCCGCCGACGACGTAAAGGCCTACGCTCGGCGTCTCCTGCAGGCAGCGCGCCACAGCGCTCCGGCGACCTCAGAAGAGCCGGAGCTTCCCGACTTCACAAGATGGGGTTCGGTCGAGCGAACCCGGATGCGGAGCATACGTCGCGCGACGGTCCGTCAGATGACCCGGTCCTGGCGGACGATTCCGCACGTCACGCAACACGACCGGGCAGATGTCACGCAGTTCGAGTCGGTGCGCAAGCGGCTCAAGAAGGAATCACCTGACGTCCCGCTGACGGTCACGGCCTTCACCGTCATGACGCTCGCGGCTGCGCTCAAGGAGTTTCCGCAGTTCAACGCCTCGCTGGACGTTGCGAGCGAAGAGATCGTCTTCAAGCAGTACATCAACATCGGTGTGGCCGTCGACACCGACCGGGGTCTGTTGGTTCCTGTGATTAGAGATGCCGAAAAGAAGACGCTGATCCGGATCTCTCACGAGATCGCGGCGCTTGCAGAGAAGGCGCGGTCAAAGGCGGTGACGCTCGAAGAGATGCAAGGTGGAACCTTCACGGTGACCAATCTTGGAGGGCTGGGTGGGACGCTCTTTACGCCGATCATCAACCACCCGGAAGTGGCGGTTCTGGGTCTCTCGCGGTCAGCGTACGTTCCGGTGCTCGTCAACCAGCAGTTCGAGCCCAGGTTGATGATGCCGCTTTCGCTCTCCTACGATCACCGGCTGATTGACGGGGCCGATGCGGTGCGGTTCCTGCGCTGGGTCGCGGAACATATCGAGCACCCCCTGCTCTTGAGTCTCGTTTCACCACGGGCTCCTAGTGTCGGTTGAGCATGCGCTGGGCGAACCGGGCGCTACCCGCCGATCCGAGCGTCGCCGAGGCGAGTTCGTGGTACGCCGCGCCCTCGGACGACAGCCGGCTCTCCATCAGCACCAAGTGATCGACCGTCCACCGGATTGGCGGCACATTGATCCCCGCGACCGCCCGTTGGAGCGATCGCCCGACGTCCCGCGCCTCCCGTCTTACCCGCCCGATGGTCAGATGCGGGTGGAACGGCTTTCGCTCTCTCGCATACCCGATCGCGGCGAGGCGCCCCTCCAGCTCCTGACGCAGCGCGCGCAGCCCGTCCGCGCCGTCACCTACGTCAAGCCAAATCACACGCGGTGCGCCGCGTGGCGGGAAGAGACCGGCCGCGCCGAGCGACGCCTTGAACGCGGATCGCGTCCAGGCGGACATGAGCGCCTTGCGCACGGACGCCGCACGGCGTTCATCCACCTCGCCGAGAAAGCGGAGCGTGAGATGCAGGTTCGCCTCCGGCACCCAGCGCACCGGTTGAGCCGCGAGTGCCGGCTGACGCCGCAGCTCGTCAACCAGCGCCGCGACTTGCGCGCGCGCGACGCCGTCCAGCGTTACGGCAATGAAGATCCGCAACGGTAGTGTCCTTCGCGATGCGGCGCCGGACCGTATCGCGCGCTGCCATCATAGGGCATCCTGTTTCTTGCACCACGTCACGGCTGGCGGATTGGAGAACCAGGAGAAGGAGGGTAAGTAATGAAGCGGGAATTCCGGACGAAGGAACTTGACGCACAAGGGATCGTGGGCATCCGTACTACGGCCACGATGGACAAGATCGGTGAGGTCATGGGGCCGCTGTTTGGGGAGGTGTACGGGTACCTCCAGCAGCACGAACAGGTTCCGGCCGGAATGCCCCTCGCGATCTACCACTCGATGGACGGCAACGACGTCGACCTCGAGTGCGCGATGCCGGTTGCGTCGCCGGTTGCTGGTACGGGTCGCGTGCGGGCGGGCCAGCTTCCCGCCGGAACTGTTGCGACGGTCACCCACATGGGGGCGTACGAGAACCTTGGGGAGACCTGGGCGGCACTGACGGCGTGGATGGAATCACAGGATCTCGAGGGCGCTGGAACACCGTGGGAGGTCTATGTGACCGATCCCGGCGCCGAGCCGGATCCGTTGAAGTGGCGTACCGACATCTTCTTTCCGGTGTGCAGCCGGAGGTCGTAGCGCCCGTAATCTCGCCCTGTTCGTCGTCGGACGAACTAGAACTGCAGCCGCACTCCGCCGTTGATCACGCGTCCATCCAGGGGCGCCCAGGCGTCTACCGTCCAGCGCCCGTCGCGGGCGCGGTCGGGACGCAGGACCGGGTCCCACCGGTGCTGCCGCACGTCGGTGAGGTTCTCCAGGTTGACGAACAGCCGGAGCGGGCCGATCCGCCGCTCGATCAGGACGCCGACCAGGGTGTAGGGCTCGCTGATATCGCGATACGGGTTGGCCTCGAGCCGCTGGCGCCCCGTGTAGTACAGCTCGAAGCCGACCCGCCCGTCCTCGTTCTCGGCCATGGCCACGAGCCCCAGGCTGTGCCGCGGCGTCTGGGCCACGTCGCCGATTACGCCGCCGACCTGCTCGCGCGACCGTACGTGGGTATAGCTGGCCGTGAGGGCGAACGGCGGCTGCCGGAACGTCCCCAGGAGTTCCACGCCGACGTTCGTGGTCGGGTGATCGAGGTTGCGCAGCACGTAGGTGGAGCGGTCCACGTGTACCGGGTCGACGATACGCGACGCGAAGAGGGTAGCGGTGTAGGCGGCCGGACCCTGGGCGCGGGTGAGGTCGATCGAGACGCTTCGGCCGCGTTCCGCGCGGAGCGGACCGTCCACACTGAGCCGGGTCAGGCCGGCCGCCTCGGTCTCTTCCGTGAGCGGCGTCGGCCCGAAAAACCCGGTTCCCGTGGACACGCGCGTCGACCAGTCGCCCGATCGCAGGAGCGCGGAGACGCGGGGGCTGAAGAACCAGCCGAATTCGCTGTGGCGATCCAGCCGTCCGCTCATCGACAACGCCAGCCACGATCGCACGTCGACATCGTCCTGCACGAACAGGCCGGGCGTAGTGAAGGCATAGCCGAACCGTGGGACGTCGGCAGGTTGATAGGCGTCGCGCTCGACCGCGGCGCCGGCGACCCATGTGTGCCGGCCCGCCGCCCGCCGTACGGTGAGTTCGGCGAAGCCCGTGTCGTGGCGATCGCGTTCGAGAGTTTCCCCGAATTGGTGGTCGTGCCACTGGCGCGCCAGTGCGGCGCGCGCGGTCACGACCGAGCGCCCGGCCAGCGTTTGCCACAGCACGCCGAGGTCATGGCGGCGCGTGTCGAGGGCCTCCCGGTAGGTGCCCGCGGCCGGGAGCACGCGGCCCGGAGCCGTGCCGCCGGTGCGGGTCTCGCGGGTCGCGCCGGTTGTGAGGAACAGCGACCGGCCCTGCCCGTTGTCCCAGAAGAACCGCGGCCGCACGACGCCGCGGCCGTAGTGGGGCAGGTCCGCCCACCCGTCACCGTCGACGTCGGTGAGGGTCTGCCGGTGGCCGCCGGCGACCAGCGTCATCCCCCAGGCATCGGATAGCGGTGTGGACAGCCACATCACGCCATCGGTGGCGCCCCGCGTCGAGCGGTTGAACAGGATCTCCCGCTCCGGCTCGTTGCCGGGCCGTCGCGACAGGAGGTTGACGACGCCGCCCATGGCGCCGGCCCCGTGGAGCGCGGAAGCCACTCCCTTGATGACCTCCACCTGTCCAAGATCCATCGGCGGAATCTGGAGCAGCCCCAGGCCGCCCGGCTGGCTGCCGTAGAGCGGTAACCCGTCGGAGAGGAAGCGGGTGTAGCGGCCCCGCATGCCCTGAATGCGGACGCTCGCGGCGCCGAGCGACGGCGACGTGGCCTGCACCCGCAGGCCGCCCATCTCGTTGAGCATCATGACGATGTCCCCGGGCGTCATGAGCATCTTCTCCTCGATCTCCTCCCGATCGAGGGCTTCGACCCGCATCGGCTGGTCCTCGATGCGGCGGCCGGTGCGGGTGCTGGCGACCACCGTGATTTCCTCCTCGATCGTCAGCTCCGGCTCGAGCTCGACCAGGACGACACGCTCGGCGGCCCCGGCCAGGGTGACGGCCACGGTGACCGGGACGAATCCCTCGTGCACCACCGTGACCTGCACCGTCCCGACGGGCGCCGGCACGACCGCGACCCCGGCGGCGTCGGTGACCTGGGTGGTCCCCGCCACGACCACGGTCGCTCCCGCGACCGCATCTCCGCCGGCCTGCACCTCGACCCGGATCCGGCCCGGTTCCTGTCCGGCCGCGCCGAGCGACGCAGCCGCAAGCAGCACGACGAGCGAGAGGTACTTCCACCCGCCGTCCCGCTGGGCGTAGACGCGGACGAACCGGCAAGAAGAAAGCATGGAGCCGGCGAGCGGACTCGAACCGCTGACCTGCTGATTACGAATCAGCTGCTCTACCAACTGAGCTACGCCGGCACATATCCAGAATCGATGACCTGCGAGGATGCACGACCCATGTCCTCATCCTCGTCGTCACGATTGTAGTCCGTTCCCCCGGTTCGGCGTGCGCCGTTCGAGAGTTCCCGGCTTCACGATTCGCCGAATCAGTCGGCCTATCTCGCCGCGGTCGCGGCGTCGCGCCGACGCCGGGTCGGCCCGCGCCCTCGCCAAGCCGGCTGATGCCGCCGTGCCGGTTGCACCGGCGCCTCGCGCGGTGCGTGCGTCGCCCCGAAGCCCTCGACGACCACTCGCTCGACCGGCGCCGGCAATAACTGCTGGATGGCCTGCAACAGGTTCCGATCGGCTGCGGTGACCAGCGAGACCGCACGGCCGGTGAGTCCGGCCCGGCCAGTCCGGCCCACGCGGTGGATGTAGTCCTCGGCCACGAGCGGCAGGTCGTAGTTGACCACCAGCGGCAACTGCCTGATGTCGAGTCCGCGCGCGGCGATGTCGGTCGCCACGAGCACCGTGGCGCGACCGGTCTTGAAGTCGCTGAGCGCGCGCGTGCGCGCGCCCTGACTCTTGTTTCCGTTAATGATCGCCGCTCGCACCCCGGCCCGGACGAGCTGCTCACCCACACGGTTCGACCGGTGCTTGGTCTTGCAGAAGACGAGCGCCTGGCCGACAGGAGCCTGCATCAGGATGTGGGTCAGCAGGTCGCTCTTGCGCTCGTGGGCCACCGGATGCACGCGATGGCTCACTGTTGGCGCGACCCCCTGCGCCTCCGAGACGTCCACGCGAACGGGATCGCGCGTGAACTCGCCAGACAAGCGCACCACCTCCCGCGAGAACGTGGCCGAGAGCAGCAGCGTCTGACGCGCACGTGGCACGGCTGTCAGGATGCGTCGCAATGGCGGGAGAAACCCCATGTCGAGCATGCGGTCCGCCTCGTCGAGGGTGAGGATCTCCACGGCCGACAGGGCGACCGTGCGGCGCTGCAGGTGGTCGATGAGCCTGCCCGGCGTGGCCACGATGATGTCGAGGCCCCGCCGCAGCGTCTGCACCTGCGGCTGTATCGGCACGCCGCCGAAAATGGCCGCGACGCGGAGGCCCGCGGGCGCCCCGTAGGTCTTGAGCGCCTGATGGACCTGCTGGGCCAACTCCCGCGTCGGGACGAGGACGAGTCCCCGGGGCGTGCGCCTGTCTGCTGGTCGCTGGCCGCGCACGAGCAGGCGGTCGATCATGGGCAGGCCGAATGCGGCGGTCTTACCAGTGCCCGTCTGCGCGCGGGCCAGGAGATCGCTGCCGCCGAGGACGACGGGAATGGCCAAGGTTTGGACGGGTGTGGGCTGGGTGTAGCCCAGGGCCGCGAGGGGCGTACACAGAGAGGGTGAGAGTCCGAGCGCGGAGAACAACATCGAGAATGCTCCTTGTATTGCCTGGAGCGTTTCCCGAACCGCACAGCAGGCCGACGAAAACCGAAATGACAAGCGCGCCGAGATGGCGCGAGAACGTACGTGACAGAACCGAGTGGGGGAACGCGAACGGGCCAGTCGAGTGCGTGAGTACTCGACCGCCACTTCAGGTTTCCAGCGGGAAACCCGGGTGCCTCACACGAACCTCGGTATTCTACCCTGAAACCGCGGGCCGGCGCTGGGATTGGTGGGATAATGTGCGGGATCTGCCGCCGGTGCCGACCGCGAGCCGGCGGAATCCGGAAGGAGTTGCAGCATGAAGACCGGCCGCCGAGCATTCGTGGGGACCCTGGGCGCGGCCGCGGCCGGCGCGGGCGCGGTGCGGGCCGCGGCCTTCCAGCCCGCTTCCGTCGAGGGCATCGAGGCGTTCGCGTTCGACGCCTACGGGACGCTGTTCGACGTCTTTTCGGTGACGGCGCTGTGCGAGGAGCTGTTTCCCGGGCGAGGCGACGCGCTGGCGCAGCGCTGGCGCGCCAAGCAGTTGCAGTACAGCCTGTTGCGCAGCCTCATGGGCCGGCACCGGGATTTCTGGCTGGTCACCCAGGACGCGCTGGTGTACGCGGCCCGAAGCCTCGATCTGGATCTCACCCCGCAGCGGCGCGAGCGCCTCATGGAGGCCTATCTGACCCTGGCGGCGTTCCCCGATGTACGGCCTGGTCTCGAGGCCCTGCGGAGCGGGGGCCTGCGGCTGGCGATTCTCTCCAACGGGGAGCCCCGGATGCTGGAGGCGGCGGCGCGCAGCGCGGGCATCGACACCCTGCTCGACACGATCATCAGTGTCGAGGATGTCAGGATCTTCAAGGTCAGCCCGCGTGTCTACATGCTCGGGCTGGAGCGGCTCGGGGTCGGCCGCTCGGCGCTCGGATTCGTCTCGTCCAACTCGTGGGACATCAACGGTGCTGCATCGGCCGGCCTGAACACGTTCTGGATTCAGCGCGCCGCGGCCGAGCCCCCGGAGGAGCTCGGGTTCGCGGCGAATCACGTGGTCGGGGCAATCACCGATCTGGCGCCGCTCCTGAGTGGGTAGAAGGCCGGCGAGCCGCGCCTGCCATGAAGCCGAGACTGATTCCGCTGCCGTACGAGAAGCCGTCGCTCCCGGAGGTCGCCGCGCGGGCGCGCAGTTTCTTCGAGGTCATGAACCGGCGCCGCACGGTGCGTGACTTCAGCCCCGAGCCGGTGCCGGCCGGCATCATTGAGGACTTGGTGCGCGCGGCATCCACGGCCCCATCGGGTGCGCACCGGCAGCCGTGGACGTTCGTCGCGGTCTCGGATCCGGAGATCAAACACCGCATCCGCATCGCCGCCGAGCGCGAGGAGCGAGAGAACTACGGGGGTCGGATGCCGGATGAATGGCTGCGCGCGCTCGAGCCGCTGGGCACGGACGAGCACAAGCCGTTCCTTGAGATCGCCCCTTGGCTGGTGGTGCTCTTCCGCCAGAACCATGGCCTGGGGCCGGCCGGCGAGCAAGTCCGCCACTACTACGTGTCCGAGTCGGTCGGCATTGCGGCGGGCCTGTTCCTGACCGCCGTGCACCAGGCGGGACTCGTGGCGCTGACGCACACCCCCAGCCCGATGGGATTCCTCCGGGACATCCTCGAGCGGCCCGCGCGCGAGACGGCGTGTCTGTTGATGCCGGTCGGCTATCCCGCCGCCGGCGCGCAGGTGCCAGACCTGCGCCGCAAGCCGCTCCATGACGTCCTCGTCCTCCGAGAGCCCGGACAGCCGAGGATCGGCAGCTGACCGGGCGTCAGTGCGCTTCGGGTGCGCCGGAGCCAACGTCGGCAGTAGAATGTTCTGTTGCCCTCTCGACAGACAGCGTTCTCCGACCGCCGCTCGCGTCGGAACGACGCGCCGTCTGACCCGCCGGCCTCCAGGAACGGCCGAATCGAGATCCACGGGGCGCGGACGCACAACCTCCGAAACATAGACCTGATCCTTCCGCAGGAGCAGTTCATCGTCGTCACCGGCGTGAGCGGCTCCGGCAAGTCGTCACTCGCCTTCGACACGCTCTACGCCGAGGGCCAGCGCCGCTACGTCGAGTCGCTGTCGGCCTACGCACGGCAGTTTCTCGAGCGGATGGAGAAGCCGGACGTCGACCGGATCGACGGAATTTGTCCCGCCATAGCGATCCGACAGAAGAACCGCATCCGAAATCCCCGGTCGACGGTCGGTACGACAACCGAGATCTACGATTACCTCCGCCTGCTCTTTGCACGCGCCGGCCGGACCATCTGTCGGGAATGCGGGGTAGAAGTGCAGCGCGAAACGGCTCAGGCGGTGGCCAGTGACCTGAACCATCTGCCCGCCGGCACGCGCTTGCTGATCGCGTTTGAGGCGCCGGTACCGGAGATCGCCGCCGCGCCCGGAAGCCACCCGGCTGCCGACGCGATCGACACGCTGCGCCGCAAGGGATTTGGCCGCCTGGCCGTGGGCGGACGCGCCGTCGCGTTCGACGATGTGGACATCGCGTCGTTGTCCGGCGCGAGGACGCTGACCGTTATCGTCGATCGCATCCGGACCGGTCCGGACGTTCTGCCACGCCTGACCGAGGCGGTCGACACGGCCTACCAGGAAGGGAGCGGCACAGGGCTCGCGATCGAAGTGGACACCGACGGCGTAGGTGAGCGTGTGCCGCAGCGCTTCAGCGAGCGGTTCGAGTGCAAACCGTGCGGCATCACGTACGAGATGCCGCAGCCGACGCTTTTCTCGTTCAACAGTCCGGTCGGCGCCTGCCCCACCTGTCACGGCTTCGGCAACGTCATCGAACTGGACATGGCCCTGGTCGTGCCCGATCCGTCGAAGTCGATCCAGGAGGGGGCGATAGAGCCGTGGAACCGGCCGCACTACCGATCGAGCCTCGTGGAACTGAAACGCTCCGCACCGTCGCACAACATCCGGACGACCGTTCCCTGGGCGGAGTTAACCGAAGAGGAGCGCCGGTTCGTCGTCGAGGGGGACGGCGGGCGCTACCGCGGTGTGCGGGGGTTCTTTCGCAAGCTGGAACGGAAGAAATACAAGGTGCACGTCCGCGTCTTCCTGAGCCGGTACCGCAGCTACCGCGCGTGCAGCGATTGTGACGGCACCCGCCTGCGGCGCGAGGCGCGCGATGTCTGGATGGACGGCCGGCGCATCAGCGACATCTGCCGATTGACGGTAGGGGAGGCGTGCCGCTTCTTCGACCAGTTGGAACTGAGCGATCAGGAGGCGGCGATCGCCGAGCGGCTCACGCGCGAGATCCGCCGCCGGCTCGGCTTCCTGAGCGACGTCGGACTCGACTACCTGACTCTCGACCGGCTCTCCTCCACGCTTTCGGGTGGCGAATCGCAGCGAATCAACCTGGCGACGTCGCTCGGCGCGTCGCTCGTCGGCACGCTGTACGTCCTTGACGAGCCCTCCATCGGCCTTCACCCGCGGGACAACGAGCGGCTGATCCGAATCCTGGAACAGTTGCGCGATCAGGGCAACACGGTCCTCGTGGTGGAGCACGACGCCGAGATGATCCGTGCGAGCGACTATGTCGTCGACCTCGGTCTCGGGGCCGGAACCCTTGGTGGACGCGTCGTCTACGCGGGCGGCGTCGACGGCCTGGTGAGCGAAACGACATCACTCACCGCGAAATACCTGCGAGGCGCCCTCAGCATTCCGCTGCCGTTAGTCCGCCGCCGCCGACTGCCGGGCAGCCCTTGCCTCCGCGTGGTTGGCGCGGCGGAACACAACCTGCAGTCAATCGACGTCGAGATCCCATTGCAGTTGTTTACCTGCGTCACCGGCGTCAGCGGCTCCGGGAAGTCGACGCTCGTGCATGACGTGCTGTACACCGCGATCAAGCGTGCCAAAGGGGAGTGGGACAAGCGGGTCGGCAGGCACGCCGGCATGCAGGGAGTCGAGCTGATCTCCGATGTCGTGCTTATCGATCAGCAGCCGATCGGCCGCACCCCCCGCTCCAATCCGGTGACCTACCTCAAGGCGTTCGATCCAATCCGCGAGCTGTTCGCATCGACCCGCGCGGCAAAGGCGCGCGGCCTGACCACGAGCCACTTCTCGTTCAACGTGCCGGGCGGCCGCTGTGATGTCTGCGAGGGGGAGGGCGAGTTGAAGGTGGAGATGCAGTTCCTCGCCGATGTCTTCGTGCGGTGCGAGGAGTGTGACGGTCGCCGGTTCAAGCCGCAGGTGCTCGAGGTGACCTACGGCGGCAAGCGGGTGGACGAAGTGCTGGCGCTCACGGTGCGCGAGGCGCTGCATTTCTTCAGTGGATCACCCAAGGTCCTTCGGCGGCTGAGGGTGCTCGACGAGATTGGTCTCGGCTACCTGCAGCTGGGCCAGCCGGCGACGACGCTCTCCGGGGGCGAGGCGCAACGGATCAAGATCGCGGCGCACCTGGGGCCGAGGCGTAGCGACCAGTCGCTCTACATCTTTGACGAGCCGACCACCGGGCTCCATTTCGACGACATCGCAAAGCTGCTGGCCGCATTCACGAAGCTCGTGGAGGCAGGTCACACGCTGGTGGTGATCGAGCACAACCTCGACGTGATCAAGACCGCCGACTGGGTGATCGATCTGGGACCGGAGGGGGGCGTGGAAGGCGGACGTGTCGTCGTTGCCGGCACGCCCGAGGAGGTGGCGGCACACGACGCGTCGCATACCGGACGCTACCTCCGGAGCGTGCTCAACGGGGCCCGCGGCCGGCGGCGCGATGACGTCGACGCCGAACTCTCCGCCGCCACGGCGGAGTCGTGAGCGGCGGGCACGTCCTCGCGCGGACGTTCTACCGGCGACCGACGCTGGAGGTGGCTCGGGAATTGCTCGGCAAGGTAGTGGTGCATCGGACAGCGTCCGGTGCGACAGCGGGCGTGATCGTCGAGGTCGAGGCGTACAGCGGCGAGGACGATCCGGCCTGTCATGCCGCCTCCGGCCTGACGTCTCGCAACGCGCCGCTGTATGGAACGCCGGGCTACGCCTACGTTTACCTGACCTACGGGATTCACGAGCTGCTGAACGCGGTGACCGAGTCCGCGGGCTATCCGTCAGCGGTGCTGATCCGCGCGCTCAGTCCCCTCGAGGGTCTGTCTCTGATGCGCCGCCGCCGGCTGCGAACTCTTCGTCCCGGGGTGTCCCCGCCTGACGAGGCCGCGCTCTGCCGCGGCCCCGCCAACCTGACGCGAGCGCTCGGCGTCACGCGACGGGAGAACCTGGCCGACTTGTGCGGTGATGGGCCGCTTGCCATTGAGGATCGAGAGATTGAGAGCGACCGCGGTATCCGGATTGCCGATGTCCGCTGGAGCTCACGTATCGGCGTTTCGGCGGGCGGGGATCGGCGGTGGCGCGCCTCGCTCGCCGGGCATCCGGCGGTCTCGCCCCCGGTTCCCCGGTGAGCGGCCGGTGTAGTACCATCCGCGGCCTATGGAGTCGTTGCAGGCGACACGCATCCGCAAGGGGATGCTGATCAAGATGAACGGGACGCTCTATCGCGTCCTCGATTTCAACCACGTGACGCCCGGCAAGGGACGCGCTTTCGTCCACACGCGGCTTCGCAACGTTCGCGCCCGCACGCTGCAGGATCACCGGTTCGCGTCGAACGACACGGTGGAGCGGGCGATGCTCGACAGCCGTTCCATGCAGTACCTGTACGCCGACGCCGTCGGCCACTACTTCATGGATACCGAGAGCTACGAGCAGGTGTGCCTCGACTCGGAGACACTCGGCGGTGCCACCAGCTACCTGCTTCCCGACTCCACCATTACGGTCGAATTGTTCGAGGGCGATCCGGTCGGTATCGAGATTCCACTCACGGTCGACCTGACGGTGGAAGAGACAGCGCCTGCGATCAAGGGGGCGACCGCAAGCGCCCAGCTCAAGCCGGCGCGTCTCGAGACCGGCCTGACCATCCAGGTGCCACCCTTCATATCGAACGGAGACAGAGTGCGCGTCAAAACGGAGACCGGCGAGTACCAGTCGCGCGTCTGACCTTCGGCCGGCGGGGAGTATCGACGTGTCGGGGGTCCGCGTCGCGCTGTTCGTGTTCGGTGTCGGATTCCTGATCGCGACGCTCCGCATCGTCGTTCAGTTCCTCCGCTACCGCCGTTTCCGCGGCTCGGCGCTCGTGACCTGGGCGGTCGAGACGCCGGCCACCTATCCCTGGATGCTCGCGCTCGGCGTAGTGGCCGGCATCCTGGTCTTCGTCAAGCTGGTGGTGCAGCAGCAACCGCCGCAGCGCGCGTTCGGCGAAGGCATGATGCTGATCTACTACGCGTACGCCGTCCCGCTTCGCCTGAAGATCGGGCGCGGCCTTTATGCCGACGGCATCTGGACCGACGCCGGTTACATTCCGTACGCCAAGATCGGCGGCCTTTCATGGCGCGAAGGGAGGACGATTACGTTGGTGATCATCTATCGTCTCCGCCGTCTTGCCCACTCCCTCACCGTCCCCCGCGCGCACTACGCGGAGGTGCGCAGGCTCCTCAGGGACAAGATCGCCGCGCGTGACATCCATTTCGCCGGCAAGATGCTCGATCTTGGCGGCGACGACCGGAACCGCGTCTGACGCGCTCGGCGGGCTACAACAGCGACAACAGGTACACGATGAGGCCTATCAGGCCGGGACCGCTGGCCATCGGATCGCCGAGCCAGCCGGGCGGGGTGAACCAGACGAAGGCGAGTATCGCGATGACCATCAGGTCGTACTGCCAGGTGGCGCGCTCGAACGTCCAGAAGAGCGCATGCCAGATCATCCGAAGCGGCAGCGTCAGAAGGTTCATCCGGCCGTCTCCGGCCTGTCACGCAGTTCGCGCCACGTGAAGTAAATCCGGTCGAGGACGGTGAGAATCGACAGCACCAGAATCACCCAGAGAACTGCCGCCATCCGGTTGGTGAAAGCGCCGATCATGAACAGGACGATGCGTTCCGGTCGCTCCATGAAGCCCACCTTGCAGAGTGGGATCACCGACTCGGCGCGGGCGCGCGTGTAGCTGGTCATCACCGAGAAGGTGAGCGTGAGCGCGGCGATCAGTACGTAGTCGGGACGTCCCAGCATGGCGTACAGGTAGATGAGACCGGTCAGAATGAACAGGTCCGAAAAGCGGTCCATCACCGAGTCCCAAAAGCCGCCGAAGCTGGAAGAGAGCTCCAGTTCGTCGGCCACCTTGCCATCGATGAAATCGAAGATGTTCGCGAGCAGCATGATCCAGCCCGCCAACATGAACCATCCGCCGGCGAGCGCCACGCCGGCGGCCGCGTTGATGACGACCCCGGTCAGCGTCAGGACGTTCGGGTGTATCCGGAGGACGACGCACAGCCGGATGATGCCGCGCAACGGTAGCAGGCACGCGCGCCCGATGGCCCCGGTGAACGTCATCGAATGGGTGTCCGGCCCGCCCGCCCGGCGATGCTGCCGGCGCGCGAGCCCGTCTATTCTATAGGCGGGCGGGACATTGGCGACCCGTCCGATCCGATGGCCATCAACGACCTGCGGCGGGAGATCGCGCGGCTGCCGGCGCAGCCGGGCGTCTATCTCTACTTCAATCGCGCGGGAGAAACCATCTATGTCGGCCGGGCCCGTACGCTGCGCGACCGGGTCCGGAGTTACCTGGGAGCGTATGGCAACGACCCGAAGACAGATGCGCTGCTCGACGAGGCGGTGCGCCTTGAGGTTATCGTCACCGACTCGGTCGTCGAGGCACTCGCGCTCGAGAACAACCTTATCAAGCAGCGGTCGCCGCGCTACAACATCCTGCTGCGGGACGACAAGAATTACCCTTACCTGCAACTCACCACAGGTGAGGCTTTTCCCCGCGTCCTGGTCGCCCGCTCGGTAGCGCGCGACGGACACTACTACGCCGGTCCGTTCCTGCCGGCGACCTTTGCGCGGAAGACGATGTCGTTGACGCACCGGCTGTTCGGCATTCGATCGTGCAACGAGGTGATTACCGGCAAGCGCGACAGGCCCTGCCTGGAGTACGACATCAAACGGTGTGTGGCCCCGTGCGTTGCCGAGGTATGCAGCCCCGAGGAGTACGCGGAATCGGTGGAGCAAACCCGGCTCTTCCTTGAAGGGAAGACCGACGAGGTGATCGACCGACTGCGGCGGCAGATGGAGGAGGCGTCGACGGAAGAGAAATACGAGCGGGCAGCGCAGTGCCGGGACGCGCTACGGACCGTCGAGACGCTGCGTGACCGGCAGCAGAAGATGGCCAGCGCGCAACTCGGTGACCGCGACGCGTTCGGGATGCGGACCGGACCGGACGGCGCGGTGATCCAGGTGTTTCAGGTGCGCCGGGGACGGGTCGTCGAGCGAGTCGAGTTGGTGGCGGAGGGGGGCGATGCTGCGGCGGCGGCGAACGAGCGGGCGCTGATGGCCGCGGCGGTGCAGCAGTTCTACACGACGCGCGACGTGCCGCCGCAGGTTCATGTGCCGGTTGAGGTGGAGGACCGTGACGCCATCGAGGCGTGGTTGTCCGAGCGGGCGGGCCGAAGTGTGAGGGTGCGGATGCCGAAGCGCGGCGACCGGCGTGCACTGCTCGACCTCGCCTCGCGCAACGCGGCGCTGGCCTACGACGCGCGCTACAGCGAGGACGCCCGCGTTCATGCCGGCGCACTGGCGGAACTGCAGCGGGTCCTCGGGTTGCCGCAGCCTCCGGTCCGCGTCGAGTGCTTCGACATCTCGACGTTCCAGGGGCGGGAGACGGTCGGCTCGATGGTGGTGTGCGACGACGGGCGCATGCAGCGGAGCGAGTACCGGAAGTTCCGGGTGCACGGGCTCGGCGGGCGGGGTGCGCGGCGCGGTTCGCGCGGCAAGGGTCGCTCGCGGTTCGCAGCAGCGGCCGACGCCGCCGGCCGGAAGGGACCGGGCCGCGTGAAGCCGGACGACTTCGCGGCGATGCACGAAGTGGTGTTCCGCCGCTATCGGCGGCTCCTGGAGGAAGGGGGACCGTTCCCGGACCTCGTGGTGGTCGATGGCGGGCAGGGGCAATTGACGGCGGCGTACCGCGCGCTCGATACACTCGGCCTGGGTAACCTGGTGGCGATCGGCCTCGCCAAGCGGGAGGAGGAGATCTACACCCGTGGCGGTGGCGCACCGATCCGCCTTTCCAAGACCAGCCCGGCGCTCCACCTGGTGCAGCGCGCCCGCGACGAGGCGCACCGGTTCGCCGTTGCCTTCCATCGCCGCGCGCGCTCGATGCGCGACTTTCAGTCGGAACTGGACCTGATCCCGGGGATCGGCCCGCGCCGCCGGCGGGCGCTCCTGGAGCGGTTCGGGAGCCTCGCAAAAGTCCGCCGCGCAACACGGGAGGAACTGCTGCCGGTGGTCGGGCCGAAGCTGGCGGACGCAATACTCGCCTTCTTCACGCGGATCACGACCGCTCCGAATTAGGGTATTCTGGGGGCTGTTGGTTCCGCGTTACCTTCCTGTCGTGCTTCCTTTCCTCGTCGCTGGCGCCCGTCATGCCGGTTGAGCGCGCGAGGCCCCGCGTCGTTTCCGGAATGCGCCCCACCGGCCCGCTCCACCTCGGGCATCTGACGGGTGCTCTCGGAAAGTGGGTCGAGCTTCAGGCGGACTACGACTGTATGTACTTTGTCGCGGACTGGCATGCGCTCACAAGCGAGTTCGCGAATACGTCGGAGCTGACCAACTACGCCTACGACAACGTCGCCGACTGGATCGCCGCCGGTATCGATCCGGATCGGAGCACCCTCTTCGTGCAGTCACTCGTCCCCGAACATGCGGAGTTGTACCTCCTGCTGCAGATGGTGGTGCCCATTCCCTGGCTCGAGCGGGTGCCGACATACAAGGAGCAGATCGAGCAGCTCTCGGAAAAGGATCTCTCTTCGATCGGTTTCCTCGGCTACCCCCTGTTGCAGGGGGCGGACGTCATCATCTACCGGGCGGAGTACGTACCGGTGGGGGACGATCAGGTGCCGCACCTCGAGTTGACGCGCGAGGCGGTTCGCCGCTTCCATCAGTTCTTCGGCGAGGTCTTTCCGGAGCCGCAGCCGTTGCTGACGCATTTCCCGCGCCTGCCGGGTGTTGACAACCGGAAGATGTCAAAGAGCTACGGCAACTCCATCGATCTGTCGGATGACGCCGGGACGGTCCGGAAGAAGGTCATGCGCATGTACACCGACCCGAAGCGGATCCGAGCCGACATACCCGGAACGGTCGAGGGAAACCCCGTCTTCCTTTACCACGATGCGTTCAACCGCGACACGGCGCAGGTGGACGATTTCAAGAAACGCTACCGGGAAGGAAAGGTGGGGGACGTCGAGGTGAAGCAGGCTCTGGCAGAGGCGATCAACGCGCACCTGGAGCCGATGCGGGAGCGGAGGAAGGAGATCCTGGCGCAGCCAGGACGGATCCGTGAGATCCTGCACGACGGGTCGGCGAAGGCGCGGACCGTCGCGCAGGAGACAATGCGGGACGTGCGTCACGCCATTGGTTTGACGTACGGCTAGGCAGGTGGCCGACGAGAAGCGCGAGAGTCCGGCGACGCAGGCGAGGGAGACGGCCGCGGACCCGCCGCCCCCGGGCCCAGCGCCGATCCCGGCCGACTTCGAGTCCGTCCTTCCCGACTACCCGGTTCGGGTGAGCAATTTCGAGGGACCGCTCGACTTGCTGATCCACCTCATCCGGAAGAACGAGGTGGACATCTATGACATCCCGATAGTCCATATCGCCAGGCAGTACCTCGAATATCTCGACCTGATGCGTGAGATCGATCTGGACGTCGCGGGTGAGTTTCTTGTCATGGCGGCAACGCTGATCCAGATCAAGTCGCGGATGCTGGTGCCGCGGATCGTGACGGCGGGGGAGGAGACGGCGGAAGAGGATCCGCGGGACATCCTCGTGCGGCGCCTGCTCGAGCACCAGAGGTTCCGGGCGGCGGCCGAGATTCTCCACGACCGCGAGACGATCCGGAGCGCCCAGTGGACCCGCCCCGACTCCCGTGTCGAGGCGATCGCCGGTGCGCCGGTCGAACGGGAACTGGAGGTGGATCTCTTCAGTCTGCTACAGGCATTCCAGGCGGTGCTTGCCCGTCGGCGCGGCCTGCCGCACGTGCCGCTGCCGGAAGAAAACATCCCGATCGAGGTTCGCATGCGGGAGATGCTGGCACAGTTGTCGGCGAACGAGCCGTCGCACTTCGAGGATCTGTTCGGCAACGCCTCGTCCCGGCGGGACCTGGTCCTTTCCTTCCTGGCGCTGCTCGAGCTGATCCGGCTCAGGCAGATCCGTGTGCTGCAGGCGGGACCGTTGGGTGCCTTGCTGCTCTTCCGGCGCGAAGGGAGCACCCGATGAGTGACGATCCGCCGCGCGACGACCTGCAGGCGATCATCGAGGCGCTCATCTTCGCATCGCCCGATCCGGTCACGCCTCGGACATTGCAGCGGACGCTCGATGCCGAGCCGAAGGAAGCCGTCGCCGCGGCGCTCGCCACGCTCGTGGAGAGGTGGAGGGATCGCCTGGGAGGGCTCGAGTTGATCGAGGTGGCGGGGGGCTACCAGATCGTTACGCGATCCCAACTGCACGATTGGGTACGCCGGCTGTTCCACGAGCACTCCAGGCAGCGGCTGTCGGTACCGGCGCTCGAGACGCTTGCGGTAGTGGCGTACCGACAGCCGGTTACCGGCCCGGAGGTCGCCGAGATCCGCGGCGTCAATGCCAGCGGCGTCCTCGGCACGCTGGTGGACCGTCGGCTCATCAAGGTGGTCGGACGGAAGGCAGTGGTCGGCAGGCCCTTCCTGTATGCCACCACCCGAGAGTTCCTTGACCGTTTCGGCCTGAAGGATCTGGCCGACCTGCCGAGAGCGGAGGACATGGCGGAGGCCCTTGGCATGGACGCGCCTTCCGCGCTCGCCTCCGAGGCGCCGAGAGAGGAGTTGCTGCCGTTCGACGCGGAGGGAGATTCCATCCCGCCGATCGATGACAGTACGGTCCAGAAGGTGCACTAGGAGCCCGTGGTGGAACTCCGCGACCCGGCGGCGGACACTGTCGGCGTTCGCCTGCAGAAGATGATTGCCGCAGCCGGCGTCGCATCGCGCCGTGCCGCTGAACAATTGATCGCAGACGGCCGCGTTACGGTGAACGGCCGGACGGTGCGCGAGCTGGGTGCCCGCGCCCACCCGTCGCGCGACGACGTGCGGGTGGACGGCCGGCGTGTCACCCGCGCCGAGCGGCTCCGGTATCTGCTGATCCACAAGCCGGCCGGCTACATCACGACCCGCCGTGACCCGCAGCGCCGGCCGACGGTGCTTGATCTGATCCCGGGCGTGCGGGAGTACGTCTACCCGGTCGGCCGGCTCGACTACGACTCGGAGGGCCTGCTGCTGCTGACGAACGACGGTCAGCTCGCGGCCGTCCTGACGCATCCGCGTCACGCGGTCCTGCGCGTCTACGAGGCGGTGGTCCGAGGCGTGCCGACGCCGGCTCAACTCCGGCGGCTGGCCAACGGCGTCACACTCGACGGCCGGCGGACCGCGCCGGCGGAGGTGCGGTTGATGCCGCAACGCGGAACTGAACACAGCCGGGCTCGCGACACCCGCATCCGAGTGACACTGCGTGAGGGGCGCAACCGGCAGGTCCGGAGAATGTTCGACGTGATCGGTCATCCGGTCTGCCGTCTGCGCCGGACGCGGTTGGGTCCGCTCGCGCTCCGCGGCCTGAAGCCGGGTGATGCGCGTGAGCTGACTGCAGCCGAACTGAAGGCACTGCGCCGCGCGGCGCGTGAAGCTGCTTCCACGCCGCCCCGGCCCGAGATGGTGCGGACGCCCCGCCGGCACAGAACGGCATCATGATCCGCCCTCCGGTGATCGCGATCGACGGTCCGTCCGGGGCGGGCAAGGGAACCGTCGCGCGCGCCGTCGCCGCGAAGCTGCAATGGCGCCACGTCGACACTGGTGCGATGTACCGCGCCGTCGCCTGGAAGGCTATCCGTGAGCGGCTCCCGCTCGATGACGAACCCGCCGTCGCCTGCCTCGCAGACGGCGCCGGGTTTGAGCTGAGCGGACCGCGCATCGTGATCGACGGCGACGATGTCACTGATGAAATCCGCAACGCCGACATGGATCGCGCCGCCGCGGCGGTGGCGCGCCTGGGAGGTGTGCGCGCCGCTCTTGTCCGGCGGCAGCAGGAGTTGGCTCGGGCCGGCTCTGTCGTCATGGAAGGGCGTGACATCGGGACGGTGGTCTTCCCGGACGCGCCGGTCAAGATCTACCTGGACGCCGACGCGGCGGAGCGGGCGGCCCGGCGCGCCAGCGATCGGCGCCACCAGCGACCGGCGACAGCAGGCGTGGAGGAGATACGACGGGAGCTCGACGAACGCGACCAAAGCGACCGTACGCGCACCGCCTCGCCACTGAAGATCGCCGATGACGCCGTGCGGATCGATACCACCGGCGTGCCCGTCGAGCAGGTGGTGCAACGTGTCCTGAAGGTAATCCGGCAGCGTCTGCCCGGCGTCACCGTCGGTTTGACGGCCCTGCATAAGTGACGTAGTATCTATAGTTTGCCGCCGGCCTGAGGACGCGTGCCGGCACCGCTCCAGGATGAGGGAGCGCAAGGAGGAGCCCGAGAGCATGATGGACGTGACAGACGATCCGTACCGCGATCCGGACGAAGAGATTCGCGACCCCGAGGAACACGCCCGGCTGACGGCGATGTACGAGGCCAGCCTGAAGAATATCGTCGAAGGCGAGGTGGTTGAGGGGACCGTGTTGAAGGTCACCGACACCTCAGTGCTGGTCGACGTCGGCTACAAGTCGGAGGGGATCATCCCGCTGACGGAGTTCTGCGGCGAGAGCGGAGCCGGGGGGGTAAACCCGGGCGATACGGTGGATGTCCTGCTCGAACGAACCGAGGACCGGGACGGCCATATCGTGCTTTCGCGCGAAAAGGCCGAGAAGATGAAGATCTGGGACGAGGTCGAGAAGGCCTACGCGGAGCGGAAGGTGGTGCTCGGTCGCGTCATCGACCGGATCAAGGGGGGGCTCGCGGTCGACATCGGAGTCCGCGCCTTTCTGCCGGGCTCGCAGATCGACATCCGGCCCATCCGGAACCTGGATGCGCTTCGTGGAGAAGAGCTGCGCATGCGGGTCATCAAGGTGAACAAGAAGCGGGGCAACATCGTACTGTCGCGCAAGGTGCTTCAGGAAGAGGAGAACGCCGAGAAGAAGGAGGGGACGCTCGCCTCCATCTCAGAAGGGAAGGTGATGAACGGTGTCGTCAAGAACATCACCGACTACGGCGCGTTCATCGATCTGGGCGGCATCGATGGCCTGCTGCATGTGACTGACATGTCGTGGGGTCGGGCACAGCACCCCTCCGAGTTGTTCAAGCCAAACGATGACGTCGAAGTGGTCGTGCTGAAGTTCGACCCCGCAACCGAGCGGATCTCGCTCGGCTACAAGCAGCTCCACAACGATCCATGGACGACGGCGGCCGAGCGTTACCCGGTAGGGCAGCGGTTGAACGGCAAGGTGATCAGCTTGACGGACTACGGTGCGTTCGTCGAGTTGGAACCGGGTGTCGAGGGGCTGATCCATGTCTCGGAGATGTCGTGGAGCAAGCGGGTCAAGCATCCGTCGAAATTGCTCACTGTCGGTGACACGATCGAGTCGATGGTGCTCGGCGTCGATCCGCACGCGCGGCGGATCGCTCTCGGCCTGAAACAGATCGAGAGCAATCCCTGGAAGGAACTGGGCGGGAAGTACCCGGTCGGCTCCCGAATCGCCGGTACGGTTCGCAACCTGACCGAGTTCGGGGCCTTCGTCGAAGTGGAGGAAGGCATCGACGGACTGATCCACATCTCGGACATGTCGTGGAGCAAGCGCCTGAAGCATCCCTCGGAGGTGGTCAACAAGGGAGACGAAGTGGAGGCGGTGGTGCTGAACATCGACGCTGATAGTCAGCGCCTCTCGCTCGGGTTGAAGCAACTCTCCACCGACATCTGGAGCGACTTCTTTACCAGCACCAAGGTGGGTGACGTCGTAACGGGCAATGTCGTGCGGATCACCAACTTCGGTGCGTTTGTCGAACTGGCCGACGGCATCGAGGGTCTGATCCACGTTTCCGAGTTCGAGGATCAGAAGAAGGGGGAGCAGGGCGCCATCGAAGTGGACAGTTCGATCCAGATGCGAGTCATCAAGCTGAGTCCCGAGGAGAGAAAGATCGGCTTGAGCGTGCGGGCACTGCGTGACGAAAACTTCGCAACGGACTGGCGCAGCTATTCTGGCGAATCGTCTCCCGAGGCGACGTTGGGCGACCACTTCAAGCAGCAGCAGGCGGCGGATGCGGCATCCCGGAAAGTGGATTAGCGCGGGCGTCACACGGACACCCATGACGCGTTCCCGAAGGCGCCTGTGACCAGCACCAGCACCAGCACCAGCATGACGAAGGCGGCACTGATCGAAGAAGTGTCGCGCACTGCCGACCTCCCGCGGAAGGAGGCGGAGAAGGTGGTCGACACGGTGTTCGCCAGCATCGTCGAGTCCCTGCGCAATGGCGAAAAGGTGGAACTCCGCGGCTTCGGAAGCTTCCGTCTCCGCTACCGCAGGTCACGCCGCGGACGGAACCCGCGGACCGGCGATGCCGTCGACGTGCCGCCGAAGACGGTTCCTTACTTCAAGCCCGGCAAGGAACTGCGCGCACTGATCAACGAGGTCTTGGAGACGCCGCCGCCCCGCCGGTCGTCCGAACCGGAGCACGCCGTCGCGCCCGGTCCCGCCGTCCCGCCGTGAAGCGTCTCTGGGCACCGTGGAGATGGGAGTACGTGAGCGGCGCGGCGGGAAGTGAAGGGCCGACCTGCGTTTTCTGTACCGCGATCGATCCCGAGGCGCACTCGGAGCACGTGCTGTACCGGGGTGCACGGGCCTTCGTCATTCTGAACAAGTATCCGTACAACAACGGTCACCTCATGGTGGTACCGGTCCGCCACGTCGCGCGGATGGCGGATTCGACACCGGAGGAGCTGGCGGAACTGATCGCGTTGACGCGTCTCGCTGAAATGGCGCTGACCGAGGCGTACGGCGCGCACGGGATCAATGTCGGGATGAATCTCGGACGGACCGCGGGTGCGGGCATCGTTGATCATCTGCACGTCCACGTCGTGCCACGCTGGGACGGGGACACCAACTTCATGTCCGTCGTGGGTGAGACGCGTGTCGTTCCGGAGGCGCCGGCTGCCAGCGTCGCCAGATTGAGGCCGCTCTTCGAACGGCTCGCCGCGTCGGCCGCGTCGTAGCTTAAGAGCCCGTGGTGAAACCCCCACTACATTCGAGCGGCGATGCATCCCGCCTGAACGGCGTTGCTCCTCGGTCGCATATGGCCAATATGTTCTCTCGTCGCGCCTTGTCAGGCGGGCGCCTCACCGCTCTCGGTGCTACGCGGGGTTTCACCACGGGCTCTTAAGAGCCCGTGCGATGCTCGTTGCGAACCGGCAGGACCCCGATGCCCGGACGAGCGGTAGTCTTGTCCTTATCGCCGCAGCAGTTGCTTCGCAATCGTCTGCAACTGCATGTTCGAGGTTCCTTCGTAGATCTGACCGATCTTTGCGTCGCGGTACAGTTTCTCCACCGGGTACTCCTTCGTGTACCCCACACCACCGAACAGCTGCACGGCAAGTGAGCTGACACGTTCCGCCACCTGGGAGGCGAAGAGCTTCGCCATCGCTCCTTCGGTCAGGAAGGGCTCACCCGCATCGCGCAGCCGGGCGGCGTTGTACGCCGCCAGCCGCGCCACCTCGATCTCGGTCGCCGCCTGCGCCAACTGAAATTGCACCGCCTGGAACTCCGCGACCGGCTGGCCGAACTGCGTCCGCTCCTGCGTGTAGGCAATCGCATGGTCAAGTGCGCCCTGTGCGAGGCCGACCATCTGTGCGGCAATCCCTATCCGGCCCTCGTTGAGTGTCTCGATGGCCACCCGGTAACCGCGCCCCACGTCGCCCAGCACCTGCGCCTCCGGCACACGGCAGGCATCGAACAGCAGTTCGCAGGTGCTGCTCGCGCGAATGCCCAGTTTGTCTTCCTTCTTGCCGACCGAGAATCCAGGCGTGTCGCGCTCGACGAGGAACGCGGTGATGCCGCGGTGGCCGGCCGACGGATCGGCAGTGGCAAAGACAATGAACAGTTCCGCCTCCGCCGCGTTGGTGATCCAGAGCTTCCGCCCGCTCAGCACCCAGTCGTTTCCGTCACGCACGGCCCGCGCGGCCATTGCGAAGGCGTCGCTGCCGGAGCCCGCCTCGGAGAGCGCGTAGGCGCCGACTGCGTGCGTGGCGAGGCGCGGAAACCAGCGCGACTGCTGCGAGGCCGTCGCCCAGCGCAGGAGTGCGTTGATCACCAGGGTGTTCTGCACGTCGACCATCACCGCGACCGCCGGGTCCACGCGCGACAACTCTTCGACTGCCAGGACCGACAGCATGAACGAGCCGCCCCCTCCGCCATGCGCTTCGGAAACCTCGATCCCCATTACGCCCAGATCGAAGAGCTGGTCTATCAGCACGCGGGGTATCGCCGCGGCCTCATCCATCTCGCGAACACGCGGCGCGACCTCCGCCTCGGCGAATGCGCGCACGGTCGATCGGAGGAGTTGTTCTTCTTCGGAAAGGCGGGTGAGCGGGGGCGGGGCGCCAGCGACATCCAGCACGCGGCGATGGTAACATTGAGCAGTGACCAGACGCTGGATCGCCGCCGGCGTGGCGTTTGGGCTGGCGCTCGCGCTCGCCCCGGGCGGGACGGCGTGGCAGCAACCCCAGGAACCGGTGGCCGAGCCGGCTCCCGCCGAACCTCAGGGGGACGACCAATCCGCTGCCACCGACGCACCCGGCGTCACGGTCGAACCGGCGGGTGACGGCCGGGCGCTCATCTTCCGGAGCGGCGTCAACTACGTCCGGGTCGACGCCTACGTCACGGACGAAGATGGCACGCCCGTCTTCGACCTGACGCAGGACGACTTCGAGGTGTACGAGGACGGAGTCAAGCAGGAGGTCGACTCCTTCCAGGTGATCCAGATCGATCGGCTGGCGACTCTCGCCAGCGGCCCGCAGACCACTGTCGGCGTGACGCGCTCGGACCAGCAACTGGCGGCGGGGCGACCTGACGTGCGGGTCTTCGTCATATTCCTCGACGACTACCACGTTCGGTACGGCAACGGCATCAGGGCCAGCCGGATGCTGATCGACTTCCTCGAGAACGAGTTGATCCCAACTGATCTCGTCGGCCTCATGTACCCGCTGATGCCGCTCGATTCGGTGCTCCTGACGCGGAATCACGAGGCGATCATCAACGCGGTCAGCCAGTTCGAAGGAGTGAAATATCGGTACGAGCCACGCAACGAGTACGAGTCACGCTACAGCTTCTACCCCACCGAGGTGGTCGAGCGGGTGCGCAATGACGTCTCGTTGTCAGCGCTGCGCGGATTGATGATCAGGCTGGGCGGCCTCCGCGAGGGGCGGAAGTCGGTGCTGCTGGTGAGCGAAGGCTATTCCAACTACGTGCCGCCACAGTTGAGAAGCCAGAACGCGGACGGGCCGGTCGATCCTGCGGTCAATCCGGCGCGGTTCGATCCGTATGCCGGAGACAGTATCTTCGAGGAGACAAACGCGTTCTTCCGCAACAGCGAGATCCTGGGTGACCTGCGGTACATCTTCCAGACCGCGAACCGCTTCAATACGTCGATCTACACGGTCGACCCGCGCGGCCTCGCGGTTTTCGAGTTCGACGTGTCGGAGCCGACCGTCAGTATCACCACCGATGGGAGGGCGTTGCGGAGAACCCAGGACACGCTCCGCATCCTCGCGGAAGAGACCGGCGGGCGGGCGATTGTCAACCAGAACGATCTGCGCCCCGGCCTGGAACAGATGCTGGCCGACGCGAGCGGCTACTACCTGCTGGGGTACAACTCGAGCGCCGCGCCGACCGACGGCGAGTTCCACGAGATCGACGTGCGCGTAAGCAACCCATCCCTGAGGGTGCGCGCGCGGTTGGGTTATTGGGCGATTACCGAACGGGACGTACAGCGAGCGGAGAGGACCGTCGTTAACCAGCCGCCCCGCTCGGTGGATCTCGCGCTGGATCAGTTGGCCGTGCCCCGGCGCGGCCGACTGATTCGGACCTGGTTCGGAACGTCGAGAAGCGGCGCTGACGGCAAGACGCAGGTGACCTTCGTCTGGGAACCGGTCGATGGGCGTGGCCGTCGTGACGAAGCATCGACCGTCCTGCTGACCGCGATGGGCGACGGCGGTGCGTACTTCCGCGGCCGGATACCGGAGGAAGGAGCGGGCGGACGCAACTGGACCACCTTCGAAGCGGATCCGGGCGAGTTGCAGATTGGCCTGGCGATCGAAGGGTCGGGGGGAGAGGTGCTCGATCGGGACCGGGTCGAGATGGAGGTACCCGACTACACCAGCCCGGAGGTGGTGCTGAGTACACCGGTCTTCGTTCGGGCCCGAAACGAGCTTGAGTACCGGTCGCTGGTTGATGACTGGACGGCACTACCCACGGCGTCTCGCGACTTCCGCCGCACGGAACGCATGTTGGTGCGTTTCCAGGCGTACGCGCCGGGCGGCGGCGCTCCCGATGTGGAAGCCCGTCTGGTGAACCGTGCCGGAGAAGCGATCGTGCCGCTCGACGTGCTGGAGGCCGATACCTCGGCTGCCGGTTCCGAGCCGCCTTCCAACGGTGGGTCCGGTCCGATGTCCCCGCGAGAGCCCAACTGGTTTCAGGTGCCTGTCGCGCTGCCGTTTCTGCCGACCGGCGAGTACCTGATCGAATTGCAGGTGACCTACGGCGACGGTGAGACAACGCATCTCGCCGCGTTCCGGCTCGAGTCCTGACGCGCTGATGCCCACGGCGGAGAAGCCGGCCATAGCCACGGCGGCAGACGATCTCGGCGACTTCGACTACGCCCGCGACCTGAACGATCCGGGGCAGTTCCCCTACACTCGCGGCATCCACGAGCGCGGCTACCGGGGCAAGCTCTGGACGATGCGGCAGTTCGCCGGTTTCGGCACGCCGGAGGTGACGAACCGGCGCTACCGCGATCTCCTCGCCGCTGGCGGACATGGGCTCAGTGTCGCGTTCGATCTGCCGACGCTGATGGGAAGGGATCCGGATCACCCGCTCTCGGACGGGGAGGTGGGGAAGTGCGGCGTCAGTGTCGCGTCGCTCACCGACATGACACGTCTTTTCGAGGGCATCCGGCTCGATCGAGTGAGCACCTCGATGACGATCAACAGCCCGGCCGCGATGATCCTGGCGATGTACCTCGTGGCCGCCGAACGTCAGGGCGTCGCCTGGACCCAGCTCTCGGGGACGCTCCAGAACGACATCCTGAAGGAGTACATCGCGCAGAAGGAGTACATCTATCCGCCGCGGCCGTCGATGCGTCTCGTCACCGACACCTTCGCTTTCTGTGCGAGGGAGGTGCCGCGCTGGAACACCATCTCGGTCAGCGGGTACCACATCCGCGAGGCCGGCGCGACCGCGCTGCAGGAGTTGGCGTTCACGCTGCGGGACGGGATGGAGTACGTGCAGTACGGCATCGACGCCGGACTGGAGGTCGATGCGTTTGCGCCCCGCATCTCGTTCTTCTTCAATGCGCACAACGACTTCTTCGAGGAGATCGCGAAATACCGAGCGGCGCGCAAGCTGTGGGCTACGGTAATGCGCGACCGCTACGGAGCGCAGGATGAACGTTCCTGGAAGCTCCGTTTTCACGCGCAGACGGCCGGCGTGTCGCTCACTGCGCAGCAGCCCTACAACAACGTCGTCCGGATCGCTCTGCAGGCGGTGGCGGCGGTGCTGGGCGGCGCCAACTCGCTGCACACCAATGCACTTGACGAGGCGCTCGCGCTGCCGACCAGGGAAGCGGCGCTGCTCGCGCTGCGGACGCAGCAGATCATCGCGCACGAAAGTGGCGTTACCGAAGCGGTTGACCCGCTCGGCGGATCGTATTGGGTCGAGTCCTTGACCCGCGACCTCGAAGCGGGCGCGCGTGACTACTTCGACAAGATTGACGCTCGGGGCGGCATGGTGGCGGCAATCGAGCAGGGATACCCCCAGCAGGAGGTCGCCAACAGCGCGTACGCCGCGCAGCAGGCGGTCGAGACGGGCGCTACGGAAGTGGTCGGCGTTAACTCGCACGCCGGGGGGACCGCGCAGGCGGCGGTCGACACGCTCTACATCGACGAATCGGCGGCGGAGGCACAGGTCGAGGCGTTGGCGATTATCCGGGCGCGGCGCGATCGATCAGCGTTCGAGCAGGCACTAGACAACGTGCGGCGGGCCGCCGAAGGGACCGGGAACCTGATGCCGCCGCTCATCCGGGCGGTGCGCGCCGAGGCCACACTCGGCGAACTGTGCGACGCGCTGCGCGACGTCTGGGGCGAATGGGAGGAGACGCCGCGCGTCTGACGGTGCGATGACGGAGCCTCCTGGGCGCACTTCGCCTGCTGCGACGCTGACGGTTGCCGGTATGCCGCGCCGCATTCGTGTCGTCGTCGCGAAGCCGGGCCTCGACGGCCACGATCGCGGCGCGAAGGTGATCGCCCGCGCGTTGCGCGACGCTGGCATGGAAGTGATCTACACCGGGCTTCGCCAGACGCCGGAACAGATCGCTGAGACGGCGCTGCAGGAGGATGCCGACGTGGTCGGCGTGTCGATTCTCTCGGGAGCACACAACCACGTTTGTCCCCGCATCACCGCGCTGCTTGCGGAACGGGGCCTCGGCGACGTGCTCGTCGTGGTCGGAGGAATCATTCCGGACGCCGACATTCCCCGCCTGAAAGGGGCTGGTGTGGCGGGCGTGTTCCAGCCCGGCACGCCGATGCAGGCCATCATCGACTTCATCCACCAAAACGTGCGTCCGGTTTCCTAGCGGCAGTCCGGTGCGGGCCGCCGGCGCTGGCGGCATGCGCCCGCCATCGGGCAGAGCCTGCCCGCAGGTGCTCCCCGCGGCCGGCGGGTTCCTGTTGACGTCGTTCCAAGCCTGCCGGTACGCTCGTCCTTTCATGCGCTACAAGATCCTCCTGGCCGACGACAGCCTTGCGATCCAGCAGGTGGTCCAACTCGCGTTCGAAGGCGAGGACGTCGATGTCGTCGTTGTTGACGACGGCGCCGCGGCGATCGCGGCGGTCGAACGCGAGTCCCCTGACGTCGTGCTGGCCGACGCCAGCCTTCCAGGGGCCGACGGCTACGACCTTGCTGAGCGCATCAGGACCACACCCACCGGCACGAGTCTCCCCGTAATTCTGCTCGCCGGTGCTTTCGAGCCGGTTGATCATGCCCGCGCCGACACGGCTGGCTGTCGCAACATCCTGGTGAAGCCGTTCGCTCCAGGGGACCTCGTAACCCAGGTGATGACGTTGCTCGACCCGGCGTACGTGCCGTCTTCGCCTGAACCGGAAACCGGCGAACAGGAGCAGGGCGTTGCAGAACCGGTTGCCGCGGCACCTCAGGTGATCGAATCCACGTCCCCACCGGAACCGTTGCACGTCGAACCGCAACCCGAGCTGGTCCCCATCCAGTCGGCGCCGGAGCCCCAGCCGGTCGACATAACGGCGCAGCAAACAAGCCAGCCCGAGCCGGTAGACGTGCCGCCGTCGCGCGAGCAGACTTCGCTTGCGCATCGGCCGATCCTGGCGCAGGCGTTCGCCACCTTGCTTGCCGCTGAACGCGAGCTTGCGCCGCGGTCCGACGTCTTGCTGACGTCCATTGCCCGTCCTGCGGCCGCCATCCCGCCCGGCGTCACTGACGGGGTAAAGCGCGAACTGATTCGGCGCGTCCGTCGGCGCCTGACTAAGGCTTTCGTCCGTGACATGGCGGAGCAGGTGGTTGGAAGGGCCGTCGATCGGATCGTGCGCGAGGAGCTGGCCCGCATGAACGTCTGCCCGCCCGCCGCCGAATAATGCGTCAGTTGGCGAAGGCGTTCGAGCACGCCGAGGTGGACCCGAAGTGGTACGCCTATTGGGAGGCGATCGGTGCGTTCCGTGCTGATCCGTCGTCGGACAAACCCGCCTTCAGCATGGTGTTGCCGCCTCCCAACGTCACCGGGTGGTTGCACATCGGCCATGCGCTCAACCAGACGCTGCATGACGTCATCGCGCGCTGGAAGCGGATGCAGGGCTTCGACGTCCTGTGGCTTCCCGGTACGGACCACGCCGGTATCGCGACGCAGAACGTGGTCGAGAAGCAGTTGGCCGAGGAAGGCAAGTCGCGCCACGATCTGGGTCGTGAGGAATTCGAGAAACGCGTCTGGGATTGGGTCGGCCGGAGCCGCGGCACGATTACCAACCAGATGCGGAAGCTGGGGGCATCGGTCGACTGGTCGCGCGAACGCTTCACGCTGGACGACAATCTTTCCCGCGCCGTCCGGCGCGTCTTCGTCACGCTGTACAACGACGACCTCATCTATCGCGCGCCGGCCCTGGTGAGCTGGTGTCCGCGCTGTCGCACCGCACTGTCGGATCTCGAAGTGGTCCATCAGCCGACGCGCGGACAGCTGTGGCACATTCGGTATCCCCACCCCGAGGGCAACGGTTCGGTCACTGTGGCGACCACCCGGCCGGAGACCATGCTGGGGGACACCGCGGTCGCAGTCCACCCGGACGACACGCGGTACACCGCACTGGTCGGACAATCGCTCACGCTCCCGGTGATCGGACGCTCGTTGCCGGTCATCGCCGACACGTTTGTCGATCCCGCCTTCGGCACGGGCGCCGTCAAGGTGACGCCGGCGCACGACCCTAATGACTTCGCGATTGGCGAGCGCCACGATCTGGAGCGGGTCTCGGTGATCGACGAGGATGGACGTATGACCGGCGCCGCCGGGCCGTACGCGGGGCTGGATCGTTTCGAGGCGCGTAGGGCGCTGGTCGAACGGCTGAAATCAGACGGCCTGCTCGCCGCTGTCGAAAGTCACGAGCACGCGGTGGGGCAGTGTCAGCGATGCGGCACCGTGGTAGAGCCGCTGCTGTCTACCCAGTGGTTCGTCCGCATCGCGCCGCTCGCCGAGCCCGCGCTCGCCGCCGTGATCGACGGCGGGACGAAGTTCGTTCCCGACAACTGGACCCGCACCTACAACGACTGGATGACCAACATCCATGACTGGTGCATCTCGCGGCAGCTCTGGTGGGGCCATCGGATTCCGGCGTGGTACTGCGACGAATGCGACAAGACGCACGTCGCGGAGAAAGTCCCCGACGCCTGCGACTGCGGAGGGACGCTGACGCAGGAGCAGGACGTACTGGACACCTGGTTCAGTTCGGGTCTCTGGCCGTTCAGCACGATGGGATGGCCGGACGAGACCGATGATCTTCGTCGCTACTATCCGACGACCCTGCTGGTGACGGGTCACGACATCATCTTCTTCTGGGTGGCGCGGATGATGATGCTCGGCCTCCGCTTCCGGGGCGACGTCCCGTTCCGCACGGTATACGTCACGTCGCTCGTCCGGGACGAACATGGTCGGAAGATGAGCAAGTCGAAGGGGAACGTGGTCGATCCGCTCGAGGTGATGGGAGCGATCGGCGCCGACGCGTTCCGCCTGACGCTCGCCGCGCTCGCCTCACCCGGAATGGACATTTCGCTCTCGGAAGGACGCCTGCGCGCCTACCGGCAGTTCATCAACAAGATCTGGAACGCGTCCCGATTCGTCCGGATGCAGGTGCCGGAAGGGAAGCCGGGAGCGCACGAACTCCCGCCAGCCAGCTCGCTCGGTTTAATCCACCGCTGGATGCTCCACCGGGTCAGTGCACTTGCTGCCGAGGTGGATGCGGCGTTGAGTGCCTTCCGTTTCGATGTCGCCGCCGACCGGCTCTATCACGTCTTCTGGCACGAGTACGCCGACTGGTACATCGAGCTCGTCAAGCCGGAACTGCAGGCTGACGGCGACGCGCGCGCCCGGGCTGCCGTAGTCCTCCTGGAGGTCCACGATCGCCTGCTGCGCCTGCTCCATCCTTTCGTTCCTTTCGTTACGGAAGAGGTTTGGCAGGTCCTGCGCGCGCCGGAGAGCGCCGAACCTGGCACGATCACCCGCGCCCCGTTTCCGGCGCCGGTCGAGTCCTGGCGGGACGACGACGCCGTCTCCACGATGGGGCTGCTGCAGGACGTCGTCACCACCGTTCGCACGGTCCGCTCCGAATGGAACGTCCCCCCCAGGCTCCCGATCACTGTCACCGCGCACGGCGCCGATCGTGCCACCGCCGGCCGTCTTGACCCGCACCTCGATCACGTCCGGCGCCTGGCCGGTCTCGAGTCTTTCACCTTCGCCGACACCGCACCAGTGAACGATCCGCAGACGGTTCGCCGTGTTGTTCGCGACTTCGAGCTGCACATTCCACTTGCCGGCATCGTCGATCGCGCGCAGGAAGCGGAACGCGTGGAGCGTGAGCTGGGGAAATTGACGAAGCAGCGGAACGGCCTTCGGGCGCGGCTGCAGAACGAGTCGTTTCTCGAGCGCGCCGACCCGGACGTCGTGCAGGAGACGCGGGATCAGGAGGCGGCGGCTGGTGAGCGGCAGCAGAAGCTGGAGCGCATCCTCGCGGAGCTCGCGTCGTGACGGCCGGCACGCCGGCAGCAGGTGTGGCGCGGACACGGCTGAATGTGTCCGACTACCGCGACCTGGTCTGCCGCGCGCTCGCCGAAGACCTCGAAGGTGGTGATGTTACGACCGTAGCGACCGTGCCTGACGACCTGCGGGCCCGCGGCCAGATCCGTGCCAAGCAGCCTTGCGTGCTGGCTGGACTGGATGTCGCCCTGGAGGTATTCCGCCAACTCGACCCTGAAGTAGTAGTCAGGGAGGCGCGGCGTGCGGATGGCGACAGCTGCACACGGGGGGAAGTCGTGGCGATTCTCGAAGGGCGCGCAGCAGCCTTGTTTGGCGGTGAACGGACCGCGCTCAACGTACTGCAGCACCTCTCCGGCATCGCCACCGGAGCCCGTCGCTATGTGGAGGCAGCCGCCAACCGCACGATAATCCTGGACACGCGCAAGACCACCCCGACGCTCCGCGCGCTCGAGAAGTACGCCGTACGCGCCGGCGGCGGCGCCAATCACCGGTACGGCCTCGGACACGGCGTCCTGATCAAGGACAACCATATCCGGATGGCCGGATCGCTGACCGAAGCGGTCCGTCGCGCCCGCGCCGCGCTCCGTCAGCACGCGCTGGTTGCCAACGCGGGTCCCCTCGCCAACCGCGTGGAAGTCGAAGTACAGTCGCTGGCCGAGGTGGACGAAGCCCTCGCGGCCGAAGCCGACATCATCCTTCTCGACAACCTCTCGTTGGCCGACGTCGCCGAGGCGATCAGCCGCTGCCGTGGTAGGGTCGAGACGGAGATCTCCGGTGGCGTGACGCTCGATCACATCCCCGATCTGGCGGCGCTTGGACCAACTTACATATCGGTCGGCGCGCTGACGCACTCCGCCCCCGCGGCCGACCTCAGCTTCGACGTTACGCCCCTCAGATGACCGCTCCGGAGCCGTTGCTGCCGTCCGCGCTCGCCGCGGCCCTCACCGCCCATCCGGAAACGGACCCGTTCCTTGTCCATTACCACCCGGTTCTCGTCTCGACCAACGATACCGCCGCCCAACTTGCCGTGTCGGGGGCGCCCGACGGGTCGGTTGTCGTCGCCGGCCGGCAGACCGGAGGCCGAGGGCGGCGTGGGCGCGGATGGTACTCACCGGACGGCGTTGGCCTCTACCTCTCGATCATCCTGCGCGGCCGGCAACCACCGGTCGTCACCCTGCTTGCCGGCGTTGCCGCGGCCGAGGCGATCCGCGAGACCACGGGAGTCGCCGTGGATTTGAAGTGGCCGAACGATCTGGTGGCCGCGCCGCGGAGCGCGAACGACTGGCGCAAGCTGGCCGGCATTCTTTCCGAGACCTTCCCCCACGGTGCCGGGGCCGGCGTCGTTGTCGGCATTGGCGTCAACGTCGGCGATGCCGGCTTTCCGCCCGACCTGGCCGGCACTGCCGTCGCGCTCGATCAGTGCGTCGGCGCGCCGGTCGATCAGCCTGGCCTTTGCGCCGCACTCCTCGCACAGATTGCCCGCTGGCGACGGCGCGTCGCCAGCGATGGCACAGCCGACCTGATCGATCGCTGGCGCGAGCTTTCACCCAGCAGCCGGGGCGCACCCGTTGCGTGGGAGGATGACACGGGAACCACTCGTTACGGCAGCACCGCCGGCATCGATGACACCGGCGCCCTATTGGTGGAGGCGGACGGCGTCATGGAACGGATCGTCGGCGGCGAACTTCAGTGGGGCGGTTAGGTAGCGACATGCTGCTCGCCATCGACGTCGGCGCCGACCGTCTGGTGAACGCCGTCGCCGCCCTCCGCCGGTATGCCGGAGGTCCGGCCGGCGTGCGACGTCCCATCATTGCGGTCGACTTCGGCACGGGCGGACTGGCCAGCGCGATGGCCGCCGAAACGACGGTGATCGAAGCCGTCGAGCCGGATCTGACACTGATTGGCCTCCGATACGTCTGGGAACTGCACCGGGACGCGAAGGCGTGATGGACGCCGGGGAGTATTGCCGTGCGGTCGAGTCGCACCTCTGCGCAAAGAACGACGGACATCTGATCCGGATCGTCGGCCCCGCCTTCGAGATGGTCCGCGGCTGGGCCGAGACGGGCATCCCCCTGAGCGTCGTCCGCCGCGGCATCGATCAGCGCTATGCCCGCTACTATGCCAGGGGTTCCCGGCGGCACCCGCTCCGGATCGACTTCTGCGAAGCCGATATCCTCACGCTCTTTGACGACTGGAAGCGTGCCGTCCACGTTTCCGCCGCGGCCGTCGAGGACAACGACGCGCGATTCGAAGCGGGGGGCACAGCGCGCACGGGGCGCCGCTCACTTGCCGCCCATCTCGACCACCTCGCTGCGGCGCTCGCGGCATGGACTCCCCCGGTGGCCCAGGCAACCCCCACACTTGACCGGGCGATCGCGCGCGCCCGTGCCGTCATCGATGAATCACGCCCCGCCGCCGGAACTCTTCGCGGCGCGGCCCGACGGGTGCTGATCGAGCGGCTCGCGGCGCTCGATCTCACACTCGCTGCCGCCGCCCGCCAGGATACCGACCGGGCAATCAGGGCCGCGTTCCGGGAGGAAGCCGCCGAATCCCTCGCTCCGTTCCGGGAAAGGATGCGTCCGGGTGCTTTTGCCCGCGCCCTCGACACCGCCACGGACCATCTGCTGGCGGACCACTGCCAACTTGCGCGCCTGACCTACGAATAGTGTCGAGTCGACCGCCACGCGGCCCGAGGAAAGGCGCTTTGCGCACCTGAATCAGGAGACATCGTTAGTGTTCAGGAAGATGGAGCACGTGTTCCGATGGGGCTGGATGTTGTTGCTGGTGACGTGGCCTGCCGCACCGGCCAGCGCCCAGTTTTCCGGGGGGATTGAAGGAACCGTTGCAGACAGTCAGGGACTCGCCGTACCGGTGTGACCGTGACACTGTCGGGCGAGGCCTTGATCGCGCCGCAGGTCGCGGTGACATTGAGCGACGGGTCGTACCGGTTCCGCGCGCTCGGGCGCGGCGCCTACGACGTCACGTTCGTCCGGTGGAGCCGCAGGCCACGGTCAAGCTGAACCACTACGCGCCCGACCTGGCCGGCAGCCACGACGTCAAGGTGGGGTACGAGTTCCAGATCGACAGCAGCCGGTTTGGATCGAACGCCAACTCCGGACACATCCGGTACCTCGACGACAGCACGAACAGTCGGCCATTCCATGTGGACCGGATCATGCTGTTCAGCATGCCGGCCGAGGGAGCAATCACCGCGGACAACCGGAACCGGCATCATGCGCTGTTCGTGCAGGACACCTGGCGGCCATCGGATCGGCTGACGCTGAACCTGGGCGTCCGGTACGAGCAGCAGCGCACCTATTTTCTCGATTCGGTGTCCGATCCGTTCCTGGCCGGGTCTTTCCCGTCCGGCACCGCGGCGGGACGGACCAACGGCGTGTGGAACACGTGGGCGCCACGCCTGGGACTAACGTTCGCGCCGGCGCCGCGCACCGTGTTCAAGGCGCACTACGGCCGGTACTACGTGAATCTGGCCGACGTGCACGAGGACGCCAATCCGGCGAGCACGGCATGGATCCGGTACGGGTTTCTCGATCCGAACGCCAACGGGATCTACGACGGTCCGGGCGAGTTGGGCGCCAAGCTGGACGAGCAGGGCGCGACCGGCGCGGTTCCCGGGGCGGAGGGGACGCCGGTCGATCCCGGGCTGCCGCCGGAGTACGTCGACGAGCTCATCGTGTCACTGGAGCACGAGGTAGCCGCGGACACGTCCCTGCGGTTCTCCTACGTTCGGAAGGACGTCAGCGGCGACAGCGGGGTCTGGAACGTGCCGCAACAGGCCGCGCTGCTGGACGGACAGGGCATCGAGTGCGCCGTGGACCCCGAGTGGGAGTGCCCGCTGCACGTACTGACGGGTGCGCCACTCAACATCCAGCGCGTGCCCGACGGGATGGCGGGAGTGGTCGGCAACGGGGTCGCCTTTCCTGGCATGGAGGCCTCCTACGACACCGTGCAGGTGGCGCTCGACCGGCGGTTCACCCGCGGGTTCCTGCTGCAGGCGAGCTTCGACTACCAGTGGCGGGATGAGTTTCGCTCGGCGGCCGAGGAGGCCCGGAGCCCGCTCGTTGCCGACCCGCTGGTCGTCGGTTCCGGAGGGCACGGCCGGATCTGGCAGAACCACAGTTTCGACGTCGGGGCGCGGCAGGCGACAACCGCCTGGGGCGCGCGCCTGCTGGTACGTTACGTCCTCCCGCGAGGAGTCGGCCTGTCTGCGAATGTCCGGCATCAGAGCGGCTGGCCCTACGCGCCGATTCAGCGTGTGGACATTCCGGGTACGGGCACTGGCATGCCTGTCTTTCTCACCGACCTGTCTGCCAACCGGTCCGAGAACGTGACAATGGTGGACTTCCGTCTGGACCGGGTCCTCGCGGCCGGGTCGCGCAGCCGCGTGACGCTGATGCTGGACGCGTACAACGTTCTGAATGCCAACGCGGTGACCAACTTCTCGCTGCGCGCGGGAGACGGCGAGCGCGTCATCGCCGCGCTCGACCCGATCGCCCTGAAGGTGGGCGCCCGCATCCAGTTCCAGCTAGCGGCGGGGCTTCGTGGCGCCTGCCGGCGAGTTGGCGGTGGTCAACGGACGTTGGTCGAGCCGCGCGATGTACGGAAGATGGCGGTATTGCTCCGCGTGGTCCAGGCCATAACCGACGACGAATATGTCTTCAATGGAGAAACCGACGAACTCCACCGGCACGTGACAGCGGCGCCGTGACGGCTTGTCGAGCAGGCAGGCTGCACGCAGGCGAGCCGGATGCTGGCCCTCGAGGCGGGTGCGGATCCCGAGCAGGGTGGTGCCGCTATCGACAATGTCGTCGACAACGACGACGTAGCGTCCCCGAACGTCGCGCGGCACGAGGCTCCAGGCTACCGATCCGGACGACACGGTCCGGTTCCCGTAACTGGAGCAACGGGCGAAGTCAATCGTTGCCGGCCTCGACAGCGCCCGCACCAGATCGGCGAGAAAGACGAACCCGCCGGTCAGTACCCCGATGAGGTGGAGGGTCATCTCGGGCGGTGCGTCGTTCTCGATCGCGGCCGCGATGTCCCTGACGCGGTGGCGGATCTGTTCCGCGGAGAAGAGGAGATCGGGTGCCGTATCGCCTGCCGACATCGGCGGGCAGGGTACTACACGCCGCGCGCGGACGTGATTCCGCTACATGCGGTCGGGGACTTCGCAACCCATCAGGGCCAGAGCCTTCGTCAGTTGGTCACGCACGTGGAGGACGGCCGCGGCGCGCCAGAGTTTCGTGGGACGGTCGGCTTCGGCGACAACCGGAGCACGGTGGTAGAAGGCATTGAACTGCTGCGCGAGGTTGAAGGCGTACTTTGCCAGCACCGAAAGCTCGAGTGAGCGGATCGACTGGTCGGCGATCTCGTCAAGTCGCGACGCTTCAAGGATGAGAGCCCAGGTCTCGGAGTCCGCAGCCGCTGTCAGTGGCGTGTCAGGGAGACCATCAAGAGCGGCTATCAATGCTTCCTCGTCCGTCCCGTCCGTCTCGGCCAGTTTGCGAAGGATGTTCGTTGCGCGCACGGTGGCGTACTGGAGATACGGCCCGCTCTCACCCTCGAAGCTCAGTGCTTCCTCGATGTCGAATGCGATCAGCTTGCCACGCGAGTACTTGATCATGAAATAGCGGATCGCAGCGCAGGCGATCGTGCGCGCGATGCGACCTGCTTCCGCCGGATCCTGCGCCAGATCGTCGTGGCGCATGACTACTTCGGCGCGTGCGGCGTCGGTGAGCCGGTCAAACAGGTCGTCCGCCTTCACGCCGAGTCCCTTCCGGCCGGATACCTCGACCACGCGCTGACTGGCTTCGGCCTCGGTCGGGAAGCCCAGTGTCTCGGCGGTCCGCCGCGACAGGGCGACCATCTCGTACGAGACATGCGTCGAGTTTGCCGCCTCGTCGGTGCGGCCGGCTGCGGCAAGGGCCTGAGCGACAAGCTGCTGCAGATACGACTGACGGGTGTCGATCACGTTGTAGACGCTGGACGCGCCGCCGAAAGCAGGGTCCGGCTGCCCCGGGCCGTCACCACCGGGCGCCCCGGATGTCGTCGTCCAGAGCCGATGGCCGGAGCGCTGCGTGCTGTGCGCCGCGTAATGGAAGTCGCAGCCCAGGAGACCGAACTTCCAGAATTGGTATGCGATGTCCTTGCCGACGTAGGTGACGGTGCCGTTCGAGCGGACAATCACCTTCGTGGCTGACCTCGGTCCGCTACGGCGATCCGTGTCGGCGGCTGCCGCGTCGGTGTCGATCGGCATCACCCAGCAGCCGGCCTGCGGACCGGACCGGGCGAAGTGGATGGCGCCGGCCTCCTGCAGCACCTCGAACGCGCGCGCCCAGAAATGGAGGCGAAGGATGTCGCTCTCTCGCGTCAGGAGGTCGTACTCGACATTCATCCGGTCGAGCGTCGCCAAGTGACAGCGGACGATCCGGTCGGCGATGAGCGCACCCAGCGCCGCGGACGGATTGGCGCCCTGCTCAAGGTCGTGCAACGTGCGCGCGCGATGTTCGAGGCGCGCGTCGTCCTCCTCGTACCAGCGCGTTGTCGCTGCATAGAGGTCCCAGCAGTAGTGATCGAACTTCGGTCGATCGGCCAGCGCAGCTACGTCGTCGCAGGACATCCGCTCGAGCTGTTGGAAGCCGACGACGACGTCGGCCACCTGCACGCCGGTATCGTCGATGTAGTTCTGCACCTCGACGGAATGTCCCAGAAAGCGGAGGACGCGCGCGAGCGAATCGCCGAGGGCCGCATTCCGAAGGTGGCCGATGTGTGCCGCCTTGTTGGGGTTGATGGCGGTGTGTTCGACGATTGCCTTCCGGGATGCCGCCCCGCTGGCCGAAGCGCCCTCGCCGGTGCGCGCGCCCGTCGAGAACAGTTGAAGCGTGAATGCCGCACGGTGCAGGAAGATGTTGACGTAGCCGTTGGGTGCGGCGACCACGGCTGCGACGCCCGGCAGGTCGTTGAGGGCATCGATCAGTTCGGCCGCGATCACCTTCGGAGCCTTACGGAGCCTCCGGGCGAGTTCGAAAGCGACGGTGATTCCGAGGTCGCCCGTCGTCCGGTTAGGAGGCAACTGCACCGCAATGTCCGGGAGCTGCGCCGGGTTCAGTCCGTATAACGTACCCAATGCGTCGCGAACCCGCGCCCGGAGCGCCTCGTGGATCGGGAGAAGCATCTAGGGTTCCCTGGCGCTCTCGCTATCGACACGGTACGCGCCGATTGACAGCGCCCGGGCATAATCGGTCGGCGTATTGACGTTGAAGAGGAGCGCGCCGTCCGGATTGTAGGACGCCAGCTCGTCGTCCGTCAGTACACGAGTCTTCAGATCGCGCAGGAGATCGCTCGTCTTCAGCTCGCCACGCGCGATGCGTTCTTCGATCCGTTGCAGGCACGATGCGCGGTAGCAGGCGCAGAGCGGATGCCAGCCGTCGCGCGTGCGGGGGACAACCGCGTCGGCCGCCGTTTCGTCGAGCCCCAGCTCGAGCAGGCGGGCGAGAAACCGTCGGGTCAGAAACGGCATGTCGCCGGCGAGGACCAGGGTGCAGGGCGCCGGCGAGACAGTCAGCGCCCTCTGCAGTCCGCCGAGAGGACCGGCGTTCGGGAACTCATCGCGGACGACGGTGGCATTGCCCAGGTCCAGAAACTCCCGCTCGGGCGCATGCTGTGCATTCATGACGACAAGGACGTCATCCACGACTACACCGAGCGCCAACAGCAGACGGTCGATGATCCGCTGCCGTCCGAGCGGAAGCAGGGCCTTGGTGCGGCCGCCGAACCGGCGTGCCTGCCCGCCGGCGAGAATCGCGGCCGTCGACATGAACGCCGCAAGTCTATGCGATAATCAATTGTTACCCCATGTCTCTCAGACATGCCCGCCGCCGCATTCGTCCCGGCCTCTGGCTCGCACTCACCGCTTGGGGCCTCTTACTGGTGAGTGCCGTGGCACACCCCTTCCTTCAGGCACAGGAACCCGATGCGAATGGGCGTGCCGGAAACGGCGACAGCACTCTCCGCACCGGCCGTCCGCTGGTCTACGTGGCTGATGTAGACGCACTGATCCACCCGGTCTCCGCCGAGTTCATTGCGCAGACGATAGAAAAGGCCGATGCCGACCGTGCCAATCTAGTCGTCCTGACGCTCCGCACACCGGGCGGTCTGGTCGACTCCACGCGCGAGATCAATCAGGCGATCATCGAGGCGGAGACACCGGTCGCTGTCTGGGTGGGACCCAGCGGGGCGCGCGCGGCGTCCGCCGGTTTCCTTATAACAATCGCCGCCGATATCGCGGCAATGGCACCGGGGACGCATATCGGCGCGGCGCACCCCGTCTCCGGCACCGGCGTGGCGATGGACGAAACGGCCGCCGAGAAGGCAGCCTCCGATGTTGCCGCCTACGCCCGCTCCCTCGCCAATCGTCGCGGACGGAACATCTCGCTCGCGGAGGAAGCGGTGACCGAAAGCCGATCGTTCACCGAACAGGAAGCTCTGGAGGCCGACCCGCCGCTTATTGATCTGATCGCCGACGACCTTGACGATCTGATCACCCAGCTTGATGGCCGCGACATCCGCCGTTGGGACGGTTCCCTCGTTGAGGTCCGGCTTGATGGCGCCGACATCGAGATGGTCGAGATGTCCTGGAGGCAACGGCTCCTGAGCGCGGTGGCGCATCCGCAGATCGCCGTCTTGCTGTTCAGCCTCGGCAGCCTCGGCCTGACCATCGAACTCTGGAATCCCGGCGGCATCGTGCCGGGCGTCGTCGGGGGTCTCTGCCTGCTGCTGGCATTCTTCGCATTTCAGATCCTGCCCACCAACTACGTCGGGCTGTTATTGATCGCATTCGGATTGCTGTTGCTCGCAATCGAAGTGTTCACGCCGACGTTCGGTCTGCTCGCGACCGGGGGTATCGTCAGCATGTTGATGGGCGGCCTGCTGCTGTTCGATTCCGAGCTGCCGGAACTCCAGCTAGGTTGGCCCTTCCTGCTGAGCACGCTGCTGGCGCTGGCGCTGATCACCGTCATGCTGACCCGCCTCGGGATCAGCGCTCATGGGACACGTTCGGTAACGGGCCCCTCCGGTATGATCGATTCACCGGGATGGGCGCTCGGGCCGATTCCGGCGGGCGGGATGGGACGCATCGAAACGCATGGCGAGATCTGGACGGCGGTCGCGGATGACCCGATAGCTGCCGGTGATCCGGTGCGGGTCGTCGAGATAGACGGGATGACGTTGCGGGTCGTGCGTTCGGGGGTGAGTGCGCCGACCGACCGGAGTGACGCGCGTTCGTCGCAGATGCCGGAGGTATCCGGACATCAGGGGGCGGGGACGGAGGAATCATGAACATCGGGCCGGAACTGATCTTTCTTGTTGTTGTCCTGCTGTATGTGGCCAACTCGGTCAAGATTCTCAACGAGTACGAACGGGCGGTCATCTTCCGGCTCGGCAAGCTGTACCCCACACCGAAGGGCCCCGGCGTCATACTGGTTTTTACGCCAATCGATCGGATGGTGCGCATCAGCCTGCGGACGATCGTCATGGACGTGCCGCCGCAGGACGTCATCACGAAGGACAACGTCTCGGTGAAGGTGAACGCGGTAATCTATTTCCGCGTGATGGATCCGCTGCGCTCCGTCGTGGAGGTGGAAAACTTCCACTACGCGACCTCCCAGCTTGCCCAGACGACGTTGCGCAGCGTGCTGGGCCAGGTTGAGCTCGACGGACTGCTCTCGGAGCGTGAGTCGCTCAATCAGCAGTTGCAGCAGATTCTCGACACGCACACCGACCCCTGGGGTGTGAAGGTGTCCTCGGTCGAAGTGAAGCATGTCGACCTGCCGGTCGACATGCAGCGTGCGATGGCCCGCCAGGCAGAGGCGGAGCGCGAGAAGCGAGCAAAGATCATCCATGCCGAGGGTGAGTACATCGCCTCGGAAAAGCTGACGCAGGCGGCGGGAGTGATGTCGCTTCAGCCGCTCGCGCCGGTGCTTCGGTACCTGCAGACGCTGACCGAGATAGCGGGTGAGAAGAACTCGACCATCGTCTTCCCGATGCCGCTCGATCTGGCGGGCATGCTGAGCGGCATTACCAGCAGCCCGAGCAGTGGCGCCAAGACGTCTGGCGGCGACAAAACGGACCAGCCCGAGTGACGACGAGGCCTCTCCTACAGGCTCGGCTCAGCCCCAAGCAGGTAGTTTTTCTCTTCGTGGCGACCGTTGTGGTTGGGGTGGTCGTTTTCCTTTGCGGAGTGCTGGTTGGTCGCGGGGTCCCGCTTGCCCACCTGCTGACCGGCGCGACGGGCGAGGCCCGGGCCAGCGCAATCGACGCCAACGAACCGTCTGCTGTCATCAGTACACCGCGCCGGGAGCCGGCTACTCTGGCGTTGGCTGAAGCAAACCTCACGTACTACCGCCGTCTCAACGGCGCCTCGCCGGCCGCAACCGATCGGATCGACGCCGCCCCGGCAGCGTCGAAGCAGCCGATCGCACCCGCGAACGGTCCTGCGCCGACGCGGCCCATCATTACGCCGGCAAGGGACAGTGGCTACACGTTGCAGGTCTCAGTCCTGCGGGATCGGAACGCAGCGGAGCAATTGGCGAAGCGACTGACGGAGAAGGGCTACCCTGCGTTCGTCGCCATTCCGTTCGATGGTGCGCCCATCGCGATGTTCACGGTGCGCGTCGGACCGTACGCCGACCGGCCGGACGCGGAACGGGCGTTCGAGCGGCTCAAGCACGAGGAAGCGTTCAATCCCCGGATAACGCGTTAGTCCGTGCCGATTGGGGTTCCCTTCGTACCCGTCCTCCTGGCCGGGCTTTCCGGCCTGCTGCTGGTCTTCAGCTTTCCACATCTTGGCCACGCGACGGTCGCATGGGTGGCGTTGGTCCCGCTGCTGGTGGTGGCTGCGAGAGTTTCGCCCTGGCGTGCCCTGAGCCTGGGTCTGCTGACCGGCGTTGTCCATTTTGCCGGCACGCTCTACTGGATTCCTCCCGTTATGGTCAGCTTCGGGGGCTTGCCGCTGCCCATTGCCTGGGGAGTGCATGCCCTCTTCGTCCTGTATCTTGCGATCTTCCCGGCGCTGTTTGCCGCGGCACTGGCGGATCTCGTCACACGCTACGGCCCGCGCGCAGTCTTTCTGGCGCCCGCCGTCTGGGTGGCAACGGAACTGGGGCGCATGTACCTCTTCACCGGGTTTCCCTGGACCCTGGTCGGCTACAGCCAGATGGGAGTCATCACGATTGCTCAGACCGCGAGCGTCGTGGGGGTCCTCGGAGTCTCCGCGCTGGTGCTGTTGCTCAACGCGGCGACGGCGTACGCGCTGATCGCGGGGCCTCGGTTGCGGATCGCTCCAATCGCAGCCACCGCGCTGATCTGGGTGGCGGCGGCCGGCTTCGGTGCCTGGCGTCTCGCCGACGCTGCGCTCCTGACGGCCGGCGTCCCGCTCCGCGTCGCGGCGCTTCAGGGCAATGTCGCCCAGGAGGACAAGTGGGATCCGCGAAGCGCAAATGCGATTGTAGACACGTACCTCGATCAGACGCGCGAGGCCGTGGAGCGTGGCGCCTCGCTCGTTGTCTGGCCGGAGGCGGCGACGCCGTACCCCTTGGACCGCGATCCGCGTGCGGAGGATATCCGTGCGGTGGCACGGCGCCGCGGCGTGCATCTGCTAATCGGGACGACCGAGGAATCGTTGGACGAACGCGACGCGGTGCGCTACTACAACGCGGCGTACATGCTGGACGGCGTTGGTGCGACAGCGGCGGTCTACCGCAAGCAGCATCTGGTGCCGTTCGGCGAGTACGTACCGTTGCGGGACATGCTCTTCTTCGTCGCGCCGCTGGTGGAAGCGGTGGGCGGGTTTACGCCGGGCGCCAGCGCGACGACGCTACCGATGGGTGGGCAGTCGGTCAGCACGGCGATCTGCTACGAGATCATCTATCCGGCCCTCGTGCGTGAGCAGGTGCTCGCCGGGAGTCAGTTGCTCACGACGGTCACGAACGATGCGTGGTACGGGCAGTCGTCGGCGCCGCACCAGCACTTTCAGCAGGCAGCCATGCGGGCGATCGAGCAGGGACGCTTTCTGGTTCGGGCCGCGAACACCGGGATCAGCGGTATTGTCGATCCCTACGGCCGCGTGCTGGTCCGCTCGGCCCTGTTCCAGCCCGCCGTGCTGGCCGGTGAGGTCAGGTTGCTCGACGGCCTGACGATCTATGCACGGATGGGCGATGTCCCGGCGTACTGTCTGGCGATCCTTGCCGCCGTGGCTCTGGGCTGGCGCCGGCGGGGTTGACGCGAGAGCTGCCGGACCGCGAGGCGGGCACGCCTCGGCACTACCTGCACAGTGACGCAGGGGTGCCATCGCAAGTACGATCGCACCAAAAGGAGACGCTGTCGTGGCCATCACGCTGGAAGAACAGATTCGCCGCTACCAGGACCTTTTGAAGCGGGCGGCCGACCTGCGGAGTTATCTTTGACCCGGAGGCTGTTGCGGACGAGATCACGAGACTCGAGCGACAGGCAGGCGCAGCCGATTTCTGGAACGATCAGACAGTCGCTCAGCAGGTGCTGCAGCGTCGCCGTCGCCTGCAGGAAGACGCTGACCTTGCCCGGTCGCTGAGCATGCGCGCCGGCGACCTGGACGTCCTTGTAGAGTGGGCGGAGCAGGGGGAAGACGTCGCCTCCGAGTTCGTCACGGGTCTCGAAGAGTTCGCCGCCGAAGTCGAGGCGGCCGAAGTCCGAAAGATGCTCGGCGGCGAGCACGACCACCGCAACGCCATCGTCTCGTTCCAGCCGGGCGCCGGTGGAGTCGACTCGCAGGACTGGACCGAGATGTTGCTCCGGATGTACCTCCGCTGGGCCGAGCGGCGAGCCTTCAGCCGCGAGGTGATTGAGGCCGCAGCGGGCGAGGAGGCGGGACTCAAGAGCGCGACGGTCACCATCAAGGGGGACTTCGCGTACGGGTTGCTCCTGGCCGAGGCAGGTGTCCATCGGCTGGTGCGGATTTCGCCGTTCGATCAGGCGTCGCGGCGCCACACGTCCTTCGCGTCCGTGCTGGTCTGGCCGGAATTGCCGGAGGATATCAACGTGGATATCGACGAGGGGGATCTGCGCATCGACACCTACCGGTCGAGCGGCGCCGGCGGCCAACACGTCAACGTCACCGATTCGGCGGTCCGGATCACGCATCTGACAACCGGTATCGTCGTGTCATGTCAGAACGAGCGGTCGCAGCATCGGAACCGTGAGGCGGCGATGTCCGTACTGCGTTCGCGGTTGTTCGACCTTCGGATGCGGGAACAGCACGATCGCCTCGAGCAACTGGGCGGCGAAAAGAAGGAGATCGCTTTCGGGAGCCAGATCCGGAGCTACGTGCTACAGCCGTACCGGATGGTCAAAGACCACCGGACGAAGCTGGAGGAGGGGAACGTCGACAAGGTGCTCGATGGGGATCTGGATCCGTTCATCAAGGCGTACCTGATGCAGAAGGCCCATCCGGGCTGACCGTCAGTGGCGGATGGCGGCGCCTGGCTCGGTCCCCGCGATGAAGGCTTCCTGGATGGCGCCGCGTGCCCAGGGTGGGGCGATCTGGCCGGTTTCGGGCGTCACCGAATGGAAAACGATGTTATCCGGCGGAACGAAAGACGGCCGCGCCTCCTGGCGTGCGACGTGCGCCTCCATGAAATCGATCCAGATCGGTAATGCGACGGCAGATGCCTGCTCGCGGTCGCCGAGTGTCCGCTTCTCGTCGTAGCCGACCCAGACCCCAAGAGTGATATCGGGATCGAAGCCAACGAACCAGGCGTCCGTGTACTCGTCCACCGTGCCGGTCTTGCCGCCGAGCGGCCAGTCAAGTGCGAACCGGGCGCGCTGGCCGGTGCCGCGCTGCACGACGCCCTGCATCAGGTTGGCGATGATGAAGGCGGTGTCCTCGCGCAGTGCATCACGCGACTGCGGACGGGTTTCCTCGAGCGCAATCCCCTCACGGTCCAACACCCGCTGCACCATGAACGGCAGCATCCGGCGTCCGGCGTTCGGGAAGACGGAATAGGCGTTCGTCACTTCGAGCAGTGTCGCCTCGGCGGAGCCGAGGGCGACCGAGAGGAACGGCGGGATGGGCGAGCTGAAGCCGACACGGCGCGCGAAGTCTACGACGGTGTCAGGCCCCACTTCGTTCATCAGCCAGACGGCCGGGATATTGCGGGAATCCTCCAAAGCGCGCCGGATTGTGATCGGCCCCTCGTATTCGTTGTCGTAGTTGGTCGGCTTATACAGCGGCTGGCCCGGCCCGACCTCGAAGCTGACCGGCTCGTCCATGACGATGCTCGACGCGGTCCAGCCCTGATCGATCGCGGCGGCGTACAGAATCCCCTTGAAGAGCGATCCGACCTGGCGCTTCGCCTGCGTCGCCCGGTTGAACTTGCTTCGCTCGAAGTCGTAACCGCCCACCAGGGCCAGAATGTGGCCGGTCTGGTTGTCGATGGCGAGCAGCGCGCCTTCCACCTCCGGTTCCTGATCGAGGGTTGCTGCCCCCACGCCACCTGCCGTCGCCGGCAGCTCGGTCAGGACGACATCCACCAGGTCCCCCGGTTCCGCCACGTCGGCGGGAGCCTCGCGCCGCGTCCAGGCAAAGCCGTCGCGGTCGATCCTCAGCGCGTGGGGTCCAACACGAACCTCGATCGTGTCGGCCGTCGTGCCGGTCACCACCGCCGGCACCAGATCCCCCGCGGCCAACGGGTAGAGCCACCGCGAATGCACGAACCGGTCGACAGACTCGAGGGCGTCCGTTCCCTTCAGGACGTTCCGTTGCGGCCCACGGTAGCCGTGCCGCTTGTCGAGCGTACGCAATCCCTCGGAGACGGCGCGATTGGCCGCACGCTGCAGATCGAGGTCCATCGTGGTGCGGACCACGAGGCCGCCTTCGTACAGGTCGGTCGCGCCGTAGTTTTCTTCAAGATGCTGGCGCACCTCTTCGAGGAAGTACGGCGCGATCGTGTTCGCACGCTGCCTTCGGGGCGCGAGAACGATCGGTGTCGCCCTCTCGGCCTCGGCCTCGGCCATCGTGACATAGCCCTCATCGACCATTCGTCGGAGGGTGTAGTTGCGCCGTTGAGTCGCCGCCTCCATGTTGACGAGGGGGCTCTCCCGCGAGGGCGACCGGAAGATTCCCGCGATCATTGCCGCCTCTCCCAGCTCGAGGTCCCGCGCCGACTTGCCGAAGTAGAGTTGCGAGGCGGCCTCCACACCGTCGGCCGCGTGCGTTGCGGTGCCGAGGAACATCTCGTTGGCGTAGAGCGCGAGGATCTCGCGTTTCGTGTAACGCTTCTCGAGATGGAACGTGTAGTAGGCCTCGCGCGCCTTCCGCTGCCACGTCTTCTCGAGGCCCAGCCGCTCTCCGCCGACGGTGATGTTCCTCGCGAGCTGCATTGTCAGCGTGCTGGCGCCAGCCGCGCGGAGGTCGCCCGCCAGGATGTTGTTGACCAGCGTAATCAGAATCCGGGGGATGTTGACGCCGGTATGCTGGAAGAAGTCGCCGTCCTCCGCCGCGACTATGGCGTTGCGGAGCACCTCCGGTATGTCGTCGTGCCCGATGATCACCCGGCGCTGGGTGGCGAATTCGCCAATTAGCTCCCCGTTGCGCGCGTGAACCCGGGTAATGGTGCCGGGCGCATAGTCGTCGAGCGCCTGTATTTCCGGCAGGTCGGGCGAGTAGGCGAGCAGAACGCCCGTCGCCACGCCGAAGAGGGCGACGGCGGAGAATGTCGCGACGATCGCGACGCGGCGGGCACGCGCCCTCGGCGGGGACACGCCTCATTCTAGCAGGAATAAGGGGGTCGACGCAGCGGAGGAGGTTGCGCCGCCATGGAGATTCTGGGGGGAGAACGTCGAGTATTGACATCTACGCACTCAGATTTTATTATTACCAACGGTATAGAAAGGGGTCGGCCCAGGGCGACCCTTCGTGAACACGAGGAGACTCAGCGAGCAGGAACATGAGCAAGATTATCGGTATCGATCTCGGCACGACGAACTCGGTTGTCGCGGTCATTGAGGGTGGCGAGCCGACCGTCATCACCAATGCGGAGGGGCAGCGGGTGACACCGTCGGTCGTTGCCTTCACGAAGTCGGGCGAGCGACTGGTTGGCCAGGTGGCGAAACGCCAGGCCGTGACCAACCCGGAGAACACCGTCTTCTCAATCAAACGCTTCACGGGACGCCGCTTCGGCGAGGTGACCGAGGAAATGAGAATGGTCCCCTACGAGGTGATCCGGGCGCAGAACGGCGACGCGCGGGTCAAGGCAGGGGGCAAGGAACTGTCGCCGCCCGAACTGTCCGCGATGGTGCTCCAGAAGCTGAAGCAGTCGGCGGAAGAGCACCTTGGCCAGAAGGTGAACCAGGCGGTGATCACCGTGCCGGCGTACTTCAACGACGCGCAGCGCCAGGCGACGAAGGACGCCGGCCAGATCGCCGGACTAGACGTGCTCCGCATCGTCAACGAGCCGACGGCGGCGGCGCTCGCCTACGGGCTGGACAAGAAGGCGGACGAGACCATCGCGGTCTACGACTTCGGGGGCGGCACTTTCGACATCTCCATTCTGGAGGTGGGCGAGGGAGTGGTCGAGGTGAAGTCGACGAACGGCGATACGCACCTGGGCGGTGACAACCTGGATCAGCGTCTGATCGACTGGATCGTCGACGAGTTCAAGAGCGACGAGGGGATTGACCTGAGCAAGGACAGCATGGCGCTGCAACGGCTGAAGGAAGCGGCGGAGAAGGCGAAGATGGAGCTCTCCACCGTGATGGAGACCGAGATCAACCTGCCGTTCATCACGGCGGATCAGTCCGGGCCGAAGCACCTGCAGAAGAAATTGACCCGCGCGAAGTTCGAGCAGTTGGTCGAGAGCCTGTTGCAGCGGACGATTGAGCCGGTGAAGCGCGCGCTGACCGACGCCAGCCTCGAGCCGTCGCAGATCGACGAAGTGGTTCTCGTGGGTGGTTCGACACGCGTCCCGAAGGTCCAGCAGATTGTCAAGGAACTTTTCGGCAAGGAGCCGCACCGTGGTGTCAACCCGGACGAGGTGGTGGCTATCGGCGCGGCGGTACAGGCGGGAGTACTCGCCGGGGAGGTGAAGGATCTGCTCCTGCTCGACGTGACACCGCTGTCGCTTGGCATCGAGACCCTGGGCCGCGTCATGACAACACTGATCGAGCGAAACACCACGATCCCGACGAGGAAGAGCGAGGTCTTTTCGACCGCGGCCGACAACCAGCCGAGCGTTGAGGTGCACGTCCTGCAGGGTGAGCGGTCCATGGCGGCCGACAACCGGACGCTCGGCAAGTTCCATCTTGACGGCATACCGCCCGCGCCGCGGGGCTTGCCGCAGGTCGAGGTGACGTTCGATATCGACGCGAACGGCATTGTCAACGTGAGTGCCAAGGATCTGGGCACGGGCAAGGAGCAGCAGATCACCATCACCGCCGAGAGCGGTCTCTCGAAGGAGGAAGTCGAGGCGAAGGTGCGCGAGGCGGAGTCGCACGCCGCCGAGGACAAGACCCAGCGTGAAGCCGTGGAGATAAGGAACCAGGCAGACCAGGCAGTCTACCAGGCGGAGAAGCTGCTGGCCGATGCCGGCGACAAGCTGGGTGCCGATGACAGAAAGCCGGTGGAGGAGGCGATCTCTTCGCTCAAGTCCGCGATCGAAAAGGAGGACGCATCGGCGATCAAGCAGGCACTCGACGCGCTCATGGCCGCGATGCAGGGAGTGTCGCAGAAGCTCTACGCGCAGTCGGCCCAGGAGCAGAAGGGTGACGGGACGACGAACGGGAAGGCGGAGAGCGCCGGTCCCTCGCCCGGAGCGAGCGGGGGCGAGGGCGACGTGATCGACGCCGAAGTGGTGGACGACCAGAAGCCGTAACTGCGCGCAACGCGCCGGATTGGGCCGGGAGAGTGGACGTTGGCACCTGTGGACTTCTACCTCGTACTGGGCGTCAAGCGGTCGGCGACCGTGGCCGACGTCCGCCGCGCCTACAAGCGGCTCGCCCGGCGTCACCACCCGGACATCAACCCGGGCGACCGGGAAGCAGCGGCGTTCTATCGGGCGGTGACCCGGGCGTACGCAACACTGAGCGATCCGGCTCGCCGGCAGGATTACGATTCTCGCGGCGCCGACTCCGTCGCCGCGGGCGATGCACCGCCCCCTGGGGTCCAGTTCCAGGGATTTGATTTCTCTCCGGGCGGCAGCAGCCAGAGACTATCCGCCACCTTCGCGGACCTGTTCGCCGAAGTGCTGCCCGACGCGACGAACAGACCCGGGGCGCGGGACGCAACGCAAGAGCGGGGGAGCGATCTGTTCGCTGAGATCACCCTGACGTTCGAAGAGGCGATACGGGGTGTCGGGCGGCGCCTCACGGTTGTCCGCCTCGAAGCGTGCGGCCGGTGCGGCGGTACCGGTCGCCGGCGCGGTGCGGAGGCGCAATGCACGACGTGTCAGGGGAACGGAACGCTCCACTGGCGCCGCGGCCACATGATCTTCTCGACACGCTGCGGCGGTTGCGATGGCACCGGACGTCTGCGACACCGTGCCTGCAACGCTTGCGGTGGGCATGGCGTGGCGGAGCGGGACGAGGAGATCACGGTACAGATCCCGCCCGGCGTCGACGACAGAGCCCGCCTGCGCGTTCGGGCCAAGGGAAACGCGGGGTTGCGCGGCGGCCTGCCGGGCGATCTGTATCTGGTTGCGCGGGTGAGGGAGCACCCGCTCTTCCGGCGCGACGGGAACGACCTCCTGCTCAACCTGCCGATCGCGATCCACGAGGCAGCACTTGGTGCGACGATCGAGGTGCCAACACTCGACGGGGCGACGACCATCGAGGTACCAGCCGGGACGATGTCCGGACGGCGCTTCCGGATCGCCGGAGGCGGGGTTCCCAGCCCTTATCGAGACGGCCGTCGCGGAGACCTGGTGGTGACGGCGAATGTCGTTCTGCCGGAGGTCTCCGACGAACGCTCGAAGACCCTCCTCCGCGAGTTCGGCGAGCTCCATACGAACGATGTCCGGCAGGAGATGTTCAGGAAGAGGCAAGGCGGATGACGGAGAAACCGAATCGTGAGGGTCCGTACATGATCAGCGTGGTAGCGCAGCGCTACAGCATCCATCCGCAGACGCTTCGCATGTACGAGCGCGAGGGACTGTTGACGCCGTCGCGCACCGACGGCAATACGCGACTCTACGGCGAGGAGGATCTGGAACGGCTCGAGACGATCCTCTCGCTCACCCGCGAGCTGGGCGTCAACCTCGCGGGCGTCGAAATTATCCTCAACATGCGCGACAAGATGGATCGGATGCAGCGCGAGGTGAACGAGTTCGTCAACTACGTCAAGCAGGAACTCGCACGCGGCGTCGACGACTGGGAACAGCGTCTCGGCACGGCGCTCGTCAAGGTCGATCCCGGCGACCGTGTTCGCCCCGCCGTCCCGGCCAGGAAGCGTTCCAGGCACTGACAAGAAGTGGGGCGGCCGCATCTCCATTATGCTTGTCGCGCATGCCCGCGTCTTGTCCCGATTGCAATGGCACCCGCTGGCGCACTCGCGAGATCGACGGGGTCCGGCGCGCCGAGCGTTGCCACTGCTGGCACGAGGCGCTGACGTGTGACCTCCTTTCGCGAGCGCGCATACCCAGCCGATACGCGAAATGCGGCTTCGACACGTTCACCAGCTATCCGAACGATGGACTCGTGAGCGCGGTCGCCCGTGCGGAGGCGTTCGCCCGGGCGTTCCCGGTCGTCGACAAGGGGCTGCTGTTCATCGGTCCGCCCGGGATCGGCAAGACGCACCTCTCGGTGTCAGTCCTGCGCATAGTCGTCGGAAAGGGGTGCCGCGGGGTCTACTACGACACGCGCTCGTTGCTGGCCGAGATCCGGAGCGCGTTCGACCCGATTACCCGTGCGTCGCAGTCCGCGATCCTGAGCGGGGTGATGGAAGCGGATCTGCTGGTGCTCGACGACCTGGGCGCGGAGCGGCCGACCGAGTGGGTGGAAGAGACGATGAACCTGATCGTCAACACGCGCTACAACGAGCGCCGCCCGACCGTGTTCACGACCAACTACGAGGACGTGCCGGAGCCGCAGAACCTCGAGGCGCTTCGCGTGCGTGTCGGCTTCCGCATGTACTCGCGGCTGCGTGAGATGTGCGAGTTTCTCGAGTTCAAGGGCCCCGACTACCGCGGGTTCGAACACCGGCCCGGGGCGGAAGACCTCGCGCAGGAGTGGAAGCAGGGATCGCGCCGCCCCCTGCCGTCGCCGCGAGGGGCGACCTCGAAGATGGGCGCCGGCGGCCACGGTGGTTACCGCAAACCGCGTCGCAAGGCGGGGGACGAGCAGCTTGAGCTCGGATGGGGCGGTGGCCGCGCCGGGAACGGCTGAGGCGCGGCGCAGTGCCTGGCGGCGCAATGACTGATCGCGCACACCAGGGGGAAACCCGGTCCGACGCGCTGGGCCTCTACCTGCACATCCCGTTCTGCACGTCGATCTGCAACTACTGCAATTTCAATCGCGGGTTGTTCGACGACGCGCTGAAACGGTGCTATGTCGCCGCGCTTCGCAGCGAGATCGCTAGAGCCGGCGACCGGAGCCCGGTCGATTCGATCTTCTTCGGTGGCGGCACGCCGTCGCTGCTCGAAGCCACCGAGGTAGCGTCGCTCATCGCCGCCTGCCGTGATGCCTTCGACCTGGTTGCCGACACCGAGGTGACGCTCGAGATGAATCCGGAGTCGGGGTCTGAAGCCTATGTCACCGACTTGCTTGCCGCCGGCATCACCCGGATCAGTCTCGGCGTGCAGTCGTTCGACGACCGGGAGCTTGTCCGGCTCGGCCGGATGCACGACAGCGCCGCCGCGCGCGAGGCCGTTGCAGCGATCCGCCGCGGCGGGTGCCGCAACCTGAGCCTGGACCTGATGCTCTGGCTGCCGGCACAGACGCCGGCCGATGCATCCGGTTCCATCGACACGGCGATCGCGCTCGCGCCCGATCACCTGTCGCTCTATCTGCTTGAGCTCTACCCGAACGCGCCCATCCGCGAAGAGATGCTTCGCGCAAACTGGTCGCTGGCGCCGGACGAAGAGGCGGCCGCGATGTACCTCGACGCGCTGGAGCGGACAGATGCCGCGGGGTACGGTCAGTACGAGATCTCCAACGTTGCGTACCCGGGTCACTGCGCCCGCCACAACCTGAAGTACTGGCAGGATGGCGCATGGCTTGGCTTCGGCTGCGGCGCGCATTCAACGCGCGACGGGGTGCGTTGGCGGAACGTCTCGGCGACGTCTCGCTATGTCGACGCTGTCGAGCGGGGCGAGTCAGTAGTCGAGGACCGGAGACTGCTCTCGCGAGATGAGCGCCTCGGCGACGCCCTGTTCACGGGCCTGCGGCTCAGTGAAGGAATCGATCCGTTCGTCCTCGGCCGACACTACGGCGTTGACCTCAACGCCCGTTTCGGCCGGAGATTACAGCCTTATGTCGACGCTGGCTGGCTCGACGACAGCGCAGGCCGCTGGCGGCTGAGCCGATCCGGCATGCTGGTCTCGAACGAAGTGCTCAGGGCTTTTGTCTAGCCGCTCGGTACGGTAAAGTAGGCGGCTCTAACGGAGAACAGGGGATTCCGGAAGAGGACTTCGGAACAAGGTTCCAAGGAGGACATGACATGCGGTGGTATCGCACACAATCGATGCGGCGGATTTTGCTGGGTGGCGCGTTCGCGGCGACCCTGGCCGTGGGCGTGGCGCTTGGCGCGCTGCTCACGACGAACGAGGCAACGGCCCAGCCTGCGGTCACCTTCACCGGTCCGGATGCGGCTCTGATGTTTCACTTTGTGAAGCCGGGCTCGACGGCGGACTACGAGGGGGTGATGCAGAAGTTGAAGGACGCGCTCGAGCAGAGCGAGAACACCGAGACGGATCGGCAGGCGCAGGCGAGCGGCTGGCGAGTGTTCAGAGCCAATGCTGACTTCACCGGCCAGGGAGCAGTCCCGTATGTCTGGGCAATCGATCCGGTGATGGCTGGCACGAACTACGCCGCTTCCACCATCATGAACGAGGTGTTCCCGGGCGACATCGAGATGCTCTTCAACACCTACAACGATGCGTTCACGGACGGCCCAAACAAGCAGCTTCCGGTCAATCTCGATCTGGTCATCGACTTCGCCAACTAGGCGCCGCACCCGTCGCGGCGCCGGTCGTCGTCTGTTCACCCGGCCTGCTGCGTCGGGGCAGGTGGGGTACGCCTGCACCTGATCGAGAGGTGACGCATGACGTGTGTCGAGAAGGGATCCGGGGCAGACGGCTGGCGTCGTCTGAAGCTTGCCGGAGCACTCTCGGCAGCCACCGGTATCGGCCTCGTCGCGGGTCTGGCGATTCCATTCACCGGCGAGGCGCAGGAGCCGCAGACTTTCGAGGCGCCGGTCGGCCTGGTTGTCAACTACGTCCGACCGGCCGGCACTGCCGACTTCGAATCAATCATGCTGCGGCTGCACCAGGCGCTCGCCGAAGGGGACGACGAGCAACGCCTGGCTCAGGCGGAGGGCTGGACCATCTACAAGGCCCAGGAACTCGGCCCCAATAATCAGGCGGTCTACATCTGGCTGCTCGATCCGGCTGTGGGTGGTGGCGACTACTCGGTGCCGCAGATCCTCGCCGAGACGTTTCCGGCCGAAGCGCAGCAACTTTACGAGACCTACAAGGAATCGTTCGGCGCCGGGCAGATCTGGCTGAACCTGAACCCTGTCGACGTGGGCGCTGCCAGCGACGCGGGCGCTGCCGGCGACGCGAACCAGACAGCAACCTCTCCGAGATAAGGGTACCGTCCGTCGCGGCGACTCGCGACGTGCTGCCAGCCGCCAGCGATCGGCGGGTGCTGCTACCGGCGGAGCGGGCGACCGTCCGCTTCGAGCTGGCGGGCGCCCCCCAGGATGCCGGTCAGGCCGTAGTTCCCCTCGTGACAGGCGTACTCGTAGAGGACGCCGTCCAGCCGGCGGAGCGGCATCATTACGGTGTACGCCGCTGTGTACTCCGTCTCGTCGGTGACGGTGTACTCGTAGGCGATTGTGTCCGCGTCGATCCGGGCAAACCGCTCGATCAGGTGCATGTTCGGCCCGGTGCCGCCGCTCTGGCCACCCTTGAAGTTGGTGGTTTCGACTACCAGGGTGTTGCCTTCCCAGTGGCCGCGGGAGTCGCCGGCGTACTGCTTCAGGTCATGCTTCGGCGCTTCGCCGTCGATCGGGATGATCCGGGCATTGTGGACCATCTCGTTCAGGATGGCGACATGGCCGGACGCCTGAAGGATCTGCACGTTGTTGTTGTACGCACCCGACCGCATCGGCGGGCCGGAGTTGAAGCCCATGATGCAGCGGTCGAAGAGGCTGCGGCTCTCGTACGAGTCGTAGCGGTGCTCGTTGAGCCAAGCGCTCCGCTCGCGGGCTGCCTGCGCCCCCTCCGGGGTGCGCGGCGGCAGGCGGCCGTTCGGCGGGTCGACGACCAGCGACGTCCGCTTGTCAGAGGTAAGCTCGATCCCGCGCTCGTACCAGAACTCGTTGTACGAGAGGACGCCGCCTCGCTCACGGGGCTGGTAGCCAGCCGACGGCGCGCCCGTTTCCGGGTCGAACAGGTCGCGATTCAGCCGGATGCGTTCCGACGCCTCGAATTGTGCCGCCGTTTCCGGGTCGAGCGTTTCCACCTCCTCGAACTGCGACGGCCGCTGGAGCGGCGTCAACGTCCGGAACGTGAAGATGCCGGAGATGTCCGGCTGACCGTCGGGCGTACGCATCTCGGCGGCCGTGTTGTCCTGCGCGGCGGCCGGCTGCGGTGCCAGCGCGACGAGCGCCACGACGAGTGCCGTAAACACCATTCCACGAGATCGGTTGATCATCTGCATCGCTCCCTGATGGTGCACGATGGCGCGAGAGATTCGCGCGACCGCTTGAGGATACTGCCGAACCACCGCCCGGGCAAGGACTCAGGCTTCTCCGCGTCGGCGTCGGGCGGCCAGTACGCTGAGGCCAAAGGCGACGGCGAGGCCAAGGATCGCTCCCGCCATCACCATGTTGAAAGACGACTGGGCCACCGCTATGAGGACCGGGTCCGGTTCCGAGAAGGGGCTGGTGGCGCCGGCGCCCCGCGGGATCATGATGATGGCCGAAAACGGCAGTTGGCCCACTTCCGGCGCGGACGGCCGGATCAGGAAACCGAGCAGGGCGCCCAGCATCCCGAGCCCGGCCGCCGGGAGACGCGCCTCGGTGGATGCCAGCCAGTAGAAACCGAGAATCACCGCCAGCAGGAACAGAAAGGTGTAGTGGACGGTGCTCTCTGCCTGGAACGTCGCCATCTGGTACGTCGGGAAGAGCGCCACGAAGAAGAACGTCATCGCGTGCAACAGGCCGATCACGATGCTCCGCAGCAGGTTCGAGGAGTGGAAATCAATCATTGTGCGTTTGTCTCCCACGCGAGAGAATGCGGTGGTGGCCGGTCGGCTGTCAAGCGTCAGCTGGCGTTTCAGCGGCTATGATCGTCTCCGATGATTTTCCGCCGGACGGGCAGTCAGGCCGCGCCATTCAATCTGCCCGGAAGCGACGGGCAACGGCACAGCCTCGAGACCTACCGCGGTAAGTGGTTGCTGCTCGTCATGCATCGTCACCTCCGTTGACTGGCCTGCCGCCGGCACCTGCTGCAGTTGCAGCACGAGAACCATGCCCTTCGCGAGTTGGGGATCCGAGTCTGCATCGTCACGTTCGAAGGCGAGGAAGCGGCGCGCGCATATGCGGCGGAGACTGGAACACCCTGGTCCGTGCTGTCGGACAACAATCTGGAGCTGTACGGCGCGTACGGGATGGGACATCTGTCGTGGCGACAGTTGGCGCAACCGTCCGCCATCCTGCTGTATCTGGGCGAGATCCTGAAGGGAAAGCTGCCGCGCTGGCCGGAAGCCGATTCACGCCAGGCGGGAGGGGATGTGCTGATCGACCCGGCCGGTGTGGTTCGTCTGGTCCATGTTGGCAGCGGCTCGGCGGACCGGCCTGCGATTCACCGCCTGCTGGATGTGAGGCGTACGGCCGCATGAGCGGCACCCGGCGAGCGCGTTGATAACCGTCCGGTACAATGGATCAAGGTATGGAAATCGGCTTGGACACCCGGGAGGAGTCGGCAGGCGGGCTGGGAGCGCCGCCGGACGACGCGGTGGTCGGACGCATGGTATCGCTGCGACGGCAGTTTCACGAGCGGCCGGAATTGGCCTTCGACGAGATAGAGACAGCCCGCACCATCATGCTGGAACTGGATCGCCTTGGCATTCCCCATGACTACGGCGGTCCTGGCGGCGGTGTCGTCGGGCGCCTTGCCGGCGGCGGGCCGGGCCGGCGGATCGCCCTCCGTGCGGAAATGGATGCGCTCCCGTGCGAAGAGGAGACCGGACGTCCATTCGCCTCTACGATCCCCGGCCGGATGCACGCCTGCGGTCATGACGCGCACATGGCAATGCTGCTCGGTAGTGCTGCACGTCTCGCGGCCGATCCGCCACCGGGCGAGGTGCTCTTCGTCTTCCAGCCGGCGGAGGAACGCGGGAACGGAGCGCGTGTCATGCTGCAGGCGGGCGCCCTGGATAGCGTCGACGCGATCTTCGCGGGGCATGTAACAACGGAGTACCCGGTTGGCCGAATCATGGTCTCCGAGGGAACGATCACGGCGCACTCTGACCGCTTCTGCATCGAAGTGCGCGGTGAGAGCGGCCATGGCGCGCGGCCGCACGAGGCGGTCGACGCGGTGCTCGTGACCGGTTTGCTGATCACCTCGATTCAGTCGCTGGTGTCGCGCTACGTCAACCCGATCTGGCCGTCAGTGGTCACCGTCGGTCAGGTGCACGCCGGAACCGCGGCCAACATCATCGCGGGGTACGCGGTGCTTGACGGGATCGTTCGGACTACGCGCCCCGATGTGCGTCGACAGATTATCGAAGGGCTCGAGCGGACGGCGTCGGCCCTGGGTGAACTGCATCAGGCGAGGATCGACGTCCGGATAGACGAGAGCTGCCCGGCGGTGGTGAACACACCGGTCGAGACGGCGCTTGCGGCAGAGGCGGTGCAAGAGGTGCTGGGGGAGAAGGGAATCGTCGTCGCGGATCACCCCAGCATGGGCGCAGAAGATTTCTCCTGGTTCCTGACGGAGGCCCCTGGCTGCTATGTCCGCTTCGGTGCGCGTTCGGAGGCAGGGGAGTACATCCCTCTGCATTCGTCCAGGTTTGACGTCGACGAACGGGTTCTGGACGTAGCCGCCCGGTACTACGAAGCACTGGTGCGTCGCGCCGCGCGCTTCCCGTCCGTCACACGCCCAGCAGGCGGGGGAGATCTTCCATAATGGCCGCGTCCGCCCGCTCCGGTGTTGTTCCCAGGGCGATCACGTCGAACTTGCCGAACCTGGCGAGCGGTCCGACGTTGTAGAAGATGAAGCGACCCTTCCCGTTGTTCGCGTCGTAGGCCTCATCCCCCACCAGATCCAGCACGTCCCGGAACTTCGCCCCGGCCAGCCCGGCGTAGGTAACATCTTGTGCCCGGTACGGCTCGAAGCGCCCTGGCGACGGCCGATAGTGCGGTGCAACCCGCTCCACGAGAGACATCGGCAGGCTCGTTCCACCCCACCGGCCGTTGCACTCGGTGAACAGAACCTGATAGTCACCCTCCGGTTCACCTGTGACGAGGTGGTCGAATGAGCAGCGACCGACGTAGCCCATCTCCTGCAAGGCGAGTGATACCCAGTACGCTGCCTGCCTGAGCGTACGGTTGACATCGTCGGGCAGCGTGGATGTCCGGCTGCCGACGAACACCTTCCGGTCCCCGTCGAGGATCTGTTCGTAGACCCCGTCGCACGTCGGGCCTCCCGCGTCGGCGTCGATCCAGAATTGGGTCGACGGCGACACGGCCGCCATCTCCCAGGCGACTGCCAGCACTGTCTCGCCGGGCGTCCATTCGGTCCGGACCAGGAACTGTTCAACCAGTCGTCTGATCTCTTCGACGGGCCGGTCCCGGAGCGTCGTGCTGTCGAACACCTGGTTGCCCATCGCCGACGCGCACCGGGTTCGTTTCAGTCCGACGGCCGGACGCGTCGCGGAGAGCGACCTGAGATGCGCGGCCAGGCCATCCGCGTCGCTAGCAGTGCGGGACTCCGGGATCCAGCCGGGGCCGAGGACGGCTTCCACTACCTCGTTAAGTGTCGCCTTGTCGTTGGCAATCCAGGTGACCGCGGGGGGCGGTCCCAGCACCCGCGCGTCAGTGACGGATCGGGAGGCGCGCCGGAGCCGGCGGGCCAGTTCCCAGCACGGTTCGATCGACATGTACGGATGGATTACGACACTCTCGTGCGCGCCTACCAACGAAAGAAGACGCTCCAGAGCGGACTGCTCCAGACAGCCGCGTGTGAGGCCGAGTTGCTCATCGGCGGGCGGTGCGACAGGAACGCGTGGGTCGCCAGCCAATCCGAGCCGCGCCGTCCAGTAGGCGTCGTAGTCGGGATCGCTCGCGGTTGCCGTGACATAGCAGGCGGGTGATCTGCACCGGATCCGGGCGCGGTGCTGATATTCCTCGATTCCGACAATGTCGTTCAGGAACGGGATCTCGGAGACATCGTCCACGCAAATCAGGAAGCACTCTCCACCGCGTTGATTTCGGAACCGGCGATCCTCGTAGGGTTGCAGCCGGCGGGTAAGGTCAAGCCGTTCGGCGATTGGGCGAGCCGCTTCCCGAACAAACGCCAGAGCCTGCTCGTACCCCTTCCATGTGGGCAGACGCTGACCACCCGCGAGGCTACTCACGCGGGGCGTGGCGGGGCGGGGCGATGGTGCTGACTGACGCGCCCTTGATCCGCCCTCCGGGACTGGGCAGGCCTATCCGGGCACCGTCGGCCAGTTCGACTTCCGGGGCCTCGACGTGACCTTCGACGACGCCGCCCGGTGCGATGCGGAGCGTGTCGGTGGCGATGAGCTTTCCGCTCGCGCGCCCCAGAACGGTAATGGTCTTCGCGGAGATATCGGCGACGACGGATGCCCGGCGGGCCACTGCGACGTCGTGGCTCGGCGCGATCACCTTGCCCCGCACGCTCCCTTCGATGATCAGATGCTCGCCAGCGGTCACCTCGCCGTTGATGGCGATCGTCCGGCCGATCGATGTGAGTCCGTCGGGATTGTCGGAGTGCACGACCGGCGCATACCGCTGATGCCGCCGGGCCAGCCTGGCTGTGGACGGGTGGTTGGAGCGGGAGACGGGGGTCGAACCCGCGACTTTCAGCTTGGGAAGCTGACACTCTACCACTGAGTTACTCCCGCTCCTGGTACGAAGTCAACCTCCGGCTAGGTTCGTCATTCTAGCACCGGTTCAGGCTGACCGACGGTCCCGCCCGTAACGATCTAACCGCCGCGGAGGCAGGCGACGACTTCATCCCGCCGGATTGCCATCTCCGCTTCCGTCGTGGCTTCCAGATTGAGGCGGAGCAGCGGTTCGGTGTTGGACTTGCGTACGTTGAAGCGCCAGGTGGCGTAATCCACCGAGACGCCGTCCAGCCGGGAAATACGGGCGTCGCGGTACCGTTCCGCGAGACGACCGATGGTGGCCGCGACCGCTGCCATGTCGGGCATCTCGGTATTGATCTCGCCGGAGAGGAAGTACCGATCGCGCAGGGGGCCCAGCAGTTCACTCAGGCTCTCGTTGCGTACCGACATCAACTCGAGCAGCAGTAGCGCCGGGATGAGTCCGTTGTCGGCGAAGAAGTTGTCGCGAAAGTAGTAGTGACCGGTCACCTCGCCGCCGAACAGGGCGTCTTCCTCGCGCATTCGCTTCTTGAAGAACGCGTGGCCGACACGATTGACGAGGGCCGTGCCGCCGAACTGCGCGACCGTGTCGGGCACCGCCAGGCTGGCGCGGACATCGTAGACGATCTTTGCCCCGGGGTTCTTGCGGAGAAACGCTTCGGCCAGAAGTGCGGTGATGAAATCACCTGCGACGAATTCGCCGTCGCCATCGACGAAGAAGCAGCGATCCGCGTCGCCGTCCCAGGCTATTCCGGCGTCGGGGCGTTCCGCCAGGACCCGTTCGACGATGTCGCGGCGGTTCTCCTCGATCAGCGGGTTCGCCTCATGGTTCGGGAAGGTGCCGTCGACGTCGAAACAAAGGCGCGTCGTCTTGCAGGGCAGCCGGTCGAACAGCGGGGGCGCCATCAACCCGGCCATGCCGTTGCCCGCGTCGAGCACCAGGTCGAACGGCTTGATCGCCGCAACGTCGATGAACGACAGGACGTGATCCACATAGCCGTCGAGCAGTGACTCCTCTGTACGTGTCCCTGAGGATCTGGCCGGTGTCGGAATCGTGTCGTGCAGAACCATGTCGCGGATCTCACCGATACCGGCGTCGCCACTGAGGGGAAGTGCCTGGGCCCGCACCAGCTTCATCCCGATGTACTCCTTCGGGTTGTGCGAAGCGGTGATCTCGGCGCCCCCGTCAAAATCGTCGCGCGCGACGCCGTAGTAGAGCATGTCGGTCCCGACCAGGCCGAAGTCGGTGACGTCCGCTCCCTGCGCGATGGCGCCGTCAATGAATGCACCGGCGATCTCGGGGGCGGCTATCCGCATGTCGCGGCCAACGGCTATGCGTCGGGCGCCGAGGAACGCCACGAAGGCGCGACCAATCCGTTGGGCGATGTCGGTGTTGATCTGTCGCGGGTGAATACCGCGCACGTCGTACGCCTTGAAGATTGACGCGTCTATCGTTCCTGGCATGCGGTGAATGTGGGGCCGGGCGAAGGGGCGATTCGGGCTGGCCGCACACGCCGGCTGCGCGGGCCCCCGGCGGGACTCCTTTCAGGCATCAGTATAGGAGGTGACGGTCGCACCGTCGCCCAGGACGGTGCCGGGGCCGAGGCGTACGTGGTTGCCAATGATGCAGTCGCGGCCAGTGATGGCGCCGTCAAGCACGGCGCCGATGCCGATGGTGGTGCCGGGCCACGCGATCGATCCGCGCACCTCGGCTTCAGGCTTGACGAGTACGCCCTGACCGATGACCGCGTGGGGCCCCACTTCGGAGCCGGCGCGGATCGTTGCGCCCGGGCCGACGTAGCATGGGCCGTTCAGGTTGGCGCCCGGATCGACGGTAGCGGTGTCAGCGACCGTCGGCTCGAGCCTTTCGCTCGCACCGCGCGGCAGGCAGGCCGATCGGCACAACCCGTCCAGGATGTCGCGGTGCGCCGCCAGGTACGCTTCAGGCGTGCCGATGTCGCGCCAGTAGCCTTCCTCGATGTACGCGGCGACAGTCTCACCCCGGTCGATCAGCGCGGGGAAATACCCACGCTCGATCGAGTGCTTTTCGCCGGGCGGGATCAGATCGAAGGTGTCGGGCTCGAGGAGGTAGACGCCAGCGTTGATCGTCCGGCAGGTCACCTCCGAAGGATCGGGCTTCTCGACGAAACGGCTGATCAGCCCGTCCGGATCGGTCTCGACCAGGCCATAGCGTGTCGGATCCTCCACCGGCTTCAGAAAAAGGGTTGCCCGTGCGTTGGTTGCCCGGTGCCGTTGAAGCATCGCATTCAGGTCGAGATCCGCCAATATGTCACCGTTGAAGACGAACGTCGTGCCCTCGAGATGCGACTCGGCGAACTTCACGGCCCCGCCCGTGCCGCGCGGTTCCGGCTCGACGAGGTAGCGGACCGGCAGGCCTGCGTCGGTGCCGTCCCCGACCGCCGCTTCAATCTTGTCCGGCTGGTAGTTGAGGCTCAGGATTACTTCGTCGACCCCGGGAACACGACGGAGGAGGTCGACCTGGTGATACAGGAAGGGCCGATCGAACAGGGGCACGATCGGCTTCGGTGTCGATAGCGTCAAGGGGCGCAGCCGCGTCCCGGAACCGCCTGCGAGAAGGATCGCCTTCATCGAATCGGCAGGATCATACTCATTCATTGCCCCTTCAGGTTCCTTCGCTCAAGGCCGCCGATCGCCATGGAGGCCGCCAAGGCAAGCGGTGCGCGGTTAGAATGGCACGCGGTTGGAATCCAGAGTAGAGACGGGGGGAGATCGCCGCGGATGAACCTGCCCAATTCGCTCACCCTCGCCCGTATCTTTCTGATACCGCTGCTGGTCGTCGTGCTGCTCACCCGGTTCGAAGCGGAACGGCTCTTCGGGATTCCGAAGGAGTTCGTGGGCGCGGCCATCTTCGGCCTTGCGGCATTCACCGACTGGCTCGACGGCTACGTGGCGCGCCGGCGCCGGCAGGTGACGCAGCTAGGTCAGTTGATGGATCCGCTGGCGGACAAACTCCTGATCACCGCCGCGCTGATCTCGCTCGTACAGATGGGAATGGCTCCCGCCTGGATGGTCGCGGTCATCCTGGGGCGCGAGCTGGCGATCACCGTGCTCCGAAGTCTCGCCTACGCGCGCGGCGTGACGATTCCCGCCTCCCGGCTCGGCAAGGTGAAGATGGCGTCGCAGGTGGTTGCTATCCTGCTCTTGATCCTCGGAAACCAGGCGTGGATCTTCTGGCTGCTTGGAACGATCGCGCTCTGGCTGGTGCTGACGGCGGCGATTTGGTCGGCGATCGACTACTACCGGCAGTACGGTGGTGTCATCACTGATCCAGGTCCATCGCAACCTTGAGTTCGGCGATCCGACGGTTGGCGTCCTCGAGGAACTCGGTGTTGGGAAACTCTTCCACCAGACGTTCGAAGTACGGCAGCGCTTCGGCCGTTCGGTTCATCTGGGCGAGCGAGTCGGCGAGGTGGAAATAGACCTGATCACGCCGCGTGTAGCCCGGGTCTTCATCGAGGATTTCACGGAAGCGGGAGACCGCCCCGGGGAAGTAGTCGGCCCGGTAGTAGTAGCGCCCCACCAGGTAACTTGAATCGCTCAACCGGTCGCGTGCCTCGCGCAGCTTGGACCGCACCTGCTCGATCAGTTCGGGCGAAGAGTACTCGGAGTACTGCTGCATGAACCGCTCGAATTCCTCGATGGCCAACCCGGTTTCCGACTGATCCCGCTCCGGCCGGCGCATCTGGTTGTAGTAGACCATTCCCAGCTTGTACTGCGCTTGCGGCCCCAGCGGGTGTGTCGGCGGGTAGAGCCGGAGGAATTCGCGCAGTTCGCTCAGCGCCGAGACGAAGGCGGTCGGTGACCCTTCCCCCTCGTAGGTCTCGACGACGCCGATCCGCGCATCGTCGCGCAGTTCGCTCTGGGGGTAGTTGTCGCGAATCTGAACGAAGTACTCCCGGGCGACATCCCACCTCTCCTCAACGAGCGCCTCCTGGCCACGTTCGAACAGGAGCGCGTCGGCTCCCTCGGCAGTGAACTCCACCGGCGGTTCCGGGTTCCCGCCGCAGGTGGCTAAGGCGGTGGCCGCGAGGATGGCCGTCAGCGCCAGCGCGACCCGCCAGGGCCGGCGCGGTCCCGGCCCCGGATGGCCGGCCATCATGCTACGGTCGAGGGAACGTTCATCAGCCATTGGTACTCTGCCAGTATCCCATCTTCGAGGGCAACGGTGGGAACGAAGTTCAGATCCGTTCGGGCGCGCGACGTGTCGGCGAACGTGTCGCGCATGTCACCCTTCTGCACCGACCCGCGCCGGACATCGGGCGTTCGGCCGGTAACCCTGGCAATCACGTCGATCACCTGGTTCATCGAGACGCGCGAACCCCCACCAATGTTGTACACCCGGCCAGGCGTCCCGCGCAGCCCGGCAGCGACCGTGGCAGTCACGGCGTCCTCCACGAACGTGAAGTCCCGCGTCTGCTCGCCGTCGCCGTAAAGGGAGATCGGTTCGTCAGCCGCGACAGCGCGGAGGAACCGATTGAACGCCATGTCGGGTCGCTGGCGCGGACCATACACGGTGAAGTAGCGGAGCGCCACGGCCGGCACGCCGCCCGTCACCTGGTACAGGAGGCAGAGATGTTCAGCCGCGAGCTTGGTCACGCCGTATGGTGAAACCGGCTGCGGCCGCGCATCCTCGCGCATTGGCAACTTCACGCCGTCGCCGTAGACCGACGAACTCGACGCATAGACGAACCGCTCGAGGGAGCGGCCGGCACACGCTTCGAGCAGGATCTGCGTCGAGTCAATGTTCAACTCCGTGTAGATGGCAAAGTCCCGACCCCAGCTCGCCCGAACCCCCGCCTGCGCCGCCAGGTGAAAAACGTGTGTGACGCCGTCGAGCAATGCCGGCCAGTTGGCCTCCCGAATAGTGGTCTCGACGAAGTCGAAAGCGGCGCGGGTCCGCAGAGACCCGAGGTTCGCCTCCTTTGTTTCACGGGCGTAGTAGTCGGTGAACGCATCAAGTCCGGTCACCTCGTGCCCGCGTTCCAGTAGATGCTCGGAAAGATGCGAGCCGATAAACCCCGCCGCGCCCGTTACGAGTGCCTTCATCCGTGTATCAGGAGCTCTAGGAGCCCGTGGTGAAACCCCCACTTCATTCGAGCGGCGATGCATCCCACCTGAACGGCGTTGCTCCTCGGTCGCATATGGCCAATATGCTCCCTCGTCGCGCCTTGTCAGGCGGGCGCCTCACCGCTCTCGGTGCTACGCGGGGTTTCACCATGGGCTCCTAGCCATCGTCAGCAACTGCCAGTGCCGACAAGGCCGTCTCTCGCAAGGCGCGGGTAGCGGTAGCTGGGTCGTTCGCACCGTAAATGGCCGACGCCGCTACAAGGATCTCGGCGCCCGCGGCGACCAGCTCCGCCGCGTTCGACGGACCGACTCCTCCGTCGATCTCGATCGGCGCACGGTTGCCCGCCGCATCGAGCAACGCGCGCGCTTCCCTAACCCTGGCCGTACTCTCGGGAAGGAACGCCTGACCGGCATAGCCCGGGTTGACCGACATCACGACGACGTAGTCGACCTGATTCGCAACCGCCTTGAATGCGTCGACCGGTGTTCCCGGATTGATCACCGCGCCGGCGGCAAGCCCGTGCGCGCGGATCGCGGAAAGTGTCCGATGCAGGTGCGGCGACGCCTCGAGATGAACGGAAATCATCGCCGCTCCGGCCGCCGCGAATGCTTCGATGTGCCGTTCCGGCTCGACCACCATCAGGTGAACGTCAAGCGGCACGCTAGCTACCCGTCGCAACGCCTCCACAATTGGCACGCCTATCGAGATATTGGGGACGAACCGCCCGTCCATCACGTCGACATGAAGAAGGTCGGCGCCCCCTGCCTCGACCGCGCGTGCGGCTTCACCCAGGGCGCTGAAGTCGCACGCCAGGACCGATGGCGCAATACGGATGTTGGGTGGGGTCATCGGCTTACTTCCAGCGAGATGGCATCCGCCGGCGTCACCTGATAGCCGGCACTCGGCGCCTGATCGATCACGACGCCGGTTTCGATGCCCGGATACGGATGATCACCCACAACCGATACCCGGAATCCGCGCGCCCGCAAGATGGTGGCGGCAGCTTCGCCATCCACTCCAATCAGGTTGGGCATGACGTAGGTCCGACCTCTCTCCCCTCGGTTGATCAGCAGCGAGATCCGTTCGCCGCTGGCCGCCGGCGGCGGGTCCTGCGCCACCACCGCGTCCGTGGGGTAGCGGCTCGACCGGATCTCGGAGACGGTGTCAACTACGAACGCGTTGTCGATCAGCCGCTGCCTCGCGCCCGTTTCCGACTCGCCGATCAGTGACGGTGCCTCACCTGCGTTCGGGCCGGAGCTGATCCAGAGTTTCACGTTACGCCGCCGCCGCGTGATGATGCCCGGCCGAGGATCCTGGGCAGCGATCCGCCCTGGTTCTATGGCGGGGTGAATTCGGCGCTGCGGATCGAAGCGGGCCTGGAGCCCCCTGTCGGCCAGGATACGGATCGCTTCCTGCGGCGCAAGGCCTCGCAGGTCGGGAGTCGACACTTCACGCGTTCGGATCGCGACCTGTAACCCCACGAACATGAAGAGCCCGAAGGTGCCGGCGAGCGCGCCGGCCAGCAGGATGACCTTGGCGGTCCTGTGCAGCCCTGCGGGAAGCGGCATCAAACCCCCAGTTTAAGAGACCCGCTCCCGCGCGACAAGAGCAGGGCGGTTACTGGTCCCGCCGTCGGAGCACCGCCCCGAAGAACGCATCGACGCCGTCGCGAAAGGGGAGCGTTCGGAAGTGGTCAGCCTTGTCGAGGAACGACGCGACGACAGGGCTCTCCGGCCGCACAAGCGAAAAGCTCGCATGCGTCTTCAGGAACCGCGAGGCGACGCGCTCGTTCTCTTCCGGCTCACTGGAGCAGGTCGCATAGATCAGCTGGCCGCCGGGACGCACACATGCCGCAGCGCGCTTCAGCATGGCGAGCTGTCGATCGGCGAACGTGTCCAGATCCTCGGCGGCACGGCGCCACTTGATGTCGGGGTCGCGGCGGATGGTGCCGAGCCCTGAGCACGGTGCGTCGACAAGGACGCGATCGAACAGCCTGGCGAAGGGTAATGGTGCGGTGGCGTCCAGCCGGACAACGGAGACGTTGGAGAGGCGGAGTCGTTCTCGCGTCCGGTCGAGGAGCGCGACACGGTAGGGGCGGTGATCGCAGGCGACAATCAGGCCGGTGCCTTCGTGTCGGCTGCCAACTGCCGACGCGGCCGGGGCCGCCTGCGCAGCGAGGCCGGCGGTCTTGTTGCCGGGAGATGCGCACAGGTCGAGAACCATGGAGCCTGCAGGTGGCGAAACCAGTTCGACGATCAATTGTGAGGCTTCGTCCTGTATGACGAAAGCGCCTCCCGCTGCGAGTGGCGTCGCGGCGGGGTCGCCTCTCTTGACGACGAGCCCGTGGGGGGCGAACTCTGCAGGCGTCGTCTCCACGTCATGCCTGGCGAGAGCGGTGGCGAGATCCAGGGTGCTGATCTGCGAGAGGTTGGGGCGCAGCGTGATGGGGGCGGCGTGGTTGTTGAAACGCGCCCAGGCGACCGCGGCATCGAGGCCGTGGCGATCGAGCCATCGGGCGGCGAGCCAGCGGGGATGGGAGAGGGTGATGCTGAGGTAGGCGAGCGTCGCTTCACGGGAAAAGGCGGCGCCCTCGGGGCTTTCCTGCACCGGCACGCATGCTGATGGTGCAGCCGGACGGGGCAACGCCGCCTGGGGCCGCACGTCAGTCATGGCGCGGAGAACGGCGTTTACGAAGCCGGCGCCGCGGGGCCTGCCGATGATGCGGGCCAGGGTTACGGTGTCGGCAACGACCGCATGGGCCGGGATGCGATCGAGCCAGTGCATCTGGTAGGTGGCGGCTCGGAGGAGGTCGAGGATCGGGGGGGAAATTCTCGTCAGTGGGCGGGATGACACTCCCGCCAGAAGGTGATCGATTGCGTTGCGCCAGCGGAGGGTTCCGAGCGCGATTTCACCGGCCAGCGCGCGGTCGCGCGGGTCGTTCAGTTCCCGCCGGGCACTGTCGAGCGCCGTCGCCAGGTCACGCCCCGATTGATGCACCGCTCGCAACACTCGATGTGCCGCGACGCGCGCCGGCCCCACCTGCTGGTCATGCCACGCGGTCATACCACGTCCGCGACCGCGCTCACCCGCGCGCCCGTCCCGGGCTGGACACCCCCGCCGAATGCGGGAGGTTGAACCGGACGCCCGGCCGCCAGTGATGACCTGCGAGGAAAGCTCTGGCTGAGAGCCGCGAACGGCCTTCCGGCTGCAGCTCCCGGATCGCTACCGCGTCGTCCCCGCCTGCCCTGACTACCAGCCTGTCGGCGTGGGCGTCCACCACGGTGCCGGCCGGCGCCGGGGTCGGCCCGTCCGCAGATGGCGAAACGACATCGGTCCGGTGGATTAGATAGCGCCTGCCCTCCATCACGGCGGATGCGTGCGGCCACGGATGCAGGCCGCGCACCTGGTCGTGAATCGCCTGGGCCGGCCGGCGCCAATCGATAACGCCGTCCTCCCTGGTCAGGCGAGGCGCGAAGGTCGCTAGGGCATGATCCTGTTCTTCCGCGACCACCGTCCCCGTGTCGATGCGGTCAACCGTCTCCAGCAGCAGGTCCGCGCCGATTACTGCCAGGTCCGCTTCCACAACATCGCTCGTTTCCGCCGGGTCGATCGCCCGCGCGCGCTGCGCCAGCATCGGGCCGGCGTCCATCTCCTTCACCAGGCGGATGATCGTCACGCCGGTTTCGGTCTCGCCCGCCATGATGGCCCGATGCACCGGTGCGGCGCCGCGCCACTTCGGAAGGAGAGAGGCATGGACATTGATGGTTCCGGACCGGCAGGCGCCGAGCAACCATTCGGGAAGCAGCCGGCCGTACGCCGCCACCACCGCCAGATCGTGTGGGCACGCGTCGAGTTCGGTGCGGAACGTGTGGTCGGCGACGCGTTCCGGCTGCAGCACGTGGAGCCGCTCCGCCGCTGCGAGTTCCTTCACCGCTGACGGCAGTACTCGCCGCCCCCGCCCGCGCGGCCGGTCCGGCTGCGTGACCACCGCGACCACTTCGTGCGCCGAGTTGAGCAGCCGGCGCAGCGTCGCCGCGGCGAAGGGAGGGGTGCCGTAGAAGACGATCCTCAAGGCTCGATCCTCCCGGCGCGCGTCGGCGGCCTTACCACTTGCCGGCGCGCCGCAACCGGTTGACCTTCCGGACGATCAACTCCCGCCGGATGCCGTTCAGGTGATCCAGAAAGAGGGTGCCCTCCAGGTGATCCATTTCGTGGGCAAGTGCCCTAGCGAGGACACTTGTTCCTTCCGCCTCGTGCGGCGTTCCATCGCGATCCAGACCGCGTACGATGGTCCGCGCGGGTCGCGTGACCACCGCACTGAATCCGGGGACGCTGAGGCACCCTTCGTCCTCTCTTTGGGTACCCTCGCGGACCATCCATTGCGGGTTGACCATCACGAGAAGCGCGTTGGCATCGTGCCCGCCCGAGGGGTCGGCAACGAAGATCCGCTCGGCAACACCTACCTGCGGCGCTGCCAGGCCAATCCCCTGCTCGGCGTACATCGTCTCGATCATGTCGTCGATCAGGGCCTCGGTCTCCGCTGCAATGTCCTCGACATCGAGTGCCGGCCGGTACAGCCGCTCGTCGCCGAACCGCAGGATCTGCCGGATCACGCGGAAATTGTAGTGCGGACTGTGCCCGTGGCGACGCACCTGAGAGCGCCGCGCCACGATCCCCGGAGAGTCCAGAGTTGGCACGGAACTTGACAATAGAACAGCTCCATGAGCAGGAACTGGACCAGGCACGACACGGAGAGCGGGCGGCGGGGGCAGGGCGGACTGGAAAGACTGATGGGGAGCAGCCCGGCCATGGTCGCGCTGCGGGAGGCGGTAGCGCGAGCCGCGGCCGCCCCTTTTCCGGTCCTGATTGAAGGGGAGAGCGGCACCGGCAAGGAACTGGTCGCGCGCGCGCTGCACGAGGAGGGGCCGCGGCGGCACGAACGCTTCTCGGCGGTCAACTGCGCGACGTTCAGCGACGAGTTGATTGATGCGGAACTGTTCGGCCACACCAAAGGGGCATTCACGGGCGCCGGGCAGGCACGCCGGGGACTGCTCGAGGAAACGTCCGGCGGAACGGTGTTTCTCGATGAGGTGGCCGAACTGTCGCCGCGCGCACAGGCAAAGCTGCTGCGCACGTTGCAGGAGGGAGAGATCCGCAAGCTCGGGGAAAACCGGACGCGGAATCTCGATCTGCGTGTTGTCGCCGCCTCCAACCGGGGGCTGGCGCAGGAGGCGGACCGGGGATGCTTCCGCCGCGACCTGCTCTACCGTCTCGACGTTGTTCACGTCGACGTGCCGCCGCTACGCGACCGGGCCGACGATATCGAGACCCTGGTCAGGCATTACTGGGGCCGTACGTTGGCGCAGACCCATGGGCGCGCGCGACTGTCGCCCGACACGCTGGCGGTTCTTGCCTCGCATCAATGGCCGGGCAACGTCCGTGAACTGCAGAACGTCCTCGCTGCTCTGGCGGTACAGGCCCCACAGGAGGGGGAAGTGGGACCGGATCTGCTTCCCGCCGGACTCCGCCACGCCGCGCGGGAGCGGCGCCCGACACTTGCCGAAGCGCGACGCGCTTTCGAGAGCGCGTTCGTCCGCGCCGCGCTGATCCGCGCGAACGGCCAACGGTGCCGGGCCGCCCGGGAGTTGGGGATGTCACGGCAGGGACTGAGCAAGTTGATTGAACGCCTTGGCATCGATTCCGGCCCCAAGGCGACAGCGCGATCAAGGTGATCGTCAGGCCGTGGGATAATGTCCGCGAGTGCAGCGTTGCGCATGATCGGAAACGTACAGTCGACTGTTTGTCCAGGCTGGTAATGCAAGCCGCCGTGTTGGCGGTGACGGTGCTGCTGATCGTGCCGGCCGCGGACGATCAACGGATTGAAGCGGCGCAGGACGCCATCGACTTCTGGAACGCCAGGCTGGCCGAGCTGGGTGTTGCAACCCGCCTCGACGGACCGCGCATCGTGGTCAACCCGCCCCAGTTGCGTGACATCGAGAACTACGCGCGGCGCGTCGCGCAGCGCGCGGTCCGCCTACCGGCGGGGCGGGCGGAGCCGGATGCTCCGGCGGAGGTGACGAACCTCAGCGCCGACGTCATCCTGCTGCTGTCGGCGCAGGACATCCTGTCGTACGCCTGGCCGTTGCCGCGGATCGATCCACCGCGCTACCTCGTCGTCATTCGTTCCGTACGCGGTCCCGACCGGGGCGATGCAATGGTGACGCGCCATGTCGTTGCGCACGAGCTGGGACATACCCTCGGCCTGTTGCACAACGACGAACCCGACACGCTGATGTGCGGGCCCTGCCAGCCGCTCGCCTCGACGCCCGACGAGACGGGATACCTGCCGCTGACAGACGCCGAGCGGGCGCGCCTTCGCACGTTGCACCGGTGACGCTGCCCGGCCCACCGGCTGACACGGGAACCGACCGCCGGCGCCCGACTACTCGTTGGACGTGACGGACTGCAGGCCGTGCTGTCCCAGGAACCGGCGGATGGTGTCATAGATCTGCTGGTTCTGGTCCGGTGTGAAGCCGCCGTGGCCGCCGCCGGGGATGGTCAGCAACTCGTTCGGGGCGCCCGCCTCGTCTAGCGCTTCGTGCAGTCGGGTCGCGTGGTCGTACGGGACAATCGGATCGGCGTCCCCATGGATTGTCAGGATCGGTGGCAGGTCGCGCCGGATGTAATGCATCGGTGATACCCGCGTCGCCACCTCGTTCCGGTCGGGACGGCTGCCGAGCCATGCCTCGGTGAAATTGCCGGAGGTGCCGGGCGCACGGTTCACCAGATCATGGACGTCGGTGATCCCGTACCAGTTAACGATCGCCGCCACCGTCAGCTCGACCATCGACGTGTTGCCGGTCGTCCACGCACGGCGGCGGTCTCCGGGACACTGCGCGTCGAGGCCGGCCGACGTGGGAAGCACGCCGGTCGTAAGGGCGAGATGACCGCCGGCCGAGTTCCCGGTCACGACGATCCGCTCGACATCGAAGTTAAACCCTTCGGCGTTCCGGTAGATCCAGCTTAGCGCGCAGCGGCAATCCTCGACCGCGCCCGGCGCGTGCGCCGCGTCGGCGAGGCGGTACGCAACGTTCACCACCGCCCACCCCATCTCGAGGTAGGGGAGGAAGGTCAGTGCGGATGACTCCTTGCTGCCGTTCGTCCAGCCGCCGCCATGGATGTACATCAGCGTTGGGGTCGGGCCGGAGGCGCCTCGCGGCCGGTAGACATCGAGCGTCAGGTCGTGCCCGCCCGCGCGGTGGTAGACGACGTTCGGTGTGAGCTGGTAGCTGTTGGCGACTCGGACGAACGCGGCCGCGCCTTCGCTCCCCTGCGCCGTGGCGGGTGGCGCGAGTGCCGGCGCCATCAGCAGAGCGCCGGCCAGGCCGAATGCCGTGAACCGGGTAGTAGTCATGGTCATCGTCTTTTCTCCTTGCAAGACTGCGTCAGCAGGTTGGCTTACACGAGGCGGCGGATGCAAGCGCCGACGAGCCGGCGAACCTGGCGTTCCCGTCGAGCACTTCCTCGATCCGCAGGATCTCGTTCCGTATCATACCGGTTGGACGCCACCGCCTCCGGCGTTGCTTCCCGCCGAGCAGGGCCGGTCACGATGAAGGTACTCTGCCACTACGCTGCCAGTCCTTCCTTCGTGCACCGGTTCGCGGATCTGGCTCCGGAGGGTGTTGAGCTGACCGTCTGCCCGGTGGAGGATCGCGACCGTTACTACGACCTCATCGCGGAGAGCGAGGTGCTCTGGCACTTTCTGCTGCCGCTCACCGCGTCGATGATTGACGCGGGAGCGTCACTCCGGCTTATTCAGAAGGTCGGCATCGGTGTCAACATGATCGATCTCGACGCGGCGCGTCGCCACGGCATTGCCGTCTGCAACATGCCGGGGACCAACGCGCAGGCGGTTGCCGAGGCGACGCTGCTGCTGATGCTCGGCGCACTCCGGCGCGCGGTCCAGGTCGATCGGGCTACCCGCGCGGGGGATGGCTGGGCGTTGCAGACGGCGCTGCAGGACGATAGCAGCGAAGTAGCGGGGCGGTCGGTCGGCCTCGTCGGTCTTGGCGCCATCGCGCAACGGCTGGCGCCGGTCCTCGTGGCTCTGGGCGCACGGGTCCTCTACGTGAGCCGGACACCGAAGCCGGGCGCGGTGGGGGAACGGGTGCCGCTCGAACGACTGTTGGCCGAAAGCGACATTGTCTCGCTGCACCTGCCGCTCACATCGGAAACGGAGCGGTTGATCGACGCGGCGGCGATCGCGCGCATGAAGCCGGGGGCGGTGATCGTGAACACGGCGCGGGGCGGACTGATCGACGAAGCGGCGCTTGTCGCGGCCCTGCGCGACGGCCGCATTGCCGCCGCCGGCCTCGACGTCTTCGAAGTCGAACCCGCTTCCGCAACCAATCCGCTCTTCACCATGGACAATGTCGTCGTCGCGCCGCACCTTGCATGGCTGACCCGCGAAACGATGGAACGGAGCCTGGCGGTCGCCCTGGAGAACTGTCGCCGCCTGGCGGCAGGGGACGAGTTGCTGCACCGTGTTGTTTGAGGGCGGCCAATGCTGAAGTATCATCGCAACGTTACTGGCCCGACGGAGGAAGAAAATGCCAATGCTTCGCATTACGATGGTCGGCGCGCTGATTGTGTCCGTGTCACTCCTCGCCGCCGCGCAGGAACCGGGCCCGCCGCGCTTTGAGCCGGTCACCTGGGAACGCCTGGTGAACGCGGTGGACGAGCCGCACAACTGGCTGATGTACAACGGCACGTTCGACAGTAAACGGTTCAGCCGCCTCGATCAGGTCAATACGACCAACGTGGCGGATCTCGAACTGAAATGGGCGTACAGCATCCGGGCGATCGATCGCGCCGAGACGACGCCGCTCGTGGTCGACGGCGTAATGTTCATCACCGAGTCGCCAAGCAACGTCACCGCGGTCGACGCAACCAACGGCCGCCCGTACTGGCGGTACGAACATCCGCTGCCGGAGGATCTCCGGATCTGCTGCGGCCGGAACAACCGGGGCGTCGCGATCCTGGGCGAGACGCTCTACATGAGCACGCTCGACGCGCACCTGGTGGCGATCGACGCGCGGAGCGGCAATCTCGCGTGGGATGCCGAGGTGGCCGATTACCGTTCCGGTTACAGCAAGACGGCGGCGCCACTCATCGTCAAGGACAAGGTGGTGACCGGGATCGCCGGGGGCGAGTTCGGAGTCCGCGGCTTCCTTGATTCGTACGATGCCGCGACCGGCGACCTGCACTGGCGGACGTACACCATCCCGGGGCCGGACGATCCCGGGAACCAGACCTGGTCAGGCGAGTCGTGGCGGACCGGTGGGTCGCCTACCTGGATTACGGGTTCTTACGATCCGGAGCTGAACCTCGTCTACTGGGGGACCGGCAACCCGGGACCTGACTACGACGGCACGGTCCGGATGGGGGACAATCTCTATTCCGACTCGGTGCTCGCGCTGAATGGAGACACCGGCGAGATGGAGTGGTACTTCCAGTTCACGCCCCATGACATGCATGACTGGGACGCCATTCAGATCCCGGTGCTCGCCGACATCGAGATGGGCGGCGAGACGCGTCAGGCGATGCTCTGGGCAAACCGCAACGCTTTCTACTACACGCTCGACCGCGCAACCGGCGAGTTCCTGCTGGGCGAGCCATTTGCGATGCAGACCTGGGCGGAAGGACTGGACGAGAACGGGCGGCCGATCCGGGTGCCGAACATGGAGCCGACGGTTGACGGAACGGTCGTCGCGCCGACCGCCGGCGGTGCGACCAACTGGTGGTCGCCGTCGTACAGCCCGGAGACCGGCCTGCTTTATGTAAACGCGTTCGACGGTGAGGGAGAGTTCTTCATCCGCGACGAGCTGTACGACGAAGGGGAACGCTATACCGGCGGCGGTGTGCAGGCGCCAGAGCCCATGGACACGTACCAGAGTGCCATCCGCGCGATCGACCCGGCGACGGGCGATATCGCCTGGGACTTCCCGATGAAGCCGCGCGCGCGGACGGGCGTCATGGCGACGGCGGGCGGCCTGGTTTTTGCCGCAACCGTCGATGGCTACTTCTTCGCACTCGACGCCGAGGATGGCGCGGAGCTCTGGAACATCCCGCTCGGCGGCCCGGTGAACGCGTCGCCGATGACCTATTCCGTCAACGGCCAGCAGTACGTCACGATGTCGGTCGGGAACACCGTGTACACATTCGGTCTGGCCGACTGATTGCCGGTCTACCAATCCGGGTGGGGAGCCGAGGGAGGGGAACCATGGCGCGACGGACGGATTATCGTAACGGGAAGCAGGTCTGGCTCGGCGGGCTGCTCCTCGCTGTGGGCACGCTCGCTCCCGCGTCCGCCGAGGGACAGGAGGTCACGTTCACCCAGGACGTGGCGCCCATCATGTGGGAGCATTGTGTCGAGTGCCATCGGCCCGGCTCGTTCGCCCCGATGTCGCTGCTCGACTACGCGACGGCGAAGCGCTATGCCCGCCTGATCAAGTTTCGCGTCCAGGAGCGCCTCATGCCGCCCTGGCACGTCGACAACAGCGTCGGCGTACAGGCGTACAAGAACGACATCTCGCTGAGCGACGACCAGATCGAGACGATCGCGCGGTGGGTGGATGCGGGCGCGCCGCGCGGCCAGGGCGACCCGCCGCCCGTGCCCGGCTTTCCCAAGGGGGGATCGTGGCAACTCGAGGCGGAGCTGCAGCGTCCCCCCGATCTGATCGTCCGGTCGACGCCGTACGACGTCCAGCCCAACGGCCAGGACCAGTGGTGGGCTCCGACGGTCCCGGTCGAGGGCATTGACGAGCCCCGCTGGATTCAGGCCTACGAGTTCAAGCCGTCCTACCCTGGCGGCATGAAGGTGGTTCACCATGGCCACGCCAACTACCGGACGGCCGACAGCGAGCGAGCCGTCGCGATCGCCCACTACGGGGTGGGCAAGCGCTACGAGGTCTTCCCGAAGGGCACCGGCATGTTGCTCCCGGCGGGTGCCGGGGTCGTGACCTGGAACCTGCACTATGCGCCGTTCGCCACGAGGGAGGCTGTCCCGGGCGACGTCGTGGAGGTCGGCCTCTGGTTCCATCCCAAGGGTGTGACGCCGCGGATCGAGACTGCGGGCGAGGTGCTTTTCCGGGTGGACCGGATGGGCGGGATGCCCCGGGGCGGCGACATCCTCATTCCGCCCAACAGCTACAAGGTACTCCAGGGGGTCCACACGCTCGACCGCCCCGCGCTGATCCAGAGCTTCCGCCCGCACATGCACACCCGTGGCAAGGAGATGTCACTCGAGGCGCTCTACCCCGACGGCCGGCGCGAGATGCTCAGCAAGATCGACAACTACCGCCACAACTGGCAAATCACGTATCTCATCGAGGAAGGGGCGCAGCCGCTCCTGCCCAGAGGTACGACGCTGCTCTTCACGTCGGTCTTCGACAATACGGCGGCCAACGAGATCAACCCCGATCCGAACCAGTGGGTCGTCTTCGGGCGGCGCGGAGTAGATGAGATGTCGCACATGTGGGTCGGCATCTCGTATCTGGACGAAGAGCAGTACGGGATGTTGCTGGCCGAGCGAGAGTAGGGGAGCTCCACATGCGCGGCTCGCGACGCCTGACCGGTCTCGGGATCCTCGGGCTGCTCATCGGGGGCGCGGGGCCCGCGGCCGGACAGGTCATCCCCCTCGAGAACCGGCCGTTCGACGAGCAGGTGCTGCGTCCGAGCGGGCAAGGCATTGTGCCGATCTTCGACGGGTGGTACCGGAACGAGGACGGCTCGTCCGAAATTTGCTTCGGTTACTACAGCCTCAACACCGAGGCAGCGGTCGACATCCCGGTGGGGCCCGCCAACGCCATCGAGCCGGCAGAGTTCAACGGCGGCCAGCCGACGCACTTCGATCCGGTTCCGGAGACACCGTATCGGCGGTACTACTGCGTCTTCACCGTGACAGTGCCGCGCGGGTTCGGCCGGCGGCGGCAGGTTGTCTGGACGATCGAGCGGGGCACGGCGCGCGCTTCCACGCCGGGCCACCTTCATCCGGACTATGTGCTCGACGAGCCCAGTTCCGACGGCCGGGGGGAATCCGCGCCGACCTTGCGGTTCGAGGCGAACGGGCCTCGTTTCCGGGGGCGTTCCGGACAGACGGCAGCCGGGCGGACGGTCGCCGTGGGGCAGCCGCTCGACCTCACGGTCTGGGCAGAGCACGGGGGCGAGCGGAGCTGGCTCGGCTGGACGAAACATCGGGGACCGGGCGACGTGACCATTAGCGCGCCAGAGCTCTGGGTCGAGCCGGTGGAGGGTCGGGCCACGGTCACGGTCACCTTCGACCAGCCCGGCGACTATCTGCTCCGCGTGCAGGGGATCGACGACCCCGTGGAGGACTTCGAATTCCACTGCTGTTGGACGAACGGCTACGTGCCGGTCACCGTGACGGAGGGTGCGAGATGATGCGCGGTGAGATCACGCGGACGGCGGCGGTGGCGGCGCTGATGGCGGCGACCATCGCGGGCATGGCTGGTCGGGCCGCCCTGGGGCAGGCGCCTGGCGGCGGTCAGGCAGCCTACACCGCCGACCAGGCGCAGACCGGTGAAGCCCTCTATCTCCAGCAGTGCGCCTCGTGTCACCTGGCCAGCCTGCAGGGACAGTTCGAGGCGCCCGAATTGGCCGGCCCCAATTTCCGGAATATCTGGGCCAACCGGTCCATCGGCGACCTGCTCACGGTCATCGACGAGACGATGCCGGTGCAGGCGCCTGGCACGCTCAGCGACGAGCAGCGCACCGCGGTCGTCGCCTTCATCCTTCGGGAGAACGAGGTCGCCGCGTCGGACACGCGGCTGACGGTGGCCTCCGCCGGGCTGGTCCGTCCGGATAGCCGCGCCGGGGCGGCCCGTCCCGTTGACATCCGACCGCCGGTGCCCGGGCGTCTCGGGACCGGTCCGTCACCCGACTCGGTTGACCGGACGCCGGAGGTGGTGGGGGACGTCATCGAGACCCCGACCGGCGTTACCCGAACCTATCGACGCGTGGAGCGGTTCACGCCGGTCCGCGATGCCGACCTGGTGGATCCACCGGACCGGGACTGGCTTCATTGGCGCGGCAATCCGGGCGCCTGGGGCTACAGCCCACTCGATCAGATCGACACCGGCAATGTCCATCGCCTCCAGCTTGCGTGGTCGTGGGGCATGGAGCCGGGGCGGAGCCAGCAGGCGCCGCTGGTCAGAGACGGTGTTCTCTTCCTCAGCAACCCCGGCAACGTCATCCAGGCGCTCGACGGCGTCGACGGGACGCCGCTCTGGGAGTATCGCCGTACGTTCCCGGAAGGCCGGGGCGGGGGGCAGCTCCGGACCCTTGCGGTCTGGGAGGATCTGATCTTCGTGGCCACCAGCGACGCCCACCTGGTCGCGCTCGACGCCCGCAGCGGAGTGGTGCGGTGGGAGACCGAGGTGGCCGACGGCGAGCTCGGTTACGGGAACTCCTCGGGTCCGATCGTGGTCGACGGCAAAGTCATCAACGGCATCAACGGGTGCGGCCGGTTCCACCCGGAGAGCTGCTTCATCACGGCGCACGACGCGCGCACCGGGGAAGAACTGTGGCGGACCTTCACGGTCGCGCGCCCCGGCGAGCCGGGGGGCGACTCCTGGGGCGACCTGCCGATCGAACTGCGCGGGGGCGCCGACGTCTGGATTCCAGGGAGTTGGGACCCCGAGCTCGGCCTGAGCTTCTGGGGGACGGCCCAGGCGAAGCCCTGGGTGGCGGCGAGCCGGGGACTGACCACCGCGAATGAGACGCTCTACGCCAACTCGACGTTGGCGCTGGATATCGAGACCGGTGAGATCGCCTGGTACTTCACCCACGTGCCGGGCGAGACGCTCGACATGGACGAGGCCTTCGAGCGGATCGTCGTCGACCTCGATGGCGAGCGCGTCGTCCTGAGTGCGGGCAAGAACGGGATCCTCTGGAAGCTCGACGCCGCCACCGGCCGGTTTCTCGGCCTGACCGAGACCGTCTATCAGAACGTCTTCGAGTCAGTCGATCGAGAGACCGGTCAGGTGGTCTACCGGGAGGATATCCGGAACGCGAAGATCGGCGACTGGATGTCGGTCTGTCCGTCGACGGCGGGCGGGCACAACTGGCAGGCGGGCGGCTATCATCCCGAGACCGCGCTGCTGATCTTGCCGCTCAGCCAGAGCTGCATGGAGATCGCTGGACGCGAGGCGGTGCTCGAGATCGGGTCGGGCGGCAGCGCCGGCATCCGGGCGTGGCGTCCGATGCCAGGCAAGGAGGGGCTGTTCGGCAAGCTGGCCGCCTACGACGTCCGCACCCTCGACGAGGTGTGGAGCGTCGAGCAGCCGGCCGCGTTTCTCACCGGCGCGCTCACCACCGCCGGAGGCCTCGTCTTCGCGGGTGACTTCGACCGCTGGATCCGCGCCTACGATGTCCGGACGGGCGACGTGCTCTGGAAGAGCCGCCTTGGCACGGCGGTCATGGGGTTCCCGATCAGCTACGAAGTGGACGCCGTTCAGTACGTGGCGGTGGCTACCGCCCGGGGGGGCGGGAGCCCGTGGCGTATCCCGACCTTCCTGACCCCCGAGCTCGTGAGCCCCGAGGGCCACAACGCGCTCTACGTCTTCCGCGTGAGCGAACAGTAGGTCACGGCAGCCAAGGAGGATGAGATGAACCAGTCACTTTCGCGCACAAGCTTCGCATCTCTTGCGCTGATCGCGGTCGCCGCGCTGGCGTTCCACTCGGCGCCCGCCGCGACGGCGCAGGGCGGCTTCACCACGCTCTTCGACGGTTCGAGCCTGGACAATTTCAACCCGCTCGGTGATGCCAACTGGGAGCTGGCCGACGGCGCGGTGCAGGCGGACAGCGGCAGCGGTTTTCTGGTGACGAAAGAGTCGTACGCCGACTTCGAGCTGACGCTCGAGTTCTGGGTGGACGAACCGGCCAACAGCGGCATCTTCATCCGGTGCGCCGACGGGTCGATGGTCAACGACCGGAACTCGTACGAGGTGAACATCTACGACACCCGGGCCGATCAGGCCTACCGGACCGGTGGGATCGTCCACATCGCCTCGCCCGCCAGCGTCATCAACGCGGGCGGTCAGTGGAACACCTACGAGATCACGGCGCGCGGGCCGCGCCTGCAGGTGACGCTGAACGGCGAGGAGATGGTTGACGTCGAAGACACGCAGTTCGCCGAGGGTCCGATCGCCCTGCAGTACGGCGCGGGCATCGTCAGGTTCCGCAACGTTCGCATCCGCGAGCTGTAGCTCGAAACGCTCGGAATGGTGCGCCGGTCTCCAGACCGGCAAGGGGAGACCAATTGCCGGCGTGGCTGCCGACGCACCGCGGGAGAGAGGAGCGCCATGCAGACCCACCGCCACATGTACGTCGCGCTCCAGGACGATGATCGGATCGCGATCTACACCATGGACGCGTCAGGCGCTCTCCATCACCAGGAGGACGTCGCCGTCGACGGGGGACCCGCGCCGCTTGCGCTCTCGCCCGATCGTCAGGTCCTCCACGTTGGACGCCGCGGCGCCCAGGCCATTTCCAGCTATCGCGTCAATCAGAGGACCGGCAGCCTGTCGCTGATCGGGACGGCGGCGCTCCAGGGCGAGCCGGTCTACGTTGCAACGGATCGGACCGGGCGTTTCGTGCTGTCGGCGTACTACTACCAGAGCACGGCGGCGGTCCACCGTGTTGGCGACGACGGCGCCGTGACGTTCCCGCCGATCGAGTGGCGCTATACATCGCACGGCGCGCACGCAATCCTGACCGACCGATCGAACCGCTTCGCCTACGTTCCGCACATCGCGAACCGCGGCCCCAACGCGATCTTCCAGTTCCGGTTCGACGAGGGGACCGGACGCCTTACGCCGAACGATCCGCCGCGACATGACCCGGCGGAGCACCTCGGGCCGCGCGCCCTGGCATTCCACCCGACCCTCGATGTCGTCTATTTCTCCGACGAGCAGGGGAGTAGCGTCACCGCCTATGCGATCAGCGCGACCGGGACGCTCGAGCCGTTCCAGACCATCTCGACGCTGCCGGCCGACTACACCGGCATGAACACGTGCTCGCAAATCCGAGTCGCCTCGTCCGGCCGGTACCTGTTCGTACCGAACCGGGGCCACAACAGCGTCGCCAGCTTCCGCGTCGACGCGTCCTCGGGTCGCCTTACGTTCGTGGACAGGGCGAGCACCGATCCGGTTCCTCGCGCCTTCGGGCTCGATCCGGACGATCGGTATCTCTTCGCGACCGGCCAGCAAACCGGCCGCCTCACCGCCTACCGTGTCGAGGAAACCGGCGCGCTCACCCCGCTCGAGACGTACGAAGTGGGCAACAACCCGATGTGGGTGCTCATGACCACCTTCGACGGGTAGACGGCTACTGCTCCGCGTAGACCCACTCGATGGCGCGTCGCAGGCCGGCCTCGGGGGCGGCGAAGTCGCTGTAGCCGCTCGGGAGCGTGTAGGCGGCCACCGCCTCGTCGACGGAGCGGCCAGCGGCATGGGAGCGTTCGGCCTGATTGACCATGTCGTTGTAGAAGCCGCTGAAGTTGACGAAGTCGTCCCAGGCGAGCACCGTGTCGTTGTGTCCGGTGATGACGGTGTCGACGCTGCCGATCCCGGCGATCGCCTTCTCGAGCGTCGAGCCGAACTCGACGGCGCTGCCGTTGCCGTTGGCGACGTCGATGAACGGAAGGCCCTTCCGCTGGAACATGTCGCCGGTGTGGATTGCGCGCACGGCGCGGAAGACGACGAAAGTGTCGCCGTCGGTGTGGCCGCGGCCGAAGTAGTAGAGATCGATCTGGTCATTCCCGCTGAAGAGCGACGTGCGGTCGCTGTAGGTGGTCTTCGGCAGGTACTTCGCGTTCTCGCCCTGAAACGCCTCGCAGTTGGTGACCGGCTCGCAGCTCGACCGCGCCATCTGCGTGCGGGTGTTCTCGTGCACCACGAAATCGACCGTATCGGGAAACTCGGTATTGGCGCCGGTGTGATCGTAGTGGGTGTGCGTATTGATGATGGTCGTGACCGGCAGATCGGTGATCTCGCGCACGCGCGCCATGATGTCCGGTCCGTAGCCGGCGATCTTCGTATCGACCAGCGTCACGCCGTCGTCGCGGACGTAGACGGCGGTGTTGCCGCCCGTCCGCATCCCCTGCTCGGCCGGATCGTTGGCGAGCATCCAGAGGTTGTCGGCGGCCTCGTGCATCACGATGTTGGACCGTTCGTCCTGCCGCGCCTCGTAGCCCGCCGTGGTCAGAACCAGGCCGACGATCACCAGGATCCCGAGAATGCTGCGTCTCATCTCACTGCCTCCCTCAAGCACACGTGGCGCGTTCCCATGGGCCGCATTCACTCCGCCACCTGCCGCAGAACGATCACGTCGCCGTCCTCGTGCGTGTGCGATCCGCGCGCGCGGTCGGTGCCATCGATCACCAAGATCGCCGCGTCCCCTACCGCAACGTCACGCGCGACGTGTTGCGTCGCGTACGAGCCGACCACCAGCGGCGCGTCCGGTGTCGACAGGTCCACGACCGAGAGGCCCGCCGGACCGTCAGCCACGTAGGCGAGCTGGCCCCGAACCTCGACCCGCTGCGCGTCCCCGGGGGTTCGGAACGTCGTGATCAGGGCTGGCGCGGACGGGTCGGAGACGTCGTAGATCTGCAGCGTGCCGCGCGGGTCGACTGGCGGCGCCTCCTGCCGGAGCGCCCGGAGTGGGTCGAATGGCATGCCTCCCAGCAGCACGGCGATGTTCGGCGCGCCATCGAGGATTTCGACACGCCGCGGCGCCGAGGCGGATTGCAGGGACCCGACCGGGTCGAGAGGGTCGGGCGCCGTCATGTCGAGCACGTAGAAGCCGGCCGGATGGTCGACGGCATAGGCGTGCGATCCGAACATCGCGACGTCGCGCGCGTAGCCGTCGGTGTAGACGGAGCCGACTTCGACCGGCGCGTCGGAATCGGAGATGTCGATGACGTCCACGCCCGACATGTGATCCGCGACGACCGCGCGCCCCGCCGACACGGCGACGTTCTTCGCCTGTCCCGGTGTCGTCACCGACCCCCGCACCCGCGGCGCGTCGGGGTCGGAGACGTCGAGGATCCATAGGCCGGAGTGGCCCGCCGCCACGTAGGCGAGCGTGCCGACGACGTCGAAGCCCCACACCTGCTCCGGGAAGCGATGCTCGCCGCGGCGCATCGGCGCCGCGGGATCGGAGAGATCGTAGATGGTTAGCGCCGGGCCCCGGGTCAGGTAGGCAAACGATCCCTCGGCCCGGATCAGGTCGATCGGCCCGGCGATGGTGGCGGTGGGCGTAAAGGCGACTGTCTGGGCGTCCGCTGCGGTGGCCGCCGCCACGCCGGCAATGGCGGCGACGACGAACGCGGGTGCGCCGCCGCGCCGCCGCGCGCTCACCCGCCGCCCCCCGTGGAGAGATTGTAGAGCTTCGTCTGCGTCCGGATGATCAGGCTGCCACCCGCCACCGCGGGCGTTGCCAGCGTCATTTCGTTGAGCGGGTTGACGGCGAGGATCTCGAACTCGCGCCCCGGCCGGATGACGTAGGTGTCGCCGTCCTCGCTCAGAACAAAGACCCGGTCGTTGTACGCCCAGGGCGACGCCGTGAAGCCGCTGCCGGGGCGGAGCCGTGTCCGGCCGTAGATCTCCACGCCGGTGGCGGCGTCGTGCGCCAGCAGCATCCCCCGGTCGAGCAGCGTGTAGTAGATCCCCTGGTAGACCAGCGCCGAGGTGACGTAGGTGCCGAGCATCGGCTGGAACCAGGCGATGTAGGGATGGTCGGTCGGGTTGTCGGGATCGAGCGAGATGTCCCCCGATCCGCCAGGCCGCACCGCGTAGACCGGGCGCACCGCCGAGCCGGGATAGCCGGAGCTGAGGTACGCGAGGTCGTTCTTGGCGAAGGGGGTCGGCGCGACGTTGCCGGTCATCCCCTGCAGTTCCCACAGCACGTTGCCGTCGAGGTCGTACGACCGGACTCTGCGCCGTCCCGTTGTCACCAGCTCGGTGCGCAGGCGGTTCTCCCAGACGAACGGCGTTGACCAGTTCTCGGTTTCTTCCCGTACGATGCGCCACATCCGCTCGCCGGTCGCGGCGTCGAAGGCAATCAGAAACGACTCGGTCGTGTTGTCGCTAACGACATAGAGACGGCCGTCGTGCAGTACCGGAGACGCGGCGGGCGCGAACTCCTGACCCCCGTTGAACGCGCCGACGTCCTGTGTCCACACCACCTCGCCGGTCACCAGCTCGAGCGCCGCGATGAGGCCGATACTCCCGAAGTAGACGTAGACGCGCTCGCCGTCGGTTACCGGCGTCTCGGAAGCAAAGCTCGACTTGAGGTGCCGCTTGATGGGGGGGAGGGCCGACCGCAGTTCCCGCTCCCACCGCACCGCACCGGTGGCGAGGTCGATGTCGTACACCACCCAGCGGTGCGCCGCCACGGCATCCTGTTTGCCATGCTCGTCGCCCGGGTCGTAGAGCCCCTTGACCGGCTGCGGTTCCTCCCCTGCACTGATCGCCGTCGTCACGATGACGTGATCGTCCCAGACAATCGGCGAGCTCCAGCCGAGGCCCGGAATATCGGCGCGCCACTTGACGTTCTCGGTCTCGCTCCAGGTCTCCGGCAAGTCGGTGTGGTCGGGGGCGACCCCGTCATCGGCGCCGCGGAAGCGCGGCCACTCACTTGCCGACAGGGTAGGGAGTGCGATCAGCGTGATCGCCAGGAGTCCGGCGGCCCCGGCCAGGCATCTGTGCCGCATGATCGTGCGGATTATAGTCCTGCGAGACTGGCACCGCCGCTACAGATTGGGCGGAATCAGCAGCATCGCGACGATGCTGACCAGCGCGCAGATAACGGCGACGATTCCGGTGTAGCCGAGGATATCCCCGAACTTGAGGCGCGTGACGGTGAGGATCGGGATTGCCCAGAAGGGCTGAATCAGGTTCGTCGTCGAATCGCCGTAAGCGTAGGCGAGGACGGTGGTGGTGGCCGACACGCCCAGCTCCCGGGCCGCCGGGAGCAGGTATGGCGCTTCGATCAGCCACTTCGAGCCGGCGGAGGGGACGAACAGATTCATGAATCCGGAGTAGACGTAGACCACCAGCGGATAGGTCTCGGTGGTGGCGAACGCGACGAACAGATCGCCCAGCCAGATGCCCAGGCCGGTGTTGTTGATGACACCGAAGATACCGGCATAGAAGGGGAACTGCAGGATGACGCCGGAGGCGGTCCGTGCGCCGTCGCCAAAGGCACGCACCAGGTTCGACGGCCGCCCCTGCAGCAGCAGCGCCGAGACCAGGAACACCGCGTTGTAGGCGTTGATCGTCCAGGTGCCGCCGAACCCGCGCGTCACAATCGAGTAGCCGAGCGGATAGCCAATCAGGATGGCGGCCAGGACGATCCAGCCGCGGAACGACTCCATGCCGGCCGCTGGCGTCGTCGGCGTCTCCTCCTCCGGGAGCACCGGCATCATCCGGTCGATCGCCTCGTCCGAGAGGGTGCGTACGTTGCGCCGCGGGTGGAGCAGCATCACCGTCCCGAGCGCAACGGTGAAGAGAATCGCGATGTAGATCAGGTTGAACGGAATGAAGAGCGTCTCGGTCACCGGGATCACGCGGTCGATGACCGGGGCGCCGGTCGCCGGCGCAACCAGTGGATTGCCCGGTGTGGCAAGGATGAGCGGCGCCGAGCCGGACAGGCCGCCGTGCCAGATGGTGCCGAGTCCGAGGTACGCCGCCGCGATGACGACGCGGATATCCGCCTTCGGATTGCGCCGGGCGATGAACGGGACGAACAGGGCCGACGCCACGACGCTGAGGGCCCAGTTCATGTAGCCGGTCACCATCGAGTAGATGCCGACGAGCGCGATCGCCTGAATCGGACGGTTCGGGTCCGGCAGCCTGGCCAGGCGGTCGAGCAGTTTGAAGACCGGCCGCGACGACACGCAGGCGTGCGCCGCGATCATGGCGATGGAGAACTGCATCGCCAGCTCGAGCAGCCCCCACATCCCATCGCCCCAGGCAAGGATCGAGTCGTTCAGGCTCGCTCCGGCGCCGAACATCGCCAGCAGGATCGACACGACGGTCAGGATCATGCAGACGACCCACGAGTCGGGGATCCAGCGCTGGGTGAACCGGCACAGACGGTCCCCCAGTTCGCCGACGAGGCCGACGAGGCCGCCCATCGCGCTCAGGCGGCGGTGCTATCCGAGACGGGCGCGGCCGGCTGCCTCGCCAGCATGAGCGAGCCCAGGGCCACCACCGACAGGGCGGCGGCGAGGTAGAACGCGAGCGCGTAGCTTTCGGTAGCGTCGAAGACCTGTCCTGCAATCACCGGTCCGACTATGCCGGCGACACCCCAGGCGGAGAAGAGGAGCCCGTAGTTCACGCCCATGCTCCGCGTGCCGTAGAAGTCGGCGCAGGTCGAGGCGAACACCGACAGCAACGTTCCGTAGCAGTAGTAGATCAACACCAGCAGGAGATAGAAGAGTACGACTTGTCCAGCGAACAGGGGGAACAGCGGCAGCCCCACCGCCGAGAGCAGGACCATCAGCCGGAGCGTATTCAGTCGGCCGAAGGCGTCCGACATCCAGCCCGACAGCACGCGGCCCCCGGTGTTGCCGAGGGCGCCGATCGTCAGCCCCAGCCCGGCCGCGGCACCCAGGCCGGCCGCCGTGCCCACCGGCACCAGTTGGCTGATCACCATCAGTCCGGCTGCCGTGCCGAGACAGTAGGCGATCCAAAGGAAGTAGAAGGTGGGGGTACGCAGCATCTGGCCGGTAGAGAAGTCGTGGGCCACGGGCGGGGCTGGTGCCGGCTGGGCAGCGCCCGCCGCCGGAGCCGGCGCCATGGACGGAGGCCGGTAGCCCTCCGGCGGGTTCTTCAGGAAATACGCTGCCGCCAGCGTCATTACCAGGAAGATGAGAGCGGAGATCTGCATGGTGCCCTGCCAGCCGTAGGCCGGAATCAGCACCTCCCGGGCAAGCGGGCCGTAGATGCCGGAGCCGGCGCCGTAGCCCCCTACCACCAGGCCGACCGCCAGGCCGCGCCGGTCCGGGAACCACTTCGAGCAGACCGGGATGGGGATGGCGTAGCCGAAGCCGTTCCCCGCTCCCGCGAGGGCCCCGAAGGTTATGTAGAGCCAGATGAGCGAATCGGTCTGGCTCGCGAGGAAGAAACCGAGGGCGTAGAGGATGCCGCCGAACGCCGCCACGCGCCGCGGCCCGAAGCGGTCCTGCAGAAACCCGGCGACGACGAACCAGGAGCCGACCGACAGGATCGCGATGGTGAAGACGACGGAAACCTCGGTGCGGGTCCAGCCGAACTCGGCTTCGAACGGCGCCACGAAGACGCTCCAGGCGTAGATGACGCCCAGGGCCAGGTTCATCAGTACCCCGCCGAGAAGCGGGCGCCAGCGGTTTGTAACCTGTGCTTCAGTCATGTGGCGTTCCTCCCTCTGCCGTTTGAGTCAGGTCAGCATATCCTACTCCGCGGCCGGCGCCAGGAATGAACTGCTGTAGGCTCGGCCGCCCGTGGGCAGCCTGCATGCCATGGGAGGAAGCCAGATGATCAAGATCGCTCCGGGAATCTTCGCCGCTGCCGCGCTGCTGGCGGGCCTGTCGGGCGCGGCGCTTTCTGCCCAGTCGGACGTGACCGGCGTGTGGGAGATCAGCCTCGATACGCAAACCGGCGAACAGATCTGGACCGCGACGTTCGAGCAGGACGGTACGACGATCGAGGGCGAGATCGACATGAACGATGGCGAGGGCCCGTTGCCGCTGAGCGGGTCGCTCGAGGGCAGCATGATCAAGTGGGGCTTCATCGTCCCCGATCTCGATGGCGACATGCCGATCAACTTCTCCGGCGAGGTGCAGGGCGCAACCATGAAGGGGAATGAAGGAAGTTTCGTCTGGTATGGCACGGGCGTCTGGATCGCGGCGAAGCAGTAGGCGGCGCTTTTCCGGCGACTGTCCATCGGCGCGCTGATCCGCTAATGTTGAAATGGGTCAGGTGTTGCGAGGGGCTGAGAGACGGCCCGGAGGGAAACATGTTGTTGAGGCGTCTGTGTGAGATCGATGAGATCGACAGGTCTGTGGCGACTATCGGTACAACCGCCCTCGTGACGCTGCTGAGCACAGCGCTGATACTCGTGCCGGGCGCACCGGCTGCTGCGGCCCAGGAAGATGCCGGTTCGATCATCGGCGCCGTCGTCGACGAGATCGGCGGCGTGCTGCCGGGTGCGACCGTGACGGTAGAGCATGGCGAGACCGGCCTGCTGCGGAGCGCCGTCACCGACGCGCAGGGCATCTACAGCATTTTGCGGCTGCCCGCGGGCGATTACACCGTCGGCGTTCTGATGCCGGGGTTCCTGGGCGACGTGACCCCGGTCACGGTCGGATCGACGGCTGCGAGGCTCGACCTGACGCTCGCTATTGCGCCGATCGCCGAGACGGTCGAAGTGACCCGCTCGGCGCAGACGCTGGCGAGCGTGCCGAACGCCGTGGCGGTGGTGGGCAACGAACAGATCAACTTCACGGAGCGCCGCTCGTCGCTCGACGAGGTGCTCCGCGGCATTCCCGGACTGCTGGTGCAGAACCGGCGGAGCTATGGACTCTCCGGCGGCATCGGTCTGAGCATCCGGGCGCCGCAGCCGAGGTTCGGCCTGCGCGGCCTCGCCATCATTCAGGACGGCATTCCGATAACGACGGCCGACGGGACGACCGAGCCGGGCAACGTCGATCTCGGCTCGGTCCGGCGCATCGAGGTGATCCGCGGCCCCAGCTCCGTCCTGTACGGCAACTCGGCCGGCGGCGTCATCAGCCTCTTCACCGAAATCGATCCGAGCCGCCGGTTCGCCATCCGACCCGACCTGCAGTGGGGGAGCAACGGCTACCAGCGGCAGCAGGTGCGAGCCGACGGCCACAACAACAGCGGCACCAGCTTCATGGGGAGCTTCACCCGGTTCAAGACCGACGGCTGGCGCGACCACAGCGCGGCGGAAATTCGCCAGACGAACATCGTGGTGCGCCAGGCGATGGGCGCCCGCTGGCACCTGTCCGGGGTCTTCAATCATTACGACTCGCCGTTCGCGGAGAGCGCCAGCTTCCTGAACTCAGCGCAGGCGGGCGATCCACGCCTGCCGGCGGACCAGATCGCGAACGCCAATCCGCAGCAGGCACGCCCGTGCATGGGGCGGTTCGGTTGTTCAGGCCATCGCACCGCGACCGTCGCCGAGCAGAACTGGGGCGAGGCGGCCAGGCAGGGGCAAGGCGGGGTCACCCTGGAGTACCGCTTCGCGGGCACGCAGGTGATTCGGGCCACCGGTTGGGCGTCCGACCGAAAACTGGATGCGGGCGGTGTCGGCCAGGTGATCGACCTGAGCCGGAACGGCCGCGGCCTTCGCTCGGAGTACCTCGGTGCGTCGGACAGCGGCGCGATCACTTGGACCGCCGGCGTCGATATCGCGACGCAGGATGACAGCCGGATGGAGTTCGGCTTCGCGCCTCCGTTCGTCGTCGGCGGCACGTCACACCGTGCCGAACTCCGTGTCGATCAGCAGGAGCAGGTGCTGTCCGCCGGGCCTTTCGCCCAGGTGAGCTTTGCGCCGCACCCTCGGGTGACGGCGACGGCAGGTGTTCGGTACGACTACTACCGGTTCCGCGCGATTGACCGGCTCCTCGCGGACGGCGATCAGTCGGGAGAACGGCTGATGGGCGCGGCCAGCCCGTCCGTCGGCCTGACGGTGGCGGCGACCGAGAACCTCAACCTGTACGGCAACGTTGCCACCGCCTACGAGACGCCGACGACCGTCGAGCTGTCCAACACGCCGACCGGGGAAGGCGGGTTCAACCAGGCGCTCGAGCCGGAGCGGCTGCGGAGCGTCGAGTTCGGGATCCGGGGGCTCGTGGAGCCCGCCCGCCTGCAGTACGACATCGCGGTCTACCGCGCCCGTGTGCTCGATGGCTTCGTGCCGTTCGACCGGCCCGACGATCGGACCTACTTCGCCAACGCGGGCCAGACGGACCGTACTGGTCTGGAGTTGTCGCTCACTTGGCAGCCGATTTCCCGTTTCCGGGCACGCACCGCCTACACGCGGCAGCATTTCGTCTTCGATCAGTTCGTCATCGACGGTGATGACTTCAGCGGCAACCTGGAGCCGGGGGCGCCGCCGCACCGCTTTTTCGCCGGGATCGACTACGCCGTTCCGGGCGGGCTGCGCGGCAGCATGACGGTCCGCCGCGTCGGTGAGTTCACGTTGACGAACGACGGTAGCCAGTCGAACTGGGCCTACACCGTCGTCGACCTCCGCTTCGGTCTCGATCAGGAGTGGGGCGGCGTCGAGGTTCGTCCGTTCCTTGGTATCGACAACCTGCTCGGCGAGCGCTACAACTCGTCCGGCATCACCAACGCCTTCGGGCGCCGCTTCTACGAACCGTCCCCCGGCCGGGAGATCTACGTCGGCATCACGTTCGGCGGAGGTGTCCGGTAGGCGCCCGGTCTGACCATCGACGTGAGGGTGTTCACTCCCCCGAACTGATCCCGGCCAGGCGCTTGGCGTAGGCGACATCCGGCGCGATGTCGTGATGCCGCCAAATCGTCATCTTCTCGGCCTCTATGCTCCCCTCCGCATGGATGGCCAGGGTGGACTGGTAGCCGGCGAAATCGCTGGCGGTCAGATCCGCGATCAGGTTCATCAGCCGGAGGCGCTCCTCGGCATTGGGGTGTGCGGCGCCGAGGTAGCGGTCGATGAGGGGACGGAGTGTCGCGTTCTCGAGGTCCTCGGCGCTCGGGCCGGTTACCAGGAGACCGCCGGCGATGTCCTGAACCCAGGCGAGCGCCTGGTGGTAATTGGTGGCGAAGTAGAGCTTCGCGATGTTGATCAGCTCGGCGTCAGGGACGGCTACGCCGTCGACCGTGTTCGCCTCGCGTGCCGCTTCGCGCGTCATGCCGCGGCAGATGCTGGCGTAGCTGATCAGGCGGGCCAGCTTGTCCCGGACGTGGCCCGCCTTCAGCACTCCATTGTATTCGGCCATCAGGTGTGATGCGCCGACGAACAGGTCGACCAGCGGCAGCTTGTAACTGACGGCGGTGAAGCGGTGGAACTCCACGAAGGTCTTCGCGAGCGGGCCCGCCATCGCCACCTCGCCGTTCAGGAAGACCCGGCTCCACGGCACCGTGACGTCGTTGAAGACCGTCAGCGTTTCCATCATCTTGTGGCGCGCGCTGAGCGGCTGCTCGAACCCATTGCCGCGCCGGCCGTATCCGCTCGCCAGCATGGTCAATCCCGGCGCGTTCGCCGGCACGGCGCAGGCGACCGCATAGGCCTCTTCACCCTCGGCCAGGTTGCGCGTCGGCAGCACGATGATCTCGTGCGCGTTGGTCGAAACCGACGTGTGCACCTTCGCCCCGCGCAACGTGATGCCGTCGTCGTCTTCGGCGACGACACGGACGTAGTAGTCGGGGTGCGCCTGTGCCATCGGGCCGCCCGCCCGGTTTCCCTTCACGTCCGTCTGGGCCACGGCGACCGCCAGATCCCGGTCCCGGCAATGGGCGTGAAATGCCTCCACCCGGGGCAGGTAGCTGCTGCCGAGGGTCCGGTCCATGTGACCTGCGATGAGACGGAGCGCGAAGAGAGCGTCGGTGCCGATTTCCTTGATGAGCACCACCAGCGTGCCGCCCAGCGCTGTCGCCCGCTCGATCAGGGCACTGCGTCGAAGGAGATCGTCCGGCGTGCGCGGGATCTCGTAGTACCGGGAGTACGGCCCCTCGGGGCCGTCGACCACCGCGAGGTCCCGCTCTGCCGCATCCTCGGCCATCCGGTAATCGGTTGCGGCATGCTCAACCGCGAGGCCGATTACCGGGTGGGTCGTCACGTCGTCCACCCGTTGGCCCCGGTACCAGACAGTCCGTCCGTCCCGCAGGCTCTCCACGTACTGTGCCGCCGTCATCAATGGCATCGAACGCCTCCTCCTTCGGGCGGTCATGTTGGCATCCCGGCCGGGCAAATGCCAGCCGCCCGGATCCCCTCGGGGCGCCGTCGAAGCGGTAGCGCCAAGCCCCCGTCGCTGCTATGCTTGACTGTTTTTCCGGCGGGAAGGCCCGCCGGGGCAGGGGGAGTGCCGTTGCCGATGACTGTCGAGACGAAGCTGGCCGAGGCGAAACCGGCCGTCGATCATGACCGCGCGCAGGAAGTAGTCCAGCGGTTCCAGCGCGAGTCGACCAAGTGGCTCTACGGGCTTGACGACGAGGCGCGCATTCTCTCCTGGGCGTTCTTCACGCTGCTGCCGTATACGGACAAGTTGAGCCAGGGCAAGAAGCTGCGTCAGCCCCACGTCATGTTCAGGGGGCCGACCGGCACCGGCAAGACCGACCTGGTCAGCGCCTGCGCGATGGCGATCGACGCCAAGTTCGAACGGATTCAGGGACTTCCGACCTACATGCCGGAAGACATTCTGGGTTACGAGACAATCGTCGAGGAAGTTGACGGCACGCGCCGCATCCACTTCAAGCCGGGCAAACTGATGGCGCACATCGTCCTGATCGACGAGGACAACCGGCTTTCCGGCAAGACCAAGGCGGCCGTTCTCGAGGGGATGGAGGAGAGTTCGGCGACGCTCAACTCCGACTACGGCGATTTCTCCGAAGGGAAGGTGCTTCCCCTCTTCCCGCTCTCGTGCGACTACAACGACATCGCCGGTCCCCGGTTCTTCATGGTGATCTGCACGGAGAACATCTTCGGGGAAGAGGAGGGGACGTTCCCCAATCCGATTGCGCAGCTCGACCGGACGACGCTGTCCATCAACATGTTGGATCCGAAAGAGGAGGAGGACGAGCTGAAGATCAGCGCGCGGAATGTCGTCGGCAAGAAAGTCGAGAAGCTGACGAACCTGCACGAGGTGCTCGAGATTGCGCAACACATCTTCGACTCGGTGAAGATGTCGGACTACGGCCAGCAGTACAAGACGCGCCTGATCCGGAACACGCGTCCCCATCGCGTTCAGGGGCGGTCGACGCGGACCGTTCGCGAGTACATCCGCGTCGGCATCTCGCCCCGCGTTCACTTCCACCTGGAGGCGGTAGCCCGGACGTTCGCCTTCTTCCACGGCGACACCATCATCACGCCGGACCACATCAAGGCGGTGGCCGAACCGGTTCTGGCGCACCGGCTGGTGCTCCGGGAAGGGATGGAGTTTTCGGTCAACAAGGAGGACGTGCTCCGTCAGGTCGTGACGGACATGGAGATCCCGCCGTGGAAGTAGAGGAGATCTACGCGCGGTTCCGTGACATCAAGTACGGGATCCGGACGCGCAAGAAGTCTCACTCGATGCACTACGGGGATCACAAGAGCAGTTACAAGGGATCGGGTTACGACATAGTCGGCGTCGATCAGTGGCGTCCCGGCCAGCCGATGAAGGACATCGCCTGGGTGCTCAGCCTCCGCACCTACCCCGAAAAGCTATTCCGAATAGAGCGGATGGAGCCGAAAGAGCTCCGGACGATGTTCCTGCTCGATCTTTCCACCTCGGTCCTCTTCCAGTTGTCGAGGGCGTCGAACATCGCGTTGCTGATGCTCGACTTGATCGGCAACATCGGCCTCACCCGGTCGAACGTCCGAGACCCGGTAGGCCTGCTGGCGTTCTCGGACCGGGTGGAGCTCTACATCAAGCCGAAACTGGGCACTCCCCAGATCTTCTACATGGCAGCGCAGATTTTCGAGAAACTGAAGCTGCAGCGGGAATTCCCGGAGGGGCGGGCGGCCAATTTCAGCGTACCGTTCCGGTTCGTCGCGTCCCGGCTCAAGGTGCGGCACACGATTATCGTCATCTCGGACGTGGTCGACCTTGTCAACGACCGCGAGTCGATCGACTTCAAGCTGCTCGCCACGCTGGCTGCCAAGCACGATATGATGGTGCTGATACTCGACGATCCGGACGAGTTCAACTTCCGCAGCCGGTTGGGCTACGTCCGTATCGCCGACATGGAGACGGGCCGGCAGACGGTGATTTCGGCCCGCAAGGCGGGTGATATCCGGCGGACCATCGAGGAGCGGCGCGCAGAGTTGCAGTACATGCTGAAGCACAAGGCGGGCGTCGACTCGGTGGTGCTAACGCCCGAGAACCACATCGACGAACTGCCGAAGTTCTTGATTGCCAGGACGGCCCGATAGATGCGCGGGAGAGGTGACGTGAGGGTGCGGACGAAGCGACAGGCGCCCATCGAAGCGCTGCTGGCGATGGCGTTGTTCGGAGCGGCGGCAGGATGGCCGGCGCCGGTTGCGGCGCAGGAGATCGGCGTGCCGCCGATCACAATCGAGACCTTGGAGATCGAGCCGACCGTCGTAAAGACGGGCGACCTGATCACGCAGACCTACCGCGTCCGCTACCCCGACCTGATCGACGAGGGGCGCGAGCTGCTGATTCTCGAGGACCGGATGGCGCCGGAGAACCTGCCGGTCCATCCGTTCGAGGCGGTTTCGCTCGAGGTGGAGAAGCGGCAGGTGGAAGACGAGTACATCTGGGACTTCGTCTACGGCCTCCGTCTGATAGCACCCGAGAAGGCGGTCTACGTCATCCCGTCGTTCGGTTTCTACTACCTGATCCGCGACCTGGGCGAGGAGATCGAGGACGCAGAGATCCAGCAGGTCGACGGCGGTGAACGGCTCCTCCGCTACGTCACGACCATGAACGACCTCCCGGTTCTCGACATCCGCGACACGATCGAACTGGGAGAATTCGGTGGTCGGGCCGCGCTGTTTCGGACCATCGCCTGGACCGTCGCGCCGCTGCCGTTGGTCATTTGGCTGTTCCTGCTGTTCCGGCAGGCGCGCCGGTCCGACACGGTTCCGACCGAGGTGGCCCGGGAGCTGGAGGAAATCGAGCGCCTCGAGGGGCTGATACCGGCGCTCCCGTCCATCTGGGAGGCCCGCCGCGCGCTCCGGAAGCAGGTGCAGGCGCTGCAGGAGGCGCCGATGAGCGACAACGGGTCGCTTCAGGGGCTGACGCGCGATCTGGTGATCGCGACGCGCGAGTACCTGCAGGCCGAGTTGCCCGATCTGCGCAGCGGAGATACGCCGAAGGATATTCAGCGTTACGTGGGGGATCTGAAGGCGGACGGACGCAAGGAGGCGCTCGCATCGCTCTCGTCACGCCTGGTCGTGTACCAGGCCGGGCTGGAGCGGGGTGACGGCGCGCCGATCACGGACCCGATGGAGGAAGCGGAAGCTATTGACGCGTCGCTCACGGAGCTGCGTCCGCACATGCAGCTCTGGCGATCGGTCACCGGGTTGTTCGGCGGACGCGGCTAGCAGCCAGCAGACGGAAGCGTCATGTTCTTGCCCTGGAACGAGATCGTCGGTTTCTTCACGACCAGCGTGCAGGAGTTGTTAGAGACCGAGTTGGCCCAGGTGCGTTACGGCAACATCGGTATGGCCACTTGGCTGGCGGTTGTCGTCGGCGTGGTGGCGGTCGCCTCGCTCGCGCGCCTCGCGCTCCGCCGGCCCAAGCATGCGCGGCACCACTCCGGTTACGTCATCGATCCGGAGCACAAGAAGCCAATCTGGGTCCGCGTCGTCCACTCGGTGCCGAAGCTGGCCGTGGCCGCCGCGCTGGCGTTGATGGTCGTCGCCTCGGCCGACCCCTTCCTGACGGCAACCGAGGAGGTGACCGGCTACATCGAGTCGCGGGTCCGGGTCGACCTGGTCGACACCTCCGGATCGATGGCGTGGGAGTTCCCCGACACCGGCAAGTCGAAGGCCGAGGTGGCCCGAGATGCGCACCTCCAGTTCCTCGAGATGCGCCGCGGGAAGAACGACCGGGTGTCGCTCTGGCTCTTCTCCACCTATCCCTACATGGTGGACGACTTCGTCATGGACGACGAGCTGTACTACTTCCAGGTGTGGGATGCGCCGTACGTGATGACGCAGCGGCTTGACAAGGCGATGGTGGTGCCGCGCGACAAGGTACGGATCGTGCCGGCGGAAGGCGACACCAACATCATCCGCCCATTGCAGTCGATCACGAAGCAGTTCGATCAGGACGACGCCGCCCTCGGTAGCGACGATCGGCCCAATCGCGCGGTGCTGATCGTGACCGACGCCGCGGTCGACGAGTTCCCCGATTCGGAGTTCGCCGCGCTCAATCAGCGCAACATCGTGCCGTACATCATCTACATCAACACGTCCGATGCTCGGACGGCGATGATCGGCCACCCCAGCACGCCGCGCCTTATCGAGATGATTCGCGAGTACGGCGGCGACTACTTCGACGCGACCGACCAGGACAGCCTGCAGGAGGCGTACCAGGCGATCGACGAACGCGAGGCGGTCCGTGTGGAGCAGCGCCACCGCGCGCTGAAGGTGCCGATCTACGGCCGCTTCCTGCTGGTGGCGATGGCGTTCCTGGTGGTTGGCATCCCGGCCGGCCTCCTGGCGGAGCTGGTCTGGGGGACGAACCCGTGAGCCGGCCTGAGGCAAAGGAGAACACGACGTGCGACTGCGACTGACGGACCTGCTTGACCGTGAATCGGGCTTCCGGTTCCTGATCGGCTTCATCCTGGCCTTGGTATTTCTCGCGGCGGTTGCCGTCCCGTCCAACTCCCTCGCCGGCTTCTACGGCCGGCTGGACAGCCTGAGCGACGCGGTCGACCGCGCTGACTATCAGCAGGCGGACATCGAGCTGGCCGGAGTTACCGGCTTCTACGAACGGAGCCGCGGATACGGCCTCGGCTGGTTCGCTGACGCGTTCCTCTTCGCGGACGCGTTCCTGCAGCAGGCTTCCTACAACTACCTGACCGGCGACTACGAGACGGTGGTCCGCGATCTGGCCGACGAGGTGGACGACCCGCGCGCGTCGCACCTGCTCGCGAGCGCCAAGTTCCAGCTCGCCCGGCTGCGCTACCGCGCAATTCCCGAGGACGATCCCGAAGTCGAGCCGAAGAAGCTGGCGATCATCCAGGAGGTGCTCGAGGACGTGAACGCCGATTACGAGCGTGCGCTGCGCGGCGACACGTCCGGGCGATTCGACTTCAAGTGGAACTACGATCTGACGAGCGATCCGGAGGCCGTCCGGCGCGCCCTCGAGCCCTTGCTTGAGGCGGAGCCGCCGCAGCTTGAGCAAATGCGGGGGGAGGGGACGCCGGTGCGCCGCCGGCGCGGCTGACATGAACGCCTTGCAGTCCGCCCTGCGCGAGAGCGTCGAGTTCCAGAACCCCGAGTACCTAACCATCGTCCCGATCGCCGGATTGCTGATGCTGTTCGGCGTCCTGGTGTTCCTCCTCCGGTTGGGTCTCCGGCCGACCCGAACGGAAGGATCCAGCTATCCCTGGATCGGCCACATCAAGTTCTGGTTCATCGCGACGCTGGCCCTCGCCATCCTCGGCGTGGCGGCCGCGCGGCCATTCTGGGTGTATGGCGCATCGAGCTTCAAGCGGGGTGACGTCGACGTCGCCGTGATCATCGACGCGTCCGCCTCGATGTGGGTCCGCGATCTGGGTCTATCGCGCCTGGAACTGGGGGTGCGCGAGGCACTCGGCCTCTATACGCAGGACATCCTGACGCCGGGGGACCGGGTGGCGCTGTTCGTCTTCGGCACCACCGCGCTGCGCCAGGTCCACCTCTCTTCGAACGCCGAGCGGTTCATCGAGCAGGTGGGACAAATCGAGCCTCCCAGCCAGTTGTCGGGCGACGCCTTCCCGTGGGACAGCGACATCGCTACAGCACTCGAACATGTCTACCAGTCACTCGATAACCAGGACCGGTTCGACAGCGGTGACGAGGACTGGCAGCCGGCGGAACGCGACGATCGGGTGGTGCTCCTCTTCACCGACGGCGATTTTGTGGCCGATGCCGGGCAGGTCGTCCGGCTCGACGAGGCGCTCGTCGAGTTCCGCCGCCGCGGCCTGGCGATCTACCCGGTTGTGATCGGTTCGCGGGCCGGTGCCGATCTGGACATCGTTCTGCAGGACTTTGTCCGCGGCGTCGACTACGATGAGACGCTTGAGGTGGATCTGGAAGGGATCCGGACGCGGCTCAACCCCGAGGGCGTTGCGATGTTCGATGCGCGCTCCGGCGGCGGGTCGTTCATTCTCGACAACGGGAACCTGTCATCCGGATCGTTTCTCCGAAACGCGATCGACGACCACCGCGCGATCACCTTTCAATTGATACCGGCCGAGGACAAGCAGGAAGTGTGGCAGTGGGTGGTGCTCGGCGCCATCCTCGTGATTGTTGCGGCGATGCTTTTTTACTAACTGGGATCGGATCAGGATCACAACCGCGAACAAGCCGGAGGCCCGAGTTGACTACAGGTGTGCTGGAGCGGAACGTAACGGGAGTGAACGGGATTGTCGGTGTTCTGGGTGAGGATGCCGCCTTGCTGGAACATCGGTGCGAGACGATCCCGGCATCGATGCTGCACCTGCCCGGGCCGGACTTCATCGACCGGTGCGTCGCGTCGACGGATCGGCCGGGGCGCGTGCTGACCAGCCTGCAGGCGCTTTTCGATCACGGGCGGCTGGCCGGTACCGGGTACGTCTCCATCTTGCCGGTCGATCAGGGGATCGAGCACTCGGCGGGCGCGTCGTTCGCGCCGAACCCGGCCTACTTCGATCCCGAGAACATCGTACGGCTGGCTATCGAGGGGGGGTGCAACGCGGTCGCTTCGACGCTCGGCATGCTGGGTGCGGTCTCGCGCCGCTACGCGCACAGGATTCCCTTCATCCTGAAGTTCAACCACAACGAGTTCCTGTCTTACCCCAACTCCTACGATCAGATCCGCTTCGCGAACATGGAGCAGGCGTTCGACATGGGCGCGATGGGCGTTGGCGCGACCATCTACTTCGGATCGGAGGAGTCGGACCGGCAGATCCAGGAGGTGACCGAGTTGTTCCACCAGGCGCATGAGCTGGGGATGTTCACGGTGCTCTGGTGCTACCTCCGCAACTCGGCGTTCAAGACCGGCGGCACGGACTACCACGCCGCGGCGGATCTGACCGGGCAGGCGAACCATCTGGGCGTCACGATTGAGGCGGACATCATCAAGCAGAAGCTGCCCGAGACTAACGGGGGCTTCACGGCGCTGAAGTTCGGCAAGACTCACCCGAAGGTGTACGAGACGCTCACGTCGGATCACCCGATCGACCTGACCCGCTACCAGGTCGCAAGCTGCTACCTGGGTCGGGCCGGCCTAATCAATTCGGGCGGCGCCTCGTCCGGGGAGAGCGACCTGAAGGAAGCGGTCAAGACCGCCGTCATCAACAAGCGGGCGGGAGGGACCGGCCTCATTTCCGGTCGAAAGGCGTTCCAGCGGCCGATGGCGGAAGGGGTCGCCCTGCTCAACGCCATCCAGAACGTCTATCTGTCGGAGGAGATAACGATCGCCTGATCCGTTCTCGCCCGATTACCGGACCGCCCGCCACCGCTTCCGTGACGCGGCGCGCGCCGTTCGCGCGGAGTTGGCGGACCACACCCTCGATGGGCGCGGGCCGGACGGGGAAGCGCTCGCCATCGACGTAGCGTGGATCGGCGCCCGGACGGCTGAACGTGCCGTAGTAGTTTCGTGCGGACTGCACGGCGTCGAAGGTTTCGTCGGTTCCGCGATTCAGTTGGGATGGTTGCGGCGGCTCGGCGCCGCTGCGTTGCGGGTGCCGGAGCGCACGCGCGTCGTCTTCCTGCACGCGATCAACCCTTACGGTTTCGCCTGGCGCCGCCGCGCCAACGAACGAAACGTAGACCTGAACCGTAACTTTCTGGCCGCGCGGGAGAACTACGCGGGCGTTCCTCCCGGCTACGGCTTGATTCATCGACTGCTCAATCCGTCCGGACCACCCGGCCGGATCGATGCGTTTCCCCTTCGGGCGGGCTGGGCGATCTGCCGGCACGGCCGAAAGACACTGGCTACGGCAGTGGCGGCCGGCCAGTACGATCACCCGGACGGCCTCTTCTTCGGCGGCCGGGAAGGGGAAGCTTCCACCCGCCTGGTGCAGGCGCGCTACGGCGACTGGATCGGGGCGGCGGCTACCGTCGTCCATCTCGACCTGCACAGCGGTCTCGGTCGCTGGGGCAACGGCCAGCTCATCGTCGAGCCGGACCAGGCGGCGCATATCGACTGGTATCGTGCAGCGTTCACGCCGGTTCGGGTGGTGTCGGCGGGCGACGGCGCTCCCTATGCGGCGCGCGGAACCATGGGGGCATGGCTCGCTCGCCGGGACGGCTCGGGGCATCGCTGCCGTGCCGCCGTGGTGGAGTTCGGCACGTACTCCCAGGTGCGCGTGCTCGCCGCGCTACGCGCCGAGCACGCGGCGCACCGGCTCGGGGATCCGGGGTCCCGGCGGACGGTGGCGACCACGCGCGCCCTGACGGAGTGCTTCTGCCCGGTGGATCGGGGCTGGCGCCGCGCTGCAGTGGAGCTTGGCGTGCGCCTTATCGACCAGGCGCTCGCTGCCGAATGACTGATCGGAGTAACGGTTACCCGGTTGCGATTTCCGGGATGTCGCCGTCGACGAACAACTCGGCCCCGGTGGCGGCGCGGATCTCCTCGACGCTGACACCCGGCGCGCGCTCGAGCAGTCTCAGCCCATCCGGCGTCACCTTCAGGACCGCGAGCGACGTGACGACCGTGTCAACCACTCCCTTGCCGGTCAGGGGCAGCGTGCACTCGGCGAGCACCTTCGGCTCGCCGCGCTTCGAGACGTGATCCATCACGATCAGGACCCGTTTCGCGCCGGAAACCAGGTCCATCGCGCCGCCCGGCCCCTTGACCATCGCGCCCGGAATCATCCAGTTGGCGAGATCGCCCGTGGCCGATACCTGCATCGCGCCCAGGATCGCCAGATCGATGTGGCGCCCGCGGATCATCGCGAAGCTCTGCGCGCTGCTGAAGTAGCTGGCGCCCTCGACGGCAGTGACCGTTTCCTTACCTGCGTTGATCAGGTCGGCGTCGATGTCCGCTTCGGTGGGATAGGGGCCGATACCGAGCAGGCCGTTCTCGCTCTGCAGCATGATGCTGACGCCGTCCGGGATCAGATTGGCGCAGAGCGTCGGGATGCCGATGCCGAGATTGACGTAGTCGCCGTCACGCATCTCGGACGCGGCGCGTGCGGCGATCTGTTCGCGTGTCAGCGCCATAATCGTGGGTCCTGATCTCGTGCCGCCACCGGCCGCCAGTCATCAGCCCGCGCGGACCGTACGCTTTTCGATCACCTTCTCCGGATCCTCGCCGATCACGATGCGGTCAACGTAGATCCCCGGCGTATGCACGAGATGCGGATCGATGGCGCCGGCCGGGAGGATCTCCTCCACTTCGGCGACCGTCACCGCACCCGCTTCCGCCATCGACGGGTTGAAGTTGCGGGCGGTCATCCGGTAGACCAGGTTGCCCGCCTGATCCGCCTTCCACGCCTTGACAAGCGACAGGTCGGCGTGGAGCGCGGTCTCGAGCACGTGGGGCCGGCCGTCGAACTCGCGCACCTCCTTTCCCTCGGTAAGCGGCGTCCCGTAACCGGTGGGCGTGAAGAAGGCCCCGATACCGGCGCCGCCCGCCCGAATCCGTTCGACCATCGTTCCCTGCGGGTTCAGTTCAACTTCCAGGCTGCCGTCGAGGTACTGCTGCTCAAACGTCTTGTTCTCACCGACGTAGCTGGCGATCATCTTCGTGATCTGCCGCGTGTCGAGCAGCAGGCCGAGGCCGTCATGGTCGATGCCGGCGTTGTTGCTGATGCAGGTGAGGTTGCCCACCCCCGAGTCGCGCAACGCGACACAGAGGTTGCGCGGAACGCCGCACAGGCCGAAACCGCCCACCATGAAGGTCATGCCGTCATGCAGCAGGCCGTCGAGCGCAGCGACCGAACCAGGGTAGACCTTGTGGCTCACGTCAGTCTCGCGCGGCAATCCGGACTCACGCCTTCATCGGGCCTTCCGGCACGCCGGCGCCCTGGCGCACGAAACGCGCGAGGTTCGACATGTCTTCGTCCCCGTAGCCCTGTGCGATCAGGGCATCCTCGATCGTCGCCACCAGGCTGGCAATCGGCACCGGCACCTGGAACTCGCGCGCCGTCTCGAGCGCGATGCCGAGATCCTTCCGATGCAGGCGGGTGCGGAAGCCGAGCGGGTAGTTGTCGTTCAGCATCTTGTCCGACCGGTTATTCAGGATCCAGGAGCCGGCGACGCCGCCACCGATTGCCTCGACCACCCGCTCCGGGTTGGCGCCGGCGCGGTAGGCGAGCGTCAACGCCTCGGCAAGCGCCATGAACGTTCCGGTGATCGCCACCTGGTTCGCCACCTTCGCGATCTGGCCGCAGCCTACCGGGCCGATGCGCGTAACCCTGGCGCCGATGATCTGCAGCAACGGCTCGGCGCGGGCGAAGTCTTCCTCGGCTCCGCCGCACATGATGGTGAGCGTCCCCTTGATCGCACCCTCGGACCCGCCCGAGACCGGTGCGTCGACGTAGCCGATGCCCTTCGCGCGGAACTGATCGGCGATGCGGCGGGTCGCGGCGGGCGCGATCGACGAGCAGTCGATCACAAGGCCGCCCGAGGCAAGGCCGTTGATGGCGCCGTCCTCGGGATCGAGCAGCACCTGCTCCACGTCAGGCGTGTCGGAAACGCACGACAGGACTATCTCGGCGCTCTCCGCTGCGACGGAGGGTGACTCGGCGCGCGCGGCGCCCAGCTTCGCGAGTGGCTCCTCCCGTTCGCGCGTCCGATTGTGGACCGTCACTTCACACCCGGCCTTGATCAGGTTGATGGCCATCGGGGCGCCCATCGTGCCCATTCCCAGCACGGCAATCGTCATGGTCTCGCTACTCCTTCGTCTGTCACGTGAGCATCCACAATGCCACGCCCGGAGCGGGGCCGGTTGGTAACCAGCGCAAGGAACCTCTTCCAATAGCGGAAGGATGGCGTGTACACGGTCTCGATGTCGCGGAGACCGGCAGATTGTAGCATCTGCCACTGGGCCGTCAGTGTCGGCATCGCACAGAGTTCGTCGACCGCCTCCCGGCTCCCTCGGCACCCGGAAAGAAGCACCAGCTCGAGTTACGTCGGCAGCCGTTCGCGGAGGCGCCGGATTCGCTCGGCGGTCGGTGGGTGGGTGGACAAGAACGCGTACCCCTCGCCGGCCGAGGCGAGCCGCTCGAGTATCCGGATCGCGCCTGCCGGGTCGAAGCCGGCTGCGGTGACCAACTTGACCCCCAGCTCGTCCGCCTCGTCTTCCTGCTGACGCGAATACGCCTTCGACAAGCCGTCCATGCCGAGACGTCGGATTAGCGGCGAGAGGCGCCGCGTGGCGGGCGTCGCCATCGAGACTGCTGCGAGCGCCTTGTCGGTCAGCCAGCGGTCGATCGCGTGGCGGCGGATAACATGGGCCATTTCATGTGCGATGACGAACGCGAGTTCATCGCGGTCGCGTCTCGCCAGGTCCATGAGCGCCGTCGAGACGAAGATAAAGCCGCCGGGCAGCGCGAACGCCGCGCGCCGGGCTTCCGCCAGCGCCGTTACCTCGAAGCGGTGCGTCCGGTTGGCGACACGATCCGCCAGCGCCGCCAGGATGTCATCGAGCAGTCCCTGGGAATTCGGGTCCACTGGCGAGCGTGACTCCTCCCGCACCTTGGCGGCCAGGTCCAAACCCATCTGCCGCTCGGCGACGATCGCTTCGTCCTCACTGCCGGCCGCCGACGACCAGATCCACTTCGCCTTCTTGAACTTCTTTCCGGCAAGCCGCCCCAGCAGGTACGGCACGGTGCGGGTTTCCGCCATTTATCCAGTGTAGCTGCCGTCCGAGGAGAGCAGGAGGAAAACGTATTAAAGTAGTGGCGCTATTGTTACAATATAGGCTATCTTGGGTAGGCTTCATGTTAAGTATTTGGATATATTATTAAATATGAAAGCCAATCCTCCCGATCTGACCGTTGTCGCGGGATGGTGGTTTCGAACCGGGGCGCGTAGAGCGGGAAGTGAACAGAGAAAAGTCTGGAATCGAGAAGACGTTTGCGGTACAACAGTCGAAAGAACGGACGATCGGAGAAACCAGCCCAAGCGAGGTGACGTATGCGGAGTCTCAACTATGTGGTTTTGTGTGGCGCCGTCGTGATCGGTGTCATCGCGTCGGAAGAGTTTAAGATTGGACCGGATGCGAGCCTGCGGGCCCGGGCGACGGCTGCCCAGCCTGCGGCTGATCCCTGCGCGGCGCCGGCCAACAGGATTGTGGCCGAGAACTGCCTACCGGGAAACCCGCGCGAGGAGTGGGACGTGAATGCCCAGGGTGACCCTGAGATTCAGGGGTTCGCCACCGACATGAGCGTCAATCTCGGCGAGACGGTCGAGTTCAAGGTCAAGACCCACTCGCCAAGCTATCGAATCGACATCTATCGAATGGGCTGGTACGGGGGTAACGGCGCGCGCCTGATCGAGACGATCCGTCCATCGGTGCCACTGCCTCAGGCGCAGCCCGACTGCCGGGTTCACACCAACATGCGCTTCGTTGACTGCGGGAACTGGCGTGTGTCTGCGTCTTGGCAGGTTCCCGCCGATGGCGTCTCTGGAGTGTACGCGGCCCGGCTGGTACGCGAGGACGACGAACCCGAACCGTGGACGGTCGAAGGAGAGCGAGGCTTCCCGACCGACCGCCCGCCGACCGGTCCTCACGCCTACGGAGCCAATGGCCTTGGGGCGCTCCGGGACGCGCTCGTCGAGAAGCGTGCGAGCCACATCTTGTTCCTGGTCCGTGACGACGCCGGCGGTTCGGACGTGCTCGTCCAGACCGCCGATCCGACCTGGGTGGCACACAACCGCTATGGTGGCGCGAGTCTTTACGGGTCGTGGTCGGCGGTCGATGGCGGGGGCGGAGGAGGGGACGTCCGGTCCCGGGGCTACATGGCCAGTTACAACCGTCCGCTCACCAATCGCCTGGGAGACCTCAGCGAGGAGTTTTTCAGCGCGGAGTATCCCCTGGTCCGGTGGCTCGAGCGCAACGGCTACGACGTGAGCTACTTCGCCGGGGTCGACACCGACCGGCGGGGCGAGCAGCTCACGGATCACCGGGTCTTCATCTCGGCCGGCCACGATGCGTACTGGACTCGGGCCCAGCGCGAGAACGTCGAGGCCGCTCGGGATGCGGGCGTGCACCTCGCGTTCCTGGGCGGGGGCGTCAGCATGTGGAAGTCCCGCTATCTGCCAAGTCTGGCGCCGTCCGAGACACCCTACCGGACCCTCGTGTCGTTCCGCGAGACGGTCGCCCACGGCAAGCTCGACCCGCAAAAGGAACTGTGGACCGGAACCTGGCGGGATCCGCGGGAGTTCAACCCGGAGGGCGCCGACCCGGAGAACGCGCTGACCGGCACGATCGCCACCGTCGGGGCGTTCCGCAATGATCGACTCCACATCCCGGCGAGCTACGGCCAACGGCGATTCTGGCGCAACACGGAGGTCGAGCAGTTGGAGGGGGAAGCCACCGCGGTGTTCGGTCGGGGGGTGCTGGGACATGAGTGGGACCAGGACATCGACAACGGCGTCCGACCCGCCGGGTTGATCCGACTGTCGGAGACAACCGTCGACAACGTTGCCTACGTCCAGGATTGGGGGTCGGTCTATGATTCCGGGTCCGCCACCCACCACCTCACGATGTACCGGGCGCCGAGCGGGGCTCTCGTCTTCAGCGCCGGATCGGTGCAGTACTCGTGGGGGCTCGACGACCTCCACACCTACTTCACGACCCCGTCGGGCCGCGTGCGACCCGACCCGATGGGCGCTGAGCCGGCCATTCAGCAGGCGACCGTCAACCTCCTCGCCGACATGGGGGTGCAGCCGGCGAGCCTCCAGCCGGAACTCATGGGCGCCGAGCCGTCTCAGGATGCCGCGGGCCCGTTGGCCGAGATCGCGGAACCCCCGGACGGGACCGCGGTCAGGCGGACCGTGAGGGTGGCCGGCACCGCGGTCGAGCGCGGCGGAGGGGTGGTCGCGGCGGTCGAGGTTTCCACCGACGGCGGTGTCACGTGGCATCCGGCCAACGGCACCGGCCAATGGCACTACGAGTGGACGGTGCCGGCCGGTCTGTCGGAGGCGGTGATTCTGAGCCGCGCGGTCGACGACAGCGGCAACATTGGACCGACCAGCTCTGCCGTGACTGTGCGCGGTCCGAAGGCGCGTACATAAGATGAGTACCTGTGGGACGACGAGGTTGATTCGAAGAACGGGGGACAGCATGCACTCGATCTCGAAGAAAGCGTGGCGGCTCGCGATGGGGGTCACCCTCGCCACGATGATGTGGAGCGCCGGACCGGCGGAAGCGCAGGAGACCGATCCCTGTGCCGAGCCTGCGAACTGGATCGTGGCCGAGAACTGCAAGCCGGGGAATCCGTCGACCGAGTGGGATATCAACGGCGCCGGCGATCTCAGTATCCAGGGCTTTGCGACGGACATCAGCTACAACTTCGGCGAGACGGCGGAGTTCAAGATCGACACCGTCTCGACCGACTACCGGATTGACATCTACCGGACGGGGTACTACGGCGGCGACGGGGCGCGGCTGATCGAGACGATCCGGCCCTCGGTGCCACTGCCTCAGACCCAGCCGCCGTGTGCGATCGACTGGAGCGTGCGTCTCTATGACTGCGGCACCTGGGCGGTGTCGGCGTCGTGGCGGATCCCGGAGGACGCCGTGTCGGGGGTGTACGTCGCCCGTCTTGTACGCGAAGACGGCGAGGACACCTGGCGAGCGGACAACAGCCGGGCCGGTGGAGAGGCGCCGGAGGCGGCTCCCCATGCCTACGGGGCGCTCGGGTACGGCGAATTGCGGAATCCGATCGAGGAGCCGCGGGCCAGTCACATCGTGTTCGTGGTGCGGGACGATGCCAGTCGCTCAGACGTCGTGATGCAGACGTCCGATCCGAGCTGGACCGCCTACAACCAGTACGGCCTGGGCAGTACCTATCGGGGCTTCACCGAAACGGGCGATTCGGCCGGCCGACCGATGCGCGCCCACAAGGCGAGTTTCAATCGACCACTGATGAACCGCGATTTCAGCTCGGTGAATCAGTTCTTCGACGCCGAGTATCCGCTGGCGCGGTGGCTGGAACGGAACGGTTACGACGTCAGCTACATCGCCGGGGTGGATACGCACCGCCACGGCCACCTGCTACAGAACCACCGGCTGTTCATCTCGATCGGACATGACGAGTACTGGTCGGCGGGGCAGCGCCAGAACACCGAGGCGGCCCGGGACGCCGGCGTCAACCTGGCGTTCATGAGCGGGAACGAAGTGTTCTGGAAGACGCGATACGAGGAGAGCATCGACGGTTCGCAGACTCCGCATCGGACGCTGGTCGTGTACAAGGAATCGCACAGCAACCAGACCGAGCTCGGAGAAGTGAAGCCGACCGACAAGATCGATCCGGTGACCGACGTGTGGACCGGCACGTGGCGGGACGGCAGCGCGGCCAACCCGGAGGGGCCGCAACCGGAGAACGCGTTGACGGGAACGATCTTCACCGTGAACGCCAATCGGCAGGATCCGCTGATTGTGCCGGCCGAGTACGGTCAGTTGCGGTTCTGGCGCAACACGGAGGTGGCCGAGTTGGGGCCCGGTGAACACGTGGCGCTGGCCAACGGATTCCTCGGCCACGAATGGGATGAGGATCTGGACAACGGTTTCCGTCCCGCGGGTTTGATCCGGATGTCGGAGACGACCATCGACGGCGTGCGGTATCCAATGGATTGGGGCTCCGTGTACGATTCGCGCACCGCGACCCATGCCCTGACGTTGTATCGAGCCCCGAGCGGCGCCCTCGTGTTCGGGTGTGGCTGCGTGCAGTACTCCTGGGGGCTCGACAACTTCCACGACCACCCCACGTCGGTACGGGGGCGGACGCTGAATCCGTACTCGCATCGGGTGGGAGTCGATCCGTACGGACCGGAACGGGCGATCCAGCAGGCAACCGTCAACCTGTTCGCCGATATGGGTGTTCAGCCGGCGAACCTTCAGCCGGATCTCGACCGTGCGTCAGCCTCGACCGACGACACGGCACCGGAGTCGAGCGTCGGCTCGCCCACTGAGGGCGCTCGTCTGTCGGGTGAGAAGGTCGCGATCACCGGGACGGCAAGCGATCAGGGTGGCGTCGTGGCCGGCGTGGAGGTGTCGGTCGATGGCGGGACGACGTGGCATCCCGCCACCGGGACGAGCGAGTGGAGCTATGAGTGGCAGCTCCCGGAGGGCGCGGGAACGGCCACCATCCTGAGTCGCGCGTCGGACGACACGGTGAATCTGGAGGTTCCCGGTGAGGGAGTCATGGTAAGTCATGGCGCGCCGTAGGCGATGGTCTGGAGGTAGGGCACGATGAAGAAATATCTTGTCGCAGTAGGGATTTTGACAATGGCGGCGGTCGCCGCCAATGCGGTCCCGGCGTTCGGTCAAGCGACGTGGTCGGTTCCGCGCACGGCGGATGGCCGGCCCGACCTTCAGGGGATCTGGGACTTTCGTACGATCACGCCTTTCGAGCGTCCGGAGGAGTTGGCCGACAAGGAGGTCATGACGCCGGAGGAGGCGGTCGCATTTCGCGAGGAAACACTACGCGCGCTCAATAAGGATCAGCGAACGTCCGACGGGTTGACTGCCCAGCGCGACGTAGCCTTCGCGTACAACGATTTCTGGTGGGACTACGGTAACAGCCTGACCGACGACGGGCGGACATCGCTGGTATTCGACCCGCCGAATGGGCGGGTCCCGCCGCTGACCCCCGAGGCGGAGCGGCGCGCGGCGACGCCCGAGGCCCGGCAGTTCGAGGAGACCCGAAGCGGCCGGGCCCCGGCCAGTTCCTGGGAAGACATGGATCTGGGCGATCGATGCATCCTCGGGTTCAACTCCGGACCGCCGATGACCCCGAGCGCCTACAACAACAACTTTCAACTCCTCCAGACGCCGGGTCACGTGGTGATCCTGAACGAAATGGTTCACAACGCCCGAGTCGTGCCGCTCGATGGGCGTCCGCATCTCCCCGATAGCCTGCGCCAGTGGGTGGGTGACTCGCGAGGGTACTGGGAGGGTGACACACTCGTCGTCGAGACCAGGAACTTCCTCGGGGAGACCGGCTTCATGCGCGGCCGCTCGGGTCCGCAACTGACCCTCGTCGAGCGCTTTACGCGTGTCGCGGACGGTACTCTCGTCTATGAGGTGATGGTCGATGATCCCGGGACGTGGACGACACCCTGGAAGTTCGCCGTGCCCATGAAGAAGAATGACGAGCAGATGTTCGAGTACGCGTGCCACGAAGGCAACTACGGCATGACGAACCTGCTCGCCGGATCGCGTGTTCAGGACGCTGCGGCCGACGGTGCGTCGGCGTCGAAGTAACCCGGTACCTGTCGTGAGGGAGGCACGGATGAAGCATCACGTGTCGATCGTAGCGATGGCGATATGCGCCGTCTTGATGAGCGCGTCGCTGGCGGTTGGTCAGAACGGGTCGTCGAACACGGCCGAGTGGGAAGTGCCCCGGACACCCGACGGGCGTCCCGATTTCCAGGGCGTGTGGGCGAACAACGCCGCGACCCCGCTGGAGCGGCCTGAGGCCCTCGCCGATCGCGGCGAACTGAGCGACGAGGAGGTCGCCGCGCTGACACAGAATGCGAGAGAGTTGTTCAACGGCGAGACCGATGCGGCGTTCGGAGACAGCGTGTTCGAGGCAGCTCTGGCGGAGAAGCAGGGATACACCTCGTCCGATACCGGAACCGGAAACTACAATCAGTTCTGGCTGGTCGATCGGGATTTCGATAACCGCACTTCGCTCATCGTCGATCCGCCGGACGGGCAGGTGCCGCCGCTCATGGACGCCGCCCAGGCAAGAACGGACGAGGCTCGCGCGTATCGACGCGACCATCCGGCCGACACCTACACCGACCGTAACAACTCCGACCGGTGCATCACCTACGGCGTGCCGCGGATTCGTGCCGGCTACAACAGCTACTTCCAGTTCGTGCAGACGCCCGATCACCTCGCGATCCTGAAAGAGCTGATTCACGACATCCGGATTGTCCCGATCGACGGACAGCCACATCTCGACGACACGATTCGGCAGTGGATGGGTGACTCTCGCGCGCACTGGGACGGCGACACGCTCGTCGTCGAGACGACAAACTACTCGGAGAAGAGCAATTTCAGGGGCTCGGCCGAGAACTTCCACCTGGTGGAGCGCTTCACCCGCGTCGGGCCCGACACCCTCAACTGGGAGCTGACCTTCACCGATCCTACCCACTGGACGCGTCCCTGGACCGCGCTGATCGCCTTGAAGAAGACCGACGATGCGGTGTTCGAGTTCGCGTGTCACGAGGGCAACCACGCGATGGAAGGGATTCTCGGCGGTCACCGGGCGGAGGAGAGGGAGGCAGGGCAGTAGGCCCGCCAAGTCAGGCAATCCTACGGCGTTGGGGTGGGCTCCACCGGCCCGCCCCACCAGTGTCGCCCCCCCCCCGTTCACCTCGGTCTAGTGCAGGCCGGTGGGAGCCGCCAGCTTCGGGTCGGAGATCGGCAGGGTCGGAAAGCGTTCCAGGAACGAGAGATAGGACCAGGCGAAAAGCCCGCCGACGCCGGCCGTCATCAACAACTCCGGTACGCCGAGCGGAAGGCTGGCCTCGTGCCAGAGCGACGGGGCGATCAGGATGTAGCGCTCGAGCCACATCCCGGCGAGGGCGATGGCGGCGACGGTCGCGAGTCCCTTTGGGTGCATCTTGAGCGCGCGGCTCAGCAACGTAGTGAACGGAATGACGAACGCGGCGGCGGCGACGGTCCAGGTGATGATCGCCCACTGGCCGTGCATCCGGTGGTAGATGAACTCGGTCTCCTCCGGCAGGTCGCCGTACCAGATCACCAGGTACTGAGACCAGAACATGTAGGCCCAGAGGATCGAGAACCCGAACAGCAGTTTGCCGATGTCATGGAGCTGCTGGCGGGAGACGGCCGCGGCGATCCCGATCGGCCTGCTTCCGATGGCGGCAATGATCGCGACGAACGCCAGGCCGGCAAACAGCGCTCCGATGAAGTAGTAGCCGCCGAAGAGCGTCGAGAACCAGCGCGGCTCGAGCGACATCACGAAGTCGAACGCGATCAGCGTATAGACCCAGCCATAGGCGATCAGCAGCGCCACCGCCAGGCGATCCTGCGCCCGCTGGCCAGCCGCGCACTCGCGGTCGATGCCCTGCCAGTCCGCGATGCAACGCGCGGCGAGCCCCGTGGCCGGCCGCACGCCTGACTCGTCCAGCATCCCGACATCGGGCCGGACCGAACGGTAGACGTAGACCAGACTCAGGCCGCTCAGGAGTGCAATCGCGACCACCTCGCGCACCACGAAGAAGGGAACGTTGAGCCAGGCGGTCTTTCCTTCGACCGGTTCGGCCACCCACGGCGCCCAGACGCCGATTCCCGCCAGCAATACCAGGGTCAGGACGAACGCCGCGGGAAGGAACGCGCCGGTCGCCTCCGCGACACGCTTCAGCGGCCGTCCCCAGCGGGCTGACGTGGCCTGCAACAGCGCGGAAAACACCACTCCCGCCTGCGCGATGCCGGCGAAGAAAAGAACGTTCACCAGCAACGCCTGCCAGGCGCGTCCGGCATCGTCCAGCCGAACATAGGCCAGGAAGGCGACTGCGCCCACCGCGGCGGCGGCCAAGGACGCCCGCTTCAGGCGCGGCGGCGCGATGTACGGGAGCGCCAGCGCGCCGGCCGGATCCCCGGGCGCGTGGCCCGTCACGGCGTTCCCGGGGACGATGTCCCCCAATCGGTTGAGCCGGCAGGGTCGAGCGTGCGCAGGTGGTGGACCAGAGCCCAGCGCTCATCGATGCTCAGGGAGTCGGCGAATCGGGGCATGTTTCGTCCCCCCTCGCGGATAATCGTGTAGACGAAACCGTCGGGATAGTTGATGACGTAGCGCTGGGTCAGATCGGGCATCCGGCGGTACCGGTCGGCAAGCTGGCCGTCGCCGGCACCGTCGTCGCCGTGGCAGAGCGCGCAGTAGGTGGCGTAGAGCGCGGCCCCGTCGGCCATCACCTCGGGCGTCGGTTCGAGCGGGTTGGTCAACGCAAGACGCGCCTCGCGACGGTTCAGCAGGCGTTGGCCGTCGACGGCCAGACTCCTTGGCGGCGCCGATCGTGCCACCGCCTCCTGCGGCAGTACCGCCGGCGTCGTCCACATGTTCGGGATCCAGGTGCGTGCATCCGGGTCGCGCGGTTCCGTCTGCGGCGCACAGCCGGCGGCCGCCGCCAACAGCGCCACGATCGAGAGCGTCGCGCTACGCATCGGAGCGAATCTCCAGGGCCCCCGCCGCCTCGAGCGCGGTGCGCGCGGCATCGTTCTGCGCCTCGCCGTCGCACTCCACCAGGACGCCGAAGCAATCGTGCGAGAAGCGCGGGTCGGAAGCAAGGATTGTAGCCGGGCGCGACAAGCCGGGCAGCCGGGGAAGGCGCGACAGCGTCAGGAACCCGAGCATGCCGGCGAGCGCGCCGAAGAGGATTGTCAGCTCGAACGCGATCACGACGAGCGGCGGGATTGAGAAAAGCGCCTTGCCGCCGGTGATGAGCGGCCAGTCCCGGACGGTGGCGATCGGCAGGGCGAAACCGGTGGCGCAGCCCAGCAGGGCGCCCACCAGAGTGAAGGTGCGCACCGGGCTGACCGGCTCGTCCAGTGCCGCTTCAATGTCGTGGTGCGAAGTCGGCCCGTACGCCGTCACGTCGCCCAGGCCGCCGTCACGTAGCCCCGTGATGGCGCGCGCGGCGGCGGCGCCGTCGTCGAATACGCCAAGCAGGTGCGTAACGCTAGCCAAGGTCGGACGCTTCCTTCATCTCGGTCATCGACACCGCGGGGAGATTCTTCACGAAGAGCAGGAACAGGAAAAAGAACATCGAGAAGCTGCCGAGCGTAATCGCCCCCTCCACCCAGGTCGGAGTGTAGATACCGCCCCAGTTGGCGGGGTTGAAGTCGTGCGACAGCGACGTGACGATGATGACGAACCGTTCCAGCCACATGCCGACGTTCACCAGGAGCGAGATGACGAAGAGCGCCGGCAGGCTGGTCCGGATCCTCTTCGCGAAGAGTGACAGCGGGACGATCGTGTTGCAGGCGAGCATCGCCCAGGTCAACAGCCGGTACTGCCCGAACATCCGGTCGTAGAAGGAGTTTTGTTCGAACGGGTTGCCGCTGTACCACGCGATGAAGAACTCGACCACGTAGGCGTAGCCGACGATCAGCGACGTGAGGATGATCATCTTCGCCAGGTTCTCAAAGTGCTGGATGGTGATGTATTCCTCCAGGCCGAGCAGCTTGCGGAGCGGGATGAGCAGCGTGATCACCATCGCCAGGCCGGAGAAGATGGCTCCCGCGACGAAGTACGGCGCGAAGATGGTGCTGTGCCATCCCGGCAGGATCGACACCGCGAAGTCCCACGACACGACACTGTGGACCGAGACGACGAGCGGCGTCGCCAGCGCGGCGAGAAAGGCGTAGAGCGCCGTGTAGTGGCGCCACCGCCGGTTCGAGCCGTCCCAACCGAGGGCCAGGACGCGGTAGATCGGCTTCCGCCAGTCGGTCGTCCGGTCGCGCGCCGCGGCCATGTCCGGGATCAGGCCGAGGTAGAGAAACATTGCGCTGACCGTCAGGTACGTCGTGATCGCGAAGACATCCCAGATCAGCGGCGAGCGGAAGTTGACCCAGAGCTGACGCTCGTTGGGAAACGGGATCAGCCAGTAGAAGAACCAGGGGCGCCCGATGTGGATGATCGGGAAGATCCCCGCGGTCATCACGGCGAACACCGTCATCGCCTCCGACGCGCGCGCTACGGCGGTCCGCCACCGGGCTCGGAAGAGGAACAGCACCGCCGAAATCAGCGTGCCCGAGTGCGCGATGCCGACCCAGAAAACGAAGTTCGTGATGTAGACGCCCCAGTAGATGGGGTGCTGGTAACCGGCGACGCCCAGGCCAAGACGCCACTGCAGCGAGAAGGCGTACGCGCCGAAGGCAAGGCCCGCGAGCACCAGGGCAAGCGCGCCGAAGTAGGCCAGGCCGGGGGGGCGCATCGTCCGGAGGATGTCGGCGTCGATCCGGGCGTAGCCGACGCCCGCGGCCGCCGCGGTGCCGGTCATGCCGCCTGCCGTCCCGGCCACTGCACCCGTTCCGTTCACCGGAGCACCTTCCGGAGGTAGGTCACCGCCGGCCGCGTATTCGTGTGGGCCAGCGCGTGGTAACCCCGAATGTCGGCCGAAAGTTGTGATACGCGGCTCTCCGGGTCGTTCAGGTCGCCGAAGACAATCGCCTGCGCCGGACAGGTCTGTGCGCACGCCGGCGTCACGTCGCCATCCTGCATCGGCCGGTCCTCGTCCCGCGCCCTCTCGCGTCCCCCCGCGATCCGTTGCACGCAAAAGGTGCACTTCTCCATGACGCCGGTGCTCCGCACGGTGACGTCCGGGTTCAACTGCAGGTGGGTGGGAGCGGGAAACTCCGCCTCGAACCAGTTGAAGCGGCGCACCGTGTAGGGGCAGTTGTTGGAGCAGTAGCGGGTGCCGACGCAGCGGTTGTACACCTGTGCGTTCAGCCCTTCAGCAGTGTGGTACGTGGCGTAGGTGGGACAGACCGTCTCGCACGGCGCGTGGTCGCAGTGCTGGCAGAGCATCGGCAGGAAGCGTGTGTTCGCACCGGTCGCGCCGGTGGCGCCCGTCGCCGTGACGCCGTCCTCCGCCGGCTCGACGAAACGGTCGATGCGCAACCAGGACATCGTCCGTCGCAGCCGCATCTGGTCGGCGCCAACCGTCGGCACGTTGTTCTCCGCGTAGCAGGCGGCGACGCAGGCGTTGCAGCCGGTGCAGGCGTCGATATCGATCGCCATCCCCCAGCGGTGCTCCGGGTGGTCGTGCGGCGGGTTCAGCGTCAGGTGTTCCTCTTCGTGCGGAACGTCGCCCGCATCGAGTGCCTGTTGCGTCACCGCCTGCGCCAGGCCGCGCCCCTCCTGATCGAACGTGCGCTGCAACCGGTGCACCGGCCGGTGCAGTTCACGCGGCGTCAGATCGACCCTCGTGCCGGCAAAGCGCAGGCCGCCGGAAGCGCCGGCCGGGACGGGATCGAGCAGGGCGATCGGGTTCACCCCCCGGCCGCTGGCGTAGCGGCCGGCGAGGGTCTGGCCCTGGCCGATCGGCATGGCGGCGGCGCCGGCATGGAGGTGCGGGTTGAGCAGTACGGTTGCCTCGACGCGGCCATGATCGGATTCGACGGTGACCAGTTGGTTCTCGTCGGCGCCGATCGCGGCCGCGGTCTCCGGGTGGAGCTCGATCCAGCTTCCCCAGGTCGCCTTCAGGATCGGATCGGGAATCTCCTGCAGCCACGGTCGGTTGGCTGTCCGCCCGTCGTAGAAGTGCAGCGACGGGTAGGGGAGGAGTGTCAGCGCGCGTCCGACGCCCGTACCCGGTCCGCCGCCGGCCAGGTTGCCGAAGTCGAGAGCGCCGATAGATTCGTTCAGTGTCGCCGGTTCGGGTTCGACCGGCCACCAAAGACCGCCCCGGCGAACCGCGTCGGCCCAGAAGTCCTCGAAGTCCTGCGGTTCGGGCACGCCGGCATCGTCCGGCGCGTCGGTGTTCTCCGGCGCGGCAGCCGCCTCCGCCTCGGTCCGTGCGGCCTGCAGCGCCTGCCAGCGCTCGCGCAGCACGTCGTAGAACTCCCCGTCCGGCAGCGTCGGAGCCGCTTCGTCGTCCCCGGTTGCCGTTGTGTCTGCGTCTGCCAGCGCCGCGCGTCCGACCGCGAGGAAGATGTCACCCGCGTGCCGCGTGTCGTACAGCGGACGCATCGCCGGCTGCATCAGCCCTTCGACACCGGTTGCCAAAACGTGATCGCCCCACGACTCGAGCGGCGTGTGCGCCGGCAGGACGATGTCCGCGCGTGCCGTAGTGTCGTTCGGACCGGAAGCAATCGCGACGACCAGCGGCACCTCGTCCATCGCGCCGGCGAAGTCCGCCGCGGCCGGCATCGTGTGAACCGGGTTGACCTGGTGGAGCAACAGGAGGTCGATTTCCCCGGCGTGCATCGCCTCGGTGAGGGCGGTCAAGTCGGCATAGGTCGCGGCGCCGTCCCACATCGTCTCGGGCGCCATCCGGACGGTCGCCCCGATGTTGCCGGCGACATAGTTCAGCAGCGCCACCGCCGCCGCGGCCTCGGCACCGTCGCTGCCCGACGAGCCGACCGCGCCGCCCGCCGCCAGGGTCCGCCCCGGACCGGCCGAGGGATCCGAGAAGGCGCGCGCCAACTCGGCGATCCGTTCCGCCGGCACGCCGCTCCGCGCCGCCGCTGCCTCGGGCGTCCAGTCGGCAACCAGTGCGGCCATCCGTTCGAGGTCGGCATCGTCCTCCACCTGCGCGCGCCCCTCGGCAATGATCACGTGCACCATTGCCGCGGCGAGCGCGCCCTCGCTGCCCGGCTCGATCGATGTCCACTCGTCGGCGTTCGACGCCGTCAGCGACAGACGCGGTTCAAAATGGACAGACCGCGCACGCCCGCCGTTGCCTGCACCCCCCTGCCGGCGGGCGTCGGCGTAATCCCGTGTATGCGCGACGCTCGCGAGCCAGGTCTCCAGGAAGTCCGCTCCGAACGAGACGACCAACTCCGCCTGGCTGAAATCATGGTGCGGCACCGTCGCACGGCCGAAGAGCGCGCCGTTCGCCGCACGCATCGCCTCCCAGGCGTACGTCTCGTAGCGCAGGCGCCGCACGCCGCCCACCGCCGCGCACCAGCGTTCGATCAACGCGTCGAGGGCGCCGGTCAACGCCGGCGTCAACACGGCGATCCGGTCGCCACGCCCCTCCGCGCGCAACGCCGCGATCCGCGCCGCCACTTCCGCGTCGGCGTCGCCCCAACTGACCGGCGCGAAGCCGTCCCGTCCTTCGCCATCGCGCCGGCGGAGCGGCTCGCGATAGCGATCCGGGTCGTACAACCCCTGCAGCGACGACTGTCCGCGGATGCAGAGCCCGCCCCGGTTCACCGGATGCTGTGGATTTCCCTCCACCTTGATCGCGCGCCCCTCCCGCGTCTTCACCAGCACGCCGCAGCCGGTGGGGCACTCGCCGCAGACGCTGGCGTACCAGGTGGCGATGCCGGGAACGACGTCGTCCGGCGGAATGACGTACGGAATGATCCGTTCCGGCGGCACCGGCGAGCAGGCGGCGGCGGCCGCCGCCGATCCGGCGCTGCCGAGCATCCTGAGGAAGGTGCGCCGGCCGACCGTTTCCGTCAGTGGTGACATATCAGGCAGTCACGCGATGCGTTGTTCGTCTGGTGGCACTCGACGCACCAGCCCATCGTCAGCGAAGACACCTGGCGGGCGATCGTCATCCGGCCTACGTCACCGTGGCACTCGGCGCAGTCGAAACCGGCGCGGACATGCGCCTTGTGGTTGAACCGGACGTGGTCCGGCAGGTTATGAACCCGCACCCAGGGGATGGGCTGTTCGTTCTCCCAGTAGTCGAGCACTTTCAGGATCTCAGGCGCGTCCGGCAGAATCGTCTCGTGGCAGCCGGCACACCGCTGGACTGATGGAATCCCCGCGACCGGGCCGCGTCTCGCGTAGGCGTGGCAGAACTGGCAATCGATCCGCACCTGCTCGACATGGCGAGCGTGACTGAAGTCGATCGGCTGCACCGGCGGCCCACCTGGATCCGACGCGTCCGGATCAGCTTCTGCAGCCTCCTCCTGACCGTACAGCGCGGAAAACGGGATCCCGCCGAGCCGGGCGGCAAGGAAGGCCGCGCCGGCGATCAGCAACACAGCGCCCAGACGTAGCGCCAGCCAAAGAAACGTATGACGCGTCACTACGGCGTCCGTGGAGTCGAGTCGTGCAACTTGGGCCGAAAACCGCGCGTATTTTATGGCAAGCCGGCTGCCCGGGACAAGGCGGGCCCGGCGGCTGCCTTGCCTGTTCCGGCATCAATGATCGATCATGAGCGGTTATGAGTAGTGATTCGTTCGGTGTTCGCCGGGTGCTGCCGTTGGGCGGCGGGGCAGAGGCAGAGATCTACAGCCTGCGCGCGCTCCAGGCTGCCGGGTTTCCCGGTGTGGAACGGCTGCCGTACGCGCTGAAGATACTCCTGGAGAATATGCTCCGCCGGGAGGATGGCGAGCGTGTCACGGCGACCGACATCGAGGCGCTCGCGCGCTGGACGCCGGGGGCGGGCAAGGAGATCGCCTTCATGCCGGCCCGCGTACTGCTGCAGGACTTCACCGGCGTGCCGGCGGTAGTCGACCTCGCGGCGATGCGCGACGGGATCGCGCAGATCGGGGGCGATGCGGCGCGCGTCAATCCGCTGCAGCCGGCCGAGCTGGTGATCGATCACTCGGTGCAGGTGGATCACTTCGCCACCGCCAACGCGTTCGACCTGAACGCGCAGCTTGAGTTCTCGCGCAACCGCGAGCGCTACGCCTTCCTCAAGTGGGGGCAGGAGGCGTTCGACAACTTCAAGGTGGTGCCGCCGGACACCGGCATCGTCCACCAGGTGAATATCGAGTATCTCGCCCGTGTCGTGTGCCGCGATCCGATCGACGGCGGGCGGACGGTAGCGTACCCCGACACGCTGGTCGGGACCGATTCGCACACGACCATGGTGAACGGCCTGGGCGTCGTGGGCTGGGGTGTCGGCGGGATCGAGGCGGAGGCAGCGATGCTGGGGCAGCCGATCTCGATGCTGATCCCGGAGGTGGTGGGCTTCCGGCTGAGTGGCGCGCTGCCTGAAGGGGCTACCGCGACCGATCTGGTGCTGACAATTACCGAGCGCCTCCGGCAGTACGGCGTCGTCGGCAAGTTCGTCGAGTTCTTCGGGCCGGGACTTGCGTCGCTCACCGTAGCGGACCGCGCGACGCTCGGCAACATGTCGCCGGAGTACGGATCCACCGTGGCGATCTGTCCGATCGATCGCATGACGCTCGACTACCTCGTTCTGACCGGCCGCGATCCGTCGCGCGTCGACCTGGTGGAAGCGTACGCGAAGACGCAGGGGCTGTACGCCACCCCGGACGCCGATCCGATCTACAGCGATGTGATCGACTTCGACCTCGGTACCGTTGAGCCGTGCCTGGCCGGACCCAAGCGCCCCCAGGATCGTGTGCCGCTGCGGCTTGCCGCATCGGCGTTCACCGCGGTGCTCGAGGATTTCGGTGCCGGACGTAGCGCGGAAGCGGCAACGAACGGCGGCTCGGCGTCGGCGGCCGGCAGCGGCGCCGGCGCGCTCGACGACGGCGCGGTGGTGATTGCCGCGATCACCAGTTGTACCAATACGTCGAACCCGAGCGTGATGCTGGCGGCCGGCCTGCTGGCGCGCAACGCCGTCGCGCGCGGCCTTCGGCCGAAGCCGTGGGTGAAGACCAGTCTCGCGCCCGGTTCGATGGCGGTGACCGAGTACCTGCGCGCCGCCGGCCTGCTGGAGCCGCTGGATCAGCTGGGCTTCGGCCTGGTCGGATACGGCTGCACGACCTGCATCGGCAACAGCGGTCCGCTTCCGGAGGAAGTCGCTTCTGCGGTGATGGACCGCAACCTCCTGGTCGCGTCCGTCCTGAGCGGCAACCGGAACTTCGAGGGGCGCGTGCAGCCCCTCGTCCGGGCCAACTATCTGGCGTCGCCGCCGCTGGTGGTCGCATACGCCCTCGCCGGACGGATGACGGTGGATCTGGTCACCGAGCCGCTCGGAACGGACGATGACGGCAACCCGGTCTACCTGCACGACATCTGGCCATCGGCGGCCGAAGTCCAGGCAGCCCTCGCCTCCGCCGTCCGAACCGATCAGTTCATCGCCAGTTACGCCGCCGTCTACGAGGGCGACGCACGCTGGCGCGGGCTGCCGGCGCCGGAAGGCGACCGCTTCGCCTGGGCTCCCGATTCGAGCTACGTCCGGCGCCCCCCCTTCTTCGAATCGCTCGCTGCCCAACCGTCGCCGCCGGCGGACGTCACCGGCGCCCGCGTGCTGGCGCTTCTGGGAGACAGCGTAACTACCGACCACATCTCGCCCGCCGGATCGATTCCGGTCGACGGTCCGGCCGGTCGATACCTCACGTCGCTCGGCGTGGACCCGAAGGACTTCAATTCGTTCGGCAGCCGCCGCGGCAACCATGAGGTGATGATGCGCGGCACGTTCGGCAACATCCGCCTCCGTAACCATCTCGCGCCGGGGACCGAGGGGGGCTGGACGCGTCACCTGCCGGACGGACAACAGATGGCGATCTACGACGCCGCAATGCGCTACCGGGAGGAAGGAACGCCGCTCGTCGTTCTCGCAGGTAAGGATTACGGCTGCGGCTCCTCGCGTGACTGGGCAGCGAAGGGAACCCTGCTCCTCGGCGTCCGCGCCGTCATCGCCGAGAGCTTCGAACGGATCCACCGGAGCAACCTGGTCTTCATGGGGGTGCTGCCGCTCGTCTTCCCAGAGAGCCAGTCCGCCGGCAGCCTTGGCCTCACGGGCGAAGAGACCTACGACCTCACCGGCATCGGAGGCGACGCGCTCGCGCCCCGCTCCAGTGTCCGTGTCCGCGCCACCCGAGCCGACGGGACGACGGTCGACTTCGCCGCTATCGCACGCATCGACACCCCCGAGGAGCTCCGCTACTACTTCCACGGAGGCATTCTTCCCTACGTCCTTCGGCGCCTCGCGGCGGCATGATCGGGAAACCGACGATGCGCGGCAGGACGATCGGGCTGGCGCTGACCGGGATGATGCTGGGAGCTTTGACGATGGAGCCTGTCGTAACGGAACCGTCGGCGCCGGCGGCGCCGGAGCCGATTGCGTGGGATCTGACGAACCTCTACCCGTCGGTCGAGGCCTGGCGCGCAGCCAAGGACGACATCGCGGGAAGGGTGGCGGACCTTGCGCGGTTCCGCGGCGAGTTGGGCGAGAGCGCCGACCGGCTGGCCGATGCGCTCGATGCCGTGCGAGGCGCCGAGAAGGAGCTGGTGCGGCTGTACGTCTATGCCTTTCTGGAGGCCGACGAAGATCGGCGCGTCTCCGAGGCGCAGGAGCGGCGCGGCGAGGCAGCGGCATTGATGGCGGAGTTCGACGAAGCGATCAGCTTCATGGCGCCGGAAGTGCTGCGGGTCGGCGCGACGACGATTCAGCAGTTCATCGCCGCGGAACCGCGTCTCGACAAGCATGCGTTCGGGCTGCGCGACACGCTCCGGCAGGCGGACCACACGCTGTCCGACGAGTCGGAGGCAGTGCTGGCCGCTACCGGCGCGATGCGGCAGGGGCCGGAGCGGATCTACGCGATGCTGTCGAGTTCCGATCTGCCGTTTCCGACCGTGACCCTCTCAACCGGCGAGGAGGTCCGGCTCGATCAGGCCGCCTACGGACGGCACCGCGCGTCAGCCGTTCGTGAAGACCGGAAGCTCGTGTTCGACTCCTTCTGGGGCGCCTGGCGCGACTACGAGGCGACGCTCGGCCAGACGCTCGAGACCCATGTCAAGTCGCATGTCTTCGAGGCGAAGGTGCGCAACTTCGACAGCGCGCTCGATCAGGCGCTCTTCGGGGCGAACATCCCGGCCGCGGTCTACCGGACGCTCATCGACGCGACGCACCGCCACCTGCCTTCACTCCACCGATACTTCCGGATTCGCCGGCAGATGCTCGGTGTCGACGAGCTGCGCTATTACGACATCTATCCGCCCCTGGTGGTCTCGGATCGGGTGTACCGCCTGGACGAGGCTCGCGCGCTTGCCCTCGCCTCAGCGGCGCCGCTCGGGGATGACTATCTCGCACTCCTCGAGGAGGGTCTCGGCGGCGACTGGATGCATGTCTATCCGCAACCGGGAAAGGCGCCAGGCGCCTACATGTACGGCTCGGTATACGACGTCCACCCGTACCTGCTGCTGAACTTCAACGGCGCGTACGACGACGTCACGACGTTCGCCCACGAGTGGGGCCACGCGATCCACACGATGCTCGCGAGTCGCGCAAACCCCTATGAGACGGCAAGCTACGCGACGTTCACGGCGGAAGTGGCGTCGACTACCAACGAGGTTCTCCTGCAGGAGCACCTTCTCGCACAGGATCTGCCGGACGAGGAGCGTCTCTTCCATCTCGGCAGCGCGCTCGAAGGGATCCGTGGCACATTCTTCCGTCAGGTGATGTTCGCCGAGTTCGAGCTGGCAATCCACGAGTTGGTGGAGCAGGGCGAGGCGCTCTCGGGCGCAAGGATGTCGGAACTGTACGAGCGGCTGGTGCGGCAGTACCACGGCTCGGGCCAGGGAGTGCTTGCCTACGATGCCGACTACGCCGTCGAGTGGGCATTTATCCCGCACTTCTACCGGAACTTCTACGTCTTCCAGTACGCCACGTCGATCGCGGGCGGGACGATGTTCGCCGATCGGCTGCTGACCGGGGACGAGGCGTCGCGCGCCGCGGCTCGTCGGGACTACCTGGCGGTTCTGTCGGCCGGCGGCTCCGACTATGCCTACGACCTGCTTCGGAATGCCGGCATCGACCTCGCCACGGACGCTCCCTACGATGCCCTGATAGCCCGCATGGACCGGGTGATGGACGAGATCGAGGCGATCCTGGCGCGCCGCGGCTGACCGGCACAACCCGGCGGCCGTCCGCTTGGAGCCGTGCCCGAGCGCGTGGTACCATCCTTGGTTGAGCCGGGAGATTACGGGACTGCCAAGCGCGACCGAGAATTCCTTTTCGACGCCTGATGCATTCGGCCCCTATCGGGTGATGCATCAGATCGGCATTGGCGTCCTCGGCCCCCTGTTCCGCGCCGCCGACGCCACGGGAAACGTCGTCGCGGTCAAAGCCTTCCGGCTCGACCTGACACCCGAGCAGGCGCAACGCTTCAGCGAGGCGCTGCACGACGTGATCGGCGTCGGTCTGTCCGACCCCTCGATAATCCCCCTGCTGGACGCCGGGACCGAAGGGGGCATCCCGTACCTCGTTTCGGAGTGCGTTACCGGCAACTCGCTCGATGTCGTCCTGCGCGACGCGTCGGGGCGCCCGGCCCGGACGCCGGAGATGGTCGCGCGAATCGCCGCGGCAATCGATGGCGCCCATGTCCGTGGCGTCATGCATGGGGCACTTCACCTGCGCGACGTGATCGTCGACGGCGAGCAGGTCCGGGTGAGTGGTTTCGGTGTTGCCAACGTCCTGGAACACGTCGGTTGGAGGGTGCCGATCCGGCGGCCCTATGCCGCGCCGGAGCTGGTGGCGGGCCGGCACTGGGGCCCGGAGGCGGACCGGTACGCGATCGCCGCGATTGCCTATGAGTTGCTCACCGGGCTCCGCGCCGCGGGGTCGCGTGACGACGTGGTGGCGCGGCTACGTGACCTGGCCGGCGTCGATGTGGCGGACCCGGCGGGACTGCAGCAGGCGTTTCGGAACGGCCTTGCGGATGATCCGTCGATGCGCCCGCCTTCCGCCGCCCAGTTCGCCATGGCGTTCGGTGTGGCGCTCGGCGCGCCGCCCGCCGGGCGAGACACGCCGCTCGGGCCTTCCGAAGCCATCACACTCTCTGAAGGGGCGGCGGCCGCCGCCGCCGCCGAACCGATGGACCGGCAGGAGGATGTCGAGCCTGCACCCTCCGATGCCGATGGGTTCGAACTGGTGCCGGAGCCGGCCAATCCGGATGGCGGAACCGCCGGGCCGCCGGACTGGTCGGACGAGGCGGAGGCACTGGACGCACGGGATGCGTCAGGGGACAACGACGACCCGCGCGCTGCCGAGGGCCGGCCGTCCGGGCAGCGGTATATTCTTCGGTCGGCCGCGCCGGTGGCAATCGCGATCGTAGTCGGCATAGGTCTGGCGCTCGCCCTCGGAATGGAACTGGGAATGCCGGGCGGGACGGCGCGCGGCTCGTCTCCCGAGGCCGCGCCGACCGCGGAGACCGGCAGGGAAACGGAGGCGCTGCCGGCGGCGCCGGAACCCGTGGCGCCTCCGACGGTGGTAGACGCAGTGCCGCTTGCGGCGGCTCCGGTCGAGACGGAAGCAGAACCCGGGACTGATGCGCCGGCGCCGGCCGGCCCCGGGTCGGTCTATCTTGACACCCGGCCGCCAGGCGCCATCGTCCTGATTGACGGCGAACGGGTCGGCGTCACTCCGCTTCTCGTGCCGGACGTCACGGCAGGTGCGCATCACGTGCGGCTCGAGCTGGCGGGCTACCTCCCCTGGACGACCGATGTCGCGGTAGCGGCCGAGGAACAGGTCCGTGTGGGTGCTTCACTGCAGCCGGACGGAAGCCGATGATCGAGGCGGAACGATGAAGGCGATCCTCGCGCTCGAAGACGGTACCTGGTACGAGGGAAACGCGGCCGGCGCGACCGGCGCGGTCGGCTATGACAGCGGCAGGGACTTTGCCGCGATCCACGCGGTGTCCGATCCGGAGACCGGTTCCGCGGCGACCGCGGTCGGCGAGGTGGTCTTCAACACCAGCATGACGGGGTATCAGGAAATCCTGACCGACCCTTCGTATGCCGGACAGATTGTGACGATGACCTGCCCGCAGATCGGCAACTACGGCGTCGCACCGGCCGATGTCGAATCGGCCGGACCGAAAGTGGCCGGCTTCGTAATGCGAGAGCAATCGCCCATCCCGAGCAATTGGCGAGCCACCGGATCGCTTCGGGACTACCTGGTGGCGCACGGCATCGTCGCCATCGCGGGAATCGACACGCGCGCGCTGACACGACGCCTGCGAACCGCGGGCGTCATGCGGGGCGTCATCGGAACGGGGGCCGCCGTCGATCCGGCCGCCCTGGTCGCGCGGGCGCAGAACGCCTCCGTGATGGAAGGGGCCGACCTGGTTCGCGGCGTCACCTGCGGCGCTCCCTACGACTGGCGCCCGGACGATGAAGCGGGCGCGCCCGGGTTCGTGCTCGACGCGGAGCGGCGCGCAGGACAGCGGCTGCGTGTGGCGGCGTACGACCTGGGGATGAAACGGAATATCCTGCGGCGGCTCTCCATTTACGGCTGCGACGTGCGGGTCTATCCGGCCGATGCACCGGTGGAGGAACTACTGGCTGGGAAGCCGGACGGCATTTTCTTCAGCAACGGCCCGGGCGACCCGGCGCCGGTCGACTACGCGATCCGGAATGCGCGCGGCGCTGTCGCGTCAGGGCTTCCGGTCTTCGGCATCTGCCTCGGCCACCAGGTGCTCGGCCTGGCGATGGGTGCGTCGACCTACAAACTGAAGTTCGGCCATCGTGGCGCGAATCACCCGGTGAAGCAACTCGACACCGGGCAGGTGGAGATCACGTCGCAGAACCACGGCTTCGCGATCGACCCGGAGTCGATCCCGGACGACGTGGAAGTAACGCACCGGAACCTGTATGACGGAACGATCGAGGGGCTGCGACACCGGACCGCCCCGGTTTCGTGCGTGCAGTATCATCCCGAAGCGTCGCCCGGGCCGCACGACGCCGACTACCTCTTCGCCGGCTTCATCCAGGCGATGGAACGGCACGTGGGGCGCCGGTGACCGATCGCCTCCCGACGGCTGCCTGACCTGATGCCCCGCCGCACGGACATCCACCGCGTCCTCGTCATCGGGTCCGGTCCGATCGTGATCGGGCAGGCGTGCGAGTTCGACTACTCGGGCACCCAGGCCTGCAAGGCGCTCCAATCCGAGGGTCTCGAGGTGGTGCTGATGAACTCCAACCCGGCGACGATCATGACGGACCCGGATGTCGCCACGCGGACGTACGTCGAACCGTTGACCTGGGAATACGCCCGCTCCGTGATCGAACGGGAACGGCCCGACGCGCTGCTGCCTACCGTCGGTGGGCAAACCGCGCTGAACCTGGCGATCGAACTGGGCGAGCGGGGCGTGCTGGAAGAGTTCGGCGTCAGCTTGATTGGCGCCTCGCTCGACGCGATCCGGGTCGCCGAGGACCGCCTGGAGTTCCGGCGGGCGATGGAGTCGATCGGGATTGCGGTGCCCGAGAGCGTCTACGCTCGATCGTTCGACGAAGCGTTGGAGCTGGTCGGTCGCTTCGGTTTCCCGGTGGTGCTCCGTCCGTCCTTCACGCTGGGCGGCGTCGGCGGCGGCATCGCCTACAACATGGAGGAGTTTCGCGAACTCGCGCGCCGCGGGATCACGATGAGCCCGGTCGGCGAGATGCTCATCGAGGAATCGGTCATCGGGTGGAAGGAGTTCGAGCTCGAGGTGATGCGCGACGGAGCGAACAACTTCGTCGTCGTCTGCTCAATTGAGAACATCGACCCGATGGGGGTCCATACCGGCGACAGCATCACCGTCGCGCCCGCGCTGACGCTGACCGACAAGGAATTCCAGCGGATGCGCGACGCCGCGCGCCGCATCATCAACCGGGTCGGCGTCGAGACCGGCGGGTCGAACATTCAGTTCGCGATCAACCCGCAGGACGGCCAGATGGTCGCCATCGAGATGAACCCGCGGGTTTCCCGTTCCTCCGCCCTTGCGTCGAAGGCAACCGGCTTCCCGATCGCGAAGATCGCGGCGAAGCTGGCCCTCGGCTATCGGCTCGATGAGATCCCGAACGACATCACGCGGCTGACGCCGGCGTCCTTCGAACCGACAATCGACTACGTCGTCGTCAAGGTGCCGCGCTGGACGTTCGAGAAGTTCCCGAAGGCGGATCCGACCCTGACGACACAGATGAAGTCGGTCGGCGAGGCGATGGCGATTGGCCGGACGTTCAAGGAGGCGTTCCTCAAGGGGATGCGCTCGCTGGAGATCGGATCGAGCGGGCTGCTGTTCCGGCGCGATCCCGAGGATCCGGACCGCAGGCCGGGCGATCTGCGCCGGCGGCTGATTTCACCTACCGACCGCCGGATGTGGGCGGTGTTCGAGGCGATCGAAGCGGGTTGGTCCATCGAGCAATTGCATGAGGCGACGGGTATCGATCCGTGGTTCCTGGCACAGTTCGCGGAGATCGTGGAATTGCGCCGCGCCGCGGCGGTGGTCGGTCCGCGCGAGATGTCGGACGAACTGCTGCTCGCGCTCAAGCGGGCCGGCTTCGGCGACGAGCAGTTGGGTGTCATCCTCGGCATCGAGACCCAGGCGATTTCGGCGCGGCGTGACGAAGTCAACCTGCATCCGGTCTACAAGCGGATCGATACGTGCGCCGCCGAATTCGAGTCGTTTACGCCGTACCTCTACAGCACGTACGAACGGGAGTGCGAGGCGGACCCGACCGCCCGCCCGAAGGTAGTGATTCTCGGGAGCGGTCCCAACCGGATCGGCCAGGGGATCGAGTTCGACTACTGCTGCTGCCACGCCGCCTTCGCCCTGCGCGAGGAGGGCTACGAGACGGTAATGATCAACTGCAACCCGGAGACCGTCTCGACCGACTACGACTCGGTTGACCGGCTCTACTTCGAGCCGCTCACGCTGGAGGACGTCAGTGCGGTGATCCGGCGGGAGCAGCAGGGCGGCGGAAAGGTTTTGGCCATCGTGCAGTTCGGCGGTCAGACGCCGCTGAAGCTGGCGCTCGACCTGCAGGCGGCTGGCGTCGACATCATCGGCACGTCGCCCGACTCGATCGATCTCGCGGAGGACCGGAAGCGGTTCGCGCAACTGCTCTGGGATCTCGGGATCCCCCAGGCGCCGCACGGGTTGGCGGGATCGCGCGAGGAGGCGCGGCAGATCGCCAGCGAGATCGGCTACCCGGTGCTGGTCCGCCCATCGTACGTACTTGGCGGCCGGGCGATGGCGATTGTCTATGACCCGGGCGCACTGGACCGTTACGTCACCGAGGCGGTCGCCGCTTCGCCGGAGCATCCGATCCTGGTCGACAAGTTCCTGGAGAACGCCTTCGAACTGGATGTCGACGCCGTAGTGGATGCGACCGGCGCCGTCGTTATCGGCGGCATCATGGAGCATATCGAGGCGGCGGGGATCCATTCGGGCGACAGTTTCTGCGTCGTTCCGCCCTACCTGGTGGAGGAACGCCACCAGGCGACGATCCGTGACTACACCCGGCGGATCGCGCGCGCGCTGAAGGTCGTTGGCCTGCTCAACATTCAGTTTGCGATCCAGGATGGCACGGTCTATCTGATCGAGGTGAATCCGCGCGCTTCGCGCACCGTGCCGTACCTCTCCAAGGCGACCGGCGTGCCGCTCGCCAAGGTGGCGGCGCAGATGATGGTGGGGAAGACGCTGGCCGACCTGGGGCTCGAGTCCGACCTGGAGGTGGCCGGTGTCTTCGTCAAAGGGCCGGTCTTCCCGTTCGTCCGCTTCCCGGGGGTCGACACGATTCTCGGCCCCGAGATGAAGTCGACCGGCGAGGTGATGGGAGGAAGCGATTCATTCGGAACCGCCTACGCCAAGGCGCAGCTGGCGACGGGGCAGGGCTTGCCGGACGGCGGCCGTGCGTTTCTGAGCGTCAACGACGCCGACAAGCCACTGGTGCTGCCGGTGGCGCGCGACCTGGCCGAACTGGGGTTCGACCTGCTCGCCTCGTCCGGCACCGCGGCGTACCTCCGGGCGCACGGCCTCGACGTCGAGGTGGTCTACAAGATCAACGAAGGGCGGCCGCACGTCGGCGACCGGCTGCTCGACCGCGAGGTGCAGTTGATCGTCAACACGCCGCTCGGGCGCGAGTCGTTCTTCGACGACCTCACAATGCGCCGGATCGCGATGGTCACTGGCGTCCCCTGCCTCACCACGATGACCGGCGCCGCCGCGACCGTCGCGGGCATCCGCGCGCTCCGATCCGAGCAGCGATCGGTCCGGCCGCTGCAGGACTACCACGCCAGCGTCCCGTCCGCCGACGTCTCTTCGGCCGCCGACACCGCGCGCGGCTGACACTGGACGCGGCTACTCACCTGACGATCTGGCCTTGATCTTGCTCTGACTCGGGGCGTGGTCCGCCCCGCGGCGCTTGGAGTGCGTCCTGGCTACACGTCAGTCACCGTTCAGCGTGCCGGCCACGTCCGCGCGGTGCGGGATGATCTCCACGCGTGCAGGGGGGCGGCCGGTCCGGCGGACGGACCGCGCTTGGTGGTGGATGGGGACACCGACGGGCACGCCAACTGGTTCTGGCCAGTCGACACTTCCGAGGTGAACCTGCTTGACCTCGTATTTAGTTATGTGTAAACATTTGGTTCAGCTTGAACCTGCGGCGGAGGGCCGCTGGGGGTCCATTGTCTGGGCTGTTGAAGCGTCGGGAAAGGTGCCTGCTCGCGAGTTCTTCCAAGCCTTGGAAGACAGGAACGCCGCCAGGATGCAGGCGTTGTTCAATCGGCTGGCGGACGACGGATTCATCAGGAACGACGAGAAGTTCAAAAAGCTGTGTAACCGAGGGGGGCACGCGCTGTGGGAGCTCAAGAGCTTCCAGCTCAGGTTCTTGGGCGCGTTCGGAAAGAATAGGCGGTTCCTAGTCGCCCTCGGTCTCAAGAAGAAGAGCAACGCTCACAAGTCTCGAGACTTTGAACGGGCCGCGAGGATCCTGAGCGAGCACCTGTCAAGGTGCGAGGGAGGAGCTTGATGATGACGGCCAATGCGCTCTCCGAACGTCGTGGCGAGACGTACGATCGGCTGGTGCGTCAGGAAGAGTTGATTCTGCGTGTGACCGAACGCCTGACGGTTGAGTTGCTGAAGGCAGGGGTAACGAAGGCGGAACTGGCACGCCGGCTGGGTAGGACGCCTGGGTTTGTATCTCAGGTGTTCGGGGGTGGGAGGAATCTTACGCTCCGGACCATTTCCGACATCGCGGCCGCGTTGTCGGTTCGACCGTCCTTCGAGTTGTTTCCAGAGTGGAGGCCCTTGTCGGACACTCGATGGGATCAGGCCAGCGTTGCGACCCACCCCAATTGGGCTCGGCGATGGAAGCGACGGGTTGTCGCGGGTACCCCTGCGGCTCCGTTACCGACAGCGGGTTTGCAAGCCAAGGAGGATGTTGCTGCGTAGGGACTTGCCACGTTGTCGGCAACGGTGACCAGAAGATGGCTGACCTTTCGAGAATCGTCTCAGTCGTCCAGATCACGAGCGTGAGGCTCTGCAGGGCACATTGTCGCTCTGCCGTCCGACCGGTCGAAATTGCGGAGACCATCGAAGTGACACCCTCATATGAGGCGGTGGTCGTCGAGAAGCCTGGAGATCACGGATCCCTCCTCGTCGAAGTGACCTTCAGTCTGGAAGTTCACAACGCGAGTGGCGAGAAGGAATTGCAAGCCGAAATCCGTGGCACGTTTGAGCTGTCATATCGCGTTCCCGATGACGAGGAATTCTCTTCGGAGGAGTTCGAGGCGTTCGCGCAGGTCAACGCTGTTTTCAACGCATGGCCCTACTGGCGGGAGTTCGTTCAGACATCGCTGACACGTATGGACATGCCGGTTCTGACGGTTCCGGTGTTCAGGATTTCGCGGCCGCAGGCTGCCAAGAACGAAGAACGAGACGACGAGTGAGGGGCGCCGTTACCGGCACACCGGACTGCACATCGTGGAGCTGACCGGCCCGGCCGCGGCGATTATCGATCCGGGAGAGTGAGACAAGCAGCTCTGCGAAAAACGCGTCAGCCGGCCGCCTGAGGCTTTCGACAGCGTCAGCATTGGCTCATGCGTCATTGGCCCTCGCCTCAAGATCGGCGCACCGTTCGATGAGCAGACCGAACGGTTCGTCATCATCGAGCAGCATGCCCGCGGAAACCATCCTCTCGTAGTCCTCTTCGAGTGCCTTCCGAGCGACTCCGTCCGGAACGAGTTGGAGCCCGCCCGAAACCGCGGCTTCGTAGTCGATCCACTGGCCGCTGACGTCCTTCTCGCGAAAAAACGCCGCCTTGTGCCGCGCCACCGAAAGGCCGAGCGTGCGGTCGGCGAGTGCCCTGGCGGCGTATCCGACATCGTCCAACCGCACAACATCGTGCCAGTGACGGGACAGCCGATCGCCCCGGCGGCGTTGCTGTCGGTAGAAAACATGTATCGCGGTCGCCTTTTCCCAACAGGTGCGTTCGGCCAGCATGACCGACAGAGAGGCCGTTGGGAGAACGATGCCGGGAAGATGAGGCGCCGCGTCGCACGCGACCAGGCGTGTCTCGTGAGGTTCGCCGGTCCCACGCGCTCCCAACTCGACAATGACTTCAGGCCGGACGAATCCATAGTCGTCCAGCAAGGGCTCGTAGCGAACGAGGAGCCGTTCGCCGGAGGCGCTGACTTCGGCGGAAATGCCCGCTCGGCCCAGGCCCTCGTCGACCGCCGCGAGCGCCTCGCCCCGTACCCATTCGACGAGACGTGAGCGGATGGCGCTGCTCCAACGTTGCTCCTGGCTCCGCGTCGACGGCAACGCCTCCGTTCCGGCCCCGGTCACGAGATCGGGCGCGAAGGCGCGGATGTCGTACGTGACATCGATATCCTCCGAGAACCGGCGGATGGCAGGGTAGGCCTTGGCGAGCGACGTGCCACCCTTGAACACGATGTCAGCCCCGAACGGCGCTTCAAACAGGACGCGCAGCGTCTGGACGATCCAGATGTCCTTCTCCAGGAGGAACGCTCGGCGCCCACTCGCTTCCTGCGCGGCTCTGAGCGCTTCTCGCCTATCTCCGGCCGACAGCAACTGGAACGGAATCTCAGTCACGGGCGACCAGCATGCTTACGGGCTCGGCCATCCAATGCGGCATGGTCGCGCGCGCCTCGGCGAGCTCGTCGACATCCTCGGCGGACAGGCTGGGCAACAGGTCTTGGAGCCCCGATCGGACCTCGTCCGGGCCGAGCCAGGCCAGAGCCCGGATAACTTCGCCCGCCCGGCGGCGGGGGGCCGCGAGCTGCCAACGTGGCGCATGGCGCAGTTCGACATTCAGTTTGCCGAAGTGCAAGCGGCGACCGGGACCCGAGGTGAGGTAGACCGACCGCACCGGGATCTGGGTAGTGAGGCCAAGCACATGCGCCGCGGCGCCGCCAGAGGGCACGATGGTCTCGTGCCACAGATCCGCGAGTGCGTTGAGCGCCTTGTCAACGCTTGGTGCACATGGCCCGAAACGGGTCCCCACGGGTCGCATGTAGACCCCTTGGCAGATCCGCATGAGCTTCCCGGAGCGGGCGAGCCGCGATAGTGCTTGATCGACTGCTGCGCGGTTGCCGAGATGCAGCAGTGTGCCTGGGCAGATCGGAACCGCCTCCGGAAGCGATCCGGCGTGCTCCACGATGCGCTTCGACAGGCTGGGATGGCAGTATCCAGGCGAACTCGCTGTCAGAAATATTCTATCGATATTGACACCTTTTGCAGAACCACTGCCGCGAGCTGCTAACAGATCAACCATCAGTGGGTGAGAACGGTCAGTAGTCCGGGATGGCGGCGGCGGCGGCGGCGAGGAGCGCTGCGGCCGGGGCGGCGTCCGTGGCGACATCCAGTTCCAGGCCGTCCCAGGCGAGCGACATCCCGTCGGGCAGGTCGGCGCAGGTCTGCACGTGCGGGAGGTCGTGCGTCATGTGGGTGAACCAGGTCTGGCGGGCGCCGATCCGTTGGGCGGTCGCGATCGCCTCCGCGAGCGTGAAGTGGGTCGGGTGCGGCTTGTGGCGGAGGGCGTCGAGCACCAGGGTGTCGAGGTCCTCGAGCAGCGGCCAGGAGGCCTCCGGGATGCGGTTGCAGTCGGTCAGGTAGGCGAAGGTGCCGATCCGAAATCCGAGGACCGGCAGGCGGCCGTGAAGGACCGGCACCGGAACGATAGTGGTGCCGCCGAGCGCGAACGGCCCGGCGAGCGGCCGTAGATCGAGCTGTGGCAGTCCGCCTCCCTTCTGCGCCGCCCCATCGAACACGTACGCGAACATCCGCCGCACCTGTGTCAGTGCCCGTTCCGCCCCGTACACCGGGATCGCTGACCTCTGACGGAAGTTGTAGATCCGGACGTCGTCGAGACCCAGGATGTGATCGGCGTGCGCATGGGTCAGGACGATCGCGTCGACGCGTGGGATGCGGAAGAGCAGCGCCTGCGCGCGCAGGTCGGGCGAGGCGTCCAGCAGCACCGAGCCGCCGTCGTCGAAGCGGAGCCAGAGTGACGGCCGCTGCCGGCGGTCGTGCGGATCGTCGGAGCGGCAGGTTTCGCAGTCGCAGCCGATGACCGGCACGCCAGCCGACGTACCGGTTCCCAGGAAGGTGATCTGCATCGTATGCCGCGGATGCGCCGCAGGCGACCTGCTAGCATACGCCACGATGTCAACCACTCCCCCGGGGGACCACCGCGACGGCGAGTTGCGCGCCGCCGCCGACGGTTTCGCGCGTCTCGTGTCGCTGATGCGGACCCTCCGTTCCGAGCAGGGCTGCGCCTGGGACCGGGAGCAGACGCTCGAGTCGCTCCGCCCCTACGTGATCGAGGAGACCTACGAGGTGGTCGATGCGATCGATCGGGGTGATGCGGACGGGCTTCGGGACGAGTTGGGTGACTTTCTGCTCGAGGCGGTCTTCCTGGCGCAGGTGGCACACGAGCAGGGAGACTTCCATATCAGCGACTCGCTGCGCGCGATCTGCGACAAGTTGATACGGCGACACCCGCATGTCTTCCCGTCCGGGACGGACGAACCGACGGCTGGCAATGGAGGCGCCGTGGCGGGATCGTCGATGACTCCGGCCGACGTGAAGCGGCAGTGGGACGCGATCAAGTCGACGGAACGGGCGACGCCGGGAGAGGAACCGAGCCTGCTGGGCACGGTGCCGGAAAGCCTGCCCGCGTTGCTCCGCGCCTACCGGCTGGGCAAGCGCGCCGCGAGTGCCGGCTTCGACTGGCCCGATCCGTCCGGTGTCGAAGCGAAGGTAATCGAGGAGCTGGCCGAGCTGGCGAATGCCCGAACGGAAGGCTCCCCCGCCGCGATCGAGGAAGAGCTGGGCGACCTGCTCTTCGCCATCGCGAATCTCGCCCGCCACCTCGGCGCCGATCCCGAAATCGCCCTCCGCAGCGCGAACCGGAAGTTCACGGAGCGGTTCACGCAACTCGAGGTGCGGTTCCGCGACCGCGGCATCGAGCTTTCCGCCGCTTCACTCGACGAGATGGAAGCGGAGTGGCGCCGGATCAAGACGGGCGCCTGAGCCTTCTTCCGCTTCCGTTCGCCCGGTCAGGACGCGGGTAGCGTGAAGCGGCGGCCGGTCGCGGTCGACACGCCCAGGCGTTCGCCGTCCGTGCAGAGCGCCACCGCCCCGTCGTGGCCGGTCTGCAGCAGGTCGACGCCGGCGCTCTCGTAGCGGGCGATCACGTCCGGGTGCGGATGTCCGAACAGGTTCCATCGGCCGGCGCTTACGACCGCAAGGGACGGCTTGAGTGCCTGGACGAAGGCCGCCGTGCTCGATGATCGGCTACCGTGGTGCGGTACCTTCACGACCCGGATGGCCGCCGCATCGAGCGCCGCCGCCGCGGCCGGCTCCACCTCCGCGCCAATGTCCCCCGGCAGGATGATTGATACGCCGCCATGCCGAATGTCGATGACGACCGAGTCGTCGTTCCGGACACGGTGCCGCTCCCAGTCCGGGGCGGGCGGATGGAGGACGTGCACGCCGACACCGCCGATTGACACGCCGTCGCCGGCCCGCACCGTCCGCCACGCCGCGCCCTCTTCTTCTGCTGCGGCCCGAAGGCCGGCCATGATCGCGGACGACGGCACGGGAACCCCCTCCCACACCTCGCGCGGACGCAGCTCGCGCACGATCGCCACGCCCCCTCCCGCGTGGTCCGGATCGCCATGCGTGATGGCCAGATAGTCAAGCGACCGGACGCCGAGGGCCCAGATTGCCGGCACCACTATGCGTGCTCCGACGTCGAACGGGCCCTCCAGCACATCTCCCCCGGCATCCACCAGCAGAGTCTGCCCATCCGGAAAACGGATCAGTGTGGAGTCGGCCTGATCGACATCGAGCAGGTGGACGCGCAGGAACCGTTGGCCGCCGGCGTCATCCACGTTGCCTGCGAACAGCGCACACGCGTCGCCCGCCATGGCGCCCGGCCATCCCGGGAACGGCGCCGCCAGCATCAGTACCGCGCTGACGGTGACCGTCCCCTGCCCCACCCGGCGCAGCCAGCCGTTACCCGCCGCGAGCCAGACGAACCACCCGGCGTAGTAGCCGCCCACAATCGGCAACCAGGGTGGCGGCAGCCGCCAGGCGAGCCAGGGCGCCCAATCGGCGAACCGCGCCGACTCCACGATACCGGTCGCCGCCAGGTGCGCCGTCCAGCCCGCGAACGCGGCCGGCGCCACGACACCCGACGCGTTCAGGCCGACCGCCGCCATTCCCGCCATTTGCGTCACGGTCATCAACGGAATCGCTGCGAAGTTCAGCAGCAGGCCGGCGAGCGTGACCCGCGAGAAGTGGACCACCGCGACCGGGAAGAGCGCCAACTCCGCGCAGATCGTCGCCACCAGCAAGCCGACAAACGCCACCGCCAGAAGGTGGCCACCTTCGGCCAGACGCGACTCGGGCGGTGCCGGTGAAGCGGCGCCGCCGGTTGCGTCGCCAGCCGGAGACCACTGTGCACCCAGCCACGCCATCACGCGCGGCACGCCGATCAGCAGGCCCGCGGTGGCGCCGAACGTCAACTGGAATCCAGGATTGAACGGCGCACGCGGATCGATCAGTGTCAGGCCGCCCGCGGCGAGGGCCAGCGTGTTGATCGGGTCCGCGCGCTGATCGACCGTCTGCGCTGCCAGCACCGCGATGGCGACGAACAGGGCGCGCGTCACCGAGGGTTCGGATGCGACAACCTGCGCGTAAGCCAGCAGCGACAGGATGACGACCACGGCCGGAAGGCGTCCCGTCAGACCGCCCAGGCGCAGCAGGAGCAGCAGCAACGCGGTCAGGATGGCGATGTTGCCGCCGGAGATCGCGATGACGTGGTACGTGCCGCCCCGCTGCAGCCGATCCGTCATCGTCGGATCGAGGCCAGCGCGGTCGCCAATCAGGACGGCAGTGACAATGGCGGCCGACTGCGGGTCGTGCACGCCGACTCTCGCGTCGACGGCACCGCGCACCGCAGCCCGCATCCGCGCGCCCCATTCCTCCACTGGTGCGCCCGGCGCCAGGACGTCGACCAGCAGCGCGCTCTTGACCGATCCGATCAGATGGATTCCGCGTGCATAGAGGCGGTCGAGGCCGTCCGGTGTTCCCGGGTTGGCATATCGTGCCGGCTGCCGAAGCGTTAACGGCGCACGGATCAGGCGCCCGCCCCGCCATGCGCTGATGTGATCGGGTACCAATTCGCCGCCAACGCTGGCCCGGACGACACCCTGCAGCGGGCGCCATCGGCCGGCGCGCGCGATACGCGTCACGGCGACCGTGAGGCTGCCGCCGTATGCTGTCGGCGCGGCATCCAGGAGCAGGCGCCCCTCGACCATGGAGATTCCTGCCGGCGTCTGATTCCGGTTTGGCCCGGCGCCGCCCTCGAACCAGTCGAGCAGCGACGGACGCATTTCGCTCCGTGCGCCGATGCCCGCCGCCGCGCCCGCCAGAAGTGTCCCTGCCAACACCAGCAGGAGCGTCGCCCGCGGGGCGCGATCCGCCCAGAGGGAGCCGGTCGCCGCGAGCAGGGCTCCGCCCGCCGCCGCGACCATCGGCCGCAGCCACACTTCCGGGAGGGCGCCCGGGATCGCCGCAATTCCCGCGCTGGCCAGGAGTGCAAGCGCCAAGGGTGCCGCGGGACGGACCACGCCCCGAGTCAGAGCAAGATCAAGGCCGGATCGATGACGACGGGCGCGACGGGATCTCTACTGCCGCTGCGACGTTCTTGCCAGCTAACGCGTTTTTCATGATGCTGTGGCGGCCGCATACCCACAATGCCGGATGTAGTTGCGACACTCGGTGGGGGTAAAGCGCGACAGACACGCACCCAGGAGGGGCCAGAGCGTGTCGATGGAGCGACAGCGGGCCTTACGGACAATCGCTTTAAGTTTGGCGAAGCAGAGCTCGATGGGGTTGAAGTCGGGGCTGTAGGGCGGCAGGAACCGCAGCGTCGCGCCGGCGGCTGCAATGGCGGCTTGCACCCCCTCCACCTTGTGGGCCGCGAGATTGTCCGCGATCACGATGTCCCCGGGCTGTAAGGTCGGCACGAGGATCTGTTCGACGTAGGCGAGGAAACTGGCCCCGTCCATCGGGCCATCCAGGACCCCGGGCGCGGTGAGTCCCGTCACCCGCAGCGCTGCGATGAAGGTGCTGCTCTCCCATCGACCTTGGGGGGCGTGGTCGGTGACCCGCTGGCCGCGAAGTCCGCGCCCATACCGTCGGAGGAGATTGGTGGCGACCCCGCTCTCATCCAGAAAGACGAGGTGGGTCGGGTCGAGGGTCGGGGCCGTCGCTGCCCACTGCGCGCGCGCGGCCGCGATGTCGGGGCGGTCGTGTTCGGAAGCGCGTATCGTTTTTTTTAAGGGTGAAGCCCAGCTGGTTCCCAGGAGGCGCTGACGTGGTACTTGACCGCGACTGCGGACGCCTTCATGCCGGCATCGCTATCGCGGAGGATGCGCTCGCGAAGATCCATCGAATAGGCGCGGATTGATCCTCCTCTGTTGGACGTTGCACGTAGGAGTACCATGAACCGCCTATCGAGTACCAGAGCTTTTTGAAAAACGCGTTGGAACGCGACGAAACCGTTTCTTCTGGGGGCACAATACCACCCGAGTCAGGCCTTGAGATCCAGATAGGAATAGACGACGACCTACTCCAGTGCTCCTTCCGTTGACGTCGGTGTGATCGACTCGATGATCCGCTTGTAGAAGTCGTTTGCCGCCCGACCCTGGTGCCAGCGCCACACCACTAGCAGGTCGTGCTCAGGGTCGATCCAGACGGTGTTCGAGCCGTGGCCGCTTGCGCGATATGCGTTCCGCGGAGCGTCGGGCCACGCCTGACCATCCGTGTTGAGCCACCAGAGGTACCCATAGTCGGGCCCGACATCGCCTCGAGTGGTTGCCTGTTCGATCCACTCCTCGGAAATCAACGCCCGGTCCTTCCACTTCCCACCGCGCAGCATCAACAGACCGAACCTGGCGTGGTCGTAGGAATTGATCCAGATGCCGCCACCCCAGCGGGTCCCACCGGTGACAGACTGCATCTGCTGTCCGTTGAGCCCGACCCATGAATTCTCGTAACCCAGATACCGCCAGGTATCGGAAGCCCCGATCGGATCCATGATCTCTTCCTTCAACACATCGGGGAGCGGTTTGCCAAACAGACGCATCAACGACAGCGCGAGTCGGTTTATCCGTACGTCGTTGTATTCGTAGTAGGTCCCGGGCTCCTGCAACTCCCGCGGCTCACGCTCGCCACTACCAAAGGCCTCGGTGCCAACGAAGTCGTGTTTCTTACCCCAGAGCTCGCCTTCCCACTCGGTCGTCTGTTGAAGGTGATGATGCCAGGTCACCGCCGCGTTCTGCGACGAGTCGTATCCGCCATCGTCGATATATCCGCGCACCGGGTCGTGGACATCGCGGATCAACCCTCGGTCGACCGCCAGGCCGGCAAGCGTCGAGAGATAGCTCTTGGCCGCACTATAGGTCGGGTCGACCCTGGTCGTGTTGCCGAACTCCGCCACGAGGTAGCCGTGTCGGATAACCAAGCCGTTCGTGTGGGCCCGCTCGTCAGGAATCGGGCCGAGCAGACGACCGAAGATCGTCTCCTGATCGGAGAAGTCCATCGGCTTGCTCGTTTCCTGAGACTCGGCGAACTCGATCGCAGCGGCGAGCGCTGACGAGTCCATCCCGACCTCTTCGGGTGTCCTCCGTTCCCAGTCACCCGGTGGCGGGTAGTAGGCCGACTGGGCCAAGGCACTACCCGACACCATCAGCAATACGAAGGCGACGACCGACGTGACGCGTGCAGTTCTCATCAGTGCCTGCTTTCCAAACGGGTCCTGGCCGATTCGGCCACCCTTGCGGTGGTGGATCCCTTGACGCATTTCAGGGGCATTCTAGCAGCCCGTGGTGAAAGTCGCGCGGCGTATGCGCGACGAGATGGGCCTACCGGCAGCTCATCTCAGAGCGGAACGCCAGATCAAACAGACTTCGAACCGAGCCTCTTCGAACGACGCTCGCTGACCGTCCGCCACCGGACTCAGGCGATACTCTGTCAGCGTCAGCTGGCCTCGACCGAACGTGCGAATTTCCGACACCACCGAGGCCGGCGTCGCAGACCCTTCGTACTCGAGCGACCGACCCACTTCAGGCGAGAAAATGAACTCTCGTGTCTCCTGTGGCGCATTGACGCTGCCGTCGTTTGGCCCGGTGTTCGATGCGTTCCGGAAGTGCCACAGTTCGCAGCCTCTCGCCGGCTTGCAGGGTGCCACCGATGTTTCGGACTTCATAACCATCGGGCGCAATGCAGCTCGCCTCAGGCTGTGCGACAGCAAGAAGCAACAAAGTTAGTCCGACCATACCCTCAGTTCGCCCGCATCACTCGCAATGCGCCTACCTGGCGCACCCATCGTGCCGGGTGGCGATGTGAGGACGCGATCAGACGAAGACCGGGCCCATGGCCAAACGTAACACCCGCACCTTCCAGCACGTCCGCCAGCCACGGCCCCTCGAATCTCACGGTCCGGTCCCCGTCGCGAACCTCGACAAGATGTTGTGGAAGTGCTGTCAGGTCACCCTCGGACAGCACCACAGTCGTTGAGATGACATCGCCGCTAACCTCAAGGATTTGAGCGTCTGCCACCCCCGCACTCACAAGGATGGCGGCGCGCGCGAGGCGAAGAGGTGACGTGCGGGATGCGGAACTGTCGCGTTACTGCCCCGTCTGCTCGAGAACCTTCATGTACCACATGATGCCGAAGTTGATGAACGGGTCGTCATCCACCGAGATTTGCTGGTTCACACGATAGGCGGCCGGCGACGTGTAGTAGCTGCGGCCCTTGATCAAGATCTTCGAGTCGTTGTGGTATATCGGCTCAGGTGTCTCCCAGAACTGGCTGTAGTGGCCGCCCAGGTCGCCGCCGACCGGGCCCGGCTGCAGCAGGGTGAACCCGGCGTCGTACACCACGTATTTGGTCAGATGCGAGCCAAAGGGCCCAGACTCGAAGAACATGATACCCCTGCCGCTCAACGATCCGTCAGGCCCCTCGAGTTCCACCGTGACATCGAAGTAGCGGCCGTTCTGGATATGCCGAATCGTCTCGGTCCCGGTGTACGTCCCGCCCGGCAACAGCGGCGTGTCCAACGGGGCCCACTCAATGTCCCACTCGCCAACGAAGTACCCCATGTCGAACGTCGGTATCATCTCGTCGCCGGTCGTCGGTCCCCCCTGTGTGGCGCCCGGCTGCGGGCGCTGTGCCTCGCTCGTCACGACCGACAGGCTCGACACGAGAAACACCAGCAGCAGCACCAGTATCGCTTTCTTCATGCCTGTACTCCGCTTTGAAAGAAATGGAATCGCGCGTTGGTTGAGACGAATCGCGCGCCCGGACCCGATTGGACGGACCAGTGTGGCACGGAGCTGCCATTGTACGGAGGGCGCCGCAAACAGGTCAAGGTCGCAACTGACATCGCGAGGTTGATCGGTTGATTGGGCACGTCATCGTGTGGTACATAGTGGTGCTCCGAGGCGGTGCATGCCAGGAGAAAACACGTGAGCAAGAAATGGGTGACCTTCGCTCCGTCGCTCGGGTTCGCCCTGCTCATTCCGACGATCGTCGGTGCACAGGACCCGGATCTCACCACCCCGACGGTCAACATCGTCTCGTCGGTTGGCTGCGCGACGCAGGACGGCGCGACCTGGACCCTGACGCGCGCATCCGAGCCAATAGTCACAGGTGTGCCCTTCTCCAACACCGCAGAGATCGAAGAAGCCAGGAGTACCCCGCTGGGCTCCAGCACCTACACCCTGATCGGCGTGGCCGACTTCCTGCCGGTCGATGGGCTGCTGGAGCAGTTCCAACGCGCCGAATTCACCGCCACCGAGTCGGTCAATTCGACCGGGGCTCTGGTGTCTGGGCACCAGGTGCTGGTGAAGGGGCTCTTCATCGAAAACCAGCGGATTAACCTTACCACTGTCATCGGTCTCGCCGAGAGTTGCGGCTGATTTCTCCTGGTCTTGCGCTGGCCTGTGGTCTGGTTCACCCCGACACTCCGTCCCGAAGGGCTGTCCCTCAGATTCTCCTGTTGACGGGGGTCGGGTCGCGATGTATCTTTCGGTTACTGACTAGTAGGCGTAGATCCCGTCCGCTAGTCGAAGCGGGTCCGTTCCGCACGGCCGTGGAGGGAAACGATGAAGAGCTTGCTGACAATCGTCGGACTGGCGGGGTTGGTCATCGTGGTGATGGGAACGAGGGCGAGTGCCGCCGAGGCCGAGGGGGTGCCGACCTTCAACACGCACGTGGCGCCTATCATCTTCAACAACTGCGCCAGCTGCCATCGGGACGGCCAGGTGGCCCCGATGTCGCTCACCTCCTACCAACAAGCGAGGCCGTGGGCCAGAGCTATCAAGTCGAAGGTCCTCGCTCGCGAGATGCCGCCGTGGTTCGCCGATCCCCGGTTCGGCAGTTTCAGGAACTCGCGCGGCCTGAGCCAAGAGGAGATTGACACAGTCGTCGCGTGGGCAGACGCCGGGGCTCCAGAGGGCACTGGCCCGGCTCCCGAACTGCCGGGCTTTCCGGAAGGGTGGAGCCACCCCGAGCGGGCACCCGACGCCATCGTCGAGATGCCCCTCGAACTCGACATCCCGGCCGACGGCGAGGTCCCCTACCTGTCAATCTGGGTAGAGAACCCCTTCGACGAGGACAAGTTCATTGAGGCCATCCAGATGCGCCCTGGCAACATGGCAGTCGTGCATCATGCCGGCGGCTACAACAAGGCGCTGCCACCGGGCACGCGGCTCGGCGAGACGCAGGCGTGGAGGGGTGGGCCGATGATCCCCTTTCCTGTCCCGATCGACGAGGGAGAGACCGACGACGCCGAGCGGGACCGCCAAGCGCGGAGCGTGTTCCGACCCAAGCGCACCGATCTCCTACAGATCTACGTGCCGGGCGGAGGGGTCCAGGTGTTTCGGCCGGGCGTAGGCAAGCGGATCCACAAGGATCGGTACTTCGTGTTCCAGATGCACTACGCCGTGACGGGGAAGCCCGAGTCGGATCGTACCTCCCTCGGGTTCTGGTTCCAGAAAGAGTCGACACATCATGAGGTGGTCACCCAGTTCCTCGTGGACACACACATCGTCGAGACGCAGCAGCGGACGGCCGAGGTGAGTGGGGCCGGCGTCCAGGAAGAATTGGACCGGAGGCCGCCGGCGATCCCGGTCATCCCGCCCCAGATCGCCGACTGGAAGATCACCGGCATCAACGCCGTGACCGACGACCTGACCCTCTACGGTCTGTGGCCACACATGCATCTCCGCGGCAAGGATATGACCTACATCGTGACATTCCCCGACGGCAGGGAAGAGATCATCCTGAACGTGCCGAATTACGACTTCAACTGGCAGGTGCAGTACGAGTTCGAAGAGCCGCTGGCCATACCGGCCGGTAGCACGATCAAGGTCGTCGCGCACTACGACAACAGCCTCGGGAATCGGTACAACCCCGCGCCTGACAAAGAGGTCTACTGGGGCGAGCAGAGCTGGGACGAGATGTTCCAGCCGTTCATGGAGTATTCAATCGACAAGCTTGATTTCAGCCTGGAAGCGAAACCCACGACGGAAGAAGGCACTCAGCCGTAACCCGTAATCGCGCCTCGTTGCCTCGCGGTCAAACCCAGGGGGTGGCGGGGCCCGTCGTGACCATACCGCCTTCGTGCTGTGCCGCACGAATCCGATACAGCTTCGTCGCCGTTCGGCGACTCGCTCTCTACTTTAGGTTCCGTCGAGCATAGGACGCAGTTCACGCAGGCCGTACGTCTTCACGAGTCGCCACACTCCTCCGTTGCACCGAGTCGCCATTCACCTTGGCTCTAGCGTGAGAGATCTTGAATCCTCTCTATCGCGGCCGGGTGACAAGTCTTCCCGGATCTGCTTGTCTCACTCTCCCGGATCGATAATCGCCGCGGCCGGGCCGGTCAGCTCCACGATGTGGAGGCCGGTGTCGGCGCGGTCCGCCAGGTAGATCAGCCCGCGGTCGTCGACCTCCACGTTGTTCGTCTGGATCGCCACCTGGCAGGTTTCGACGCCGTCGATAGAGGCGCAGCGCTCGGCCGTCCGTTCGGTGGTGGCGGGTATGTAGTACGCCACCTCCACCATGTTGAACGGGTCGCGGACGTCGATGACCCTGACGCCCGCGTTGAACCACGAGACGACCATCAGTTTCCGGTAGAACGGCGGCTCCATGGACCACTGCGGCGCGTGCGGACCGAACCGGCCGCCCCGTTCGCAGAAATCGCCGCTCGACTCGTCCACCTGAAACGTCCCGATTGGCAGGGGGTGGGCCTCATCCGTGATGTCGAGCATGAGGGTGACGTGGCGCGTCTCCTGGCACCGGTTGGCAGTTGATTCCGAGACTACGAACAGGAAGTCGCGTGTCGCGTTGTCGCGGTTGCCGGCGTAGTCGCCAATCTCCACGCCGAGCAGCGGCATGGCGGTGTGGCCGCCCCAATAAGATGGCAGGTCGACGCGGCCGATCTGCGGATAGGCGAGGGCGGCGGGGCTCGCCTCGAGCGGCGCGGCGGCATCGGGGTTTCCGTTCAGCAGCCGGTCGCGGTCGAGGATCTGCACGGCGCCCTCGGCGGAGGTGCCGTACGCCATGTAGACGCGATTCCCCCGTATGACCGCCTCATGCAGGCCCGATCCTCCGGGTATGGGTCCGCTCGCGTCCGGCTGGACGCCGGGCAGGCTGAAGTCGCGAATGCGTTGCGGGGCGGCCGGGTCGGCGAGGTCGAAGATCTGCAGGATGCGCGGCGCGCGCCAGCCATCGACGGTCCCGGAGAGGTAGGCGACGCCGGTGTCGCACTCCCACCAGTTCTTGTGGGTGTGCTGGTCGCCCGACGGCGTCCGGCCCATCTCGGCCACCGTCCGCACGAACGCGGGGCTTGCCGGGTCGGTGACGTCCCAGACCTCGTGGCTGCGGTTTCCGTTCGACCGCAGCAGGTAGAAGCGGCCGGCATCCGCTCCCGGGAGCCGATCGCCCTCGCACACCTGGACCATCTGTGCGCCGCTGGCGCCGCCGGTCGCGGGGATGTGGGCCAGATAGACGGGAGCGGCCGCGTCAGTGACGTCGACCACCGACGTGCCGTTGGGCTCGACGGCGCCGGTCAGCGGATTCAGTGCCTCCCCGGCGTGGTGCCCGACGTACGCGATACGGCGCTCCCCCTGCCGGACCGGCAGCGGCTGATAGGCGGAGCGCGCCTGCAGGTCGTTCGCGCCGACGAGCCGGGTGTTGAAACGCTCCTCGCCGTGGCCCGTATCCGCGGGCTGCGCCGGGGCGCTACCGGCGGCGGCGACGACGAGCAGTGCGGCGAACGAAAGGGAAATCCAGCGGTTCATCATTGCCTCCCGGTCAGCGGATCTTGCCCGGCGATATCGTTCTTCGGCGACGGGGCCCTGGTGCCGGACCGCGCAAATCATCGGTGCTAGGATCGCCGTAATTCGCTTGTTCGGCAAGTGCCCGGCCGGGCGGTGAAGAGGCGCCTTCCGGGGCACGCCCCCTCCGACTGGGAGCGGGACACGGTACATGCTTGACCTGCTGGAGTTCTGGCCTGTCTTGCTCTTCTGGCCGGCGGTGGCGCTGAGCATGCTGGCAGCCACCGTTGGACTGGCCCGCGGGCGTCCAACGCCGCTGCTCGTGGCAGCGGCTCTAGCCGGCCCGGCGTCGGCGTACCTTGCGGCGACACCGCGCTTCTTCTTGTGGGGGTTGTTCCCAGTCGGGGTCTATCTGGTGGCGGCGGTTGCCATCCGGCGCAACCAGAGGAGACTGGGCACCGCGCTAGTTGCGGTGAACGCCGGGTTCTTCGGGTGGTTGGCCCTCACGCTATTCGGCTGAGTCCGGTCCGTGGTCGCCCGCGGTTGCGGCCCGCCCCCCGAGGGCGTAGCATGAGCGCAGGGTCGCGGAGCGCTCGTCTCGGGGAGGAGCTCGGATCGTGATGCCCGACGGGTTCAGGATGCGAAACCGGCTTGCGGCGGTCACGGCGGTCGCCACGGTAGTCGTGGCCCTCTGGCTGTCGGGCCTGCCGGCCGACGCCCAGGGCCAGTTGTACCGGGCGCCGCGTCTGCCCGGCACCTCGCATCCCGACCTCTCCGGGATCTGGCAGGCGTTCGTCACCGCCAACTGGAACCTGGAGGACCATAGCGCCGAGGCGGGCCCGTTCCCGCGGCTGCTCGGGATGTGGGGGGCGCAGCAGCCGGGCCAGAGCGTGGTCGTGGGCGGGGAGATCCCGTATCGGCCGGAGGCCCTGGCCAAGCGGGAGGAGAACGCCCGCACCCGCCTGACCGTCGATCCCGACAACATCAACACGGTCGGGGATCCCGAGGCGAAGTGCTACATGCCGGGGGTGCCCCGCGCCACCTACATGCCCTTCCCGTTCCAGATCATCCAGAGCACCGACCGCATCATCATCGCCTACCAGTTCGCCAACGCCAACCGCACGATCCCGATCGGCGGCACGACGCCCGCCCCCGTCGACTTCTGGATGGGCTGGTCGAACGGCCGCTGGGACGGCGACACGCTGGTGGTCGAGGTGACCGGGTTCCACGACCTGTCGTGGTTCGACCGGGCCGGCAACCACCACAGCGCCGGGCTCCGCGTGATCGAGCGCTACACGCCGATCAGCCCGTACCACATGCAGTACGAGGCGACGATCGAGGACGACGCGGTCTTCACGCGGCCTTGGACCATCCGGTTCCCGCTGTATCGCCGCATCGAGGAGAACGTGCGCCTGCTGGAGTTCAAGTGCGTGGACCTCGCCGAGGCGTACGTGTACGGGGGGCTCGTCGACGAGACGGCCCGGTAGGAGTCCGTGGCGGAACACCGCGCGATGCCGCGGCGGGCTCGCAGGGAGGTACGAAGGTGAGACATCGAGGGACGGCGAGACTGATGGCGGTTGTGTGCGTCATCGGCTGGCTGGCGGCGGCGCCGGTCGCCGCACAGGCGCAGGACGACTACGAGGCGCCGCGGACCCCGTGGGGCGATCCAAACCTGCAGGGGCTGTGGGACACGCGGACCTACACGCCGCTGGAGCGGCCGCCGGAGTTCGGCGACCGCGAGTTCATGACCGCCGAGGAGGCGGCCGAACGGGAGCGGCTCGGCCTGCGCCGCATCGTGAGTGACGACGACGACGACCTGCTGGCGGCCGAGCTCGTGGATCAGGACGTGCAGCGCTATGCGCGGTCCGACCGGCCGGACGACGGCCGGCCCGGCTACCGCATCGCCGGGGCGGAGTACAACGCCTTCTGGAGCGCCGACCCCACATCGCCACCGCTGTCCCTGCGCACGTCGCAGATCATCGAGCCCCGCGACGGGCAGATGCCCCCGCTGACGGGCGAGGCGCTCATGACGTGGGAACGGCGCGAGGCCGAGCGGCGCGAGCGGAGCCAGGCGGACGACTGGGAGGACCGCGGCCTCTCGGAGCGGTGCATCACCCGCAACGGCCTCCCGGGCGAGATGCTCGGCAGCTCTCAGCAGCCGCTCAAGGAGATCGTCCAGTCCCCCGGCCACGTGTCCATCGTCATGCCCTACGGCTACGTGCGGATCATCCCGGTCAACGACTCGACGCCGATCGGCTCCGACATCCGCCAGTGGAACGGCTACTCGCGCGGGCGCTGGGACGGCGACACCCTCGTCGTGGAGACCACCAACTTCAAGACCACCGTCGACAACGTGGCGCCGGCGCACGGCGGCCCCTTCGGCGGGTCGGCCCACGTGCACTACTACCTGGGCACCGGCGAGACCCTGCGGCTCACCGAGCGATTCACCCGGATCGACGCCGAGACGCTGGAGTACCGCTACACGGTCGAGGATCCCGCCGTGTTCGTGCGGCCCTGGACCGCCGTCAACTACTTCACCCTCGACTCGTGGAGCCAGGATGGCTTTCAGGACCGGATCTTCGAGTACGCCTGCCACGAGCACAACTACGGGATGATCAACGCCATCCGCGCCGCGCGCGTCGACCGCGCGTGGGCGCTCGACGAGGCGCTGCGGGAGGCGGGGGTCCGCGAGCGCGAGCTGGAGGAAAAGCGGGAGGAGCTCCGGGCCTGGGAGGCCGCGAGCCAGGAGAGCCGCTGAGGCCGAAACCGTCGTGGGACTTTGATGCAGGAGGACAGAACGATGCGAGCCGCACACGCACTCGTCGGGATTGCTGCCGGCGCGCTGCTGGCGACGGCCGCCGCCGCGCCGGCGGGAGCGCACCACGCGTTCGCGGCGGAGTTCGACGCGAGCGACCCGGTCGAGCTGACCGGGACGGTGGTCCGGATGGAGTGGGTCAACCCTCACACCTGGATCCACGTCGACGTTTCGCAGGACGACGGCACCACCGCGCGCTGGATGATCGAGGGCGGACCGCCGACGTCGTTGCTGCGGCGGGGCTTCACCCGGGATTCGCTGCTCGCGGGCACCGAGGTGTTGGTCGAGGGGTTCCGGGCGAAGGACGGCTCGCAGAAGGCCAACGGCCGGGACGTGACGTTCGCCGACGGGACCAAGCTGTTCCTCGGCTCGTCGGGCACCGGCGCGCCGCTGGACGGGCGGGACACGACCGAGCCGGCCCCGCGCGACTAGGCTCGGCGCCCGCGCGACGCGAAGACCCGCGGCGGCACCTACGGAGGGGAAAGATGAAGGTTCGAACTCTCGTCGCAGCAGTCGTGGTCGTGCTCGCGGGCGTCGTTCTCGGGCCCGTCCCGGCGGCGGGCCAGGAGGCGGCTCCCCGCACCCCGTGGGGCCATCCCGACCTGCAGGGCACGTACACCAACAAGACGATCACCCCGTTGGAGCGCCCCGCGGACCTCGCCGGGCGCGAGTTGCTGTCCGCCGAGGAGGTGGCGAACCTGGAGCAGGAGGTCGCCAACCGCAACGCGGATCTGCTGGCCCGGCCGGCGCGCCGGACCGAGGCCACCGTGAGCGTGGACGTCGGCGAGGACGGCGCGCCCGGCTTCTACAACAACCTCTGGCTGGACCGCGGCACCACGTCGACCGGCCGGACCTCGATCATCGTCGACCCGCCCGACGGCCTCCTACCGGCGCTGACGCCGGAGGCGCAGCAGGACGACGCCGCGCGCCTGGCCGCGCGCAGCACTCGCGGTCCGGCCGCTACCTGGACCGATATGGATCTGAACGATCGCTGCATGCTCTGGTCGGTGGGGCCGCCGATGCTGCCGACCGGCTACAACAACAACTATCTGATCCTGCAGACGCCCGACTACGTCGTCATCCACGTCGAGATGATCCACGACACGCGCATCATTCCGCTCGACGGGCGCCCCCGCCGCGGCCAGCCGATCCCGCAGTGGCTGGGCGAGATGCGCGGCCGCTGGGAGGGCGACACGCTGGTCGTCGAGACCCGCGACATCGCCCGTAGTGTCAACGGTCATTCAAATTTCCCCCACCAGCGGTCATTGAAAATTCCCCCACCCCTGGTTGATAAAACGATGAGATGAGCGCCTGTGGTCGCTGTGGCCAGGCCGTCTGCGGCCTGTCCAAGTCGTTGTGGGCGCGTCTGCGCGTCCACAACGACGGCAGCGTCCACGGGCCTCCCCTCGCTCACGTTGCCGCTGTCGTCGGCTTGACCACCCCCGACTTCAGCTTGTCTTTCAGCCGATACGAATCGCCCCGGATACTGATCGTCGTCGCGTGATGCAGGATCCGGTCGAGGATCGCGCTGGCGATCACCCGGTCGCCGAAGACGTCGCCCCAGCTGCCGAAGCTCTGGTTGCTGGTCAGAATCATCGGCCCGCGCTCGTAGCGCCGGCTGATGAGCTGGAAGAACAGCGTCGCCGCCTGACGGTCGATCGGCAGATACCCGATCTCGTCGATGATGAGAAGCCGCGGGATCGTGTAGACCTTCAGCTTGTCGTCGAAGCGGCCTTCGCTCAGCGCCTTGGTGAGCGTGGTCAGCATCGCCGCGGCCGTCGTGAAGAGCACCCGGTAGCCGTGCTCGATCGCCTTGAGCCCGAGACCCACGGCCAGATGCGTCTTCCCGACCCCTGGCGGGCCGAGCAGCACCAGGTTGTCCCCATGCTCGACGAAGTGGCAGAGGCTCAGCTTCTGGACCTGCTTGCGGTCGACCGACGGCTGGTAGCCGAAGTCGAAGCTGTCGAGCCCCTTGATGAAAGGAAACCGGGCCAGGTTCGTCCGCATCGTGACGTGCTTGGCGGTCTTCGCTGACACCTCTTCGCTCAGCAGTCCGTCGAGGAAGTCGGCATACGACAGCTCCTTCTCCGACGCCTCCTGGAGGAGGGCTTCGACACGTTCGCGCACCGTGTTGAGGCGCAGCCGCTGCAGGTGCTCGTCAAGGCGGGCCATCTGCAGCGACATCATTGTGCACCCCCGAGGCCGTAGGCCGCCTCGTAGCAGGCGAGGTCGCGGACCTCGACGTCGAGCGGAACCGCCTCGGTCGAGCACCCGCCCGTCGAGTAGCGCACGCGCGCATTGCGGGCGATCGGCCCCGGACCGTGCTCGGGCAGGATCCGGAGCTGGTGCCGCTCCCCGAGCACCGGATGCGTGGCAACCACGTGGCCGCGGTGCCGCATCTGCAGGCATCCGTCGCGGCGGAGCACCTCGACCGGCTGGCCGATCAGCGTGAACGGCACCGAGTAGCGATTCGTGTCGACGGTGACCAGGTAGTCGGTCGCCACCACCCGCGTTAGCGGCGCCTCGAGCCGGAACGCCCGGCCCACCGGCGCCGGCAGCAGCGCCGCGCGCTCGCGCGCAAAGCGCTCGATGGGGCGCTCGTGCGTCGTACCATGCACGCGCACGTCGGCCACCGTCGCCATCCACTCCGCCAACTGCTCGTTGAAATCGAGGTCGTCGCGGAACCGCCGGCCCGCCAGGAAATTCCGCTTGAAGTACTTCACACCCGACTCGACCTTGCCCTTGGTCTGCGCCCGATAGGGTCGGCACAGCCGCGGCTCGAAGCCCCAGAAGTCGGCGAACGCCTTGAACGTCGTGTTCCACCGCACGCCGTCGGTCCCACGCGGTGCGCAGACCGTCCGCGGTCGGTCGTAGAGATGCTCTTGGGTGTGGCCACCGAAGTACGTGAACGCCTGCTCGTGCGCATCGAGCAGCTCGCCGAGCGCTTCGCTCAGACACGGCACGTAGAAACTCCGCCGCGAGTAGCCGAGCGTCAGTACGAAGATGTGCCGGACTTGGCGCTGCGCACCCAGCCAGACCCGCGCCTGACCCCAATCAATCTGGCTCTGCAGCCCTGGCGGCGTTTCGAACCGCGTACGCGTCACCGCTGCCTGCAACTGCATCTCCCGCAACGGCCGCACGAACCGCTTTACCGTTTCGTAGCTGCCTGCGTACTGTCGACCTCGCAGCTCCTGGAACAGCACCTGCGCCGAGTAGTCGACCGCCGACGCCCGGTGCCGCAGGTACTCGGCGTGCGCCGTCAGCAGCGTCTCCGACCGTGTCGCCCGCTCGTACGGCTTCCACGCCGTCTGCCGCAGGCATCGCCGCACCGTCTTGCGGTCCACGTCCAGCTCGCGAGCAATCGCCCGAATCGATGCGCCCGCACCCGCCCGACGATGGATCTCTTCCCACCGGTCCTGTCCGACCATCTCGACCTCCCCGAGCATTTCACGCTCGGGGTCGATCATCGTCGCTGTCGTCGACATCCTGCTCCTCCCCTCAGCTATCGAGGTGAGGAGTTTTCAGTGACCACAGGGGGGATTATTGGGTGACCGGTGACACCGTAGCGCGGAGGGCTCGTCGTTCGGCAACGACGTCGTCCGCATCCGCGCCGCCAACGGGGGCCGCACCGAGAGCTTGCGTGTGGTCGAACGGTTCACGCGGGTCGATGCCGACACCCTCCGCTACGAGTTCACCATCGAGGATCCGACGCGCTGGATGAGCCCGTGGTCCGGCGAGCTGCCGCTGCGGCGGACCGACGAGTCGCTCTTCGAGTACGCCTGCCACGAGGGCAACTACAGCATCGTCAACATGCTGAGCGGGGCGCGGGCCGAAGAGCGGAGATGAGGTCACGTCGACACGGCACATGGCTAGCGGTGTTTCTCACCGTCGTAGCCGCCGTGTTCACCGGTTGCGGCGACGGTGGTCCGGTGGCGCCGACGACGGGGACCAGTTCCACAGTCGACATGCCATCGGACGAAGAGGCGGCCCGGCAGTCAGCCGACGCTTGGCTAGCGTTGCTCGACGCCGAGAACTTCTCCGAGGCGTACGCCGCGACCGGGAGCTTCTTCAAGGAAAGCGTGACGGCACAGGAGTTTCGGAACCGGATGGAAGAGCGGGGCACCCTGCTGGGGGCTCTCGAATCCCGCACGCTCGACAGCACACTGCGCCTGACGACGGCCCCCGGTCTGCCGACCGGTGACTACTTCGTATTCGAGTTCGACGGCATCTACGAGCTGCGGCCGGACGCCCGCGAGCGGACCACGGTGGCGTCGGAATCTGGCGAGTGGCCGGTCATCGGCATCTACCTCATTCGCTGACGGTCCGGTGACTCGCAGGCGAGGCTCGTCGGGTCGGCAACGAAGTCGTTCGCAACAGCGCCGCCAACGGAGGCCGCACCCTCAATGCGCGTCCTCGTCAAGGAATCCCGGTTCAAGTAGCTGGAAGCGGTGTGACGAAGTCGTCCCGCATCCGGAAGGCGGCGGACGACCCCTGCTCAACGAGAACATCGAGCAGGAAGATGATAGCGTCCCGCATTGGAGACTCGCGCTTGAGAGCGAGCGCCCGTCCGTACACATGCCGCTGGAGTAAGACCTCCAACATGAAGACCGTGTTAGTCATCCCCAGCATGCGTCTAGCATCTCCTGACTGCAAGCGCTTGGCGATGCGGGGAAACGCATCTGGCAGAGACTGTTCTCCAATGTAGTACAGAAACCGAACGTAGTCGTCCAACACGACGGCACACGGCGGTAAGTCTTCGAAGAGCCCATGCACACGATGCGCATGTCCCTCGAGACTTCGCCAGTGGCGAATCTCCTCCTGCCAATCCGATCCGAGGAAAATCGCTGACACCATCTCGTTTCCGTACGGACGCTCGGCAGCCTCCAGCCCGGAGAGCCATGTAGCTCGCCTGACCTTGTCTGCGAACAGCTCCCACATCGCCCAGAAGTGTTGCGTATTCGGGTCGGCAGCCTCCAAGCTCGTCAGGCCTCGGAGTACCTCGTGAACCTTATCCGGGTGACGATCAGTAGCTTCAAGGAGGGGGCGCAGAACCTCCGTTGCCTCGTCCACCGACGTCCGCATAAGGAAGCGCTCAAGTTCATGCGACATCAAGGATTGAGCCCTGTAGTTGCGTTGTCGACCTGCCCCGCCTCGGTCACGGCTGCGGTCCAAGGAGGAGTTCCACCAGTCAACGAATGCGCAAGCGGTTCGCCCAAAGGCCGCAACGGCTAAGGCATCGTTTGGTATTGCGCTCAGGATTGCCAGGATTCGGGCGTTGGCTTCCGCGCCAAACCACTCCCTAATCTCCAAGTTCTGGTGTGCATCTTGTGGGATACCGTCAGACTGCCAGAATCGCTGTCGAACAGTCGACGCCGCTTCCGCCGCGAGTGCCCCACCCTCCCGTCTCTGGTCGAATGGACGCTTGCGGTCAGCCCTCGCCGATGAGTCGACGAGGGTTGCCTCCATCGCGAGCGCATTCACGCAGCGCACCATTAGCTCACGGTAGACAGACGACATTTTCTCAGCAACTGCCTGCGCAGTACGCTGCCGCACCTCATCGACAGGATGCATCAGGGCAGTTGCGAAAGCCTCACGCGCGCGCCCTTCCTGCAGCGCCGTTAGCTGTTTGTCTATTAACAACGGGAGAATCGATGCGCACGGACGATCCGCCGAGGTCATGTTCAACTGAATGCGGTTTCCCCAGTCCCACGAATACGTCGGCCGCACCACCTCGGACCAAACCATATCCACGCACCAATCGCGCTCGTCGGGCGACATCTCCAGCCAGTGATCGCGGACGCAAACGGCCGCAATAAAGCCCGGGCCTCCTCGGGCTACGTCAAGCTCATCTGCACCGGTAACGTCCGGGGAGCGGGCTCGGTCCAACTGCTGCTTCCAGTGTCTCGGGTCGTAGAGCCCGGATTCTCTCTTCTCAAAAACGTTGGAAGCCCACGTCAGAAGTTCGATCCGGGCATTCGGCGATTCACTCTCAGTGAAGCGCCTCTCTACCATTGCCTTGACGTCAGACTCCAACTCATCCCAGTCCAATCGTAGCGCTCGCGGACGCTCAACAGAGGAAGTCTCGCTCCCTTCTTCGAACTTCGCCGCGTCGACCTCGGTCGCGGAATACTTACGCACGTCCATACGGTGCAGCGCAAGGCGCCATAGCCGGTCGTCGTCGTTTTGTTCCAAGCTTGGGGGTAACGCGTCACGGTACTGGTCCAAGACCGCTTGCACTCTAGCTGCGTGGGGCCCGGACTGTAGATTCAGTATTGCCCTCTCAAGATCGTAGTTGCGGTGCGGAAGGGCGTTGGCCTCCTTTCGTTCCGCCTGGTACACCATGTCCGAAGCACCGTGCCACGCCAGCGAAGTCGACCATCCCGGCGGAGACACTGACTCTGTGACCGCGCGTTCGCTGTCAAGCTGAATGCAAGGGCGCGAGCTCAGAAGAACCAACAGCGTTTCGCTGGAAGAATGAGGAAACGCTGTCGCGATACTAGCAACGACCGCCGTCACTGCAGCAGAATCGCTCTTCTGCAGAAGATTCAGGAGCGTTTTGTCTAGTTCTGACGGCTTCGCCTTTGCCGACTCGAAGATCCACCGCTCAAGTGTCATCAGCAAGGACAGCAGAGCATCTGGCCCGACCGACAGACCTCGGTACCATTGCCATAGCCGTGAACTACACCATTGCTTTTGCGACGTGCCGTCCGCAAATGCAAGCTCGATTTCAAACGGGGACTCGACACGCTCCGATACTCGTGGGTGGGCGTACCAGTCGGCACTATGGTTGATGACCTCAATGAGAAAACCCAGACCCTTTCCGGGATGGTCTCGCAAGAGGCGAAGCCAGGGACCACGATACGCGCTCGGCGGATAGTACTTGTGGTACAGCTGGTTCTTCATTCCGAATGAGCTTTCTAGTTCCATTGAAGTCCCATAGTATTCACGGTGCTGAAGGTCGGCTTCGGAGCAAAGCAGATAGTCTGACGCTACGGCCACAAGAAGGTCCGGAAGGTCCCTCGCTGCGGGGTTTCCATCCAGTCCGGCGAACACGATGTCACGGAACTCATCCGCCATGGAATCCAGTTCGTCATCATTGGCACCTCGCAAGAGCGTCTCGAACCGTGTGGCATCGGCTAGAGGGATCTTGGCGATCACCGTCAACGCTTGGTGACCCGCCTCGGCGTGTGAGTGCATCTCCAAGTCTGGTAGAAGCCGATGCGCGATCGCAGCCGCCGATTCAGCGCCGGCCGGATAGGGGCTCCACACCGCGACTCCGTTGGCCCAATCGTTAATAAACGCCAGCATCAGTGGTCGCTCCGGTGCGGTGAACATCGGGATGTGAATCTGGACGATTCTCAGGACCGCAGCCCAAGCCGCGCCCTCGGGCACGTTGAGTACTGAAGCGGGAGCTACGTCGTCTGGCAACCACGACGGGGTGGTCACGCAGGCGACCCTAAGCAGGTGGATGACACGCTTGAGAAGGTCCTTGTCATTTGCGAGGAGTTCGGTAACGTGTCGTTCTAGAATTGATGGTGATGACGATGCGCGCAACAGTGAAACAAGGGTGTCATCTCGGAATTGCGCAGAGATATCCTGTTCAGTTGCGGAAGACTGGAATAGCCGGTCTGCAGCTTCCGCGTCACGGTCTATTAGCTCAGCTACCCATATTCGATAGGCGCGACGCACTGCTGGATGGGTTCCGATCGCCTCCGCGAGCGTGCGGAAGGAGCTGTCGCTCTTGGTGCTCTGGTGATCTATCCATTCCAAGAGGGCCCAGTCTTCAAGCACGTCATGGGCCGGCGCTACTAAAACTGGATCTTGATCTGATGAGACAATCAGTGAATCGTGCCGGAGGCTGTCGACAACGCCGGGATCAAGACCTTCACAGCTAACGTATGCAGTTAGGGCGCGCGCTCGCCGCAGCGCGATCTGTTGGAAGGAATCGTTGCGTCGCTGTGGCATACCTGCTACGGAACGGTCCTCAGCACGGACTACTTGGCACCAGAAGTGCGCTCGAAGCTCGCGCTGGCTCTCAGGCAAGGGCCGGTCAGACGTCCAGGAGACCTGCAGCGCCTTGTCGAGAAAGTACGGGTTGCTCAACAAGAGACGAAGTGAGGGATTCGCAAGTGGTCGAGCCAGCGCGGGAAGCGACCTTTCGACTGCCACCAACTCGATGTCAGAGAGCGGTGGAACCTCGATGACCGCGTGCTCTCTTGGCATTGACGCAAGCAAGCTCGTATGCACAAGCCCGGTGGAGTAGTCACGGCAGGTCAACACGATACGTAGGGTCGTATCGGCCGAGGCAAGCCTGAGCAGATCACTGAAAGCATCGCGGGTGGTTGTTTCAAGTAGACGCTCGACGCTCTCGATCAGAAGGACTTTGCGGTCTTGGCTTGCCAAGATTGCGCTCAACACAGCCGAGTTCACGGGAATCTGCCCGTTCTGCAGGGTTGCGTCCAAGTGCGGCTGCGCGAACTCCTCGGCACGGAAGCCGAATACGAAATGATCGGCCGCCAGAACATCGACTGCGCCACGGGCGACAACGGACTTTCCGCTACCGGCGGGGCCGGATACCAAGACGATCTGGGTTGACTCAAGTGGTTGGAGCACGTTCTGCACAAGACCGGCTCGCGGTAAGTGGAATTCATTCCCGATGGTCGAACGGATTCCGTTCAGAACGGTCTCCGTGTGCTCCTTGAGCGCCCGTAGGGCCTCGTGTTCGCGCCCATCAATAGCCCTATGGCACTGTGTCAAGGCATCGGGAAGATCGCTCCGGCGGAAACTACGTGCCGTTGCCATCCCGTCTGAGGCGATCGCGAGCAGGGTGTCCCACGCCTTCTCAGCAGCACCAGTCCCATCGAGATGTTCGACGGTATGGGCAAGGAGACTCTTGATCAGAGCCTCTATCTGGCGCGTCGATGTCTGCAGATCAAGGTTCAGTACGTGCAAACAACGCAGGAGAGGCCAGATCTCCGCATCTGTGAAGGGTCTTCCTTCGATGGCGCCCACGACTTCGCGGACCTGCGCACAATAGCCAGCAGCCCTGTTTGAGATAAAGCCAGGCTTGGCTAGGCGCTGGCCGAAGTCTGCGCCGTCGCTTGCCGCACGCGCACAGTCCAGTAGACCAACGAAGTGTTCGAGCAGGCTATCGGTGCCGCGCTGCGTAACGAGTACGAAGCGACTTGTGTTGGCAGAGAATAGTTCATCGTTCGTGAAATCACTCCAGAAGTCCCCGATGGCCTTCCTAAAACCGTCATTCGCGGCACTGACCGTGAACTTCCGCTTCACCTGGCCGATCAACTGACGGCGTTTTCCTGCGCTGTCTTGGCCGATGATCAGAAAATCATCCGTACGCCATCCAAGATATTCAGTCTGCAAGCGCACCTCAATCACCGAGCAGTCAATCAAGATCGGTGGTGTGCCCCGCACGAGCAACTGCGCCAGCCAGTACGCCGCAACGTGCTGCTCAAAGGTGTGTCCTGCTCCTCCTGTCGACGCTGGAGTCGAGATACGAGGTTCGTTCAACTCATGCTCCTTCGTTGGGGGTCGCGTGCAATCTGACCTATAGCTAGCCCAGCCGGCTGGAACCTTCGCATCAGCCCCTCGGCTGGGCCAGCGCTGCTTCCGCGCACAACGACGTCAAGTGCCTCGACGCTCGTCGAGTGTAGACATGGGTGATGCCCATGAAGAATAGCCGTGACAGGATACAGGCGACCGACGGCCCTGCCGCACGACAACCGCCAAGCAGATCCAAGGCGTGGACTTCAGAATCCATCGGCGTCGGATGAGTCGCGCCGATAGCTGACCACCCACCCTATCTGTGTCGCGTGCCGCCATGGAACCCGCTGGACACTCCGCAAAAGAGGCGCGCCTTCGCGCCATGATGTACGTTCCCGGCTGACCCAGCGGCACGCGTGCAGGTATCATCCGTCCGACCGCGGCTCGCCCGGTCGCTCGATGTGGCTGATCGGCTACGCCCGCGTCTCGAAGGCGGACGGCTCCCAGTCGCTGGATCTGCAGCGCGACGCGCTGCGGGCCGAGGGCGTCGACACCTCCACGTCTACCACGACGTCGCGTCCGGCGTACGCGACGACCGGGCCGCACGTCGACGCAGCTACGCCATCTGGCGGTAACGGGCGCGGCGTCCAGCCAACGGGAACGAACCTCAAAAAATCCAGTCCCGAGGCGGCGACGTGGGCGGACTCCTATGGAATAAATAGGGTTCCTCAGCAGAATCTGTGGGTGACTTCTGGCTCGGGCAAGTGACCGAGCGTGTGGTATAGGGCGATTTCGAGACATCGATACGTCCGAAAGCCGTAGGCCTTTTTGGTGGTGAGTTTGGCTTTGTTGTTCAACCCCTCGACCGCCCCCGTGGAAATCTGCCCGCGGGCCGTGCACCAGTTCAACAACAAGGCGCGGTGTGTACGCAGTGAGCGCGCGACCTTCTTCATCGGGTCGATGCGCGACCGCATCACCCGGGTGCGCCACCGGTCCAAGAACAGGCCCGCCCAGTGGGCCGACCGATAGCGCCAGAACGGGTCGAAGTCTTCGGGCAGCAACATGCTGCGCACCGCTCTCAGGTTGAGGCGGACGAGGGCGCGGAGGCGGCCCCGGTCCGTCGTCGTCCGGTTGCCGCGGCGCCGCAGCAACAGCCAGCGCGTCTTGGTCAGCCACGCCGGCCGGCCCCGCTGCTTCAGCTCGCGGACCTCCGCGCGCCGGACGGTGTCGATCGCCGTATTCATGTTGCGCGCGATGTGGAATCGGTCGAGCACGTGGAGGGCGTGGCCAGCCTTCTTGGCGACCACCTTGAGGTACGGCTGCCACATGTCGCTGCAGATGAACCGTAGCGTCTGCGTCCGCTCTCTGCCGAACCATCGGAAGAACCGGAGGAGCGTCCTGACGCGTCGCGCCTGGCCGATCCACAGGAGCCGCGTGTGCCCGGGGTCGATCTGGTAGACCAAGGTGAGATACCGATGCCCGTGCTGCCACTGGATCTCGTCGATGCCCACCGCGTCAATCCCCGTCAGATCCTGGTGCGCCGGGCCCCAGGCGACGGCCATGGCCACCGCGCGGAACACGCTGTCCCAGGTGGTCCGAAAGGTCGCCGCCACCTCGCGCCAACTCAGGCGCTTCGCCACCGCGCCACGAACCACGCGTAGGTGGTCGTCAGCTGATTCTGCTGAGGTGAGGTTGCCCCATTTTCGTGGACAGGTTGACGCTTTCGGGTTCACGACGTCACCTGTTCACAGAGATCGCCTCCTGCGGGCGGTGTGGAGCCCGTGCGCAGCGCGGGATCCAACGGACTCGTGGGCACCTGAAGGGTGTCCACAGGCCGGACACCGTCCACGGGGATTGCATGGAGTCGTTCGAATGCCAATGGCGACTTGTAGCCCAGAGCCGAATGGCGCCGCCGCGTGTTGTACCACCCTTCGACGAAATCGAACACGGCCGCACGCGCCTCGGCGTGGTTCGACAGGGTGGTGCGGTCGAGCAATTCGCACTCGAGCGTGGCAAAGAAGCTCTCCGCCATCGAGTTGTCGAAACAATCGCCGGCCGACCCCATCGACCGTACGACCCCAGAGGCACGGCAGCGGGCACCGAAGGCCAGCGACGTGTATTGACTGTCCCTGTCGGAATGATGAATGACGCGGCCCGGCCGGCGTTGCGTCACCGCCATCTCCAGCGCTTCGATTACCAGCTCCGTGCGCAGGTGGGCTGCCATTGCCCAGCCCACGACCCGCCGGCTGAGCGCGTCGAGGACGATGGCCAGGTAGAGGAAACCCACCAGTGTCGGCACGTACGTGAGGTCGGCAACCCATAGGCGATTCGGCGGGTCGGCCTCGAAGTGGCGCTCGACCAGATCCGGAGCGGGCTGGGCTTGCGCGTCCCGACGCGTCGTGCGAGGCGCCCGGCGTCGGCTGACACCGGCCACACCTGCGGCGCGCATCACTCGCGCCACCCGCTTGCGGCTGACCGCAACGCCCGCCTCGGCCAGTTCGGCATGAATCCGCGGCGCACCATACGTCCCGCGGCTGCCGGCGTGGATCGCCTGCACGCGAGCTGCCAGCTCGGCGTCGGCCTGCGCGCGAGCCGAGGCTGGCCGTTGACGCCACGCGTAGTACCCGCTCGGGGAGACACCGAGCACTCGGGCCATCGTGGCAATACGGAAACGAGCCTGATTCGCACTCATGAACCGGTAGACTTCCCGGGTCCGGCCTCCCGCGCGAACCAGGCCGTGGCTTTTGCCAAGATCTCGCGTTCTTCACGCAGCCGACGATTCTCTCGACGCAGCCGCTGGAGTTCTTCACGTTCCTCAGACCGAACGCCATCGGTCCGAACGCCGGCGTCTCGATCCGCCTGTGCCACCCAGTTGCGAATGGCCTGGGCCGAGGGTTCAAACTCCCGGGCTAGCTCCTCCGGCGTACGTCCGGAGCGAACCAGGTCGACCATCTGGTGCCGGAATATCGCCGGATACGGTCGTCTCGTTCTCGGCATTGCGGACTCCTCCTCCTCGCAAGAGGATCAGGTGTCCACGAAAATGGGTCAACTCCACCGGGATTCGGGGAAGCGTACCCTTAGTTAGACGTCTGCTATCATCGGTCGTATGACGCCACCCGCCAAATTACGGTTGATCGAGTTGCGCTACGAGGATGTTTGTCCCGACTGCGGCGTGAAGCTCAAGGCTGGGACCCAAGCATATTGGTCGGATGAAGCGCGAGGGCAAGCGTGGTGTCGTCTGTGCGTGCGTCTACGTCCTCTTGAACTCAAATTTGAGGTTCTGGAACGACAAGTCCGGGAGGTCGGCGGGTGACTGTACGCCGGAACGGACCCACGCGCATTGGCATTGGTAGCTTGCTGCTTCTGGTTCCAATTGGGGCCTGCTCCGATGCGTCCCGCCCTCCTGTTCCTCGTCGGAGCTCGACCGAGATCCTTGACGAATTGGATCGTACGCGGCGTGAGCGAGAAGGTAGAACCGAGGCGGAGATCATGACCGAACTGCAGGACGGGCGCCATGACGGCGACGGACAAGAGACCGTGGACTGGTTCGTGGTGCCGCCAGACAACAATGCCGCGGCCCGCGCGAGAAGCGTCGAAGCCGCCGAGTCGGCGAGGCGCGCCAGAGTGGCCGCGGCCTTGCAGGCGGAGAGAGCGGCTGCCTTGCAGGCAGACTCCGGTTCAGGCAGGGACGGTTCCGTCGCCGCTCACGCGCTCCCGTGGTACGAAGGTGGGACCCTCCACGCGGCGAACGGGCGACAGTGGCTCGCGGCTCCGGCCCGCAACCGGTTAGCAACAGCCGCCGACTTCGTCGCCGGCTTTTGGCGGCGGGACGGCTATTCGGAGAGACACGTCGGACAGATGGTACTGGACGGCTCCCTCCGAGCAGCCGCAGAAATCCAGGTCGATTGCATCACCAGGATGCTCAACGAGAGGGCGGACCGGCAGTCGACGATAGCGATTATTGCAGCTGCTTGCTACGTGACGGACTAAGAACGGTCTATCGGTACTCCGGGGATTGGGTGGCCGCGGAACCGAACGGCCCACGCTCGATCCAGGGGCGCTGGCGCACGGCTTCAGGTCGAGCTTCCGCGACTGGGCGGCAGAGAAGACCGACCACCCGCGGGAAGTGGTCGAGGCGGCGCTGGCCCACGTGGTCCGCAACCCAGTCGAAGCGGCCTATGCTCGCTCGGACCTGTTCGAGCGGCGGCGGCTGCTCATGGACGATTGGGAAGCGTACCCCGACGACACACATCAACCGCATCCGCCCGGCGCTGAACCAGTGGAACAGGGAGTCGCCGGCAACGCAGCGCCTTGACCACACACGAACCCAACCCGGCTTGTCTCTCCCCGGATCGACCACACCGACGCCTCAGACGGTTCAGGCGGGGACGAGATCACGGACGGACATCAGGCGCACACGAGATCGAGCGGGGAACATCGAGCGGGATCCCGAAACACGAGAAGATCCGGGGAAGCAACGAAGACGATCCGGGCGGTGAAGAGAGAGACGGTCGGGCGCACGATCAAGAGGACACCAGTGAGCGGATCTGCTCAGGGGCTTGGAGATCGCCGCTGTCCCTCACGGCTTCCGGTCCTCGTTCCGCGACTGGGCGGCCGAGGAGACGGACCACCCGCGCGAGGTCGTCGAGGCGGCGTTGGCGCACATGGTCCAGAATCCAGTCGAGGCGGCCTATGCACGGTCGGACCTCTTCGAGCGGCGGCGGCGGCTGATGGACGCCTGAGCCGCGTACGTTAGCGGAGAGACCCGAGCGGCGGACTTGGCGCGCAGCGCGCCGCCGGACCTACCGCGGTAGGCCGGCGCACATCCCTTCGTCGTCTTCGACGGTGCCGATCCGTCAAGCGGGGCGTGCTAGAGTCAAGAGCATGAGCATGTACGCGAGGGGTGCTGCTGAGGCTCCTCGTCGGCACGCGAGACGAAGCTGCCCGTACTGTGTCGGCGAGTTTCGCATCAAGGACATTGACACCGGCGGGGTCGTACGGCGCATCATCAGTTGCCCAACGTGCGGCAGCCGATGGCGCGAGCGCGACTACTTGTGCCTCAGCGTGCCCATGATTCATCGTGCGATCGAGGAAGTTGACGCCGAGGTCAGACTGACAACGCGCAGTTGGGTCGAGTTTCCGATTACCGACAACAGTCAGTGCTGATTTCGTTCGACCGGTTCCCAATCGCCGTTTCGCGCAGGGGAGCATCCGATACCGTGCGTGAGTGATTGCCGGCGTCGGTCAGTGCCGCACCTTGAGCCCCGCAGCCTGCGCGGGCGTCCTCGCGCATCGCATCAACTCTCGCGACCGGTTCTGAGGGCTGGCGCGGCGGGGCGAGGTCCTCCTCGCCTTGAGTGATCGCGCGTCACCACCGCGCGAATGAGGCCTAGAGTCAGCCGTGCGTCAGTCAGCGGCCGATGCCGGGTACCCCCGACCTTGACGCCTTCTAGCCTCGCCGCGGCCGTTAGCTTCGGCCAGCGGCCATCAGTGGTGTAGTGATTGGCGTACTCTTCCATGATGCAGACGACGCTGGCGTCGATGGTCGCGTCAAGGCCATGCCGCTCGGCCGACTGTCGGATCATCTGCATGTCGAAGCCTTCATTGTAGACGCAGATGATAGACGCGCGAGCGAGAACGCTCATCAGCGGCTCGTGCACGTCGACGTAGCTCGATGCACCGTGCGCCCTCAGATCGTGGAGCATCACCCGCCCACGCGTATTGATGACTGCTACATCGACCACCTCAGCGTCGGCGTCCAGACCGGTGGTCTGCGTGTCGAGCACCATCACATCGTCGCGGTCGAGGAGATGCGCCCATCGTGGCTTCGCAGGTTGTGGCTCCGCGCACTTGTCGCAGAGGATCCCAGGACTTGGAAGCTCTTCACCGCACTCAAAACACGTCCATGTCTGTTCCGGAGGTTCCACCCCCCGCCACCAGTCCCACAACGAGCGACACCACCCGGCGAGCACGGCAGCGATGATGACGGCCCCAAGAGCGGCAGTGCTAACGAAGCCGAACAGGACGAAGAGGTCCTCGCCGGTCATGGTTGCTCTGGGATCATCGTAATCCAGCCACACCTGGGGGCAAGCCAGAACCCGCGCTCGTGCCGGTCTGCCGCCTATCTTGCTGGAGAGCCCCGTGCGGCGGACTCGTCGCAGCGGAGACGCGACGCCGAGGCAACCGGCAACTCCGCTGGGCGGGCGCGGCGGGGGCGCGGTGCAGCCGGTGGGGCGACGAGCCGAACGACAACCGGGTAGCGCCGCCCGGCGCGACCGGGGGCAAGGGGTTCGAGGGGAGCGCAGCATCCCCGCGCCAGCCCCAATGTGGCACATTGGGTCGGCTGGCTGATCACACCTAACGGCCCTGGATCCGGTTCCGGGCCGCTCATTCGTGTCCCTGTTCTGGCGCCCGGTCGTTCTCTCTGTTCACGACCGGGATCGCCTTCCCCGCCCGCCCGGATCTGCTCATCTCTCGACGCTCTCGTTCGGTGTCCTTCGCGCTCGATCTCCATCATGTGCCCGACCGTCCGGGCTCCCGCTCGTCGGCTGGGTCTCGTGTTTGGGGCGGGTGTGGTCGACCCGGGGGCCAAGGTCGTGTCGGTCGAGATCCTGGTGCTGCGCCGCCGGTGACACTCGTGGTGGTTCTTGGCGGTGGGATCCTGATTCGCCGTACCCCATGAGCGTATCCGGCTCAGATCATGCGCTGGACTTCGCGTTTCTGTTGTGGGATTCTCGCTGTCGGCTGACCGTGCTGGGTCTGGTGTGGTCGCTGGGTGGCCGTGCCGGCGTCTGGCAGCGTGAGGTTCGGCATCGTCGGACAATTGCCTGTCTGGCGCGCGCGCGGAGCCGGTGTCAAGACCGCCAGCCCCGCGAAGCGGCGGCGGAGCGTCTTGACACCGGCGAGCCCGTGCGGATGATGTGTTGGCCGACGATGCCATCCGTGACCCCAACGTCGCGTTGCGCGGCGCGACCGCGGCCACCGGAGACGAGAACCACGCCGGCCACCCACGTGTCAAGCCCTTCCCGCACGTCACCGGCTCCTGTTGCCCGCTCCGTGGCGCGCCTCGGAGCCTCCGCGCACCCTCATCCGTTCGCCCATCGTGTAGACTACGCTCCGTGCTTCTCCCCGGCCCCGGGCGCGCTGTCCGGTTCTGACGAGAGCACGGAATCGAAACGTGCCCATTGACCGCGCGATTCCGGACTTCTACGTCACGGTTTAGAGGACATCAAGGATTACCGCGACTGCCGCACGTCCATCGACTACGGCACCGGCCCGGACGCCTCGGCTCGCACCCGGCTCCCGCCACCGTCCGACCTGGTGATGCCCAGTAGCACCCCGGTTTCGCAACGCCGGTACGTCCTCGCCGTCGCCAAGCCCCCCACCACCTGCCGAAGGACACCTACGACATGACGATCAAGACGCCAGCCGCACGTGTGAAGCAGGGGGACTTGGTCGTTTACCTGACCTCAATCAAGGTGAAGAACCTGATAGCTGATGGCTTTTACACAGTCGACAGACTTGATCCCAAGAGCGACGAGGGATTCCAGCGTCTGTTGAACAACGGTCGTGCCAAGAAGCTTGCCGACTATATTGTCAAGGGACAGAACTCCAACGACGCACACCTCCCGACTTCGGTGCTTCTGGCTACTGATAAAGTTGTTCCTTTCAACGAAGAAGATAACACGATTGAAATTGACACGATGTTTTTGGGGGCGCTGAGTGTGGTCGATGGCCAACATCGACTAGAAGGCCTTAAGATGGCCGCCAAGAGGGACTCGCGTGTGCTGGACTTCGAAGTCCCCGTGAATTTGGCGGTCAACATTTCGCACATCGTTCAGATGTGCCATTTCCTGATTGTGAATACAACGCAGAAGAGCGTTGACAAGGCTGTCGAGCAACGAATCACCGCTCGCCTTACGCAAGCCCTGGACGTGGAGGATATGCCGAGCTTGCCGAGGTGGATCTATCAGAGGGTGCACTTGGGCGACGTTGCTAAGGCGCTGAAGTATGTATCCTATCTAAACGAGACTGCGGATTCACCCTGGCAGGGCAAGATCAAGATGGCCAGCGAGGACTCCGCCGGCAAGACGGTAGACCAAGGATCCTTCGTCAAGGCCGTCGTCAGGTACGTCTTGACGGCAAATAACCCCTTGCCGAGCGTTCAGGACATTGACAAGGAAAAGAAGATCTTTTTGAATTACTGGACGGCTCTCGCTACGCTTCTGGACGACAAAAGTGATTCGGTCTTATACAAGTATAACGGCGTGAACATGTTTTGCATGTTCTCCATACCATTCTTTATGAAGTGTCAGAATCTCAAAGATTACAAAGTCAGCACGATGGAAAAATTACTTACCTCTGTTTTTGACAACATTGAAGGTGAATATGCTGGCGTGGGGCATCCCGACTGGTGGAAAAGAGGCAGCAGTGCAAGTGGCCTAAACACCGCTGCTCTGAACCTTATATCCAAGGAGATGACACGTGCACTTCACCGGGGTGCTGACACCGGCGAGTTTGCGGTATGAAAACAGACGCCCTAGTACCCGCACCGAAAGACTCAGAAACCTTTGACCTGAGCAGCGCCCGTTTTGTCCCAGAACGTGCAGGTTGCTACGTACTGGCGACTTTTTCGCGAGTCGTCTTGTACATAGGCCGATCCATCAACCTGCGAACACGCATGAAGCAACACCTCGCGGACGACGACAAGGTAGAGGTGACACCTTACGGACGGGCGACACTCTTCTTTTGGGTTGAGTGTAGAGACATCGAGAGAATTGAACGTACTTGGACGAACCTATATATCCAGTGCGAAGGACGCCTGCCGGTACTGAACTCCGTGTATCCGGCAGTTTCAACGTAGGTGATCATTTAATGAATCGAGATATTATTCAAAAGCTCAATGACCACGTCCTCAGCGACAGCATTGCAAGCGAGGCGGGGGTGACGTACCTTTTAGTGCAACTTGCTAAGCTTGTAGAACGTGAAGACAGAAAGGGCGAATATCCACATCTGGTGTTCTATAGAAACTGGGCGGTACACCCACATCTGGACCGCACAGAGTTCCTAATCACGAAGTTTGAAAGGGTGATCAAGCAGGGCGCGGCCGACGGGTGGGATGTTAAGACTATCGATGCCAGTCTCTCAGGAGAAATGCGGACATCACTTATGGGATTGCGTGCCGAAATTCGGAGAGCTTTTGTATCTCTCTGGGACACGGATTACGGCACGGAATTTGATGGCGCGCTTCTCTGCCCGGATTCCACGTGGTGGAACGTGGTCCCAAGCTTGCTCTTGTCTATCCTCTCAGACATTCCGCTCGTAGCAAGCGGTGGGAACATAAGGGAACTACTCATTGTCGAACCCACACCTCAACAGCGTGTGCTTCGGATATCGGGCGACGGCCAGGACTTTGACGTTGAGTGTGGTATTCCTTGAGTTGGGGGCCACGGCATCGGAAGCCCTGATGACCAATAGTAGTTGGGCTGTGTGAGCAGTGGGTCAACTCCCCGTCGGGAGGGGAGTGGGTAGGACGAGCCAGTCTCCGGCCATGCAGGCTGACGAGAAGTGGACGGATGTTGACCACCGTGGAACACATCGGGTCTCGTTGTGGGTGGCGACCGGATGTCGCCAACGAGGGGGCCTTCGGGAGTTGCTGCGGTGACGCCTATCGGCTCGGGGCTGGGATGCTGATGGGCACGGGCCGTGGACCTGTGGAAATCTCGCGGACGAGATTCCCACACGCCCACACCCTTCATCGATCACAAGAACGGAGACAACGGGACAGGCCTTAACTTACTCGGCCCCGGCACGTGTCCAGACAATGGGGTCCACCTCAGGATTCGAGGGCGTGGACCTCGGGACGTTCACCCGCAAGGAGCTCAGCCGGCTGCGCCGCGACCGGATCGGCTTCGTGTTTCAGGCCTACAACCTGTTGCCGGTCTACAGTGCCTACGAGAACGCCGAGATGGTGATGGCCGTGCAGGGGGTCGACGAGGCGGAGCGTCGGGACCGGGTGATGGAGCTGCTGGCCCGCGTCGGGCTCGAGGGCATGGAGCACCGGCGCCCATCAGAGCTCTCGGGCGGCCAGCAGCAGCGGGTGGCCATCGCGGCGCGCCCGGCCATCGTGCTGGCCGATGAGCCCACCGCAAACATCGATTCCGCCAACGCCGATGCGCTGCTGGAGATGATGGAGACGTTGAACCGGGAGCAGCAGGTCACCTTCCTGTTCTCGACGCACGACCCGCGGGTGATGGCCCGCGCGCCGCCTGATCCGCTTGGTCGACGGCCGCATCGAGAGCGACGACGTCCGCGCGTGAGGCAAATGAGATGCCGACGCGAGACGAATCCAGGCAGACGCCGGTCAAGCCCGCGCCCCAGAGTACGCCCCCGCCGCAGCCAGAGCCTCCGCAGTTCCCTCCCAACCGGGAGATCCGCGAGGGCAGCGGTCCGCCACGGCGGGCCGAGCCCCTTCGACGGCTGGCGTCCGACACGCGGGTATGATGGCCCGCGTACGTGCGAGTCCGACATGCAGGAGCATCCCACTGGATCGAGAGAGTGTCGAACGGGTCGGACAGATGAGTTCGGGCGGGCCTTCGCGGGAAGCCAGCTACAGATTCAAATCGCAGTATCTCGCCGGCAGGCCGAGCTGTCTGAGGCGACGGCGCAGGCCATTGGGCTCCCTGTGACAAGTTCTCTCGTTTGGACTTCTCCCTTGGAAGAAGACTGTTTCGCCGAGTATCGAGACCGGTTCTTCCTGCGCGCTGTCGGGCTGCAGCATCTCGCGCCGTCGCTTGGGGCATTTTGGCCACGAAGAGGTCCCTGCTGGGACGGGCTTGCAAGAATCGAGACGGCTGCGGCACTCAGTGGTGTTGTTCTGGTGGAGGCCAAGAGCTACCCCGAGGAGATGGAAGGAAGCGGCTGCAAGGCGGAGGGAGCTTCCCTGCAGAAGATTCAGCGCGCCCTCGAAGAAGCGAAGCGGTGGTTCGCCGTGCCCGAGTCTGCCGATTGGCTGGGGCCCTTGTACCAGTTCGCCAATCGGCTGGCGCATGTCTACCTTCTCCGCGAACGACATGGAATCCCGACGTGGCTGACGAACGTGTGCGTCATTGACGATCCGACTCGGAACGCCACATCACAGGCCCAGTGGACTGCTCACATGACAGCCGTGAGAACCCGACTCGGATTTGACGGCCGTCCGATCCCGTGGGTTGCGGATGTGTTCCTGGCGGGGCGTTCAAGGAGTGAGCTGTTTGACGACCATCTGGCGGGCGAGGTTTCCTCGTAGATTGGGGGTCCTTGGTCCCCCTCGCCTGCGACGTGAGTCGACGGGAAGGTAGTGCTGTGAAACGTATTCAATTGTGGTCGGTGGGAAAGGACGGCGAGGCAGTGTCCGCAATTCCGCTGGACGAGATTGCGAACACCGAGACAGAGCAGCTAGTGGAGGACATCGTGGTCGCCGCCCCGGAACTCCTGGAGCCCGGCCTGAAGTTGATTGGGCGGCAGGTGCCGACCGACGGTGGTCCTCTGGACCTGTTGGGTGTTGACCAGAATGGGCGTCTGACAGTGTTCGAGCTGAAGCGGGGAACACTGACCCGCGATGCCGTCGCTCAGTCGCTCGACTACGCGTCCGATCTGGAAACCTACGACTTGGAGCGCCTGGCTGCACTCGTCCGGAACTACTCCGGTCGGCTGGGGATCGACAAGATCGAGGACTTCGCAGACTGGTACAGCCAAGAGTATCCGGGCTCCACCGATGCGCTCGAAGAGGCACCGCGGATCGTCCTAGTCGGGCTTGGGGCCGATGACAGAGCCCGCCGCATCGTGCAGTTCCTGGCTAAAAGGGGTATCGAGATTCAACTCCTGACCTTCTACGGATTCCGGCAAGACGGCAAGTTATTCTTGGCGCGCGAGTCCGTGGGACCGAACATCAGGCCCGTGCCCGGACCCGGAGCGACGAAGGAAGGTAATCTGAAGGCTCTCCGGGGACTAGCCAGAGAGCTTGGGCTGCTGGATCTTCTTGAACAGGTCCGCAAATTTGTCGAGAAGGGCCTGGACGCCTATTGTTGGCCGGGGAAGACAGCCTACTCATTTTATCTGCAGGAGGTTACGGACGAGGGCCGGCCGAGTCCTCGAAGCTACGCCACTCTGTACGTCATGCAGACACCGAAGCCTGGTTTGTCCCTATGCTTTTATGCTCGCGCTACGGAGGCCGCCGGCTCTGAGGCTACTGCGGCGTTTGACACTGCTGTACAAGGCGCAGAGAGCCAGTCAAAGCACTATGCCCTCGAGGTGCGAGTGACCGAAAGCACGTGGGGGACGCTTAGCCAACAAGTGACACCCTTTCTCGCCGCCATAGTGTCCGGCTGGCGTGCCAACAGGTCAGCCGGGGCCGAGGATAGCGCATCGAGGGTTCTTGAGCAATGACGCGCATGACGCCGGATACCGTAGGCAAGCCGGTAGCGAGTATACCTGTCGCGCTTAGTACGCGTTTCTTGGAACACTTTAGTGAGCAGCTCTATTCGTCGCCACAAAAGGCGTTCGAGGAACTGATTTCGAATGGTTGGGACGCGGGCGCCAGTATTGTCGACGTGCGCGTAGACGCGAATCTACAGGCGCGGAACGCTACAATGGCAGTATTCGATAACGGGAGCTCAATGGACCTGGCTGGTCTTCGCGAGCTCTGGCACATCGCGTTTTCCCCGAAGGACGGTCGCACAACGGAGCACGGCCGCCCGCTGATTGGCAAATTCGGCATAGGAAAGCTGGCCACGTATGTGCTGGCGGAACGACTCACCTACATATGCAAGGCGGACGACGGCGTCATCAGGCGCGTAACGATGAACTATAGCGATGTTGACCCTCAAGAGGGAGCAGAACCCGATCGCCTGATCAACGATCTGGAATTGCAGGTCTTTGAGCTCGGCAGCCAAGATCTGGCCGAGGCGCTGGATGCCGTGGCTGGCGGCGATGAGATCCTTCGGTTGATCAACGACCAGACCCAGGATGAGCAGGAGGAGAGCGTTCCCGAGGATGTCGCGCCGATGGTCAATCAGGAGGAATTCGGGGGAGCACCGGCAGAACTGGATCGCTCGGAGAGCGGGACATGGACACTGGTGGTGTTGTCCGACCTCAAGCCTGCTGGCCGCGATCTGAAAATCGGGATCCTGCGTCGGATGCTGGCGGCTGCACTTCCCTTCGGGTCAGAGATGGCAATCGACGTGAACGGAGAGAGGTTAAGGTCGACCAAGATGAAGGCGACCGTGGTCGAGCAGTGGGTCATCGGACCAGATCTCGGTATCGATTGCATCGAACTCGACGAGACGGACACCGGGTCGGAAGCAGACGGAGGAGCACCGTCGGACGAGGATGCGAACGACGCGGAGAACCCCGGCCCAACGCGAATTCCGGTCATGTCCGGTACAAGCTCATATCCGTACATCGAGCTTCCGGAGGTCGGACGCGTCACCGGTATGGTGCGACTGTTCGAGGACAAGATCAGCGGGGGCAAGAGCGAAGAACGCGGAGCGTCGAACGGATTCCACGTCAATGTTCTGGGCAGGGTCGTAAACCAGAACGATCCGAGCTTTGGTGAGGAGAACCTTAATCACGCGGCCTGGGCGCGGTTCCGCATGACCGTGCGTGCTGACCGACTGAACGTGTACCTGACAACGAACCGTGAGCAGTTCAAGGAGTGTCATGGAATGAAGGTCTTTCGCGCCTTTCTGCGAAAGACCTTCAACAAGGCGCGAAATGCGCACGATAGCGATAGCAACGCGATAATGCCGGACGGTGGCGATGTACTTGTGCAGTCGCTCGGTGTCGTC